>JBEKWM010000005.1:0-214399 GCA_049513025.1 Sedimentisphaerales bacterium
ACATCGATAAACAGTTCCAGTCGATTCTGTGTGTCGAGATTGTTTTTATCGCAATATTCGGTAATAGGAATACCTTTTACCAGCTCCATCACAAAGTAGGGCCGGCCAGTATCCGTCGCACCGGCATCGAACACCCTGGCAATGTTGGGATGGTCCATAAGAGCCAGGGCCTGACGTTCAGCTTCAAAGCGGGCGATAACCTGTTTGGTATCCATACCAAGCTTGATAATCTTCAATGCGACTTTGCGGCGAATCGGCTCTTCCTGCTCGGCCATATAGACGACCCCGAAACCGCCTTCGCCTATCAACTGGAGCAGCTTGTACCGGCCTATCTTCATACCTGGGCCTTCGGTCAGTGGCGGAGCATCAAGCGTGCTGTCTATACCGGCTGGGGGAGACCTAAGAAAGCTTTTGTCCTCAAAGTGAACTTTGAGTAATGCCTCTACACGAGCCAGTAGAGCAGCATCATCTCCGCAAGCTGATTTGATAAATGCCGCCCGCTCAGCAGAGGATTTTATCCCGATTGCTTCATTGAAAATCGACTCCTCGTTTTTTCCATTCTTGGCACACATTAAGATAGCTCCTAATATATGTGTTCCACTACTATACAATGCGAGAAAAAAAGACAAGAAGCACCACAAAAATGAAAAATTCTCAAAAAACGTTCTTCGGCCTAGTCGCTTCTGCTGTCTCTAATCGCAGCCAAGAACAAGCATAAGCCCAATAGCGGTCAACCGTAGAGGGTGAGAGCCCTAATGCTTCAGCCGCTTGTTCACCGCTTAATCCGGCAAAATAGCGAAGTTTGACTAAATCGGCCTTAACCTTGTCCTTTTTTGAGAGCTTCTCAAGAGCTTCGTCCAGCGCAATGAGGTCGTCGGAAGAGGTATCATTATCCTTCGCTGGAACTGCCTCGTCGAAATCGACTCGCTTGCGGCCTCCCCCATGTTTCAACGCCCTCTTTCGACGAGCGTTCTCAATAAGGATGCGACGCATGGCCTCAGCCGCAGCAGCAAAGAAATGGTGGCGACTGCTCCAATCCTGATCCTCTGAGCCGACTAGCCTAAGGTACGCCTCGTGGACCAATGCCGTCGCCTGCAACGTCTGGCCGGGCAATTCTTTACTCAATCTCTGGGCGGCAAGCTGACGCAGCTCCTGATAAACCAATGGAAAAAGTTCATCTACGGCACGAACATCGCCGCCTTCGATAGCAACCAAGATACGCGTAACGTCGCTCATAAGCTCGCCTTACATATCTATAGCAGGCCATCCATGAGTGATTAAAAGGAATTAGGGCACAGTTGGTACTTTCTCGTTGACTCCTCTTGTCGGCTTAAAAAGCCACTGAGCCTATATACTATTGCTGCTTATCAAAATTGTCAAGCATGAATTTGAAAAGCTGTGGGAAGACCAAGGAGTACCATATTCTTTATTAAAGGCAAAAAACAATGCTTATAAGGATCGCATATAACATAAACGTCAGGTATGAAACCTCAAGCGACCTGCAAAGATCATATTTGAGAATCGTTTCGGCCCTTGCAATGCAGGACAATCCAAACAATCTGAAAACTAAGTATTATCAGGTTGATGAGTGAGTTTGCAAAAAAATCAAGGTGTCTTCTCAACCAAATCCTTAATGTCTCATTCAATCCGGATTTTCACCGGCAGGTAAGGCAGGCGGGGATTGAAACGGAAGGAAAGAATCTGCCCGTTCATACACTGCGCAAATGCTGCTTACAGAATTGGCGGTGTATTACGACATAAAAACAACCAATCTTTTTTATAGCAAAGTTGACAAAGAGCATCTTAAAGCCGCAGTTAAATTTGATGATGAATTGCCTATGACTGACCTCAAACTGACCTTTTCGGCCATTTCAAGGCAAAATAAATATATTGACAATTTCAGCAAATCATTGTTACTATTGAGTTTATAAATATATGCGGGCGTAATTCAGTGGTAGAATGTCGGCTTCCCAAGCCCGAAATGCCCCAAAATGCAAGCATTTGCCCCGTCTGCACTTATATCAAACCGTATTTTCAGATAAAAAACGAATGTGTCAGTGGTGATACAGTGGTGCTTAGGACTGTTTGTCACTACGGACTGACGTTTTACTGACGTTTTTGACAAGATGAACGAGTGCATATTTAAGATAGCTTATAACATTGTCGGTATACTGGACTGGCCAGACAACCGGCTTAAACGACTGGTCCGCAATGACATAATAGAGCACATCTATTGAGGAAGGCCTTATGGTAGCCTAATTATGGGATGAATATTTTTACAGTACGCGTTCTGGCTTTGGGGTTAATTGAATGGTATGATTGAGATGAACTGGTTATGGTTAATCTCAGAGAAATTAAATTGTCTGTGTTGGTGTGCTGCCTAATGCTGGCCGGGTGCGGGGATTCTTTCGACCGCCAAGTGGGACTCGCGGACCTTGGGAACCCCAATCCAACGATCAGGATTATGGCTATCAAATGGGCAGGTGAAAATAAGATAAAGGCAGCGGTGCCGCAATTAGTCGATTCTTTAGAAGATGAGGACGCTGCTGTGCGATTCTATGCTATTGAGGGGCTTCGCAGGATTACAGGCACTGATAATGGTTACGATTACAAGACTTCTGCCGGCGAACGAGCCGCATCGGTTAAGCGCTGGCGGAAGTTCCTGAACACAGAAGAGTGGCCGGAAGATGAGCGTTAAGACACAGAAACAAGATAGTTCAATAAAGACGCAGATTGAGCTTTGCATCTGTGCCGATCCTGAATATCTGGGCGCGGTGCGTATGGCTGTTCGCCAAGTGGCCAAGGTTGTTGGAATAGCGGAAGACAAGAGCGAGTCGGTGACATTGGCGGTAGTGGAAGCATTGACTAATGTGATCCGACACAGTTATGGCGGGCCATGTGACAAGCCAATTATCGTGAAGCTTAGTAAAATTGACGGCAGTGGTAAGAACAAACCAGCTTTAGAGATAACGATTCGTGATTTCGGCAGGCACGTCGACCCAGAAAGCATGAAAGGGCGAGATTTGGATAAGATAAGACCGGGTGGGCTGGGCGTCCATATCATTCAATCGGTAATGGATGAAATTGAATATTCTCGTGCCGATGAACGCGGCACGTGCTTACGAATGTTGAAATATATAACTTAGTTTCTGTAACAGACAAAAAAGTTTTAAGTTATGCGGGAAGAAGATAGCTCTACACGCGAAATCATAAAAGATATCAGGCACGAGAACCAGACCATCGTGTTGGTATTGGCGGGCGAAATAGACATGAAATGTTCCCCCAAACTTAGGAACAAATTCATGGAATTATTGCGTAATGAGCCACCGCTATTTGTTATAAACATGCAACAGGTCGAATTTATGGATTCAAGCGGGCTCGGCGTCTTAGTGGAGGTTTTGAAGTGTAGTCGAAGGTATGGAGGCCAGCTAAAGTTAGTGGGTTTGGGTCGGAGTGTCCGGAATATTTTTGAAATTTCCAGATTGGATTCCGTGTTTCAAATATATGACACGGAAGAAGGGGCTTTATCTTAAATGGAAAAACTTGACCCTGTATCTGACAAAACCGCAAGGATATCTGTTGCGACTCATACGATAGCGGCTTTGGGTCGGCTGACTCTGAGCGCGGGTCGTAAGGTTTTTTCAGCTTTGGGAGGGATGTGCTTGTTACTTTGTGTAACGGCCTCCAATACAATCACAGGATTGTTTGTTCCCGGCCAACGTTTTGGCCGAGATGCCTTGATTGGGCAAATGGTACGAGTTGGAGTAAGGGCGATACCCATCGTAATCATTGTGCAGATGGCCATAGGGATGATTCTGCCGTTACAGATGTTTTCCAAGCTGGATGAATTCGGCCAATCGGAACAGATCGCCACAATTAATGCTATAGCGAGCTTTCGCGAATTAGGGCCTTTGATGACTGCAGTAGTTCTCTGTGGTTTTGCTGGCGCCAGTATTGCAGCTGAATTGGGGACGATGGTCACGTCAGAAGAAATTGAGGCATTGCAGGCTTCTGCGCTGAACCCGGTGCGATTTCTGGTTGTGCCACGTCTTCTTGCAACTGTGATAATGACGATAATGCTTACGATAATCGGTGATGTAGTTATGATCGGCAGCGGTATGCTGACGGCAGTAAATCTTGGTATCGACTACGACATTTGTTTCAGGTTGACACGAGAGGCAGTTAATCTCACCGGCTTCGCTACCGGGCTGATAAAGGCGTGTTCTTTCGGTCTTCTCATTGGCCTAATTGCATGTTTCCTTGGGCTATCCGTCAAGCCATGGGAAGGAAGTGATGGTGTGGGTCGAGCAACGACGAGCACTGTAGTTTATAGTATCGTGGCGATTATCGGCGCTGATGCTATTTTTACTGTGATTTTCTACTCTTATGGGCTGTTCAGTTAGATTGTCAGGAGTGTCTGCCAGGCAAGTGATTGGGCGGTTCAAGAAAGATTGATTTTCTATGCCGACGACAGGTGACAATTCATCTATTATCGAAGTTCGTCACATGGTGAAGAGTTTCGGCACACAGCGGGTACTGAACGATATCAACCTGGACGTGTATCGCGGCGAGATTATGGTGATTATCGGCGGCAGCGGCTGTGGCAAGAGCACTCTGCTGCGGCTTTTAATCGGTTCTCTCGAGCCCGACGAGGGCAGTATCAAGCTGTTCGGACAGGATTTGACAGGGCTGTCAGAAAACGATCTCAATAAAGTTCGAAACCGTTTTGGCATTTTGTTTCAATCGGGTGCCTTGTTTAACTCGTTGACTGTGGGCGAAAACGTGGCTCTACTTCTTGAGGAGCATACGAAGCTTGACAAATCGACTATAGAAATCATGGTGAAGATAAAGCTGGAACTGGTTCGTCTGCGTGAGCATGCCGACAAGATGCCGGCCCAGCTTAGCGGAGGGATGAAGAAGCGTGCCGGTCTGGCGCGTGCGATTGCTCTTGACCCGCAGATTTTATTTTATGATGAGCCGAGTGCCGGCCTGGACCCGGTAACCAGCGCGCAGATTGACCAGTTGATTATTGATTTGACCAGAAAACTTCATGTAACGAGTGTGGTGGTAACTCATGAGATGAACTCGGCCTTTAGAATAGCCGACCGAATGTGTATGCTTGATAAAGGGAAAATTCTAAAAATAGGTTCGCGGCAGGAATTTGAGGCCTTGCGTGACACTGACGTTGCTCAATTGAAAAACCAACAGGACAAACTAATACGACAGTTTTTGCGAGGGGACTCGGTAGGCCCGATTACAGACCGTAATAATTCAAGTGATTACGAAGATGATCTTCTTATGCTAAGACTTAAAAGTGGAAAATAGAGAACAATTTTGATTTCATGAATGGGAGTGATAGCACAAAGATATGGCGAAAAAAGCACGTAATGAGGTTGCCGTTGGCATAACAACATTCATCGTTCTGATACTAACGATTTATATCATTGTTATGCTTGCAGACTGGAGCAGTATATGGACGCCACAGCAGAATATCACGGTTAGGCTGCCCTATCGTTCCGGGCTCAAAGGCCTTGCCGAAAACAGCCCTGTGCTTTTGGGCGGCGTCAAGATTGGAAGTATAACGAAGATAGGGATAAAGAAACTCGACAAGACAGTATCTGATGGAAACGACGTGTATGTGTTTTTCACCATGAAGATACCTCAAGAATATCAATTGCGATATGACTGTGTATTATTACCACAGAGCAATCTTCTTGGTGGCAAACCCTCGTTGTTAATCGAGGATTTGGGCTCCAAAAGTGAGAGTATCAAAGATGGCCAGATAGTGGAATTGAGACTTGCGGAGAGTATGATGGAAGCCATCAAACATGAGTTTGATGCAGCTGATCCGGAAAGCCTTCTGTCGCTGGTGAAGTATGAGGTCAACCGAGATTATAATGATTCAGTTGTTTCTTCTCTGAAGAATGTTACAGCAGAACTGGAAAAGGCCATTCCTTCAGTAGCTGACAAGGTTAACCAGATGCTTGCAAAAGCTGAATCGACTCTGGATACAGCACAATCAGCTTTGCAGAACTTGAAAGATATCACCGCTGATGCGCGTGTCGACAAAATCCTCAATAATATTACACAGGTCAGCACGAATCTCAAAATAACAAGCCAGGAGGTAAGAAGGGCGCCTTGGAAACTGCTTTATAAACCCAAAGAAAACGAGTTTAAGATACAATCACTGGTTGATTCAGCGGGTTCCTTTGCCGCAGGCGCCGAATCTCTGGACAACAGCGTTGTGCGTTTGCAGGCGTTGATTGCAACAGCAGACGATAAACAACCGATCGACAAAGACAAGCTTGGTTCTATAATTGCGGAGCTGGAGGCTAGCTTCAACAAGTTCCAGGAGGTGGAGCAGAAATTCTGGGAAGAGTTGAAATAAGGCAAGCGAGCATAAATTACATTACAGCAACATGCTAATGATATAGTTGAGATATTATGGCTGAAGTAACATTGAAAATTTACGATCATGGCAAATCCCGCCGTGCCACTCTCAATGCCAAGGGCACAATCATAGGGCGGAGTAGTCAATGCGATATCAAGCTCGAAAGCGACGATGTGTCACGCAAGCATGCGAGAATCTTCCAAGACCCCTTTGAACGATGGATTATTGAAGACCTCGGCAGCCATAACGGAATCCTCATCGACGGCAAACGTGTTGAAGCATATGCCCTGTTGCCCGGCGAGCAAGCGATTATCGGATCGTTCACGCTGTCGATAGAACCTTCAGTAACCCAACAAATCGAGCGAGACAAATCTATCCAGATAAACAGTCATATCATAAAAGACGACTTCAAGATAGAAATCGCTTCTGACGAAGTCAAGACGGACAAGATTCTATCTCGTGCATATCTTAAACAACTGAATGATATTGATGAACACTTATCAGACTTGACGAGTCCTTCTGATCTGTATCCCGAAGTCTGCAAATGCCTTGCGAGCGGCCCAAAGATGGTTGCTGCAGTTTTGAGACTACCTGAAAATACGAAAGAGTTGCCAAAATCCCCGGAGATTCTTGCGTGCTGTTTGGGCAGCAATCCGAGTGAAGCAACTACCAAAGATATGACAAACCTGTGTTTGTCTCGCCGGACGCTGGAAGCAGTTCGCACAACAGGAAATGCTGTTATGGCCCAAAGTACTCATTCCTCGGACGCGGATATGGTTCTGAAACTGACAATTTCAGACCAGCACTGCCCAAGGGTCGTAATCTGCTCACCACTGAGCGATGTCACAGAAGTCGTTGATTGCCTGTACCTTGACATGCCTCTCGATCAGACAACCGACGATACATTTGATTTTGTTCGAGCTGTTTCCAGAGAAGTCGTCTTAACAAGAAAAAGTCTGATTTCCATGCAAGCCAAGGCCGAAAGCCAGAAACTGAACCAGCAGTTATCCCTTGCTCATGATATCCAGTCCAAATTGACTGCAACGTGGCCGGAAGGCGGATTCGGAGTGGACCTGGCAGTCCATTACAAGCCCACGATGTGGGTTGGCGGTGATTATTATGATGTATGGACGTTGGAAAATGGACAGATAGCATTTGCTGTTGCCGATGTATCAGGAAAAGGATTACCGGCAGCAATGATAATGTCAAACATGCAGGCTGCCCTGAGAACAACAATGAATTTCTGTACGGAACTATCGACGGTCGTAGAATATGTGAATCGGCATTTATGTCAGAATCTTCGTGATGATATGTTCGTTACGGCCTTTGTTGGTTTGTTTGATCCAAATAAAAACACACTATCATACGTGAACGCCGGCCATATTCTGCCTTTGATTATGCTGCCTTCAGAAAATCCAAAACCATTGGGCAAGGCAACTAATCCCCCACTCGGGATTATGGAACGCCATTTTGAGATGAGCGAAGATGAAATACCGCCGGAGACAGCTCTGCTGGTCGTTACGGACGGGATTACAGAAGCGATCTCACCGGATGGTGATCTTTTTGAGACGGAACGCCTGGCAAAAGCAATTACAGAAGCAAAAGTCCACTCGGCACAAGAGCTTGTGAACTCAGTTATAAATGCAGTAGCGGATTTTCGACAAACCATGGCTCAGCACGATGACGTTACGGTCCTGGCTTTGGTAAACCGTAGAACGGGCCCAAATAAAGACTCGTAAAATATTCGCAATCATGCTCTGTGGTTATTCTACTTTGCCGGCACAATGACGCGAAAAACAATATCGCTCGCTCGGCCCTTGAATTCATATTTGGAATCCGGGCTCGCAAGTGCAAAGAGTATATTGAGCGAACAGCGGCAAGGAATTGACGGTTCATGTCCTGAGAAAATGTTGTATTCAGAACTGGGCAAACAAATTGCCGATGAACGTAGTCAAAGACCTGGCGGGCGTACTGTAAAAATATTCATCACATCCATCAGGCCGCCCTCATGTATGACTTCAAAAGCTCACCAAAACGCTCCAGACATATAAATTATATCGCGGAACCAAAGGAAGGCCGACCAATTTCGGTAAAATAAGCTGCTTGTAAGATCAGCTTTCCCAAAAACTCAGCATCGGATGAGTTTTTTTATAGTACGGGAATAAGACTTGGCGAACTGTAGCTGAAAATCTTGAGTTTGAACCGTACTAGTGACGTAAGTCTTCCTATTACAAAGAGAAAGCCATTCTACATTCTCGCCGAACGGCCAAAAATTGAGGAAAATCGGGGTGACTGGATTCGAACCAGCGGCCTCTTGGTCCCGAACCAAGCGCTCTAGCCAAGCTGAGCTACACCCCGGTCAACTAAAAGCGTGAGTATAACACGACAAGAAACCGACTGCAAGTCATAACAGGTCAACGGGATCGATGTCGATTGTTATTGTAACGGCGGGGCGAATAGGGGGGGAATTGCGGAGGGTTGTAAATAACTGGTGCAAAATGGCGGGCTGAGGGGCCTGAAGGATTATCTGCATACGGTGGAAGGTCTGGATTCGGCTGATGATTGCCTGTATGGGGCCGCGAACCCTGATTTGTAATTGCTGGTCGGCTACGATGCGGTCTATTTTTTCACGCATTAGTTTGGCGGCCAGTTCGAGTTTTTCGTGTGTCCTGTCGCGAAGGGTAATCAGGGCTAATCGCCAGAAGGGGGGCAGGTTGCAGGCGTTTCGGTGCGTTAGTTCCTCTTTTACAAAGCCCTCGAAATCGTTTTTGAGGGCGAATTGAATCGCGGGCTGATTTGGTAAAAATGTCTGGATGAAGACAATACCTTTTTTGGCGGAGCGGCCAGCGCGGCCCGCGACATGGCTAATCAATTGAAACGTTCGTTCGTTGGCGCGGAAGTCGGGGAGGTATAGCGAGGTATCCGCGCTGATGATGCCGACGAGGGTGACGTTGGGGAAGTGGAGGCCTTTGGCGAGAATTTGAGTGCCTGCAAGGATGTTGATTTTGCCCTCGCTGAAATCGCGCAGGACGCGGTAGTAGTCGGCGCCTTTCATTGAGTCGCTATCGACGCGGGCGATTTTGGCGTTTGGGAATTTTCGGGCGAGGTCCTCTTCGAGGCGTTGAGAGCCGAGGCCAATCATTGCCATACCTTTGCCGCAGAGGGGACATTTTTCGGGGACGAGAGTTTGTGAGCCGCAGTAGTGGCAGATTGCGCAGCCGGAGTGCATGTGACGGCCCGTGATTGTGGGGATTGGCGCGATTTGTCTGCCTGGGGTTTTATGGAAGGTGAGGGTTACGTCGCAATTTCGGCAGCGGAGGATGTGTTTGCAGGAGGGGCAGAATACGAAGTTGCTGTAGCCACGCCTGTTCAGAAGTAAAATTGCCTGCTCGTTTTTATCAAGCGTTTCGGCCAATTGATTTTCCAACGGCTCACTCATCAGTTGTGAGGCGAATTCACGCATATCAATCAGTCGCATCTCCGGGAAGGGGAGGTTCATCACGCGTTTGGGCAGGCGGACCATATTAAAAAACGCCCTTTTTGTTTTGCAGTTTTGCAGCGTTTCCAATGACGGGGTTGCGCTGCCTAATATGCAATGGGCGTTGCAGAGCTGGGCGCGTTTGATTGCGACGTCTCTGCCGTGGTATCGTGGGGTTGTGTCCTGTTTGTAACTTGATTCGTGTTCCTCATCGACTACGATGAGGCCGAGGTTGCTTAGCGGGGCGAAGACGGCAGAGCGTGCGCCGATAACGACGTCGGCTTCGCCCGATTTTATTTTGTGCCATTGCGTATTGCGTTGTGGGGCGGTGAGGCCTGAGTGCATAACCGCGATTCGGTCGAATCTTGCGCTGAAGCGCTGAATGGTCTGCGTGGTCAGCGCGATTTCTGGGAGCATTACGATTGCGGTTTTGCCTTTTTTGATTGTTTCTTCGATTGCTTTTATGTAAAGCTCGGTTTTGCCGCTGTCTGTGACGCCGAAGAGAAGCGTGACGCCGAATCTATCTTCGTTTATTCGGCTGATGATGTTAGCGAGAGCTTTTTGCTGGTCGTCGTTGAGGATTACTTTTTCCCGTTTAATGAGCATACCTTTGGGCATAGCGGGCAGCGATTTTAAGACCGTCCGCTGTGATATTTTGATAATCTGTTTTTCGACGAGGTTTTTAACGGGGACATCGGTGCAGCCGACGGCTTTAAGTAAATCGTTCAGTTCAATCGATGTTTCCGATTCGAAGGCATTTGCGTCTCGTAATTGCTGAACGATCAGTTTTTGCTTTTTACCTTTTATTTGGCTGGCGATTTTGTCAATTTGTTCCGGGGCGACGGCTAAGTAAACGTATTTTTGTTTTTTTTCACCTGCGCCTTTTTTGACGGCTCCGGGGACAATCGCACCGAGCACCATACCGAGGGGGCACACATAATAATCGCTAATCCAGCGGGCAAGTTCCATCAGGCCCGCGTCAACGAGCGGCTCTTTGTCAATGATAGATGAAATTCGTTTTAGTTTAAACTTTTCTTCTCTGTGGCCAATATCAGTTTCCGCGCAGAAGCCCACTTCCAGTTTATTGTTTTTTCCGAAGGGGGCTTCGATTCGCTGGCCGACGGCTATGGGCCAGAGTTTGTCGGGCACAAGGTAATCGAATTCGGTATCGACGCCCGACTCAAACGCCACGCGGATAACGTGGCCCGCGGGGGCTTTGTCGGTTTTGTCCTCGCCGAATAAGCTGTTTTGCTCATATTTGCTCATATCGCAGGGATTATAACACGGACTGACGCCGACTGGAACACGGACTGACACGGACAATTATGCGGTTTATAGTTTGAAGTGTTGAGTAGCGAGGGATGTGATGTGGTCTGCGATGGCGAGGGAGGCGGTGGCGGCGGGGGAGGGGGCGTTCAAAACGTGAATGGCGTTACCGTGGGACTCAATCACAAAATCATCAATCGGCTTTCCATCCGCCCCGACGGCTTGCGCGCGGACGCCGGAGTTGCCGGGTGTTAAATCGTCGCCCTGAATTGAAGGGACGAGCCGTTGCAGTTGTTTGACAAAAAGTTTCTTTGAAAATGCCCTGACGTATTCGCCGAGGCCGTATCGCCAGTTTTTCATAAACATCTTCAATGTTCCCAAATACGTCAGCGAATCCCAAGTATCCCGTAAATTGAAATCTAATTTTCCGTATCCCTCCCGTTTGAATGAGAATACCGCGTTTGGGCCGCATTCGACGCCGCCGGCGATCATTCTCGTAAAATGTACACCGAGAAACGGGAATGTGGGGTCGGGGACAGGGTAAATGAGGTTTTTTATCTTGCCCTGTGCGTCTGGTTTCAAATCGTAATAGTCGCCGCGGAAAGGGACGATTCGCATTTTGATATTTACGCCGTCGAGGCGGGCGATTCTGTCGCTTTGCAGACCTGCGCAATTGATGACGAATCGGCTCGAAACGGCTTCCTGATTCGTTAGTATTCGCGTGCAGTCCGTATCTTTTTGGAAGCCGGTGACATTGCGGGAGAGAAATATCTTATTTTCCGCGTTTTGCTTTTGTATGAGTTCCGCCAGCTTATTTACTACCGCGACAAAATCGATTATGCCCGTGCAGGGGACTTTTATTCCCGCGATACCTGCGCAATACGGCTCGATTTGTTTGATTTGGGCGGGGTTGATTTTTGCGATGCCTTCAATCCCGTTTTGGATTCCGTTATTAAAGATGCGTTCAAAGTTTGGCATTTCTTTTTCGCTGGTCGCGACGATTATTTTGCCGCAGATTTCGTGGGGGATGCCGTATTGTCCGGCGAAGGCGACGAGCTGTTTGCGTCCGTCGGTGCAGGTTCTGGCCTTGGCTGAACCGGGTTTGTAATATAAGCCGGAGTGAATGACGCCGGAATTGTGTCCCGTCTGATGGCCGGCAAGCGTCGGTTCTTTTTCCAGCACGGCGATTCGTAAGCGGGGATGATTGAGAGCGATTTTATACGCCGTCGCCAGCCCGACAATCCCACCGCCTATGATTGCAATATCAAAATCAGGTTGATTCATAGATTCAAATTAAAAATGGGCCTGACCCCTTTTTCACGTTTTGTTACATATCGGGGACGACTTCGGGATATAGCTGGCCCGTTGGGCTGATTTTGAAGACGTAAATCAGGCCTTCTTTGAGCTTTGAATACACGGCGTTACCGTAAATAGCCGTGATGCCGTCCTGTTTTAGTTTCTCTACGTCGTTAGCCAAATCCCAGATATTAGACCAGAACATCTTTCTTTGTTTGATGGGCAGGCGCGCCAGCAAATCCGTGTATCTGGCCGGCTCTGCACCGGGTGATTCAATCGCGAAGCCATTCTGCGGGGCCATAGTTTCGCCGTAAATCCTCCGCCAAAGGTACATTGCCCGCTCTTTGCCATCCATTACCATTTTGTTGTCGAATTTCACTATCAGGGCGTCGAAGTGAACGATATCGCCTTCGATTGTGTAGTCCTTTTCGAGGATTTTTTTGAGTTTGTCGCTTCTGGCCGTCTCGACGAATCGCAGGGTAGTAACAAGCTTGCCGTCTTTGGTTTCCTGCTTGATTACCTTTGCGTATCCAATCTGCTCCTCGGTAGTCAGGTTTGTGATTGCCTCCTTGAGCTGTTTATTTTCGTTTAGCAGTTGATGAATGGTCATTTCCCGCAGGAGGTATCCTTGCCCGAAGTAGCCGGCAGCGACAAGTACGACTACGAGCAGGAGCAAAACTGTGATTCTGATTTTAGCAGGTTTCATATTTATCCTTTAGCTCGGCAATGTGAAGCCCCTGAACATAAAATACGCGGCGGCGAGCAGACACAACCCAGCCCAGAGGAAATCCAGCTTGAGCGATTGCTTCATATATACGACGCAAAATACCGCGAAGATGGTCATAGTTATTATTTCCTGTATGACCTTCAACTGTGCCAGCGAGAAGTATTGAAAGCCGATGCGATTGGCCGGGACTTGGAGGCAATACTCGAAAAACGCGACTGCCCAGCTTGCCACGATGGCGATGAAAACCGCCTTGCCCTTCAGGTCTTTCAAATGCCCGTACCAGGCGTATGTCATAAACAAATTTGAACCAACCAGCATTACTATCGGTGCCATAAATCTCATAAACTTCTTATCCTTAATATACGACCGTCATCCAGTTATCGTTTCCATATATCATCGACCAATACGGCTTTAGTCAATCAGCGTCTCATATCGAAATTTCCACGTTACGCCTGAGGCGGGATTGGTATTGATATTTACCCTGTATAATCATAACATAAATCTCCTTACGAGCAAAAAGAACCGTTGAAGTGAGGAAAATAGTGCCGATTTACGAATATAAATGCGATGACTGCGGGAAGATAACCGAGTTGTTGGAAAACGCAGGCAATAAAGGCGAGCGGAAGTGCGCCCACTGCGGCAGCGGGAAGTTGAAAAAGCAGTTTTCGGTGTTTTCAGCACAGGTCAAAGAAGGTCAATCCGCCTTACAACTAGCGGACAAGTCGAAAAAGTGTTTCGGGTGCAGCGATAATAGCTGCCCACATTCGAGAAGGTAACAAGAAGACAATGGACGAAAAAATTGGCATTTACGATTTTAGCGTGATAGAGAAGAAATGGCAGCAGAACTGGGAAGATAGCAAGACCTTCAAGGCCGCCGACTGCGATACTAAGCCGAAGTATTATGTGCTGGATATGTTCCCATACCCGAGCGGTGCGGGGATTCACGCAGGGCATATAGAAAATTATACCGCCAGTGACATATCGTCCCGATATAAGAGGATGAAGGGTTTCAACGTTTTGCACCCGATGGGGTGGGACGCGTTTGGGCTGCCTGCTGAACAATATGCCATTCAAACCGGAACACATCCTGCCGAGACCACGCAGAATAACATCGATGGTATTCGCCGGCAAATCAAGTCGCTTGGTTTCAGTTACGACTGGGACAGGGAGGTCAATACCACCGACCCGAACTATTATAAATGGACGCAGTGGATATTCCTGAACCTTTTCAATAGCTGGTTCGACGAAAAACAGCAGAAAGCAAGGCCGATTAAGGAACTACCGATACCGGCGGGCCTAAGCGATGCTGAAAAGCGAAAATATATAGATGACCATCGATTGGCTTACGAGGCGGAGATGCCTGTCAACTGGTGTCCTGCTTTGGGGGCAGTGCTTGCCAACGAAGAAGTGGTAGGGGGCGTGAGCGAGCGAGGGGGACACCCGGTAATTCGTAAGCCGATGAGACAGTGGTTATTGCGCATCACGGAATACGCGGAGCGATTGCTCGAAGACCTCGTAGAAGTCGATTGGACTGAGTCGATAAAAGAAATGCAGCGTAACTGGATTGGCAGGAGCATCGGCGCGGAGGTCGATTTCAAAATAGATGGTCGCAATGATAATATCCGCGTTTTCACTACCAGGCCCGATACGCTTTTTGGCGCGACTTATATGGTGCTCTCGCCGGAGCATCCGCTTGTTGATGTAATTACGACGAAGGACAAGAGGGACGCGGTGAAAAAATACCGCGAGGAAGCGGCTCGCAAAAGCGACCTCGACCGCACCGACTTGGCGAAGGAAAAAACAGGTGAATTTACCGGCGCATACGCAATCAACCCCGTCAATGAGACGAAAATTCCGATTTGGATAAGTGATTACGTTCTTATCAGCTACGGCACGGGCGCGATTATGGCTGTACCCGCGCACGATGACCGCGATTTTGAATTCGCGAAGAAATTTAATCTTGCGATTATTCAGGTTGTTGAGCCGGCGGACGCGGAGCAGACAAAACTTGTAAAAGAAGGGAAGTTATGCTTCGCAGGTGACGGCACGGCGATAAACTCCGGCCGGTTCACGGGACTGAAGACACCCGAATTCAAAGAGAGAATCATAAACTGGCTTGAGCAAAAAGGGCTTGGCAAAAAGGCAATCAATTACAAACTCCGCGACTGGCTCTTCAGCAGGCAGCGATACTGGGGCGAACCCATACCCCTTGTGCATTGCGACAAGTGCGGCATAGTAGCGTTGCCTGAATCGGCTTTGCCTTTAAAGTTGCCGGAAGTTAAGGACTACACCCCGCCACAAACCGGCGAACCGCCTTTGGCCAAGGCGACTGACTGGCTCAAGACGACCTGTCCGCAATGCGGCGGGCTGGCTATGCGCGAGACAAACACGATGCCTCAGTGGGCGGGGAGCTGTTGGTATTATTTGCGGTATATCGACCCGGACAATAATAATCGCTGCTGCGATGGTGCGAAGGAAAAATACTGGATGCCCGTTGACCTTTACATTGGCGGGGCAGAGCACGCGGTATTGCACCTGCTGTATTCGCGTTTCTGGCACAAATTTCTGTTTGATATTGGATATGTCAGCACCAAAGAGCCATTCAAAAAATTGGTCAACCAGGGAATGATTCTCGGTGAAGACGGCCAGAAGATGAGCAAGTCCCGGGGCAACGTTGTCAATCCCGATAAGGTTGTCGCCGAATACGGCGCGGATTCGATGCGTCTTTACGAGATGTTTATGGGGCCGCTGGAGGCGGCAAAGCCCTGGAGTATGCAGGGGGTCGAGGGTGTGCACCGGTTTTTGCAGCGTGTCTGGCGACTGATTATTAATGAAGACACAGGCAATCTTAACGCCGTCATTCAAAATGCGAAAGCTGATGAGGCGACAACGCGATTACTTCACCAGACAATTCAAAAAGTCGGCGGCGACGTCGAGACCTTTGGTTTTAATACCGCGATTAGCTCGATGATGATTCTCACCAATCATCTTATAAAGCAACCCGTTTTGCCGAAGTCGGTTGTCGAGCAGTTTGTGCTTATCTTGTCGCCATTTGCGCCGCATATCGCAGAGGAGCTTTGGCAAAAACTGGGCCATAGTAAAACGCTTGCTTATGAATCTTGGCCCAGGTTTGACCCGGAGCTTGTAAAGGAAGCCGAAATCGAATTAGCCATACAGGTCAACGGCAAAATCAAAGACAAAATAGTTGTCCCCGTTCAGGCGGATGATGAGCAGATAAAGCAAAAGGCGCTCGCCAGCGAAAAGGTCATCGCGGCTCTTGGCGGCAAACAGCCGAAAAAAGTAATCGTCATCAAGTCGCGGTTAGTGAATATAGTTGTTTGATGAACTTGAAGAACCCCCCAATAAATTGGGGGGCTAAATTTTAGATGTATATCGAAATCGAAGCCAAATTGAAGGTTGATTCGCTGAAAAAAGTGGCTCGCCGGTTAAAGGCCCGTGATGCCAAATTTCTGCGAGGGGCCGTTCATACCGATATTTACTTTGACGACGCTAAAAAATCGCTGAGAAAATCCGACAGTGCGCTGCGGATTCGCCGCCAAGTTATGGACCGGGGCCAGCCGCGGCACCCCGGAGTAATAACCTTCAAAGGTCCCCGGCGAAAAGGACGCTTCAAACAGAGGCAGGAAATTCAATTCGGGATATCCGACGCCGATATTGCGGAGATGTTTCTTGCTGCGATTGGATATAAAAAGACCCTTGTGTATCAAAAGAGGCGCCAGGTCTGGCGATTAGGCGGCTGTGAGGTCGCGCTGGACGAACTGCCTCTTCTGGGGACTTTTGTGGAAATAGAAGGCCCAAGCGAAAAGAAAATTGCCGACGTGCAGAAAAAACTGGGACTGGAGGATTTGCCGCACATATCCGAAAGTTACGCTGCATTGATGGCCAAGCAACTCCGGCGACGCGGCAGGAAAAGCAGTAAGGTTTTCTTTTAGCGGTTATTATGAGCGCAATTAAACCAGACGACGGTTATATCGCCTGCATAGTCAATCCTAAATCCGGCGCCAGCAGCGGCGAGAAACTTCCCGGCTGGCGATTCGAGCAGTACCTCACCGGCAGGGGCTTCGACGTCCGTATGAATCTTACCCGCTCGCTCGAACACGCCTGCGAACTGGCCACAAATGCCGCCGGCGATGCCGACTGCGCAATGGTTGTTGCTGTGGGCGGCGACGGCACTATCAGGGAAGTCGCACACGGCCTGGAAGGCAGCGATAAGCCACTCCTTATCATCCCGGGCGGCACCGAAAATCTCCTCGCCAACGAGCTGGGTCTTGAAAAAAAGCTCGCGACGTTAATACGAACCTTCAAAGCGGGTTTTACGCGGGCGCTTGATTTGGGCAACGCCAACGGCAGGTGCTTCACCTCGATAGCCGGCTTCGGTTTTGACGGCGAGGTTGTTGCCGAGGTCAGCCAGAATCGCACTGGACACATAAATTACTTCGATTACTTCTGGCCCCTCTGGCGAACTTTCTGGCGATACCGCTTTGACCCGATTACCGTCGAGGTCGATGGCGAACGGATTTTTGACGGGCGAGGCCTTGTCTTTGTCGGCAACATCTCCAGGTACGCTATGGGCCTAAACATCCTTGAACGCGCCGACTATAGCGACGGGCTTCTCGATGTTTGCGTTTACAAGTGCGCCCATAGGACGCATTTAGCCAAACATTCCGCTATGACCGTCCTGCAGTTGCACCCTCGCTGCGGCGACGTCATCTATCGGCAGGGCAAAAATATCATCGTTGATTCTCCAAACCCCAAACTGGCTACCGAGGTTGACGGCGACCCGGGCCCGGCAGTGCCCGTCAGCATATCAATTATTCCCAAAGCGGTGCACGTGATGGTTCCCGAAGGCGCCAAGCCGGCGGGTATCAGGGCGCAAATTCTAAGGGCGCTGAAGTAGTACAGCGTTTCGTAAATCTCTCGATTAATCATTGAGGTTTTTGGGGCTGGTAATCCGACATAGAAAATTAAAAAAGGGCTGTGTTGTTTACGCAGCCCTTTGATTTGTAACACAAGTTGTCTTTTCGAGCTTTTTATGCCCTGCGTTTTTTCAGCAAAGCCAGTCCACCAAGGCCAAGCAGACAAATCGTTGCCGGCTCGGGGGTAAAAACCAAATTATCTATGTCAGCGCCGTATTCATCGCTGATGGAGTTGTAGTAGATCTCCCCAATATTTCCCAGACCCGATATACTAATCAGTTCTATTCCGGTTCCCCTGTTTGTTAAGCTGGCCAGGAGATTCATGCCGGGATCATACACGTTGATTACCCCGGTTTGAGGCGTATTCCAGTATCCCGACAGGAACTCGACGTTGGTCACGGGCGTGGTGAACTGCATCCAGAAGTCACCCTGGTAATCGTAATACTCCGGCTCGCCCGTAGCGCGCAGAATCGGCTGGTTCGGCATTGCCTCATTCCAACTGATCTGCGGCAGTCTCTGTGTTACGTCGCCCGGAAGGAACAGAACCCCTTCACTCGCATACTGGTTGCTGATGACTGTTCCGACCGGGAACTCGTCGAAGGTTATTGACAGGGCGTTTGCCGTTCCGGTAACACTCAAAACCGCCGCCAATAAACCCACAGTTAAACAAATTGTAATTAACTTTCTCATCTCAACTCCTCCAAAAATGTTAATAAATAGATTTTAAGCAGTGAGGGCTGATGTTGTGGAAAATGAAATGGAGATACTCATTTTGACTATGACTACAAAACTAACGCTCTCTTTCCTTCTTCTCATCACTCTCACTCTTCTTTCCTGTAAGCCCGAAAAGCAGGTCCACCTGACTCAACCTGTTAAGAATCTACCCTCCCTATCTACATTGTCAAGCTTAAACTTGGGAAATCAGCGAATAGTCGAGGAACTTATGAAATGAGGTAATAGGGATTTGACAGCCGACCGCATAATGTTGATAATGAGGCGACTGATATGAAAACAAAAAGTTTCAAAATCGGTTCGATTGAAGTAGGCCTTAAGGCCCCGATGTTTCTTATCGCCGGCCCCTGCGTAATCGAGACAAAACAAATCTGTCTCGATATCGCCAATCGTCTGGCGGATATTTCCTCGCGCACCGGGATAGGCGTTATTTACAAAGCCAGTTTCGACAAGGCCAACCGCAGCAGTGTATCCAGTTACCGCGGCCCGGGCATTGAAAAGGGACTCGCCATTTTAGATGTCGTCCGGAAGCAGACGAAATTGCCCGTAATGACCGATGTTCACCTGCCCGAGCAGGCCGAAATTGTCGCCAGTGTCGTTGACTGTCTCCAGGTCCCCGCCTTTTTGTGCAGACAAACCGACCTGCTCTGCGCCTGTGCCAAAACAGGCAAACCCGTGAACGTCAAAAAAGGACAGTTCCTTTCCCCCGACGAAATGAAAAACGTTGTCGATAAGATTCACTCCTGCGGCAACGACAAAATCCTTCTTACCGAACGAGGCACATTCTTCGGCTACAACCGCTTAGTCAACGATATGACCACTATCAGCATTATGAAAGGCCTTGGCTGCCCCGTTGTCTTCGACGCCACCCACAGCACTCAACAGCCGGGCGGCCTTGGCAACGCCAGCGGCGGCCAGCGTCAATTCGCCCCCATCCTTGCCAAAGCCGCTATTGCCGCCGGGGCAAATGGTCTGTTTCTCGAAGTCCACACCAACCCTCAAAAGGCAAAATCCGACGCCGCTGTTATTATGCCCATTGAATGGGTTGAAGACCTGCTTACCGACTGCAGAAAAATCTTCGAAATAATTGGCGGGCGGAAAAATGTCTGACAGAAACCAATACCTGTATGGGCCGGTGCCTTCTCGCCGGCTGGGACTCAGTTTGGGGGTCGATGTCATCCCCTTTAAAACCTGCACCCTCGACTGCATCTACTGCCAACTCGGGAAAACCACCTGCAAAACACTCGAGCGAAAAGAATATGTTCCCGTCGGCGATGTCCTGGCGGAACTGAAACGGCTGCTCGACGCCGGATTGCAGGCCGACTATATAACCATTGGCGGTTCGGGCGAACCAACTCTTCACAGCGGCCTTGGCCGGCTAATCGATGGTATCAAAAAAATCACCTCCATCCCCATAGCAGTCCTGACCAATGGCACACTTTTTTATCTGCCCGAGGTTCGGGCCGATTGTGCGGCCGCCGACGTAATTCTCCCTTCACTCGATGCCGGCGACCAGCAGACCTTCGACACGGTAAACCGCCCCCACAGAGAGATTACCTTCGACCGCATGGTTGATGGTTTGTGTGCCTTGAAAAATGAATACCCGGGCCAAATCTGGCTCGAGGTATTCTGTATCGACCGTTTCAATACTGATAATCCCCAGCTTGTCAAAATCGCCTCGGCAATAAAAAAAATTCGCCCGGATAAGGTCCATCTCAATACCGCCGTCCGTCCGACCGCCGAGCAGGGCGTCGAAAAAATCGCCCCCGACAAGCTCCAGGCAATTGCCCGGCAACTGGCCCCCAATTGCGAAGTCATTGCCGATTTTGCCTCCAGCCGCTGCCAAAAAGTCACCCACAATGTCCCTCAAACCCTCTTATCAATGCTGAAACGGAGACCTTGCTCCCTAAACGACATCTGCTCGGCCCTCGGCCTTGATGCCAGCAATGCCCTTGTTTATCTTGACGCCCTCAAGGAGCAAGGAGTCGTCTGGTCCGAGAACAAGCAGGGTAAAACCTTCTTCAAGGCGCATTAGCCGCTTGCCCCGTAATCTATTTCGACCGTTAAATCCCTCCAAAATCTCACAACATTCATCCTCAATTTGTAAAGACCGCTGGCCTATTGGCCGATAAAACTCCTGTAGCGTTTCCGTCAACGGCGATATTATCGCCTCTGGTTAAAAAAAATTCTTAAGTAGGCCGGATTAAGACCGATAAGTGAAGGGGGACGTCGTCCCCGGCGGTATGTTGCGGAAAACATAATAAGGGTCTGGTGACTGTGAACAAAGTAAACAAACAACTCATTCTCAAAAAGGGCAAACAGAAATTTATCTTCCGTTACGAAAGCGGTTCCGAGGATAAATTGCTCGACGTCCTTGTTGAGCAGGCAAGGAGCGGGCGCACCGACTTCGACTGGTTCGACGCCGCCGTCCTGAGCTTCAAGCTTACGCAGTCGCTTATCGGCCAGGCCGACGAACTCATCGGCGATAAGGTAAAAGTGAAACAATAAACCCTAAACCGCGAGGCCTTCTCGGTGGCTCGCAATTTTTTGTTGGCAATGACGGGTGCAAATTATGGAAGACAGCTTAATTATCCAGGATTTCCTAAACTATCTCCAGTTCGAAAAACGTTTCAGTCCTCATACGGCCAAGTGCTATGGCGTTGACCTGCTGCAGTTCAGTGAGTTTCTCACCGGACGCAGCGACGCAGGGGCTGAAATACACGGCCATGACGACGGGCTCGGTTCGCACGACTCCGAAACAGCCACGGCCGTAGCGGCTCATCCAAAAGTCGATGTTGACCGGCTCCTGGCTTCTGTCGATGTCAACGCCGTGAGAAGCTATCTCGTCGTCTTGAACGAGAAGCAGTACTCCAAGGCCACCATCGCACGCAAGCTTGCGACCCTTCGCAGTTTCTACAAGTTCCTCGTCAAAAGAAACCGCGTAAGCTCCAACCCGGTCGTCGGCATCCGCACGCCGAAGCAGGAAAAACGGCTACCGCGTTTTCTCGAGTATGAACAGATAAAACGTCTCCTCGAAACGCCTCCGTCAGACACATGGCTCGGCGCCCGCGACAGGGCCATTATGGAAACTCTTTACAGCACAGGTATGCGGGTCAGCGAAGTTGTCGCAATAAACCTCGACGATGTCGACTTCCTTGGCGAAGTCGTTCACATCAGGGGCAAGGGCAAAAAAGAAAGAATCTGCCCCATCAGTTCCTCCGTTCTGCAAATCGTCCAGCACTATATGGAGTTCAGAAATAAACGCGCCCAGCTTAACGGCAATTTCGACGGCAAAGTCCTGTTCGTCAATAAGCATGGCAAACGCCTCAGCACCCGGAGCGTCCGCCGAAAAATGGATAAATACCTTAAAATGGCAGGCCTCGACCCAGCCATCAGCCCGCATACACTGCGACACAGCTTTGCCACCCATATGCTGAACCGCGGCGCTGACCTCCGCAGTGTTCAGGAGTTGCTCGGCCATCAGTCACTTTCCACGACCCAGATATATACGCATCTGACAACCGGCAAAATAAAGGAAGTTTACTCCTCAGCCCACCCCAGGGAAAACGAAAACGGGCCGCCGAAATCTGAAAACTAATTGGAATCCGCATTGGTAAAAAACAAGGGCCGACGATTATCGCCGGCCCTTTTGCTTTTTTGAGGTGATTGGCTATGGCGGATTAACTTGTCTTGCTGCCGTTGCCGCCGATGTATTCGGGAACAAGCTCTTTGATTTTCGCGGCTATCGCGGCGTGCTCCCCGATTTTCGCAAGAGCCACGAGTTCCGCTATTTTCGCCCGCAGCCGGCCCCGGTCCATCGGTATATTTTTCCATATACCGATTTTCGGGTGCCTTGTCTCCTGCATATCCTCCCCTTTTATCGACAGTTCCTCAAATAACTTTTCGCCGGGGCGCAATCCTGTGAATGTTATCTCGATATCTTCGCCGGGGCGAAAGCCGCTCAGCGTAATCAATTCCCTCGCCAAATCGACAATTTTCACCGGCTCGCCCATATCAAGCACAAAAATTTCGCCGCCTTTGCCCATCGACGCTGCCTGAAGCACAAGCTGGCTTGCCTCGGGTATCGTCATAAAGTAGCGTTTCATTTCCGGATGCGTAACCGTCAAAGGCCCGCCCTGGGCTATCTGTTTTTTGAAAATGGGGACAACCGAACCCTCAGAGCCGAGCACATTGCCGAACCGCACCGTAACAAAATGCGTTTTGCTTGTCCTGTTGAGGTCCTGCACATACAGTTCGGCGACCCGTTTGGATGAACCCATTATGCTGGTCGGATTCACCGCCTTGTCGGTGCTTATCATAACGAAGCTGCCCGCGCCGAATTTGTCCGCCGCGTCCGCTACCGTCCTGCTGCCCACGACATTGTTTTTAATCGCCTCTCCCGGGTTGCCCTCCATCAACGGCACATGTTTGTGTGCCGCCGCGTGTATGATGATTTCGGGCCTGTATTTGTCAAAAATACCTTCCACTCGACTCTGGTCGGTGATGTCGCACACTGCTGCCGTCATTGTGATATCAGGAAATTTTTCGCGAAGCTCCTGCTCGATATAAAACAGCGGATTTTCCGCCTGCTCCACAAGCAATAGCAGCTTCGGTCCGAAATGGCATATCTGCCGACACATCTCCGACCCGATAGAACCACCGGCGCCAGTAACCAGTATCGTCTTTCCCTTGATAAACGTCTCAATCGAATCCGTGTCGAGCTGTATTGCCTCTCTTCCCAGCAGGTCGTTAATATCCACGTCGCGTATCTGCGAGACCCTGAATCTGCCCGACGCGATATCCGTCATCGACGGCACTGTTCTGAACCGGACTTTTGTCCCTTGGCAGACCTGCACCACGCGCCTGCGCTGTTGCACCGTCGCCGAGGGCATTGCGATTGCAACCTCCTCGATATTTTTCTCCGTACAGATTTCCGCAAGCTGCTCCACCGTCCCCAATACAGGTATATCATGTATCCTTATGCCCTGTTTGGCGGGGTCGTCGTCGATAAAGCCGACCATCTCATACTCCGCCACGGTCATTCGGTGAATCTCTCGCAGAAGCGACTCCCCTGTGTTGCCCGCTCCTACAATCAAAAAACGCTTTAATCTGCCTGACTCGACCGTGCGGAATTCCTCGTAGTACAGCCGGATTGCCATTCGCAGCCCCGCCAGCAGCAACACCGTGCAGAACATATCCACCACGAATACGGCCTGGTTGATGTCGAATACGTTCGGTATGCTTCTTCGCACAGAATTGACATACAACCCCGCCACCCACAGACCGAAAATCAACATTGTGCTGACAAGCGACGCCCGGACTATACCCGTCAAATCTGATATCCCGACGTACCGCCACCAGCCGCGATATTGCTTGAACAGCCCGAAAATCACCGTCTTGATGACAAGAACGAATACCAGCAGAGTCGGATATTGCCCGACGAGCCACTCCGTCCTGATTTGCATACTCGAGGCCACCAGAAACGACAGTAACAGTGATACCGCGAACACGACAAGATGTGCCAGCACTATCAAAGGCCTGCGAAACCGCAGCAGAATATTAGGCGCAGATCGAGAAACCGCCGGATTTGTGGCTTTGTATTTTGTCTGTATATCTGAGTTTGGTTCGGTCATAACTTACTATCGGCAGGCCAAGCCCCAGGCATAATCTGCGGAGGTGATTCTATTGGCCGCTTAAATGGCTGTCAAGAAACTCTGCCCGCATATTTATCGGACAGTTGGTGTGGTGTTTGAAGCATCATACCATCTTTGAATTGCGACGGCTACTGTTCAACCTCGGCGGGCTGTCCTTTCGTTTCCTCCGCCTCAGTGTAAATCTGCTCCAGCGGTGTGTCGTCAACCTGGTTTCGCATCATCGCGTATATCACGGTGTTCGATGAAAAGTAAAAGCTGATTATGAAGGATGCCACCAGCCCGACGATTACAAGAGCTGATAGATATACCAGAAACGCCGCCGCCGACTCCGACCAGTTGCCTGCGGCGGATGAGTATGCCACCAGCCGGGAGAAACTTGGCTCAGGCCAAATCGCGGCAATTTTATCAGGTAGCCCGCATGCACTTTGCGTCATAGCCCCCAGACAAAGTCCCCTGTATGTTGACCACAGCAGCAGAAACGCGAAGAATCGAATAAAAATATAACAGATAGCCCCGTAAATCACCGCTATCGCGGTGTAAAAACCCAGTCGCCAGGGTTTGGCATAAACGTAGTTAAAAGAGCGGCTGACCGCGTCCAAACTGTCCGAACCATCATACGCCACCGCAGGAAACGTCAAATTGAAACCGCCAATCGCCCCTAACACAACCGCCGCTATAATTGCCCCGGCCGCCAGCGCGGGCAGCATCAAAACCCCAACCGCCAGCTCTCCTAACCCCAAAGGTATATTGCTTATCAGACCAATTATCACTACGCAGGCGCCCGCAATCGCCACGATTACCATAGGAACTATGGGCGTCCCTAAAAAGCTTGTGAATCTCTTTATGCTGAATCGAAGCGATTCCGTCACCCCCGGCTTCTCACCTCTGGCAAATTGTAACGCCGCTATCCGGCATATCGCGCCGCCCCCAATTGAAACAACGCATAAATTTATCGCCGCGAAAATCAAGCAGTAAAACGGATGATATTTGATTGCCCACTTTACCGCCCCCAGGCACTCCTCGGCGTTATTCAAAACCCCGAACGGGTCAAATGCGAAAATCGCCCTAAGCGAGTGGTGGAATTTCGCAATCCCGAAACCCCACATCGTCGAAAAGACCCCCCTGGGATGTTCTGTTCCCGCGTATCTTTCTATATATGAATCGACCTGTTCCGGCGCAGTCAGGAAGAGATTAAGCTCCGTCTCAGCCCCGTTTGTGCCCGGCGTCGTTACCACCGTCTTCGGCAAATCCATAACCCAGCCGACAAGGCCTGTCGTCGCTATCATCCAGAACGCGATTATCAGCTTGCTCGGCTGTATTGCCATACGGAAACTCTGCAATATCTTGGGGAACAGCAAGCTGTCGAGAATCCTGCCCGCCTGGTTTTCGCTGCTCATTTCGATTCCTTTCAAACAGCTTCGATTGACCTGCAACACGCCCCGAATCAATGTTGCAATCTTCGGCTGTATTATTGGCCGGTTACTCCAGCTTGTCAATCGTTTTCGGCTTTATCCCGCTCCGGCGAGGAGCTCTCTCTTTTTGCCGTTTCTTCGCTGATGTCCTCCGCCTCCTCCGGCCTCACTTCCACCGGTATCCTGTAATCCCCGTCAAACCATTTGCCCAAATCTATCATCCTGCATCGATTGCAGCAGAAAGGATAAAATCCGCCCTCCCGGCTGCTCTGCCGGGTTGTCTCATCCATAACCTTGCGACATACTGGACATCTGCTTTTCATATCGTCCTCTAATTTACCATTCTCTCGCCCTGATATAAAGCCCGCAGTTTTGCCGATTTTGCTTGACATTTTCGGCAATCCGCGATAGCATATTGATTCGGCGGCTTTTTTAAGCCAATAAGAGGAGTTAATAGGAAATGCGCCAACTGCGCCCCCATTTCGTTTAATCAATAACGACTGATACCGGTGCGCGCGTTGCTCGCTGGTCAGACATAACCTGATTTTGAGAGGGTAGAAAAATGAAATACACAGATATCTCTAAAATTCTTATAACGCTCTTTGCGGTTGTTCTCTGCTTTGGCCCCGTTGGCCTTGCAGACCCATTAGGCACGGCGTTTACCTATCAGGGCCGGCTGATTGACGCCAACAAAGCTGCTGACGGTTTGTATGATTTCCAGTTCAAACTCTACGATGCCAACAACGCCGGTAACAAGCTGGGAGCTGACATTAACAAGCCGGAAGTTAATGTTATTGATGGGTACTTTACCGTCGAGCTGGATTTCAACAGTGTCTTCGACGGCAATGACCGCTTCCTCGATATCGGCGTCCGCCCCGGTGACCAAAATGACCTTAACGTTTATACTACCCTTGGTCCCAGGCAAAAGGTTACTGCCACACCATACGCTCTGCATACTCGCGGCATATCTGTGGATAACGACGGCAATATATATGAAAACGGCACTAAGCTGGTCGACAAGTACCTCGGGAAAACAGCGACGGCTGCCAACGCTGATACGGTGGACAACAAGCACGCCGCCGATTTTGTCTCATCTTCTCTGGTCGGCAGTTCCTGGGTCTATGAGGGAAGTTCGACCCAAGACACACTTATGGCAATGACCACGGCGGGCTGGACGGTCAAGACCGACGGTGATACTGATTGCGACCACACCCTGGTTCTTGCAACAACTAGCGCTATAATCGAGTATACCCTCTGGTATGGTGGCACCGTATCTCAGGGAGAAGCGTCGCTCGGCCATCCCGCCACAATTACTTTCCCCCATTACCAGGGATTTCTCCTTATTCTTGCAAGGCCGGCAAATGGTTATATCGCATCGCTTACTTGCAGGGAAAACGACTGTTACGTCGTCTGTGTATATCATAAGAGTCATCCTTAATGACTGTGTTGAAAGGGACAATAAAATGGATACAAAGAAAATTAAATTAATCCTGCTGTCCGTCCTGGTTACTGTGATTATTCTTCCGCCGGCCGGTTTTAGCGATTACCAGATTGTCTGGAGCACCATCGATGGCGGCGGAGGGACGAGCACCGGCGGGCAATATAAATTAACAGGAACCATCGGACAGCCGGATGCGGATTATTCAGCGGGCGGAAACTACGAGTTGTTAGGCGGTTTTTGGCCCGGCGGGCCTTTGTGTTTTGTCGATTTCCCTGACTTCACAAGGTTTGCCGATCACTGGCTTGAAACCGGCAGTAATCTGCCTGCGGACCTGGATGGTAACGGCATAGTGAACATTTACGACCTGAAGCTTTTCGTCGATGAGTGGCTGTGCCTGTGCCCATACAACTGGCCATTAAGGTAGCTGACCGAACATAACAAAATGCTACAATCGATTTGCCGCGACCAGCCCTTTGTTTGCCCTGAGCTTGCCTGTGGTGAGCTTGTCGAACCAGTCGAAGGGTTGACACATCTGGCGGGGGGGCGTATCATCTGCGCAGAAGTCCCTTTTTGGAGTGATAAACTATGGCTAAACTTAAAAGCTGGGAACACCGCCTCGCGGGCGCACCTGACCGACTTATGGTTGATTTCGTTGAGTCCCTGAGCATCGACAAACGGCTTTACAAATACGATATCGCCGGCTCGATAGCGCATGCGCAAATGCTGGCGCAACGCAAACTCATTACCAAAAGCGAATTTGCTAAAATCAAACGAGGTCTGGCGCGAATCGAGCGGGAAATCGCCGAGGGTAAATTCAAATTCGACAAGACATACGAAGACATTCATATGGCGATTGAAAACGCCCTTGTCAATAAAATCGGGGCGCCTGCCAAAAAGCTGCATACAGGCCGCAGCAGAAACGACCAGGTCGCCACTGATTTGCGGCTTTGGCTGCGTGACGAGATTGATACAATCCAGGCCAAAATCTCCGGCCTGCAAAAATCGCTTGCCGCGAAAGCAGCCAAATATGCTGAGGACGTGATGCCCGCATATACCCATCTCCAGCGGGCGCAACCCATTGTAATCGCGTCGTATCTGCTGAATTTCGTCGAGCAGCTCCAGCGGGATTTTATCCGCCTGGGCAATTGCCAGCAGTTGGTCAGTATTTCGCCGCTCGGTGCGGGCGCGATTGCCGGCTCGACTCTGCCTTTGGACAGAAAGTCCACCGCCAAACAACTTGGTTTCTCTGATATGGCTTATAACTCAATCGATGCCGTTGGCGACCGGGACTTCTGCGCGGAATTTATCTTCGATTGCGCACTTATATCGACACACCTGTCTCGATTGAGCGAGGACCTGATAATCTTCTGCTCCAACGAATTTAGTTTCGTTCACATCGCCGATAGTTTCTGCACCTCTTCAAGTATGATGCCGCAGAAGCGAAACGCCGATGCCCTTGAGCTTGTTCGGGGCAAATCCGGCCGGACATACGGCGCCCTGATGGGTATGCTCACCATCTTAAAGGCCCAGCCCACCGGCTACAACCGCGACATGCAGGAAGATAAGGTTCATATATTTTCTGCCGCCGATACGATAAGCCAGTGCCTTGATATGGCCTCTGCCATCGTTGCACATACGACCTTTGATACTAAGCGAATCGCTTCAGGTCTTGACGCCGGCTTTTTGGACGCGACCTCGCTCGCCGAGTATCTGGTCCGCAAGGGTGTCCCGTTCCGCCAGGCCCACGGCATCGTCGGCTCTCTCGTCGCGCACTGTGAAAAGCAGGGTACTAACCTTGCTGACCTGACAGTCGCTGAGTTCAAAAAGTTTTATCCGGAAATAAAGGCCGATGTTTATAAATCGCTCGGCGCCGCCAATGTTGTTGCGAAATACGTTACGATTGGCTCAGCAGGCCCAAAACAGGCCAAAGAACAAATCGCATTCTGGCAAAAACAGTTGGCCAAGCGATGAGTAACGGCGAAGACATCATTACCGGCTGGTTTGCCCGGCAGCGAAACCTGCCCGCATGCGATTTCCCCATCGGTATCGGCGACGATATGGCGGAAATTCGCCTGGCCGATGGCGTCTCTGTCCTTATCACGACCGATATGCTCCTCGATGGCGTTCACTTCGACTTAAAAACCGCAACCCTTCAGCAGGTCGGTTATAAGGCAATGGCGGCAAGTTTGAGCGATTGCGCAGCGATGGCGACGATTCCGGTTGCAGCCGTGGTCAGTGTCGGCTTGCCTGCTGGTTTTGGCCAGGCCCAGCTTAAAGAGCTTCACTCAGGAATTATCGATGCCTCTGATAAATTCAACTGTCCGCTAATTGGTGGTGACATTACCAAGTGGGCGGACGCGAGTAAATTCGTAATCAACGTCGCGATGCTGTCTCGGCCCGCGGGTAATCCACCTGTCCGACGAAACGGCGCAAAAGTCGGCGACGCAATCTGTGTTACCGGCTCGCTCGGCGGGGCGTTGCTTGGCAAACACCTGAATTTTACGCCACGCGTAAAAGAGGCCCTCAAAATCACGTCATTAGTCAAGCTCAATTCGATGATGGATATCAGCGATGGCCTTACAAGCGACCTCAATCGTATCTGTACTCAAAGCGGCGTCGGCGCGATTCTCGACGCAAATTCAATACCGATTTCGCCAGATGTTAAAAAGGGGTCAGGAGCCGTTTTTGCGGCGCTCAATGATGGCGAGGATTTTGAATTGCTTTTTACTCTGGTCGAAGATAATTACGGCAAGTTGTTGAAACAGTGGAATGATTCTGTGCCAATTACCAGAATCGGAACGATTACCGACGCCGGCAAAATGCAGATAAAAATGCCCGATGGCAAAATTACTGATTTAAAGCCCTCTGGTTATGACCATTTGAAATGATTGATTATTGAAGATGACTATTGATGTTACTACAAATTCGGCGAATGAGACCGTTAAGTTCGGCCAGAAGATTGGCTCGCAACTGAAAGGCGGGGAGGTAATTGCCTTTTACGGCCCATTGGGCGCCGGCAAAACGCACCTCATCAAGGGAATAGTCGCGGGTCTCGGCGCAGAAAACGCAGCCAACGAAGTTACCAGCCCGACATTTGTTCTTGTAAATGAGTATTCTGGGCGACTCGAAGTTTATCATATCGACGCCTACCGCCTCAGCTCAATCAAAGAATTCGAGCAAATCGGCTTCGACGATTATTGTCATCCCGGCTCAGTTGTCCTCATCGAATGGGCCGACAAAATTGAGCAGGCCCTGGCAGGCATCAACTATATCAAAATAGAATTGTCTCATCTTGGCCCGACCGCCAGAACAATCCGCGTTACCAATGCTCCCGACCACATACATTTCTAAGCTGGCTCATTTGGGCGAAGCGATATTTTCGTCCCTTGTCGTAAAAATAATTGTATTTAGTCCCATATTGTACCGTCATAAATTTGGCACTTTCGATTAAATTACCTATGCTTTAGGTGGACACTGGCTACATCAATGTCAAACAGGGGGATGCAGCCATTATATCAGGGGACCGGCTGGGGGGCCGCATTAGGGGGAATTGACCGGCCCGCCACAAATACGGCGGGTAAACTTTGTGTTCGAGTCCGGTTTATTACGGGGGAAGCCGTTTTATGCGCACGGCTTAATTGTAATGACAAAAGCGAGAATCGGTTTTGCAATGATTCAGGTTTCTCTGGTGGGAGCTATTTGTAGTGTCGGCGCGGGTATCCTTTCTCCTGATTTTAGCGCACGCGGCACAGGAGTCGAAGAGTCCCGCTTCCTGGCCGACCTTCAAACGGTTCGTTGTCAGCTCGAACTCTACAAAATCCAGCACGACGAACAGCTCCCGCCCACTGAGACCTACGCCAGCTTCGAACAGGCCCTCACAATAAAGGGCGCCGATAATCGCGGGCCTTATATCCAGACCATGCCGGAGAACCCGTTTAACGGAAGCAGCAGCGTCCGATTCGAAAATGGCCAAAGCACCGCCGGTTCCGGTAAAGCCGGGTGGGTCATCAATATCGCCACCGGCGACTTCAAGGCCGACGATTCCGCCGCGCACGCGGCTTTATAATCACACTCGTTAACCCGCCACCCATATCATTTGGGCGACGGGAAAAGATGAACTCGCTGATTTACATTCCTTCAGCGAGTCATTCTTTTTATGGCCTGCCTTTATTTCGTGTCCGGTTCCTGGCCTTTTCGCGTTGCGCCTGCATCGTCTCATAAAAAACGCCGTCGGCGTTTATTATCGGCCCTTGCCTGTTCCCAAAATCGTCGTCTGCTCCGAATAACTTTCCCGTCTTTGTGCCTTACCAGTTTACAGGAAGGGCTTTCCTGCCCGAAAGGGGCCTGCCAAACCTTGCCCTATGGCTAATTTCCTTACATTTATGCAGGTTAAGAACCCTCCCGCACAGGCCGAAGAATCTCCAGATAAACTAATCGCTGACTGTCTAATAAACGTCGAGCAGGGCATGGAAAGGGCCAAAGAATGACACCGAGAAAAGTTTTGGTTGTCGATGACGAAGTCCATATCGTTCACGTCGTCGCGATAAAACTTCGCAACAATGGCTATGAGCCGATAACCGCCGGCAACGGGCAGGAGGCCTACGACTTGGCCTGCCGTGAAAACCCGGACATCATCATCGCTGATTATATGATGCCTGTGATGACCGGCCTGGAGCTTCTCGAAAAACTCCGCGAAAACGAAACCACCAGGAATATCCCCTTTATTTTACTGACTGCCAGAAATTTTGCGATAGACGATGTCAACCAGCAGCGGCTGAATGTCTCCCAGTGCATCACCAAGCCGTTCAGTCCCAAAGAACTGCTGCGAAACATAGAAGACATCCTCTACCAGAAGGAGTTGGTAAATCAAACGTGATGGTTGGCACGGGGGAGGCAGTTCCGGGATTGCCGCGTTTGGTATTCGCCCGACCCCATCCCATACACGGAGCAATTTATGCCCGACACATTAACAGCAGGTTTGACAGCATCTGAAATGCGTGAGCTGAAGGATTTTGGAGCTCGGCTGGCCGCGCTCGGCGCCAATTTCGCCGTCTGCGACTTCGAAGGCCGACCTCTCCTGCTCTGCAAGACGAGCGGTTTCGAAACCGACCCCGTGCGATTAGCCAAAATTGTCCGCGATTGCCTCAAAAATCTTCCGAATAAAAAAGAGGAACCCCAGGATGATTCCTCGCCTTCGTCCGCCAGCAGGTATCTTTCCGCCGTTCTTGTTCCTCTGACGGCCACTAAAAAACAGACCGGCTTCGCTGCGGTCATAGATCTCGGCGGAACCCCTGATATGAATAACCAGCAGCAGGCGCACATTTTTTCGGAACTGCTCCGCCTGTTTACGGAAAAGTTCATCTCCCAGCGAAAATCCACGGAGCAGATGGATATGATCAGCTCCGAACTGGCGCAGACCTACGAAGAGCTGGTCCTGCTCTACAAAATAAGCACCAATATGGAAATCGTCGAACCCGACGCAAACTTTCTCCAGATGGCCTGTGACAGCTTGACCGAAATCGTCAGCGTCGAAGGTATCGCCATTCTCCAGGAAAAAACCGTTGATGACAAGTCCCGCTTTGTCCTTATCGCCGGCGCAGGCGTCATCGATATCGACGACCGCACAACCTCGCTTCTCTACAGCCGGCTCCAGCAGGAAATGAACAAGGGCAAAGAGGTACTTCTTGATAGCGAAGTCGATGCGCCCTTCAGACACGAATGGCCCAAAAACATTCGCAATGTCATCGTTGTCCCTCTGTCCGGCAGAAATAAGAATCACACTTCGCAGGAAGCAGGCCCGCGACAACGCGGCGCAAACCGCGTCATCGGTATGCTCGTTGCCGTTAACCGCTTGGACAAACCCGATTTCGACTCCACCGACGCCAAGCTCTTCACCTCCGTCGCCAGCGAATGCGCCGTCTTCGTCGAGAACAACCGCCTCTTCAGCGACCTCAAGGAATTATTCATCGGCTCCCTCAAGGCATTGACCAGAAGCATCGACGCCAAAGACCGCTACACACGGGGCCATTCCGAAAGAGTCGCCTTCATCTCCAAGTGGATTGCCGAACAACTTGCCGAAGACGAAGACCTCGACCAGGAGCAAATCCACAAAATTTATCTTGCCGGCCTCCTCCACGACATCGGCAAAATCGGCATAGATGAAAAATTGCTCTGCAAAACCGGGCGCATCACCGCGCGCGAGAAAAATAAACTGAGAATGCATCCCTCAATCGGCGCAAACATCCTCGGCGGCATCAAGCAGATGCGAGACATCATCCCCGGCGTCCTTTATCACCACGAACGCGTTGACGGCAAAGGTTACCCCTCAGGCCTCAAGGGCGACCAGATTTCCCTTATGGGGAAAATCGTCGGCCTCGCTGACAGCTTCGACGCTATGACCTCTGAACGCGTCTATCAGGAGGTTATGACCGTCGAAAAAGCCGTCGCCGAAATCGAAAAACGGCTCGGCACACAGTTCGACGAAAAAGTCGCTAACGCCTTTCTCAAAAGCGACGTTTACCACCTCTGGGACCTTATGGAAGAGGGCGCAGTCAAGACATACGGAGCAGACGACTTCTCCCAGTATGGCTCCGTCGCCGTCGGCACCCTTATTACGTAATCCTTCCCATCGTAAACCCGCGTGGTTATCTGGAAACGCCTCCTGACGTAAATCGCATCTTTATTCCACTTTTTAGCCGGTTGCCTCTTGCAGGTTGCCCAAAAACTGCTAAAATGCTGGTTTTACAACTTTTGGCTCTTTAAGACAGATTGTAATCACGACCCCGGCAGGCCAAACCGGAATTCAAAGAAAGGGTTTATTTGACAAATGCTGGCAAAAACTAAAAAGAAAGATATCGTTCATAACTTCGAACTCCACCAGGGCGATACCGGTTCGCCTGACGTGCAGATTGCCCTGCTGACCGAAAAAGTCAACGAGCTTACCGCGCATCTGAAGAGCCACCGCAAGGACCATTCGTCCCGGCGCGGCCTGCTCAAGATGGTCGCAACAAGGGCGTCGCTGCTCAAGTACGTCGGCAAAAAAGACCCGAAACGCTATCACGACATTATCTCCCGGCTCGGATTGCGGAAATAGTTCAAAACGCCTGCCATCGCCGCACGCCGTCTTTGCGCGCCGCGCCTTGGCTTTTTATGAGGTAGCTTATGTTTAATCTTATCAAAGTCGAAAGAGAAATCGCGGGCAGAACTTTATCCATCGAAACCGGCAAAATCGCCAGGCAGGCCGATGGCGCTGTTATCGTCCGCTATGGCGAAACAGTCGTCCTCGTCGCCGCAGTTGGCGCACCGCCTCGCTCCGAAGATATCGATTTCTTCCCACTCTCCGTTGACTATCGTGAAAGACACAGCGCGGCCGGAAAATTCCCCGGCGGCTTCATCAAACGCGAAGGAAGACCTTCCTCCAAGGAAACACTCACTTCAAGGATGATTGACAGGCCTCTGCGGCCGCTCTTCCCCGACGGCTATTTCGACGAAGTTCAGATTATCGCCTCGGTCCTCAGCGCCGACAAGGAAAACGACCCTGATGTTCCGGCGATGATAGGAGCCAGTGCGGCACTGACCATCAGCAAACTTCCCTTCAACGGTCCCACGGGCGCATGCCGTGTCGGACGCGTCAATGGCGAGCTTGTTATCAATCCCACCCATGAGCAGATGGAGCTGAGCGATTTGAACGTCTTAGTCGGCGGGCGAAAAGACGCCATCAATATGATTGAGGTTGCCGCCAAAGAATTGCCCGAGGCCGTTATCGCCGAGGCCGTCAAATTAGGACACGAAACCGTAAAAATCGTCTGCGAACTAATCGAGGAGCTTCGGCAGAAAGTCGGCGTCAAAAAGGAAACGCCCGATGTATTCGAAATCGACGAAGAACTCTGCTCGAAAATACGCTCACAAATCGCCGACGAGCTTCGCGGCCTCAAACTCATACCGGCCAAACAGCAGCGAAGAGTTGCTGTCAAGGAATTGTTTGACCGTCTCGTCGAACAATACTGCAAGTCGGAATCGGATTCTGCCGAAAATCAGGAACAGACAATGGTCAGCCGGATTTTCGATAAGATTGAAGGTGAAATCATCCGCGACCTCGCCCTCAAAGGCAAACGACTCGACGGCCGGGGCTACGACGATGTCCGCCCCATCACCTGCGAAGTCGGCCTTTTGCCCCGCGTCCACGGCTCAGCCCTTTTCACCCGCGGCGAAACACAGGCCCTTGTCTGTATCACCCTGGGCACAATTCAGGATGCCCAGATTATCGACGGCCTCCAGGACGAGTATTCCCAGAGCTTTGCCCTGCATTATAACTTCCCGCCGTTTTCCGTCGGCGAAGTCAAGCCGATGCGAGGCCCGGGCCGTCGCGAAATAGGCCACGGCGCACTCGCCGAACGCGCACTCGAAATGGTCAGGCCTCCCGAAGAAGAATTCGCCTATACGATAAGAATCATCTCCGATATTACCGAATCAAACGGCTCAAGCTCAATGGCCTCGGTCTGCGGCGGCTCGCTCGCCCTGATGGACGCCGGCGTCCCGATTAAAAAGGCGGTTGCCGGCATATCAGTTGGCCTTGTCACCGCCGACGATGGCAAATATGTTTTGCTTACCGATATCCTCGGCGACGAAGACCACCACGGCGATATGGATTTCAAAGTCGCCGGAACCACCGAGGGTGTTACTGCCGTCCAGCTCGATATTAAAGCCGATGGCCTCCCGCATAACATTATGGTCGAGGCAATGGAAAAGGCGAAAAACGCCCGGCTCAAAATACTCGAAACTATGTCTAAGACAATCGATAAGCACAGACCCGAGCTTAGCGTTTACGCGCCGAAACTTGTTACCGTTAAAATCGACCCCGAATTTATCGGCAAAATCATCGGCCCGGGCGGCAAAAACATCAAGGCACTCCAGGAACAGACCGATACCACCATCGAAATCGAGGACGACGGCACCGTCTTTATTAGCTGCATAGGCGGCGACGGCCACCTCAAGGCAAAGGCAATGATTGAGGCGATGACCCAGGCGCCCAAGGTAGGCACCATTTATCCCACTGCCAAAGTCGTTTCTATCAAGGATTTCGGCGCGTTTGTCGAGTTCATCCCCGGCCTCGAGGGCCTCTGCCACGTCAGCGAGTTGAGCGATAGCTACGTCAAGAGCGTTGACGCTGTATGCAAACTCGGCGATATAATCCCCGTCAAACTTTTGCTTGTCGATGACCAGGGCAGGTTCAAACTCTCTCGCAAAGCAGCGATGGCGGAACTCGGCCTCTCCGACAAAAAAGACCAGAAAAAATAATCGTAGCGCGGACTTCCTTGTTTGCCCGCCTGCCCCCGAGAAGTTGCTGCTTTGGTTTTGCAGCAGGGGATCCAGCTTCAAATCTCAAATTGTTTCTCGCCTGTTCACCTCCTCCACTCTCTAATTTCTCGCGCAGCGCGCTTTCCCCTTGCTTTTACCGACAATCCCGAGAATAATAACTACAGAAGCAGGAGTTACGCACCTTTGACGGTCAACATTAGCCGTCCAGCAGACGATTGAACAAGTAACGGGAATCTCTTATACTGGCAGAAATAGTCTGTTCCCCGCCAGAGGCATGCGGGGACAAGCTTTCCCGTTTTATACAGTACGCCAGAGGCGTATAAAACTGTATAATCATTGTTGGGCCTATAGAAAAATGAGAAATGACTTAATCAAAACGAATACGCCCGAAGAAGATGAACTCGCAACGAAGAAGGCCGAGATAGAGAAGTTATCTCAATTACTGGCTGTAAAAGAACTCGATCTTGAGGAACTCAAACTTACTGTTGTGGCGTTTCATCGCCGTTACTATTTCGAGGTTGGTAAAAGGTACGTTGAACTTGACGAACTTCGGGCACAGATCGCTGAGATAAAAGCCAGACAAACGCCCCAAGATAATGAGCTGAATCAAGAAGCTGTAAGAACTAGAACGCAGGCGAGAAAGGCCGCTGAGGAATACGAGGGCGCCGAGATCGAACCCCAAGCAGACTCACCGATGCCTGAAAAAACAGAGCATGTCAAGAAACTGTATCGGAAGGTTGCTTCTGTCATTCATCCCGATAAGACAACAGATGAAAAGTCTCGTCATCTCCGCACAAAGTTGATGGCTGAGTTAAACGAAGCCTACGCACGAAAAGATGTCGCTAAGATGCAGAACATCCTTGATAGGTGGCAGGAAAGCCCCGAGGCAATATCAGGTGAAGGCGCCGCTGCTGAGCTGGTAAGAACCATCCGTGCGATAGCACAAGTCAAAAGACGTAAATCGGAAATCGAGACGGAAATCTCCACGATAATGACTTCTGATATCTATGTGTTGATGGCCAAAGTGCATGATGCGGATTTGGCTGGCAGAGATATCCTTGCAGAAATGTCGATTTCCATTGACTATGAGATTCAAGATGCCCGAAACGAACTGGCAAGGCTTAAAAGATAAAATATGCCTGATAATAACAACAAAGAGCATATTGGTGCGATTGTAAAGGCTCGCACGCTTGCGCTCCAAAAAACCTCGTCAAATTTAGCCCGAAGAGCGATTCAGGATATCGACCTTTTAACTACTGACCCACACGTATCTGAATTAATCAGGCAGATGAGTAGCTCTTCAGAGTGGAAAGAACGAGAACACGCATGGATAGAACTCCGAAAAATGGGACCAACATATCGTGGATGGGCAGAGTCGCTTCGGAACATCATTTTCACCGGTGACGGGTGGTCTAGAATCTTTTCTGCAGAGGCCCTCTCTCGTTTTTCATGCAATCCCGAAGATGCTTTGCCTGTGCTTGCTGCAACCTTGGATGCTACAATCGAAACTCAATCAAACGACTGGGCGACAGTTGCCAGTGGAGCAATCTGGCAGTACAGAGAATATGCACAGAACTTTGATACCTATTTGACCGATGTTCTCATTCGTGCACTGAATTCGAGTGAGACGGATGTCAAAGGTTACTCTGCCGCGACACTCGGCCATGTCGGTAGAGGCGCACAGAAATCTCTCTTGTCTCTTGCAAGCCTTTTCGGGACCACAAAGGATGCCAAACTTAAGGCTACATGCTTACATGCCATGCAACAGATTGCCCCATCAGTGACCAACACTATTGAAGCCTATATCGCTGCACTACGAATTCCTGATACAAATATCCGTGGTCAAGCTGTCTGTGAGATTGCCAAATTGGGTTCTGGAGGTATCACTGCAATACCAGAGCTACTGCTACTGTCTAATGACGAGAGCTTGGATGTCAGGAGATTTTTGGCGATTGCTCTGGGAAAACTGGAGCAGAGAACTGCTGAAATCATCACTGTTTTGAGTACTCTGACCTATGATCCCGACGATTCTGTCAAAGTGGGCGCATTCTATTCTCTTGTACGTTTAGGGGAAAATCAACCAAGTAACTTGCATAGAGTGCTTGGCTTCTTATCGCACAACGATCCCTTTGTACGTCATCTATCTGCGTGGGCAGTTGGTGAAATTGGGTCTATTGACAGGGACAACACAATCTCTTGTCTAACGCGTGCACTCAGGCAGGAAGATAATCCACGTAACAAGGATTTAATGGCAGAGTCTATTGAAAAGATCAGGGCATGATAACAAGGTGCTGCATCTGACCGCTATTCTGCTGCGCTCCAACCCAGCAGGTGAGCACTTCGCGGGCGAAGCGGGCCTCAGCGAGGCCGGGCGTTAATCTGCGTCTAAAACTTTTTGCCTGCCCTCCGTAGCCCTTGGCGAAGGAGGGTGCTTTTTTGTGGCAATTAGAAGCAGTGTTAATCTGTGTAAATCCGTGTCTAAAAAACAGCGTAAATCAGCGTTAATCTGCGTCTAAAAAACTTTGTGCCTCTTGTGCCTTATTGCGGCTATTCAGTGAAATCTGTGTAATCTGTGGCTAACGTTTGCTTGAATTGCACCAAAAATACGGTTAAAATCAACGCTCCATGAAAGACGCACCGGATATATCTCAGTCGAACTCATCAAACTCCCCGGCTTCGAGCGAGGCCGAAGAGTTGGGGCGTTTGCTTGGTGTTATCGCCCACGAAATCAAAAACCCACTTTCCACAATCAAAGTCAATCTCCGCCTCGTCGATGAAGAGCTTCAGGCCGGCCCCGCATCCGACATCGAGCAGCGTCTGGCGCGGGCCCGCAGAAAATTAGCCGTAATTGACAAGGAAACCACCCGCCTCGAACAAATTCTCGATGGCTTCCTTCGCTATACCGACAGAAATCAGCCGAACCTGTCTCCCATCGACATTAACTCCGTCCTTGCCGATATGTTCGATTTTTACCTTCCACAGGCGACGGCACACTCGATAACGATGCGTCAGGCCCTCCATAAAGAGCCGCTTCTTTGCCAGGCCGACGCCGGCATGCTCAAACAGGCCGTTCTCAACCTCTTCATCAACGCCCAGCAGGCCATTGGCGCCGCCGGCGAGTTAATGGTGCGAACCGCCCGTGTTGGGAACATAGCCCAAATCCAGATAAGCGACACAGGCAAAGGAATTCCCGCCGACCGACTTGCTCAAATCTTTGAGCCGTATCAGTCCTCCCGCCCCGACGGCACGGGCCTGGGCCTCGCCACCGTAAAAAAAATAATTGACGCCCACAATGGCGATATATCCGTCGTCAGCGAACCCGGCAAAGGGACCGCTTTCACAATCTCGCTGCCTCTTGTTTCATCGGAGGCCAAACAATGATTAAAGACGCCGTTGTCCTTGTTGTTGACGATGAGCGCGACCACGCCGACGGTATGGCCGAGGCGCTCCAGAAGTGTTGCGCCAAAGCAATCCCGGTTTATACCGGCCGAGACGCACTCGAAATCATCCGCGCCCAGGATATTGACGTGGTTGTTACTGATTTGAAACTCGGCGGCGATATCGACGGCCTTGAAATTCTTCAGGAAGCCCGAAAACTCGGCCAGACCGAAGTCATACTCATCACCGCATACGCGACCATCGATACCTGCAAAGACGCCATCCGGCACGGCGCATACGATTACTTGGTCAAACCTATCAACATCGACCAGCTTCGCTCCCTTGTCGAACAGGCCGCCCGGCAGGTGGTTCGTATGAAGCGCACCAACGCTCAGGGGCGTGCCGCCGACGAGGACTTCAGATTCGACGGCGTCCGCGGAAACAGCCCCCAGACGGCCGGTATTTTCGAGGTTCTTCGCCGCGTCGCACCCACCAATATCTCCGTTCTCATCGAGGGTGAATCCGGAACCGGCAAAGAATTGCTCGCAAGGGCAATCCACGACAATTCAAATCGCTGGAACAAACGCTTCGTGCCCATAAATTGTGCCGGCTTTACCGAAACGCTCCTCGAAAGCGAACTTTTCGGCCACGTCAAAGGCTCGTTTACCGGCGCGGCGGGCGACCGCAAGGGGCTTTTTGAAATAGCCGACAAAGGCACCCTGTTCCTCGACGAAATCGGGGATATGCCGCTGAATATGCAGGCGAAATTATTACGGGTCATTGAAGATGGCGTGGTCATCCCCGTCGGCGGCAACAAGCCCGTCGTTGTCGATGTTCGAATCATCAGCGCAACCAACCACGACCTGACTAATCTCGTCGAGGAGAAAAAATTCCGCCAGGACCTCTATTTCAGGATTAAGGGCGTCAGTGTTTCTGTTCCGCCTCTGCGCCAGCGACGCGAAGACATCCCTCTGCTCGCTGATTTCTTTCTCAGGGAAGCCGTCGGCGAAACCGGCTCGAAAGTCGCCGGCTTTACCGATGCCGCGGCGAACATCCTCGCTTCCTATGAATGGCCGGGCAACATCCGCCAGCTTCGAAACGTTATCAGGACTATGGTCGTTATGTCCGACCGCGACAAGCTCGACGTTCAGGATTTACCTCCCGAAATCAATCGCGTTCGACAGCTTCCAGGCAGTTCAAATACGCAGACAAAATCTGCCTCGGATATGCCGTTAAATGAAATCGAGAGACAGGCAATCATCGACACGTTAGCCAAAACTGGCAACAACCGCGAGAAAGCCGCAAAACTGCTCGGCATCGGCGAGCGCACCCTCTACCGCAAAATAAAAGAATACAACCTGTAATTCACGACAATCACTAATTACGACAGCCACAACGTCTCTGTCAAACCATAAACAATCCTGGGTATTCTCTTAAATTGCGCTTGACAAAATACTATTGTCGTAGTAATCTGTTTTATAGAAGGTGCAAAATGAGGAAAGGTTCAAAAGCTCTCGGCTTGGGGAAGGTCTTTATGGACTTTGTATTTTTCTCAAAATGGAGGTGCACTCATGTTTAAATTGAATTACCATATCATAAGCGTTGTCGCGTTGTTTCTTGCAGCTACAATTGCTTCTGGCGATACATTCGTAGTTCCCCTCAGCGTTACCGGTTCCTATAATTCCGGCCAATCCAAAGCCATAGAAGTCAACCTTGGTGTTCCCCTGTTACAGGTAAACAGTGCATATTTTGTTTGTTCAGGGAGTGTTACTGCCGGGTTGGATTACTATTATAAGCCATTCGGCTCATATTTCAATTGTTACCTCAGTGCTGACCAGGGCTATATGTATGCCAAAGGTCCCAAAGTCGGGGCTGCCACTTGGCCTTCGCCGCAATCATTTTCAGGTCAATATCTATTCCAGCCTTTTTGGGGGGGTGAGACATGGAATTTTCTCCTTGATGGACATGCTACTGGATGGGTTGGAATGCCGGGGATAATGTCTATACCGGAGTTTCCTCCGTATTCGACTCCAACCGGCTATTTGAGTTCAGCATCTATTATTATAGATGCCACGCCAATTACTTTTCCTCCTCCAGGCATGCTTGCAAGTTATGAGCCAACCGAAGTGCTGCTTTCAGTCACCACTGATCCCGCCAAAGACCCAACGCTTGCCGCCACCTGGCCTGTGCCCGGTGGCGTCAATGATGTGCCGCCGGCCACTGATGGCAACAATGTTCTCAAGTTGAGCTGGACGGGCGAAACGGACCGCAAAGTTGAAGTAAAACACAGCTGGACTAATTTTACCTTCGATTTGTCAGATAAGGAATGGCTCCTTGCCGACGTTTATTTCGCTAATCCATCATCCATACCAACGGTAATTGGATTGTGGGACCATGACTTTAACTGGGTATCATCGCTTTGTGTGCCGGACACTTCGAACGAATGGCATACGCTCTTGTTTTATGTGGGCAACCTTGACTACAACGATATCAATCATATAGATGCGTTTGTATTTGATGGGTTAGCCGGAGATGCCGGGACTATCTACATCGATAACCTGAGGTTCGGCTCACCCGAAGACATTCTTCCCAGAATAATAACATTCAGCGACTATGACTGGTGGCTCAAAGACACCGGTTGCGGAAGGGCCGGCCCAGGTTCAAACTATTTCTCCGACAGCAACCAGAACGTCTGGCTCGATGCAAACGAACAGCTGCATCTGAAAATCGCCCACAGGGCTGACAAGTGGTATTGCAGCGAAGTTGTTTCCAATGATTCGCTTGGGTATGGGACACACGTTTTTACCACCAAAGGCAGAATTGACTTGCTTGACCCTAACGAGGTATTAGGGTTATTCACATGGGACACAAACGCTCCTCAATATAATTACAGAGAGATTGATATTGAGTTCTCCAGATGGTGGGATGTCAACGAACCGAATAATGCCCAGTATGTTATTCAGCCGTGGGATACAAATGGCAACAGACATCGTTTCCATATTGATTGCGGGCCAAACGACCTGACGACCCACGAAATCAGGTGGTTACCTGATAGAATATGCTTCAAGAGTTATTATGGTGAATACCCGTTACTGGATTCTAACAATCTGATTGAATCCTGGTGCTATACCGGTACTGATATTCCTCCGGCAGGCGGTGAAAACGACCGTATGAATCTTTGGCTGCTTCCTCCTCTCGGCTCCCCACCAGATACCCCAGGTGGCCCGCTGACCGACGGCAACGAGGCGGAAGTGATTATCAAGAGTTTCAAATTTATGCCATTTGGCGACTTCAATAGTGATGGCTATGTAAATACGATTGACCTTGGCATATTTATGCAGGCCTGGCTGGCCTCGCCGGGCAGCCCAAACTGGAATCCGGATTGTGAGGTTGCTGTTCCGCAAAATAACATCATTGATTTCCGTGATTTCGCTGTTTTTGCGGGTAACTGGAAAAAAGGTAAGGGATTGTAGAGTACGGTTCCATAGTTGGACTTCTGTTTTGTCCCTCTATGAATCCGAACCGGGTTGATTGGCTGTTGTTTTTTTATCCGCCGACCTTGACAACGTGTCCGTCGATAAGCCAGAACCGGCCGGGATTTTTGCCGAAGTAAACTAATTGCTCATAGCCGCGAGCGTTGTAAACGCGGTCCGGCTCGCCCATCGCCGCTACAAGCTCCGCTTTTGTCGTTCCGTTGTAAGCTGATTGTCTCAAAGCCGCAGCAGGTCTTGACGCAACAGACGATACGGTCTGCGGTTTTGAATTCGTATTCGCGTTAGCCAGTTCGATGTTGCGATTCAGTAACGCTTCCATTTTACTTTTCAATTCCGTAATCTGCGTGCCCGCGAGGTTCAATTGTTCTCGCAGCGACTGGTTCTCAGCTTGCAGTGTTGCTGTCGCGCTTGTCTCTGAATACAACCACCCGATTATCGCGATGGCCGCAATCAAAAGTATCCCGGTCAACAGCGACACAAACTGCCATTTTCTTTTTGTGAACTGCGTCCGCTCTGCCGGTGCCTCCGTGTTTGACAAAGGACCCTGCAATAATTTTTCGGGCGATTCTCCCGGCTTGTTCGCCGCGGGTTTAACGCTCTCTGCGGGCAGCACGTCCAAAAGTAACGTCGCTTTGGGATTGAATGGCTGGCTTTGGTATTTGGTTTTGGCCCCTGTTTGCTCGGTAATGGTCGCGTTTTTGGTTTGATTTTCCATAATCTTATTCCTTCCGTATCCGCCGCAGCGGACAACTTCGCGGTTCTATTAGCTTCTTCGGTCTTTTAGCCCGCTTTTCTTTATTCTGCCCTTTAAGCAAAATCGCTTATTTCACGGTAGCGCCTTCAGGGAAATTAAGCCGGGCAAATTCCTTATGATACATTTTTGCTGCGGCATCATAAGCACGGGCTGCGTTGGTTTCGGAGTCGAAGTTCCCGAGCCATATTGCTTTTCCGTTACAGGTGATTTGAGCGGACCAGCGTCCCCTTTCTTTTCTAAAACGAACACCTCTGAATTGAGATGAGCTTTTTGATTTGTTGATTCGACGGTTAGATAAATTTTGCGAGGAAGTGGCGAGGCGGAGATTGGCCCTGCGATTATCGAGGGTGTTATTGTTTTGGTGGTCAACCAAAAGCCCTTTGGGGAAGTTCATGATTTCCCTGTGCATACGCACCATTTTCATACGGCCTTTCGGCAGATAAACGTGACGGACAGCGTAGATAAGCCCGCCAGTACCCGTGGGGAACCAATGGAAATTATTGAGCCAGTAGAAATCACGCGGCGAAACAATGGTGAATCTTCCTTCGCCAAGAGGAATCCTGCGATAAGTGTAGCCGAAGCGGAGGAGGCGAAAGGCGAGAAGTGGACAGGTGAAAAGAAAGTCGAGCCAGTTTGGAACTTTGATTTGAACGGATGTCATTTTATCTCCTCCTTTTTTTGCCACAGATTCCACAGATTACACGGATTTATTTTAGACGCAGATTAACGCTGATTTACGCTGTTTTTTAGCCACAGAGGGCACAGAGTTCACAGAGAACACAGAGCAATTTTTTCCAGACACGGATTAACACTGATTTACACTGTTTTGTCAGCCGGGGGGGCATACTCGCAGCGGTCATTTCTCGATACTTGTATCTGTGAATGCCCGCTACTCATCTGCCGCCCCTTATGGGCACCGCTGTTACCAGCGAACCGGCTGACAATTCTCCCAATTGCCCTTTTATAAAGCTGACTGCTTTTCCTTCGGCCTTCATTATGTAGCCGACCAAAACTAATAATTCGAAATTGGAACGGGCCTTATCTTGGCTTGAAACTTGCCCCTACTGGGGCGAAATGCTTGCACTGCTGTGCGATTACTGAGGAACGACATCCCTCTATATATAAGGTGAAATTGTGGGTGTTTTAAGGAGTTACGAAACATTATTTTTCCGCCCAAAAGCAGTAAGTTCTTGTGGGAAAAGGAATAAAAAATTTTTCAAAAATTACCGGATTGTTTTAGACCCTCGTGCGACAAACGTCTTAAACAGATGTATCGCTTGCCCATTTTAACATTTCCCCGCCGCAATTCTCCTTGCCTTTCTCGACAATCCTGAGGATAATATCAGCGAGTGAAGTGGTTCCTTTAGGTATTAAATGGGAGATTCCTATTATGGCCCGCAGAATGTTCTTTCTTTTCTCTTGCCTACTACTGGCTTTTCCTTTTTCTGCAAAAGCAGATGAGAAACTTATCGAACTCGTTAAAAAAACCAAGCCCGCAGTGGTTTTGATTCAAACCTTCGACAAGGACAACAAGCCATTGGCCCAGGGCAGCGGTTTTTTTGTAAACAATAAAGGTCATATCGTTACAAACCATCACGTTCTTGAAGGCGCTTATCGCGCCACAGTCAAAACTTCGTCCGGCATAGAATATCCAGTTGAAGGCATCATTGCCAAAAACGCCGACGCCGATATTGTCAAGATTGTCATAAACATACCGGATGCCAATATAACCTTCTTAAACTTAAGCGAGATTGTACCATCCGAAGGCCAAGACATTGTTGTTATAGGAAATCCCCTCGGCCTTGAATCAACCGTATCAGCCGGGATTGTATCGGCTGTTCGAGATATTCCCGCCTTTGGCAAAATACTTCAGATAACCGCTCCCATTTCGCCCGGCTCAAGCGGAAGTCCGGTTATAAATAGCAAAGGTGAGGTAATTGGCATTGCTACGCTAATCGTAACCTCAGGCCAGAATCTCAATTTCGCGATTCCCAGCGACAAAATCATCGCCCTCAAAGAAACATCCCAAACCCCTATATTCGACGCGATGACCGCTGATTCAAACGATGCTCAATTATTTTACCAGAAAGGATTAAAGGAACTGTGGCAGGAAAACTGGTCCGCTGCACTTACCTGCTTTCAAAAGGCAAAAGAAAAGAACCCACAAGACGCTGATACATGGTTCTATCTTGGTTATTGTTACGGCAAACTTGGCCGCTCTCAGGATGCGGTAGAACCCTTTAAGCAGTCCATAAGAATCAAGCCGGATTTAGCCGAGGCACACTTTAATCTTGGCGTTGCCTACGGCAACCTTGGCCGCGACCAGGAAGCGATAGAGGCCTATAAGCAAGCCATCAGAATCAAGCCAGATTATGCCAACGCATACTGTAATCTTGGCACTGCTTACAATAAGCTCAGCCGCTATCAAGAGGCGATAGAGGCCTTTAAACAAGCAATAAAAATCAAAACGAATCTCGCCGAGGCATACTATAATCTTGGTGTTACTTATGGCAAACTTGGCCGCCGGCAGGAGGAGATGGACGCCTATAAACAGGCTGTTGAAATCAAACCGGATTATGCCGAGGCACACAATAATCTTGGCGCTGCTTACGGTAAACTTGGCCGCGACCTGGAGGAGATAGATGCCTATAAGCAGGCCATCAGAATCAAGCCGGATTTTGCCGAGGCACACTATAATCTTGGCGTTGCCTACGGCAAACTTGGCCGCTGGCAGGATGAGATAGAATCCTATAAGCAGGCCATCAGGATTAAACCAGATTTAGCCGAGGCTCACTATAATCTTGCTGTTGTTTATTGTCAAGTTGGACAATTTCAATTAGCGGCAGACGCCTGTAAGGAGGCTATAAGAAGCAACCCCAATTATTCTAAAGCACACTTTGAACTGGGATTTGCGTACTTAAATCTTGGTCGCAATGAGGAGGCGATAGACGAGTTTAATCGGGCAATCAGCCTTGACCCGAATGACGCCAAGTCTTATTTTGACATGGGTATTATTTATAGCAAGCTTGGCCGTTATGCCGATGCAACAAAGGCACTTAAACAGGCAATTACCATCAAGCAAGATTATGCCGAGGCATACTATAATCTTGGTGTTGTTTACGGAACTCTTGGCAGCTACCAGGAAGTGATCGATATGTGTAAACTGGCGATAAAGAGCAAGCCGGATTATGCAGAAGCTTATTACAACCTCGGTGTCGCATATGGCCTCATCGCAAAACATATCGAGGCGATAGATGCATATAAAAAAGCCATTTCATTCAAAAGCGATTATGCTGAAGCATACTTAAACCTTGGCGCCGCTTATACCAACCTTGGTCGTGATACGGAGGCAATAGAACCATTTAAGCAGGCTATTAGAATTAAAGAAACCGCAGATGCTTATGCTAATCTGGGTGCCACTTATGCAAATCTCGGGCGCTATTCTGAGGCAATTGATCCCCTAAAAAAAGCAATAAAGATGAAACCTGATTTGCCAGTAGCACATTTTAGTCTGGGTATTACCTATCTATCAATGGGTAACAAGTTCGCTGCTCAGGAAGAATACAAAATCTTAAAAACCTTGGATACCGAACAGGCAAACAAATTGTTTAACTTGATTTATAAGTAGGTATTTCCTGTACTGCTCGGCTTTGGTGCTTTAGTTTTTAGAAAAAGAAAACCATAACTTTCGATAAGGAGAACTGGATTATGTGTGACGGTCAGAAAGAGACTAAAGAAACGAAAGGAGATATTAAAAAGGAGGATAAAGGTTGGTTCGGAGCAACGAATTGGAAGCAGAAGGTGGTCTGGGTGGTAGCAATAATTGTATATGCCACAATGTATCAAAGTGTTTTATCACCTTTTTCCAGGGTCGTGCGTGTTGGTCTTGCTGCTGTGTTCGGTGCAATTGTTGGGGTATTGACTCATATTTTCAGAGACAAAAAATGAATAATAATAGGGGACATTGTGTCTGTTGAAAAAATATTTTGATTTTTAACTCTTTACTTCCCCCCAATTCTACCCAAACCGAATCCTTTCCGCCAGTGGCTGAATCCAGCATCGAGCAACTTCTAATTATTTACCTCTGCGTTCTCTGCGAACTCTGCGGTGAGGTGTAGTCGTTTTTGTCGCCATTTGGGCATTTGTTCGGGGGTAACACTGGCCCAAAGGCCTTTCTTCTGGCTGCGGGCGACGGATTCCAACTGTTTGTATTTATTATACAGGCCGTGTTTGAATCGCAGGTCCGCGTAGGCGTAACCTTCGCTTAATAAAACCTCATTCAGGAAAGTTCCGTCAGGCAGTTGAATATAGGCGAGAAGACGATGGTATTTGTCCCTGCTGTTTTTCTCTTTCTCCAGGTAAATAGTTACCTGTTTACCGAGGGCTTTTTGCGTTGCAAAGTCCGAGGCCTCTTTGCCGAAATACATTGGCCCTGTTCTTGGGTCTTTGGTTTCGGGCGTGTCGATTCCCCAAAGGCGGATTCGGGTGTGGCTGTAGTTGCGTCCGCCGTCGGCGGATAAATCGGGGATGTCGATATCGAGCGTATCGCCATCGACGACTTTTACGACGGCAAATTGCCTGCCGTGGTATTTTGAGATATCGCCGGAATCCTGCTGCTGTGTTGATTGCAGGGATTTGGTTACTGACCGGCTGATATAACTACGGTCGAGAAAACATAATGTTGCCGCCGTCAGAGTAATGATGACGGCAACGACATTACGCAGGCGTCTGCTTATCGCATATCGCGCCATATTGTGTTGCGGGTGAGATTATGCTTATTTCTTTTTGACCCTTTTTTCGGCGGGTTTATCCAAATCAAAAGCGTCGCAAACGGCTATCAGGGCCTGTTCCGCCTGGTTTTTATCGACGACGCAGCTTATGCGGATTTCGCTTGTTGTAATAGAGTCGATATTGACCCTGGCTTTGGCCAATGCGCTGAACATCTTTTCCGCGATGCCGTAATGGCTCCTCATCCCAACGCCCACTACCGAGACCTCAGCGATATCATCGCGGGTAAAAATGCTGTCGCATTTGACCTCGTCTTTTATGCTCTCGATGGCTTCTTTGGCTGCCTGCAGGTCTGAAGCGCCTATCGTAAACGCCAGGTTGGCCTTGGTCGTGCTGACCTCCGTTTGCATTATGTCATTAACGACGACCTTTGCCTCGGCCAGCCGGTGAAATACCTTCGCCGCGTTGCCCGGCTTGTTATCCACTCCGACCAAACTGATTTTAGCCATATCTTTTTGTATTGTCGCTCCCGAAACCGCTATTCCTTCCATTTGTGGCACCTCTCCAATAATGTATGTCCCTTCAACGTCTTCGCTGCTGGACCTGACGTGGATTTTTACGTTGTATTTTTTACCGAATTCGATTGACCTGCTGTGCATAACGCCCGCGCCCAAACTGGCGAGTTCGAGCATTTCGTCGTAGCTGATTTCCTTCATTTTGGCGGCTTTTGTGTAAATGCGCGGGTCGGTGGTGTAAATGCCGTTAACATCGGTGAAAATTTCGCAGACCTCAGCGCCGACGGCTGCGGCGAGCGCGACCGCGGTGGTATCTGAGCCGCCTCTGCCGAGGGTTGTGATATTGTCGTTTTCATCGATGCCCTGGAAGCCGGCGACGATTACGATTTTGCCTTCTTTAAGCTCCTTGTGGATTCGCTTGGCATCGATGCTCTTTATGCGGGCTTTTGTGTGCGTGCTGTCGGTAATCATTCCGACCTGGAAGCCCGTAAAGCTGATTGCCTTGTGGCCCATCGCGTCCAGTGCCATTGCGAAAAGCGATACTGTCTGCTGTTCGCCTGTGCTGAGCAACTGGTCCATTTCGCGTTTTGGCGGGTTGGGGTTAAGCTCCATCGCGTCCGCGACGAGATGGTCCGTCTGGTGACCGCGTGCGGAGGCGACGACAACGACCTGGTAACCCTTTTTGGTCGCGTCGATTGCCTTCTGGGCGGCCCGGCGGATTTTCTCGGCGTTCGCGACCGAGGTTCCGCCAAACTTTTGAACAAGTATAGGCATAATTACTCCGCCAAAAGTGTCCTAAAAATCGTCCTTGCTTCGTTAATAACGGCTGGTCCAATCAGCTTTTTAAGAAGTATTCCATAAGTTCATACCCCTTGTCAATACGCAAGCCGGATTTTGCGGCGTTTGATTCGGTGAAGGCAGCCTGAAATACGCCCGAAACGTTGTCGCCTGCCATAGCGAACGGAACGGGGTCGCCGCAATGCGCGCCTGTTTTTACGGGTGTGGGGTGGTCCGGCAGGACCATAATCCGCCAAGACGGGTATTTTTTAATCGCCTCATAAATCGGGCCTACTATGTGCTTATCAATCTGCTCGATTGCCTTTTTCTTGGTTTCGGGGTTGCCCGCGTGGCCTGCCTCATCGGGGGCCTCGATGTGGACGACGACGATATCGTAATCCTTTAGTGCCTTAATCGCGGCTGCCCCTTTACCTTCAAAATTGGTATCTGTGAAGCCGGTTGCGCCGGGGACTTCGATGAGGTCAAAGTCGATGAGTTTCGCCAGTCCCCTGAAGAGGTCAACGGCGGTTATGCCAACGCCTTTGAGGCCGAAACGCTTTTCGAAGCTTTCAAGTTTTGCTTTTTTACCCTGCCCCCAGAGCCAGATTGAGCTGACCTGGTTTTCGCCTAAGTCCGCCCGAACCTTGTTGATATCGTGGTTGTGGAAGAACTGCTGCGAGCGCATCATCAGGTCGATGAGTAATTCCGAACCCTTGCCTCTTGGTAGGATTTTTTCAACGGGGGTGCCGATGAAATCGTGGGGCGGGCAGGTCTTGACGTTGACGTCGATATTTTTGAGGACGAGCAGGTGACGATAGCTTACGCCGGTGTAGAAGCGGATATTATCGTTTGAAAGCTGCTCATTCAATTCTTCTATAAGCTCGGTTCCTTCTTCGGTGGAGATATGTCCTGCGCTGTGGTCAGCCATTTTGCCGTCTGCGAAAGTAACGAGGTTACACCTGAAAACCCAGTCATCGGGACCTAACTGGACGTTTCGCGCGACCGCCTCAATCGGCGCTCTGCCGGTGTAGTATTGTCTGGGGTCATAGCCCAATAGCGACATTTGCGCGATGTCGCTGCCCGGCTCCATACCTTCGGGGACGGTGCGGACGATGCCGAGACGACCCTGCCGGCTGATTGAGTCCATATACGGGGTATTGGCCGCTTCTAAGGGCGTCTTGTTGCCGAACTGCTCTATCGGGTTATCCGCCGCGCCATCAGGTATTATTATCGCGTATTTAGTGCTCATTCACAAACCTCTTTCACCGCAGAGCACGCCGAGACCGCGGAGAAAAAACACCTATATCTCTGCGTCCTTTGCGACCTCTGCGGTAAAAAGCTCTTTTTAAGTTCGTTATACGTTTAATCGAACACCGTAGTTTATGGGTTTTTGGTGGTAAAGTCAATGGCCGCAAACTTCGCCACCCCCTGTTTACGTTCTACAGGGGCAGGAAAGACGCAAAAACACCAAGAAATTTATGATTGATGAATGGGTCCCATGTTTCAAGTCAAGTAAGCAGTACTCGGGGATGACACTTTGCGTCAATTGATGATTTTAATGCGGAATCGCGGCGTTGCTGGTAAGTCCTGAGACCATGCAATCTGTAGGATGGCCAAGTCCATTACTTCCGGTTCCCTACCTGCCGGCAGGCAGGTGTTTTTGGAAATCTTGCCATTTTAAAAATCCTTTTCGCCGTGCTGTGCACTTGGCGCAGCAGGTCAATAAAAACTTTTCTCCCGGTATGGTGTCCCCAGATTTCAAGCCGCAATCATTCATTCTACGAGCTAAACATGCTCATTAGAAGGGTGTTCTATGAGCTGGCTTAACCGCGTTTCCTTCTCAGCATCACCGCACTAAGACCGAACAGTAAAAGCGCGGCTGGTTCGGGAATACCTACTTATAAATCAATTTAAACAATTCATTTGCCTGTTCAGCGTCCAGGGTTTTCAAGATTTTGTATTCTTCAAGGGCCAAACCATTGTCGCCAGTTACTAAATAGGTAACGCCAAGATTATAGTGCGCCTGAACTAAATCTGGCTTGATTTTAATGGCCTGCTTAAAGGATTCTACCGCATCCTGATAGCGGCCAAGTTTGTAGTAGGTAACGCCAAGATTATAGTGTGCCTCGGCTAAATCCGGCTTGATTCTAATGGCCTGCTTAAAGGATTCTATCTTATCCTGATGGCGGCCAAGTTTGCCGTAGGCAACGCCAAGATTACAGTGTGCCTCCGCATAATCCGGCTTGATTCTAATGGCCTGCTTAAAGGCTTCTACCGCATCCTGGTAGCGGCCAAGGCTGTTGTAGGCAACGCCAAGATTATTGTGCGCGATAGGATTGTTTTGCGTTACCTCGATGGCATGCGAAAAGAGGGTAAAGCTGTTATTCCAATAGCTTACCTGCTGATGCGTGCATATTCCGAGGGTTGTCAGTACTATTGCCATCGATAGGCCGAGAGCAATTTTTCGCTGCGGCCATTTCGAAAGAAGCTCCGGTAGACCCCACGCAATCATTATGAAAAGACCTATATAGGAAATATAGGTGTAGCGGTCGGCAAAGGCCTGGAGGCCAACCTGAACAAGGCCTATGACGGGTACAAGCGTTACGACGAACCAAAACCAACCTACCGGCAAATACTTTTGATTTCGTCCAAAACGAATTACAAAAATGGATATAACAAGCAATAATAAAACACACATCACCACCTGCCAAAACGCAAATCTGTCAACGTCAAAAGGATAAAATACCGCGAGATTTTGCGGCCAGAGCAGTTTACCTATGTATCTTGCGTAAGATAAGAAGGCATTGGCAGCTCTGTCCTTCAAAGGAAGAGCACTGATCACTGCACCGCCCCCCAGCTGAGCCAGAAACGTAATTACACTTGAGATAGCGGAAAGAGCAATGAAAGGAATTTTTTCGATTATCGCACGATACAGGAGCTGGCGTTTATCTTGGGCGGGTGAAGATTGACGTTTTTGGCGAGACGAGGCCTTAATGGTCTGGTGTGAGTCAAAGCGGCCGAGCGGCCAATAGTCCAAAAGCAGCAGCAGGGCCGGCAAAGTAACGAGCATTGGTTTCACAAGAAGGCCCGATGCGAACAACAACACTGTCAGCGCATAGCGAACCAGGCCGCGGCGTTTTACATAGCTGACATAAGCGGCCAGTGTAAGCAGAAGGAACAATGTACTCAATACATCCTTGCGTTCGGCAATCCACGCGACCGATTCGACATGCATCGGATGAATCGCGAAGGCCGCCGCGACAAATGCGCTTGACCATAGTGCGCCGGTCATTTTCCTGAGCACCGCAAAGATAAGCAATGTATTTGCAAGGTGCAAAATGAGATTCATAAGATGCATATAGCCGGGGTTTGCGCCAAACAATTGACAATCGAGCATAAGCGACAGCCATGTCAAAGGGTGCCAGTTGAACGAGCGGTTGGTGGTAAAAGCCCAGATGACACCATCCCCGGTCAGGCCGTTCGAAACGTGTGGATTTTCGTATACGTAGTCATTATCATCATAATCAATAAAATCGAAATTGTGTACCTGCCAGAAGATCAGCAAGGTACTCAATATCAAGACAAAATACGTGAAAATGACGAAAGATTTTTTCACAGATTCAGGCATAACTCATAATGTATTTGTTGTAAGAGATGTTGCGTTGGCATCTGCTGCCCACCCTGCAACTACGTTAATCGGACGCCGCAGTTTATGGGTTTTTGGCCATAGAGTCAATGGTTACATATCTTTGCCATGAAGACCCAAAGGCACGAAGGTTTTCTGTTGCGGATTTAAGAAGAGATTGCTTCGGCCTTTGAGAGCGGACAAATTTGCCCGTACTATAAAAATTTGGGTAAGCTGACCTTAAAGCAGCTTATTTTGCTGAAATTGGTCGACCTTCCTTTGGTTCCGCAATATAATTCTTATGTCAGAAACGTCTTGGTGGGCTTTTGAAGTCATACAGGAAGGCGGCCTGATGGGTAGGATGAATACTTTTACAGTACGGGGTAAATCCATGAGGAGATTGTCTTTCCTGTTCTGGGTGGCAGTTGTCCTTTTATTTTGCAGGACTGTCTTTTCGGCTCATGCCGACACTCTCACGCTAAAGCCCATCGGGCGACCACGGCTCTTGCAGGGTCCCGTTTTCGGAGCTTCTACTACAGCGTTTTATGAACATCTACTGGACGATCCGGTCAAAATAGCAGTACTGAAGACAATGGCCATAGGGCTGGACCGCTTTCCCGGCGGATCCGACTCCAACTTTTACAAATGGCGCACAGGACTGATAGAAATTCAGGAGCGCCCCGACAGTTCCCCCTATGTGCGGTTTTGGGCCAAAGCGGCTGCAAACATCGCCCGTGGCAAGCCAACCGGCGTAACATTTGAACAGTATGAATCTTTTTCCCGACAGATTGGAGCCCAAATAATCCTTGTCCCGAATCTGGAATCCTCAAGCGTCTCCGAACAGGTAGAATGGTTTAAGCGCCTATCTCGTGAAGGTATGGTTCCGCAACGCATTGAGTTGGGAAATGAATTTTGGGTTGCGATGGGTAACGACCCGACGAGCATTGCGCGCTGGCCCGATGAACCGACGAGCATGCGGATTATGAAACAATATCTTGATGCCTTGAAGCCCTACTTGTCCGCGAATACCAAAGTCGCCGTACAAGCTGCTGCAGGCGCCGTTGATGTGGGAAGGGGTAAGTTTGGGCAACGGCTCCGGCAATGGGATGAGAATCTGCGTCCGGAACCTTGGTTTGATGCCGTTACGCTGCATCTCTATCCACGCTTGCGCGAGGTGATGGGAGACCCCGAGGCAGGGATAACACCGCCAACGCCACAGAATGCAGTGGCACGCCTAAATGCTATGATGGCCAGGGTGGATGAAGGAGTTGAGCGAATCCTTCAGGATATAGAGCACCGCCTGCCCGGTAAAGAAATCTGGATTACAGAATGGAATACGTGCGGAGCCAATACGGTCACCGAGCGTAGTAATGCTGTTGAGCCAATGTCTCCTCCGATGGAGATGCTGACCACGACGCGCATGGCGTTGGTCCAACTGCGTCATCCTTCGGTAACTGCCTCGCTCTTTTTCATGTATAGTTTTAGACCACGAGACCCCCACGCGATGTTTGTTCCGGATGGCCGGGGAAGCTACGCCCCAGTTCCCACGGCTGTCGCGCTGCACTGGTTGAGTGAGGCCGCTAATAGCGGCGGTTCTTTCCAACGCATAGTACAAGAAGGCGAACATTCGGTTCCCGGTGGTGGAGCGAAGAATGAATCATATCTGCCAGTCGAGGGAGGACTTTTTGAGTCTCCGAAACATACGACGCTCCTGGTTGAGAATGTTTCTTCTGCCAGTCCTTCGTTTGACCCTTCAACGTTGGTCAAAGGACGGCATCCAAACCGGGTCGAAACCCTCGCCATGTCAGACCTTCTCAATCTCGATAGAACAGCCGCAAAAATAGAGACGCAAGATCCTGCGGGGCCAATCGTCATACCGCCATTCTCCTTGACCCGGATTGTCTGGAATAAGCACTAAGTGGAAACGCATAAACATTTCAGACGGCCTTTCTGTTTACGTCGTCATGGTCAGAGATGAAGCCGTACTATAAAAAAACTCATTCTATGCTAAATTTTTGGGAAAGTTGAGCTTATAAGCAGCTTATTTGTTTAGTCGACTTCCCTTTGGTTCTGCGTTATAATTCCTATGTCAGGAACGTCTTGGTGGGCAGATGAAGCACTAAAATTCGTGAACAATACTTTGGATTATTGTTACTTAAGGCAGGTTTTGATATTATCGTTGAATTGAAATGCTTGGTTGTGTAGCGGAGCGTTTAGTATGGGAAATCCTGTCTTTTTAAAAGAGGATTGGAAATGAAACGGTTACTAATAATTTCCGCAATATCGTTGTTAACAATCGTAACAACTTCTTTGGCCGATGTGTTGCTTTCGGACGACTTCAATGACAATTCGAGGAATACGTCTATGTGGAACCTTCTTCAGAAGAGTCCCAATGTCTGGCTGGACGAAACCAACCAAAGACTGGAGGTGCGTTCCATAGCAGATGTGAATGGTGCGTCAGTTGTTTATTACGCTAATGGCTGGGGTTTTCTGACGGCGAGCAATTTTTCATTTAAAGCAGATTTCCACGACAGTTCAATTACGGTTCCGGGGAATTATGCATTTGGCACTATGATTGGTATCGGCAAATTTGGAGGTGGCATTGTAACGACAGCGAATGACAATGCCGCAATAGAGGTACAGCGTTATGTTGATCAAAATGGAAACGGGTCGGTTTTTGACTATGAAAAAACCACTGATGGCAATCATGTCCAAAAAGATGTTAAGACAAGGAATCAGGATAGTGGCATTTTGTATATTTCCTACGATGCAAACAAAGATGAGCTATATCTGAGCGACACCGGCTACTGGGCAGCTAATGCCTGGGATACTATTCCGGGCTTGCTGAAAGGCGAATGGAATAGCAATGTCGTCGTACCATTTCTGAGCGGCTATGTGCGGAACATAGCTCTGAATTCGGGCGATGCTTACCTTGATAATTTCGTAGTCGATAGTGGTACGATAGTATATTACGAAAAGCAAAAAAGTTTAGAAGGTGCGACCAAAGAGGAAAAGCAACTTAAAAAATGGAATCGGCGTAATGAGTCGGTTATGGGTGGGAGATATTAAATTGGCGGCAGGATTTTTGGATGCTCAAGTTTAGGCGGGCCCGTACTATAAAAAAATCGTTCGATGCTAAGTATTGAGGGCACCTTACCTTACAAACAGCGTACTTTGTTGAAATTGGTCGCCTTTCTTTTGATTCCGCGCTATAATTCCTATGTTTGGAGTGTCTTGGCGGGCTTTTGAAGTCATACAAAAGGGCGGCCTGACAGTGGGGCGAATGTTTTTACCGTACGGCCAGTATTTTGGATTTTGGCAGGTGAAGCAATAAAATGCGTGAACAATGCTTTGGCGTTATTGTATAATTCAAGGCAGGTTTTGATATTATCATTGAATTGAAAGGCTTGGTTGCGTAGCCAAGCGTTTAATCCACCAGAGGCGGATTAATATGGGAAATACCAAATTAAATGAGAAGAGAACCATGAAACAGTACGGTTATTTGTTGATGGTAGCGGTCGTGGGAATATCGACAGCGGGTTGCACGTCTCCGTCGGGTCGGCCGGACTACACGGCCTCCGGAGCTTTGGCCGGCGGGGCAACGGGCGCGATTATCGGCAGCACGGCTCGGCAGCCGGGTCCCGCCCCACTGGTCGGCGCAGCTATGGGCGCAGTGGTCGGCGGCCTCATCGGGCACGGCATGGACCAGGACCAGGAGGCACAGTTGAGGGCGCAAGCCCCGCAGACACTGCAACGGCTTGAACAGAGTCAGCCGTTGACGGTGATGGACGTCAAATCGCTGGTGAAGGCCGGGATCAGCGACGATCTCGTCATCAGCCAGATTCGCAACTCTCGCACGGTCTATCACCTCAACACAGCGGACATTGTTGATCTCAAGAACTCGGGTGTCAGTGAAAAGATCATTGACTTCATGATCAACACGCCGACTCAGATTCAGTCCGCCCAAGTGGCGGGAGTGGTAGGGACTGCGTCACCGCCGCCGTTAGTCGAGCAGGTCGTCGTGGCTCCGGGTCCGGACTACATCTGGGTGGGAGGCGCGTGGGTATGGTTCGGGGACCGTTGGGTTTGGCACCACGGCTATTGGCACAGACCGCTGCATCCGTACGAGTACGGGCACCACGGGCGATAACCCGGCTCAACAGGGTTCTGGAAACCACACGACTTTGTTGATAAGGCTACGATTCTCTCTGTGACATAGCCTTCTGATACGGCTTACGCAGCCGCGCACCATTTCTTCCAGAAGGCATTTTTCATGTGAAGCGGCCACGAGCGTGTCTCCGCTATTGAGGTAAAGAGATTGAAGCCGGTCGGTATGGCCGGCTTTTTTCCTGCGCATTTCATACAAAATTACAATTGGGTATGCCGGTTGATTCTTGCTCATTTATCAATTAGAATGCCGGCCTAAAGCCAAAGGCATCAGCGTGTTTACGAACTAAAAACGTACAGGATAGGTGGAAAGTACAGGTATAAAAATGGCGAAACACAAAGAAAATTGTCCGCATAAGGCGCAGTATTTGTCAGGCAAGCGTATTCTTCCGGAGCCGATTTCAAAATCGACGGATATAGCGAAACTGATAGACAATATGGATGCTTACAATGGCGGAAGATTAAGGGCCGCCTGCCAGTTGTTGAAAGATAGATACTCTCAGGAGGATGTTACCATAGGTATGAGCCTGGCGGGGGCATTAACACCTGCGGGGCTTGGACCGTCGGCAATAATTCCCCTGATGAATCACGGCTTTGTTGACTGGCTGACGGCGACGGGCGCGAATATGTATCACGATATACATTACGCGTTCAATCTGCCTATGTTCCGCGGCAGCCACGCAGTCGATGACGTTGATTTGAGAGACAAGGGCGTAACGCGGATTTACGACATCCTGTTTGATTATGAAGACGTTCTGATGGAAACCGACAGACGGCTCAGGGAGATACTGATAAGGCCTGAATTTCAGAAAGAAATGGGCACGCGGGAATTTTATCATTATCTCGGCAAAATTCTCAGCGACCTCGAAGAAAAGCACAAACTCGGCCAGGTAAGTATTCTCGCGGCGGCTTACAGAAACGGCATACCCGTCTTCACATCGTCTCCGGGCGATTCGACAATAGGTATGAATGTCGCCGGCCTCGAACTTCTGGCGGAGGCGTCGGGTTTGCAGGACGTGTTCAAGCTTAAAATAAATCCGAGCATCGACGTTAACGATTCGACGGCGATAATACTGAACGCCAAAAAATATGAAAACGGCAAGACGGGCGTTATCCTGATTGGCGGCGGGAGTCCCAAGAATTTTGTGCTCCAGACGGAGCCGCAGATTCAGGAAGTTCTGATGATTCCGGAAGCGGGCCAGGATTACGATATTAACGTAACGGATGCGAGACCTGATACCGGTGGGTTATCAGGGGCTCCGCCAAGCGAGGCGGCAAGCTGGGGTAAAATCGACCCGACAAAACTGGATGAGACCGTAACTGCCTATCTCGACGTTACGGTTGCATTGCCGATTATGGTTGCGTACACCATTGCGACCACCAGGCCCAAGAAACAGAAAAGATTATATTATCGCGGCGAAGAACTGCATAAGAAGCTGATAAAGTCCTATCTTGAGAACAATAAGGAAGTCGAAAAACTCAGGAAGCTAATCAAGAAGTTAATGGCCTGACAAAAACGGGATTGATATGAAAAAAGAGCTTTTAAAATTAGCCCAAAAGCACGGGACTCCTTTATTTATAGTTGACCACGACGTGATAAGGAAGAATTACCGTACCTTCAAGAAGAATCTGCCGAGGGTGCAGGCCTATTATGCGGTCAAAGCCAATTCGGAACAGGAGATAATCAAGACACTGTTCGATGAAGGCGTCAGCTTCGATGTCGCTTCCTACAATGAGTTTATGCAGATTTACAAATACATCAGGCATTTCGAGGAGAAGGACAAAGATTTTTACATCTGGGACAAGATAATTTTCTCCAACACAATAAAAGACAGGCAAACCTTGAGGGACATAAAGCGATACCGGCCTCTCGTTACCTATGACAGCGTAGATGAGCTTAAGAAGATACGAGAAAATTGCGAAACAGCCGGCCTGGTTTTGCGATTGAAGGTCCCCGATACCGGCTCGCAGGTGGAAATGAGCTCGAAATTCGGCGCCGAGCCGGGAGACGCGTATAACCTCATAAAACAGGCGTTTGATTTGGGTCTGGTGGTTGAGGGATTGAGTTTTCATGTCGGCAGCCAGTGCACTAATTTCGATAATTACACGGCCGCGCTGACAATAACATCTGGTATTTTCAATGATGCGAGAGAAAAGGGTTACAATCTTAAAATAGTCGACATCGGCGGGGGATTTCCAGTGCCTTATGATTCGCATGTTCCCAAGTTTGAAAAGCTTGCGGCGGTAATAAATTCTGAATGCGAACGCCTGTTCCCCCACGACATCGAGATTATAGCCGAACCAGGAAGATTTATGGTGGCCACATCAGCTATGCTGGTCTCGGAAATAATCGGCAAAGCCAGAAGAGACGGCAAAATCTTCTACCACATAAACGACGGCGTATATCATACGTTCTCAGGTGTTGTTTACGACCACTGGATTCCCAATTTCCGCGCATTCAGGCAGGGCAGGAAAGAGGTCTGTGCCGTTGTTGGGCCGACCTGCGATAGTTTTGATAAAATTTCCGTATCGGAACAACTTCCGGGTAATCTGGAAATAGGCGATTATTTTTACACGGAGAATATAGGCGCATACAGCACCGCTTCCTCGACGAAATTCAACGGCTTTGACGGTGCCAAAATCCTGCATCTTAATAATTAGATTACCTCGTTCGTTCGCCCACCATTTATATTGCATTCCAAAGGTCAATCTTATAGGACTTTCGGTGCGAGTCGGGGCATATATGGCAATCTGCTGATACCCTTACGTCTTTGTCTTTAAGTCGCCTGGGAGTGGCGTCGATAAACACTGCTGATTGGGAGAAATTCTGTCAGTATGAAGGGCTATTATGGAAAATCAAGACCCGATAGTTTCGCTGATTACCAAAGAGAACATTCTCGATGAGGCCACTTTGCGGACGGCGATTGCGCAGCAGCGGCAAACCGGACAAAGTTTGATAAGTGTGCTGAAGAAGGGCAATCTTGTCGATGAGGAGCAACTCACAAGGGTTATCGCCATTGCCCACAACATCGAGTTTATAAATCTTTCACCGGATACGATAGACCCGATGGCGGCCCATTTGCTTTCGTATGAAATGGTAAGCCGTAACAATGTCATTCCAATCAAAAAGGAAGGCAAACGGCTGCTTGTAGCGATGAGTTCTCCGTTGAATCTCTCGGTTCGTGACCAGATAGAGATGAATACGGGCTATGAGGTATCGCCGGTTGCCGCCTCGCCGAACGCGATAAGGCAGGCGATTAACTATCATTTCAGCGTCCGCGATGTAACCAAGCAGACAATCGTCTCGATGCGGCTTAAACAGGAGCCGGGGCAGGGGCTTGAAGATGACAGGATGCTTGAAAGCAAGCTTACCGAGGTCGAGCGTGAGTCGGCGAAGGTTATTGATTCGCCGATTACGCGGCTGGTTGCGTCCATAATAAACGGCGCGATTGACGCTCGCGCCAGTGACATACATCTTGAGCCAAGAGAGTCGGATATGAGGGTGCGGTATCGCATCGACGGTATTTTGCACGATACGTTAAACGTGCCGGTTTCGGCCCAACTCGAGGTTATATCGCATATCAAGATTATGTCGGATATGGATATCTCCGAGAAAAGGATGCCGCAGGACGGGCATATGACAGTGCAGCACGACGGCAAGGATTATGACCTGCGTGTTTCGTCGCTGCCGGCGACCGGCGGGGAAAAGATAGTGATGAGAATTCTGGACAAGTACTCCCTGAAGTGGTCGCTTGATACGGTTGTGGCTTCGGCGGAGGATAACCAGAAATTCAAACGGCTTGCCGCCAATCCATACGGGATGATTCTGCTGACCGGTCCTACCGGCTGCGGCAAGACGACTACCTTGTATTCGCTGTTGCAGCTGCTCAATATTCCCGAAAGAAACATTGTAACGGTAGAAGACCCCGTTGAATATCGGCTCGAAGGTATAACACAGTTGCAGGTTAGGCCCGTCGCGGGGATGACGTTTGCGTCGGCGTTGCGCAGCATTGTCAGGCAGGACCCGGACGTGATTCTGATCGGCGAAATACGTGACCCCGAGACCGCTGAAATAGCAATCAGCGCTGCGTTAACGGGGCATCTGGTACTCAGCACGCTGCATACCAACGACGCGGCAGGGGCGGTTTCGCGTTTAATAAACCTCGGCGTGGCTCCTTTTCTTGTTGCCTCGGCCCTGCTGGGCGCAGTTGCGCAGCGTCTGGTAAGGATTACCTGTGAAAAATGCAAACAGCCATATACGCCATCCGCGGGGGAATTGGCTACTATTTTCGGCAAGTCCCTGCCCGGCAAGGATATACAGATTTACAAAAGCGCTGGCTGCAATAGCTGTAGAAACACCGGCTATCGCGGACGACGCGGCGTTTTTGAGATTTTTACCGTTAGTCCGCAGATTCGCAAGATGATAACCGACGGCTGCAGCGACGGACAATTCAAGCAGCAGGCGATACAAGAGGGGATGAGAACACTGACGAAAGCCGCGATTGATGAAGTGCTCAATGGCGGCACTACCATTGATGAGTTGATGCGAGTTGTGGATTTGAGGGTGGATTAATGGCTGTCTATACGTATGTAGCGAAGGACGAAAAAGGGGGTATGTTCACAGGAACTTACACGGATGTGGACAGCGCCTCCACGCTGCGCAGCGAACTTGACAAGATGGGGTATGTCCTTGTCAAGGCTAGGCGGGGAAAGCAGGACATTAAAAACCGTCGAGTGAGAGGCAAGGTAAAGCCGTCGGACGTCGCCACTTTCGCGTATAAGTTTGCGGGGATGTACACAGCGGGGCTTCCAATCCTCAGATGCCTTGAGACCCTGGAGCAGCAGGCGGATAACCCGGCCTTCAAGAATATACTGACGGACGTTAGAGAGGATGTGGGGACCGGCTCGAGTTTGAAGGCCGCATTCGCCAAACACAAAGGGGTGTTTTCGGATTTCTTCCTTGGAATGGTGGAAGCGGGCGAAGTAGGCGGCAAGCTGGGAGAGACCCTCGAAATGAGCGCAACTTATCTCGAAAAACAGGTCACGCTGAGGCAGAAAATCAAGGCCGCGTTCGCGTATCCGGTAATGGTTACGGTTATGTGTCTGGTGGTGGTAACTTTTCTTCTTGCTTTCGTTATACCGGTTTTCTCGAAGCTGTATTCCCAGGTTCACGCGCCGATGCCCGGCCCTACGCTTATTCTTGTGGCGGCGAGTGCGTTTGTGCGACACTGGTGGTGGGCGATGATTATTGTCGTGGGAGTGGCGATACTGGCAGTTCGAAGATTGTTGCGCAATGCGTTATTCAGGGCGAGGTGGGACAATTTCAAACTGAATATGCCGGTGTTTGGCAAGCTTAACAGGATGCTGGTTGCGTCGCACTTCATGCGGACATTCGCGATGCTTTCCTCGGTTGGCGTATCAGTGATTAAGTCGCTGGATATGGCCAGTTTGGTTGCTCACAATCACAGAGTATCTGAGATTACGGCGGAAATGCAGAAGGCGATACAAGCGGGCACTCCAATGTCTGTATCATTAAAAAGTTATGATATTTTTCCGCCCGTAATAATACAAATGGCGTCGTCAGGGGAAGAAGTTGGAATGCTGCCCGAGATGCTTGGCAAAGGTGTCGAACTTCTCGACAAGGATATTGAGCGGGTAGTAAACGCCTTACTTGTGAAGCTTGAGCCGACTTTGACGCTTACTATGGGCGTCATTGTCGCGTTTATTCTTATGGGTGCGTATCTGCCGATGTTCGATTATATGGGGCATTTGAAGTAAGACGCGGTTGCAAGTTGCCGGACGAAATATCCGCAATCAAGTCCCATAATCAAATGGCGGGGGAGTAATTTTGGTTGTTGTGAATGTGTTTATTTGTTGAAAGTTTCGGTTAAGTCCTAAGCATTTTGTGTCGAACACGAGTATGTTGAGCCGAGTTTGTATGCTCCTAATTTGCGAGATTAAATTTATTTAAGGAGAGAAACAGATGCGTAACAGAAAAGGTTTAACGTTAATCGAATTGTTGATTGTGGTCATTATTCTCGGCGCCTTGGCGGCGATAGCGATTCCGAGAATAACCACCAGCGCCACCACGGCCAAGGCCAACGCGTGCACAACCAATGTGGATACGATGAATACGTCTATCGAGATGTATAAGATGGATAAGGGTGCGTATCCGGCATCGCTGACCACGCTAACGTCCGACGCGAATTACTTCCCGGACGGTCCGCCGGCGTGTCCATTTGGCACACCGTATGTTTTAAACGCGACCACCAATCGTGTTACACCTCATAGCCATTAATCAGTGACTGTGAGCCAGGTCACGTTAAACCTGGGTGGCGATATCGATACAAATCGTGGGATGGCTGCTTGGCGATTCGCAGCCATCCCGTTTGTTTGATTGTATGGGCAGGCCCTTACTATGACCGGAAAAAGGACAGCATATAGCTTGGCAGAGATGATTGTTGTAGTCCTGATTTTGGGGGCCTTGGCGTTTATCGCGATACCACGGCTTAATTTCGCCGCCCTTCATCATAAACAGGCAAATACAATTGCCAAACAAATTGTTACCGACCTTCGCCGGACTCGCACGCTGGCCATTTCTTACGCCGCGAACAATACCAAGGGATATAATCTGCAAATGGTCGGCTCTTCGCCTTACACCAGTTATCAGATAGTGGATGCCAATTCCGGGGCGACTGTGGATACTCTTACCATTAATTCGCCTATAAGCTGCACGGGCGGCTCCATTTTTAAATTCGGGCCTTTGGGAAACCTGCTTTCCGGCAGCAGCACAACTGCTATTACGGTTTCCTCTGAAAGCAAAACTTATACAATCACTGTCATATCCGCTACGGGTATTGTGGAATGCACGGGAGGTTGAGCAACAATGCGCCTGAAATACCTGAAAGCAAATAGACGACACAAAGGGCTTAGCATTATCGAAGTTGCGATGGCCTCGGTTTTGCTGATAGTCGCGATGGTCCCCATTCTCAGGTCGCTGACAAAGGCCAATATGTTGTCATCTGAGGTTGAAAGAAAAACACAGGCCCTTGTCCTTGCCCAGGGCAAGCTCGATGCAATAAGGGCTATTTCTGTTTACAATTTTGGCTCAACAGGTTCTTTTACGGCCAGTAATGTTGTTCTCAGCGGTTCGTATCTTTGCAATATCACCGATACTACGGCCGGCACGGATTTGAAGCAGATAACCGTCTCTGTCGGCTACGATGACAGCGGTAATGGCACACTGGCTTCCAATGAGGTCGACGTTACTCTGACCACCTATATCGCCAACCGATGGTAAGCTTATAGGACTTTTTCTCGAAACCTCTAAATTATATCTCCTTCCCCGTCTGACTGTCTCATAAAAACGTTGTTTTATAAGCGACAGGGAGGGATTCTATATGCTTTCTCGTTTTTTTACTTTGGGTTTATCATCCCGCTTTGCCGCAAACGCTGCCCCCTTTTTATGCCGAAAAATACCAATAGTAAGCTGGTCCTTATGCGATAAAAAAGATGATTAAAAAAAACGGCAAAATACGATTTTACAGAGCTATGACTTTGCTCGAGCTGGTGTTGGCGATGGTTATGATAACCATTATCTTCGCCGCTGTTTTTCCGCAGTTTGCGGTCATAAGCAAGAATTGGGACATCAAGCAGGGTTCCGCCGAAGCGATCCAAAACGGCAGGGTGCTTATGGACCACATCAGCCGGAATCTTTCAAAGGCAAAGAGAATAACCGTTGTAAGCGATTCGTCGGTAACAAATGGGTATATCCAGTTCGTTGATAACAACGATGTGAACGACAGATACGATATCGCTTCCTCTGACAGCTATGTTGAGTATGGCCCCGTCGGCACTCTTTCGGATTTGGCCGGCCCTGTAAGCTCATTCCAGTTTACCTGTTACGATGTCTGCGATAATCTTTTATCGCCTGTTACCGACGCCAATGCCGTCCGCCTTATAAAGATTAATGCCACCTTTACCAATTCGGCTTCCCTCGGTGAGCCTCAACCTAAAACCCTCACCACATGGGCTTATCTGTGGACGAACGGCAAGAATCAGGGATGTTGGCAGGACCAGGATATCGGGTCTGTTGCTGCCGCCGGCAGCGCAACTTCTGCGAATTCCAACTGGACCATCGTGGGTTCGGGCGCTGATATTTGGGATACCTCTGATGGATTTCACTATGTCTATCAGTCGCTTAGCGGCAACGGACAAATTGTCGCCCGAGTTACCAGTATCACAAATACAAATGCCTGGGCAAAGGCGGGCGTGATGATTCGCGAAACACTGACTGGCGGCTCAGAACACGCTATGATGATTATTACGCCCGGCCAGGGCACGGATTTTCAATACCGAGCCAGCACTAACGGCAGCAGCACCAGTGCAACCACAAACGGAACCGGTAGCAGTATCGCGGTTCCCTACTGGGTCAAGTTAACCCGAGTAGGAAATACTTTCACCGGCTACCACTCCCCGGACGGCTCAACCTGGACACAGATTGGCAGTGCTTCAATCACTATGGCGACCAGCGCCTATATCGGTCTGGCGGTCACCAGCCACAACGATGGCACCCTTTGCACCGCCAATTTCGATAATATCAGCTTTATAACGTATGATGGGTTTAGTGCGGCTAAATGCCCATCTGATAGTAATACGTCTGTTACTATTTCAACGCCTGCTACGGATGTGGGCGACCTGCTCATCGCGGCAGTTGCTACCAATGGCAGCACAACGATTTCACCACCTTCCGGATGGACGCTGATTAACCAGGGGAGCGATTCCAGCGGTCAGGTAACTCTGGGTGCCTGGTGGAGATTTGCGGTTGCCTCAGAGCCGGCAAGTCATCAATTCATCTGGCCAGTAGGTCAGAAGGCGTACGGCTGGATGATGCGGTTTAAGGGCCAAAACGTTACCAGTCCGATTAATACTTTCGCGTCTGCCAGCAGTTCCGGCACTGCCACGCCAACCAGTCCTGCGGTTACGACAACAACCAATTGCTGCCAGATTCTTCGTCTGGGGGCGTTTGACAATTCCGATATTACCGTTGGCAACACCGGCTTAAGCGGTAATACAACTATTACAATGGATGCGAGTGGTGGCAGTGTCACTATTCCAACCTATCAAGCAGCCGGAACTGCTATGTCTGGCACAGCGGCGATTACCGTCGCCTGGCCGGCGCATCAGGCGGGCGATATTGCGCTTCTTTTTGTTGAGTCATGCGGGGGTGAGGCGGTAACGCTTTCGACACCGGCAGGTTTCGTGAATGTGCTCAACAGCCCGCAGTCAACTGGAACGACAACAAACGGAACGCGTCTCACTGTGTTCTGGTGCCGGGCGACGTCGTCATCAATGAGTTCGCCGACCGTGGCTGACCCGGGAAACCACGTTTACGGAATTATACTCACCTTTCGCAACGTTGTCGCAACTGGCAACCCGTGGGACATAACGGCAGGTGGAACGAAAGCAACGGCCTCAACCACTACGACATTCGGAACGGTCACCACAAACGTCAATAACGACCTGATTGTGCTTGCGGCATCAAGAGATAACGACTCAGCCGCAGCGGCGTGGTCAGCTTGGACGAACGCAAATCTCTCAGGCCTCACAGAGCGATCGGATGGAGGAACCACATCAGGAAACGGTGGAGGCGTGGGAGTGGCAACAGGCCTCAAGGCAACTGCTGGAAGTGTCGGTTCGTCTACAGCGACGGTAACATCAAGCGTTGACGGACATATGACCATCGCGCTCGCGCCAATCGGTGACGGCACGGTTTCTGGTGGCGCGGGATACGTCAGGCAGGCATCCGCGGGCAGCAGCGGAACTTCGACCTTCTCACTTACCGCGCCGGATCCGGCGAGGATGCTTACCATAGCGATAGCGCCGAGCGACCCTAACAATAACGCCTGTTGCCAGAGCAGTATATTACCTTGAGCCATAATATGAAAATGAGGATGAAAAATAACGGTGTCGTGTTTTTGATGGTCGTTTTTGCGATTGCGCTTATAGCGACAATCACAATGGGCATTCTGGTAATGACAACGGAAGAATTGCAGCTTATGCAAAATCAGTTATACGCAGCACAGGCAATGTGCACCACTGAGGCGGGGCTTAACGCCGCGTTTGCGCAGATAAGGTCAAACTCGAGCTGGACAACCGGCTTTACCAATACGTCATTCAATAACGGCACCTATACCGTCACAGTAACGGGGACTTTGCCGAATCTCACAATTACCTCCACCGGCACCTCGCCGCAGGGGTATATAGCCACAATGGCGGCTAACGTAACAATTGGCACGGTTTCGCCATACAAAATCAGAATCAATCAGTTAGGGGTCAACAACCAATGAGATTTGTCGAAAAGACAGTGGCAGGGATAGATATCTCGCAGGAACGCATCAGTATCGTTTTGCTCAAAAACGGCAAAAACGGTCCGAAGCTAATCAAGTCGGTTGTTGCGCCTGTGCCGGAGGGAGCGGTCGAAGACGGCAACATCGCAGATGCCGTGTTGCTTACCAAGGCGATAAGAGAAATGAAAGTTCGCAACAGGATATGGACAGACCGGGCAGCCGTTTCGCTATTCGCCAGGCCGACCGTTATGCAGATGATAGATATGCCAAAGCAGATGCCGCCTAACCTGACTCAGTTTGTCCGCGGCGAGATGAAGCACTGTGCCGCTTTGCCGAGCGGGGATATCGTGCTTGATTATTGCGCACTTGGTTCAAACAGGCGTTCGGCGGATAAAAAGGTTTTGGCGGTTGCCGCTGAAACGAAAAAAGTTACCGAGCTTGTCCATGTTTTAGGTCGTGCCGGATTTTCTGCAGAAGTGGTTGAGCCGGCAATGTTGTCGTATTTGAGGGCTATCGGCGCAAAAAAAATTATGGGCAAATCCGGCTGTAACGTTCTTGTTGCCATATTGCGTGAAAGCTCTCTGATTTTGTGCGTGTTGAGGAATGGGGTTATTGACTTCGTTCGCATAAAAGAGGCAGCTCGAAATGCGACAGCGGCGGGCGATTTGTGCGACTGGATGGCCGACGAACTGACTGAGATTCAAAAGTTTTACAGCGTCGAGGCCGTGGATAATCCGGGCAAATGGGAGGTTACTGTTTTTGCCGATACGGGGCAGTTGCCGCAGGATGCCCAGGAACGTCTGAAATCGAAAATACAGGCCGGCTCTTTGCAGGTCAGGACTAAAAATGACGCGTATTTGGATACCCCCGTTAACATCCCGGCGGCAGGGAAGAACAGTGAGCAGTCCTCACCGGTGGCTGTGGGGCTTGCGATGAATCTTCTGGTGGCGCAGCGAGATGATGTAAGATTGAACCTGATGCCGCCTCAGATAGTCCAGTTAAAAGAGGCCAAAAAGGACGTACTGGTTGCCGCCGCCGTGGTTGCGGTGCTGCTGTTGCTTATGGTGCTGGCTGTCGCGGCGCCTGCATATATGATTAAAAGGATATCCGGCGATGCCGCCGGAAAAGTGGCGCGCGTATCGGTGCGTAACATGGACAGAATACTTGATAAGAATCGGTATCTCGACGCCAAGGTGCAAGCATTATCGAATCGTCTCGACAGCATCGCAAAAATATCGGCCTCACATAGCGACGTAAACTGGGTGCAGTTGTTCACAAACATACGCGATGCCACACCCGACTCGGTTCGAATCGTCAGTTTGTTCTGTCCCGACGGCCAGAGAGTACAAATTGGAGGATTGGCGTTGTCCAACGACGCCGTCAATTCGTTTGTCAGTTTGCTTGAGAAATCGCCCGGTATCTCGACGGTAACGCTGCTTGAGTCAAGTAAGCAGGATGGGCAAAAGGGATTTATAAATTACCAGATTAGTTGCAGGCTGGGCGTTAAGAAAGGCAAGACAGATGATGTCGGTTGAAAAAATTACCAGTATTGAGCGTTCACACAGGCGTGTTTTGCTGATAGCGCTGGCGGCGATTTTAGTTTTTGCGCTGTACCGGTGGATACTGGCGCCGCACACCAACCAGCTTCTGGCCTCGCAGAGATACAATTCCTCGCTTGATTCGGCTATACGCAAGGCCGATTTTATGCGCACGGCTATGGAAAATAAGAAGACCAAAATCGAGGAACTTACTAAGGAATCCGACCGGCTGCGTAACCAGTTATTTACGCCGCAGGAGGTGCGTCAGTTTTTCGCGTCTTTACCGGCTGCCGTTCGCCAGACCGGCTGTATTATTCAATCGGTCAGTGCTGTTCCGGACACGCAGCGGAATCCGCAGGGCGATGGTTTGAGCATAGTCGCTAAAAAGGCGACGGTTATTGTTACCGGCGGATATAACAACCTAATCAAATTCCTTGAGGGCTTGCAGACCTCCGAGCACAAGGTATGGATAGAGTCCGTGAGAATAGATGCCGGCGGCGCCGGAAAACTGAAATGTCAGGTGCTCCTGACGCTTTATTGCATCGAACGTGTGGAGACGGATTGATATGAGTAAGATGATAAAAAAAATGATGATTTGCACCTTTATTATTCTGGCAACGAGCGTTGGTCATAGCGCGGATTCGACCCCTTCGACCGGTTCGACAAGCTCACCACAGGCAAGCTCAGGACAGACAAGCTCACCGCGTGGCGAACAGGCGGGGGGCAAAACGGCGGATACGGGTCGGGGCGACCCATTTGGAGGTAGTTTCGGCGATACTGCTTCTGAATCACAGTCGAATGTCATTACGGGCATGGATTCGATGGATGCCAAACCGCCTTTGGTCGTTCGCACGGTTAGTTTGAAGTTCCTTAACGCGGCTAATCTGAAAACCGCGATAGACAAAATGTCTTCGGCTAACGGCAGTATCAGCGTCAATGACAGCACCAACTCGCTGATTGTTTGTGATACAGAAGAGAATACGAAGAAAATCCTTGTCGAGATACACAAGGCGGACCTGACGCCAAAGCAGATAATGATTGAGGTTGTCATTATCGATGTTCAGCTTAAAAACGATACCGAAATCGGCGTTGACTGGGATATTTTGAGCACCGATAACAAGGCCTTAAATTATCGCCAGAATATGGTTTATCCGAACCGTTTTGGTATTGTGCCGCCGACGACCGACAATATCAATTCCGCTACCGCCTATCAGGGTATCGGGCTGGGCAGCGAGGTGGCGATTGTCACCAAAGACATTCGCAACGTTCTTCATTTGCTGCAGGAAAAGACAGATGTGGATATCCTCGCCAGTCCTCGCGTGATGGTCGTCAGCGGCCAAAAAGCCAGCATCAAGACCGTTGAGGAAATACCTTATCAGGAAATTACACAATCAAGCTCCGGCGGTGGTGGTACCAACGCTATAACCTCGACACAGTTTAAGGATGTCGGTGTAACAATGGATGTCAAGGCGACTGTAACTGATGAAGGGAAAATTTTGTTGATAGTCAGCCCGAGTCAAAGTGTGGCTACCGGCACGTCAATCGGCGGGGTTCCGGTTATCGATAAACGCGAGGCCACCACCACACTGCTTATGGATGACGGCCAGGTGGTCGTGATGGGCGGACTAAGAAGGCAGGATACGCAAATTACAAAGGATCAGGTGCCCTTGCTGGGCGATTTGCCTCTGATTGGTTTTATCTTTTCAAATAATCACAAAGTGGTTGAAAACTCGGAATTAATTGTGCTTTTGTCGCCGCATATTAGTAAAGACGAATCAGTGCCGGCGGAGGCAATGGCAAGATTTAACGACATAAAAAGCAGGCCTGTATTATCGTTGCCTGCTGAGCCGAATTCGCGATAGCCGGGTAATGTGTTGAGATTGGCGTCGCAACTTTTTGCTAATCCGACAAACGTTTTGGGTCGATAAAACAGAGGAAACGAGTTAATTAAACGATTGGGGCCGGGAATCCGCCAGAGGCGGATAAAAAGGAGAAATTGGAATGTTCGGATTATTTAAGTCGGGGAAAAAATCGGGCAAACCGAAGATACTTATCGTGGATGACGAGCCGGATTACGTCACAACAATCCAGCAACACCTTGAATGGAGCAACTATCAGACGGTAGTGGCTGTCAACGGCCAGGAAGGGCTGGAAAAGGCGGCAAGCGAGCAACCGGACCTTATCCTTCTTGATACGAATATGCCCATTATGAACGGCCATGATACGCTTGAACATATGAGCAAAGACCCGCAGTTGAAAAACATACCGGTTATTATGGTAACCGCCGCCTGCGAGATGGACGATATTGCCACCGCTTCGTCTTTTGGCGTTGTTGATTACATTGCCAAGCCATTTGATTTTGCCGAACTGAAAGAGAAGATTGCCAACGCACTTGCGGGCAAAAAAACGCTTAGCGGCGTATAAGTCGGTAAGAAGGAAGAAGCCGCACCCCGTCGTCGTGGTTTTATTTTTCCCGTCGAAGTTGCCGTCCTGGCTTTTCCCGGATTATTTCAACTGTTGCTGCGATTGTAGAACGGGTTCTGGCTCGTGGGCAGTCGTGGTTGATTTGATTGGCAGCAGGAAATGTATAGTTGTTCCCTTGCCAAATTCGGATTCCACCCATATTTTCCCGCCGTGCTTTTCGACGATATCTTTTGATATGGCCAAGCCCAGACCCGTTCCGCCGGTCTTTCGGTTGCCGCTGCCAAGCTGTTGAAATTGCTGGAACAGCTTGGGGAGGTCTTCCTGTTTCATTCCGCAGCCGGTGTCGATGACTGAAACGCGAATAGAGTTTTCAATCCTGCGGCTTGCGATGGTAATACTGCCTTTATCGGTAAATTTCATTGCGTTGCTTACCAGGTTTGTGAGCACCTGAATCATCTTGTCGCTGTCAAAGGTTGCCTTGGGCAGGGTATTGTCTATTGCCAGTTGTAACTCCACGCCTTTTTTCTTTACTGCGACTGCCATTGTGCTGTAAACGGTTTCGATGACGTTGTTAATGTTGTTGTCCTGCATATTGAATTTGGCCCTGCCGGACTGGAGTTTCTGGAAGTCCAGAACGTCGTTGATGAGCCGGGCGAGGCGGTCTATATTGCGCTGGGCAATCTCCAGTATCTCTTTTTGTTTGCTCTTAACCCGTCCCGCCGCGCCATCCATAATCAGAGCGATATCTTCCTTTATTATGGTTAGCGGTGTTCGCAGTTCGTGGGAGACGGTGGAAATGAACTGTGATTTAAGGTCCATTGCTTCTTTGACTTTCTTGTCGGCTTCTTTGCGGTCGGTAATGTCACGAATAACGCCGATTGAACCAGTTATGCGGCCGTCGGGGTCTTTCAATACGCTCAGTGATACGTCAACTTCGATTACCTCTCCGTTCTTTTTGAGCATCTGCGTCTCAAGATGTTGCTGTATTCCTTTTTGCCTTATCTCATGCGTTCTGATTTTATCCCACGCATCCTCCGGATAAAGCGACCGAACGGGCTTGAGATGCAGGTCATCTTTGGTCATTCCGAGCAGTTGCTCTGTGAACTTGTTCCAGGAAATGAGCTGTTCATGGTCATCCGCCATCATAATCGCTACCGCGGAGTTCTCGAAAATGGTTCGATATCTCTCCTCGGCAATTTGCAGCGCACGTTCGGCCTGCCTGCGCTCTGTAACGTCCTCGTAGGTCCCCAGGACTCCGACGACGTTTCCTTCAGAGTCGTGTAGCGGGACTTTGTTTGCGTCAAGCCACGCCTGTTTGCCGTCGGCCTGAAGCTGAGGTTCTGAAATGTGATATTTGCCTGTGTTGTTCTCTATTACCTCTCTGTCGCATTTGGTGTAAAACTCCGTTTCCTCTTTTTTCCAGGGCATATCGGCATTGGTTTTGCCCACTACGTCCTGCGGCGAGGCCAGCCCCGCGTGTTTTGCGAATACAGCGTTGCATCCCAGATAAACCAGGTTGTGGTCTTTCCAGAAGATCGCCTGTGGAATACTGTTCATCACAAGCTGCAGCATCTGCTGTGATTCGTGCAGTTTTTCCGCAACTTTCTTTCGTTCGATGGCGTAAAGGGCGGTTCTCACCAGCGATGTTTCCATTGCCGGGCCTTTGACAAGATAATCGGAAGCGCCGCTCTTTATCGCCTCAAGTCCTGTCTCTTCGTTCTCCAAGCCCGTGAGCACAACGATAGGTACATTGGAATTGACTTTGCAGACGCTTTGGACCGTCTCGATGCCGTTGCTGTCCGGAAGCCCCAGGTCCAAAAGCAAGACGTCGTATTGTTTGGTTTTGAGCAGATTCAGACCATCGGCCAGGCAGGGGGCGGATTCGACGGTGAATTTGGCGGGCTTGGTGCATTTGCCCAAAGTACGCTTGACCAATCGGACATCGATTTCGTCATCGTCTATCTGTAAGACCTTTATCTCGCCGTTCATAGCTTGTCCTGAGCAAAGTCGAAGGGTTGTTTATCCATTTCTGCTCAACAGGATGTTTTTAAATTTTTTATGTTGATATTCCAGTTCCCCATTTATATAGGGGGCAAGTCCCATAACTAAGGCGTTTTGTTTATAGTCTATTCGTCTTGCCGATGAAATTATCGGCAAATTAAACGCGTGATTTCAGAAGAAAAAGTCGTTTGGGCGAATGAAAAAACACGCTATGGGCCTATAATAACCGGCTAATTTGTGGTTTGGGAGACAGGGGCTGTTATTTGGATTTGGCCTTTTTGCGTTGCGACATAAGGTCAGTGAATGTGCGGAAAAGGTATTGCGAGTCGTGTGGGCCGGGTGAGGCCTCGGGATGGTACTGCACGCAGAAGGCCGAAAGGTGTTTGCAACGGAACCCTTCGAGAGTTTTGTCATTGAGGTTGATATGTGTCAGCTCGACGCTCTTGTCTTTGAGTGAGTTTATGTCAACGCAGAAACCATGGTTCTGTGAAGTTATCTCAATCTGTTTGGTTTCGAGATTTTTTACCGGGTGGTTTGCGCCTCTGTGCCCGAATTTAAGTTTGTATGTTTTTCCGCCGAGCGCAAGGCCAAGAATCTGATGGCCTAAGCATATTCCGAAGATAGGAACTTTGCCTAAAAGTTGTCGTGTGCTTTCGACCGCGTATGTTACGGCTGCCGGGTCGCCTGGGCCATTGCTCAGGAATACGCCATCCGGCTTTCTTGCCAAAACGTTTTTTGCGGATGTAAACGCGGGCACTACCTGGACATCGCAGCCGTGGCTGATAAGCAGTCGAAGTATGTTCTGCTTTATGCCGAAGTCATACGCTACAACTTTGTATTTAGGTTTGGGTTTCCCGGCCGATGGTTTAAGAACGTCAACCACCGGCTTATCCCATTTGTATGGCTTCTTCGATGTTACATCTTTTACTATGTCCCTGCCTACAAGCCCGGGGTATTCGCCGAGGGTTTTCGCCAGCGACGAAATTTTCAGTTCCGTTGAGGAGATAATACCTCTCATTGCGCCTTGCGTGCGTATGTGCTTAACGAGTTTTCTGGTGTCTATACCCGCGAGTCCCACGACGTTATTGGCCTTGAGATACTCGCTTAATGACTGTTCGTTTCTCCAGTTGCTTGGGTATTCACAATTTTCTTTTACAATGAAGCCGGCCGCGTAAACCTTTTTGGACTCCACGTCCAGACCGTTGGTTCCATAGTTGCCGATAAGCGGATACGTCATCGTGATTATCTGCTCATAATATGACGGGTCGGTCGTGATTTCCTGGTAGCCGGTCATACTGGTATTGAAGACCACTTCCCCGCACTTCTGGCCTTTGGCTCCGAAGCTTGTCCCTTCAAACACCGTTCCATCTTCAAGTAATAAAATTGCCTTCATTTTACTTTTTTCTTTTTACTTTTTGCTTTTTTCTTTTGTCTTATGATGCAACTGAATACATTTCACGTCGATTCGCCCTTTTTTCATTGCCTCGATTGCATTAACGACTGCCATTGCGCCTCTGATTGTTGTCACGTATGGCACCTGTTTATCGAGCGCGGTTCTTCGTATCAAAAACGAATCGCTTACCGTCTGTTTGCCGATTGTCGTGTTGACGATGAGGTCAGCTTGGCGGTTTATGATTGAGTCGAGTATATTTGGTCTTCCCTCGCTTACCTTCAGCACAAACTCCGCCGGGACGTTGTTATTGATAAACGCGATGCACGTCCCTTTGGTTGCGGTGATTTTGAAGCCCATCTGCTGTAGTTTGCGGGCGGCTTCGACGGCTCTCGGTTTGTCGGCGTCTTTGACACTGAACAGCACCGTCCCGCTGGTCGGCAGGGCGTTTCCAGCGGCTATCTGGCTCTTTGCGTATGCGATGCCCGCCTCGTCTGCTATTCCCATTACCTCGCCCGTCGAAAGCATTTCAGGCCCTAGGATGGTGTCAACGCCGGGGAATTTCAGGAATGGGAATACCGCTTCTTTAACCGAAAAATGTTTCGGCCAGACCTCTTTGGTAAACCCAAGCTCATCAAGCGTCATTCCAGCCATAATCTTTGCCGCTAGTTTCGCCAGAGGCACGCCGATGGCCTTGCTGACGAACGGCACCGTCCGCGATGCGCGAGGGTTTACCTCAAGCACGTAAATCTCGTCGTCTTTTATAGCATACTGTATATTTATCAGGCCCAGGACCTTCAACTCCATCGCCAGTAGTTTGGTCTGGCGCATTACTTCGTTTATGGTTTCCTGGCTAAGAGACACCGGGGGCAGTGTGCAGGCGCTGTCGCCCGAATGTACCCCTGCTTCTTCGATGTGTTCCATTATTCCGCCGATGACCACACGTTTGCCGTCGCATATCGCATCGACGTCTAATTCGGTGGCGTCGTCGAGGAATTTATCTATTAAGACGGGATGCTCGCCTGAAACCTCGATGGCCCTTTCGACGCAACTTTTCAACGCCTGTTCGTCGTAAACAACTTCCATCGCCCGCCCGCCAAGCACAAACGAAGGCCGAATCAAAAGCGGATAGCCGAGCTTGTCTGCGATTTTTACCGTTTCTTCGTATGACATCGCGGTGCCCGACATCGGCTGACGAAGCTGAAGCTTTTCAACGACCTTGTTGAATCGTTTGCGGTCTTCCGCCTTATCGATGCTGTCCGGGCTTGTCCCGATGATTTTAACGCCCGCCTGCTCAAGCGGCACGGCCAGTTTCAACGGCGTTTGTCCGCCGAACTGAACGATAACGCCGTCCGGGTTTTCCTTTTCGACTATCGACATAATATCTTCGAACGTCAACGGCTCAAAATACAGCCGGTCCGAAGTGTCGTAGTCGGTGCTGACCGTTTCCGGGTTACAGTTGACCATTATCGACTCGACGCCGATTTCTTTCAGCGCGAATGCTGCGTGAACACAGCAATAATCGAACTCGATACCCTGCCCGATTCGGTTCGGCCCGCCGCCCAGTATGATAATTTTCCGCTTCTTGGTCGGGTTCGATTCGCATTCGCTTTCATAAGTCGAATACAGGTAGGGCGTCGTCGCCTCGAATTCCGCGCCGCAGGTATCGACCCGCTTATATACCGGGTTTACGCCGGCATCCTGCCTGAGTTTGCGGAATTCCTGCTCAGACATTTTCGTCAGATACGCCATATACTTGTCGGCGAAACCGTATTCCTTTGCCTGCCGCATCAGTGCAGGAGTCAGTTTGGCGGTGCCCGTTGATTTTATCTTCGCCTCAAGCTGCACAATATCTTTTATGTTGTTCAAAAACCACGGGTCAATTTTTGTGATTTTGAAGATTTCATCGATACCCACTTTTCTGCGAATCGCCTCGGCCACGTACCAGATTCTGTCCCAGTAGGGCACCCGCAGCTTGTCTTTCAATTGCGGAAGCGAAATAGTTTTGTCGATGAATTTGTTGTCCAGTGAATGACGGTCGATTTCCAGCGACCGGACCGCTTTGCCGAAGGCCTCTTTGAAGGTCCTGCCTATGGCCATCGCCTCGCCCACGGATTTCATCTGCACCGTCAGCGTCGGGTCGGTCCCGCGGAATTTCTCGAATGTGAATCGGGGCCACTTAACCACACAGTAATCAATCGTCGGCTCAAAGCACGCAGGCGTCTTTTTTGTAATGTCGTTTGGTATCTCATCCAGCGTATAGCCCACCGCCAATAACGAGGCAATCTTAGCTATCGGGAAGCCCGTCGCCTTCGAGGCCAGGGCTGAGCTTCGCGACACACGCGGGTTCATTTCAATCACGTAGAGTTTGCCGTTTTCGGGATTCACCGCGAACTGGATATTCGAGCCGCCCGTCTCGACGCCTATTGCGCGGATAATCTTAATCGAGGCGTCGCGCATTATCTGGTATTCCTTGTCGGTCAGCGTCTGCGCAGGCGCGACCGTGATGCTGTCGCCCGTATGAATGCCCATAGGGTCGAGATTCTCAATTGGGCAGACGATGACGACGTTATCCTTGCGGTCTCGCATCACCTCAAGCTCGAATTCCTTCCACCCGATTACGGATTCTTCGATGAGGATTTCGTGTCTTGGGCTGAAATTCAGTCCCCATTCGACGCACTTGCGGTATTCTTCCTTGTTGTAGGCGATATTGCCTCCCGTGCCGCCGAGGGTGAAGGATGGCCGGATAATCGCGGGTAGCCCGATATCATCGAGCAGCGCCTCCGCCTCCTGCCAGTTGTGGACGTAGCCGCTTTTTGGCACGTCAAGACCACAATCCTGAATTGTCTTTTTAAAGAGGTTTCTGTCTTCCGCCCGTTTAATACTTGCTAGGTCTGCGCCAAGCATCTTGACGTTATACTTTTTCAAGATACCACGTTCCGCCAGTGCGACCGCGGTGTTCAATCCGGTTTGACCGCCAAGTGTCGGCAGCAAACTGTCGGGTCTTTCAAGCTGGATGATTTTCTCAACGATTTCCGGCGTTATCGGCTCAATATATGTCCGGTCGGCAAAATCAGGGTCCGTCATTATCGTCGCGGGGTTGCTGTTTACCAGGACGACCTTGTAACCCTCACGCCGAAGCACCTTGCACGCCTGTGCGCCGGAGTAATCGAACTCACACGCCTGACCTATTACAATCGGCCCTGAGCCGATGATTAGTATTTTGTGTATGTCTTTACGTTTCGGCACCGCAGTTTCCTGTTAAGACGCTGATTTACACTGACTTTAATTAGACACTGATTTACACAGATTTGCACGGTTTTTTTAGACAGTGTTAATCAATGTTTATCCGCCCGCCCTGCGTAGCTCCCCGAGCGAAGCGGGGTGTCTAAAGATTTCCGTGTTAATCCGTGTTTCTAGTATTGGTGCAGCTTTTTACAGCAAAAATTGTTGCTTGTCAAGCAATTATCTCTAAGCGTTTGCCTGCCCGGCGTAGTTCCTTAACGAAGACGGGTCAATTCTTATTCTTAAAGACATAGCCACCCGCCAAAAGGCGAGGTCTCGCCAAAGGCGGACAGATTGACGCTGTTAAATACTTGGTGTGTCACTGGCCGGTCGAGGGTTCTTTGATATCCCCAAAAAATCGGAGATTTCTATTGACAATTTAGGGTATATAGATAAAGTAATAGAAGCAACAGGAGAGACACCCCCGTAAGAGTAGAAACATCAGGTCTTATTTGGAGAGGATGAAAAATGAAGACCGTAACAACATTTATCCTGTCCCTTACAGCCATACTAACCCTCGCGGCAGGTAGTGCTTTCGGCTCATATAGCGGCGGGACAGGCGAGCCGAACAACCCGTATCAAATCGCCACAAAAGCAGATTTACTGGCACTTGCTGCCAATACGGCGGATTACAACCAGTGCTTTATCCTGACGGCGGATATTGATATGCAAGGGCAGGTCTTTACGGCGGCAATTATCGCCTTGGATACCAGTTCGAGCAGCGGTTTTCAGGGGACGGCCTTTACGGGAACATTTGACGGCAGCGGCCATAAAATCACTGGTTTTACCATCAATGCAAACGGCGGATACGGCGTCGGTTTATTTGGGAAAATCAATTCTGGCGGTTCTGTCAAAAATCTTGGTCTTGAGAACTTTGTGGTGGTTAGCGGTTTTTGTTATGTCGGTGGTCTGGTGGGATGTAACAACGGCGGCAGTATCAGCAACTGCTATTCAACAGGTGCGGTCAGCGGTAACTACGAAGTCGGCGGTCTGGTGGGATGGAGCGACAGCAGTATCAGCAACTGTTATTCAACGGGTTCGGTCAGCGGTTCTGAGGATGTCGGCGGTCTGGTGGGATATAACTATGGCGGCAGTATCAGCAATTGCTATTCGACGGGTGCGGTTAGCGGTTCTTCTGGTTCTTATTATGTCGGCGGTTTGGTGGGATACAACGAAGCCAGCAACATCAGCAATTGCTATTCAACGGGTACGGTCAGCGGTTCTTCTTATGTCGGCGGGCTGGTGGGAGGCAACTATGCCGGCAGCAACATCAGCAATTGCTATTCGACGGGTGCGGTCAGCGGTTCTTCTTATGTCGGCGGTCTGGTGGGATGCAACATCAGCACCACCATCATCATCGGCGGCACCCTCATTAGCGACATCAGCAACATCAGTAATTGCTATTCGACAGGTACGGTCAGCGGTTCTTCTTATGTCGGCGGTCTGGTGGGAGACAGCCTCTGGGGCAGCACTGTTGTTAGCAGTTTCTGGGATATCAATACTTCCGGTCAGACGACCAGCGCAGGCGGAACCGGCATGACAACGGCTCAAATGAAAACAGAAAGCACGTTTACCAATGCGGGGTGGGATTTTACGACTATATGGCGGATGAGATGTGAAGGAATGAATTATCCTAAACTGAATTGGCAAGTGATTCCCACAGCAGATTGGGTCTGTCCGGACGGCGTGGATTTTGCCGATTTTGCATACTTTGCTGAGTGGTGGCAGACAACCGGGTGCGACTCATCCAATAACTTCTGCGGCGGCGCGGATATGGATACCTCCGGCACCGTCGATATCTTTGATTTAGTCGAATTTGCCGGATACTGGCTCTCCGGTTCTTGATTTGTATCTTTTGTGCCTCTTCGTGGCTATTAATTTCCTCGCAGCCAGCGATCGATTGCGATTGCTGCGGCTCTGCCGCTGTCGATTGCACGCACGACAAGTGAAGCGCCATTGATTGTATCCCCCGCGGCGAATATCCACGGCGGGCTTGTCTGGAAATTTTTTGCCGCCACGTTGCCTCGCGGGTCCAGTTCCAGTCCAAGTTCGGTAACTAACCCGTCATGGACTACGTGAACGAAGCCCATTGCCAGCAGCACAATGTCCGCGTCCAGAACAACCTCTGTGCCGGGAATCTCTTTTACCTTCCAGCTATTGTCCTGTTGTATCCATTCCACCTTGCAGCAGTAAATTTTGCTTACCCTGGTTTCCGTTCCCGTAAGCCGGGTGGTCATTACGCTCCAGAGCCGCTCACAGCCCTCCTGGTGAGAGGAGCTTGTCCGCATTATTCTCGGCCAGTTGGGCCAGGGGGTGTCATCCGGTCTGTCAATTGGCGGCTTGGGCAGAATCTCTAATTGAACTATCTGTTTTGCTCCCTGCCTGCGAGCCGTGCCCACGCAGTCGCTGCCGGTATCTCCGCCGCCTATTACCACGACCTTTTTGTCTTTTGCGTTAATTACCCTGCCTGCGGTGAGCTTGTCGAATCCGCTGTCGATTGTCTCTCCTGCGCAAATCCTGTTCTGCGACGTCAGGTAATCCATCGCGAAGACGACATTTTCATAACCTCTTCCCTGCACCGGCAAATCTCTCGGCTCGCCCGCGCCCATTGTCAGGCAAATACAGTCGAATTGTTTGTGCAGGTAGTGAGCCGATATGTCTTTTCCGACAGTTACGTCGGTCTGGAACCGCACGCCCTCAGCCGACAACTGGTTCAGCCGGCGGTCGATTATGGATTTGCCGAGCTTGAAATCGGGGATGCCGTATCGCAGCATTCCGCCGATTTTCTGGCCCTTTTCAAAGACCACCACGTCATGTCCCGCCCGCGCAAGCTGCTGCGCCGCCGCTAACCCGGCGGGGCCTGAGCCGATTATGCCGACCCTTTTGCCTGTCTTTTTTGCTGCCGGCATTGGCTTTATCCAACCCTCACGGAAGCCGCGCTCGACTATTTGAAACTCAATATGCCTGATGAACACCGGCTGGTCGCTTATCGCAAGCGTACAAGCCGTCTCGCAGGGAGCTGGGCATATCCGACCGGTTATTTCAGGGAAATTGTTTGTCGAATGAAGAAGCTCGCACGCCTGGCGCCAGTTTCCCTGGTAAACAAGCTCGTTGAAGTCCGGGATGTAATTCATCAGCGGACAGCCCACGCCGTGACAAAACGGTATGCCGCAGTCCATACACCGTGCTGCCTGCTGTTGAATCTGCTCAGGCGTCAGCGGCAGCTCAAGCTCTTTAAAATCGTGTATCCGCTCTTCGACCGGGCGATAACCCGTCGGTTGGCGTTTATATTTCATAAACCCTTTTATCTCACCCATAGAACACCTCCTCCGTGGCAGGCGTCGTGTCTGTGTCGCGTTGCTCCGCCGCTCGCATCTTCTCCAGCGCCTTGCGATAATCGAACGGGACAACCTTCACGAATTTGCCGACCATATCCTGCCAGTTGCTCAGGATTTGGTGCGCCCTGGCGCTGCCTGTCCAGTCGAAATGTTTCTGGACGAGGTCTTTGAGCGTTTGTATATCTTCCTTTTGCCAGACGTTTTCAAGCTCGACCATATCCAGGTTGCAAAGCGTATCGAAATTGCTCGTTTCGTCGAGGACATACGCGATGCCTCCGCTCATTCCCGCGGCGAAGTTGCAGCCCGTTCTGCCGAGCACAACAACTGTGCCGCCCGTCATATATTCGCAGCAGTGGTCGCCCACGCCTTCTACTACCGCCGTCGCACCGCTGTTGCGCACCCCGAATCGCTCGCCCGCCATACCGTTGATAAATATCTCGCCGCTGGTCGCCCCATATAGAATCGTGTTTCCCGCGATGATGTTTTCGTGAGCCGCAAACGGTGCGCCTGCGGGCGTGACGACGACGATTCTGCCGCCGCTAAGTCCTTTGCCGAGGTAATCGTTACTCTCGCCTGTGAGTTTAAAAGTAACCCCCGGCGACAGAAACGCACCAAAGCTTTGCCCCGCCGAACCATTAAAAAACACCGCAAGTGTATTATCGGGCAGCCCTTCGGGTCCGTTTTGGGACAGGATGCGGTTGCTTAATATCGCGCCCACCGTCCTGTTAAGATTGCGGATGTTCATTTCGATAACGGTGTGTTTTTTGTTTTCGATTGCTGGTTTGGCCTTTTCGATAATCTGCCAGTCAAGATGGTCTGCCAGCTTGCCCTGAGCTTTGTCGAAGGGCTTGTCCGGCTGGCTGACAATTTGCCGGGTCGCTCTGCCATCAGAGGTATCCGGTTTATGGAAAATTGCCAAAAAGTCCAGTCCTTTTGTCTTCCAGTGCTCGATTGCCTTGTGGGTTCCAAGCAGGTCCACGCGACCAATCATATCCTCGAATTTTTTGAAACCCAGTCGCGACATAATCTGCCGCACCTCCTCGGCCACAAAAAACATATATCTTTCAAGGTATTCCGGCTTGCCTGCGAAGCGTTTTCGTAATTCCAGGTCCTGGGTCGCTATCCCGAACGGACAGGCCCCCTCGTGGCATTTGCGAAGCAGCGTGCAGCCCAGCGTTACCAGCGCAGCCGTTCCGAATCCGAAACGTTCCGCGCCCAGTAATGCGCCAATGACAACGTCTCGCCCGGTTTTCATTTGCCCGTCCACCTGCACCCTGATTCGGTCCCGCAGCCGGTTCATAACGAGGACCTGCTGAGTTTCCGCCAGCCCAAGCTCCCACGGGATGCCTGCGTGTTTTATTGAAGAAAGCGGGCTTGCTCCTGTTCCTCCGTCGTGCCCGCTGATAAGCACCTCATCAGCGTTTGCCTTCGCGACGCCCGCGGCGATTGTCCCCACGCCAACTTCGGCGACTAATTTTACCGATACCCGCACGCCGGGGTTGCTGCATTTGAGGTCATAAATAAGCTGCGCCAAATCCTCAATCGAGTATATGTCGTGGTGGGGGGGCGGCGATATTAACGTAACTCCGACAGTAGAATACCGCAGCCGGGCGATTTCCTCGGTAACTTTATGCCCCGGCAATTGCCCGCCCTCGCCAGGTTTGGCCCCCTGGGCTATTTTTATCTGCAATTCTTTTGCGTGCGCCAGGTAATTTATCGTTACGCCGAATCTTCCGCTTGCCACCTGCTTTATAGCGCAGTTTTTCGAATCTCCGTTTGGCTCAGGCGTGTATCGCGCAGGGTCTTCGCCGCCTTCGCCCGTATTGCTCATCGCGCCGATGCGGTTCATCGCTATCGCCACACACTCGTGTGTTTCTTTACTTATAGAACCGTGGCTCATTGCGCCGGTGCAGAACCTCTTGACGATTTCGCCTGCCGGCTCCACCTCCTCGATGGGTACGGGCTGGCCCGGCTCAAACTCGAATAACCCTCTCAGCGTGCACAATTTCTCCGACTGTTCGTTTACGGCCTCGGCGAATTTTTCGTATGCCTTTAGGTCGTTTCTCCTTACAGCAAGCTGCAGGTTTGTTACTGTTGTCGGGTTCCATGTATGCCTTTCGCCGGTATGTCTTAGGCGGTATTCTCCGCCAAACTCAAGGACAGGCGCCCCGGCTGGCCGCGGTTCGAAAGCCGCATTGTGACGGAACATCACCTCCTGGGCAATCTCGTCCAGTCCTACACCAGCGATTCGGGAGCTTGTCCCTGTGAGATATTTATCTATTACGTCGCGGTTCAGCCCGATTGCCTCAAATAACTGCGCATTGTGATAGCTGCGAAGCGTCGATATTCCCATTTTGCTCATTACTTTGAGAATACCTTTTTTGACCGCGGCGATGTAATTGTCTGCTATCTGTGTCAGCTCCATTTTCGCGGGCAGATGTCCCTGCCGCTGCATCTCGAACAGCGTCTCAAACGCTAGGTAAGGATTGACCGCATTTGCACCGTAACCGCATAACAGGCAAAAATGCATTACCTCTCTCGGCTCGCCTGTCTCGATAATAAGCCCCGCTTTGCCTCGCAGACCCCGGCCAAGCAATCCGTGATGCACCGCTCCAGTTGCCAGCAGCGATGGTATCGCCGCCTTACCCTGCGAGATGTTGCGGTCGCTTATGATTATCAGCGAGGCCCCATTGTGAATCGCCTGTTCGGCTGCGTCCACGAGCTCATCGAGCGCCTTTCGCAAGCTCTCGCCGGCATCCGGCCCGTCCGAGTCAAACACGGCGTTTATTGTCGCGACGCGGAAGTCCTCTCTTTTTACCGCCCGCAGCCGTTCGATGTCCTCATTGGTAAGGATCGGATGCGGCAGTTTCAACTGCCGGCAGTGTTCAGGGCTTTCTTCCAGAAAGTTTTTCTTACTGCCCACAAACGACATCAAGCTCATCACAAGCCCTTCCCGCAAGGGGTCTACCGCAGGGTTCGTTACCTGCGCGAATAATTGCTTGAAATAGTCGAACAACAGTTTCGGTCTGTCGGACAGCACCGCCAGCGGTGTGTCGTTACCCATCGAGCCGACCGGCTCCTGCCCGTTGACCGCCATCGGCGTCAAAATCATCTTCAGCTCTTCGCTGGTATAGCCGAATGCCCGCATCTTTCGCAGTGTTTTTTCGGGGTCGCTGCTGATAAGTTCAGGCGTATCGAACAGTCCTCGCAACTCAATCCGGTTTTCCTCAAGCCACCGCCGGTATGGTCTTCGGCGGGCGATTTTGCTCTTTATTTCGTTGTCGGTGATTATCCGGCCTTCGACCGTATCGACCAGGAACATATTGCCCGGTCGCAGCCGGCCTTTCCTGATTATCTTTTCCGGCGGAAACTCTACCACGCCCGCTTCACTTGCTATCACCGCCAGGCCGTCGGTTGTAACTAAATACCTGCACGGTCTTAGCCCGTTGCGGTCGAGTGTGCCCCCGATAAATCTGCCGTCGGTAAAGACCATTGCCGCGGGGCCGTCCCACGGCTCCAGTATTGAAGAGTGATATTCGTAGAACGCCCGCTTGTCGGTGCTTATGTGATATTTAGGCCCGAACGCCTCCGGTATCATCATCATCATAGCGTGAGGCATACTTCGCCCGGCACGCACCAGAAGCTCCAGTGCCGCGTCAAAACATCCGGAATCGCTCGTATCCTCGGGCAGAACAGGCAGCAGGTCGCCTATTTCGTCGCCAAATACCTCACTGGCCATTGTTGTTTCGCGGGCGCGCATATAATTACGGTTTCCGCTGAGCGTATTGATTTCACCATTGTGCGCTACGCAGCGAAACGGCTGCGCCAATCGCCAGTTCGGGAATGTATTGGTGCTGTATCGCTGGTGAACTATCGCAAGGGCGGATTTGACTCGTTTGTCGGCGAGGTCGGGATAATAAGCGAATAATTGCCTCGCCATAAACATTCCCTTGTAGCAAATCGTTTTGCAGGATAGCGAAGTAATGTAAAAATCTTCGCCATTTTTGCCTAATTTTTCTCGCACAAGTCGTTCAGCTCGACGTCTGGCCATATAGAGCCGGCGTTCAAACAGGTCGCTCTGCAAATCTACTCCGTAAACGAATATCTGTCGTATCGATGGTTCTGCGGCAAGCGCGATTTCACCGAGGCAGTCGTTGGCGGTTGGCACGTCACGCCAGCCAATTACCTTCATACAGTGGTGGATGAGGGCTGATTCGAGAATCTGGTCGCATTGTTTCCGAATTTCGGCGTTTTTTGAGCCGAAGACCATTCCCACCGCGTAAAATGCCCGCTCAGGCAAAGTAAAACCGAGCCGGGAGCATTCTTCCACGAAAAATCCGTGCGGAATTTGAAACAGAATACCCGCCCCGTCGCCGGTTATTTCGTCTGCGCCTGCTGCGCCGCGGTGGTGAAGGTTTATCAGTATTTCTTTGCCGTATTCGATTATCGAATGGTCATTTGTGCCGTTTATGTTCACGACCGCCCCTATGCCGCAGGCGTCGTGCTCACGCCGGACTTCGTAAAGTCCCTGGTCTTGTTGTCTCATTATTTCCTTATGCATCGTTTGTCTTGCCGTATGTTTACCGGCTCACTAATCCTTCTCGCGCAAGTGATGAATGCGCATTTTATTATACGTCTGGCGAGATTGCAATTCTTCTCTATTCGGGTAATATAACCCATAAGCGATATTGATATTGCTTTCATAATATCTTATGCTGGTACACATAAAATGGGGTGAGGCCCGACTCGTTTGGCCGACCGAAGGTCAGTTACATGAGCGGGCCTCACCCGCAACCCAATGCCCACTGCACGACCATTCGTGCAGCTTCGCCCTAATTAAATACAACAAACCACGATTGTTTTACGCATCGTAATACAGATGGAACTCATGCGGATGCGGCCGCAGCGCCATCTCATCGATTTCCTTTTCCCGTTTCCACTGAATCCACGTCTCAATCAGGTCTTCAGTAAAGACATCGCCCTCAGTGAGGAACTTATGGTCCTTCTCGAGCGCATTCATCGCTTCTTCGAGGGAGCCGGGCGCCTGTTTGGTCTTTGACAACTCTTCTGGAGAAAGCTCATAGACGTCCACGTCCATCGGCTTACCCGGGTCGAGTTTGCGTTTGATGCCGTCGTTAGCGGCCATAAGCATCGCGGCGAAAGTAAGGTAGCCGTTACAGCTCGGGTCCGGGCAGCGGAACTCAACGCGTTTTGCCTTTGGATTTGGTGAGTACATCGGGATACGGCAGGCGGCTGACCTGTTGCGTGCCGACATACAAAGATTTACCGGCGCCTCAAAGCCCGGAACGAGCCGGCGATATGAGTTCGTTGTTGGCGCGGCGAAAGCTATGATGGCCGGCGCATGGATGATAAGCCCGGCAATCGCGTGCAAAGCAAGGTCTGAGAGACCTGCATAGCCCTTTCCTGCGAACAGGTTGACACCCTTCTTCCAGAGTGAGAAGTGCGTGTGCATACCTGAGCCGTTATCCTGGAATATCGGTTTGGGCATAAACGTTGCCGTTTTGCCGTGGCGTTTGGCTACGTTCTTGACGATGTATTTATACCACATAAGCTTGTCGGCCTGCTCGACTAACGGTGCGAAAAGCATGTCAATTTCGGCTTGGCCCCCTGTTGCGACTTCATGGTGGTGTTTCTCGACCACAATACCGACCTTCTGCATTTCCTCGACCATTTCGCTGCGGATGTCCTGCTGGGTGTCGGTCGGGCTTACCGGGAAATAACCGCCCTTGTATGATGGTTTGTATCCGAGGTTGGGTTCTTCGAAACGGGCAGTGTTCCAGTTACCTTCCACCGAATCTATTGAGTACATACCGGTATGCTGGTTCTGTTCGTAGCGAACTTCGTCGAAGATAAAAAATTCCGGCTCAGGGCCGTAATATGCGGTATCCGCCAACCCGGTCTTTTTCGCGAATTCAGCCGCCTTTTTGGCAATATTTCGCGGGTCGCGGTTATACTCTTCGCGTGTGATGGGGTCGATGATGTCCGTAAGGACGCTCACCGTCGGCTTGGCGAAAAAAGCGTCCATTACCACAGTGCTGAGGTCCGGAACTGCCATCATATCCGACTGGTGAATTGGTTTCCAGCCGCGGATTGATGAGCCGTCGAAACCAAGACCTTCCTCTAAGGCCTTTGCGTCGAGGAACTCGATTGGGAAGGTACAGTGCTGCCATGTGCCAAGAAGATCGACGAACTTCAAGTCCGCCATCTTGGCATTGTTCTTTTTTGCGAAATCAAAGAATTCTTTTGGAGTCATTTGTCCACCTCTCTAATAAAATTGGGTTGCTGATATTTTTTCCGCTACGAGCGGATTGTTTTTTATCCTATTGCCAGATTTCCTTTTTCACCCGTTCTGATACGGATACATTCGGGCAGGTCAATCACAAATATCTTGCCGTCGCCGATTTGACCTGTTCTTGCGCCATCAATTACCGCTTTTATCGTCGGCTCGACAAACGCGTCGTTTACTGCTATCTCTAACTTTACCTTTCTCAATAAACTACCCTGTTCTTTATGGCCTCGATAGACCTCTGCTACGCCTTTTTGTCTGCCTCGGCCAACAACATTCGACACCGTCACAAGGTGAATCTCTTTTTCCTCTAATTTTTTGAGTACTTCGTCCAGTCGGTCTGGCTGAATCACAGCGATTATGTACTTCATTTGCCCTGTCCTCTTTCACTTAGTCAATAATTGTGTATGCCGCCTCTCGATGCTGCGTCAGGTCCAGTCCTACTCTCTCCTCATGTTCGCTTACCCTCAGTTTAATCACCGCGTCCACAAACTTAAGAAGCACCGCGCCTACAATGAAGGAATATACAACTGTTACAATCACCGCCTTGGTTTGTATCCACAATTGTAACGGATTACCATACAATAAACCATCAGCTCCATCCGGGTTAATCGTTTTTGTTGCCCATATTCCTGTCGCGATTACACCCCAGATGCCGCCGATTCCGTGGACTCCAAAGGCGTCTAATGAATCATCGTAGCCAAATTTGGTTTTAATGCAGGTTACTACCAGCCATGGGAATATTCCTGCTCCTATACCAATCCATATTGCTCCAATGGGCGTAACATATCCGGATGCCGGTGTGACTGCTGCGAGACCCGCAACCGCGCCGGTAATCATTCCCAAAGTCGTCGGCTTCTTATATTTAAGCCAGTCAAGGATTGACCACGTTACGCCTGCGATTGCACCTGCTATATGCGTAACTGCGAAAGCGTTGCCCGCAAGTCCTGATGCCTTCAGAGCGCTACCCGCGTTAAAACCGAACCACCCGAACCAAAGCAACCCTGCGCCCAGTACGGCAAACGGCAAATTATGTGGAGGCGAGATACCATTTGGATAACCCTGCCGTTTTCCCAGTATCAGGGCAGCCGCCAGGGCCGTCATACCTGCGTTAATGTGAACCACCGCACCCCCGGCAAAGTCCAGCACGCCCATATTTTTAAGGAAACCGCCGTTGCCCCAGAGCCAGTGCGTAATCGGGTCATACACTATTGTCGCCCACAGCAGGATGAAAATCACAAACGCCGAGAATTTCATCCGTTCCGCGAATGCCCCGATGATTAACGCAGGCGTTATAACTGCGAACATCATCTGGAACATCATAAACACCTCGTGCGGGATAGTTGGTGCATAGGCGGGATTTGGCGTCATGCCGACGTTTGTCAAAAATGTCCAGTCCAGTCCGCCGATTATGCCGTGCTTGTCAGGGCCGAACGATAAGCTGTATCCGCATACAATCCACTGGATACTGATTATGCACAGGGCCATGAAGCACTGCATAAGAACCGACAGCATATTCTTGCGCCGAACCAGTCCGCCGTAGAAAAACGCCAGGCCGGGCGTCATAAGCATTACAAGCGCTGCGCTTATCAATACCCACGCCGTATCACCTGTGTCGATTGTCGAATTTTGACTTGTCAAAGAACCTGCTTCAATCAGTTGTTGCGTTTCACAAATCCCTGTTCCGGCGGTCAATAAAATAACCACCGCTATAGCCAGAGTTATTCTCATTTCTCTGCGCTCCTCGGCTCTTTACTGGAACGAACTTTCTTCGTGTATAAAACGGCTGTACAGCATAAGCTTTGCAAATCGTATGCCAGGATGCCTAATTCACGGCCGTTTTGATGTAATGCCTTGTCTATGCTAAAGTTACGTTCAATAAACCCTCATAGCAAACAGAGAAATAATCTACATTATCGTATATCTTTCAAAAAATTTTTACATTTTTGTTGTTTTTAGTGTTAAAGCGGGGGTTCTGTCATCTACGGCACAGAGCCTGCCCTGAACGGGACTATATGTGAAGTCCCGTCGTCGCAAACCTGTTATCCGATGGCCTCACTGCCGCGTTCACTTGTCCTGATACGGATACATTCCGGCAGGTCGAGCACGAATATCTTTCCATCACCGATTTGGCCTGTTCTTGCGCCATCAATGATTGCTTTTATCGCCTGCTCGACAAACGCCTCGTTCACCGCTATCTCAATTTTAACCTTTCTCAGCAAGCTACCCTGTTCCTTGTGGCCCCGGTAAACTTCAGCTACACCTTTCTGTCTGCCCCGGCCGACAACGTTTGATACTGTTACAAGGTGATATACTGCTCTCCGTTAAGAAATACTACCATACTTTGGCCTATTCCTTAACGGGGAGCAGTATAGAAGTATACTTGGGATAAATCGTCAGCAGTCTAATTGCCGGATGGAATTTATGGGAGGGAAAAAGATGTAGCAGAAGCTCAGGGAGGAAAACTATAGCTGGGCTGAAGCGATTGCCTGACCTGTTTTCACATTGTAAATGAAGGTACCCCTCGAGCGAGTGGCAATGTACACAAGACCATCATTAACGGCAAAAATAGCTTCCACCTTGTTGTTTATCTTGAATTGAGCTGCTCCGGAACACAAAAGACTGTCACGCATGTCAGTTCCAAGGTCCAGAATCTGCTTATCGGAAAATCCTACCTGCCGCATCATCTGCACAACATTGTCGGCACTCAAGGTAATTGTGTTCTTGTTATTTAACGGTGTGATACAAAGTTTTGAAGAAGATGAGTCAGTTGACGCACAACCCGCTACGCTCAAAGCTAATATCAGAATGAGCCAAGTACATTTTGCAGAGATAGCTTTTAATACGTATTCCATGTTATGCCTTCCAACATATTCCCATTAACAATAATAGGTTCGACAACGCCACACCCGGATGTTAAAGTGGGCAATCTACACAAGATAGGATACACAAAGCAGGTCAGTTTTGCAAGAAAAATCGGGTTAGGGTGTCATTAAAAGGCAACGGCTAATGCTGAAGCTTTTTGGGGCCTATAATATCCGTGGTGTAACAACTAATTGGCCACTTTGATCGGTGTCAGATTGAAACTACTTGGCGAGGTCACGCAATATTTTTTCAGGACAAGTTGGGTAAATGCGATGTCCAAGAGACAAGCATTAAAATCGACAGCACTTTAGTGGAACTGGGAAAGGGGCGGGGAGACTTATAGGTTGGTGATCTGGTGTTAGGCGATACCCATTTTTACACCTTCCAGTTTTTTATCTATTTGTCGTCGCCGGGAGTGGATAAGCTCTTTTCGAGGTCCTTTTTAAAATTTGTTTTTGCCGGCTGCTCTTTGCTTTTGCTGGAAGGTGGCTGCGTCTGCCCTTTCTTTGCAGGCGATGGTTGTTGTGCAGAATCAGGTACCAGATGTGCTGTAACAAACACGGCAATTTCCTCGTGTGCCCCTTGTTTGCTTTTATTATTAAACAATCCTCCCACTATCGGAATATTACTAAGTCCTGGAGTGCGCTTATCAGTTGCATATTCTTCGCTTTTTTTCAGCCCTGCTACAGAAACTGTGCCGCCGTCTTGGATTCGCATAGTGTTATTAACGATTCGCCGAGAAACGACGGGATAATTATCTGAACTGCGCAGCAGGATATCACTGACCTCGATGGCCAAGTCAAGTGTAATATCACCATTGTTGCCGATGTGCGGTGTGATACCCAGAATGGTGCCATACTCAATTTTTTGCAGTTGGGGAGTGTAATAGAAAGGAAGAGTGTTTTGCGTAACAGTTGGCATTAATGAATAATATTCTTCGGTAGTAACTTTGATTTCAGCTTTTTTGCCATCCTGAGCCAACACCTGAGGACTGGACACAATGGTCGCACTTCCATTTTGCTCAAGAAGATTCAAGTTCAATTGCAATGCGTTGGTGAACGTTTTATCTGTTGTATATCCCATCTGGATACCCCACGGCCATTTGCCGGCGCCATTAGTAGAATCGGAAAAAGTCCCGGCTGAAATCTGTGGCCAGCCCCACTCAACGCCCAGATTTAGCAAATCATTCTTGTTCATCACAACAACACGCGCATCCAACATAACATGGCGTGGTGGGCGATCCATTAGTTCCAGGTCCGATTCTATACGATTTATCAAAACCTGAGGCGCGGTAATGACAACTATGCTGGAGGTAGCATCAGCCTGGACATATTTTGCAAAAGCAGGAGACAAAAGCTTTATCGCCTCTTCAGCTCTAAGGTAGTTCGTTTTTACGAATTTCGTTTTACTTGAAGCGGGGAACGTCACCTCTTTAGGGTCCGACGAACTAACCAGATAGTAATCCGGTGTTTTCTTTACTACGTAGCCGGTACCGGCCAGAACTATTTCCAAAGCTTTATCGAGTGGTACACCCTTCAGTTCACAGGTTATTAAACCAGCGACAGTCTGGTCGGCGACAATAATAACACCTGTTTGCGATGATATATCCTGAAGCACCTGACGGATGTCAGTATCGATAAAGACGTTGCTAATAAGCTTTGTCTGCGATTTCGGTTGCGGTTCGGCAGTTTCTGACTCAACAGTCTCTTTTGTTTGGACAGCTTCCGGCTTAGCAGCCTCTGCTGGCGGCTGGGCGGTTTCTGGCTCAGCAGCCTTTGTTGGTGGAGCGGCTTCTGGTGCGGCAGCTTTTGTTGGTTGAGTAGCCTCTGGCACAGCAGCGGCCTCTGGCGCAGCGGCTTTCTGTTCCGTAGCCTTACGTTCAGTTTCTTTTTCTGTTTTGTCCTCGTTGATATTTGAAGTAACATTAGTATATGTTTTATTTGGTGGGTCAAACATATAACCTTCTTTTGTCGGTGTTACCGTACCGGTCCAGCCATAGTTTACCGTGAGTGAGTACCGGCCTTTAGCATCGGTAACGCCGGAACCGCCACCATTGTCTGCTGACATCAATACACCTTCAATGACCTCACCATTGATGGTTACTGTACCGGAGATGGTAAGAGTAATTAGTGTCCCAGTGTAGTTTTGATTGCTCTGGTCGCCGGTAGTCTTAGTGTAAGTCCTGTTAGCTGGTTCGAAAGTATAACCCTCCTTTGTTGGGATAACTATGCCGCTGGAACCATAGCCAACGGTAGCAGCGTATTTACCGCCTTCGCTGGTAACAGGATTACCCGGCAGATTCTTCATTACTACGCCGTCTATACCTGTTGTACCAGAAATGGTAAATGTCTTCAGTTTTGCGCTGTAATCCTGACTTTTCTGGTTTGCGGTAACAGGGTCATATTTTTTATCAGCCGGCTGGAAGACATATCCTTCTTTTGTTGGAGTAACTGCGCCGGTCCAGCCATAATTGACCGTGACGCTATAATCGCCTCTGTTATCAGTAATAGGATTACCGGGCAAGCCGTTCATCACCACGCCGCTTTCGCCGGCTGAGCCGGAAATGGTGAGTGTAATTAGCGCCGCAGTATAGCTCTGATTGGTCTGATCGTTGGTAATCTTAGCGTAAGTTCTGTTGGACGGTTCGAAATTATAACCTTCTTTTGCCGGGGTAATTGTGCCGCTGAAGCCATAATCAACGGTGGCAGTGTATAAGCCGCCCCCGCTGATAACAGGGTTGCCCGGCAGACCATTCATTACTACGCCATCCATACCTGTTGTACCGGAAATGGTAAAGGTTTTCAGTTTCGCGTTATAATCCTGATTTGCCTGATTCGCGGTAACAGGGTCATATTTCTTATTAGCCGGGTCAAAGATATACCCTTCTTTTGTTGGTGTAGCGGTGCCTCTGAAGCCATAACTGACGATAGCAGTATAATTACCGTTTTCATTGGTAACAGGATTACCCGGCAGGCCGTTCATCACCACGCCGCCTGTACCTGTTGTACCGGAAATAGTAAGAGTAATTAGCGCCGCAGTATAGCTCTGATTGGTCTGATTGCCGGTAGTTTTAGCATAAATTCTATTAGCCGGTTCGAAATTATAACCCTCTTTTGCCGGGGTAATTGTGCCGCTGAAACCATAGTCAACAGTGGCGGTGTATAAACCGCCCCCTTTGGTAACAGGGTTACCCGGCAGACCATTCATTACTACGCCGTCCACACCTATTGTACCGGAAATGGTAAAGGTCTTCACCTTCGCGCTGTAGTCCTGATTTGTCTGGTTTGTGGTAACAGGGTCATATTTTTTATCAGCCGGCTGGAAGACGTATCCTTCCTTTGTTGGAGTAACTGCGCCACTGAAGCCATAGTTGACAGTAGCGGTGTACTTGCCATTTTCATCGGTAACCGGCATACCTGGCAGGCCGTTCATCGTTACACCGCTTTGCCCTGCTGTACCGGAGATGGTAAAAGTAATTATCGCTGCGGTGTAGCTCTGATTGGTCTGGTTACCGGCAATCTTATTGTAAATCCTATTGGCTGGTTCGAAAGTATAACCTTCCTTTGTCGGTGTAACTGTACCGCTGAAACCGTACTCGACAGTGGCGGTGTATAAACCGCCCCCTTTGGTAACAGGGTTACCTGGCAGACCATTCATTACTACGCCGTCCACACCTATTGTACCGGAAATGGTAAAGGTTATTTTACTTGCTTTGTAAGCGCCCAGACACAAGGTGCCGGACAGAATAATACAGAGGGTTATGCCTACTGTTAAAATTTTAGCTCTATTTTTCTTTAACATAGTTGACTCCTTTGCCTATACCGATGGTACTGGTACACAACCCATCATCCTTTTTCTTATAATGGCTTCTGCTATTTTTAATGATTTTCGGGTTAATCGTCATATCCAGTTCTCAATCGTCCGAATTTATTAGTGACTATACCAGTTTCTTCTTTTTTTTTGCCGCTTGTTCTATTCTGCTGCTTCTCCTTTAGGTCCAATAATTTCAACGTTTTTCCGGCCATTTTCGTTGGAGACCTGAATAGTTATTGCCTGGGTTGTTTGCTTGTTTGTTCCTTCATCGGTGGTATATTCCAACATTGCTTCCAGACGGTATGTCCCGGGAAGAACTGCTGCGAGATCAATAGGTCCCGAAAAGTTCCTGACCTCCAGCGGCAGCATCAGTTCCGTTTCGCCGGCCAGTATTATCCTTCTGGCAATCCTGCCGTCAGCAGTCATAAGTGTGGCTGAGCATCTGGGTGTGATGTGGACATTTCCTGTATTACCAAACCTGCTGACAATTGCATATATGGAGGCCTCCTCATTGGCAATACTCAGCTTCATCGGCTGTATCGCAGGTTCGAGCTTGACTCTCTTGTTTTGAACGTTGAGCAGAGCTGTTGTCGTACCGGCGCTCTGGCCGTCCGGATATCCGCCTTGCAGATAGAGAACTGCGTAGTAACTGGCATGTAATTCACTGACCTCCGGCGCCTTTACAGTGATGCGTATCTTCTGCTGCTTGCCGGCAGGCAGTGTAAAATTATCCGGCATCATTTGCACCCAATCGGCGCAGGCCAAATCTTCACCCTTCAACTCGCCGTAGGCAATACCCTTAAGCTTAGGTGGTATTACTGCTCCGGCTCGAACCGTAATTGCACTATCCGAGGGGTTCTGCACATTCAGAACCGTCGAACGTGTCGCCCCCGGTACAATGGTAACAGACACGCTTTCCGGCTCCAGTTTAAGTGCCGCGTTGACTGTAACTGCCGCGGCATTTGGGTCGCCGGCAAAATCTATTTCCTTCTCAATCGGCTTTAGCCGTCGACCGTCAACGTAAAGATTGTCCTTTAGTTTATATTTCCCCGGCGGAAGAGATTTTCCAACGTCATCTTTTAACTTTAAGCTTACCCCGGGCAGAATACCTACCTCTTCGTGTTCTACCTCCGTAATATCACGCCAGTGACCGTTCAGGAAATTCTGGACCTTTGCACTGCTTTTCAGCCGGGAGTAGGTACTGCCTTCGTTTGTAATACCCACCAGCAGAATCGATGTTGCCGGTTTTTCTCCAATCTGCGGCCTGCATTCCATTCCGATATCGGTCAGGTTTATTTTCTGACGCATCGTACGGCCCTGTACCTCGAAGAGAACAGGAATCAAGATTCGGGTGACTATGGGAATTCCTTGTGTGATGTCTGAAGCAGGCCTTGTCTGCACGCACAGGCCTGCGTAGTAGAATCCGCCCAGACTGGCTCGAGGTATTATCTTCAACTTTACCGTTTTCACACCCAGCGGGTCGATTCTAACGCTATCAGCGCTCAATTTTATCCACTCACGGCAGGAACGCGGATTTGACGTAATAGTATTGGGACCGGCCGAAATAACCTCCCAGTAAGCATCCTCTGTTTGACCCAGCTCGACTAATTTCAAATCAAGTGTCATAAACCTTTTGTCGTCAAGGCTGCGAATCTCGATGGTTTCCTCTGCCGTCCGCCCGGCCCGAACTGCAAGCTCTACCTTCATTGGTCTGACCATAAACTCCATAGGTCTCGCAGACGCCTGCGTCGCCAAAATAAAAAGGCACGCAAAAATACAAATAACCAAGACCAAATGGCCGGATAACGCTTTGTTGGATTGGTTTGCCATTTTCATTCTTTTCTTTTTTTACCGTTTACTCTTCAAGCCCTTATGTATTCGCCCTATGCGTTCTCACACTTGCTCATTGGTTCGGCGATATCAGAAAGCTACTTTACCAAAATAGTTCCTTTCGCTTTTTGAATGAAGTGTTATACCGACCCCGGACGTATTTTTTTGCCGGCCGGACTGCATATTATCGGGCAGTCCGATGACCCGGTCAGGCGGTTTTGTGGGTAAGATTACTGTTTCAGTTTTTTAGGACCTGCTCCTGGTGTGGGTAAGTCGGGATTGAGCATCTAAAATTCGGGTTCGGGCTATATAAAAAAAGCGGGAAGGGGCAGAAAAATCTGCCCCTTCCCGTTAAAAATCTTTCTAAAGCTATTCGGACTCCTGCGATTACCCTGTGCATTCATCCGATACACGACGGTAATTGCAGCCCGCCTTTTGCTCTAAAGTCAGCTACTTTACGGAGCACTCAGAGTCAGTGTGAGTGTTGTGTCATAGACAAAATTGTTAGACCAAACATTCGCAGCCATGGGGACATGATGAACCTTAACGAACACGTTAAACGGGACGTTAGTGAAAGGACCGTATAACAGTCTTTTTGAATGGACTTTAAATCCATCTGTTGAGCCTTCTGCCAGACAAGTCCAATGGCCTCCGGAGATACCCGGGGTTTGAATACCTGCATTGACACACAAACTTGCCAAGTTCGTAGTTAGTATGAAGGTACCATAGTCTGCACCACTGGATGAGCCCCGCCCATCCTCGCTTATTGTTGATATCGCCACATTGATTGCTGGAGGAGCAACAACCGTAGCTATCGGCATAATCTTCAAATTCACAGGACACGAGCCGGAAGACAACAGCAACGGCGACGGCGACGGCGTCGCCATTGCGGGTACTGCCAGCATTGCTATTGCCGCAGCAATTATTAACGTTCTCAAAGTTCTCATTTTCAACCTCCTTTAAATTTCGACTCATAATCGGCCGATATGGCCGTCAGGAGCGACAATATTCTTTAGGTTAGGCACCCACTCAGTGCCTGTACCTTACAGTAGCGGGAAGGGGCAGAAAAATCTGCCCCTTCCCGTTAAAAAGCTATTCGGACTTCTGCGATTACCCTGTGCATTCATCCGATACACGACGGTAATTGCAGTCCGCCTTTCGCTCTGAAGTCAGCAACTTTACGGAGCACTCAGAGTCAGTGTGAGTGTTGTATCATAGATAAAATTGTTAGACCAAACATTCGCAGTCATGGGGACGTTCGTAACCTTAACGAACACGTTAAACGGGACGTTAGTGAAAGGACCGTTTAACAGTCTTTGTGAATCGACTTGAAATCCACTTAGTGAGCCTTCTGCCAGACACCACCACAGGCCTCCGGAGATACCCGGGGTTTGAATAGTCGCATCGACCAGCAAACTTGCCAAGTTCGTAGTTAGTACGAAGGTACCATAGTCTGCACCACTGGAGAAGCCCTCCGGCACAGTCTCGCCGCTTATTGTCGCTATCGCCACATTGATATATGTAGGAGCAACAACCGTAGCTATCGGCATAATCCTCAAATTCACAGGACACGAGCCGGAACCCAACGGCAACGGCGTTGATGCCATTGCAGGTACTGCCAGCATTGCTATTGCCGCAGCAATTATTAACACCCTCAAAGTTCTCATTTTCCAACCTCCTTTAAACTTCCCCCCCTAATCGGCCGATATGGCCGTCAGGAGCGACAATATTCTTTAGGTTAGGCACCCACTCAGTGCCTGTACCTTATAGTAGCGGGAAGGGGCAGAAAAATCTGCCCCTCTTCCCGTTAAAAACCTTTCCAAAGCTATTCGGACTCCTGCGATTACCCTGTGCATTCATCCGATACACGACGGTAATTGCAGTCCGCCTTTCGCTCTAAAGTCAGCAACTTTACGGAGCACTCAGAGTCAGTGTGAGTGTTGTGTCATAGATAAAATTGTTAGACCAAACATTCGCAGCCATGGGGACATTCTGAACCTTAACGAACACGTTAAACGGGACGTTACTGAAAGGACCGTTTAACAGTCGCCATGAATCGGTTGTAAATCCAAGTAGTGAGCCTTCTGCCAGACAAGACCACTGGCCTCCGGAGATACCCGGGGTTTGAATAACCGCATCGACCAGCAAACTTGCCAAGTTCGTAGTTATTACGAAGGTGCCGTATTCTGCACCACTGGATGAGCCCATTCCGGACCCGTCTATTGTCGCTATCGCCACATTGATATATGTAGGAGCAACAACCGTAGCTATCGGCATAATCTTCAAATTTACAGGACACGAGCCGGAAGACAACGGCAACGGCGTCGCCATTGCCGGTACTGCCAGCATTGCTATTGCCGCAGCGATTATTAACATTCTCAAAGTTCTCATTTTCCAACCTCCTTTAAACTTCGCTCCATAATCGGCCGATATGGCCGTCAGGAGCTAACAATATTTGTTGGTCAGGCACTCGTTAACTCAGTGCCTGTACCACATTACAGCGGACAAAACTTTCTTCAGCGACTAAGGTGGATTGCCCGCTACTTTTAATTCCGCCACAGTCGAAGCCAATTCTATGTTTTTCTTACCCTCCGAAGAAGGCCGGCTTCTTTGGGTTGACATTCGCTACTTTTTGCCTTATCCTAACTTCCTCCTTTCCCGGCCGCTTCAATTCTTTTTGAGGCACTGGTGGCCGATGTGCCTGGTCTTATCAGTTCAATTGATTTCGAGTTATTTCATTAACGCAGCAACGCCGCCGCGGAATTCCTCCAGTCAAGACCCCGGCATTACCGTAAGTATTGAGAGTTCCCATGTACATTCCAGCTATGTCATTTAAGCCGGTTTCTATGTTAATGTCAATATCCAACTTAAGATTTCCTCTTTTCTGCTCTGATTATTGCCCCATAACCAACACCAGCGTTCCTATGAGCTGAGCACATAAATTCCCAATGCCACCGGCATAAATAATATTGGGGCAGTTAGTGCCCAGCACCTTCTTTTTTTATAGGACTACAACTTTTGTAGTGTACCAACTCTCATACGGAGTGTCAATACCCATATTGCCTAAATTACCTATTTTTTTTATTCCTCCTAAAGTTGTATCCAATTGAAGTTTTGAATTTGCGATGTAACCCCTTTGACTGCAAGTGGTTATATCAGAAGTTGTCGTTGTTGGTATAATGCTTCGAGATCGTGGGGAAATCGGATTTCAGGCGGAGAACGAGTTGTTTTTGCTGGAGTTATGCTTTGCAGGGCCTCGGAGTGAACAGGAAATAAGCCACATTATTGTGTATTTTTCAAAGCCAACCTATGTTTTTGTTGTTTTTCGTGTTAAAATGGGGGCTCTGCCAGCCGTGCACAGAGCCCGCCGTGGACGGGACTATATGTGAAGTCCCGTCGTCGCAAACCTGTTAACCGATGGCTTCATTGCCTTTTTCGCCCGTTCTAATGCGGATACATTCGGGCAGGTCAATAACAAATATTTTGCCATCGCCGATTTGGCCTGTTCTTGCGCCGTCAATGATTGCTTTAATGGCCGGCTCAACGAACGCCTCATTTACCGCTATCTCTAACTGCACTTTTCTCAACAAGCTGCCCTGTTCCTTGTGGCCTCGATAAACTTCGGCTATACCTTTTTGTCTGCCCCGGCCGACAACGCTCGATACTGTTACAAGGTGAATCTCTTTTTCCGTTAGCCGTTTGAGCACTTCGTCTAAACGGTCCGGTTGAATTACTGCGATTATGTATTTCATTGGTTTATTCCTTTCTCGTTTAGTCAATTAGTCAATAATGGTATATGCGGCTTCACGGTGTTGCGTTAAGTCAAGACCTACACGTTCCTCATGTTCACTAACCCGCAATTTCATTACCACGTCCACAACCTTGAGCAGGACTATACCAACGACGAACGAATATACTACCGTAACAGCCACGGCTTTAATCTGAATCCAGAGTTGAATGGGATTGCCGTAGAGCAGGCCGTCGGCCCCTGCTGGATTTACCGTTTTTGTGGCAAAGATACCGGTTGCTATCGCTCCCCACATACCGCCTATACCATGAACGCCGAAGGCATCCAGTGTGTCGTCATAGCCAAGTAAATTTTTGAAATGAGTTACAGCAAACCACGGAATAACACCAGCGCCTATGCCAATCCATATTGCGCCCATTGGATTGACAAATCCAGAAGCGGGAGTTATTGCTACCAGACCTGCCACTGCGCCGGTAATCAGGCCAAGCGTCGTGGGCTTTTTGTGTTTAAGCCAGTCAAGAATCGCCCATGATACGCCTGCTGCCGCAGTGGCAACATGGGTCGCGGTAAATGCGCTGCAAGCAAGAGTGCCTGCGCCTAAGGCGCTGCCGGCGTTGAATCCGAACCAGCCGAACCACAGTAATGCCGCTCCCAACACCGCAAAGGGCAGGTTATGAGGCGGAGATATTCCATTTGGATATCCTTGCCGACGACCAAGCACAAGCGCTGCCGCAAGAGCAGTCATACCCGCATTGATATGAACCACTGTTCCGCCAGCAAAATCGAGCGCTCCCCAGTTTTTTATGAATCCGCCTACTCCCCATACCCAGTGTGCAACGGGGTCATATACGATTGTCGCCCACAACAGCATAAAGACGCAGAACGCCGAAAATTTCATTCGCTCGGCAAATGCCCCCAGAATCAACGCGGGCGTAATTACAGCGAACATCATTTGGAACATCATAAATAGTTGATGTGGAATTGTCGGCGCGTAATCAGCGTTTGGAGTAAGTCCCACGTTTTTCAGGAAGGACCAGTCAAGCCCGCCTATAAGTGAACGGTGGTCGGGGCCGAAGGATAAGCTGTAACCGAAGAGCACCCATTGCAAACTAATCAGGCACAGTATCATCAGGCATTGCATCAGCACCGAGAGCATATTTTTGCGTCTGACCAGCCCGCCATAGAAAAACGCCAGGCCGGGGGTCATAAGCATTACAAGTGCAGTGCTTATAAGCACCCAGGAGGTGTCTCCCGTGTCCACTTTCGGTGCCGGGGCTGCAACTGCCGCAGCCGGTGTCTCGCTCGGCGCGGGCGCTGCAATATCACAGAATGCGGTTCCCGCAGTCAGCAAGATGAGTATTGTTGATATAAGTATTCTTTTCACGGCTTTGTACTCCTTTTGTAAAAATTGATAAATTAGTTGTCCACCAATACAGCTGTCGTTAGTATTCTTCGCAAACCCTGTGCCAGAATGCTTTATTGATGGCTGTTTTTACGTAAGGCTTTGTAAAAGCCGCGGTTACGCTTGCCGAAAGTATTAAATTATCAAAGAGCATAGTTACATTTTTGTATATCTAACTTGATACTTTTACATTTATGTCATTTTTGGCGTTAAAAGTATGGGCTCCGCCAGCCGTGGAACAGAGCCCATTTATACCAGGACGGTCCTTATGGAGTCCGAGTCCTGTTATTTTATCGCTGAATCGCCGCGTTCTCCCGTGCGAATTCTTACGGCATCATCAACAGGGGAGATAAATATCTTGCCGTCGCCGACCTTGCCGGTAAAAGCGGTTTCTTGTATGGCCTTGACAATTTTATCAACATCGCTGTCTTTGACCACCACTTCAATCCTTGCCTTGGTCATTAGCCCGACTTTATAAGTTTTGCCCCGGACCTCCTGTTGGAGGCCTTTTTGTTTACCGTGCCCTTCGATTTCAGTAATCATAAGGCCCGGATAGTCAACTTTTTCCAGGACGGCACATATATCAGCGACCTTAGCGTGTCGAACAATAGCTTCAATCCTCTTCATTTTTAAGTTCCTTTCTTAATGGCTCTATACAAAAACCTTCAGTATTCAGAGCGGTACCAATCTTTGCTAAATCGCAGACACGCCTTTTTCCCCGGTTCGAATTCGCATTGCTTCCGACGCGTCCATCACAAAGATTTTCCCATCGCCTGCTTCGCCGGTATATAAAACTTCTCTTATTATTTTCATTACGTATGGGACATCCCACTTTTTGACTAATATATCAACCCGGTCTTTCGGAACAAAATACGTCATATCCAGGTCAGAGTCCTCATTATCCGTATCTATATGACCTCTTTGTCTGCCAAAACCTTTTACTTTAGTTACCGTCATTCCCATAAGAAGCTCTTCGTCTTTAAGGACCTCGGCCAGGATGTGAAGCCGTTCAGGACGGATGACGACCGATATCATCTTCAAGTCGTAGGTTTTGCTCACTGTGCCGACGATGACGTACAGAAAGCTCGCAATGGCCCAAGCGCCGCACATATAGAAGCAAATCTTTGCCTCCGTTTTCGAATCGGCGTTGCCGATGGCATACAGGTAAATTATCGCCACCAGCATAATTACGTTGGCAATCACCCCGAGGACGGGAATAAGCCCGTGTTTCAGGAGTTTGAAATCACTTCTGTTTTTGAAAGCGATAATTGTCCATACACAGGTAAAGCCATAGAGGACAAAGGTGCCGAAGTTCGAGGCGAGCGTAATTCCCGTAAGACCGACTACGGATTGGACACCTATTGCGGCGATTATGCAGGAAACAATTACCAACGTCCATAAAGCCGTATGAGGGGTGCCGTGTTTGCTTATGAAGCTGAGGAATTTCGGTAATTCAAGGTCTTCTGCCATACCGCAGGTGACGCGGACGGCCGTGTTCATACAGCTTAAAGTCGTGCCGACTACGGCGATTGCCACGGTTACGGCCATAGTAATCATCAGGCCAAAGCCGAGACCATGAAAAAGACTGTTGCCGAGTATTTGCGCGAGGTCTCCGATAGGAGCGCCTGAGCCGGCGGCAGCAGCCATTCCGGTTACTGCTGCTGTTTGTCCGGCGGCGGTAAACGTTAACTTTTCATTGATCATATAACCTGCGCCGAAATACTCCAGCAGATACGCAAACAATCCCTGAATTACCAAAGACAGGATAATGGCCTTTGGAATCGTTGTTTTAGGGTCCTTTACCTCAGCGGCCAGGGCCGTGCAGCTTTCAAAACCGACCAGTATCAAAATAGCGAGGGTCGATTGAATCAGGACGCCGTTAAGCGTATGTGGACGGACGATGTCCCATGCACCGCTGAAAGACCATGTTGTTGCTCCCTGGGGATTCGAGAAACGGTAATAAACGGCCAGGGCGGTGAAAACAACCAAGGTAACGAGCTGTATAATGTTAATCCAGATTGCGGTTATCGTTGAGCCGGTTACGCCGCGATATGCTATGTATCCCGTGATAAAAGCAAATACCGTGGCAATTATAACCAGCACCTCTACTGACAGTATCTTTCCGGTGAAAGCTGTGTAAAGATATCCAATCAGGTTGGCCATCATAGCTACCATAACCCCCGGATATACCCAGTAGAAAAGGTGAGCAGCCCACCCGGTAACTACCTTTGAGAAACGGGCCAGGGAGGTAGGCGTTCCTCTTTTTAGGTTCTGGCTGTCAAGAAATGCCTTCTCCGCGAAATAGGTAACGCTTGCAAAACCCGCCTCGGGATATATCTTGGCAAGCTCCGAGTAGGAGATAGCGGTAAGAAAACAAAGGGCCAACGCAACCACTATCCCCGACCAGATATCGCTTGCAACCGAGGCCCCGCTGGGGGAAGTGGCTGCGGCCTGGAGTTGATATGTAATCCACAGGAATGCTCCCGGGGCAATTAGCGCCATAGCGTTTGCAGTGGCGCCAAACAAGCCCAGCGTGGCTTTTACTTGGGGTTCGGGTATTACTTTCCCAGCCCCGGCGCTCACAGTAACCGCACCGGCTTCAATCCCATTTTCAATCGCTATGCTTTCAGACATAATTTATTTCTCCTTTACTAAACACTACGGATAGCCAATATTCAAAACACATCAGTAGTTTCATAAATCACATTTTTGCCTTTAATAATCCAATTTGTTTTATCCCGTCTTAAAACGAAGTCGATATCCCGACGCCTACCCAGAGATTGTCGCTTTTGTCCGTGGCTTCCCGTATCGAGTCGCTGAGCATTGTCGAGTAGTTGATGCTTGGCTTAATCATCCATGTATATACCTGCGTGCAAAGAGCAGCCGATAGCGTAAGGTCATTTGACTGGCCGCTGTTTACGCCAAAGTAACCAGTATCATAAGCCGCGTTGCCCCAGCCATAGCTTGCGCCTAACTGTAAGCCGCAATAGCAATTCTCGTTCATCACATAAAGCTTATCAAACAGCTGTCCGACGCCGAACTGGAAATAGCTGCCCTTGTATGCCTGGACATCGCGATACCATTTGAACGACGGCGTAAGAGGAACTTTGGGCAAGCCAAAGCCGCCGTAAATTTCAGTTGTCGGGTCGTAAACCTGGTTGGGGAACTGATAGTAAATTGTGCCAACTGAGCCGCTTAACCAGTCAATACCCGGAATCGTATTGGTATAATCGAGCGTCAAGTCATATTCGCTGAACTCCCAGGCGTTGTCGGGAGCGACTTTTGACCTGTTCGTCAGGTCGATATTGCCCCAGATTGAGCCGGTAAAACCATAAGCGCTGGCGGAGATAGTTGGCTGCAATACGCTGCTGTTGTCAACGTTCTGGCCTCGCCAGATATACTTGCTGAAATAATCTGCCGAAACTCCAAACGTAACAACCTTGTCTTCGGCTGCTGCTGTTCCCGCCACAAATGTAATCAACGCGAATCCCAATACAACACTACCAGTTCTTAACGGCTTCACTTGCTTCTCCTTTCAAAATAACTTTTAATGTGTTTGTTAGTTTTTCACACAGTGGGCCTGGGTCGTACATCAGATGAGCAATCAGTGTGCCAGAAGCAAGAAGAGTTGTTGGCTCATTATATAACCCCTTTTTGCAACTGCTGTTACGGCATTTTTATTGTGGAGTCCGGCGAAGAGGTGTTTTATACAAAAATGTAAATGTGCCACATATTGACTACAAAAATGTAACCAAATGGCGAATCAGGAAAGCAGTTTTGGGTAAATGGCATACGTCTTGATTTTGTAGCCGAGGATTCGTTCGGTGAGGCCGAGTTCCATGGCGGCTTTTCTCTGCTGGCCGCCGGATTTTTTCAGCGCGTCGATAATTAACTCCTTTTCTTTGTTTGCTATTATCTCGGCCAAAGAGTGTCCGGCGATTTGCTCGGTCTTTTTTATCATTTGAAGCGATGGCGGCAGATGCTCGGAGCGGACTACATCTTCATCGCAGAGAAGCACCGCTCTCTCGATGCAGTTTTCCAGTTCCCTGATATTACCTGGCCAATGGTAGCTCGTAAGCATTTCAATAGCGGGCGTTGAAATACGGGTTATATTTTTTTTGTTCTCGGCAGCGTACTTTTCAAGGAAATGGTCTGCAAGCTGCATTATGTCGTCTTTTCGTTCTCTTAGGGGCGGCAGGTAGATTGGAAAAACGTTTACCCGGTAATACAAGTCCTCGCGGAAGACGCCTTCTTTTATCTGCTGTTCGAGGTTCTTGTTGGTCGCGACGATTATCCGAACATTTGATTTGATTGTTTCGATTCCGCCGAGCCGTTCGAATTCCTTGAATTGAATCACCCGCAACAGCTTTACCTGCAGGTTTATGGGAAAGTCGCCGATTTCGTCGAGAAATATAGTGCCGCCGTGCGCCCTTTCAAATCTGCCCATTTTTCGTTCCGTAGCGCCGGTAAACGCGCCTTTTTCGTGCCCGAACAATTCGCTCTCCAGCAGTGTCTCCGGCAGGGCGGTGCAGTTGACCTTGATGAAGGGCTTTTCGGCCCTGGGGCTGTTATAATGAATGGCGTGGGCTACAAGGTCCTTGCCTGTCCCGCTTTCGCCGCGGATGAGAACCGTGGCGTTGCTGTCGGCGACCTGCTCGATGAGCCGATATACCTGTTGCATCGCGTTGGAGCTCCCCACCATGTTTTGAATGTTGAACCGCGTCTTTAACTCTTGGCGAAGCCGGACGTTTTCGTCGCGAAGCTGCCTATGCACGGACTCTACCAGTTTGTTCAGTTTCACCGCCTGGGCAATCATAGTCGAAATGATATTCAATAATCGGACGTGGCTTTCAAAGTCATTGGTTTTGTCGGTCTGCCGGTCCACGCTGAGAGCGCCGATGGTCTTACCTTCCAGCTTGATGGGGACACAGAAGAACGTAATTGGTCTGCCTTTTGTAGTGTTCCGTGCCCCGGTTTTGTGGACGAAGCGGGGGTCTTTCGATATATCAGGCACGACTATCTCTTTGCCGGTTGCCACCACTGTGCCGGTGACGCCCTCGCCCATTTTATAGATGCCCATTTTTTTCGATTTTTCGCTCAGGCCGTGGGCTATCTCGATATTTATGGTTTCGGTGTCCGGGTTCAGCAGGGTGATTGTCCCGCGCTGTAACTTCAGGTAAGTGTCCAGCGATTGCAGGATCGAGCGCAGCGTCTGCTGCAGGTCTAATGACTCTGCAAGCCCTTTTGCTATGTCGCTTAAAAGCTGCACTTCCTTTGCGGGATTAGCTTTCATATTACTGATTCCTTAAATAGCGGCTGTGGCGGATATGGTAACAAGATTGTAGGCGATATGCAACAAACTACATTTTGGTATTTTTATGATTTTTGCGGGGGGATTTTGCTCAGAAGTCGCAAGTTAGCTGCATAAATACTATATGGTTATTGGGCAGGGGGCTGTTTCTTGTGAGTTCGTATCGATAGCCGGCGTTCAGTTGCCAACCCTTTGGTGCGAAAAGGGTTATGTCTGATTGAATCCTATCGATTGTCGGCTGATGACTTGATGAAAGGTTACTTTTTTCTGCGTCATACTGGAGTCCGAGGATAATATTTTTGTTGAGATAATGCGTCAGCCGGAAGAACAAATCCTCGGAATCAGTGCCCATAAAGTACCCTATAACCCTGCCATCGTAAGTGTATCCGGCCGTGTAAATCCCGTGAGTGTAAAATACGTCCGGGCTGCCGGAGACGTCGTTGTTTGCGTATTCGATATCGAGGTCGGTTTTTCCTGTTTTGAAGATTTCGAAGAATTTTATTCCGTACAGGCGCCCCCACTTGCTCGGCAGTCCGCCCGCTTCATCTTCGCCGGCCCAGTCGGTGTATAACTTTACGGATTTGGCCGGCATCAGCCAGTCAACGGGCAGTAATACTGATGCGTCAAAACCGCCCAACTGGTCGTTATCCTTGTTGCCCGAAAGTTTTCATTCCTGTCTGAGCTGCCAAAGATGATGAACGAGTTACCTGTCTGGGCAAAATACTCCGCCGAACGCGCCTCGATGAATTTCCTCAATTGTTCAACGTCTTGCGGGGCGATATGAGTTTGGTGGGGCCACGACCCGAACGTCCTTATTTTGTCAGGCGTCACAGTGCCTTGCAGGGTATTCGGCTTGCCGTCAAGCCGAGCATTACAGGCCTTGCTCAGGTTCGCGCCTATTACGACCTCAAACCCGAACACAAACTCAAATACGATAACCTCTACATACAGAAACGGTCTTTCCTCTTTAACGCCTACATCCTCCTCAAGACAATCCCTGTCGTCCTGCTGAAAAGGGGCTGGTAACCCCTGATTCTGCGGTTGACATAAACCATTACCTCCCATGTCCTATCTCGTGTACCCGAAGGGGGCAGGGCTTTTATCACGCCATTTTCCCCTTGACGCTCCCGCCCCAACCCGGTAGCGTATATCCCTGCCGTGATATAGGTAGGGCGGGGTTTACCCCGCCAATTTGATATCCTGTGGATTTGGAATATGGTAGTTGATTGCCACACGCATATTAGAAGCGTTAGTATACAGAATCTTGATGCTTCAGAGCATCTCGCTGCCGCCGAGGTGGTTGATAAGTGCGTTGTCCTGGCTACCGCCGACCAGGTCAACAAAGATTTGAGCCAGTACGTCGCTAGGTACGAAAACAAGATGGTCGGTTTCGCCTTTATCAATCCCCTCACCGAAGGCCTCAGCGTCCGTAATCTAAAATCCTCCACCGAAAAACTCGGCCTCAAAGGCATTGTCCTTTATTGTTCCCACTCCGCCTTTCACCCCGCCGACACCAGGGCGATGCAGCTTTACGAATCGGCTCAGGAACTACACCTGCCCGTCTTTTTCCACAATACCCCCGTCGGCCCGGGCGGTTTTCTCGAATACGCCCGCCCCTTCCTCCTCGACGAGGTCGCCAGAACATTTCCGGATTTAAAAATCGTCGTCGGCGGTATGGGATTCCCCTTCTACGAGCAGACCGTGTGCCTCCTCGCCAAACACAACAACGTCTATGCCGACCTCTCTGTCAGACCGGGCAACGCCTGGCAGGTTTACAATATCGTCGTCTCCGCTTATGAGCAGGGCGTGATGGATAAGCTCCTCTTCGGCAGTGCCTTCCCCGCCGCAAAGGCTCAGGACTGTATGGAATCGTTGCTTGGCTTCAATAAGCTCCTCGCTGGTGCAAACCTCCCGATGGTACCTCGCTCAATTATCCAGAGCGTCATCGAACGAGATACGCTCAAGCTCCTCGGTATCGAAAAATAACTCTTAGAACTATGGTTCACCATTTGTTCAAAAGAAAGTCGCTGGGGTTGCTGCATGAGGAAATGAAGGGCGACAATCGTCTCAGGCGAGTTCTCGGCCCATGGTCGCTGACCAGCTTGGGAATTGGCTGCATCATAGGCGCCGGCATATTTGTTATCACTGGCTACGCCGCTCATTTCAAAGCCGGCCCGGCTCTGTTGCTCTCGTTTGTTGTAGCGGGGATGGCCTGTGTATTTTCCGCGTTGTGTTACGCTGAATTCGCGTCGATGGCGCCGGTGGCTGGTTCCGCTTATACCTATGCCTATGCTACTCTCGGCGAATTACTCGCCTGGATAATCGGATGGGACCTTATCCTCGAATACACCGTGGCTTCGGCCTCCGTAGCGCATGGCTGGTCTAAATACTTTCAAAATTTTATCGGGATGTTTCATATCAAAATCCCGCTTGTTTTCTCCGGTGCCCCCTTTGACTACAATCCCGCCAGCGGGATCTTTATGAACACGGGAAGCTGGTTCGACCTGCCGGCCCTGGTTATCGTCGCCATCGTTACTATCGTCCTGGTGATTGGCATCCATGAAAGCTCCCGGTTTAATAACGTGATGGTGGCAATCAAGGTCTCCGTGGTGATTCTTGTCATTGTTGTCGGGGCGTTTTATATTAAGGCCGCCAACTGGCATCCTTTCGCTCCGTTTGGCTGGGCTGGGCTGAGCATTTTCGGCAAAACCGTCTGGGGACAGACCGGCGCGGACGGCTCACCCGTTGGAATGCTGGCCGGTGCCGCGATGATATTCTTCGCCTACATCGGGTTTGACTCGGTTTCGACTCACGCCGAAGAGGCGCGCAATCCGCAGCGTGATGTCCCCATCGGAATCATCACCTCTCTTATTATTTGCACCGTCTTATATATTGCCGTCACAATCGTCCTAACTGGTATGGTTCCCTACGACCAGATTGATACCGATGCCCCTGTCGCCGCGGCGTTCCAGCGCATCGGGCTGCACTGGGGTCAGTTCATCGTCTCACTTGGCGCCGTGGCCGGTATCACTTCCGTCATACTGGTGCTAATGCTAAGTCAGCCTCGTGTGCTTCTCGCGATGGCCAGAGACGGCTTGTTGCCCCCGTCGTTTTTCGCCGCTGTACATCCGCGATTCCGCACGCCCTGGAAATCAACCATTCTGACGGGTATCGCGGTCGGCTCATTGGCCTCGCTTATCCCCCTTGGCATCCTCGCCGAGCTGGTCAATATCGGCACCCTTTTTGCCTTTGTCATCGTTTGCACCTCTGTCCTCGTCATGCGATATATAAATCCACAGGCACACCGCCCGTTCCGTTGTCCATTCGCACCGGCAATTCCGCTGTTGGGCGTATTATTTTGCCTCGTTCTGATGTTCTCTCTTCCCTCTGCCAACTGGCTGCGATTGTTCATCTGGATGGCGGTGGGCATTATTATTTATTTCCTGTATGGCCGACATCATAGCGTTTTGGCCCGCCACAGGGCCGCTGAGCACCTTACCCACAAAGACAGCAATACCCGGCAGGATTAAATATCTGTTCATAATTATTTATTGAAAGCGCAAAGCGGATATGGATAGAATTAGAGAGATAATTGAAGATTGGAGGCAAATATGAATCGCAGAACATTTTTGAAAAGCGTGCCGGCCCTGACAATACTGGCGGCAGCAAAGCCGAATTTAACTGAAGCCGTAAAAGAAAAAAACGAATCCTACGGCGAGGCGGTTACAGCAGCTCTTCCCCCGACGGACCTGCAGCCAATCACCCTTCTTCCCCCGCAGACAGATGGCGGTAAAAGTGTGCTGGCAGCCCTGAAAGAGAGGAAGACCATACGAACTATTCGCGATGAGAAGCTTTCGGCGCAGATGCTTTCTAATCTCCTCTGGGCGGCTTGGGGTGTGAATCGCAAGAGCGGGCCGTTTGGTCAGATTGGAAGGACGGCCGCGTCAGCAAGCAACTCTCAGGAAATCGACCTTTATGTTGTTTTGCCCGAAGGGACATATCTCTACGAGGCGGTCAACCATCGTCTTGATCCTGTCGTTGCAGGCGACCTGCGGGTAAAGGTGAGTGCCCACGGCCAAGGCGGCGCTATGACTAAAGCCCCGGTGATTCTCATCTATGTTGTTGATATTGCCAAATACAGCAAATCCCGATTACAGGAGCCCGGCCTGAAAGACACGGAGATACAGAAGTCCTATTACAATGTTGCCACCGGCCTCATCGCGGGAAATGTTTATTTGTTCGCCGCCTCGCAGAATCTGGCCGCGTGGTTCCACAACTGTAATAAGCAGGCGCTCGCCGCGGAATTGAAACTCCGCCAAGAACAACGCGTCCTGTATGCCCAGACGGTTGGCTTACCGGCATAAGTTAAACCAGGAACCCGGCGTAAACGGTTTTTTTATTTTGCGGCTGGACCGACAAATCATCAATCGCAAATCGGAAATGAATAGCCTCTGTGTCTTCTGTGGCTAAAAATTCTTTTGCCTGCCCTCCGTAGCCCTTGGCGAAAGAGGGTGTCCTCGTGTCTTAGTGGCGATCAATTGAGGATTGAATCGCCTTCGGCTTGGCCGCAGGCGACCAATTGTTTCATCTGGCGTTCGTAGAGGAGTGTGCTCTGTTCAATGAGATGCGCGACGAGGCCGACCTGGCTGAGGAGAATTTCGATAAGGCCGATATTGGCCATAGTGGATTCGGGGTTGTAGTGGGGCAGGACAATCATTATGTAGCCGCAATCGTTGCGTTCTGTGGCAAGTGCCGTCGCGACGATGCTGAAGTCATTGACCTGCGTAATGATTGGCTCTTCGCCATCGTCAACCTTGGCGCAGAGGTCTTTGAGGTCGCCGTCGCTGATACCTAATTTTGTGAATCCTTCGGCGTCGCTTGGCCAGCAGTTGCCTTTTCGGCTGACGATTATCATCATTGGCCCGTCTTCTGGCAGAAGGTCAAATACCTGCCGGGCAATCTGTTCGTTGAGGACGCAACTTGGTGAATACGATGAACCTAATGTATCCATATTCTGCCGACTCCTTTCAATGACATCCAATGATATCAGCAGGAACTTCGGCATTATTGGGCGGCAACTTATAAACGGGAATGCATCCGGACGATGCCAATATAGAAAAACAACTTCTCCAATGAGCCATCCTGTTCTTATAGGACGATAGATATGCTCTCCGGTATGCTGTTCCGGCGAGGTCAATAGGAGATATTTGCCCTGAGCCAGTTCCACGGGAACCGTTTGCCCGGACAGTCGGTAACGTGTCCGCCGGGAACCGAGCCGTGGCCAAAGACCCGGCTTTTTGGGATATGGTATCGCTGCTGCAGGAATCGAACCAGTTTTGCGAGGGACGCCATTTGTTGGCTGGTGGGCGTTGTGCGGTCGAAGTCGCCGACTAAGCAGATTCCGATGCCTTCCTCGTTTGCCCAGTTGCCCGGCGTGCCTCCGCAGTGTGCGCCGGTAAGTTGTCCGCGCCAGCGGTACGTCGGCTCGACCTCGCCGTCGCCGCTGTTAGTGCCGTTGCCGATTACGAAATCGTAACCGACGCCGTTCCAGCCGTTGTTCTCCCGGTGCCATTTATCGATTATGGTCGCGTTGCCCTCATCGGTGGCGGAATGATGAATTATTATCGCGGACCAGGCCCTTTCGGTATGCGAAGGCATCCAGCCACTTGGGACAGGCCCCATCGATGGCAGGGAAACAGTCGGCTTTGTCGGCAACGTTGTCGGCGGCGCCTTGGTTTCGTAATCGTAAACTATTCGAGGCGGCTGGTCCTCAGGGGCGCAGCCCGCCAATCCAAAAATTGTCAAAAGCAGCAACAATACTACTATTTTGCGCATATAACTTAACCGCTCACACCTTTCTTTCAGGATTTGCAATAGGGTATTATCGGCTATGGGTTGCTTTCGGCTGTAGTTTTTGACGGCTTGCGCTTTTCACGGTATCTTATCATTCGCACGCTGTTGCCCTGTTTGCTGTATTCTATCACGTCCATAAACGAACGCATCAGAAGCATTCCTCTGCCGGCGGGCTTGTAAAGGTTGTCGCCGTATCGCGGGTCCGGAATGACCTCCGGGTCAAACCCATCACCCTCGTCGGTCATACAAATTTCTACCTTGTCCGGCTCAATCGCGTAGTCAATCTTGACTGCTTTACTTGGTTCCATTTTGTTCCCGTGTTTGACCGCATTGGTGAAAGCTTCTTCAAGGGCCAAATGAATGGCGAAGATGTCCTCTTCGCTAAAATTGCTGGCCTTCAAGCTCGGCTGGAGCTGACGAAAAACGTCAACGACAGCGGAGGGAGTGCTTGAAACCACGACTGACCGACTGATAGGCATAAACTCAACACCTACACATACATATAAAACCACCCATAAAACTCCAGGCACTGTAACCAGCCCCAAATGCCAGCGATGCCGGACAATCTCTGCCTGTGTTTCTACTGCTCCCCGGCTAAACTCGCCGCGGCGGAGGCCCGGTCAGGTAATATATCGAATATTTTGGTCAGGCGTGTTATTTTAAAAATCTCATAAATTCTTGGACTTATGTTGCAGAGGCGAAGCTGACCATTCTGTTCGTAAACCTTTTTGCTGACTCGAATTAGGAGTCCGAGGACAGCGGAAGAGAGAAACTTGACGGTTGAAAAATCGAGGATGAGGTTTACTTTTTCGGTCTGCTCGATTACCTCCATAAGCGAATCCTGAAGCTCGGCGATATCACGCTCCTCGAGAATTTTTTCGTCGGTGAAGACGACTATCGTGGCCTTTTCGCCGTATTCAACACTGACTCTTGGTTTTAATGACGCCATAACAAAATCTCCTAAAAAACACCTGTTCCCACCCAAAAACTTAAGCCAAACGGGCAAAGTAACAAATTTTGGGGTGTATGGCAACGGTTTTTCGTTTTTTTTAGCCACTAAGCCACTAAGACACGAGGAATTTTTAGCCACAAAAAAACACAAAAGGTTTAGACGCTGATTCCTTTGACTACTGCTCAAGACAGGTAGCGCAGATTCCGCTGGTGGTACGATAGTATACAAGTATATGCATATATACTTATTGAGTGCTCCAAGAGTTGAGGTTTTTGAGATGCGGAGAACAGAGGCCGGAAGACGGAAGGCAGGCCTTTCTTCGCCGAAGCAGGCACGCCAAGGGCGATGCTGCCGGGGCTAAATACGAATGAGGATGCCCAAACCCGCCTTCGTTGGCCCTCCGTCGCACTGTGTGCTATGTAGGGCAGGCACTACGGCGGGTGAAGGCCGGAAAAAACCCGACATTTTTTTTAATAAAACCCTTGAGTTGGCGGAGATATTATGTAGAATTCCCAAATTCGATGTTTTTTTCGGATAAAAGTTCTTGCGTTTTGTAATTTAGAATGGATAATGGCGAATACAAACTGCGGGACGACTTTAGTTTCGACACACTCGAAATCCGCCTCCGGCGGATAAACCCGCCAAAGAACACGGCGGATAAATGTCCACACCCCTGGGCATTGAAACAGTTGGCGTGCGTGTGGGCACGGTGAAGAGAAGCAAGAAATGTAACGTAAATTTTATTTGAAGGAGAATGCAATGAAAATCAGTAGGTCAACGGGCTATGGGATACTGGCAGCCGGCTATATTGCCAAAAGTGAAAAGGGCGGAATTGTGCTTTCGCAGACCATTTCCAAGGAATATAATATACCTCTGGAATACCTGCTAAAGATACTACAGCAGCTGGTCAGAGCCAATATTCTTCGCAGCAAGCGTGGCCCGCGAGGCGGTTTTGTTCTGTCGAAGACCGCAGCCAAAATCACGATGCTCGAAATCATAGAGGCCGTGGATGGGCCGCTTGTGAGCCAGCTCAATCTTGAAGAGCACACCAAGAAGGGCAAGTTCAGCACCAGGGCGGAAAAGGCATACGAGAATGGTCTTGCCGCAGCCAGGGCGGTATATCAGAAAGTTACGCTGTCCAGTTTGCTTGCGTAATGGCGGTTTGAGGACAAGAACAATAAGCCGGCCGGAGAAGCCGTTTGCATTAGCGACCCTGATGGGGTAAGGTGCGGATGGTTTCTTCGGCCGGTTGGTTTTTATGAGGGTCAGGTAAAATGCACATCAAAGAATTTCAGCAGTTCATATCCGAGAAGTACGAGAAGCGGGACCGGCAAAGGGGCGTGCCGAAGACGTTTTTGTGGTTTATGGAAGAGGTGGGGGAACTGGCGACTGCGCTGGCGGGCAACAACGCCAAAAACAAGCGGGAGGAGTTCGCGGACGTTTTCGCGTGGCTTTGCACGCTGGCGAATATCAGTGACGTGGATTTGGAAAAGGCGTGTAAAAAATACACAAGCGGCAAGGTGAAGGGATTCAAGCCGAAGTAAGCAGCGGTCAAAACGCCAGATATTCGTTTGCCTTGTTCAATCGTGATGTGGTTTTGCCGATGTCGTTGATGGTTTTGATTTTGGCGGTTTTACGATGTTCGAGGATACGGTCAACGGTGATTTGGCCCAGGCCCGGCACACGCAAAAGCTCATCTTTCGACGCTTTGTTTACATCGACGGGGAAATACTGTGGGTTGCGTTTGGCCCAGGATTCTTTCGGGTCGGTATCGAGGGGCAGATTGCCTTGCTGGTCGAAAACGATATCGGATTCTGAAAAGCCATATCTTCGCAGGAGGAAGTCTACCTGGTAGAGGCGGTGTTCCCGGACAAAAATGTCATTCTCCTTCGCTAAAGCTACAGAGGATGAATCCGGCTGCGACTGCTTTTCCTGGATTTTATCGATTTCGACGTCGCCGTGCCGGCGACGGCTAAACAGGTTGTTCGAATCGGCATTGCCGAGGGCTTTTTGGTATGCGCTGAAGTAAATCCTGCGGAGGTTGAGGCGGTCGTAAAGTCCCCACATATATTTGACAATCTCAGAGTCGGTTTCGTCGGCAGCGCCGACGATAAACTGCGTGGTCTGTTTGACTCTTTCGTATTTATTGCCCCGGCCGGTAAGCCGGCTGATGAGCTTAATCGGTTCGACGATATCCTCTATGAAACGTTTCTTATCGGATAGTTTGGCGAGGTGTTTGGCGCCGGGCGTTTCGATATTCAGCGAGACGGCGCTTGAAAGTTTTACAGCTTCCTCGATTGCGTTTGCGCTTGCGCCGGGGATGACCTTGAGATGAATATAGCCGCGGAAACTGCGACGATAGCGAAGGATTTTGGCGATGCGGTTGAGACGTTCCATAGTGGCGTCAGGGGTGCCGAGAACGCCTGAACTGAGAAATAGCCCGAAGACCTCGCCTCGTTTGTAATAATCAAGAAAGGCGTTTACCGTTTCTTCTTCGTTGAGGGTGCATCGGCGGAGATCCTGGTTTGCCCGCAGTGGACAGTATTTGCAGTCGTTGGAGCAGACGTTTGAAACGAGAGTTTTGAAGAGGACACTGGTTCCACCATTTGGCAAGGTGACGGGATATATCCACTTGCCTTGTGGCCCGCGCCTGCGATGCTCGTCGTTTTTGCATCCGCAGGCGCACGCCAAATCGTATTGTGCGTCGGCGCTGAGTATTTCCAGCTTTTGCCGGGTATCAGGGACGCTTATTACCGCGGTCATAGCACACCTTCCGTGGCGTTTTCTCCTCGCTGTTTAATTATTTCTTTTCTGTTTTTGGTTCTGCTTTTGGTTTTATCTCTGCCTTTGGTTCTGCTTTTGGCTCCGCCTTTGGCTCTGTTTTTGGCTGAGGTTTTGCCAGGTACAGTTTAAGCACATCGTCGGCTGACAGGGCACAATTGTAAATCCTGAAATCGTCGATTTTGCCTGACCAGTCCGCCGTGGGATACATCCTGCCGCCAATCATAAAGTTACTGATTTTCGGCATCGGTTCCATAGTGCCGAATCGTTCGGCGACCTTTGTGCCGTTGTGATACAGGCGGAGCGAATACTCGTTGGCGTCTTTGACAAAGACGTAGAGATTCCAGTTTCCGGCGTAGTCGCTGTCGCTTGTGGCCTGCCAGTAGATATTTTCTGAGTCATTTCCAATATCAATCGCCTTATTCGGCGTAGGTACAAACGCCCGCAGTTTCAACCAGTTGGGGTCGGGGAATGATAATCCCTCGGTTGGCGCGATTCCCCATGGGCCGGGCCATTTGTCGCCAGGGGGATTGGCGGCATCCTGGTTGACCCAGAAGGCGATGCTGACCTGGTCTTTGACGCGGCCCCATATTTCGTTGGGTATTACGACGGTTTGCTGGCCGGAGAACTTGGCACAGCCGTTGGAATCAAATCCCTCGCCGGGACACCATATCTTGGGACCTCCACCTAACTCCACCGTAGCGTTAAAACCGTTGCCGCTGGAATCCTTCGCGATGCTTCCGTCTTTTTCCTCGAATTTCCACCATCCGATGGGTTCAACGGCCTTTACACAGGCCGGCACCAAAATTAATAAAACTGTTGTTAGTACGATAGCATTACGCATATCAACCTTTCCTTTCCCGGCTATAAGCCGATTGGCATATTATACTATTTTGCCGTTTCAAATCCACTCCTAAGTGTTTTCATTGACTGCGAAAGGTTTTAGATTTATCATAACCACCCTTTGATATTGTTTAGCGAGGCAATGGCAGGGGTGATTTTTGATGTTTGGATGTCTTGCATCGAGCTTCGAGTGTAAGGGTTATGAGCAATTATATAGTTTTAGTCAAACAGGTGCCGGACGTATCGCAAATCACGGACAACGCGTTCGACCCCGACACGGGGACACTGATACGGACGCGCCTGGCGAGTGTCATTAACGAGCTTGATACGCAGGCGCTTGCGTTTGCGAATCGTATGCGGCAGCTTTCGGGCGACAAGGAGGCGAGAATTGTCGCTTTGACGATGGGGCCGCCGATGGCTGAAGAGGTTCTGAGATATTCACTGAGCAGGTGCGCCGATACAGTGGTTATGCTGACCGACAGGGCGCTGGGCGGGGCCGATACCGTGGCTACCGCCAATCCGCTTGCCTGTTCCATAAAAAAAATTGCCAAAGAGCTATTTAACGGCAGCGATGATTACTTCGTTGTTTCGGGTATGCAATCCGTGGATGGGGATACCGCGCAGGTGCCGCCTCAAATTGCTGAGGAGCTGGGTATTTCCTGTATTGCTTACGCGACGGATTGCGAATTCAAGAAGGGACGATTTGAGTTTACAAGAATCATAAGCGGTGGAAGTCAGGTGGTTTCGCCGAAACGATTGCCCGCGGTAATCACAGTAGCCAAATATGAGTATCTGCTTTTCGCGTCGTTTTCGGCGACGAGGCGGGCGAACAAGAATAAGGTAATCACCTGGGGGGCTTCGGATATCAACGCGACGCTGATTGGTGCGAAGGGTTCGAAGACGTGGGTGATACGGGTATTTCCGCCGGGGAAAAGCAGCAGGAAATGCAGGCATCTTTCAGACGCGAAACAATTAGCGGAAGTAATTGTTGAAAGCGTCAAGTCGTCTGCTGGTGCGGCTGGGACGGATAAACAGGCGGCGAGATATGTTTTGCCTGCGAAGAGAAAAAACGTGCTGGACAGGAGTTTCGAGGGGACCGCCAAGGAGAACGAGGATTACAGAATTTTGACCGACCAGCTGCGTGAGCTTGGTATAAGCGGCGCGGCGGGCATAGATGAACAGACGAAGGAAAAAATTGTAGCTTCCGCTGGTGAGCATTTTCACAAGAACGCGCTGGATGATATGCTGCTGGGCCTGCGTGCCGTGGAGCCGAGTTACAAGGGTGAGGTATGGGTTGTCGCGGAGCATCACGGGGGCGTAATTCACCCGGCCACTTTCGAGCTTATCGGAAAGGCGAGAGAGCTGGCGGATTCGGTGGAAACCAAAGCCGGCGTTGTAATAGCGGGACATAAGCTGCAGTCGATGGCGGGGGAATTGATTGCGGGCGGGGCGGATAATGTTTATGTAATCGATGACCCGTTTTTGGCGGAGTTTGACCCGATTGCGCATCGCAAGGTAATAGCCGACGCGGTGAGCAAATACTGGCCTCAGATTGTTTTATACGCCGCGACACCGCAGGGCAGGGTGCTTGCGCCGTTAGTTTCATACAGGGTGGGCTGTGGATTGACCGCGGACTGCACGGGTCTTGATATTCGCGACAGCTCCCGCAAAGAGCAGATTGGGACACTGTTCCAGACGAGACCAGCGCTGGGCGGCAACGTGATGGCGACGATTTGCACGAAAAATTCAAAATCGCAAATGGCAACCGCCAGGCCCGGCGTTATGAAACGGTTACCAGCCGATAAGACCAGAAAAGGCAACGTTATCAATCACAAAGTCAATGTTACCCAGGACGATATATCGCTGGAAATTATCAAAACGGAGCTTGGGGCGGGCAAAGTCAACTTCGACGCTGAGGTGATTGTCAGCGGGGGCAAGGGAATGAAAGACCGCGACAATTACGAGCAGTTGCTCATCGAGCTTTGCGGGGCGATTCAGACGCGATTGAATGTTCCCGTCGAGAGAGGCGCATCTCGAGCGGCGGTTGAGCAGGGGTTCGCGGAAAGGATTCGCCAGGTGGGCCAGACGGGCACGGCGGTGGCGCCTAAGCTTTATGTGGCGATGGGGATATCCGGCGCGATTCAGCATATGATTGGTGTGGCGAATACCGAGACAATCGTGGCGATTAACAGCGACCCCAACGCGCCGATTTTCAAACAATGCGATTACTACATCGTCGGCACGGCTGAAAAGGTAGTGCCTGAGTTAGTCGCTGCTTTGTCCGCCACCCCCGACAACGACCTTCGAGGGCAGGCAGGCGGATAAACAGGAGCAGACATAGTGGCAAACGATACTGATTTTGGCAAAGTTGAAGTTTTGATAGTGGGCGGCGGGCCTGCGGGATTGAGCTGCGCGATTCAATTGAAGGTTCTCAGGCCGCAGACCGAGATTTGCGTCATCGAGAAGGGTGCGGAACTCGGCAATCATAATCTATCCGGTGCGGTTCTTGAAAAAGAGCCGATTCATACGCTGCTCGATGCCGCATCGCCCGGCTGGCAAAACAGCGACCAGGCAAAGGACGTACTGGCGAATAAAATTGACAAAGATGACGTGCTGTTCCTGTTGGGCAAAAAATTCGGCTTCAACATACATTTTGCGATTCGCTTAGCCAAACTTTTCGGCGTGGACTTCGGCCAGATGACGCACACTGGCGATTATACGATTTCAGTCAGTAAACTCACCAAATGGCTCGGGCAAATCGCGAAGAATCTCGGTATCGAGGTGCTTTGCGGGTTCGCGGCGACAGATATCGTCGTTGACGACAATGGGGCGGGGGCGGTCAAACTCGTTGACCAGGGACTAAATAAAGAAGGACATCACCAGCCCAATTACCTCGAAGGCGAAACCATCGAGGCGAAGTACATCGTACTGGCGGAGGGCTGCGACGGGCTTTTGACGGAGAAATTTGTAGAGAAGGCGGGACTTAAAAGAAGGGCGAATCAGCTTTACTCGGTTGGTGTAAAAGAGCTGATTAAGGTTTCGCCCGAACAATACGCTGAGTTTACCTCCGGCAGAGTTGTTCACGCGATGGGTTACCCGATTTGGACGCCAGTGGTCGGGCCGGGGATGTTCGGCGGAGGCATTGTTTATCCTTTCCAGGCGGAACACCTGGCGGTCGGTATGATTGTCGGGGCCGACTGGAAATATTACGATTTCAATCCGCAGGATGCGTTGACGCTTTTCAAACAGCACAGCAGGGTGAAAAAATTCGTCGAGGGCGGTACGGTTGTCGAAGCAGGTGCGAAGATGATTCCCGAAGGCGGCTGGGAGGCGGTGCCGCGAAACCCAATTAGCGGCGCTATCGGCAAAGGCAACGTGATTATATTAGGCGATTCCGCGGGCTTTGTGAATATGCTCAAAATCAAAGGGCTGCACAACGCGATTGATTCGGGGATGATGGCGGCAAAGGCGATAACAGAGACAATCGATAATCCGCGTGAGTCGGCGGTTCGCTATACCGATTTGCTTTTGAAATCCAATGTCGCGAAGGAAATGAAGCGTGCCGCGAAGTTCCGCCAGACCGTCGCCAAATTCGGGCCATTGCAGGGTATGCCTTTGTCGGTGCTGGGGACATTGCTGCCCGCGTTCAATATCGAGAAGGATTATGAGGCGATGACGGTCCTGCCATATCGGCTAAAACCCGGTCAGCATTTCGACAAGGACACCTTTACAGCTATGGCTGCGACACATCACCGTGAGGAACAGCCGTCGCATTTGACGATTATCGACCGCAATATCTGTCAGGAAAAGTGCATACCGAAATTCGCGGCGCCCTGTATTACGTTTTGTCCGGGCGGCGTGTATGAAACAGTTCAGGGGGAAGTAAAACCCGCCAACCCTTCAAACTGTCTGCACTGCAAGACCTGCCAGAGGAAATGTCCCTTCGACAATATCCGCTGGACGGTTCCCGAAGGCACAGGCGGCCCGCGTTACAAGCGGATGTGAGCGCATACAGCGTTTAGCGAACAGCGTGTAGCGGACAGATGCAGACGCCAGACCATAGACCACAGACCAGAAGACGGAAGGTGAGTTTTCGGCTCAAACCTTTGGTGTTTGTTCGTCTTTTTGGCCTGCCAGGACAGGGAAGACGCTCTGCAATCCCCTGTCGAAGCTGGTGGTGTAAATGATGCAAATCGAATAGGTGATGGCCCAGTGCAGCTTGAAGGTGTTATTGCAAAGAAAGAAAATTATAAGGACGGTAGCCAGGCCGATGATGACCTGCGGGATGGTTGCGTCGCGGTCGCTTATCTGATTTTCGTCGAAGAGGTTGACGTATTGCATTATAATCAGCAGAACGCTGTTGATTATGTTCCAGACGGGGAAGACGAGCAGCCAGCCGGGGCATTCTTTGAGCATATAAAAGCCGGCGATGAGGCCGGTGGCCGCGTTTACCGTTATGGCAAAGAGCAGCATAATCCCTTTTTCGACATCTTTTTTTTTCCGTGGAGTGAAAACGTGATACAGGCACAGGAACATTGCGAGCATAAACAGGGCAATATAAATATATCGCCGCCATACGTCCAGGCGCATCGTAAAGGCGATTATATCGTCTTGTAACTTGCTGCTGGTGAAATAGAGGATGACGAATACCGCCGCCATCAGGAACAGCGAAAGCTCGTCATAGTTGGGGATTAGAAAGCCGAGTTTCTCTTCGTATAAGTCCGTCATATCATCAGGAGAATCGGGCGACGGGAACTCCTCTGTGACAGAAGGGGCTTTGTCGTATTCGGGAACATGCTCTTTCGGCGTCGCAACGGGCTCAAGCGCCAGGGGCGATAAATTGCTGTCGGTCTTGAATGCCTGGGGGACATAGATGGTATGCCGGCACGTCGGGCACAGGCCTTTTTTGCCTCGGCCGTCATCGTTCGCCAGTATTCGCTGCCCGCAGTAAATGCACTTGAAGTGTATCACGGCCTAACCATGCCTCCCGTTAATTTTTCACCGCAGAGGCCGCAGAGCACGCAGAGTTTATTTTGGATTTTTCCGAAGCGGGCTCTTCGCTTCGCTACGTGTCTCCGCGCTCTTGGCGTTCTCCGCGGTAAATCAATAGTCCACGAAGACGATATCTTCCGGTATTGCCACAACGTCCCGGCGTTTGGGGCCAAGGAGTTTGCGAATTTCGGTAGAGTGCTTGCCAGCCAGTGTCTCTAACTCTGCGCTGCTGAAATTTGTTACGGCCTTTGCCTTGTTATTGAGCCAGATACAATCGCCCGCCTCAAACGTTCCCTCGATTGATTTTATGCCGCTGGGTAATAAGCTCTTTTTATTTTTTACCGCCCGAATCGCGCCGTCGTCGATATTTATCACGCCCGCAGGAGAACTGTTGAGAATCCATCTTTCGCGGTTGCTTAGTTTGCGTTTGGGTAAAAATAATGTCCCGATTGTCTCGCCCGCGATGATTCGCTCGATGACGTTTTCGGTTTTGCCGTTGGCTAAGACGATTTTGCAGCCCGCGTTGGAGGCGACTTTGGCGGCCTCGATTTTGGTCTTCATTCCGCCCGTGCTGAACTTGGTTCCCTTGGTGCCTGCGCTTTTCAAGATTTCATCTGTGATTTCAAAGACCGTATCTATCGGCTTTGCGTCCGGGTATTTTTTGGGGTCTTTATCATACAGGGCGTCGATATCGGTGAGGATTATCAAAAGGTCTGCGTCGATTTTGCTGGCGACAAGTGCGCTTAGCCGGTCGTTATCGCCGAAGGCGGTGCCTATTTCGGCGGTTGAGATACTATCATTTTCATTTAATACAGGCACAACGCCAAGTTTCAAAAGCGTCTCGAGCGAGTTTTGCAGATTCAGGTAGGTCTTACGATTATTGAGCACCTCAGCGGTAAGCAGTACCTGGGCGACTGTAACGCCGAATTGCTCGAATGCCTTTCGATATTCCGCCATTAACATCGGCTGACCTATGGCCGCACAGGCCTGACGCATCCTGACATCGCCGGGCTTGTTTGAGAGCTTCAATTGTCCTGCCCCCATCCCAATCGCGCCGGAGGTAACAATCACCACCTGCTTACCCATTTTAAGCAGTGAATTTACCTGCCCGGCCATTAAGCCCACGTACCCGGCGTCGATACTGTCGTCCTTCGACAGGATGTTCGTGCCGATTTTTATTACTACTCGTTTTGCCTTATCGAAATTCCTCATTTTTCACCGCAGAGACCGCAAAGAACGCGGAGATTTTTAATAATAGCCACAAAAAGGCACAAAATTCACAAAACTACTTCCTTGAAATATTTAGCCCGCCGTTTTACGGCGGGTTGTATTTTAACCACAGATTACACAGATTGCCACTGATTTTAGAACCACTGTCAGAAGTGGGCTCTGCGCTTCGCTCCGTGTCCACTGATTCCTTTGTCATTCCTGCGCAAGCAGGAATCCATTTTTTGACACGGATTTACACGGGATTAACACGGATTTTTGCCACAAAAAAGCTTGTCTTCTCTCATCATTCAATAATATAATGTTCCTTTAAGGTCGGAAGATTTGATTTTTGTTTTGTAAAGGCAAAAAGTATGTCGACCTCAGATTTCCCAAGTAATCGTGAAGAAAAACAAGAAGAGAGGGAATTGTTTTACCTTGAACCGTTTCTTAAAAGAATAGACATCAAACCGGAACATATTGAACGCGGTGAAAACCCACCTGATTTTTATATAATATGTCAGTCTAATAAAATTGCTATCGAAGTAACTGAATATCACTCACAGTGTAAAGGAGTGGGTGGCCAGGATTGGCGAGCAGTTGAACAAGAATGGCAAAACATTCGGTCTTTATTTGTAGAGGAAAGAAAACAGTATCCTATACTCGATAATGTTCATGGGTTTCTTTTCTTTAAAGAATTAGAAATGCCCACAACTGCAAAACAAAAGCAATTTGTCACGGAGCTTCTAAAGTTTGGAGTCAGTCAATATAAATCCTTAAAAGAAGAAGAAAGTAGATTTGATTCTTTTCCATCTAATTACCCATTACTAAAAAAATACTTAAAAGAATTATATCTTGAGAAAGTGCATTGCTGGATAATATGGGACCGCGCATCTGCGGCTTTTGTTGGAACAAGTGAAGCAGAAATTGAACAATGCGTTCTAAAAAAACTTCAAACGTCCCGACCACAAAAAGTAGTTGAAAGCTGGCTTTTAATTGTTAGTGGTGCTTATATGTCTCAACAAATTGGGCTAACACCTTTTGAGATATTCAATGGGTTTGTTCGGCTCAATAAAAGATTAGAGAGCAGTTCTTTTGATAAAATATTTTTCTTCCAATATATGTATAATCGCATTCTTCGCTGGTCACACGATAGACAGTGGGAAGAAATAAAACCTGCATGCTTTGCCAGAGGTCATTAAGAACAGAAAGGAGATATTATGAAACAATACGAGCGTTTTCTTGTCTATGGTTTATTGCTAATCCTACTCATTTTAGTTGGGTGGTTCATAGATAATAAAGCCAAAGCTGAGAGGTATAAATGTTGGCCCTGCAGTGAGGGTGATTACGTGGGAGCATATATACTTGATACAAAAACAGGTCATCTTTATATGGCGAGAGGGTATAACAAAATTCGCGACTTGGGAGTAATCGGCGTTTCTTACTTACAGCTCAATAAGGATGGAAGTATCGACTTCAATTATGTTCCAATGGCAGATAAATAAATGAGAACAGCTTTTGTTAAATCTTTTGTGAGTTCTGTGCCTTTTTGCGGCAATCAAAATCAGTGAAATCTGTGAAATCAGTGGCTAAGCTTCTTATGCGTGAATTTTTTTCGGCCATCTGCGTAGTCGGCGACGATTTGGCCGGAGCCAAGGAGTTTCCATTTGTAAATCAGAAGGCCTTCAAGGCCGACGGGGCCGCGGGCGTGAATCTTCGTGGTGCTGACGCCTACTTCCGCGCCTAAGCCATACCGGTAGCCATCGCTGAAGCGCGTGCTGCAATTCCAGAATACGCCTGCAGAATCCACTAAATCGAGGAACCTTTCAGCGGTTGCCTTATCCTGCGTAACAATTGCATCGGTATGATGCGAGCCATAATGGTTTATGTGTTCGATGGCCTCATCGACGCCGGCGACGACCTTTATCGACAGGATGTAATCGAGATATTCTGTTGACCAGTCCTTTTCGGCAGCGGGTTTGACCTTGATGATTGCACGGGTTTTTTTGCAGCCGCGAAGCTCGACATTTTTTGCGTCGAAAGCAGCTTTGACCTTCGGCAAAAACTCCTTCGCGATTTTGTTATCGACGAGAAGCGTCTCCGTGGCATTACATACGGCTACATACTGGCACTTTGAATCGACGGCGATTTTCACCGCCATATCGATATCCGCGCCCGCGTCGACATAAACGTGGCATATTCCTTCCGCGTGGCCGAGGACGGGTATATTGGTGTGGTTCATTATGTAGCGGACGAATTCATTCGAGCCGCGGGGAATAACGAGGTCGATATCCTCATCCATTTTGAGCATTTCAGCGACATCCTGCCTCGTTTCGAGAAGTTGAATCCAGCCGACAGGTATTCCTGATTTTGCAGTTGCTTCCGCTATTACTTTTGCCAGGATTTTATTTGTATTGGCTGCTTCGGAGCCGCCTTTGAGGAGGACGGCGTTTCCGCTTTTAAGGCACAGCGTTGAAATCTGGACAAGGGCATCTGGTCTTGATTCGAAGACGACGCCTATGACGCCGATGGGACAACTAACTTTGTAGAGGTTGAGGCCTTCGTCGAGTTGGGTTGCGGTGAGCGTCTGGCCTACGGGGTCATCGAGTTTGATTAAGCTTTCGATGCCCGCGCAGACGTCGGCGATTTTGCCCTCGTCGAATTTGAGCCGTTTGAGCAGGGGGCTTGCTAATTTATTTTTTTCAGCAAGCCGAAGGTCTTTTTGATTGGCGGCGATGAGCTCCGCACTTTTGCTTTTCAACGCCTCGGCTATTTGTGCAAGGGCAGCGTTCTTTGTTTCGGTTTTAACGGCCGATAACAGTATTGACGCCGACTTCGCTTTCTTGGCTTTTTCCGCTATACTCATCTTTCTTCCAGCTTTACATTTTTGCAATTTGGCTTTATAATTGGACGAAACGCTGACGAGTATAGATAATAAATAGAAAATAATAAATAGAAAATAACGAACGTGCCCGCCATCCTAAGGGATGTCGAGGCCTTCGGCGGGTGTAGCTTAGTGGTAAAGCTCCAGCCTTCCAAGCTGGTTATGTGGGTCCGATTCCCATCACCCGCTTTTTTCGGAGGACTGAAGACGGATATCAGTTCTCTGTCTTCTGGAGAAGGGGACAAATCAAATCGGGGCTATGGCGATAATCTGAGAAAATCGGAAATCCGCAAGAAAATTTCAAGTTCTTAAAAACCACCGCATTTGCATCTAACCGTTTGTCCCTGTGTGAGTTAGGTCTTAGGGTGAGAAGTCCTATAATAAAATTTTGAAAAAATTTAGAAAAAGGTGGTGTTTTGTATTGACGAAGTGGTAAGGAATGGCAATAATTCCCTATAAGTGGTAGATGAGTGGCAGATAAGTGGAAGTGAAACCATGATTTTAATAACAGGCGAATACGAACACACAATCGACGGCAAGGGCAGGGTGCTGGTCTCCAACAAGCTCCGCAATCAAATAGACAGCCAAGAGCACGGCAGCGATTTTTATTTGGTCGTCGGGGCAAACGGCATATTGTCCTTATATCCTGAGAAGTGCTTCGAACGTATGACGGTTGCGATGTCGCAGAAGAACGCGGCCCCGGATGAAATCGTAGCTTTTGAGCGAATGAATTTCGCTTTGGCAGGGAAGGTCGAGTTAGACAGCCAGGGACGGCTGCTTTTAAATGAAAAACTGCGCAAAAGGGCAGGATTAAAAGATAACGTAACATTAGTAGGGGTACGGGACCACATCGAGTTTTGGAACACGCAGGATTGGGAGCAGTATCTGTCGGACAATATGGCGCAGTATCAGAAGCGCGTGGCGCAGGCCCGGCAGGAGATTTTGCAAAAGCAGAGTCAGGATTTAGAGGGGTGAAAGGAGTCCAAATGTTAGAATTGTATCCGAACCATTGTGAGGTCGTCAAAGACAGCTTAAATGGCACAAGGGCAATCGATGAGCAGACGTTTGCCTCATTGGAGGTGCTGAATGACCGGCTGGAAAGGGTAAAAAAGCTCGGCGGTAAGTTCGCAAGCGTGGCTTTTTCGCCTGCGGTCGAGCAACTAAAGAGGAAACCGAGCAAGGTGGCGGTTGGTTAGGGTTGATGGCGGCTGTTGAAAGTGGATGGTTCGGCGACGGAACATATACCGGTTCTTGCAGATGTACTTGTTGAGCAGATAAAGCTGCCGCAGGACGCGGTGGTGGTCGATGCGACCATAGGGCAAGGAGGCCATAGCTTACTGTTTGGCAAGAGATTGGGCCCCAAGGGAGCTATAATTGGCCTGGATGTTGATACAAATGCTATCCGAAGGGCCCAATCTGTTTTAGAAGGGCTGCAATGCAGGGTGATTCTGGTAAACTCCAATTTTTCCGAAATAGCGGATGTCGTGCGCGGGCAGGGGATTGAAAAAGTTGATTTCATACTGGCTGATTTAGGGGTTTGCTCGGCGCAGTTAGAGGATGACCGGATGGGTTTAAGTTTTCAGCGAAATATGCCGCTGGATATGCGTTTGGATAAAAGATTAAAGACCACTGCTGCCGATATAATTAACAGAGCAGATGAGAAGACGCTTGCGGATTTGATATACAGGTTTGGTGAAGAAAGGGCATCGAGGCGGATAGCAAGGTTTATTGTCGAGCGTCGTCATCGTGAGCCGATTAGAACGACAGGTCAGCTTGCCGCGATTGTGTCAAGCGCTTTGACAAAAGGCGGACAATGGTCGAGGATTCATCCAGCGACCAGGACCTTTCAGGCGTTGCGAATCGCGGTCAACAATGAACTGGAAAACCTCGAAACGCTGCTCGGTTCTGCCCCGGCGCTTTTGGGGCAGAATGGTTACGTAGCGGTCATCAGTTTTCACAGTTTGGAAGACCGGCTGGTAAAGACGGATTTTAAGAGTAACGAAAGCAATGGGATTTATCGAATTGTTACGAAAAAACCGATATCACCTTTACGTTCGGAAATATTGAATAATAGACGGGCAAGAAGCGCCAAATTAAGGATTGCACAAAAAGTGCAATAGAAAGGTTGAAGGGAGTCGCATTATGACATCGGATGCAAAAATTGGGTTGTTGCTGGGACTGGTATTTATATTTATTATCGCATTCGTAATTAACGGCCTGCCGGGCCTTCATCAGAAGGATAACAGCAACAAGCTGACGACCAATATGGTCGGGCTGGAAAGTAATCCGTCCGGAATCGGGGCCAACGAACGCAGGGTTCAGATGGCTCTGGACCAGCCCGCCGCTGGTGCTGCGGGCGGCGTACAATCCCCCGAAGTAACACCAGGCGCGACAGTAACGCCGTTGCCGCAGGGAACGCCAGTCGCCGCGGGATCCGCGCAGTTTGGTCCTTCGTCCGCTCAGCCGACTCCGAGCAGCGTTGGGGTTGCGCCGGCGGAAATGACCCCGGCTGTATCGATAGACCCGACTGTTTCCGCTCCGGCACAGAACGTCCCCGCAGTTAATACACAGCCGACGGCGGCACCTGAGCCGGCGAAGGTGTATGTAGTTCAATCCGGCGACAGCATCAGCGGAATCGCCAAAAAAGTTTACGGCGTCAAGGAAGGCGTAAAACAGAAAAATATAGACGCTATATTCGCAGCCAACCGAAAGACACTTAACAAAATTAACGACCTTCAGGTCGGCCAGAAATTGATTATACCGTCGATACCGGGTTCAACTGCCGCATCGTCATCGCCTGCCGAGGTTCTTACGGACAAGAATTTCACAAAGGTCGAATCGGTCGGGCAGAAGCATTCGACGGCCAATACCAATAAGCCGGCGGCAACGGCAAAGTCAGGAAGCGTTTATGTTGTCAAAGAAGGTGACAGCTTATGGAAGATTGCGGCCTCGCAACTTGGCGACGGCAATCGTTATAAGGATATAGTCAAGCTGAACAGCGATATTTTGTCCAGTGAGGATGATATCGCGGTTGGGATGCAGTTGAAGATGCCGGCCAAATAGTCCGGGCCGGCCGGTTCCTTTGTGGTTACTACGCGGTTTATGCGGTTGGGGTTTTGCCTGGTTTTTGTTGCGTTCTATTTCACGTCGGTGATGCTATTCACCGCTTCCCTTCGCAACGCCAACGACAGGATATTCTACAAAATCTGTGCCGCGCGTGTGTCCCAGAGTCGCCTCAAGCAGCAACTCGCGGGCAAACAGTTGCGGCTGGAAAATCTGATTAACCCCGCCAGCGTTTCTCAGCAGGTTAATCAGCAGATTAAGCAAATTAAGCAAATTAAGAAGTAAACGGTATTTTCCGATTACAGGGATTTTTTCGGGCAATGAGTATCGAGCATCGATTATCGAGCGGTCGTGTCACTGTCTGGCTGTTTGCGGCTTTAATCGTTGCTTTTGCGGCTCTGGCAACACGATGTCTTTATCTCCAGTATTTCAGAAACGAGTACTATTCCGACTTATCCGCCAGGCAGCAGCAAACCGTTGCGACTATATCGCCTCAGCGAGGTGCTATTCTTGACTGTCGCGGCAGGGTGTTGGCCGCCAGCGAGGAAATCCAGACGGTTTTCGCTGAGCCGAGAGTTCTTGATGACCCCAAGGAAACTTCGAGTGAGCTGGCGGATGTTCTGGATATTGGCGCTCATAACATTTGCAGTATTATTACTGATAGTGAAAATCCCGGCTTTGTCAAAATTAAAGTTGGTGTTGACGCCAACCAGGCGATTGCGGTCCGCAAAATTCACGGTGTGGGAATCCAGTCCGACTGGGAACGGCATTATCCGATGGGGCCGCTTGCAACTCATATTGTGGGGTTCACAAGCGCAGATAACCGGGGTCTTGAGGGTGTGGAGCTTGCGTATAACAAAGACCTGGCGGGTTCGGCGGGGCGAAACATTTTTATCGCCGACGCATTCCGCAGACCCATTCGGCTAAGAGAACACGACGCTGACGTTACCGACGGCGTCGGAATTATCCTGACCATCGACGCGACGATACAGCAGTTTGTCCGCGAGGCGCTTTTAGAGCAGTATAAAAATTACCGCGCCGAATCAGCGGTTGCGATAGTAGCTGAACCGAAGACGGGCGCAATTCTGGCTATGGTATCTTTGCCTGATTATGACCCTGCTAATTTCAATACGGCGGATGCGAACTCGCTTCGCAACCGCGCGATAACAGACCAGTTTGAGCCGGGCAGTTTGATAAAACCGATGGTTATGGGGCCTGCTGTCGAGGACGGAATCGTCAGCTTGAAGGAAAAGATATTCTGCGAAAACGGCAACTACTGCGGCAAGGGGTTTGGCTGCATCAGCGAGTATCGAAACGGATTTGGCTATCTGACTCCGCGGGAGATTCTGGTCAATTCGAGCAATATAGGAATGGCGAAAGTAGGCCAGAAAATGGGCAAGGAGAAAGTTTACCAGGCGCTTAGAAATTTCGGTTTCGGCAAGGAGACGGGGATTGATTTGCCGGGTGAAGTTTCCGGATTGCTCTGGCCTCCGCAGAAGTGGACCGGCTACAGCGTTACGCGAATACCGTTTGGGCAGGAGATAACCGTTACGGCGATACAGCTTGTTCGTGCCTTTTGCATACTTGCCAACGGCGGGCATCCCGTAAATATGCACGTGGTTAAAGCGGTTGTGGACAACGAGGGCAACATCGTGAAGATGACTCAGGCCCCGCCGCCGCTTGCATATTGTATTGACCCTGAGGTTGCCAAATGGCTTGTTACAGATGCTATGGTGGGCGTGGTCAACGAGGGGACAGGCAAAAAAGCGAAGCTGAAAAAATGGCAGGTATTCGGCAAGTCGGGCACCGCCAATATCGCTAAAGCCGGCGAAAGGGGCTACGCTGAGCACCAGTATATCGCATCATTTGTCGCGGGCGCACCGGTTGAAGACCCGCAGGTTATCGTTCTTGTATCAGTTCGCAGGCCTGATATGTCCTTAGGCAAGGGCTACACAGGCGGAGCAATCTCCGCACCCGTCGCCGGCAAAATAATCGAAAGAACGCTCACCTATCTCGAAAATGGCCGTCGCCTGGATTCGCCGAAGGGCCATCTGGCGGCAAGTAATCCTCAGGCCCGCTGATTATTTGTAGCCGAGGTATCCGGCTTCGGCGCAGAATAGCAGAATGTCCCTTCCCAACGGTGCGGCGTCGGTCGAACCCTGCTGGCCTCCCTCGACAATAACAGCCACCGCGATTGTTCTTCCTTTTGCGTCTTTGGCGAAGCCGCCGAACCAGGCGTGCTCGGGCTGTGAGGTCGAGCCGGTTTTGCCATATAGTCGTATCCCCCGCGAGGAGAAATTTCTTAGTGCAGGCGCAAATTCCCTGTTGGCGGTTCCGCCCGATTCTTCCACGACGGCGTGCATTCCCTCATAAACGGTTGCCAGTGTTACAGGCGAGATGTTCAGGTTGACCGGCTCAGGTTTCGGCGAACAGGGGTCGTCTATGAGTCGGGGCGGGATGTAAATACCGCCTCTGGCTAAGCAGGCCATCGCGTTTGCCACCTGTAAAGGCGTTACCCTGAGGTTACCCTGGCCTATTCCGAACCACCGGTTTTCGCTCGGCTCCAGGGTGGGCAGTTGCTCGAAACTTGTAATCGTGTCCTTTGCGGGAGTGTTTGCTATCTGTCCCTGCACCTGTCTGAAGATGCGAAGCGGGAGATTCGGTTCCAGTGATTCATCGGACGAGGGCAGGGGGACGGGAGTCGAATCCGGCAGGGCGAGGCGCCCGTAGCCGAATCTGAAAAGCCAGCTTTGCAGAACGACGGGGTCTATTCGGTCGGCCAGGTGTGAAAAATATATGTTGCAGCTTCCCTTTATGGCGTTGCGGGCGGTGTTTGGCCACATACTATCATGTCCCCAGTGGTTTCTGAGATATATGAGGCAGTTTGGCCAGCCCTGGGGGGCCTTGTGCGAGGGGCAGCTTATCACTTCGCTGGCGGTAATCTTTCCGGATTCCATACCGGCTATCAATATCAGCGGTTTTATAGCCGAGCCGGGCGGATAATGCATATTTATCGCCCTGTTGCGCAACGGCTCGCAGGGGTCGCCGGCGAGTATGCTGTAGGTTTGTCTGGCAAGATTCAAGTCGTAATCAGGCAGCGAAACAAGAGCGAGAATATCACCTGATGCCGCGTCGATAACAACCGCCGCGGCAGGGGCCTTGCAGTTGCGATTTAGCGAGCAGTCGGCTATACGTCGCTCGATTTTTTTCTGCAGCTCGATATCGATTGTCAGGCGGACGTTTTGGCCGAACTGCGCCTCCGTCTGACGCACCAACTGGCGGTCTATGTCATAGACGACCTCGCCTCTTTTGCCGCGAAGAATCTGCTCACAGACGTATTCGACGCCGTCTTCTCGCCCGCACAGCTCATCATCCAGATAACTTGACAACCTGTCTTCGGCGAAAAGGTCTTTATCCTGCTGGCGGGGCGGGCCTACCCAGCCGATTGTCTGTGCTGCCGCCGACCCGAAGGGATATACGCGCTGGCCCTTTGCTATAACCTCCACCCCAGCCACGTTGAGAAATTCCACTCTCGCGGCGAACACCGCATCATCTGTTTTCAATTCAACGACGGGCTGCGTTTTTTTAAGCTCGGCGATGTCGTTCACTTTGTTTATCAGCAAAAGGCGGTCGCACGGGTCAGGGATTTTTTTTTCAAAATCCGCTACCGCTTCGGCGAGCGGGATGTTATTAAGATTCCGGCCGTATTTCTTCAGCAGGTCGGCGCTGGGGTTGTTTCTGGCCCAGGCGAAAAACGTCCGCAGGTTCCAGATTTTGTCGTTTATCTTTTGAAGCCGAAGCACTACGTCCTCGCGGGACATACCGAACTGCGCGCATTTATCTATCAGCAGCTCGAGGTCTTCCTGCCGGTCGGCAAATTCCTGTTGCAGGGGTGATGTGTTGGCGTCGGGGTCTTTCGATTTGGTGCGAAGTGATAACGCCTGAAGCACGCGTTCATCGAGATACCGGCTCAAATCATAGTTCACAGCCAGCCAGAATCTCGGCTCATCGTCGGCGAGAATTTGCCCCTTTCTGTCGAGTATCTTTCCTCGCATCGTTCTGACCTGCTGGAACGAGCCGCTTTGAATCCGCAGTTGTGAGACCTGTTCCCTGTAAAACGACGTTGAGAGAAGCTGCATATCTATCAGGCGGAGCACGCAAACGCCGAGCAAAACGGCCCCCGCGATTACCAGGATAGTCATTCGTTTTTTATACATAGCAGACGTTTAAAACATGTCGAGAGATTTGCGGGCCATTTATTTTCGTCCGCGGCGCCGGTTTTTTATACGCATCAGCCAGTCCAAAAGCAAGAACAAAACGGGCCCCAGCACTGCCGAATAAATCGATGTCCCCAATAATGCGCCCATGCCGCCCGGTCTTGGCGATTGACCCGCCACGCGAGCCAGCAGCCAGGCCATGCATCCTGTGCCCAGTGCGACGACGAATATGGTAATCGCCTCGTGAGGCGCTTTTTTGATGGCAATGAGACGATGCAGATACGCCAGGGCAGTCCCGAACAACCCGAAGCTGATTATCAGAGGCCCCATAGAGAAACCGCTCGCCGCTATGTCCGCGGCGAAACCAAGCACAAACGAGCTGATAATCGCCTCCGATTCGTTGCCGCGGACCGCGAAAAAAACCATCGCAATCAACAGCAGGTCAGGCGTGACACGCAGATCCGTTACCGCGATTGTGTCAATCCAGCGTGCCTGTAGAAGGGTGGCAATTAGAACCAATACCGCAAAACGCGGCCAGTGCATTTTACTCCTCCGTGGCGATATAAAAGGAACAAATGGTTGGCAGGGAGGCGAGCCGCATATTTATTTCCCGCCGGATGTTTTGGCGTTCTCGACTCGACTGATATTGCCGGGACCCTGTGGGTTCATTAGTATGACCGCCACGTTGTTCAGTTTTGCAATATCACAACTCGGCTTGACGGTGATATCCCACAGCGCCGCGTTCTTGTTGTCTCTTTTGCACTGCTGCACCTCGCCGACAATCATAGCGGAGTCCAGATACCCTGGTTTTTTGCGAAGCATCACCGGCGAGCCGATTTTGATTTCGTGTTTGACCGGCACCATTTTTATTTTCGCCGAATTGTTTCCGGCGCCCTGCATCAGCATGTTTATTTCCACGTCCGGTATATTTACCTGGACCACCGACGAGGAGTCGCTGAAGAGCCGCACTTTGGCCGTGCGGGCATACAGGTCTGATATGGTCCCGATGACGCTATTGTCGCCTATGACAAAAAGGTCTTTGGTAAGCCCATCGTCTTTTCCGCGATTTATAATAAACTCGCTTCGCAGCCCCGATGCCGAGGTGACGATAACGTCCGCCGGCACTAATTTGGCCCCCTCAAGGCCGCGTAATCTTGTCCGAAAGCCCGACAATTGCTGAATCGTCTGGTCTTTCTGGCGTAGTTCCTCTTCGAGGTTTGCGATGTAGTTTTGATACTGCGATTCTTTTCGGCTGAAGTCATCCTTGAGCGGAAGCTCGGTCATGGCTGAAAGCGGCATCTGTTTTCCCGCGCTGAGGGGCCAGTGGAAAAGGCGGGCGAACGCAAACTGGAACCTGCTGGTAATCGCAAGAGGGGAAAAAAGCAGGATAAATCCGGCCAGCATAAACCAGGCGAACAACATTCTTCTGGAGATTCTGATTCGCTTCCGTGCCATAACCGCATCATGAATTTCTGGTTACTACAGCATCCTGTGCCATTACCAGCCGGAGTCGCTATGCTCCATTGTGTCCTTCCACAACTCCAGGTTCTCCAGGTAAACGCTCGTGCCTCGCGCCACCGCAGTCATCGGGTCATCGACGCGAATGACTTTAAGGCCCGTTGCGTTTGCCAATACTGTGTCCATTCCCCGCAGAAGTGACCCGCCGCCGCAGATGTGAATCCCGTTATCGATAAGGTCGGCGGCCAGTTCGGGATCTGCCTTTTCGAGTGTTCTTGTTACCGCGTCAATAATGGCCGCCACCGGCTCCTTAAGGGCCTCGCGAATTTCTTCGCTTGTGATAACAATTTTCCGCGGAAGCCCTGAAATGGTGTCTCTTCCTGAGACCTCCATAGTCAGCTCTTCTTCAAGCGGCACCGCTGAGCCGATTTGTATTTTTACCTTTTCTGCTCTCGGTTCGCCGACCAGCAGATTGTATGTTCGTTTGAGGTGATTGATGACCGCCTCATCCATATCGTCGCCGCCTACGCGGATTGATTCACAGGTAGCGATGTCCGCCAAGCTCATTATCGCGACTTCGGTTGTGCCGCCGCCGGTATCGACAATCATCGATGCCGTCGGGTCTGTAATCGGAAGTCCTGCCCCGATGCCCGCCGCCATCGGCTCATCGACCAGATATACTTTTCGTGCGCCGGCACGCTCTGCGCTGTCAATGACCGCTCTGCGCTCAACCGCCGTTATCCCGCTGGGCACGGCGATAACCACACGGGGCCTTATAAGAGTGCCCCTGCCGTGAACCTTGCGAATGAAGTAGCTGAGCATTGCCTCGGTGATTTCAAAATCGCTGATGACGCCGTCTTTGAGAGGGCGAATTGCGCTGATTGAGCCGGGGGTTTTGCCTAACATTTCGCGTGCGACGAGTCCCACAGCTTCGCCGTTGTTGAGGACCTGGTTGGTGCCTTTGCGGACAGCGACGACTGATGGCTCATTGAGGACGATTCCCTTGCCGCGGACACAAACCAGCGTATTACAGGTACCGAGGTCGATACCCATATCCATACTGAACCTGCCTAATATCGTGTCCAGAAACTTCATCGATTCCGTTCTCTACATATAAAAATGCCCGGGTTATCCGGGCATATTCTATCGTATCCTGCCTGCCGACTCAACAAGGAAATTTTATGGAATTTTGAATAGTGTCTCGTAGATGAAATAGCACTTAACGGCGACGAAGGCCGCCGTGGCCGACATTACGCCGAATGCTACCGCCAGAAGGACCGTATAAAGATTGCTCATTGCCGCTGGTTTTGCGCTGCGTATTTGTGCTTCAGGACTCATATTCCATCCTCAATAAACGTATCTTAAATCCGGCGATTCGGCTTACAGGTTGGTCGCGGCGTTATCGCCGACTTTTGGTCCGCCAGTGGCGGACTGTACCAACTCAAGAACACCTACGGCCTTTTCGGTATCCACGTCAACAATAAGAACGTCGCAGATAAACTCGCTGCCTCGTGTAACGTGAAATTTCATTCCTTCCTTTACGCCGTCCGCTGAGCCGATTGATATTGTGGCCAGTGAATTCTTTGCGTCAACCTCGGCAATCAACCCCTTGAGGTTTATCGCCGCGGCTGTGGTCTGCGCGGGCAGTGCATATCCCTTTTCCTGTGTGACCGGTGTGCCTGCCGCCGCAACCTTGCCGCCGGCCTGCATCGTCTTGTCTAACCGGTTCTGCAAATCCGCTTTCTCTTCAACCAGCCGGCGTTTTTCCGCCTCAGCTGCCTCTATTATTGCCGTCTTTTCAACGAGTGCGGTGCTGGTCTGCTCAAGCTCCTTGCTGAGCTTTATCTGCTCGGCCTTTAACTGCTTCACATCTTCCTGGGCGGTGCTGAGCAACTGCGTCTGCTTTTCAGTGGTTGCCTGGAAGTCCTTGGTGATGCTTGCCCAGCCGTTGACCCTTTCCAGAAGCTCGGCTCTTTCTCTTTCGACGGTGTTAATCTTCGCCTGCAGGTCGTCGGCCCTGGTTTTCAGTGTTGAAAGCTGGCCGTTCAGCGACTTTTCAAGGTCGTCTTTTTGCTGAATCTTTTCCTTGAGTTGATTGTTTAAGCTTTCCTTGTCTTTTTCAAGTGAGTCTCGCTCGGAATTAAGCGAGGCGTATTTTTGCCTGTAGTTGTCCGCGTTGGCGACGTATGTCACCACAATGCCGCACAGCAAAATTGCGGATAAAGTCAATAGGACTATGAGTATCTTAGTAAGGTTGCTCAAGATTAGCTCCTTTCACCAGTTTTACTAAATTCCAATGTAGAGGGGATTATACCCTGCCACCCGCTGTCTTATCAACACCCTTATTTTACGATTTTAACACGTTTGGGTCAAGTTAATTTTGGTAAAATGGGGTATTCATCGCCCAGCTCCTATTCTCACCGTCCTATATTATTGCCAGAGGTGTATTGCAAAACCGCCTTAGCCGCCGCAAGCCGGGCAAACTGGAATTCACTTTTTAATAATTCCGGGAGGAACTTTTTAAGGGTTGGCGTCCTGATTTGGCCTATTGCCAGGGCCGCCAGCGTCTGGATGCGGGCCTTTGCCTCCTGATCCTGTGTGTTGGCTGTATTTTTTGTGAGGGCATCGATGACGACCTTTTCGCCAGCGGTATCGCCCAGGTTGCCAAGCTGTTCTGCCGCCACAAGACGGACCTCTGTCAGGTCGTCTTTGAGCATTGTCAAAAGGGAGTCCCTTGCCTGGGATGTTCCCAGCACTCCCATTGCCCGGATGCCGCAAACCCGGTCATCGGCGTATGCGCTTATCAGCATTGCCCAAAGCTTTTGATAGATTTTATCGTCACCAAGCTGGGCAATGGCCTCAATCGAACTTAATATGACCTTTTCATCGGAGGTTTCATCTCTCATGGTTTCGTAGAGCAGGGGCAGCGCTCGCTTGGGCGATTCGCCTGATTTGCCTAACAGGAAGGCGGCGTTCGCTCTGACAGTTTGGTCCTTACTTTTTATGGATGCGTGGATAATCGCAATCCCGCCTGCGGAACCAAGCTTATAAGCAGCATAGGCGGCGGCGATTTTGGCGTTTTCATTATCGTCTTTGAGTAATTGGGTGATGTCGCCCCGTGCCTGCGAGTAGCCGGTGTCGCCTATCGCGACGGCGGCCGCAAATCTCACCGGCACAAACTCGTCTTTGAGCAGTTGCTGTACTTTCGGCATAAACTTACGTGCCCGGCTTATCGGAATGGCGGCAACTCTCTCGATGGCGTTGGCTCTGACCTGCGGGTTGCTGTTGGCAAGGGCCTGCTGGATTATCTGTGTCGCCTGAATTTCGAGGTCGTTGCTTATGGGATTGCTGGCTGTGACGCTGCCCGTTTGCTGCTTTACGGAACCGATTTCACAGCCGCAAAAAGCAATCAGCGAGAGTATAACACAGATGAAAACGGCTCTATTTTTTGCCGGGTGTTTTATCGTCATTTATTTTGCTCCCTTTTTCGTCTTTGGTCCGTCGTTTCAGTAAGAATCGCTCAGCAATTTGCGCTATTATGATTACAACTACACTCAACTGACAAGCAAAATCCAGCAATTGGCCGTGTTTACTGAAAAAGGTAGTCCTTGAATCGATGGGTACGGTATCGGCGAACCAGCCCACAACACCCTGGCGGTCAAACGCCTTTCGCGGCAGATTCCCCGCGGCATAGCCATCCTTAATCCGGCCAAGCGTGTCAACCATACAACTGATTCCCGTGTTGACGCTTCGCAGCACCGCTAACCTGTTCTCCACCGCCCGAAACGCGCAAATCGCCGCGTGTTGTGAAAGCTCGGTAGCGGGCAGGACTTTGCCGTTTTCGAATCGGACAAACCATCCGTCATTGCTTATATTCACAAGCCAGTTGATTTGCTTGTTGCCCCGCTCATCCAGCGCAAATTTTCTCGCCATAAAAGGCACCGCGTCCTCGTAGCAAATCATCACGCTGAATTTGTAAGTCCGGTTCGCATCCTGCGGCTGCATTTCAAACACCGTATATTCCGTGCCCGGGTCAATCGTATAATCGAAATCGTAAGGCGACATTTTCAGGAACAGTTTGTGAACCAGCGGGATATTGGAAAATGGCAGCATCTCACCGAAGGGCACGAGATATATTTTGGAGTATTTTTGAGGCGCCTGGTTGCCGTCGGGCTTATACAGAAAGGCGGAGTTAAACTTTTGCGCCAGCCGAATGTCGTTTTGGTCGTATCTCGGGGTGCCGTCGTATGCGCCGGCCAGGACAAACGCCCCCTTTTTCGCGTGCTCGCGAATGGCTTCATCGAAGATTTTATACTGATGGTCATCAACTAAGAGGCGCAAGAGCTGCTGGTTCAGTATCGCCTGAACCATTGTCTCAGGCCACACTATAAGTTTAGCCCCGGCAGGAATACACTGGTTGCTTTGACCCAGCAACTCATCTAAAATCTGCTTCTCCGCGGCAAATGACTTCTTGACGGATATCGGTATATTCGTCTGAACCGCCGCAACCATAGGCCCCTGTGTAACAAATTTATCCGACTGGTTTATTCGCCATTGGCCATATAAAAGTGTGCCAACAACTGCCGCGACTGTAACGAGAATTGAGGATTTAGAATTTAGAATTAAAAAAGACTGCTGGCATCTCATCCGGTTCTTTTCTAAATTCTCAATTTTAAATTCCAAATTTTTCACAGAAAGTATAAAACCTGCAATCAAGCCGTTAACCATCGCCACCACAAACGATACGCCTGCCGCGCCGAATATGTCTGCTATCTGGATTAAAGCGGTGTTGGTGAATTGACTGTGAGCGAGATAATTCCAGTAAAAACCGCCCAGGAAAAATCCCTGCATTTGTTCGATACCCAAGACCAATATCGGCAGGGCGATAAAAAGCGGTATTCGTTTTGTTCGGCACCACCGCAAGGACAATACCAGTATAGGCCAGAGCAGGGCGGTATAAAGGCAAAACGCAATCCAGCCCACAACTGTTACGAAGCTCATCCAGTATATATTTCCGAGCCAGTAACATGTCCCGACAACATACGCGGCAAGATACAGCTTAAACGGTTTGATTTCACAGAAGCACACAAGAACAAAGGGCACATACGCCACCCACGCCAACGGCCACCACCCAATCGGTTGTTGTGCCAGCGTAAGCATCACCGCAGTTGCGGCAAAAGCAGTTAAAAGACGCAAAATCCCTTTCATGTTTTGAATACTCAATCCGTTATGCCCTTCAAAGCGGTCGCTATCTCCGCGGAGATATACTGTTTTTGATTGTTCATTCGAATGGCGAACTGGCCGGTGAACAGCTCCAGAAGGTCTTTGTTCGACAGGACCTGTTTTGGTGAATATCCGATGTCTGGTATGAGCCGTTTAAGTTCGCCTATTTCGACGATATTCAATTTGTGTTCTTTTTCAATGCTCGCGCGAGTATCAAGTTGTGCGAGCCGCTGTTTCGCTTTTTTTGCATAGTCCGCGGAGATTTCGATGCCGACGTAATTTCTCCGCAGTTTACTCGCCGCCGCCGCAGTTGTCCCTGAGCCGACGAACGGGTCAAGAACGCAGTCGCCGGCATTCGAGCTTGCCGCGACGATTCTCATAAGCAACTGCTCAGGCATCTGGCAGGGGTGCCAGCCGGTGCGTTCTTTGAATGTCCCGCACACGCGAGAATCCTCCCAGACATCGTCGGGCATCTTTCCCGCGGGGTTGGCTCGCTTGTCCGCGTAAATCAACTGCCGGTCGGATGGAACTCGCACGGCGTAATCGTTGAAGGCGAAGCTTTTCGGGTCGTTGACAAAGTAAAATATGTGCGTATGCGAGCGTGCAAACTTGTCTTTGGTCTGCTGGCCGAATGTGTAGTGCCAGATTATCCAGTTGCGCATAAAAAGCCCGATTTCGTCGGCGATTATTTTTACATTCGCCGCGTAATCGTCGCCTATGGCGATATAAAACGAGCCGGTTGGTTTCAAGACCTTTTTGCAGGCCGTCATCCAGTCCTTTGTCCATGCGATGTAGTTGTTGCGTTCGATTTTGTCGTGGTACTTGTCGTATTTGTACCCGATGTTAAAAGGCGGGTCGGCAAATATCAAATCCGCGAATGGTTCAGCGACCCTGCTCAAGGTTTCGATGCAATCGCCGTTGATTATCTTGTTTAACATTTCTTTCATATGGGCACATTTTACAGTTAAAAACACAAAACACAAAACTTAAAACCGTTGATTGTATTATCGACCTGAAGAGTAACGACCCGGAGATATGGACTATTAATTAGTGCGGTGTTTATTGTTTGCCGGCTGACTGCGGCGGGCGAATGATGAATTGCTCGGTGAATGTTGCTCCCGACAGGTAATCGGTGAAATTGACCTTTACGGTCAAAGGTTTGTCGAACTTGTCAACGATTCCGGCCGCGTCAAAACTCAGCCGGTAGCTGCTCGACAGCATCCCGCCAAGCCATAGTTTCTTAATCTCATTCGGCTCAACTCGCCACTGTGCCAAGCGGGCCTCACTCTCTTTTTTGTTCAGGTCCCACAGTTGAACGTCAATCGCCCCGGCCGCCTTGATAACGTCGCCCGTCTCATCAATCGGCTCAACGTAAACGACCAGATTTTTCTTCCCTGTTGCGCCGGGGGTCTTGTCCTCGTCGTAAAAGTTTGTGTATCTGCCGATTTCGATTGATTTGAGATGATATATCGCGTCGGCTCTCTTGTCCCCAGGCAGTTTCGAAAGCGACTCCGCCTGTTTTTTGAGCCGGTCGTTTTCCGTTTGGGTTTGTTCGAGTTGGTTTTGCAGGTCTGCCTTTTGCGCGGTAAGCTGCTGAACCTGTTGTGCAGTTGTTGGTTTTCCCGCTGTCTGGCCATCGCATCCAAACGCGAAAACCATCGCTAACGATGAACTCCAGACAACAAACAATGAACTACGAGTTAAGAACATCATTTTCAATTCTCTGGTTCTAACTTTCCTTATCAGTCGCCTTGACTATTTCCGGCGCCTTTTGCAATATTCTGTCCGCAAGCCCATAGCCAATCGCCTCGTCGGCGTCGAGCCACAGGTTCCTGTCGCAGTCCTTCTCGATTTTCTCCGCCGTTTGCCCCGTGTGCCTGGCAAGAATGGTGTAGAGCCGCGCTCGCAGGCGAAGTATTTCTTTTGCCTCAATATCAAGGTCCGTGGCAGGCGCAATCAATTCTCCTGAAATTAACGGCTGATGAATGAGGATTCTGTTGTTGGCCAGCAAAAATCGTTTCCCCGCCTTGCCGCCGGCCAGCAATACGGCTGCCATACTCGCCGCCTGACCCACGCAGTATGTCGCCACGTCGCATCGCAAAAACTGCATCGTGTCATAAACGGCCAGTCCCGCCGTTATCGAGCCGCCCGGCGAGTTGATATAAAGATGAATGTCCGTCTTTGTGTCCTCGTTGCTCAAAAACAACATTTGCGCTATCACGAGGTTGGCGGACGAATCATCTATCGGCCCGCTGATAAAGATGATTCTGTCTTTGAGCAGCCGCGAGTAAATATCGTATGCCCGTTCGCCCCGGCCGGTCTTCTCAATTACTATTGGCACTAAATTCTGGTCAACTGTCATAGTTTTGCTCTCTTTTTAGTGGTTACTGTTTTTTGTCGGCTGGTTTTTCTTGTCCTGGTCTTCGAGCTTCAGCACCTCGTCGATGAGGCCGTATTGCAGCGCCTCATCCGCCGTCATATATCTGTCTCTTTCCGTTTCGGCAATTATCCTCTCAACGGGTTGTCCAGAGTGCTTGGCGAGCACCTCGTTCAGCATTTGCTTTGCCTTGAGGATTTCCTCCGCCTGAATCTTTATGTCCGCCGCCTGGCCATAAACCCCGCCCCACGGCTGGTGCAGCATAATTTTGGCGTGCGGCAACGCAAATCGCTTGCCCTTTGTCCCCGCCGCAAGTATCACCGCGCCGCCCGACTGCGCCCGACCAATACAGTAAGTCGCGACAGGCGAACTGACAAACTGCATCGTGTCATATACTGCCATCGTGTCGTCAACGGAGCCCCCCGGCGAGTTCACATACAAGCTGATTTCGGTGTTGCGCTTCTGATTATCGAGGTAAAGGAGTTTCATTATAACCTCGGTTGCCCGCGCGTAGTTGATTTCCCCGATGAGAAACACAATCCGGTTTTCCAGCAGCAGGTCGTCCAAACTCATCTGGCGGAATTGCTGATAATGGCCGCCGGCCGGCCCATACTGGTCCTGATACTGAACTTTCGGCTCAACCTTCATAATTCGTCTTTCAGGTCCTGTGTTGAACATCAAGCTTTCCCCTTAATAAGTCATAAGTCGTAAGCCACAAGAGCATAAGTCACAAGCACATAAGGAATAAGTAACTTTCCAACTTGTGCTCTTTTGCCCTTGTGCTCTGTTACATATCGGATATTCTTACGCTCAGGTTTTCTTTTTTCGGGGCGTTGGCTTCGCCTTTTTCGCCGGTTTTTCCTTATCCTGGGTCTTGGCCGCCTTGGGATGCGCGTGTTTTACGGCGGTTTCGGCCTTTTTAGCCGGTTTCTCAGGTGTTTTTTCGGCCGTTTTCTTGTACTTTGGCGCCTCGACCTTATGTTTTTCCGCCTTCGGCTCAACCTCGGTAATCTTTGCTGACTCAAGCAACCTGGCTATGCACTTTTGTTCGCGGACCTGAAGCTTGAACTGTTCCAGCGACCCGTCCCGCTGCATTTCCTCTTTCATTCGCTCTGGGCGGACATGTTTCTGGATGGCTAACTGGGCGATGTGTCCGTTGACTTCCTCATCCGTTGTTTTGATATCAAGTTTCTCCGCCACCTTGTCCATTATGAAGAACGCCTTTAGCTGTTCCTTCGCCTGCTGCTCGGTGCTCGACTTCAACTGCTCGATGTTTTTGTCAATCTGTTCTCTCTCGATGCCCTGCATCATAAGGTTGATATATTGGCGGCGCAACATCGTGACGGCCTGGTCGGCGATAACGCCAACCGGCAACTCGAAGCTGATACCGTCCAGCAGGTATTTGTATATTTGTTCGGCCATCTCGTTTTTGGCCTGACCTTCGAGCCGGCCCTGCAGCTTTTCCCGAATTGCCTTTCGCAATTCCTCCTCATTGGCGACGCCGCATTTGGCTACCAGGTCCTGGTTCAGTTCCGCTGGTCTAAGCCACTTGATGTCCTTAACAGTAATGCGGATATCAACCTTCTTGCCTCGCAATTCCTCCCGGAAGAATGTCTTCGGCACTTCCACCTCGGCGGTCTTGACGTCTCCCGTTTTTGCGCCAATCAGGATTTCGTCTAACTTTTCGACGGGCACGTCCGCCACAAAGCCGTTCGGCTTGGCGTATAGCTCCGTGTTATCTACCTTCTGCTCCTGCCCCTCGATATTCATCATCACGTCCGCGACAACCTGGTCGTCAAGCTCAACCTTCCCGTCGTCCTTTGGCGTCCATGTCCCCGCGTATTTGCAAAGCATCTCTATTTCCCGCTCAACGAGCCCGTCGGTTACCACGTGTTTCGGCTTATCGACCGGTATGCCCTCAAGTTTTGGCAGCTCGAATTCCGGACGCACCTCGACCTCAAACTCGAACTTCAGCGGCCCATCTGTCGGAAGCTCTATCTTCTCATAGTCGATTTCCGGCTCGCGCAGAATATCAAGCTTATTGTCCTTTACCGCCGATTCGCTTGCGTCAGCCAACAGCTTGAGTTTTGTCTGCTCCCCGATGTCTTTGCCGAACCGCTTCTCCAGCAAACGCCTCGGCGCACGACCCTTTCTGAAACCCGGCACCAGTGCCTCTTTGCGCAGCGTTTCGTATTGCGCGTCGGTGGCCTTGCTTATTATCTCGCGAGGAACCTCAACGATTACCTTTTTTTTGCACGGGCCTGCCTCTTCGATTTTTACCGTATTTTTCGGGGTTGTTTCCTGCTGTTGCTCTGCCATTATTATTCTCCTGTAATATCCGGGCTTACGCTCTTACAAAACAAAAATGGCATTAGGAACCTGATTCCCTCAGCCATATTTTTTCATATTTCGTTGCCCATACGCGTCGGCGACCAACGCCAAACTACTCATTTAGCCGGTAACTCGCCGACACTATTTTAATTTCAGAACACAAGTCACAAGAGCACAAGCACACAAGTCACAAGTGCATAAGGAATAAGTAACTTTTTTCTCTTGTGCTCTTTTGCACTTGTGCCCTTTTGCTCTTAACAGCGGGTGATGAGGCTCGAACTCACGACATCCACGTTGGCAACGTGACGCTCTACCACTGAGCTACACCCGCGTAAATTCGACTATCATTATAATTACTATTATCGACCTCTTGCAAGCGGTTTTTTAACAAAAATACCGGCCCAGAACCTGCAATACCACAGTTTGACCAGTAGAAAGGTGAACAGTTGGCCGCCCCCGCGTCTTGCCCCCTCTGCTTAGCGCAAGCTAAGCAGAGGGGGCAGCGGGGGCTCTATTGGCCCTTGTGATTTTTTTTGGGGGTCTTACAATATCGTTAGATGAAATTACGAGGAGATTGGATATGTTTAGATTATGCGCTATTTTTGTGTTGCTGTTTTTTGCTTGTGAGGCATCGTTAGCTGGGCCGATTCGCGACAAAATTCAGGAGCGAATTAGTGAACGGCAGGCCCAACAATCGCAAGATGAAATACTCGACGACGGCGGGGCAAGAGGCCAGGCACCCCTGCCTGATGGTGTCCGGGTTGAGCGTGATATCGCTTATGGAAGCGATAAGAAGCAGAGTTTTGATGTATACATTCCCGCGCGGGCCAAAGGCGCGCCCGTAATATTTATGGTTCATGGCGGCGCCTGGCGTTTGGGGGATAAGTCAAGTCGGTCTGTAATCGAACATAAAGTGGCTCGGTGGGTACCCAAAGGATTTATTTTTATTTCAACAAACTACCGAATGCTGCCTGGTACTGACCCTGTCGAGCAGGCCAAAGATGTTGCCCGCGCTATTGCCGTCGCGCAGGCCAGGGCTGAATTTTGGGGAGGGGACAGCAATGAATTTATTTTAATGGGCCATTCAGCCGGCGCCCATTTGGTTGCTCTTCTTTCGACATACCGCACGCTTTCATCGGATATTGTTAAAAAACCGTGGCTCGGTACGGTCGTTCTTGACAGCGCGGCGTATGATGTTGTGCAAATTATGGAGAAACCCCATTTCCGTTTGTATGACCAGGCGTTCGGCAGCGATAAGCAATATTGGAAAGCTGCCTCGCCTTTTTATGCTTTGACAAAAAAACAAGGCCAATCCTGGCCGTCTGTTCTGCCCGCCGCGATGATTCTACCGCTCAGGCCCGTCAGTTTGCCAAGAAGGCGGCGTCATTGGGGGTTACGGTTACTGTTTTGGAGAAGGATTTTTCGCATGGAGAAATTAATGCTTTCCTCGGGCAGGACAAGGCCTATACCGCCGAGGTTGAGTCATTTATGGCCGGCCTTGATAAGCCGGTAGCGAATATATTGCACGAATAGTAGTAAGAACGGCCTGCCGTTCGGCCTGTCCTCCGTAGCGACAGCGAAGGAGGAAGCGCAGCGAAGAACGGAGCAGGAGGGATTCGAACCCCCGATACCCAAAGGGTATAACGGTTTTCAAGACCGTCGCTTTCAGCCGCTCAGCCACTGCTCCATAATACCCATATATTATACTCGGCTGTTCATTTTTGCCACTTTTGTTTTCTTACTTAAAGTTTACCAGTTGCCGAGCCCTGTCATTGGCTGGTAGAATGATAAATTAAGTCGGTTTTGTTGAAGACATAACCAAACTTTTAACGGCCTGAAAGGAATCGAATTATGAAATTGTCGCTCTTTCTCATAATCATCGTATGTTTGCTAATAGTTTTCTTGTGCAATTTAGTTTATGCAGCGGCGACTCCGCCCGGTTACCCGCCGGGATTATACGACGAGGGAAACGTGCCAAAGTTCACCCTGCCTGACCCGCTGGTTATGCTTAATGGCGACAAGGTTAATAATGTCGATACCTGGAAACAAAAACGCAGGCCGGAAATCCTCAAACTTTTCGAAACCAATGTGTATGGCCGCACGATGATTGGCCGGCCGGATGGTATGACCTGGAAAGTCACCGCGGAAAACCGCTCCGATATGAATGGCATCGCCATTACCAAAACAGTAACAATCTATTTCACGGGCAAAGACGATGGGCCGAAAATGGATGTTAATATCGTTTTGCCCGCAAGTGCAGCTCAAAAACCCGTTCCATTAATAGCCATTGTGGAATGGTCTCCCAAAAAGCAGTTACTTCTGGACCGCGGCTATGGCTTGGCGACTTTCAATGCTGCGCAGATTGAGCCGGATATAAGGAGTGGTTCTTATGAGAAAAGTGTCCGTAAATTTTTTGCTAAACCTGACCAGAACCAGCCCGGCCCCGACGAATGGGGTGCTATTGGCGCCTGGGCTTGGGGTTTAAGCAGGGCTATGGATTACATTGTTACCGACAAAGATATCGACGCCAACAAGGTTTGCGTTGCTGGCTTTTCTCGCTTTGGCAAGGTCGCAATGTGGGCGGGCGCTCAGGATGAGCGTTTCGCAATCATCTTTTCCGGCGAATCCGGCTGTGGTGGGGCGGTCATTGTCCGCCGCGGTTTCGGCGAAACAGTCAAATCAATCAACGGCGCCTTTCCTCACTGGTTCTGCAGGAATTTCATAAAATATGGCGACCACATCAACGACCTCCCTGTTGACTGGCATATGCTCGTTGCCCTGATGGCTCCCCGCCCTGTGTATATCGCAACCGCTGAACAGGACCGCTGGGGAGACCCTCGCGGCTCGTTCCTCTCCGCAAAATACGCCGAGCCGGTCTATCAATTATTTGGCAAAAAAGGTCTCGGCGTACCAGCCCTGAGCGGAGTCGAAGGGGATGATATGCCGCCTGTCGAAACACCCGTTGGTATCACTATTGGCTATCACAACCGCAAAGGCACTCATAACCTGACTGATTACGACTGGCAGCAATTCCTCAACTTCGCGGACCGACACCTCGGAATCAAAACGATTAAAGAGTAATCTTTATTTTACACCTTGTTCATATAAACAATTGTTTCTTAGCGGCGGTTTTCGCGATTAATTTTTTTAATATTTTTTCAGATTTTGCGAACTCTTGGAATCCGCCCGCGTATCTACTTTCAAGAATATAAAAAGCATTCTCCTCCTTAACGAAACAATAAATGAGGAAGGGCGGCGAAAGCGAGATTAAAGCCGCTCTTCCTCGTTTTGTTTACGCAATGGAAACCTCATGCCGGCCGGTAAATATTTGACTATTTTTCCGGATTTTTTTGAACTCGCGAAACCCACCCGCGTATAAAACAGTGAAAGTAAAAAACTCTTCTCCCTCTCCTTGGAAGACATAACGAAATTGTGGCGACGCCAAACGGATTGACGTCGCCCTCTTCCTTTTATAAGAACATTACCCGTTTGTTTGCCTTGGCGCAGCCCTTATGCCACGCTGGGTCTTGCGTCTTGTGTCCGGGGTCTTGCTATCGGATGGTCTTTTCGAGTTGTTCGAGAATGGTTTTTGCCTGGCAGACCCTGTTGCCGGTCGGTCCCTGCCAGTTAAGCTGTGCGTTCCGGGCGATTTGTTCTTCGACTTTTTTGCACGCCACAAGCACTGTCGCGTGGTTCTTATTGCCTGACAGCCGGCCAATCTCCGACGATGACATTCGCGTATGCTTCCTCGCCAAATACATACTGAAATGTCTCGCCAGGGCCACGGTTCGGTCTTTTTTTGAAGAGTGAATTGCCGCTGACGTGATGCCGAAGAACGTGGCCACCGCCGACTCGATATCCGATAAATGTACAGTCGGGTCACAGCGTTCGATATGCTCCGCCAGCACCTCTTGTGCCATACCGATACCGATTTTGATGTTCTGCAGCGACGCGAAGGCGACTAATTTCAGTATTGCCCCCTGTAGTTCGCGTATGTTGCTGCGGAGGTGCTCAGCGACGCAGCCGATTACCTCTTCCGGGACGTGTTTTTTCATACTCTGGGCGTACCGTCTGCAAATCTCGCAACGGGTCTTGAAATCCGGCTGGTCAATCTTCACCACCATACCCGACACGAACCGGTTTATTAACTTTTCTGAAATCTGGGTTATCATTTTTGGATGCGAGTCCGAGGCAAGTATTACCTGCCTTCCCGCCAAATCCAACGCGTTATAAGAATGCAGGAATTCCTCCTGCGTTGCGGGCTTGCTGGCCAGGAAGTGAATGTCGTCAATAGCCAACAAGTCCGTTTGTCGGATGCGACTGCGAAAAGCATCCAGCTTTCTCGTCTTCAAGGCCAGCACAAATTGATTAGCAAAGTCCTCCGCCGACATATACAGCCAGTTGGCTGTCGGTCTGGTTCGACGCAATTCCGTGCATATCCCTTGCAGCAGGTGCGTTTTGCCGAGGCCATACCCTCCGTGGAAAAACAGCGGATTGAAAGGGCTTTGCTTATCGTTGATAACCGCTTTCGCGGCGTTATAGGCAAGTTCGTTGGATTGGCCGACTACGAAGGTGTCTAAGGAGAGCTTGAGGCGTTGGCCCGCGGGGCTCGGCCTTTGCATCATCGGCATTTCGATTCTGCCTGTGGCGGGCAGGGCGGCGGTTCCGGCAACGGCCGGTTTGGCCTGCCAGTCGAATGCCGCGGGTCTGTGGTTGTCGCAAAGCTGCGAGTCAACGGCGAAGCATACCTGGCAGTTGTCGCCCGCGACGGCGCGGGCCGCCTCGGTAACCTGTGCGCTGAAGTGGCTTTCGAGCCACGTCGCTATGAACGGATTTATAACGCCAACCTTCAAGAGACCATCCGAAAGTGTCAGTCGTGTCGAGTTCTTAAACCATATCCTAAATTTTTGCTGCCCGATTTTTTCCGCGATAGCGTCATTAATGGCGCTAACCACGGATTCCGCCGAGTGGACTTCCACGCACTTAGTCGAGGTGCGGATGTCCTCCTTGACAATACCTTGCATTTGCATCTCCCCGGAAAGCAGCCAATCGTTGTTAAATTTTTAACGCGTCTCCATACGCTGGAAACCGCACTATGTTAAGCGGTTTAATTTTACTCACCGCAAGCGGTTCGACCAAGCTCACCGCTAACAGAACAACCGCAATTATTGGGAGGATGCGAATTGAATCAATCGCGTTTCTTTAATTTTCTTTTCAACTTGTTCGATGTCTCGGCCGGCAATGGGTTTGCAATCGAAAAATTTTTACATTCAACAGCTTATGCACAACGTAAGTGCTTGTTGTGGAAAAGCAGTGGATTAGGGTTTGAGATTTATGATTTTTGATTGCTGATTTAAAAGTTTGAATCTCCGCAGTTGATAATCGATGATTGATAATTGATAATAGGATTTGATATTTTATTTTGATTTGGAGAACGGCAATGGAATGGACGTGCAGGGACATAGCGAAAATGATAGACCACTCGCTTTTGAAGCCGGAGTTTACGGCTGATGATATTAGAAAGGGCTGCGAGGTTGCCAAGAAATACGGCGTGGCGACTGTTTGCTGTTCGCCCTGGGCGTTGCCTTTAGTGGCTATGCTGCTGAAAGGAACAGATATCAAGCCCACGACTGTAATCGGCTTTCCGCACGGGTATAACAAAACGGAAACCAAGGTCTTCGAGGCCGAGCAGGCGATTAAAGACGGCGCTGTTGAGCTTGATATGGTTCTCAATATCGGCAAACTCAAAAGCGGCGACTTCGATTTTGTTCGCAATGATATAAAGGCCGTCGTCGATACTGCCCATAAGAATAAAGTCCTTGTGAAGGTCATACTTGAAAATTTCTACCTGACGGATGAATTGAAAAAGATTGCGTGCCGACTTTGCGAGGAGGCGGGCGCCGATTGGGTAAAGACATCGACCGGCTTTGCCGGCGGCGGGGCGACGATAGAGGATTTGAAACTGATGAGAAAGGCCGTCTCAAAGAAGGTGCAGGTCAAAGCGGCAGGGGGCGTGCGAGACCTTGATATGGCGTTAAAGGTGCGTGAAGTCGGCTGCACACGCTTCGGCGCAACCGCAACCGCGGCCATTATGGAAGAATGCTATAAGAAAAGTAAAAAGTAAAAAGGAAAAAGTAAAAAAGCTATATTCAGGACTTAATTTTCATTGCCCTCATAATCGGCAGATTTTTGGAAATCAGCTTATATCTCTGCTGAACGCAGGCATGAGACCTGCCGGCTTCCGGCGGGGTATTCAAAACATAATCCAGCATCAAATCAACGGTCGTTTCTGCTATGTGGCAGCGAGTATCCGAAGAGGCGTAGTAAATAAAGAGCTGCCCATTTTTGCGTGCGACCCAGCCATTGGTGAAGACAACGTTCGATACGTCGCCGATACGTTCCTCGCCCTGCGGGGCAATCAGATAGCCGCCCGGTTCAGTGATGAGCTTATCCGGCTGGTCAAGTTTGGTTAGAAAAGCGTAAATGACATAACGCAATCCTGCTGCGCAGGCGCGGACGCCGTGGGCGAGTTGGAGCCAGCCCTTGGCGGTTTTGATGGGAGCGGGGCCGAGGCCGTTTTTGACCTCTTTGATTGTGTGGTATTGCCTGTCATCGACGATTGTTTCAGGGCCTGTGATTACTGCGTGTTCCATATTGTCGCAGAGTCCCCAGCCGATGCCGCCGCCTGAACCCGCGGAGATGAAACCGTCCTGCGGGCGAGTATAGAGGGCGTATTTGCCGTTGATGAATTCGGGATGCAGGACGACGTTTCGCTGCTGGGGCGAGGTGGTTTTCAAATCATCGAGACGTTCCCAATTTTTGAGGTCTTTTGTTCGGACGATTCCGCATTGAGCAGTCGCGGATGACAGGTCGCCTCGAGGTGCATTGGGGTCTTTGCGTTCGGAGCAGAACAGGCCATAAATCCAGCCATCTTCGTGTTTGACCAATCGCATATCGTAAACGTTGATATCCGGGTCGCTTGTTTCAGGAAGAAGAATAGGGTAATCCCAGAACTTGAAATTATCGACGCCAGATTTACTTTCCGCGATTGCGAAGAATGATTTTCTGTCAACGCCTTCTACTCGGCCGACGAGGCAGATTTTGCCGTCAAATTCGATAGCGCCGGGGTTGAACGCGCAGTTCATACTTAGCCGTTCCATAAGGTTGGGGTTGCTCTTGTAATCGAGGTCATAGCGCCAGAAGACGGGCGTATGTTCGGCGGTCAGGACGGGATATTTATAGCGATAGTAAACGCCGTTGGTCTCTTTGACTTTGGTGTTTTTGCGTGCGATGAAGCGTTTATGTTCCGCGAACAGTTTTTTGACTTTTGCGTCGAATGTCTTCTTGTTCATATCTTTTGTTCCTGTTGGTTTTTAGACCTTTTCAAGTTTGTTGTACCAGTTGAATTTCAGGAATACACAGGTTGCCGCAAGGGTGACGGCAATCTTGATAACCCACGGCCAGTCGCGGAGGACGATGAAGATGGGTAGCGAGACAAGGCACAACTGCCAGATAATGCCTACCACAACATTGGTCATATCGCGGCTGAAGTTTCGATTCGGCATGAAGGTTGGGTCTTCCTGCACGACCTTTTCCCGAATGGGTCCCCAGAAGCCCCAGGGATTGACGGTCTTGTAGAATTTCTTGAGGATAGCATCGTCTTCGGCCCTCGTCAAGAAGGTGCCTACAAAGCAACCCACAGCCGAAACCGCGAAGATGATGGGGAAGGTGTAAAGGGCATTGATGTCACGGCCGAGTGCGAGCTTCATCAGTTCAGGCACAAACATTGCACTGAGGATACCTGTCATCATACCCCAGAAATAGCCGTAGCCGTTGAATCGCCACCATATCCACTTGAGGACATTGGCAATGACATAGGCGCCGTTGAGGGCGCCCACAATCCACCACATAATGCTTAAGATGTTTTTGGTCAGCAGGCCGAGAGTAAGGCCCAGACCGAGGACCACCAGCGACGAGACGCGGCTCATCAGTATCTCTGTTCGTGCGGGCGCATTGGGATTGATGTATCGTTTATATATGTCGTTGACGATATACGCCGGGGCGGCGTTGACGGTCGCGGCGAAATTGGACATAAAAGCCGCCAGTAGGCCCGCAAGCAGGAACCCGACTACGCCATGCGGCATATAGTTGAACAGGACAACAGGCAAAATTCCCTCCAGGTCCGGCTTAGCCATTGCTTTAAGCTGCGGCGTGCAAAACTTTAACGCCATGACTGTCAGACCGGCGACCATCATATAGCGTGGAAACATCAGAACCGTCGTCACCCAGCCGTTCATCATACAGGCCTCGCGAGAGTTACGGGTAGCGAGGATTCTCTGCATATCGTAGTTGGGCATGGGGCCCGCCAAACTCGCCAGCACGCCTTTGCACAACATCAGGCCGAAAATGATGCCGAAAAGCTCATTGCCTTCGGCCTGTATCGCCAGATTCACCTTGTCGAAGACGCCCGTCCAGTCCAGGCCTAACTTGTACCCGAAGAACGGGCTTGTCCAGCCCGCCGGTATCAAATTATGTATCTCAGCCGGGCTGACCGAGTAGATGGCGATTCCACCGATTACAAGGGCGGTGACAGTCAGAATGGTAAACTGCATAACTTCGGTGATGACGACGCTTATCATTCCCCCCTTGATGGTGTAGAGAGACGTCAGCCCCATTAGTATCAGTGCGTAGATGTTAGCGTCGGAAAAAATACCCTCGGTGGTATTTGTAAAACGCCAGGGCAGCATCACTACGGCAAATTTGCCGATGCCCTTGAATGCGTAGGCCAGCATACCCACGACGGCTACCAGCGCGAAGGTCACCACGCTGATGTGAGCGAGATTTGCTCCTTTGTCGGCGCCGAACCGCGTCTTAATCCATTCAGCGCCGGTCAGGACGTTGGACCGCCGCAGCCAGCCGCTGAGGAACATCATCAGGAAGATTTGGTTGAACGTCGGCCATACCCAGGGCAGCCAGATACTCTTGAGACCATACATAAACAGCCAGGTAACCAGCACCATTGTGCCGCTTATGTCGAACATACCCGAGGCGTCGGAAATGCCGAGGATATACCACGGCAGCGACTTGCCGCCGAGGAAATAGGATTCGAGGTTCTTTGCTCCTCGCCTTGAAACCCACAGGCCCGCCACAATCACGGTGAAGAAATAGACGATAATAATGGCGAGGTCAATTCCACTGATTTTGAACATAGGTCATCTCCTATAGGGAGGCGTCTGCGACGCCGAGGACGTACCAGGGGATTTTGTTCCCGCCGAGGAAATAGGAACCGAGGTTTTTGCTGGCGAGTTTGGACATCGCGAACCCGGCGGCCATAATCACGACGATATACGCGCCGATTATTCCAAGATCGATAGGATGAAGCAGCATAGTAACTCCTTAAAAAAGCATATTTTACATACTGCCGTGTCGGGGCCTGATTCATCGCAACCCCGGCTCAATAGAAAACCAAAAGGTTATCTAAAACCGATAGGGGATGCAATAGAAATTTGGCGTGGAGGACAGGGAATCGAGGTGATTACCGGCGTGAAAAACCTGCCGGGCTTATTGCCGGCGGATGTTCCCGAAATTTAGCGAATCAAGCGGATTTTTTAATAAGCTGTGATCGGAACGGTATTAGTGTACCCGAGTTTTCCCCAGCAGCCAATTTGTATTTTATAAAGATCCTGCTTACCTCCAGTGGTTGTTGGTCTGATGTACAGGACTCCTGCTTTGCTAATATCAACGGTTTCTTTGGTCCATCTCCAATGTTCCGCATGATTGTCTGCAAAAGAAAAGACTTGTCCGTCACCGTGCCGGATCTCCGGGATGTCCCACCATTCTTCTTGATTATAATAAACCGCGAAACTGTCCGGCGTCACTCTACCTTCGTCCATAAAAATAATCTGGGACGCCGTCCTTCTTATTTCGCTTCTATTCTTTAGAGCCACTTTGCCTCTGCCGTTGGATGGATTGGAAGGCGGCCCAGACGCCTGACCATTCATCGAGTCCATAGCATTATATGTAAACATTTCTTCTTTATTAGCTGTGGGGCAGCGATATATCTTAAAGTCCGGCGCATATCTAAATAACCCACCGGTCTGTATAGCGCATTTTGCGGCTTCTTCAGGAAGTGACACAGTATAACTATAAAATGCGCCGCCGACCCAGGGCATTTCTCTATCGTGCCCGTTTCCCAATGCAGGCAACTTAGCTTTAGCGATATAAGGGTCACCGGTTGGACAGTCAGGACACTGGTCGCATTGCGGCGCACCCTCATTTGGTGTAGCAGTATTAACCATTTTATCGTTGTAGGTATCCGCATACATACCCCAGGCGACGGTCAACTGCCTGATATTATTCATGCAGACAATACGTTTGCCCTGTTCGCGTGCCCTGTTCAGGGCGGGCAGCAACACGGCCATAAGAAGCGCGATGATTGCGATAACAACAAGCAGTTCAACGAGAGTAAATCCGGCTTCGTCCCTAAGGGACTTCGCCGTGACAAGTCCGACTTCGCTTCGCTTCCGGCTTCGCTTCGCTTCGCCGTAACAAGCCGCCGTGGCAAGTGCTTTCCGTCTATACATATACATAACCCAACCCCATATATTTTAATGTAAGGTTCTTATCACCTGCTCATAATAATACCATATTCACAGGCAGGGAGCCATAGGGGATATCGCGAGAATGACCGCGATTGCCGGTCTTTAGACGAGACGCTCTAAGCGAGTTTGCTTGTTAGTCCGCCGGATAGAGTTTGCAGCCGCCCGCAGCTATGGGTGAGTATCCCCAGCATCCCATCTGTATCATGTATAGGTCCTCTTTGCCCTCACATGATGTTGGCGTACAGGTAGCAGTATTATACACACCTCCCATAAGTTTTCCACAGGCAAGGGTCTCTTGGCCTTTAAACATTATGCGTCCTGCGTGGCCGTCGGCATAAGACACATCCGTTCCCTGGCCATGACGAAGCATCGGGAGGTCAAACCACCACGCGTTATCATGATAAACCGCGTAACTGTCCGGGCTTGCTGCCGGTAAATGTACCCGAAGTTTGCCGATTCAGGCGGTTTCGTTATTCAACTTTGGGCGGATGTCCGGGGACAGAGAATGCAATTCTTCCCCAGCAACCAAGCGTCATTTTGTACAGGTCCTGAAATGCGGCATCAGGTGGTTGAGGGGTTGCACCAAGTGGGAAATCTCCTATGGCAGTTCCGTTTTCTACTGCCCGGCCACGGGCGGATGTTTCCAGAGCGGCCCACTTCCAATATTCGGAGTGTCCGTCGGCGATGGATACTGTTGTTCCATCACCGTGCCGGGAATCAGGGCCGTCAAACCAGTTCCCGGGAGTTCTCCAGCCGCCGGCATTGTAAACAACCGCAAAACTATCCGGCGAGATACGCCCCTCATCAACGAAGACAACCTGCCTTGAAGATCCTTTTATTTGGCCGAGAGTTTTTTTCCATGCGTCTGCCGGGACGTTTCCTGCACATCTTCCCTCTCTCCGGCCGTTCGCTCCATCGACCATTGAGTATGTAACAGTTTCACCTTTATTTCCGGTCGGGCAATGGTAAATCTTGTAATCCTTCAGGTATTTCCACAATGCGCCGGAATCAATAGCACATTTCTTACAACAATCTGAAGCGGTTGTGATGTCATAGCTTCCGATCCATGGTAACTCCTTTCCATGATCGGTTAGTTCCTGACCCGTGGTTGGTACAGCAGCCCCGCAGTTCCCAGCAGGGCAGTCCGGACAAGAAGCGGTGCCGCCCGCTGAGCCGTTGACGAGCTTATCGTTGTTGGCCTCGGCATAATTCATCCAGCCGAGGGTTAGTTGCTTGAGACCACTCAGGCACACGATACGTTTGGCCTGTGTGCGGGCCTTATTGAGGGCGGGCAGCAGTACGGCCATAAGAAGGGCGATGATTGCGATAACTACCAGCAGTTCGACGAGTGTAAATGCTTTCCGTCTATACATATACATAAGCCAACTCCATATATTCTGGCGTGAGGTTCTTTTTACCTGCTCATAATAATACCATATTCACAGGCAGGGTTCAATAGGGGATTTCGCGAGAGTGACCGCTCTTTGCTGGTCTTTAGACGCCCTAAGCGAGTTATTTTGTTATTCGGCAGGCGCGTACCCTTTGCAAGTCTGGTCAGGCGTGTAACGCAATTTACCCCAACAGGCAAGCTGTACTTTGTAGAGATCGACCTTGCCATCACAGGTTGTTGGTTTATAGTCATATGTATTATTTTTTGCGGCCTCGAGGGTTTCAGGCGCCTTCCACATTATGCGTCCTACGTGGCCGTCGGCATAAGATAAGTCCGTTCCGTTGCCGTGCCTTGCCATCGGGGGGTCAAACCAGTTCGGGGATGTGGTATAAACCGCATAACTGTCCGGGCTTGGGACGCCCTCATCGATGAATACCATTCTCATCGAGGCGCCTTTAATGTTGAGGGTCTTTACCATCACAGTTGAAGCGTTATCCTCTTTTGCTATGCTCTCATTCCACTTATACTTGCCGTTCATTGAATCCACAATCGAGTAAGATACCAGATGGTTTTTTTCGCCTGTCGGGCAATGATAGATTTTTTCGTTCTGGGTATATTTCCACAATGCGCCTGTCTGAATAGCGACTTTTTGGAGACACTCGCCTTGCCATAGGGTATCCAACCAGTTTCCACCGGTGTCAAATGCCCAGGCGGGACCAACCCAGGGTAATTCGTTTAAATGAAAGGGATAGAACGGACTTGAAGGGGGTGGTACTATTGCTTTAACTTTATTGCTAATAATGGTAGCGGGAGGAGCCGGGCAGCTCGTCCCGGCCGGAGGGTCACCGCCGGGACTGAACGGGGCGCCGTTTACGAGTTTGTCGTTGTTCGCCGTTGCGTAATTCATCCAGCCAAGGGTCAACTGCTTGAGGTTATTCATGCAGACGACGCGTTTGCCCTGTTCGCGGGCCCTGGTAAGCGCCGGCAGCAGTACGGCCATAAGAAGGGCGATGATTGCGATGACTACAAGCAATTCTACGAGAGTAAACCCACCTTTGCCCTGCGGGCTACGAAGAACAGGCATTTTTTGCCTGTTCATAAGCACATCCTTTGATAAATGTAAACCAGTCAAGTTCGAGAATCCTTAATACAGTCAACAATATCATATTTGCCGGCGTAATGCAATAGCCCTGTTTTGATGGCGGGAGAAGATTTGACCTGTGAGAGTGGGGAGGTATAATATAGGATTAGCGTTAGGAAAAGAAAGATTATGAGCGATAGATTTGTGCGTGCGATTTTTCCGGGGTCTTTTGACCCGATTACGAACGGCCATCTCGACGTAATTCATCGGGGCCTGAAGCTTTTTGACGAGCTGATTGTGGCGGTGGGGAGAAGTCCGCTTAAAGACCAGTTGTTCACCCCTGAGCAAAGAGTTGAAATGATAGCGGAGCTTGTAAAGGGCCTGCACGGGGTATCAGTTGAGGGTTTCAATGGGCTGACGGTGGAATATGCGAGGCAGAAAAAGGCCAACGTAATACTTCGCGGATTGCGCAGTTTGACGGACGTTAATTATGAATTTGAGCTTGCGATGACCAATCGGTCGGTTACGGGGATTGAGACGGTATTTGTGATGACGACGGAGCAATATGGGTTTATAAGCTCGACTCTGGTTCGCCAGGTAGCGTCGCTCGGGGGCGATATTTCGAACCTGGTGCCTGAAAACGTATATCGCCGATTGCGAGAACGATTCAAGAGAATATAGGCAAAAGGGCGAAAAATAGTTAAAGGCGGCCGTTGATACTAATCAGGGGTTGGTTTTTTGGAGCGCAAACGTGTTTACAGTTGGAATCGAGACGCAATTCAAGGCCTGGCACAGTATTCCTTTGCCGGATGGAACTAAAGAGCCCGAACATGAGCATTTCTGGGCGGTTGAGGTTGAGGTCTATGGCGAGGCGCCTGTGGAAGGCGGGGTAGTGATAAATTTTGCCCAGCTCAAAGGCCGGCTGACGAATGTTACCTCGGCGCTGAGCGATTCAGTTCTGAACGAGATGGATTATTTTCAGGGAAAGTGCCCATCGGCGGAAAACGTCGCGGTGTATATTTTTGACCGGCTTGAGCCGACTCTCCCGGCGAATGTTCGGCTAAAGAGCATCAAGGTGAGCGAACAGGTGGGCTGCTGGGCGATTTACACCAAAGAATAACGGGCAAGGCAGTGGGTGGGATGCAGATTCAGGAGGGCGGGGAAATTGACGATTATATCAGTGCCAGTATGGTATAATAATCACGTTAAATCGAGGTCTTTATGCAATGTGAGGTTTGCCAGAGTAAAGAGGCGACAATACACCTGACGGAGATAGCCGACGGTGTCCGGACGGAGATGCACCTTTGCGAGCAGTGTGCGCAGGAGCAGGGCGTGGGGACAAAGAGCTATATTCCCCTGAATGAGCTTTTGAGCAACCTGGTGGGGCCGAAGGGTGAGGAGCTGGCGGAACCTGTTGAGAGCGAGCCGGTCTGCCCGCACTGCGGCTACACGCTCGATAAGTTCCGGGAGAAGGCGGTCCTCGGCTGCCCGAATGATTACGAGGTCTTCGAGAAACAGCTTTCGCCCCTGATAAAAAAGGCGCACGACGGCGCGACGTGTCACTGCGGCAAAGTGCCGGCGAAGATGCCGACGGACTCGAAAAAACAATTAGAGATTGCCCAGTTGCGACAGCAGCTCGATGAGGCGGTGCGAAAAGAAGATTACGAGCTGGCCGCGAAGCTGCGGGACAAGCTCGCTGAATTTAAGTAACGCGTTTTGCTGAGATGAAACTGACTGAAATAAGCGGGAATATCAACGAATGGTTTAGCGGGGAGGGGCCTCTCTCGGACGTGGTAATTTCCTCGCGCGTGCGCCTCGCAAGAAATCTCGCGGGCCACAGGTTTCTGGCCGCCTGCCCGGCGACGGAAAAAGCGGAGATATTAAGAAAACTCAAAGATGTTTTGATGGCGCTGGACCTCGGCGATGAGGTTTTTTATATCGGTGTTGACAAGGTGCCCGCGCTGGAAAAACGATTCCTGGTCGAACGGCATCTTATTAGTCAGAATCACGCCTTTGGCAAAGGCCCGCGCGGGGCGGTAATTGCCCGGCGCGAATTTTTCACCGCGATGATTAACGAGGAAGACCACCTCCGCCTTCAGGTTCTAAAGGCCGGCTGCCAGTTGCCCGCCTGCATCGAGCAGATTAACCGCATCGATGATTTGATTGAGCAGAAGGTCGAATACGCCTTCAGTCCCAAATACGGTTATCTTACCGCCTGCCCCACAAATCTCGGGACGGGAATCAGAGTATCGGTTATGCTGCATCTGCCCGCGCTGAAAATGACGGGACAGATAGAAAAATTTCTCAACGCCACAAAATCGCTTGGGCTTGCCGTGCGGGGACTCTTCGGCGAAGGTACCGAGGCGGCGGGCGACTTTTACCAGCTCTCCAACCAGATAACCTTAGGCGTCCGCGAGAATGATATTGTTACCCAGTTCGAAAAAACGATTATCCCTGAAATTGTGGAATATGAGCACGCGGCCCGCAGCCAGCTCTTGTCGCACGATGTCAGTTTACTCGACGACAAAATCTCGCGTGCGCTTGCCCTGTTGAAAAACGCCAACCTAATAAGCTCTCAGGAGGCATTGTTTCTGCTCAGTCACATTCGGCTGGGGCTTAATATGCGCAAACATCAGGGTGCATCCACGCCCGCAATCGACCGGCTTTGCTCGCTGGGAAGTGATGTGGGCGATGCCGGTAACGCTGGAACGACAGACAAGATATCCATTGTAACGGTGAATCGGCTGTTTTTGCTTACGCTGCCCGCCCATTTGCAGCTCAACTACGGCAAGGAGCTTGATTCCACCCACCGCGACGCCCTCCGCGCCAAAATCATCCGTTCCGCCTTAAATGGCTAAGCCAGTGCTCCTTACTGCCGTTGGCGTCTGCCAAAATGGCAAAAAAGAGCACAAGTGCACAAGTCCCAAGTGCACAAGTTACAAGCTAACAAGTTGCAAGCTTATTATTTGCAAATACTTATGCTCTTGTGCGCTTATGCTCCTGTGTTCTGTGTTCGCTGGCACGGCGTTTGCACTTTTAAGGTAGAAACAATTGATTACAGATTACAAATACGCGATAAAAAGAAAGGGAGCTAAATATGGCTACGAACAAGATAATAGGAATTGACCTGGGGACGACAAACTCGGTGGTTGCCGTAATGGAAGGCAGTACCCCGAAGGTCCTGATTAACTCATCCGGCTCACGGCTGACGCCTTCGGTTGTCGGTTTCACAGACAAGGGCGAACGCCTGGTCGGCCAGATTGCAAAACACCAGCAGGTAACCAATCCTGAACATACGGTTTTCTCAATCAAGCGGTTTATGGGCAGACGCCACAACGAAGTCGGGTCTGAGGAAAAAATTGTGCCTTATAAAATCGTGGGCAATCCCGATGAACTGGTCAAGGTCAACGTCCGCGGCAAGGAATATACGCCGCCGGAAATATCAGCGATGATTTTACAGGATTTGAAAAAGACGGCGGAAGATTACCTTGGCGAGAGCGTCGAACGGGCGGTTATTACCGTCCCGGCGTATTTCAACGACGCGCAGAGACAGGCGACCAAAGACGCCGGCGCAATTGCGGGCCTGAAGGTCGAACGAATTATCAATGAGCCCACCGCCGCAGCGCTTGCTTATGGCGTTGAGAAGAAAAGGAACGAGAAAGTCGCCGTATTCGATTTCGGCGGCGGCACATTCGATATTTCAATCCTCGATATCGGCGACAACGTTTTCGAGGTGCTGAGCACCAACGGCGATACGCATCTGGGCGGCGATGACTTGGATGCGGTTCTTATCAATCACATCGCAGAGGAGTTCAGGAAGAAGGAAGGTATTGACCTTCGCAAAGACCCCATGGCGCATCAGCGGCTCAAAGAAGCGGCCGAAAAGGCAAAGTGCGAATTGAGTACCCAGATGGAATCGACGATAAATCTGCCTTTTATCACGGCGGACGCCTCGGGACCGAAACATTTGCAGATGAACCTTACCCGCAGCACGATGGAGAATCTCTGCGAGCCGGTGTTCGACCGCCTGAAAAACCCCTGCCTCAAGGCGATACAGGACGCTAAGCTGGCAACAAAGGATATCGCGGAAGTTCTGCTCGTCGGCGGCTCAACGAGAATACCGATAGTCCAGCAGATTGCACGCGAGCTTTTCCAGAAAGAACCCAACAGGAGCTTGAATCCCGATGAGGTCGTCGCTATGGGCGCGGCTGTCCAGGGCGCGGTGCTTGCGGGCGACACAGGAGTTAAAGATATTCTGCTGCTTGACGTAACGCCTCTTTCACTGGGTGTTGAGACACTTGGCGGCGTTATGACAAAACTTATCGACCGCAACACCACGATACCGACGAGCAAGACCGAAATATTCTCGACCGCCGCGGATAACCAGACGACGGTTGATATTCACATTTTGCAGGGTGAGCGCGAGTTCGCCAGCGATAACCGTTCGCTTGGCAGGTTCCAGCTTGCAGGGCTTCCGTCGTCGCCGAGGGGCATCCCGCAGATTGAGGTTGCTTTCAACATCGACGCGAACGGAATTTTGAACGTCTCTGCCAAGGACCTGGCGACAAGCAAGCAGCAGTCGATTGAGATTAAATCCAGCTCAGGCATAAGCGACCAGGACATCGACCGGATGAAAAAGGACGCCGAATCGCACGCTGAGGAAGACAAGAGGAAACGAGAGGTCGTGGATTTGAAGAACCAGTCAGACCAGTTGATTTACGTTACGGAAAAGACGCTCAAGGAGCACGGCAGCAAGGTTTCCGGTGACACTCGCGGCAAAATCGAAAGCGCGGTCAATAATCTAAAGGAATCGGTCAAGGGTAACGACGCCGACGCGATAAGGAAGGCGATTGATAACCTCAGCAGCGCAAGTCAGGAGCTCGGCAAGACGCTGTATGAGGAGGCGGCGAAGAAGACCGCGGGCGGCAAAAGCGCAGCCGGCCCGTCTCAACAGGATGCCCCGCCTCCTCCGCCTGCCGAAGGCGAAGTCCGCAGAAAAGGCGGCGACGACGACGTTATCGACGCGGAGTTCGAGGCAAAAGACAAAAAGTAAGAGCATAAGCGGCACACAGGGCATAAAGACCAGGAGCGCAAGTTTTAACTTGCGCTCTTTTTATTTACCGATGCAGAAGCGACTACTTCGGCACGCAGGATGGATTATTCGGGTCTGCGTAGCAATCTACAAGCCAGTTGCTGGCCAATATTGCGAAGTCGACCAGGTCCACCCTGCATTAATTACGGATTAATTTCCTTCAAGCCAATGGATTGCGAGTATCGCGAAATCCTCAAAATCAACACGGTCGTCCTTATTAATTCCATATTACCGCTGCTCGCCCCCAGCGAACGTGGTCCACGGCTCCGAGGGGCGGCTCTGCAAAATGTCCTTCATCCATTCATATTGCGGATGTTCCGCCAGGAATTTCTGTGAATCAAAAGCCATGCCGCAGGCCGATCCCCACCGCGCCGCAAAACTCATCTGCCTGGCCATCTTTGTATCTACGACCTTCGCATCGATTGTGCCGAAGGGGCAATTCGGTTCCGTAGGCCATTGCTGAATGGGTTTGCGCTCCAACTCCAAATGGGCGCATAGCGACCGTTCGCCCGGGTGCTCCTCGCCGAGATAGGCGTCGAAATGGTCGGCCTCGAAAAGTTTGGCGGCTTCCACATCAATCCTGCCCGCGTACTGCGACATAAGTTGCTTCCACCGCACGCGTCGGGCAACGTCTGATTCGCGAATGTCGGTCTCGTGTAAAGTGGTCTCGAACCTCAAGATCTTCAAATCCTCGGCAACGTTGGAGCCGACAAAGTAGCCGTCGCGCTTCTTCTCAAACCCGATGTATTTCAGTCCAAGTTCAAGCCGCGCGATTTCGCCCGTGTTCACGTCGCCCAGCAGCCAGGCGTTGGCATAGCCGCCGTTGTTGCCGCGCTTCATAATGGCGCACCACTGCTCGATTGAGTTGGCATCCTGGGTGGCGCGGCGCATTCGGGAAAACTCCGGGACACCTTTTGGATCGATGCCTTCGTCGTAGGGATAAATCGTGGTCTCCGTTCCCACCAGGCCCGCGTCGGTGATGAAGAAATCCGTTCCGCTGTGGATCCAGCCGGGCTGAGTTTGCATGAGGATCCGGTGGCCCTTCTCGGGGACAATGTCGATGATGATGTTTGGAAGCGGATAGTAGTAAGAATTCATCGTGTTGTGTCCGAGGACGACCCCGCCGTCAGCTGTCATGCTGCCGGTGGCGATGAACGCGCTGCAGGATTGACGCCCCATCTTCACTTTTCCTTCTTTGATCTTCTTCAGTTCCTCCGGCCACCAGTACCATTCTAGCTCGAAGTAGGCATTGTACGCTATAATCTCGGCCCGTGATGAAGGAACACCGGCGGCCCGCATGCCCTCGACAATCCCATCCAGCTCGGCGAGGTTCTCCTTGTCGATCTTCCGCACGAACATCGCGCTGGCCTTGTCCAAAAGCCAACTCCACTTCGTCGCACTCTCGTACTCCCATTCAGTGCGGGTGGCCTTGATGCTTTGGGCGATTTCTTTGGCCAGAAGATAGCCATGCTGGAAACCACGTTGTCGCGGGGTCCCTTCAATGTGCACATAGACCCAGCCAGCTCTCTCGTGTCTGTTCGCCTTGCTCAGCCACGACTGCTGGACTTCGGTCAGAGAAGGGGCTTCCGCGGTCAACGATGCACTTTGTCGCGTATTCGCGCAACCAACGAGAAGAAATGTGATCGGCGATACTGTCAGAATGCAAAAAACCGAAACAAACAGGTAAAAGCCAACCCCTTGCCCCCATCGTCGAATTTGAACGTTCATTTGATTTTCCTCCATCTTAAAGTGTCAAAGTTTCGTCTGAGAAACATAGACCCATTCAAGCATGTATCAACTATACCGCATTATCTATCGAATTTGCAAGAAAAAAACGGCTTATTTACCTATGCAGAAGCGGGAGAAGATGCGGTCTAATATCTGCTCATCGATGTTGTGCTGTTCGATGTCACTAAGCTGGTTATAGGCGGTTCTAAGCATCATAGCGGCCAGCTCTTCGCTGCCCGCCTTGATTTCTTTTTCGGCCTGGACGATATCGTGAATCGCGTTATTTAGGGATTGTCTGTGCCTCGTGGTAAGCGCGACGGCGTTGTGGCCGGAGGTAGTGGTGATTAGGCGTGTAGCGATTTCGGTCTTGAGTTCATCAAGGCCTGTGTTGTTATGCGCGGAGACGGGGAGGAAGTCGCAGCCGAAGAGTGATTTTAGTTTAGTGAGTCGTTCGGCAGTATCCTTTTCCGAGAGCAAATCAGTTTTTGTGGCGATTGTTATAAGGTGTGTGGGGTTTATCAATCGGCGTATCGCAATATCTTCAGCCCAGTCGCTTTTTGAGATATCGACGCAGAAGACAACTACCATTGCGTTTCGTATCGCTTCAATTGCGGCCTGCTGTGCGAGTTCGTCGAGGATATTTTCGGATTTTATTATTAAACCAGCACAGTCAAATAAAATGCAGCGACAACCGGGAAGTTCCAATTCACCCGTAAGGACATCTCTTGTGGTTTTTCGCTGATGCGAGACGATACTGCGATGCCTGCCTAAGAGTTTATTCAGCAACGTGCTTTTGCCAGCGTTGGGAGTCCCTGCGATTCCGACGGCGGGTAAATCGAGGGTTGATTCACAGCGTATTGAACTGGCTAAAAGGTCATTGAGTCGGCTTCTTGCTTCGTTTAATTTCACGATTATATCTGCTTTGTTGGCGGGGGCGATATCTTCAGTGCTGAAATCAAGGTTCGCTTCGAGCCGACTGAGCAGGTCGAGAATTGATTCGCGAATTGATTTGGACAAGTGTCCTAATTGGCCCGCCAGCAGGTTTTCCGCTGCGGCAAGCTGAAACGTGTTCGAGGCGGTAATCACTTCGTTGACGGCCTCCGCCTGCGCGAGGTCGATTTTGTTATTTAGATATGCCCTTGCGGTAAACTCGCCTGCCGAGGCGGTTCGGGCGCCGAGCGATAATAATTTTTCCATCAACGTCTCAGTGATTGCCTGATTTGCCCAGAGGTGTATTTCGGCTAAGTCATCACCTGTGTAGGAATGGGGCTGGCGGAAAAGGTAAACGAGGCAGTCGAGATCCATAATTTTGCCGGAAGTGATACCTGGATTGCCGGAGAGAGGGGGAGTCACAATCCGGTTGAAGATGTCAATCGTTTCAGGACCGGATATTCGTAAGATTACACGGTGGTTGTTACTCGGTGAACTAACAGCAAAAATTGTATCTTGCAACGCATACATCGCAATATAAACGAAAAAGGGGCCTGACCCATTTTTTCCGCTACCCGCTGTTCTCTACATTTTGAAGAACGGTTTTGGCTTCTGCTTTTTGACTTTGCCGCCGGTTTTGCTCGTTACAGGGACGAAGTTTTCGGTTTCCAGCAGTTCCTGTTTGGCGATGTGTTTTTTGATAATGTACTGTTCGATGACACCGCCGAAGACGCTGGCCATAATGTAAAGATTCAGGCCCGATGGTGAGTTGTACAGCATCAGGGGGAACATCACGGGCATCATAAACATCATAATTTTCTGCTGTTGCGCGGCCTGGGGGTCGGCGGCGACCTGGGTGGGCATAAGTTTTTGCTGGAGGTAAAACGCCACGCCCATAAGAATCGGCAGCAGGTTGAATGAGTCGAGCGTGCCGAACAGGGGCAGCACTATCGCCTTGAATCTGAACAATGCGTCGGGTGCCGAAAGGTCCGTAATCCAGAAGGGCAGGAATTGTGCGCCGCGAAGGTCGATACTGGCGTAAACGGCGCCGTACAAGGCAATCCATATCGGCATCTGGACCATCGTCGGCAGCATACCCATAACCGCGGCGGAGTGAGATACGCCGTATTTTTTCTGCACCTCACCGATTCGGCGATTCATCTCCATCATGTTCTTGCCGTATTGTTTCCTTATTTCCTGCACTTCGGGCAAAGCGTTAAACTTCGCGTATTTGCTCATCGACACCTGGCTTAGTCGGGTGAGCGGGTGGAGAATCAGCCGGACGAGGAGAACGAGAATTATGATTACAACGCCATAATTGGGGATAAACGAGTAGAGCCATTTCATCGTCCAGAGGATTCCGAATGCCAGGGGATGTATGACAGCGGCGGGGCAGCAGCAGGCCATAAAATCCATTGTCTGGACGAAGCCGAGATTTTTGTACATCGGTACTTTGTCGAACAATGATTTATCCTTGGGGCCGAGGAATAACTTGAAGTTGAATGTTTTGTTTCCTGCCGGGGCAAGCGTGATATTTGTGGTTCTAAGGTCGAGGCCGATGGTTTCGTCGCCACTGTTGAGCTGGTAATCGCCGTCGGGATTTGCGAACCAGCCGGACTTGTCGGTTATCCAGTTGCAGAAATTCATATTTGCGTCGGGTGTTGGAATGACAATAGCCGTGAAGTATTTGCAGGTGATTGCCGCCCAGAGAAAGCCCGCATTTTGCTGGACGAGTTGTCTGTTTTCCGGCGTTGCGGCCTTTTTGAGTTTACTGATATCGAGAATGGTGCTGATGACCTCTCCTCTGGTATCCATGAACGCTGCGATTGTCTTTCTTGAGTCGGTTCTCGGGTCGTCTCTTTTGATGCCGGCAGGACCGGTCAGCTCGAACTGGATTTTATGTTCATCGGACGAGAGATTCTCTACGGTTAAATCGCAGTCGAGGTCATAGATTTTGGGAGTGACACGATATGTCTTAATCAGTTTGATAGCGGGCTGCCCGGTGGTCTTGTTTTTTATAATTGCCTCAAAGCGGGCGATTTGTGGGCCGTTCTGCGAAGTTTCAATGTCGGATGTTATCCAGTCGAGTTTGTCTAAACTAAATTGGAGTTGGTTATCCAGCGTAAGCGTCCTGCTGGCCATTGAGAAAGCAGGCGTGCCGTCGAGGTTGACCGTTGGCGAGAGCATAGCAAGGGGCTGTGGATTTTTGTGGTCGCGGTCGTCGAATTCGCTGAGCGTGGCTTTGTCGATGGCTGCGCCTCGCGAGGTGAGGTCGAGCATAAATTTGAAACCGGTGTTCGGGTCGAGCGAGCCGAGGGTAATGGTTTTTGGATTTCCGCCGACTGCGCTAAAGCCGGGCTGAGGAGCCGGCTGCAGGGCAGGCGTTTCAGCCGCGGCGACTTTCGGCGCAGAATTCCCGTCAGTCGTTGTGTTTTGCAACAGGATACAGGGATTGCTGTTTGTGTGGCTGAAGAATCCGGACTGGACTACCAGTCCCCCGCAAAGCAGGCAGAAAACCGTTAGTATCAGTATGATAAGAGTTTTGAAGTTCATAATCTGGTTTTTATCTTCCTTCCTCGAGCCGGTCGGCGTTGAATGTATCGAGCTGGCCCAACGCCCTGATTTTTTCGGCAGTGGTTTTATAATCGTATTCGAGGCGGACGAAGTGCACCTCGTTTTCTTCGATGTAAACGTAGCTGGTGCGGTTATCGCGGTCCCTCGGCTGGCCGACCGAGCCGATATTGATGATTGCCTTTTCGTCTTCGACAATCGGATAGACGTTGCCTAATTCGCTCGGCAGATAGAAATCCGGCTCATCGAGGAATACGCCGGGCAGATGTGTGTGGCCTACGAAGCAGATGTGTTTGACCCGCTCGAAAAGCAGGCGGACTTTTACGGGGTTGGTATAAACGTCGTCGGGGAAAATATACTCGTTGATTGGCCTGCGCGGCGAGGCGTGGATAAAATCGATTGAGGCCGCGACATCGCCGAGTTTTGCCTTGACGGTCCTGCGCATCGGCAGTTTGCCTAAAAATTCCCAGCGGTTATCTCTTGCCTGCTTGTCCGGTTCCGCTTCGAGGTTGAAACGGGTCCAGAAGCTGGCCTGTTCCGCGCCGTAGTTGAAGTTGGTCGGCTCGTAGAGCGTGGCGTAATCGTGGTTGCCCAGGACGCACCATTTGGTCTTGTTGATAACCAGGTCAAGACACTCGCGCGGATTGGCGCCGTAGCCGATGACATCCCCGAGGCAGTAAATGGTTTTTATGCCCCGGCTTTCGATGTCCGCAAGGACTGTTGTCAACGCCTCGATATTCGAATGTATGTCACTTATTATTGCAAACATAGTTAACTCACGCTCGATTACCTTTTATGTCTCAAGATTGCACAACGCAAAGACAACTTCATAACAGAAAAAGCGTCAAAAGGCCAGAGTATTTGTTGGTTTTTCGCGGTTCAAAGAAAACCCTCGTAATAAATCCGGCGGCTTTTGCTGAGATGCTATATGGTTGCTTTGATGAGAATCGTCGCTATAATATGCGGGTAGCGGCAGCAAAACGACCAATACTTCGAAGGGAAATATCTTGACAGATACGAATTTACTTGAAGCCGGCGGATTAGTGAAAAAGTATTCTGGAAGGGCCGTGGTCAATGGCGTATCCATCACAATCGCGCATCGCAGCATCGTGGGCCTGCTTGGCCGAAACGGCGCGGGCAAAACCACCACTTTCAGAATGATTATGGGGATGATAATCCCCACCGCGGGTCAGGTCGTTTTTGAAGGCAATGACATCACGGAACTGCCGATGTACAAAAGGGCGCGTCTTGGTATTGGGTATCTTTCACAGGAACCCAGCATCTTCCAGCGGCTCAGCGTCCGCGATAATCTTTACGCCATTCTCGAAACTATGGCCGTTACAAAACAACACAGAGAAAGCCGGGCCGACGAGTTGATTGAGCGTTTTGGTCTTACCGAAGTGGCAGGCAGCGAGGGACGATTCCTGTCGGGCGGTGAACGCAGAAAACTCGAAATCGCACGCGCTATGGTAACTGACCCATCCCTGATTCTTCTTGATGAACCCTTTAGCGGCGTTGACCCCATTACCGTTCAGGAACTGCAAAAGGACATTCGTCATCTTGTCGCTTCCGGCGTCAGCATCCTGATTACAGACCACAACGTCGAAAGAACACTCGAAGTGGTCGATAAGGCCTATATTATCGACCACGGCAAGGTCCTGGCGGAAGGCACCCCGGCGCAGGTTATCCAGAACGAAATCGTCCGAAAGGCCTACTTAGGCAACAGTTTCAACGGCGATGAGTTTGATTGAAGAGTAAAGATGACGATTGATGTTGAAAAATGTCGTATAACGCATTACCCGGCACAGGTGCTGGGCAAGGCCTCGCGGCCGGTGGAGAAAATCGACGACAATATCCGTCGGCTTGCCGCGAAGATGCTCGACATAATGATTGAGCAGAAAGGTATCGGTCTTGCGGCCCCGCAGGCGGGTGTGTCCTTGCGCCTCTTTATCATTTCTCTCGACGGCAGCAGGGAAAATGTCCGCGCCTATGTCAACCCGACTGTCAAGGCCGAAGGTCCGCTTGTGGAAAATGAAGAAGGGTGTTTGTCTGTTCCGGGCATATTCACAAAAATTAAACGGTACAGTCAGGCGACCGTTACCGCCACCGGCCTCGATGGTAAAACCTTTACCGACAAGGGCGAAGGACTTTACGCCCGTGCGCTTCAGCACGAATTTGACCACATTGAGGGGGTTACGATAGTCAACCGTATGCCGATGACCGCACGGATTGCGCATCGAAAGCAGTTGAAAATGCTCGAAGAAGAGCACAACGGTGTTGACTCCTGACTTCTATTATTCTGAAAGACAAATGAACATCGTTTATCTCGGAAGCGGCCAATTCGGTTTACCTTGTCTCGACGCGATTATTCAATCGAACCATAAAATATCTCTTGTCATTACCCAGCCGGCACAGCCCGCGGGCAGGGGACGTAAAGAAAAGCCGACACCCGTCGCCGAATGGGCAGCCGAGAATAACATACCCGTCATTGAAGCCCCCGATGTGAATTCACCCGAGATTATCGACAAAATGCGTTCCTGCAAAACCGACCTTTTAGTTGTCATCGCCTTTGGCCAGAAAATCAGCAAAGAAGTAACCGATATCGCCCCCAAAGGGACAATAAACGTTCACGCGTCGCTGCTGCCTAAATACCGTGGGGCGGCGCCGATAAACTGGGCGATAATCAACGGCGACACCGAAACGGGCATCAGTATTATCACGGTTGCCCAGAGAATGGACGCGGGCGATATACTCGCGCAATGCAGGACCGAGATTGACGGCGAGGAATCAGCGGGCCAACTCCACGACCGGCTGGCGAAACTGGCGTCGCCATTGCTTGTTACGACCATTGACCAGATTGCCGCGGGCACAGCCAAATACATAAAACAGGACGACTCGAAGGCCACCCGCGCACCGAAGCTGCAAAAAACCGATGGTTTTCTTGATTTTGCTGAGCAGGCGGAATCGCTGCACAGGAAAATGCTTGGTTTGTGGCCCTGGCCCGGCGCTGCCGCCGTTTATAAGTCGAAAAAATCAGGCCGGGTAGAACGAGTTATTTTCGCTAAAGCGGATATTTTGCGAATGGCTGACTCTGAAAATCTTCCTCCCGGCACAATTGACGAAAATCTTAACGTTATCTGCGGCAAAGACCGCTTGCAGATTATGCAGTTGAAACCGGAAAATTCCCGCCTGATGAGTTTCGCGGATTTTGTCAACGGCCGGCATGTTTGCCCCGGCGACATCTTTATCAGAATCGAAGAATGATATGTCTTCCTCTGTTCCCCTAACCGCACGTGCCGTCGCCGCCTCTGTTTTGACGCAGGCCGACCCCAAAAAGGGCGATGTTGTCGAGACGCTGGCCGATTTTCTAAGGCGGACAAAAGAACCGCAGCGGGCCACTGACATTGTTTTCGGCGTCCTGAAAAATAACTGCCTGATTGATAATTTGATTGAGAAGGTTTCCGCTGTCCCTGTCGGGAGAATCTCCGGCAAAATACTTAATATTCTCCGCGTGGGCGTTTATGAGCTGGTCTATTGTCCCCAGGCCGCGGAGTACGCGATAGTTGATGAGGCGGTCGATTATTCGAAGCGAGTCGCAGGCGCCAAACAGGCGGGGTTTGTCAACGCGATACTTCGCCAGACGCAAAAACACATAATCAATCGTCAAAAGCCGATTGAGCAATCCCGGCTGCGAGAGACCATACCGCAAATGCCGAACACAGGTTGTGAATTTGATTTAGAGATACTTCCCGACCGGGACGAATCGCCATGTGAGTATCTTGCCTGTGCGTTTTCACTGCCCGACTGGCTTGTTCAAAGTTGGCTCGATGAATATGGCAGGGAGCAGACAGAAAAGATTTGTTTTGCGAGCAATCGCAGACCGAGCGTTTATTTGAGGCCTAATCCGCTCAAAACCACAGCGGAAGAACTCACGGAGAAACTCAAAGCCGCTGAAATCGAGTGCGAGATTGAGCCCGAATCGCAGATGATAAAACTGACAAGCCCAAAAGCAATAACCGCATTACCCGGCTTCGATGAAGGGTCATTTGCCGTTCAGGATTTATCCGCCGCGGAAGTGGTTCGGACGTTGAAGCCAAAGCTGGGCTGGGAGATTCTTGACCTTTGTGCCGCGCCGGGCACAAAGACGACGCAGTTGGCGGAAGCGACCGGCGGCCGCGCGAAAATTGTCGCGACCGACATTGACTCCGGCCGGCTGAAAAAGGTCAAAGAAAATATCGCTCGCCTGGGTTTATCAGATAGTATCACAACAGTCGAATTTATCTCTGTTGAAAAACAGGGCGGTTTTGATTGCCTGTTAGTTGATGCGCCCTGCTCGAATACAGGCGTCCTGGCACGCAGGCCGGAGGTTCGCCATCGAATTACTAAAAGCGATGTTAAAAAACTTGCTAAAACGCAGATGATGCTGCTCTCCAAGGCCGCAGGTATGCTGAAACCCGGAGGCATTATCTGTTACAGCACCTGCAGCATCCAGCCCGAAGAAGACGGCCTGCTTGTTCGCGGATTTATTAAGGAAAATCTCAGTTTCAAAATTGAATCTGAAAACCTGATTTTGCCGTCAGCCGAGATGTTTGACCGTGATGGGAGTTATACGGCAATTATCGCCAGGCAGGCCGGAGATTGATTGGGTATTTGATTTTTTGCCGGATTGCTCTTGACGTGGTTTAGGTAAATTGTTAAGTGATTGAGAGTAGCCGGCGGAGTACCGGCGGTTTTATGGACTTGAAAGGAGGCCATTATGGCAAAGTTAGCTGTTATCGTGTCGGTTATAACGTTATCGTTCGTTCTTGTAGGGTGTAACGGTAAGGATGCGGGCAAATCACAGAAGTTGAATACCGGGGTCGTCACCACTTCGGATGCCAACACCCTGTATGCCGAAGCCGTTCGTCTCGAAGAGCAGGCAGGCCCGTTAATCAAGAACGAGGCCTTGTTGAGAAAGGCGCTCGATAAGTATGACCAGTTGATAAACAAATATCCTAAAAGCGACAAAATAGACGATGCTGCCTTCAGAATGGCTGGGATTTATGAATACCTCAAGGACTATACTAACGCCGTTAAGTATTACCAGAGAACCTACCAGTGGAACCCGCAAACGCCCACTACGGCCAGGTTCAAGGCGGCTTATCTTCTCGATACCCAGTTGGGCAGAAGAGCTGAGGCACTGCAGATTTATCAGGAGGCGTTGTCGAAGATAACCAAATCGAATGAACACAGGCAGTGGGTCGCCCTTGCCGAACAACGGGTCAAGGAATTGAGCGGGGAAGCCAAACCGCAGCCGTAATTCCGGCTTGAATTTGTTTGAATGAATACTTCGCGTAATTATGGGCCTGACCGATTGTCAGGCCCATTTGCTTTTGACTGTCGATGCTGAAAAAACTTGAACAGAAAACAGCGGATTTTATCGCAGCCGAACAGCTTGCACCGGCGGGCGGAAAAATTCTGCTTGCGATTTCAGGCGGCGTGGATTCCTCGGCGTTGTTACACGTCCTGGCTGCGCTCCGGCTCGATATTCACTGCGCCCACATAAATCATCAATTGAGAACTGATGAGGCACAAAGAGATGAGGATTTCGTGATTGAACAGTGCCAAAAACTCAAAGTCCCCGTCATCACTAAGAAAATCGATGTGCGTGATTACGCGAAGAAATCAAAACTGTCAATCGAGACGGCCGCGAGAAATCTGCGAATAGAAAATCTGGTTGAGATTGCGAAAGAACAGAACTGCGCCTGTATTGCCACCGCCCATCATAAAAACGACAACGCCGAAACAATTATCGACCGGCTGATTCGCGGAACGGGCCTTCGGGGCATGTGTGGTATCTGGCCCGCGAAAAAATTTGCTGATGGAATCACATTTATAAGGCCGTTGCTTTGTGCCACTCGCGATGAGATTATCCAATACCTCAACAGCCGTAACCTGAATTGGTGCACAGACAGGACTAATACTGATTTCGCATACAGGCGCAACTTCATCCGTCATCGTCTGCTCCCGGCGTTACAGAATGATTCTCAAAGCGACATCGTTGAGCGCCTTGCCGTCCTGTCGAAAGCGTCTCGCGGATTTTATCTTATGGTTTGTCGAGCAGCCGACGCGATTTGGCCCGACGTCGCCGCCGCAAATGGAAACGAAATTGCTGTGGATTCTGACAAAATTGCCAGTCAGTCGGCTGAAATCAAAATCGAGATTATCCGCAGGGCGATGGCGTATCTTGGCGCAGGTGAGCAGGACGTTACAGAACGACATTATAAAAGCATATTGCGATTGCCGGATGATGCAGAACTACAGCTTCCAAATCGCATAACGGTGCATAGGCAGGGGGGCAAAATCGTTTTTGAGAAACATCTGAAAACTAAACCGGCCCAATCAATTGCAATAGACCCTGTTGTGTTAAAAGTGCCGGGAGCAACGCAATTAGGCCCCTATGCAATCAACGCCGATATCATAGAAATAGAACAGAAAGACCTGGCCGGCTTCAAAAAGACCAAAACAAATCTTGTCGAATGGTTCGATTTTGAAAAATTGAAACTGCCCATGGAGGTTCGTTCCCGACGACGTGGGGACAAATTCCAACCGCTTGGTTTAACCGGCGAAAAAAAAGTTGGCAAGTTTTTGACCGCCGCGAAGGTATCTCAATCGTTGCGGAGGCGATTGCTCGTTATTGCCGACAGCGATAAAATAATCTGGCTTTGCCCAGTCAGAATCAGCGAACAGGCAAAGGTAACTAACGATACTCGTAAGGTAATTCAGATTAAAATTATTGATTGCGGGTAATTTACTGCTGACTGGAGTCAAACAATTCCGGCCCATCGTCAGCAGTCGGTTTTTTGCTGTATTTCAAACCGAGGTGCGAGCAGGCATCATTAGTTATCTCCCTGCCCCTTTTCGTCCTGCGGACAAAGCCGATTTGCAGCAGATACGGCTCAACCACGTCTTCCAGCGTATCCCGTTCCTCGCCTAATGTCGCTGCGATTGCCTCGATGCCCGCAGGTCCGCCCTCATATACCCCCGCCAAAGCCCGCAAAAACGACCTGTCCAATTCATCGAGACCAAGTACGTCAATCTGTTCCATTTTGAGCGAACTTTCGACAATCGCGGTCGTCAGTTTGCCCTGTCCTTTTACCTGTGCATAGTCGCGCACCCGTTTCAACAGGCGGTTCGCGATTCTCGGCGTTCCGCGCGACCGCGTCGCGATGAGATTCAGTGTCCCTTCGTCGCAATTCAATTGCAGCAGTTTTGCTGAGCGTTTGAGAATTAAAGTCAAGTCCGCCGTATTGTAAAATTCGAGATGATAAAGCATCCCGAACCTGCTTCGCAGTGGTGCGCTCAACAATCCCGCCCGTGTCGTTGCCCCTATAAGAGTGAATCGTTTTAACGGGAAATTTATCGTTTTCGCGTGCAGCCCGCTATCGACTGTGAAATCAACCCTGAACTCCTCCATCGCCGGGTACATAAATTCTTCGACAGGCGTGCTCAGCCGGTGAATCTCGTCGATAAAAAGTGTATCGCCCGTGCCGATATTGCTCAAAAGCCCCATCAGGTCGCCCTGTTTTGTCAGCGCGGGCCCCGATGTGCACCTGATATTTGCACCCATCTCATTTGCGACGACGTTTGCAAGCGTGGTTTTGCCCAATCCGGGTGGCCCGTAAAACAGGATATGTTCCAACGGCTCATTTCTCTTCTTCGCCGCCTCAATCGCGATTTTGAGCTTGTCGATTACCTTCTGTTGTCCGATGCACTCGCGCAACTGCTTTGGCCGAAGCGAAACGTTGAAATTCTCCTCCGCCTCATTTCTTGACTCGCTGGTTATAACCCTGTCTATCGCCATACAATCCTGTCTTGTGTCTTGGGTCTGTTGTCTTGCGTCTGGTTAGACCTCTATGCCTTGTTTCATTCTATATACCAGGGGCACCAACTCTTCCGCGGTTTTTGCATCCGGGTGTTTCTTGCACGCAAGTTCAATCAGTTCCATCGCCTCATTTCGTTTCTCGCCCCAGGCAATCAGAATCTCAAGTGTCTCCGCCTGGTATGGTTTGAAAGCGGGCGCAGCCGCACCCGTCGGGCCAACCCCGATTGCGAATCTGCTGAGTTTGCCTTTCAGTTCCGCGATAATCTGCTGCGCCGTCCTTTTCCCTACGCCGTCAAGCGCCATTAGTATCTTGTCATCCCCGTTTTCAATCGCCGAAGCGATACTGGCAATCGGTATTGTCAGTGAACGCAATGCTTTTCGCACGCCGATGCCTTTGACGCTGGTGAACTTGTTGAAAAATTCCCTTTCGCCGTCGCTGAGGAATCCGACGATTCTGGGAATAAGATTTCCGCCGCCCAATGACCCCTCGTAGTATTCCATCGTGCAAAGCGTGATATTTGAGCCGATACTGCCCGCTAACGCACTGATGCAATATCCCGGCAGTAAAACCTCATACCCCACCGCGCCAACCTGTACCAGCGCGCTTTCGGTATTCAACTTAACAAGTTTTCCTTCCAACCGTGCTATCATAATACTTAACCACCGTTTTACAGGGGATTTATACCGGCTGTCAAAACCTTTCTCATTTTAGCACATTGCATCTTGTGACCGGAACGAATTTCGCGAACACCTCGCTCTACGGTTACGAAACCGTTTTTGGCATAAAATTTCTCAGCATTTAAAGAGGCATCTAATTTGAGAGTATTGACTCCCCGCTCTATGGCAATTCGTTCAAGACCTGCCAGGATTTTAGTTCCTATCCCTTGACGGCCGAAGGCTGGATGCACATATATGGCCCGCAACTCATTGCATTTGGGCATGATAATCCCAAAACCAACCGTCCTGTTATTTATTTTTCCCACAACGAATATTTCCTCGCCGCCCTGAATCGCATCCGTTAATTGCTTGATTTTCTCAGGCGTCTTGGGCATAGCCCAGTTCTGAATTATCTCTTCAGGATACCAGGATGCCGCAATTTCATGCACTGCGGAATAATGGATATTCATAATATCTTCAACGTTTGACGCGTCCGCTGATTTTAATTCGATGCGCCTCATAGATATTTTTTCACAGTTTCCGCACAGCACATCGCCGCCGCAATCGCGTCCGCCACGTCATTCGGCTCAGGCACAGCCGACAATCCTAAGAGCGTCTTGATTGTCCTCTGCATCTGCTCTTTCGACGCGTGCCCGTTACCCGTAATACATTTCTTTATCCGCGTCGCGCCGAAACTCTTGACCTCAACGCCCGCCTCGGCACATCTCTGCAATATAACCCCTCTTGCGTGCCCCATCAATATCGCTGTTCGCGGATGAGCGTAATGCGAATATAACTGCTCTACTCCTACGACGTCGGGCTTGAACTTATCTAATATCGAGTCAATATCCTCGGCTATCTGGTTCAATCTCGTCTCGATTGTTTTACTTCCCGTTGTGCGAATCACTCCGCCCTCAATCAGCGTTGTTTCGCTCGATTTTGACTCAATACACGCATACCCGCAAACCTGCAATCCCGGGTCTATGCCGAGAATCCTCATTTCATTCTCCAGCCGGTTACTCCACCGGGTTTGTCTTCGAGAACGATCCCGATTTCCTCGATTTTTTTTCTTAAAGCATCGGCTTTCGTCCAATCCTTCATTGCTTTTGCCATTTTCCGTTCATCTATTAAAATTAATATGGTTTTATCTAACTTCTCATTCCAGTCACTCCATTTGCTTTGTTGCTGATATTGTTCTCTCACAATACCTAATACGTTGCCACCTAATTGGTTAAACACTTCGTCGATGGCTTTTAATGTTTCAGAAGTTGCAGCTCTTATAGTACGAAGATAGATTCGTGTAAAATCATCTCCAGTAGGTGATTCAGGATTACTGATTACGTTAGATAAATTTGTTAGCTCAAACATTACCGACAATGCAATTGATGTATTTAAATCATCATTCATCGCTGATTCGAATTTGTCTTTCAATTCTTTCAGCTGATTTGCGACATTTGTATCAATTGGGCCATTAGGAGCATTTTTAATTTGCTTCCTTAAATTCATCACGGCATCGGTTAGTTTATCGTATCCGCTCTGAGCCGCGTGAAGCGCCTCATCCGAAAAATCAAGTGTGCTTCTGTAATGGCTGGTTAAAATGAATTGACGAACCGCGAGCGAATCGTATTTCCTGCTCAATCGCTCGTGCTTTGCATCCGGCGAATCACTAAAGACCTGTTTTAGCGTAATAAAATTGCCCAAACTCTTGCCCATCTTCTGGCCATCGACCGTAACCATATTATTGTGCAGCCAGTATTTGACGAATTGCTTCCCCGTCGCCGCCTCTGCCTGTGCGATTTCGCATTCGTGATGCGGGAACTGGTTTTCAAGACCGCCCCCGTGAATATCGAAGGGTTGTCCTAAGTATTTTGTGCTCATCACCGAACATTCCAGATGCCAGCCGGGGAATCCCGGTCCCCACGGGCTTGGCCACTGCATAATATGATTCGCCTCCGCCTTTTTCCAAAGCGCGAAATCCGCCGGGTTTCTCTTTTCCTGCGATACCTCCACCCGTGCCCCCGCAATCATATCCTCAACTTTTCTGCCCGACAGTTTCCCGTATTCGGCGAATTTTGAAACATCGAAATACACAGACCCGTTGGCCTCGTATGCGTAACCTTTTGCGATAAGCGTCTTGACCAATTCTATTTGTTCGACGATATGGCCGCTCGCCCGCGGGCTTATATCAGGCCTGACACAGTTAAGCTTGTCCATATCATCGAAGTAACTCTTCGTGTATTTCTCTGCTAATGCCATTGGGTGCGTGTGTGCTTTCGCCGCTGCCTTTGCGATTTTGTCCTCGCCCTGGTCTGCGTCATCGGTAAGGTGTCCCACGTCCGTGATATTCTGAACGTATGTTACGTTATAGCCGAGGTATCGCAGGTAGCGGACGAGAATATCGAAGCTGACATAGCTTTTCGCGTGGCCAAGATGCGCGTGCCCATACACAGTCGGCCCGCAAACGTATATCCCGACCCTGTCCTTATTTACCGGTTTAAATTCTTCTGTCTTGCGAGTCAAACTATTATATAATTTAAAAGTCATCTTCAATTCCTAATTTCAAATCCGCAATTGACGCGTAGCGTCATCCCCGAGTGCTGCTAACTTGTAATAGAACAGGGGACCCATTTTTTCGTTCTTCATTCTGCATTCTATGTTCTGTATTCTGTCTTCATATCCTTTTAATCTTCTTTCTCAGCATCGCTACCGCTGTGGCTGCTATTGCCGTGCCTTCGCCTACCTCGCCGAGTCCCTCATTCGTTTTCGCCTTGACGTTTGTCGCGTTGAAATCGATTCCCAATAGTCCGGCGATTACCCGTTTTATTTGCCCCTTGAATGGTTCCAGCCGGGGTTGTTCCGCGTGAATCGTTACATCGACGTTGATAATGTCCCATTTCTTTTCAGCTATTTTTTCTTTGACGATTAACAGCAGCTCCTTACTGTCCGCGTCTTTCCATTTTGGGTCGGTGTCGGGGAAAAATGTCCCTATATCGCCCATTCCCGCGGCCCCAAGCAGGGCGTCTATTACCGCGTGCAGCACCACGTCGCCGTCACTGTGTCCCAGCAGGCCCATCGGATGCGGAATCAGCACTCCGCCCAGCATCAGCTTCCTGCCCTCGACTAAGCGGTGAATGTCCGTCCCTATCCCCGTTCTAAATTCAATGGGTTCTTGTTCAATCATAAATCATAAATTATAAATCATAAATAGTTACAGCGTTCCCTTTGTGCTGGGTATGTCCTTGCCTGTTATTTTAACCGCCGCGCCTAATGCCTGGCCCATCGCCTTGAATACCGCCTCCGCGGTATGATGGGCGTTTGTGCCGTAGGGGACGTTTATATGCAGGTTGAATTTGCCCGCGTTTGAAAAGCTCCTCAGCATCTCTTCAAGGCACTCAACGTCGAACTCGCCAATTTTATTCGTCCGGTATTCCACGTTATAAACGCAGCTCGGCCTGCCCGACAAATCAATCGACACATTCGCCAGCGAATCCTCCATCGGCACCGAGCTGTTGCCGTATCTGTTGATGCCTTTCTTGTCCCCAAGCGCCTTGTCTAAGCATTGTCCAAGGCAAAGCCCGATGTCCTCGACCGTGTGATGGCTGTCAACGTCGAGGTCGCCTTTGGCCTTGACAGTCGTATCGATTTTACTGTGCTTACTGAGGTGCGTGAGCATATGGTCGAGAAACCCGACGCCCGTATCGATTTCGTATTTGCCGGCTCCGTCGAGATTCAGCGATATATTAACGTCGGTCTCTTTGGTCTTCCTGTGTATTTTCGCCGTTCGCTTTTTCATAGCATAGTCCTTTACGCGGATACGATTTCTTTCAACGCCGACAAAAGCGTATCATTCTGTTCTTTTGTCCCCACGCTTATTCTCAGCTTATTTTCGATGCCGGGCAAATCCCAGTATCGCACATAAATATTTCGCTGCACAAGTTTATCAAAAATACTTTTCGCCTTGCGTGCCTGATGCTCAGCGAAAACAAAATTCGACGAGCTGTCAGGCAGCGTAAATCCAATCGCTCTTAACTGCTCGCTGAGCCGTTTGCGTTCCGCCTTTACCTTCTCAACCGTTTCTTTAAAGTAACCCTGGTCTTTAATCGCTGTCGTCGCTGCCGCAATCGCTATCGCATCCGCGTTGTATGAATCCTTGACCTTCAGCAGTCCCTCTATCATTGCCGGCTTGGCAATCGCGTATCCGAATCGCAATCCCGCTAACGAATACCCTTTGCTTAAGCTGCGAAGTATAATTATGTTATCGAACTGTTTGACCAATTCAATGCAGTTTTGCTCTGCGAAATCCACGTATGCCTCGTCAATCAGCAGCACGCCCTTTATTTCCGCTGCAAGTTCCGCAAGCTCTTCCGTTTCTATAAATGTCCCGCTCGGCGCATTCGGATTGCAAACGATTGTCAAAGCCGCCTTCGTCCTCGCTAATTTTGAAGGCAGGTTAAACTCCTCATCGAAGGGCACCTCGATTGCCTTGCAGTTCTGTATTTGCGCCAGCACCGGGTAAAGCGAATAAGTCGGCACGGGATATGCCGTTGCCCTCTTTTTGTCGCAAAACGCCGTAAACGCCATACTCAGCAGTTCGTCTCCGCCGTTGCAGACCATAATCCAGTCCGGCTCTACCCCGTTGATTTTCGCCGCCGCCTCGCGAAACACGTTACCCATCGGGTCAGGATACCTGCGTAACTGCTCCGGCTTTATCTCACTAATCACCTTCAAAACTTCCGGAGAGGGGGGGTAAGGGTTCTCATTGGTATTGAGCTTCACCACCTCCGTGGATTTCGGCTGAAACCCCGGCTCATAACCCTTCATCTGCTCGATATTATCACGAAAATAACCCATAGTTTTTCCTTCTTGTGTCTTGGGTCTTGTGTCTTATGTCTTGTGTCTGATTATATGCTTTTTACGGGGGAAAAGAAGCCCCCGCTGGCAAATTAACGTCCTTTTATTATAATCGTCATTCAGATATGAAGATGCTGATTAGAAACATATCGCTCGGCTTGATTTTATTTGGCGGCATCTGCGGATGCTCTTCTCCGGCCAAACAAACATCTCCTCGTGCTCATCGCAACGGCCCCAAAAACGTCATCATTATGATTGCCGATGGCGGCGGATTCAATCACTATAAATCCGCCGACTATTATAATTGCGGCCGTTCACCCTGTCAGCCCTACGAGGATTTTCCCGTCCGCCTCGCGATGAGTACCTACCCCTACGGCGGCTCTTATGATGCTAACCTTGTCTGGCGCAGCTTCGATTATGTCGATAAGGGCTTCACCGATTCCGCAGCAGCCGCGACCGCTATGGCCACGGGCGTCAAAACCCATAACAAAACCCTCGGCCTCGATATCGATGGTCGCCCAGTTTTGAATCTTTCTGAGCGGGCCAAACAGCTTGGCAAAGCCGCGGGTGTAATCACCACTGTCTTCTTCGATGACGCCACTCCCGCCGGCTTCGTCGTCCACAACGGTGCAAGGAGCAATCTGACCCAAATCGCCGATGATATGCTTAACAGTAACTCCGTCGATTGTATTATGGGCGCGGGCCACCCCTTTTATGATTCCGACGGCAGGCGGACACAAGAGCCAAACTACAGGTATATTAGCGAGAAAACCTGGGAGGTCCTGAAGAATGGTTCGGCAGGCGGCAGCGCAAACCCCTGGACACTCGTCCAGACACGCGCCGAATTCCAGGCCTTGGCAAATGGCAAAACCCCGAATCGCGTCTTCGGCCTCATACAGGTCTATGATACTACCCAGCAAAAACGTTCAGGCGACGCCTCAGCAGACCCATATCAGGTGCCTTTGACTCAAACCGTCCCAACGCTGGCGGAAATGACAAATGCCGCACTGAACGTCCTCGATAATGACCCCAATGGTTTCTTTATTATGATTGAAGGCGGTGCCGTTGACTGGACTGCCCACGCCAATGAATCGGGTCGCCTTATCGAGGAAATGGACGATTTCAACAAGAGTATCGAAGCCGTCATCCGCTGGATTGATATCAACAGCAATTGGAACGAAACACTTGTCATCATCACCGCCGACCATGAAACAGGACATCTCACAAGCCCCGGCTCAGGACAAACAGACCGTGGGTTTGTTTGGAATGACATCATCAGTAACGGGCCAGGCAAATTGCCCGATATCGAATGGCACAGCAGGAATCACACCAATTCGCTCGTTCCCTTCTTCGCCAAAGGTGCCGGGGCAGAACAATTCAGAAAAACCATCGACGGAAACGACCCCCTCCGCGGTCCATACATCGACAACACCGACATCGCGAACACCATCTTTACCCTGTGGGCGAAGCGGTGTGACTAATTTAAAATTCTCTGTGACCTCTGTGGCAAAAACTCAGAACCACCACGTCATATTTATCGCCCCGTACGAATCCGTGCTGTTCTGCTCCTTATATTCTCTCGTCAGGAACGTCTGCGAATAGCTTATCTCGAACGATTTATATCGGTAAACCGCTCCCACCTGGAACTGCGCAACCGCCGGCTCAGTCGTAAGCCCGCTCAAAAACCGGTCATACTGAACCAGCTTGCCGCCAATCCGCGTAAAAAGATACGCCGTTTGAACCTCTGCGGGTTTCTCAATGCACGCCGACGCCGGCGCCTCAAGTCGCCCAGGCCCAAAATCATTCGGCAGATGCAGCCCGTATCTGAAAACTATCCCAAGGTTCGCGTTGCGATGCAGTGTTCCAACTGTCGCCCCGTATTCCAGATGCGAATCAAAATTCTCCGTCCGCTTGAAATATTGCTCAGCAACCCGCTGCCTTTTCAGCCACGTGACATCCATGGCAAACTCGTCGCCTAATTGACTATCCCATCCCTTCGCTTTTTCCACCCCGATAACGCTATGCACAAAATTTTGAGTTTGCCTCCCGCGTGCTGATGGCCCGATGATACCGGGATTCAACTCGAAGTGTTCCATCTCGTTTTCAGTGGCTCGCTGCGCGAATATGCCCCCATACATCCACCCAGCGAATACCTGGTCGTGCTTGTCCCTCTTTGCCGGCTCGGCAACATAGTCGGGCGTATATAGATTTTGACCGAAAAAATACCCCAGTGCCGTGGTAACCTGACCGTCGTTTTGACCAAAATTATTCCATCTCGCAAATTCTTTTAGAAAATTGCAGTCGGGCTGGTGAGTATAAACAAGTTTTACCCCGTCGGTATAGTGCCGGTCGGTCCGGTATAATGGCTTGATAAGCGTCCCGTCGTTTTCCACATACGCCGTAAATGTTTCCTGCCCTGATGTGATGCACGTCGTCGCGACGCAGATAATTCCTGTTAGGATTGCTATGCTAACCCCGTGTTTTCTCACCTGTTTTTTCGCTTGCCCTTTAATGGTCCCTGGCTCCTCACTGCTATACTAATAGCGTGGCCCTGCCCAAGCGTGGATTAAATGTAATGGGCGGTACAGGGCTCGAACCTGTGACCTCGTGCGTGTCGAGCACGCGCTCTAACCAACTGAGCTAACCGCCCAGGATACAAAACTACGGTCGGAGGTATATTAACGGAAATTGGGCGGTAGTCAATCCTTTTGGTTTATGAAAGTTTAGGCGGTCAGCTTTTTGGGCTGGCGGTCAACTTTTTTGGCTGGTTGAAGATTCCGAAGCGGGCCCTGCGCTTCGCTACGTGTCGGGTTTTAACCCTTCGACAAGCTCAGGACGACGCAGAGCATCAATTTCGGGTTTCAGATTTGAGCTCTTCGACGCACTACGTTTGCTCAGGTTTTAGCTGGCGGGTCATCAGGTTGGCGATGGCTGACTGCACGGATTTGTTCTTGAAGAGGACATCATAGACGGCCTGGGTAATGGGCATCTCGACTTTGTATTGCTGGAGGAGACCCTCGACGACGGCTTTGCAGGTGGCGATACCCTCGATAACGGATTCCGTAGCGGATTGGGCAAGCAGGGGTGTTTGGCCCTTGCCGATTCGTTCGCCGAATGAGCGGTTTCTGCCCTTGGGGGATATGCAGGTTGTAACCAAATCGCCGAGGCCGGTAAGACCCGCGAATGTCTGGGGGTTTGCGCCCATAGCCACGCCGAGGCGGGAGATTTCGGCGAGGCCTCTGCAAAGCAGGGCGGCCTTGGCGTTGTCGCCTGCGCCGACGCCGTCGATTATGCCTGCGGCGATGGCGATGATATTTTTCATCGCGCCGGCCAATTCCACGCCGACCACGTCGGTATTGGTGTAGATGCGGAACCAAAGGGAGCTGAAGGTATGCTGGATTCTCTGGGCAAATTCCTCGTCGGCAGAGGCGACGCAGGCGGTGGCGGGCAATCTTGCGGCGAGTTCGTCGGCGATTGTGGGGCCGGATAATGCGGCCAGACCGCGGGAGGCGTTGCTGCCGAGGACGTCGGCGATGATTTGGGTGGGGCGTGATAACGTCTTATTTTCGATTCCCTTTGTGACTGAGCAAACGGGGACGCCTTTGGGCGTGTATTTTTGCAGGCGGGTCCAGACGCTTCGCATAAACTGACAGGGGACGGCGGAGATAATCAGGTCGGCGTCCGTCATAATTTTTTTGTCGTCGGGTTCGAAAATAATCGTTTTGGGGAGTTTGTGGCCCGGGAGAAATTTTACGTTTTCGCGGGCAGCAGCCATCTCCTGCAATTGTTTGGCATCGTAGCCCCAGAGGCGAACGGGCGTATTCTTTTCTGCCAGCAGCATCGCAAGGACGGTGCCCATCGCACCGTCGCCGATTATGGATATATTTTTGAACATCGGGGCATATTAGAATGTTTGGCCGACAAGATTGCAATAAGTAGATTTTTAGCCACCCCCGCCGTTTTGCGAAGCAAAACGAGACGCGGGGGCAGGCAGAGATATTATAGCCACCCGGCTACGTTGTGCAACTACGCCGAGGCAGGCAGGATTGCAATAAGTAGATTGTCGATTGTCGATTGACGATTTAGGGATGAGGATTAAATAATTGACGATTATTTTGGCGGATTAACCAATTGACGATTTGCGATTGTCGATTGACGATTTAAGGATGTAGTAAATTAAGTCCGCCTGCGGCGGATAAATCGCAGATTGTTTTAACTTCTCTGTCGGGCATATTTTACATAGACAATTTATTTACTAATAAACATTTACACCGAAGGAGGTTCTGGTGGCAATTCAGTGCAATACGCTTTTTTGCTATCACCCTTAACAATCGTTGTTGTAGTCACTGTCCCAGTGGGACTAACTTTAACGCTTGTAATTGCTACATTTTTTTTCTCGGCATCTCTCGCATACTTATCGATTTCCTTTATATTCTGAAACTGCCCCATTAGGTATGTGTCCTCGTCGCAACCTATTTTGGTTTTTGTTATACAGGCAAATTCCCTTTTCCCAGCAAGTTTTCGTATATCATTCCACCTATGCGATAAATACCAAGCTACTCCACTTGTTCCCCACTCTCCAAATCCTCCGCAACAAATCCATGTCCTCTGAGGGAAATTAGTTGGGTGTATTTTAATTATGAAACCATAATCAAAACCCGCCTCGTCCCCATCTTTTACGAGGATCTTTCTCGAGTCTTTAGCGACTATTTTCCCATGTTCATAATCCAGGAGCTTGTTAGCAGAATTTGCCATAAGGTCTTTTGTCTTATGGTTCGTTGGTCCTCCAATTGATATGAACGATAAGTTCATCTTCTGGTCCACATCAGCGTGAGACACTATGAGAGGTGGTTTGCCAATACTTTTTCCGAATGTGTATACCAAGTACCCTACGCTTCTTGTTGCGGCACAAGAATTGATCAACGTCAAGTTTGTTGTGGCAGGTGTTCCTCTGGGTACCTTCGACTCTTCTGCCGGAAAAACCACATCCCTTTTGCTTTCCACAGATTTGTATACCACGTAGAACTCACCGTCGTCCTCGTCTTGAAATACCTGCTGGAACCTGCGAGCATGCAATTTACGATAAAACAATTGCAGTAGCAACGCGAGACCGGAAACAAGAATGCCACCGATAATATTATAAGCGATTTGAACAACCCCATCCTTTACAACCATTTTTCACCTCGTGTTGTTTCGGCAAAAACCCATTTTGCTTGATTTGCCAATATAAAATCCTCAGTTAAAACTCGTAAGTTTTAACTTTTTCAAATTTACAATTCGGATTGTTAAAAGACAATCTTTGATTATCGTATGATTCTGCGTTGTTGCCAAGCTTGTGAATCTGTTTCTCAGAACAATATTCTATGCGGGCAATATGAGAAAGCTCATCTTTATTCAGCAATTTACATGTCATTAACTGAAGTCCACTATTATTCGAAAGCTCTCGCAAATCATATATACCTTCGAGAAAACAGACAATTATGCCTGGTATTGATTTGTCCAATTGATTCTTAGCTGCTTCATATACCTTATCATAAATGCCCTCCAAAACCTTATCTGGTTTCTTGGATTTAAGACTTAGCTTGATTGGATCAATTAGGTTATCCCCATCCCTGCGAGATGAAAACAACGCAACATGTAACCCATCGGGTAACATACTTTCATCATGCTCCCGTACATTGAAGATTTTTCTGCTCATTTCATTCAGATTCAACGAAATATGTCCCAGCGGCACTTCAAATTCACCCTTAATGTTTTTTGATTTAATGAGTCCAAGGATATCTGAGGATAGAGTGTTAATATGAGTGCCCTCCAGTCTTCCATCGAGAATAACGTCTATGTTTCCGCCGTAACCAAGCTTGTTAACCTCAGGCAAGATCGTTTGTATAAATCGGTTGAAATCCTCACGCTTTATTTTTCTTGAAATATCAACACTGATTCTTTTACACTCAACATTAAAATTGAAATCGGGGGTTCTGACTAAAAACTCAGGGTGTTTTTTACCGTCATCTTCATACCACTGAAGTTCGTTGCCTCGACTGTAAAAATGCCATGCAATGCGTATTTCAAATAGATAATCAGATGCCCTGTCTGGGTCTACCAAATCTCTTTTGTATTTATTTTGTACTGATACGGGCATAAATTTCAGAAGGGTGGTAACCATTTTTGCATCAGCAGATAACATCCTAATTTCAGGTGTAAAATTCTTCCTGATGGATTTGGCTGTATTTTTCAATTCAAAGAAGGATATAAAAGCATTCCACCAAGGATGTTTATGTTTAATCGTATATTCACTTACTATGGGGCCTGATAAATCGAGATTCCTTTTATGTTTTTTTAATGCGCTATCAACATTATTTGGCCCCAAGAAATAATAAAGTTTATTTATGAGGCGCGATGCTTCATAATCATGAATGTCTGATTCAGAAGGGTTCATTTTGTATTATCTTATCGTTTGTGATAAAGAGTAAGAACAACAATCATTTTTCAACCTGCCAAAGTTTCTCTTTTTTATTGGATTGCATTGTAGCCGGGAAAGTGGGGATTGTCGATTGCCGATTGTCGAATGGCGATTAAATAATTGACGATTGCGGATTTGCGATTGCAGATTGGCGATTGTCAAATGTCTATTTTTGAATGGGTCCCCTGTTACGTGACCATGCAATCTGGCTCCCCGCCAAAGACATGCGGGGATCTACGCCCGCCAAACAAACGGCGGGTAAACTGCGCTTCGAGGGTCTGCGCTGCGCTCGATGGGTCCCGGATAACGACATTCCGGGATCTGCGCTACGCTTCGAGGGGCTTCGCTGTGCTACGAGGTTTTGGTATAATGTTGTTATGCAAGAATATTATGTGTATATACTGGTTGTCAGGAGGCGACGGATTGATAATACCAGCGCGTGTTGATGTTCCGCAGGACCGACTGCCGATTGTGAACTGGCTGATAATAGCAGGGGCAATCGCGGTATTTGTCTGGCAGACGATAAGTATCCAAGAACGCAAGGCCCAACTGCCAGCCAAGACGAGGGAGTATGAGAACAAGTCGGTAGAGGACATGGCCAAAGATTTCGAGGTGAAGGATAAGCAGCTTAAAGAGATTGAAAAGTTGGCAGAAAAACCCACCAGAATTATGGAAGATGGGGGTCTCTTTAAGAAGGCCGACGAGCGGGAACAATTCAAAGAGGGGCTCATCAAGGAAATAATACTCCAGCGGTATTATGTGTGGGGGGAAATAAGGCCTTATATTTTAGACGGCTTGACATTAAAAGGATTATTCGGGCATATGTGGCTGCACGGGGGCATTATACACCTTTTGGGCAATATGCTTTTTCTGTGGATATTCGGCAATGCCATTTGCGCCAAAATAGGCAATCTTTGTTATATTCCGGTTTACATAGGGATGGGGCTTATCGCCGGGATTTCTCACCTGGTATTTGTCGGCGGCAGCATGCTTGGGGCAAGCGGGGCGATAAACGGCATCGTAGGGATGTTTTTAGTGCTGTTCCCGCAAAATGAAATAACCTGTTATTTGGTATTTTTTCCTTACATAAGAGGGTTCAACGTAAGCAGCGCGTGGATGATATTATTCTGGCTGGTGTTCGATATATTGGGGGCAATGCTGGGCGGCGGGGGAGGCGTGGCGTATTTCGCGCACCTGGGAGGTTTTGCAGGGGGCGTTGTTCTGGCGATTTTAATGCTGAAATTCAAGATGCTGACAATAGAACGATATGAGAAATCGCTTTTGCAGATAATCGAAGAATACAGGCATCCGCTGGCAGTTGATGAGTCCCCAAGGGGATATTATAGTTTTCTAAACGCGACGGCAAACGAACAGCCGGAGCTGCCGCTGGTCCCCATATCGCCGGTTCCGTTTGAGCCCAAGACCATATCATTCGACCCTCCTGAGCAGCCAGAAACGATACCGTTGGAACCTCAAACTCCTAAGGACGAATTTATACGGTTCGCCTGTTCGTGCGGCAAGCGGCTCAAGATGCCGGCAAAATACGCTGGCAAGACGGGTAAATGCCCGAAGTGCAACGCTCGCCTGAAAATACCGGACGAATAACAGAAGACAGTAAAAAGGCAGAAGGGAGAAGTTAGAAGGGAGAAGGTATTTAGTTTTGAGTTTTAAGTGTTGAGTTTTGGGTTATGGAAATTGCCGGGCTAAGCATTATTAAGACGTGCGAATTCGCCGTGATATTTTTTTGCTGCGACATCATGCGCGTGAGCGGCGTCGGTTTCGGAGTTGAAACGGCCGAGCCAGATTTTTTTGCCGCGGGAGGTGATTCTGGCGACCCATTTTCCGGAATGTTTTTCAAAGAAGACGCCGATGAAATGAGAAGATGTTTTTCTTGTAGTTTTTTCCTTGTTGCACTGGTTTTGTGAGTGAGTTGCGAGCCGGAGATTTTCCCTGCGATTGTCGAGAGTTTTGCGGTTTCGATGGTCAACAAGCATGCCGGCAGGGGGGTTCATAATCTCCCTGTGCATCGAAAGAATTTTTGTTCTGTTATTAGAGTCGGCAATGAGGCGGACGGCATAGGTTCGCGGGCCATTTTCCTTGGGACACCAATTGAAGGCGTTGAGCGAGTAGAAATCCCGCGGGTCAACGATGGTGAATTTGCCTTCGCCTAAGGGTATTTTGCGAAAGGGATAGCCGTGTTTTAACTTACGATAAAGCAACAGTGGGCAAACGCAGATTTTGTCCAGCCAGACCGGGATACCAATTATTAAGTTAGCGTTCATAATCCTCTCCTCTCTACAAACGATACTCGATATTCGATACTTGATGCTCGATACAATTTTTATAACCCGCAGGCAGGCCTGCGGGCTAACCGGAGGAATCTAAAGATTCCTCTATCCTTAATTTGTTTGATGCTCAGCCCCGCACTTGTCTTCGACAAGGAAACGCGGGGCTAAGGCCCAATTCGAAGAACATAGTTCCTCTATAATTGGGCCGACTTGCGCGCTTTTGACGAAAAATCGTGTTTTGGGAACAGGCCAAAATGTACTTAACTTGTTGTGGGACAAGGAGTAAAAAAAAATTTAAGAATTTTGGATTTGAGCAAAAAACACTTGCGCGAAATCGGCGAACAAGTGTATGAAACGTTTGTTTTGGACACCCGGTTAGTTGGGACAAAAGTCAAGTCATTATTTCACCGCAGAGGGCGTAACGTGGCGTGACTAAATACATACGAGACAGTTGAATATCGTTGGCCGGACAGGTAGATTATACCTGTCCCAAAGGTGGACTGATGAAAGGAACGAAGTATGAACGCTAAATTGGCTGCATTGAGTTTGTGTGTGGCGATAGTATTGGCCGGCGAAGCGATGTCGTCGGAGAAGCCGGAATCAAAGGTGGTTTTGAAGGCACAGGCGAAATCCTCGGGCTCGCCTCGCTTCGCGAGCGAAGCAGGGATGCCGCTTGCTTTGAAGGTAAAAGGGAATCAGATTCTCAACAGCAAAAACCAGCCGGTTTTGCTGCGCGGCGTCAACGCCGCATCACTCGAATGGACAATCGACGGTGACGGACATATCCTCGATACGATAAAAGTCGCAATCGATGACTGGAACGTCAATATCATTCGCCTGCCGTTGTCGCAGGACCGCTGGTTCGGAAAAGACCCCAACTCAACCGACGAAGGAAAGGGCTATCGAGCCCTTGTCAAAGATGTAGTTGACCTGTGCGGCTCGAAGGGCTGCTACATTCTTCTGGACCTGCACTGGTCCGATGTCAACGAATGGGGTCAGAATATCGGTCAGCATTCGATGCCGGACCGCAACAGCGTCATATTCTGGAAGGATTTCGCTCCCGTATATGCGAATCATCCGGCGGTTCTTTTTGACCTTTACAACGAGCCGCACGATGTAACCTGGGACGTCTGGCTCAACGGCGGGATGATTACTGACCGCCCAAACAGGCCCGGGTTGTCGGCTAAAAAATACGAAGCAGTAGGAATGCAGGAAATGCTGGATACGGTGCGAGCTGCCGGCGCCAAAAACGTCGTTGTCGCGGGTGGGCTGGAGTGGGCATACGATTTCAACGGCATCCTCGCGGGCAGACAGCTTAAGGACGCAGGAGGAAACGGCGTTATTTACGCCAATCACGCATACGACAACAAGAGCCAGAGCGTATTTACCTGGATTGCCAGTATGGAAGAGGCCACCGCCAAATTCCCCGTTATCGTCTCCGAATTCGGCGGTGCTGGCGGCCCGAATAGAAGGACAGGATGGTGGGGACAGAGTCCTTCGACCGCAATGGGTGACGACTGGCTGTTACATGTGCTTCAGGCAATTCAAGACCATAACTGGTCATTCACGGCATGGGATTTACATACTACGGCGGGGCCGACATTGATAGCGGACTGGAATTATATGCCGACGCCGGAATTTGGTGTTTACGTCAAGGAACTGCTCGTAACCGGCAAACTGCCCAGATATACGCCGCCGGACATAACTAAACTTGCCCAGGCATCGGCCTCTACATTGCCGGAATCGGCACGTATGGGCGGAAAGGAAGTATACGGGGATTGGCAGATTAAGGCCGACCCCTGTGACCGGATGGGCGGCTCAATAATTTCTTTTGCCGGAGACAGTGACGGCAGGTTAATCGGACAGTGGATAAATTCGAGAAGTTTCAGTGAGCTGGAGGACGTCAGGTTTAAGGACAACAATGTCACCTTCACACAAACGGTCCGATTCGGCAAAGATACTTTCAAGGGGAACTTCGCGGGCACAATCGAAAATGACAAGCTTTCAGGGACCCTGACCCATGGCGGGAACCAATCCAAAATGGAGGGCAAACGCAGCCCAATGATACCATTAGCAGCTGGCATCTGGGATATGAAGTTCAAGACGAAGGATAGTGAAACTGCCGCGATACTCGCTGTTAAAGCAGGCAAAGACGGTTCGTTATCGGCTGAATGGCAAAAAATAGAGGGTGAACACAAGATTACGGACGTGAAATGCGAAGGAAACAAGCTGACCTTCAAGAGCACCACTAAGGTTCAGGACGCCGAGAATGTATGCAACTTTGAGGGAACTATCGAGCCGAAGACGGATACGATTGCAGGTGTGTTTAAGGCGGAAGGTAATGAAATGCCGGCCGAAGCGAAACGAATCGGTTCGGAACTTATCGGCACCTGGATTCTCGACGTCGCCGCCCCGTGGGGCAACTCCAAACAGCGGCTGAAAATCAACCGGGATATGAGCGGTATGTATGGCGTTACTACCATCGATAAGGTTACTCTCGAAGGCGATAAGGTGAGCTTCAAGGTTACTCCTGAATTCGGCAGGATGAGATTCGAGATGAACTTTGAAGGAAAACTGGACGGCCCAAAACTCACCGGTGAGTTGAAAAATCCAAGAGGTTCTCAGGAAGTTACGGGCAAAAAGGCGGGCTCCGTTTTTTAGGATACGCAATTCGTGATAAATGGATTATTCTGTTGAGCGGATTGGACTAATCCTCGGCGGGATATTTGCCTGGAATTATCAGTAATCAATCCCCTTTGCCGGGGTTTAGCAATTCCAGCTTCACCGGCTTGAGGCGTTTGAGATTCACCAACTGGTTTTGGCCTAAGCGGGCCTTGATGATGACATTGGAAGTGGTATATTTTTCGCTGAGGATTGTGCTGTATGCGCGGAGGAAACTCTGGATTTTTCCGTCCGCCTGGCTGATGGTGATTTTGACGGTGATGACGCCGCCGTGGTATTTTTCCAATACGGCTTCGTGAAGGCGGTTGAGTCCGTAGCCGGTCTTTGCGGAAATGCCGACAGCGTCGGGGAAAAGCGTCTGAAGCGTTTCTAATGTGCGCAGGCCGCTGACGACGTCGATTTTATTGAGGACGAGGAGGATTTGTTTTTCGCCGCATCCGATGTCTTCAAGTGTTTTTTTGACCGATTCGATTTGTTTCATCGCATCGGCGTTCGAGACGTCCACGACGTGCAGGAGTAAATCGGCCGTGGTTGCCTCTTCGAGGGTTGCCTTGAATGATTCGACTAATTGATGGGGCAGGTTCCTGATGAAGCCGACGGTGTCGCTGAGCAGGACTTCCGCACCGCCTTCGAGTTGCCATTTTCTTGTGCGGGTATCGAGAGTCGCGAAGAGGCGGTCTTCGACGTAAGCGTCGGCGTCTGTGAGGGCGTTGAGGAGTGTGCTTTTGCCTACGTTGGTATAGCCGACGAGACATATTTTGAACGTGTCTTTTCTGCTGCTGATTTCGCGAACTCGGCGTTCGTCGAGTTCTTCAAGCTCGCGTTTGAGGTCCGACAGGCGTTTGCTGACAAGTCGTCTGTCGGTTTCGAGCTGTTGTTCGCCCGGCCCGCGAGTTCCGATACCGCCGACGGCTCCTGCGGTGGTTGCGCCGCCCGCGCCCGCGACACTGTCCAAGTGACTCCACATACGGGCGAGACGGGGGTAGGTATATTCGAGCTGGGCAAGTTCGACCTGAAGTTTGGCCTGGGCGGTTTTTGCGCCTGTGGCGAATATGTCGAGAATCAATTCGCTGCGGTCGATGACTTTGGCGGGGATTATTTCCTCAAGCTCCCTGATTTGACGCGGGAGCAGGTCGTTGTCGAATATGACAATGTCGGCGCTGAATCGTTTGACCCGTTCGGCGAGTTGTTCGACCTTGCCTTTGCCGATATAAAGGGCGGGATGGATTTTATGGATTTTCTGCTGGAAACGGTCAACGACAATGGCACCCGCGCTTTCGGCAAGTGCGGTAAGCTCTTTGAGGTCATCGTTGTCTTTCTGGTGTTGCAGTATGGCCCCAACTAATATGGCCCGCTCTTTGCGAACCCCTATGGTCTCACGCATTTTGTCCATTTATCGATCGTCTCCAAAATAACCTGCCCAAGTTACCATATCTGCTTTGTTTCTTCAATAAAAGAAGGGGTAGGCGGGAATGTGATTTTTTCGGGATTTTTGGCTTGCAAAGGGCTGGCAGGGGGGATATATTATCAGAGGAACAATTTGGTGATAAATGAATTTATTAAACCTTTCGAGTCAGGTTGGTATAAGGGGTGTTTTTGTATTATGTTGAAAGTTAAATCAAGAACAGGCGAATCGGTCCAGCAAATGATGAGGCGGTTCAAAAAGCTGTGTGAAAAAGAGGGTTTGATAAGAGATATGAAGCGCAATGCGTATTATGAGAAGCCCTCTGAGCGTAACCGCCGACGGATTCGCAAGGCACAGCGGATACTGCTGCCCTTTACGCCCCGCCCCAGACCAACAACTTAGTCGGAATCAATTCTTTACGACAGGCCAGAATACCCAGTCGCCTTCATCGGAGAACAGATTGATTCTGCCCTCTTTATCACGGATTGCCTGCCCACCATCATCTTTGAGATTTGAGCCCCAACTGTAAAGGAGGAAACCATCCGCGGTCTTTTTGTAGGTTAGCGGGCCGTTACTGAAGGGGTCATCTGGTAATTTTGTCAGATAGCCGATTTGAACCAGTTCATCGAGATTCTCCGGGAATTTCCCTTTCTCTTTTTGAAAACGCAGGGCAGCGAGGATTGCCAAAGTGGCTTCACGATGGGTTTTAAGTCGCCAGGCAATGACAGAAATTCTGTCAAAAGTCGGGGCAAGCGTTTGAAACGAAAGCGGTGAATTAACTGAACCCGCCGGTTTTGTTGATGGTTTTGTTGTCCTTTGCCAGGGGGTGGTCTGGAAATTTTGTTGTCCTTCGGCGAACATTTTATCGACCTGTGCAAGAGCTTCCTTGCGGTCAGGATAACTGAAAGTCAGAAAAGACCGGATAGTATCTTTCCAGTTATTGGCGAAATACATTGTAGCCGTGTTCAGCATTTTTCCATTGCCTTTGCCGTCATCAGTAAAACCCTGCTGGATAAGCGCATACCAGAACACTTTTTCACAGTTGGGGTCAATGGGAAATTCGTGTTTTGCAAAAGTAACTGTTAACTCATCCTGCAGGCGTTTTAATTGTGCAGCCGGCACATCAACCCGTGACAGGACCATTATTGTTATATGGTGCGAGAGGGATTCTATTGCTACTGCCACAAGCTGCTCGACAAGCAAACCCTGTTGCTCCAGATGAGAGGCGAACCTGAGAAGCGATATTGTATCGTCAACGGCTCCATCGATGTCGCCTGAGTATGTCCGCCAATAGATTCGGGCGGCGAGCATTCGGGCAACTTGTCTATATGGTGCGAGGGGTTGATTTGTGTTATTAAAAAAATCAGGATTGACGACAAGAACCGAATTGGCTTCGATAATAATGGGGCCGGCCGCATTATAATCTGCCCAAAAGTATGGTTTTTCCAATGCTTTATTAAGCGAGTTGAAGATCTCATCATCGGCCCGCAGGAAATTTGTTATCGCTGTTTTTTGGGCATCGTTCATATCGCCGGGCCACAAACGGGGTCTAATGAGCCAGCCATCAGTTTTGGGTATCAGTTCGGCGGCCTTTTTGATTTCGGGCATAGCGTTGAGGGATTCGTCTCTATCCTGTCTTTGCCGGTCGGTCAGCCATTGAGCGTAGTTAATCCTGATAGTGGGGGCGCCCATGCGAAGCCAGGAGGCACAGATTAGCAGATACGCAAAGATTACGAGGGCGGCGGCGGAACTTCTTACGAGGATTTTCTGCCAGAGCGGCCGGCAGCGTTTTTTTGCGCGGCGCATGAGGATTGCTAAGAGTTTTGGGTCGCCGAATTCGGAGATTAACTGTTGCGCCTTTTGTTCTTTTTCTTCGTTAGTGGCGTAATCTTTCAGATACAACTCGAAGTGGTCAATCAGCTCTTCGCGGACCTCGTCGCGTGCCTTTTTGCGGTATCGCATTTTTTTGATGACGAGGTTGATATATTCGACGGCGCAGGTCGGCAGTTCACCAAATCCATCCGGTTTTATTTTTGACTCTGCCATAAGAGTCGTCCATTATTTAGTTTGTTCATATTTGCCATCAATCACAGGCCATAATACCCAGTCGCCTTCGGGCGTCCACTGAATGATTTTGCCTTTTTTATCACGGGTTACCTGTCCGTCATCATCCTTCAGGTTTTCGCCCCAACTGTAAAGGAGAAAACTGTTATCCGTTTTGCGATAGGCAAGCGGTTTATCGCTGAAGGGGTCAACAGGAACATGTTTAATATATCCCTTTTCCACCAATTTATCGAGCGATTCGGGAAAGGCGCCTGTATCCTGTTTGTATCTGATGATAGCAATTATAAGCGGGGTGCTTTCGGCGTCGATTTTGTTTCGCCACCCGATCATATTAACGCGGGCCAGCGCGGGCACCAGGATTTTAAGGAAGATGTTATTGTTCACGATACGGTTGGTTTCGGAATCAGGGTCGATTCCTTCGGCCTTTAGCCGGGCGGGTGTTTTAGAGGAAATTTCATCGAAGCGTTTATAGAAGGCATCGGTACTGGCAATCGTTTCGGCCTTAGTGGGTGAGAATAAGACGTCCGGGGAATATTTTAAGACCAGAATCATGTCAACCATAGGGTCATGTTTGGGGTTCTCGTTGCTTGACTCGTAAAATCCTATCATACGTTTTGGATAAATATGAGAGGGGCCGAATCGGCTGTCGGTGAAGCAACGCTGGATTTCATCGTATGCACAAAGTTTCTCTAAGCTAAAATCCGGTTTGAAATTATCGCCGTCGATAATGGTTTGAAGACGCTGCTGGAAGCCAGCGAGGGCGCCTGATTCAATTTTACAGGTGTCCAGTACTTGTCGAGATGTTCGCAGGGCAAGGCCTTTGATGGCCATACCAACGAGCTGCTCAACGAGTAGTGTTTTTTCGCCTTTGTAGTGCCTGCCAAGGCGGTAACAAGTTTCGATATCCTGGAAGGCCGAATTAAAGTCGTTGGATTGCGAGTTTAACCATGCCCGCCAGCAGAGGGCATAGGCAATATTACGGGAAGGCGCGAGGTCCGGCAGGAGAACCGACATCATGTTTTGTTCGGGGTCCTTAGATTCATATCGCTGCCAACAGTAAGGTAATTTTGAACCTTTTGTGACAAGGGCAAGGGGCTCCTCATTTTTGGCAAGCCATTGCCTGATAAGTTTTTTTTGTTCGTCGTTAGCGTCATAAAAATGAATTCGTAAGAGTTCTTTGCTATCGTTGACGTCCACGAGGGCCTTGATGGCCTTGTTATAAAGAGGGTAGGCGTTCGTGGAGTCGTCGGCGGCGGGGCGGACGATTTTGTTAAGTTCGGCGATGTAGTTGGTTGTGATGACTGGTTTGCCTGTGAAGAACCAGGCGATGTAAAGAATGAGGAGTATTATCATCGCGGCGAGGGCCTGGAATGTTCTTGCCACGATGGTTCGCCAGAGGGGCCGGCAGCGTTTTTTTGCGCGGCGCATAAGGACGGCGAGGAGTTTTGGGTCGCCGAATTCGGATATCAACTGCTGTGCTTTTTGCTCTTTTTCCTCATTAGCGGTGCAATCTTTTAGATAAACTTCGAAATGGTCGAACAGCTCTTCGCGGACTTCATCACGTGCCTTTTTGCGGTATCGCATATTTTTGATGACGAGGTTGATGTATTCGACAGCGCTATTGGGCAGGTTTTCGAATGTTTTATCATTTTCAGCCATAACGTCGCTCCTGAATTATTGATGCTCTGTTAACGGCTCATTCGTTTACGCGGTTTTAATCGCGCCGCCGAAGACGAAATCGAGGCCTGTTCGCAATTTTCGCAACTGCTCGGTCTGGCCTGCGAGATATTCTTTGCCTTTGCTGGTGATTGAGTAGTAGCGTCTTTTGCGGCCTGATTTGGTGGTTTCCACGCGGGCTTTGACTAAGCGTTTGGCTTCGAGGTTGTAGAGCAGGGGGTAGAGGGTGCCTTTGCCCAGCGTGAGGATTTCGTCGCTTCGCTGTTCGATGGTCTGGGTCAATTCGTAGCCATACATTTCGCCTCGAGAGAGAATCTGAAGCACAACGACGGGGGCGATACCTTTTAGTAACTGACTTTCAAATTTCATATCAATCTCCTTTTCATAAAATGTTGTATATCGTAATAACGTATTGTTATGCTTATTATGTATTACATACTATGCGATGTCAAGTAAAATTTAAAAAAATTTACGCGGGTATTTGGGCGGTTCGGCGGGTTGCGGCGAAGCCGGAGACGATTGTGACAGTGAGCATAATCAGAAAGGTAATTGCGGTAACCCAGTTGGCCCAGGCGGCGGGAACGTGGGCTGATTTGATAAGGACGATTCCGACGGCGAAGGACTGGAGGAACATTTTAATTTTGCCTGAGGCGACGGCGCGGAAGTCGATGCCTTTGGCCTCTGCGGCGTGACGGAGAATGGTTACGTATCCCTCTCTGCCAATCAGGATGGCGGCGATACCCCAGCGGATAACGTTCATATAGGTTTCGGAGATGGTGAAGAGGGATGGTTCACGGATAAGTGCGAAACAGATGAATGCGCCGCAGACGAGGATTTTGTCAGCGAGCGGGTCGAGCATACGTCCTAATTTGCTGGCGACGTTGAGTTTTCGGGCAATGGGGCCGTCGATGATGTCCGTGAGGGCGGCGATTAAGAAGACAGCGAAGGCGGTGTCAAGCGTCAGCGTTTTGTTTTGGGCATAAGGAGAATGAAGGAGCATGCCGAGAAAGAGTATAGTCAGGGCGAGCCGGCCAAAGGTCAATATGTTAGGAACCTGTTTTAGCATAGGCAAAGTTTACATATTGGTTTGTGTAATTCAAGATTAAATTTGACGGCAGAGGAGGTCGTAGTTTATTGAGCCGGTGACTTTGGCGTTAATAAAGGAGCCGGGGGATGCGTTGCAATCGCGGATAATGCAGAGGGGGTCGATGTCGGGCGCCTGGCCGAAGAAGCGGGCTTTGGCGGTGTGATTTTTGTCGATGCTGTCAATGAGGCAGGTCAGTGTGCTGTCTATTCGGGATTTGTTTTTATCGAAGGCGATTTGTTGCTGGGCGAGCATAAGCTGTTCGAGTCGTTGTTTTTTGACGCGGTCGGGGACCTGGTGTGGTAAGCTGGCGGCGGGGGTCCCCTGTTCGGGGTAGAAGGTGAAACAGCCGAGGTTATCGAAGTGTGCCCAGTTGATGAATTCGAGGAGTTCGTTGAAGCGGGCGTCTGTTTCGCCGGGGAAACCAACGATGAAGGTTGTGCGGAGGACGCAATCTGGGATTTTGGTTCGCAGGGTTTCAATTAGTCGGAGGATTTTATCTTTGGAATGGGGTCTGCGCATTGCTTTGAGGATTTGTGGGTTTATGTGCTGAAGGGGGATGTCAAAGTAGGAGAGGATTTTATCGGAGTCGGCGACGGTTTCGATGAGTGGTTCGGTTATTCCGGTGGGATATAGATAAAGCAGGCGAATCCAGCGGAGGCGCGGGATTTTGGCGAGGTCGGTGAGCAGTTTTGGCAAGGCGTTGGGGATATGAAGGTCGTGGCCATAGGCGGTTATGTCCTGAGCGATGACATTGAGTTCGACTGCGCCTGAGGCGACGAGTTGGCGTGCTTCGGCGAGGATGAGTTGTTTTGGTTTGCTTCGAGATTTACCCCTGATGGAGGGGATAGTGCAGAAGGAGCATTTTTTGTTGCATCCCTCGCTGATGCGGAGGTATGCCCAGTGTGGCGGGGTGATGCGAAGGCGTGTTCGGTCGTCATAGGGGATATGAGGATTTGGGCTTACGGCGGTTATGGTTTTGTCGGCGGTCAGTGTTGATTTGATTATGTCGGGGATATTGTCACGTGATTCAAGGCCGAGGATGGCGTCGATTCCGGGGGTTTCATTAAGGAGGTTTTTGCCCATTCGCTGCGCCAGGCAGCCGGCGACGATGACCTTCTGCACTTTGCCTTTTTGTTTTTGGCGGATGGCGAGGTTTATCGCGTCGAGCGCTTCGGCTTTGGCGGGGGCGATGAAGCCGCAGGTATTGATGACGACTACGTCTGCGTTGTCGGTATCCTGTGTGATGACGAAGCCGGCCTGGGCGATGAGGGCGAGCATCCGTTCGCCGTCCACCATATTTTTGGGACAGCCGAGGGCGATGAAGCCGACGGTAGTCCATTTTGTATTCTTTTTAATATCCATTGGCCGATATCATAAAGTGTTTGACGGGTATCACAAGGTTGTTATACTAAATAATGGTTTAAAATGTTTTTTTTGAAATAAGAGAATTCCATGATTTTCTGGAGGGCAGTTTAATGAACGAGTTTGAAGTTGGCAAGCCGGGCGAGGAAAAGCCGATTCCTTTCGATGATGGGCTTTCGGTGTCTCATTCGCCGTTGGATTTGGGTTCAGGCACATCCGGCAGTACAAGGGAGTCATCCGAAGAGACGCCTATGCCCGTTATCAGGGACACGGGTAAAAAGGTGAGCTGGCCAGACCGGATTACGGGCATCAAGAGTTTCTACACGAAGCTGCATGCAGGGGCGATTGATTTTATGGATGAGCAGATATGCAAATGGCTGATGGATAACCCTGGCGTTAATATAAAGCGGACGAATACTGTTACAGGCGATGTTGTCGGCAAAAAGACAGAGCCGAGCATTATCATTACGATTTGGTATTAACCGATAACGTTGAGATATAACGCAGTTGTTCACTAGGGGTGGTCTGTTGGATAGCAGGCCTGAGAGCAAACCCTTTGAACCTGAACAGGACAGCCGAAAGAGGCAAGGCCTGCGTAGGGAAGTGATTAAAGACAGTCGAAGATGTTAGTATGAGATTGAAATCGCTTCCTATAATGAAGCGATTTTTTTATTTTAAGGCGGCAAAAAGAAATGGCGACACAACTGGAAATAGCGCGGTCTGGCAGGATAAGTCCTGAAGTTGAATACGTGGCGAAGGCCGAAGGGGTCAAGGCGGGCTTAGTGCGTGATGAGATAGCGGCGGGGCGGTTAGTGGTGCCGGCCAACGTGATTCACCTGAAAAGGAATCTGAAGCCGGCAGGTATAGGGCGGGTGTTGAGGACGAAGGTCAACGCGAATATCGGGGTGAGTAGCGTTCGCAGCACTGTTGGTGAAGAGATTGAGAAGATGCGGGTCGCGATAGAAGCTGGGGCGGACGCGATAATGGATTTGAGCACGGGGGGCGATTTGGACGCGATAAGAGAGGTGTTGCTGGCGGAATGTTCAGTGCCTTTTGGGACGGTGCCGATTTATCAGATGGTTTCGGACAGGACGATTGAAGAAGTTGATGAGAAGATAATTCTTGATGTGATTGAGAGGCAGGCGAAGCAGGGGGTGGATTTTTTTACGATTCATGCGGGTGTGCTGAGGGAGTATTTGCCTTTGACGGGCAGGCGAGTGATGGGGATAGTGAGCAGGGGCGGGGCGTTATTAGCGGAGTGGATGCTGTATCACGGCAGGCAAAATCCGCTTTACGAAATGTTCGATGAATTGTGCGCGTTGATGCGTGAATATGACGTTTGTTTTTCTTTAGGGGATGGTTTACGGCCCGGGAGTTTGGCGGACGCGACGGATGAGGCGCAAATTGCGGAGTTAAGGACGCTGGGCGAATTGACGCAGCGAGCGATTGAGGCGGGATGTCAGGTTATGGTGGAAGGGCCTGGGCACGTTCCGTTTAACCAGATAGAGCACAATATGAAGATTCAGCAGGAGATTTGCCATAACGCGCCGTTTTATGTTCTTGGGCCTTTGGTTACGGATATTGCGCCGGGGTATGACCATATAACGTCGGCGATAGGGGGGACAGCGGCGGCGTATTACGGGGCGTCGTTTTTGTGTTATGTTACGCCGAGGGAACATTTGGGTTTGCCTAACGCTGAGGACGTGCGGATGGGAGTGATTGCGGCGCGGATTGCGGCGCACGCGGGCGATGTGGCTCGCGGACTTGCCGGCGCGGCAGACAGGGACAGGGGGTTGAGTATCGCCAGAGCGAACCTTGACTGGGACAGGCATCTTGCGCAGTCGCTGGACCCGGAGACGGCCGTTAGGATGCACGAGGAGGCGTGCAAGGGAATAGAGGAAAATGGCGAAATGAACGCGGATTACTGCTCGATGTGCGGCAAACAATGGTGCAGCGCGAGGATAAATAAAGAGATTCGTGAAAAATTGAAAGCAGGGCTGGTTTCCTGAATCAGGTTTTCATCGAGTCGATTTCGATAAAGGCGATTGGAGCGAAGATAAAGACGGGCAGCCACGCCCAGAGTTCGGGGACGATTCTGCCGAAGACATCCTCAGTGGCGAGTATTCTGCAGGTAAAGCCGACGACGAGCGAGGCGGCGGTGATGGCGAAACTGATTGCGATGGCGGATTTCATTGATTTGGGGTCGCGGCAAACGAGAACGGGCAGGCAGACGAGGAGCATAACGAGGTTCATAATGGGGTCGGTGATTCTGAAATGTTTCTGGCTGTAAAGGTTAGCGAGGTCTTTGAGCTGAGTTCCCTGGGAGGCCAGTTGCGACAATTGCATAGAGCTGAGGAGAGATTTGTGCTCGGCTTTTCGCCTGACGGGGATATCGTTTGGTGTTAAGTCGGTGTGGTAGGTAGAAAGTGGCGTTCGTGAGGCGGAGGCATTTTGTCTGCCGGGCTGCGGCGAGCCGAGTTTTGGGATGGGGGTGAAAAAGCCGTTGGTGAGGAGCCAGGTCTGGCTTTTGAAATCGTAGATTGCCTTGCTGGCTTCGATAAAACCTGTTGGTTCCCAAAGGAGGGCGTCTGGTTTTTTGGAACGAGTTACGACAATGAGGTCGTCAAAAGTCGAGGAAGCCACGTCGAACTTTTTGGCGGAGAGAAGTGAGCCGCTGGCATCAGTTATGAACCAGACGTTGTAGGATTCTTTGCCGGGGACAACGTCTTTATTCCGGACGAGTTTGGCGCTGAGAGCCGGGATAACCAATTCTTGGTCGATTATCAGGAAACCAGAGAACACGATGGCGAGGACGACGATGGGAGTAATGACTCTTTTTAGGCTGACGCCTGAAGCCATCATGGCTATCAGCTCGTTGTATCGCACCATTTTGCCAAGGGAAAAAGCGGCGGCGACAACAGTAATCATTCCAGCGAAGTCGCGGAAATACAAAGTGCTCTGGAGCGAATAATAAATGATGATGTTGGTGATTACAGACAGGGTATTTAGGTTGGCATGCTCGGTGAATTCGTCGAGATTGGCGAAGAGGTCGATGGTTATTCTCATGCCGATGAGGACGGCAAAGGCAATGGCGTAGCCGATGAGGAAATTTTTCGCAACGTATTTATCGAGTATCTTCATTTTGTTTTTTGCCGGTTTATTATTAAACGCTTAATGACGAAGTAGTCGCCGATATAATTCAAGTCCCAGCATTGAGAGAATAACCAGTCCCGCCCACATAAGAGGTATTCCGGCCCACGAAGCGGCAGCAGGGTTTTCAGCTATATTTTTTCCCATCATAATACAGACAATAAGTGCCAGTGCAGGTGCTGCACTGGCGGCAAAGGCGGTAAGTAAGTGCCCCCCTTTGAGAATGATTCCGAGACCGATACCTATCATAATCAGCGTTACGCAGCCGACACCGAAGACCAGCCGGGAGTTTGTTTCGGCGCCTATATTGGCGAGGGTTTTGGCTATTTTTCTATACAACTGGTTTTGCAGGGCGACCAGTCGCTCGCTTGGTCCGGCGTGCAGGGCAGCGGATATGGCCTGGGGGTTTATCTCATTAAGAATGTTGGTTGTTTTGAAATTACTCGTAACGGCCGATGGCATAACAAGTCCTCGGATGATTTGTCTTGCGAGGACATTTTCCTGTCCCTGCGGGCTTTGCAGGTCAACCGAAGTCCATTTGGCGTTTTGAATATCGAGAGTAAGCGTCGGGGCCATTTCATCGCCTTCGATATTCAGGAATGCCTTTTGGCAACGCAGAGTTCGGGTGGCCGAGTCGCCGCTGACGGGGCGTTCGGTAATTATCACGTCATCTGCAAGCAGCAGTTGTTTTTCGTCCAGGACGGTGCAGGATTTGGCGGAAAATTCGACGACCTGTCGGTCGTTGAACAGTTTGAAGGGAGGGTTTGTGCTGGAAGAGCCAGCATCATTTATCTGCTGTGCCAGGAGTTCTGCGGTGAACTGTGCGTATACACGGCGAGCGATTCTGGCGACGGGGTCGAAGAGCATGGGGTTTCGGCGGATTTGTTTCATTTCGTCGATTTTTTTGAACTGGATATTGTCGCCGAGCAGTGCGCCGAATTCAGTGGTGAGCGAGAGCCATTCGGCTGAGAATCCGGCGTCTTCACCGGGGCCCATCTGGCAGGTATTGTGTGCGTTGATGCGGACCTCGTTAAGAGTTTGATGAGGGTCGAAGATAACTTTTGCAGTTTCGGCGGTGATGATTCTTTTAATTGAGCCGTTGCCGGCGATTTCGACGGCGACAACGTCGGAGAGCACATTATTTTGCATGTCAGCGTTATCGGCGTAAATCCTGTATTGATCATCCGGCGGGAGCGAGTAGTACCCCTTACGCTGGATATTTCTAAAAAGTATCTGCCTGGCGTCATTTTTGAGAGAATTTTCGGCCCGGTGCATAAAGGTAGGCATAACATAAAAGCCGAGCAGGAGGTTGGCGGTGGCGACAATGATGGCAAGAATCAATCCTGGGTAAACCAGCGTCAGCAGGGATATGCCGCTTGCCCTGCAGGCGTCGAGCTCATTGTCGTTGGCGAGCCGGCCGTAAACCAGCGTGGTTGCGAAAAGCGCAGCCATGGGCAGGACAAAAGTGAGGGTAACTGGGAGGAAATAAATCATAAGGCGAACAACCTGTCCCGGGCCGACGCCGAATTCCTGCACGGGGCGCAGAATGCTGCCCAAGCTCATCATCAGTGTCAGAGCCACGGTGGCGAGGACAAAAACTTTGATGACCTCGCGAAAGATATATCTGTGAAGCGTGAAAACCATTTGTGACCGCTAATCTTAAACTTACGACCGTCGATTGTCAATGACACGGTTTTAGAGGAGGCCGGATTGTCAGCGACTGATAAATCTTGCAACATGAGCCGAACATCGAGCTTGTTTTACCAAAATATATTGTTTGGGCAAAACAATATCGCAGAACAAATCGCTCTGTTAATTGTATTTTGTGGGCACCACTCGCTCCATTCCTTTGAAGTCGTGGCAGAGGAAGACGGAATAGGTTTTTTCAATTCCGCCTATGGTGCTTCGCGTTTTCACCAGATGTTTCTGATAATCCCGAAAACTGTCCATAAGTTGTTCGGGCATATTCTTTTCGCCCGAGATCACCAGTATAGCATCGTAATGCAGCAGGTTGTGAAAAGTCGGCCAGACATCATACTCGTTAATCCGTCGATCCAGATTCACGCAATATGTCGCAGGTTGGCCGTCCACGTAGAACGCCAGAAGAGAGGCGGTCATATATTTGTCAGAGAAGATGAACCGCTGTGGCTTGAGGTTCTGGGCCAGGCGTGCCACTTCGTGCCCGAGTTGAACAGAGCCGCAACGGACTTTTTTGAAAGGGTCCAGGTTGCTGGGAAATGGAATAAGGCAGGCCATGTGCAAAAAAATCGTACAACAGACGGCCATTGCGATTGCCGCGATAGTCAACCTTCGCCGCCGGATGTTCAACGTGGAGAAGGGAGCCAGAAAATATGCGCTGAAGCTGATTAATCCGGTGAGGTAACAGCACAAAGCCCAGTTGGCTTGAACCTTGCCCTGGAGGCTTTTAATCAGAAACAGGAATAATAACGGAATCGAGAACCAAAAACTCATCGGGTCCTGTCGGCGAAGTTTGAATATTGCCCAGACCATCATCACCAGAAGCAGCGGGGTGACGATACCCAGTTGCGAGCCGACGAAATAGAGGAAGTTCAACAGGGACGCGTGCAGCCCCGAGGACATTTGGGTTTGGCCGATATTGTGGAAGAGGTTCACCCAGCCGTGATGCAAATTCCATAGAACAAGCGGCGAGGTTACTGCCAGGGACAGGATCAAGGCCAAATACGGCCAGGGGGTCAATAACTGCCGCCTTGCGGGCGAAAACATCAGCAGAAGCAAAGCGGGCAGGAAGAAGGCGGCCATCGTGTATTTGCAGAGGATACCCATTCCCACGGCCAGCCCCAGTAATCCCCAGTGCAGGGGGGAGGCGGTTTTCCACGCCCAGTGCATCAGCAGCAGCGACAACAGCCACATAAAGATAAACGGTGGATCAATGGTCATAGCGAGGCCGTAGAAGGCGAAGACAGGTGTGACCTGAAGAAGGATTGCCGAAAGGACGCCCACCTTTGGATTGTGCAGCCGGCTGCCGAGGAGATAAAGGATTATGCTGCTGCCGAATGAAAGAATGACTGCTGCTGCACGGACGCCAAGTTCCGTGTTGCCCAGCGCTATCCGCGTGCACCATATACAGAATGCGACGCCCGGCCCTTTGGTCACATAGCACCAGTCCATATATCGGGAGCATTGCCAATAAAGGGCCTCGTCGCCGCTGAGTTCGTTGGGCACGCCTACGATGTACCATATACGAAATAAAGACAGGCACACTAAGAAGGACAGAAGATACAGGACTATACGTTGGGCCCCCAGGAGTTTAGAGGCAATCAGTCCCGTCGCTACGAAGACAATGCCGAATAACCAGCATGGCACAACCTGCCGGGGAGTGCTAATCGCACACATTACGGCGAAAATCAACCATGGTCCCGCAAAAAAGAGCAGGGCTTTGGTTGTTCTGATTTTATTCATTGATTCGATGGTTATGTTATCTGATTCGTGATTTTCCATTTTTGAAAGTATTTTTTGGACAACATGTTTGCCTGCGTAAGGCGAAGCCATTTAAGGTTTACAATTGTCAACAAAGGGCGATGATTTGCAACAGAAATCGCTATGAAGGCGGTTTGTGCTTGAAAAGACGGGAGTTATGGCGTAAAACAGGGAAAGTATTTATCGTTGATTGGCGGGTAATTTATGAGATATTACGGGACAATTGTATTGGCTGTTGTTTTTGTCGGTTTGTTTGCCGGATTTGCGAAAGCCGATGTGGTGGTATTAAAGGGCGGGCAGAAGCTCGTGGGGGATATTGTGGCTGAGAGGCACGAGCAGATTTATGTGGACGTCGGCGTTACGGTGATAGCGGTGCCTAAGGAGGATGTTCTCGAATACCACTACGACAAAACGGCTGATGGGAATGCCCAGTTGATACAATCGCCGACGGAGGCGAATGATATAAAAACGGAGTCAGCAACAGGTCGGCTGTATCACACGGGCAAATTCCAAAAGAGAACAATCGAGCAGTGCGTGGCGGAGGTTGGCGAGGCGGTGGTCAAGGTGAGCAGCCCGGCGGGGATGGGGTCGGGTTTTTTCATAAATGAGCAGGGGTATCTTATAACGAATTATCACGTCGTCGAGAGGGAAACGAAGATTGAGGTAACGGTATTTAAGAAGGCAAAAGACGGCTTCAACAAGAAGGTCTTCAAGGGCGTCCGGATCGAGGCGATAAATCCATTTGTTGACCTTGCGCTTCTGAAGGTTGAGGATTTGGGTGATATGCAGGTGAAGTTTGCTTACCTTGGCGAGGTTGACGAAATCGAGCCGGGCGAAGGGGTTTTCGCAATCGGTAACCCTCTGGGTCTTGAGCGGACAGTTACCAACGGGGTGATAAGCACGACGAACAGGGCGTTCGAGGGGCTGATTTATTTACAGACCGACGCGGCTATAAATCCCGGTAATTCGGGCGGGCCGTTGTTCAATCTGGCGGGCGAGGTCATCGGCGTTACGAATATGGGTTACATATTTTTCGGAGGGCTGGGGTTTGCGATACCTGTCGATTACGTGAAGCACTTCATAGATAACCGCGACGCGTTCGCATATGACAAGGACAATCCGAACACGGGCTTTAGATATATCCAGCCGGACGGCAGACGCAATAAGGGCAAGCCGAAGATGGATAATTGATGGAAGGGGCGCATGAAAATTAGAGCAGCATTTGTGATTTGTGTTGTTTTCGCGGCGGTGATGGTTGTCGGCGTGAAGGGGGCGACTTTGCCGAAGACGGCGGAGCTTGTCGGGGTGGATACGGTGCTGCTTGTGGATATAAGCGACTTCAATCAATTCATGACGAAGTTCGAGAAATGCTCAGTTTATAAATTATACAATGATCCGGCGATGTCTGCGTTTGCGAAAAACTTCACCGGGAAGGTTCGTGAAAAAATAGAGGGCGACAAGGACTCATTTGTAAAGGGCGTACTTGATGCGAATGTTATGCCCGAAGGCCGATTGGCGTTTGTGATGACGGCAGGGCAGCAGGAAATGTCGATGGCGCTTATAAGTCAGTGGGGTCGCAACGTCGGCAAAATTAGAGACATTATCGAAAAGATGGCAGCCAAGTCCGTTGAAAAAGGCGCACACAGGGGGATTGAGGGTTATCGTGATGTGAATATCGTAACGCTGACGACCGAGGCGGCAGGGCAATCGTCGGTTAAAGACGGCGATGATAATATGGCAGCAAAGACAGGGCCGTCATCGGAAAAAGATGTCTATTGTTTTGTCGGTGATTGCCTGATAACGGCAAGCGACGCGGAGGTGGTAAAGTTCGTTGTTTCGCAGATTAAGGGGGCGGGGGCTTCATCGCTGGCTGGCGATACGGATTATATCGCGACGATGGGTGCGGTGGGGCCTTATCATGACGTTGATATATATGTGAATTTCAAACGAGCGATAGAACGGCTGGCTGATGGGGACACGACGGGCGAATCGCAGAAGGAGATTGCTAATCTTGGGCTGGACGGAGTGGGAGGGCTTGGTTTTTCTCTTGGTGTTGCGCCGGACGCGGAAAGTTCGGTTCGCGGCAAGATGTTTTTGAGAACGACCGGGACGAGGAAGGGCGTTTTGAAGATGTTAGAGATGCGTTCTGAGCCGGTGCGGGTTCCGCGATTTGTGCCTGCGTCGGCATGCTCGGTGAGTTTTTTGAACGTGGATATCAAGCGGGCGTATGACGAGTTGTGCAGCATAATTTACGGATTTGAACCGGCGGCGGCGCTGATGCTGCAGCAACCGATTCCGGGGACGGGGTCGGAGAGTGAGCCGGGGATAACCATCAGGCCTGACATAATAGAATATCTTGGTTCTGAGATTATTATTGCCCAGAGCGTAAACAAGCCGTTTTCGAAGGATAAAGAGCCGACGGAAATATATGTAGCGGTGGGGGTTAATAATCGGGCGGCCCTGGAAAAGTCACTGTCGCTTATTCACAAGCGGCTGATTGCGCCGAACAATCCTGAGCCGACGCGTGAATTACTTGGATATACGCTTTATCTTATGGGGCCGGCGGGGATTCCTGTTCTGGGTGGGTCGGTGCCGATGGTGGAAGCGGGGCCGCGTGTGGTGCCGAAGGGGGAGCGATTGGCCTTTACGATTACGGATACGCATCTGATTTTTGGTCAGGAACCGGCGGTTGAGCGAGCGATACGGACTTTAGGCGGGGCGGAGAGTGAGCCGGTGAGTTCGGCGAAATGGTTTAACATCGCCAAAGCAGCGGTGCCCTCGGTTGTTGGGTCGGCTGGCTTTGAGAATAATTCGGCATCCGGGGAACTGTTGTGGTGGATGCTGAAGGACAGCGGCAAATCACGGCGGGCGGATATTGGAATGGGGCCTGCGGCGGCTGTTCTGGCGGGGCCTGACGCGTGGGATTTTGCGGACTTTAGTTTGCTGCCTGAGTTTGGCGCGGTGAAAAAGTATTTTGGCCTGTCGGCGGGCTATGGAATCAGCAGGCCCGACGGCTTTTTCTTCGAGTTCAAGTACCTTAATCCCCAAAGCAAGGATTGATAAAATGTTTGCGTTTTCTAAGATTTTTTTAAGTCTCTGATATTACAAATCTTATAAACTTGCGGTTTTTGAGATTTTACACGCTATTTAACCTCGGGGTTGTAGAGTAGTTGTATGGATTGGCATCACTTTTTACACTCGCAAAGCCATGAAAAATTTCAGCGATTGTAGCTGAAAGAAGATTTTGATACTATCACGGCATTGGAAAGCTTGGTTGTGTAGCCGAGTGTTTAATATGGGAAATCCAACATTATATTGCTCCCCGTTAAGAAATAGGCCAAAGTATGGTAGTATTTCCTAACAGAGGTACAGATTATGCAGAGAAGAAAGTGGTCTTCAAAAGACAAGTTAACTATCGTATTGGAAGGTTGGATGAGCAGGCCAACTATTACGTCACGGATTTTCCGCATTCGTCGATTGACTATAAAACATCCTGTGGGTTCAAGCAGGTTGAGTCGTCAAAAAATCTCTAACTTTTTTGTTGTTTAACGAAGAGCAGTATAAGACTATCCGGCGGTGAACTGTCTTAGGAAATTGCGGCTTTGGAGTATAGATGCTTTTCGCGTATCGATTGAACCTTCATACGCGCGGTCCTCGACCTCGATTACCGCGCAACCGTCATAGCCGGCGTCGGTAAGCGCCGAGAAGAATCCGCCCCATTTGACGTCCCCCAAGCCGGGCAGCTTTGGCGTATGGAACTGCAACGGTGTTGCGAGAATACCTACATCGTCGAGTTTGTCTCGCAGAATCTTGGCGTCCTTGAGATGCACGTGGAAAATACGGCTTTTGAACTCGCGAATTGCCTTGACGGGGTCCATAAACTGCCAGATAAAATGTGACGGGTCGAAGTTGAGACCGAAGTTCTTATATGGAATCGCCTCAAATATTCTTCTCCACATCGCGGGAGTGTTTGCGAGGTTCTTTCCGCCAGGCCATTCATCGTTCGTAAAATACATCGGACAATTCTCAATGGCGATTTTGACTTTGTTTCTCTGGGCGAACCGGACAATCCCGGGCCAGACCTCCCTGAACTTTGCAAAGTTGTCTTCGGTATTGCTGTTTGGATCCCTGCCGATAAATGTATTGACCACAGGCACCCCCAGTATCGCCGCCGCAGTAACCACCTTCTTCAAGTGGCCAATGTAGAACTGCGCTTTGCTTTCATCCGGGTCGAGGGGATTAGGATAGTAGCCCAGCCCTGAAATTGTTACGTTCTTTTTCCTAAGAACCCTATTGATTTCCGCGGCCTTGTTTTCGGTCAGGCCGACGACATCGATGTGTGAAACACCCGCATATTTTCGCTCGGCCTTGCCCGCAGGCCAACAGGGTATTTCAACACAGGCCAAGTCATTATCAGCCGCGAATTCGATAACCTCTTCAAATGACAATTCGCCTAATATCACGCTCAAAAACCCAAGTTTTATCATTGTCGGCCTCTCCTGAAATTAAGCCTTAACCCACTTTTGTGTTTTGTTGCTTTCCAAGATTTTTCCGCACAAAACAAGCTCTCGCAAGCCGTCCTTAAACGTCGGGAATTTTGGAACGGCTTTCATATCGCCCGCCGCAATATATGCATAAATCTCTCTGAACATCTGCTTTGATGTGTCGGGGAAACCCTCATTATGTCCGCCGGGAAAACTGATAATGTCACGAACCTCAGGATAGACCAGCGACGGGTCCCGCATCAGTTCTTCATTGGAGCCATCCCGTCTGCCAATCCAGATGTGGTTCGGCTTTTCAGATTCCCATGCAGCCGCTTTTTTGGACCCATCAAGCTCAAAATACAGGCGATTCTTCCTGCCCGCCGCAACTTGGCTGACCGTCAAAACGCCTTTGGCACCATTATCAAAGCGCAGCAACACAGTCGCATAGTCCTCCGTACTGATTTTTACGTCCTTGTAATCCTCAGGATTGAGGATTTTCCCCGCGTATGTCTCCACAGACTTGAGTGGTTTCTTTCTTGTCTTGTGGAACGTCGCAAAATCAGCAAACACCTCAACGATTCTCAACCCGGACACGTACTCAATCAAATCAATCCAGTGCGAACCGACGTCAGCTATCGCCCGCGACTTGCCCGATAAAGATGGCTCAAGCCGCCAGTTGTAGTCCGTCGGATAGAACAGCCAGTCCTGCAAATACGAGCCGTGAATGGCGAAAATCTTCCCGAACTCCCCATTCTCCACCATCAGTTTTACCTGCCGCATTAGCGGATAATATCGGATATTGAAATGCACCGCGTTAACAACTCTCTTCTTTGCTGCCAGCTTCACAAGCTCCTCGCCCTCGCCCACCGATATGGCCAATGGCTTTTCGCACACGACGTGCTTACCAGCATCGAGGGCCTTTTTCGACATCGCGTAATGAAGATTATTTGGCGTGCATATATGAACCGCCTCAATGTCTTCTTTGGCAAGCATCGCCCTGTAGTCACCGTAGTATCTTTCCACGCCAAGAGCGGTCGCCTTTGACTTGGCCGTCTGCTCATTGACATCCGCCAACGCAACGACCCTTACGGTCCCCAGCCGTCTCAACGCTTCAATATGTGCCGGGCCGATAAATCCTGTCCCTATTACGCCCACTCTAATGCCGTCTACGGCATGAATGCTTCCTCTGGCCACACGTATCCCTTTCCCTATGCGTTTCTTAACCGGTATTCGCTGCTTATGTTAGCGAATGATCATTTTAATGTAAATACTTTGTTAAATAGAGATTGCTAAGGCACGACTGCGCACATATGATTCCTCAAAGGACACGGCATTCGCACTGTCAAAATTACCAGAAGGCATACCATCCCCCTTGTTGTAAAAGTCAATGGCGCAGATTAATAGGAAAGTCGATCAATTTCAATAAAATCAATGGTTTATTGTTCGTGCCGGTTGTATGATTTCCTTATTATCCGAAAGACACGCCGACTTCTTTGGCGACACCGCGTATGTGATCCGCAGCCTGGCTGTATTCCTCGGCATCCTTCAAGTGTTCAATCATCAGCGGAACATCTGGATATTTGCTCAATTCTTTCAAAAACGTCTTGTAGTCAAGCCCACCCAGGCCCGGCCGAATCTCATCCAG
>JBEKWM010000006.1:0-189890 GCA_049513025.1 Sedimentisphaerales bacterium
CTATAGCCGTTTTTTCATTATTACGGGGCATAGTTCTGGCCAAAAGTGCAGTTCCCGGGATTATTCATATTCGTACCGTTGTTATTGTATGCGGTGTTCTGGTCCACCAGGTTATGTCCTTCAAGATAAATACCATAGAGAGTACCACCTGTCGCTGAAATACCGTTTGAGTTGACCGTATTTCCGATTACCGTACTGCCGGCGCCGGCATCGAGGCCGTAGATGGTATAGGAGCCAGTAGCCGAATTTCCGTTATTACTGACGGTATTTCCTGTTATCGTACAGCCTGTGCCGCCAGAAAGGCCGTCGAACCAGACACCAGCAAGCGAAGTTCCGTTATTATTGACTGTATTTCCGGTTATCGTGGAACCGGTGCCGGTTATGATGCCAAAGAAACCGGTAGTAGACAAAGTTGCGTTATTGCTGACTGTATTTCCGGTTACCGTACTGCCGTTATTGGCAAAAATGCCGTAGATAGAGCTGCCTGATGCCGAAATTCCATTGTAGCTGACCGTGCAGCCCCTTACCTCGTTGCCTTTGCCAAGAAGGTAAATCCCAGAATCAGTGTTTGATATTGCCCTAACACCGATTACACGGTCCCCAAAGCCGTTGGTGGACCCTTCGTAAATGCCTGTATAAAAATTACGAATCGTGCCATTTCGGATTTCCACGTTGCTTCGACCTAACATATAAACGCCGTATCCATTACCATTGTACCCGATAAGGGAGAAACCGCACAGGTCGATGGTGACGTTATTAGCGTCAACGGTGATACCATTACCACCGGACGCGGTAAGATCCGAGACGAGATAATACGAACCGCTGGCCAAGATAGTAAACGGCAGGGTCGTAATCGCTATCCTCGGCTCAACCTGGTCGAGGGGCTTCATTGTAGAAGCGGGCGGGGCGTTTGGCTCCAGATTACCAGCCATACTAACTTGTGATGAAATTGTTAATGCACAAACCAACACTACACATTGAATCGCTGTCTTTAAATTGAATTTTTTCATGACACTTTCCTCCAAACATACAAAACCACATAAGTTTTTAGATTTACTTGCTTTACACTTTACCAAAATCCGTCACAAATTCCAAGTATTTTCTACACACTTAAAAACTGCGTTTTTCTTCTCACCATCACCGAACCGAGGCCGAGAAGCAAAAGCGTGGCGGGTTCGGGAGTAACCCGTAAGATAGTATACATACTGTTCGACGAGGAATATTCGGTTAAATACAGTGCCCCATCCGGTCCAAAGGCCATACCGAGGCCGAGTAGCGGTGACATATTGGCAAACCGTGTTGCAGTGCCATCGACATCTACCATGTATATACCGCCGGTCATTTGATAATCGGTTCTGCCCCCCACGAACAACTTGCCTCCTAAATGCCCGGTGTTGTCGAAAGCAATGTCCCACGCCTGAACCAGATTGCTGCTGAACCTTGTCGGGACGCCGCTTGTATCCATCTTAAAGAGACCGCTTTTGCTCGCGTTGTTTTGTAGGTAGTTGGTGCCTACATACAGCGCTCCGTCAAAGGCTGTCCCAGGGTCAAAAGCAAGGCCATCGGGTTCTCCGCCATTCGTACTTCCCGGCCAGTTGCTGAAAGAGTAAATATTGCCTGAGGTGTCTATCTTATGGAAATCATCGTAACTGCCGGTTCCTGCGTAAAGAAACCCGCCGTAATTACCCTTTTTGTCTATGGCCAGCGAAGATACAGAATCATGGTTTGCGAAGAATGTAGGGGTTCCATCCATAGCCAGTTTGATTATTTGTGGACCGCCGACATATAGATTGTCACCAAAGGCTGAGCCGCCACCCCACGTAAGACTGGTATAGCCTGCGAAACCAGAGGCAAACTGGCTGGCAACCTTGCTTGGCGTAATCCGCCATATAATCCCGCTGGAGTTCAGGCTATACAGGTTGCCCCTACCATCAAAAGTCATATGGAATGGAGTGGTTCCGACGGAATCAGAATAAGTAGCGTAAGTTTCCACGGTGTAACCCGGCAATAAAATCTCAATCGCGCCGGCCGGTACAGCAACCGCTGCAATAATCATAAGTGCTATCAAAATAGTTCTCATACTCTTCTCCTTAAAAAAAGTGTGGATAAAGAAATGCGTACCACGTGCGTATCGATAGTTTTTTGGATACACTTCTTGCAATAGACATAGATTTGCTCTCATGCTCTTCTCCTTCTTTGCCTTTTGCCCCCCAGCGGTTCGACTCTTTCGACTACGCTCAAGACAGGTCAGCTCACCGGAGCCCAAAGGCGATTATGATTATACCCTTTTGCCGGTATCTGTCAAGGAAAAACGGAGAGATTTAACGCCTTCTGGCCGCTATAACAGCACCCAAGCCCAGCAGCAAGAGCGTGGCGGGTTCGGGGACAGTGGATACACTTAACTGCGAAGGATGACCATAGTTGTACTCGAGGGAACTGAATACATCAGTACCTTCACTTCGAAGATTGAACCCGACATAAGGGGTTGTTACAGTTTTCGTAAAGGATGTTACGTCAAAATAAGCATCCTGGCCATAGCCCAAATTAGGCAATGTCCAGTCCCCCAAAAAGACGCCGGCGTCGTAATCCGAACTTGTCAAACGGCCATCAGTGCTCGGATACCCATACACATGCACAGTTGAGCCCCAAAGAGGAAGTCCGTAGGGATTTACCGATAAGGTTGACGTCTCAATTTGCCCATTAATAGCATCAATGGGAAATTCAACTGCGCCCCGGATGTAACCAGAACACAACAAGTAAGCGGATGTAACAACGTTACCATTATCATAAATCGAGCCGTCATCGCTCGGATTGATGACATAATGGTTAGCCAGGCATGGAATTGGCGATTTGATTCCCAGTACGAACAAACTCAAAACAAAAAAAACCTTGAACGGAATACACAGAGTTTTTCTTCTCATTTTCTTCCCCTTTGAAATATTTATAAAAGTTTTAGCGCACCGCGTGCGCACAGATGTTTATGTAAGCGGATTGCTCCCAATAGACGTGTTTCTTCTCTCATACCCTTCTCCAAGTTGCCTTTTGCCCCCAGACAAAAAGCAATTATATTATCGAAATACTAACGACCAACTTCTATTTCCGTTTCCTTCTCACAATCGCCGCACCCAGGCCGAGCAGCAAAAGCGTGGCGGGTTCGGGGACTTCAGAGGCGACACGAAAACCTAAAAGGTAGTATTCGGTGTCCTGGCTGACCCAGCCCCGGTCGGACGATTTCAAGCCGTCGCCGTTGCTGTATGGGAGGAAACAACCGCCCCGAATACCGTAATAGGGAGTGTCTTCGTAGCCACCGTAGCCACAGATTGTCTCATTCCACTCCCAGACATTGCCCATCATATCAAAAGTACCGTTCTGCTCTTGCGTGCCTGTACCTACATTCCAAGGTGGGATGAAATAATTACCGTTAGCATAATTAGATTGCACGTCAGCAATGGGGGCGATATTTGTACCGTTGGCATATAGTGAATAGCCGCTGCCGTCCGGTTTGTAATAGGCCGCCTTATACCATTCATCTTCAGTCGGGATGAAATAAGCTGTACCGTAAGCCGATATAGCGGCGTTGCGGTTAATACCCAGAAAACTGCCTGGATTAGTGTTATTGCCGCTGAACTGATAAGCACCCTTACTCTTATCGCCGCTGGTCAGGTAGTTACAAAACTGCGCCGCTTCATACCAACTAACATTATTTGTTGGCTGCTGGGCATCGGTGTAAGCTGCACTATTTCCATAACCACCGTCATTGCCTGTAGGAACACCGGCTGCGGCTGTAAAAGCGCTCCACTGGGCATTGGTCACCTCATACTTGCCGATACGGTAATTATAACCGACCGAACCACAGCCGTAAGGATTTGCTTCAGCGCTGGTATCCGCAGGATTGCCAGCGTGGCCGATGGTTACAAAATCCATTCTGATTCCACGTATGGTGTCAGCTGAAGCAAAATTAGCTACAGCTATTACACACACAACTGCCAAACAAATTTCCAGTATTACTCTTTTCATTTTTCTCTCCTCTTCAAAAAATTCATAATAATTAGGCGCAGCCTGTGCGCAAGGTTGTTTATTTAAATAGATTGCGCGGAATGGACATGGTTCTACTTCTCACACTCTTCTCCTTCTTCACCTTCTTCTTTGCCTTTTGCCCCCAGCGGTTCGACTCAGCTCACCGGAGCCCAAAGGCGGTTTTCATTATACGCTTTACAGCAGGACAGGCAAGGGAAAAACAGGCAAAACATTGCCTTTTAAGCCATTTTCCGCTAATATGGCATTATATTCAGGTTAAAATCGGGACGGCCGGCCCAGCTACCGGCCAAGCGATAAAGGGCGAATTTGTTTTTGAGCAGGGGAGGAGTTGAGCAGGAGACCGCCCCCGCTGCTGTCTTGCGACAGCAAGACGCGGGGGCTCTATTTTTTGCTCCGCAAAAAATAGCCCCAAGGGGATTCGAACCCCTGTCGCCGGGTTGAAAACCCGGTGTCCTGGACCGGCCTAGACGATGGGGCCAACCAATATTCTTACTGCATACTGATTGCCTGTTCCGGGCAGGCGTCGATGCACACGCCGCAATCGATGCAGGCCTCCGGATTGACCTTTGCTTTTCCTTCATCCATCGAGATGGCCTCGCTGGGGCATTCCTCGACACAGGACTCGCAACCAGTGCATTTTTCCTTGTCAACTTGTGCTGGCATCACACAACCCTTTCAAAAAAACGACCTAAATACAACCAACAAAAAATAACTACGTATTTACCCTGACCAAAGTTCCAGCGGATTTATCCGCCATCTGTCCGGCGGACAAGCTTGCCGAAAGAACTATGGCCGGGCACGACGGACGAAATGTTACATAATCACAATCACAATACAAAGCAAATTTTTTTGAAATTTTCGCGGAATTTCAGGAGGCGACAGGCCAATCAGCCATTATTGCTTTGGCAGGAAGGCGGGAAGGCCGTTGCTGTCGGAGGTAGTGTCCTGCTTTAGCAGGTCGAGGAATGGTTGTTCGAGTTTTTGATTTTGCGGGGGTATTGCAGCGCCAAAGGCGACGGCCATATTGCGGACGAATTCGCTGTTGTCATACTGGGCAGTGTGGTCGAGGACCTTTGTGAAGTTATAACCCTGTTTTTGCGCCAGCAGCCAGACGGCCATCATACGTGCGGGCCAGTGCTGGTCGTTTAGCCCCTGCGCGACGGCGCTGGTCAATTCATAATCTAACGGCAGCTCGGCAATCGCGGCTATGTTGTGTGTCCTGACCACCCAGTCGCTGTCGGTTAAACTCTGGACCAGGGCCGATTCGAGCATTAAGTTCATTTGGTCGGTGGAGGCGAATTTATATGACTGCCCGTGATTTGCTGTTTCCCGGCTCTCCATCAGCAATCCGGCGAAGAGCTGGGCAGCTTTTATTTTCGGGCCTTGTTTGCCCTGCGGCAGTGAGTTGAAGCGGTTTTGCAGATAATTCGGGGTGATTTCGACCCGCAGGCGTTCGATTTCGACCGTCGCGGGCATTATGCCGGGTATTTCGCTTACCATATTGCCCTCGGCTGTGACGACCGGGTCCAGGTAAGCGGTGAACCGAATTTTCAGCGAGGCCTGCGGGTGGCTAAGCAGCAGTTGTTTGAGCGGGCCGCTGTATAGTCGGAGGGGGACAAGGGCGCTGTGCCCCGGCTCGATGGGTAGCGCCGGTCTTGTCGTGGTCGATACAAGTTTTTCAAATCGCTGGTTGATGTCGCCGGTGACGTCGGCGTCTATTAATATGCGGCCTCTGCAAAGCCCGTTTTCGGCTATAACCAGCGGCTCATACCAGTTGTTTGTGATGGAAATTGCGCCCGTGAAGTCGCTACCGTAGGTAAACCTGTTGCCGCGGACATTGAGTTGGAAAGACAGTATCCGGTCGGGCCTGGCGAATTGTGGTATAATCTGCTCGCCAACAATTCGCTTTACGGTTGCCATGATTACGTTGGTATCGTATATGGGGATGTAATCTGTTTTTTGTTCGGCCAGCAGCATAAGGGCCTGTTCGGCTGCGATTGAGCCGGGGTACTTGTCGATGGCGGCCCGTAGCGACTCGACCGCCGATTGTTTCTGTCCTTTTGCGAGCAGAAGTTTTGCCTTGGCGAAATCGGCAAACTGTGTCTGGGGGAAGTTTTCGAGAAGTGGTTTGGCGGCGTCTAACTGGTTATTATCGACTAAGGCGCAGGCAAGAAGGCCGGCGGTAATCGGTGAATTCGGCTCGGCGGCGTAGGCCTTGTTGGCCCAGTCAATGGCTTGTTCGGAGTTTTTTTGAACGAAGCAGTAGAACCAGGCCAGTGTTGCGTAGTCAGTTGACCGGCCGGCGGACTGAATCGCTCTTTGTTCGGCCGTTTTGAGGATGCGGCCGGCTGTTTCGGTGTCGCCCGTTTTGGCGGAGGTTTTGGCGGCGAGGACTTCCATTTGCAGGTCGAACCGGCCCTGTTTGGCGTTGGCGAGCTCGGATGAGCCGCGGAACTGCTCGGCAAGTTGCAGGCATTTTGGCTGGCCTTGCGGGGCGTTGTAGCAGCTTGTCATCCAGTCAATGTAAATGGCGGCGGGGATATCCTGATCCGGGTACAGGAATTGAAATAAATCGGCGCAGTACTGATAACTTCCGACAGCTAATTCATAAAGCTGTGTTTTCTGGGCGTATTGCGCAAGGGCAAGAGCGGCGCCGAGGTCGAGCGGGTTTTTCCGGAGTTTCAGCCGAAGATATTCGAGATTCAATATCGGGCTGATTTGGTCCGGCGCCAACTCAACGAGTTTCTCGAAGGCAAGCTGGTTATATCTGTTCCAGTTATAGGCCGTTGCCAGTACCATAATGGCGTTTGTGTTGTCGGCCTTCTCGGCGTACAAAAGCCCAAGCACAGTGGCGAACTCGGAACTGACGGAAAGATTGGATTCGCCTATATCGTGTACCAGTCGCCGAAGCAGTATCTCTCGCTGCCGGCGGGAATCAAGCTGATTAAGCAGGTATCGAGCGGCGTTTGAAGCGACCAGTAAATCAGCGTTTTTATCGGTGTATTTTATGAGCGTGTCATACAGTGTCTGTAAATGGCGTTCAGATCCGGGTCGTGATGCGATTTGTAGCATATCGGCTGTGATGAAACCGGCGCTGGTGTCAAGTTCCATCGCGGCGTTCAGCAGCACAATTGCCTGTTCCGCCTGGGCGTCGGTGATGTTTTCACGGTGTGCAATCTCGTAGGCCATTTCATAAAACAACTCGCTGACCGAAGGCGAGAATAGTTTTTCAGGGGGCATGGTGAACAGATTTGTGCTCGTTGGTCGGGGTGTTCTACGAGCCGGCGCATTGGGTTCCGGCTTGTTCGGCTCATCGGCTGATGCCAGCTGGTTCGACTGGCTCGCCACAAGGCCGGACAATGCCAAAACCACCGTCAAAACTGCCGCAAATCTTATGACAAGCGTTCGCATCTATAGTCCGCACTTAAACATAGAGATATCACCGGTTAACGAATACTTCGGGTAATTAAGCGTATTGCTTTAGGTGTTATGCCTTGCCTTAAAATCGGCCTTTTCATCGTTATATACCGTGCAATGCGGCATATACGTTTTTGACGCGGGCAGGTGCGGTTCTTAAAGTTATTATTCAATTATTTATAGGGCTTTGATGCGGCAGTTTGCCGATGTTGAGTTGAAGACCTTTTGGAAATTATTGATGGTTTGGAGTATAATTTAGTCCCTATGAACGACAAAACCCGCCAGGAACATCAGGAGCGGACTCGACAAGATAGCCGCGAGCGGGAGCATTTTTTCAACGCCGCCAAAGTGGTGGCGGGCATAACGCTGATTTCCCGCGTTTTTGGTCTTTTCCGCGATATGGGCATAACATCGCTGGGCGCGAACCGCTCCACGGACGCATACGGTCTGGCATTTCAGATACCGAATCTTTTTCGCCGGCTTTTCGGAGAGGGGGCGTTGGCATCGGCGTTTGTGCCTGTTTTCACCGATACCGCGGAAAAGGATGGTTTTGAGAAGGCATCGAAACTGTTAGCCAACGCGATGGCTCTTTTGGCGGTATTTCTGACGGCCGTTATGCTTGTGGTGGAGATTGGCTTCGTCGTTGTCGCTTTGCTGCCCGGGCCAGCCGACAGGCAGTTTCTGATGACGCTGGCGACGATTATGTTTCCGTATATGGTTACGGTGTGCCTGCTTGCGCTTGGTTCGGCTGCGCTCAACTGTCGCGGGCATTTTGTCTTTCCCGCCGCCGCACCAATCATATTTAATATAGTCGGAATCGTAGCCGCTTGGTGGATTGCCCCGATACTTAAGGGTAATCTGTCGGGTCAGCTTAAGATTGTCGCCTTCAGCGTGATAGCGGCAGGGCTTATTCAGTTAATCGCGGTTTTGTGGCTTTTACGCAAGAGCGGTTTTTCGATTCGCGTGCGCCTGACGCCGATTGAGCCGGGCATCGTCCCGATACTCAAGCTGCTTATGCCCGTGCTTTTGGGGCTGGGCTTCCTGCAGATTTCAGAATTGCTTGCTGGGATAATTCAGTGGATTCTGACCGCCACGGCCACTTCGCCAAATATCAATATCCTCGGCTGGGTGCTGCATAGGCCTCTGACCGAAGGCGTTATCACACGCGTTAACGCCGCTCGAGCGCTATATCAATTTCCGATGGGTGTGCTGGCGATTTCACTTGGGGTGGCGGTTTTTCCGCTGCTGACCCGTTACGCCGCCCGCAACGATATTGTAAATCTGCGGGACAGCATCAATCGAGCGCTGCGGCTTGCGCTGATGGAAGGTATCGCCACGGGCGCCGGCCTTTTTATTCTCGCCGAGCCGATTGTGAAGGTCATATATGCCCGCCGCAACTTCAGCCCCACCGACGCGGCACAGGCGGCGTTTGTTCTGCAAATGTATGTCCTCGGTATGTGGGCCTATTGCAGCTACCAGATTCTCGCCCGCGCATTTTATTCGATGAAGGATACCACAACGCCATTGAGAGTTTCCTGTGCCCTTGTGGTGGTTAATCTGCTTATGCTGGTAACAATGGTCTGGATACCCTGGCTTGGGGCGGGCGCATTTGGCCTGTCCACGGCGATTACTTTCGCGATTAACGCCGTCGTTCTTGTTTTTCTGTTGCGGAAGCGTCTGGGACTGTTCGGCGGTCGAAAGATTCTCGCAAGTGTCATTCGCAGCGTTATCGCCGCGGCTGTTATGTCGGCGGTCATTTATCTGCTGCTGTGGCTTATGAAGGATACGCGAAACTGGATAGTGGTTATTACCTGTGTGCCGGCAGGCGCGGTTGTTTTTGTGGGCACGGTCTGGCTGCTCGGCGCCGCGGAGATTTCGGAGTTTCGCGGAAGTATTTCAACCGCCGAGTCCGCAAAGAGCGCAGAGAAAACAAGATAAAAAAACTCCGCGGTAAAATTCTTTATCGTCTCGGCGCGACGGAGAAAGGTCGCCATCGGCCGATGTTGTTGAGAAGTCCCACGCAGAGCATACTGAATGCCAAACTCGACCCGCCGTAGCTGATAAAAGGCAGCGTAATCCCCGTTATAGGCGTAAGCCCCAGGGTCATCGCCACGTTTACGATGACCTGAATGGCGAACATCATTACGATTCCCGCGGCTAATAGCCGGCCAAACGGGTCGGTGGTCGCGCCGGCGATTTCCAGACCGCACACGAGCAATACCACATAAAGCAAAAGAACCGCGAGGCACCCGACGAAACCCCACTGATGCGCGATTATTGAGAACACAAAATCATTGTGCCTTTCGGGCAGGAAGTTGTATTTAACGAACGGGCCGTGACGAAAGCCATAGCCGGTCGTCCCGCCCGAGGCGATTGCGTACTTTGACCGGATAAGGTGATAGCCCCAGTTTTCCTTCCATTTTTTGGATGAGAAGGAGCCGCCGACGAGCAACCTGCCGAGCGGGGGATACTGCTCGGCCTTCTGGCGAAGCCATTCGCTTTGTAACAGCACGCTGCTTATCCGCAGCCGCTGATAGGGCTGCATCTTATACCAAAGGAGGGGGCTGACAAGCAAAGCGATAAGCAATATTAACGCCAAATGCTTTACTTTTGCCCCCGCGACAAACAGCATAGCGAGAAATACGGGCATCATAAGAAGCACCGTCCCCAGGTCCGGCTCAAGCAGAATCAGCGTCATCGGCAGAAGCGTGAGGATGAAAGGCCCGATTAGAGCGCCGAACTTTCGGTAATTGCTTCGGTATCGCAGATACCACGCCAGGGCAATGATATACGCGGGTTTGCATATTTCCGAGGGTTGAATACTCGGCAGGTCGAAGCCGGCGACGGATATTTTTATCCACCTGTAAGCGCCTTTGGTTTCGGGGGCGAAGGGCAGGTTCACGACAAACCTTGAAATCAGCAGCACCACAAGCAGCAGCAGGACCGCCGCGTATATCCAGTAGCCGGCCTCGCCGAGCCGACGGCAATTGACAAGGTTGACGAGGATTAACGCTCCAATACCCAGACCCGCGAAGGCGACTTGTTTTTTCCACAAATCCGCGAGCTCCCCGGACTCATCCGCCGGCCGTTGGACGGACTTGTCCGCCGGTTGCTGGTCGGCTGAATCCGCCTGCGCCGGCTGCCCGACTGCGTAAATGGTCGCGATACCTATGAGGGCAAGCGATAACGTCGCCGTCAGAAGCACAACCCTTACAGGAATCAGTCGGCCTTTGAGTAAACCAAGCATAGCAAGAAGGATAACAAACAAATCTGAAAAGTAAAACTGGATTCCCTGCTGCGAGACCAAAGGGAGTAACTTCTCGGGAACAAGAAAGTAAAAAGGAAAAAGTAAAAAATCGCGGATGGCGTATAGCGGATAACAGATACTTTGGCCTGTTGTGTGACTGCCGGGTGCAAAATCCTAAAATACGCAAATTCGCCAAATTCAACCTGCCAGTATGGGGAACCCCTGTCAGAAAAAAATGCCCATATAGCCGGTTTTTCTATGTTGCCAATTACCTAAGTTCTTGTCAAAACAGAGGTTAGCGTTGCCAAAGGGGTTTTTATGGGGCGTTTCTTGGTTATAAGACGTTTAAGCAAATTTTTTTTAATTTTTTGCGAAAAAAGCGCTTGACTTATGGCGGAAGGTTGTGCTAATATACATTTGACTTTCACCAATAGTAACCTTGTGCATAGTAGTTAGGTTCGCACAATTACGCCTTTTATGGCAGAAAGGAGACAGCGGAGGAGTGGATTAAGTAGTATTGTTTTCCTTACTTTCGGCTGTTCCTGCTGGCCGAATCGCTAAGCTCAGATAAAGTAAGTTCATCAGAATTGAAATTGATGAGCGGGCGTAGTTATGCGAAGTTTCTTATTCAGCAGGTGAAACCAGGACACTGCAAGGCGTGTGGCTTTGCAGGGAAGAAAAGAAAGGAAGGTACTTATGAGGAAAGCTTTATTGATTGTTGCGATGCTGTTATTGGTAACTCCGGTAATGGCAACGACTACAATCACAGCCGTTCAAGAGAGCCAGTTCGTTGCTCCTGACGGCAATAAAGTGCAGACTGTTAGGATTGACTACAGCAGCGATGTCAATGTAAGGGCGTTTGCTCTTGATATTAACATCGATAGCAACAATAACAGTCCGAACTTCCAGGGAATCCGGAACTTCAAAACCGGGGAATCCAATGCCGCAAGTCCGGGCTACGGGATATTCCCGAGCAGGTTCCGGGATTTCATCCAAGTGCTGAACAGCACCGACGTTAATACAGCCGATGGTGGCTGGGCTGACCCGAATTACAACCCAACCACGTCTTGGAATGAGCCAGGTACAACAAGCCACACCTGGGGCATGGGCTACCCACAAATGATCGTCGAAATGGGCACCTTGTATGTCGGGGACGCCAACAAGCCACCACTGTCAGGCACGTTGTTCCGGTTCGATGTCAACAGCTGGGGCGTAGTTGGGACATTTAACCTTACTATAGCTGCGGATACGTTGCGTGGCGGCGTGGTTAATAGTGACGGTAATACGATAACCGCAACTTGTGTGGGCACCGCGATTACCTTTACAGCACCCGGAGCTACTGTTCCGAATGTTGTTGGTATGACACAGACAGCGGCGAATAATGCGATTACCGGCGCCACTCTCAATGTTAAGACCACAACGGGTAAGTACAGCGACGTTTGTGCTGTGACTATAGTTATGAGTCAGGTTCCGACTGCCGGAACGATTGTTCCGTTGAATTCGGATGTGAACTATGTGTATTCGCTGGGCAAATTCCCGACTCCAGCGCAGATTATTTACCCGAAGTGGGACTCGGACTGCAATGTACCGATTTACTGGTCGCCAGTAGCGGGGGCAACAGGTTATCAACTTGAGAGGTCCGCAAACAGCGGCGGCAGCTTCGCGAGCACAATCTATACGGGAGCCGCTACATTCTATGCGGATCTGAAGCTGGCCGCAGGCCCGAACTATCGTTACAGGGTCTTTGCTAAGAACGCAGACAGCACCAGCGCGTATATGACCGGGACGTTTGATTGCAACGCCTACTTGAGCACATGCTACGCGAACGGCAACACAGCCGACCCGAACTGGGCGAACTGGGTGTCAGCAGGCAGACCTGATTGCTGGTGCAAGGCGGTCACTACTGCTGCTGATCCTAATGGCAGCGGTTATCAGTGCGACGGCGACGCGGATGGCGCAACTTCCGGCTCTCCGTATAACTATCGCGTTTACAACGGCGACCTGAATTACCTGACGGGCAACTGGAAGAAGAAGGCCGCAGACCTGACCAATGACCCGAATGTTATATTGGCCGGTAAGCTGAAGATTAATTCGGCTTGTGCCAACTTTAGCCACAAGAGTTCAGGCTCTCCGTATAACTACCGTGTTTACAACGCCGACCTGAATATCCTGACGGCTAACTGGAAGAAGCTGAATTCGTCGTCTGTAACTGCAACTAACAAGTTGCCGGGCAACTGCCCGAGGTAAAGTGAGTTTAACTATGTATAAATGTTTTTTGGAAACAAAAAAAACTTTATTGAATCCTAAAGGAGGATGTATGAAAAAGTTGTTAGTAGTTTTAATGGTCCTGTCGATGGCGACAATCGCCAACGCAGGATTGCAACTTGCAGTAAATGGCCAGGTTAACCCGCCGGACAGCCAGGTTAACCTGAATCCGAGCGACACAGCGATAATCAGTGTCGTTGGGGATGGCGCAGAGGCATATGCATTTGATGCCTTTCTGGTATTTCAGGGGCCGGGCACAGTATCTGGCGGTACCTTGATGTACACCTATGGACTCTCAGCATGGTTACTGGCCACCAACGATGACACCCTTGTTCCCTGGATGCAGGGTATTTTTGGTGACGACACGATTAAGCAGGTAGGCGATATCAGTTTTTCGGACACCACTGTGCCGGTTCACCCAGACCAAGGGACTGTCTTGGATTACCTTACGTTCCATTGCGATGCACCGGGCGATGTTACCATTTCATTGGTAACAATGAACGATACAGGCGACGCGATTGCTACAACTTGGGATACACAGGTTATTCACCAGATTCCTGAGCCGATTACAATGGCTCTGCTTGGTCTTGGTGGTCTGTTCCTTCGTCGTCGCAAATAAGCGATAACGGCAGAACATGTTTTAGCTTTAGAGAGAGGCAAGCCAGTTCGGCTTGCCTCTTTTTTTGTTTGAAGTTTTGGGGGGCATCTGATAAATTTTAGACACGGATTAACACGGCAAGTTTTTAGACACGGATTAACACGGATTAACACTGTTAAAATTGAATTTGAGAATGTTAAGATACGAGGAGCTATCAAAGAAAATCATAGCCGCGGTGTTTGCGGTGCATAAAGAACTGGGTCATGGGTTCCTTGAGAAGGTTTATAGGAATGCCCTGGCGATTGAGCTTGGGCAATCAGGATTGAATTGCGCGGTAGAAGTGCCGCTAAAAGTTTCATATCGAGGCCGATTGGTTGGGGAATACTACGCGGACATAATAGTGGATAATAAAATTATTATAGAAGCGAAAGCCGTGAACAAACTTAACAGCGCACATGAGGTTCAGTTGGTGAATTACCTCAAGGCAACAGGGAAGCAGATAGGACTGCTTATTAACTTTGGCCAAACGGTGGAGGTAAAACGCAGGATTTTTGGATACGAGACGGTAGAAGAGGAGAGACAAATAGAACAGTGTTAATCTGTGTAAATCAGTGTCTAAAAAAACAGTGTAAATCAGTGTCAGGTGAGGTTATTTGAAATGAGACGACAAGGGATTATTTTGGTTTGTATAGTGTCTGTTTTTTGTTTAGCCGGCGGCTGTAACGGGCCGGCATCGTCAAATGCCTTCCCGCCGGGTGTCGCGGGGACCTGGCAGGCGAACGGCAGCGTCTGGAAGATAGTCCTCTCAAAGGACGGCAAGGTTAAATCCGCCTTGGTGTCTATGGGCGAGGCCGAGGTCAGGCCAAACAGGACCACTAAATTTGAGATGCGGGACGGGAAATTCAGCCATATCACGGCAGGCGATTGTATCGCTGAATATAAACCCGTCGAAAGAGAGCTTTTTGTGAGTATAGAGCTGAAGGAGATTTACATATCTCTTCCCGGAGATGCCCTCACCGGCAACAGCCTGGATATCTTCAAAGGGCCTGTATCCGAGGATGGCAAGACGTGGAACGCCGAGTGGACGGCTGTGTTTGATTATGGCCCGCGGTTCCCGCAGGATGAAAACGATGTAGTTCCTGAGCCGGTTACCTTCAGGAAAGTCGAAGAGCAGAAGCAAGCTCCAAAATAATAACCGCGGAGCACGCTGAGCCCGCGGAGAAAAAGATAAAATAAAACTCTGCGTGCTCTGTGGTCTCTGCGGTAAAGTGGTTAGTTTCGCCGGCCGGCCTGATAGAGTTTCATCCGTTGTTGAATCTCAACAGACAGGTTTTCACGGCCGCCCGCCCTGGCGAAATCAACGGCTTGCCGGGCAGTCGTAACCGCGTCATCGAACCTGCCCGCGGCGGCGTATGCGGCCGCTAATGTATCCAGCGAATCGGGGTCTTTATGCCCGGTCAGCTCGCAGGCACGCCGGGCAAGCCCAATTGCCTTGTTGGCGTCCTCGACGGAGGCATCCTCGGCGGTGGCCAACAGCCACGCCAGATTGTTGAGAACCGCCACGTTGTTTGGTTTTAACTCTGCCGCCCTGGTCCAGTTTTCAATCGCCGGCCCATACTTGCTCTGTTTAGTATATGCCGTGGCGAGATTTATATATGTCTCCCCCTGGTCCGGACTTGTGGCCAAACCTTCCTTGAGATGTTCGATGGCCTCATCCAGCTTTCCAGTCGCCAGAAGTGCGGCACCCATTCTGTCGTGCGTATTCGGATATTTGGGGTCCATCTCCATTGCCTTGGCAAAATGTATTATGGCATCGTCATATTTCTTTTGCGCACTCAACGCCAGGCCCAGGTTGTAGTGGACTTCCGCGGAATTCTCATTTTGTTTTAATAGCTCATTGAAGCACAGGATGGCCTCTTCTATCCTGCCGCTCCCAAGTAATGCTGTCCCCAATCTGTTGCGAGCGTAAGGATAGTGCGGGTTTAACTTCAGAACTTTAGTTAGATGTTTTACGGCGTCGCTATATTTACGCTGCATAGTTAAAGCTGTTGCCAGATTGTAATATGTTTCCGCTGAATTATCGTTTTTTTGTATTGCCTCGTTAAAACACACAATGGCTTCATTAAATTTCTTTTGATTTAAGTAAACCTTGCCCAAATTGTCCTCGGCTTCGGGCATCTTTGGGACTATAGACAACGCCTTCTTAAGATGCAAAATGGCCTCATCAAGCCGGCCCGCCTCTAATAAGGCGCTTCCGTAGTTGTTTTCTGCAAGAGCGTTATTTTGGGTAACCTTAAGAGCGTACTCATACAAAGTCATACTATTCTGCCAGTGCCTCACCTGCATTTGGGTCAGTATTAGCAAACTCGATATCGCTGCCGCGCCAAGTATTATCGCCGCTATTTTAGCTCTCGGCTGCTTGTCGATGTAATCCTTAACGCCCCAGCCGATGATAATAAGCAGCCCCAGTATCGGGATATACATATACCGGTTGGCCATCGCCTGTATCCCGGACTGAGCCAGTCCTATCGCCGGCACAAGTGTCCCCACGAACCATAACCAGCCGACTGCTGCGTATTTTTTTCGCCGGCATATATAAATGCTGAAGATGCTTAACAGGATAAATAAAACCTCGCATAGCGCTACCGGGAAATCCGAAGCTGTTACGTGAGAATACGGATAGCAGGCCGCCAGCCGGCTCGGCCATACCATTTTGCCAATGTAACTAACATACGAAATGAACATATTGGCGAATCGAGTTTCGAATGGCAATTTCTCTAATGATAGGACTGCTCCCCATTGTCGTTGCGCAAGGACGGTTATCACGCTTAGAATCGCTGAAAATGCCAGCAGCGGGATTTTCTCTATTATCAACCTTCCGGTCGATATTTCTTGCCGGCTTGTTTCTTTCAAGGGGAGAGTTTCGATATGACGACCCCATTTGAACCGGCCGAGGGGCCAGTAATCTAATAACAGCAATACAAACGGGAGGGTAACAACAACCGGCTTGGTCATAATACAAAGACCGAAAACCAACAGGACTAACAAATATCTCAAAAATCCCGGCTGTCTCGTATATCGTACATACGCGGCTATCGTCAGCAGCCAGAATAGTCCGCTTAATACCGTCTTTCGCTCTGCCGCCCACGCCACAGATTCCACCTGAAGCGGGTGCATCGCAAAAACTGCGGCCACAAACGCGCTTGGCCAGATTGCACCGGTTATGTTTGTGAGAATCCAGAACAGCAGCAGCGAATTGACAATATGAATCAGTACACTGATAAGATGATGCCCGAACGGATTTAGCCCGAAAACCTGTCGATCCAGTGTATGACTTAGCCACGTCAGCGGGTGCCAGTTCGCAGAGTACACCTCCGTGAATGCCCAGATAACCGACTGCCGTGTTATACCTTGGTTAATATGGGGATTTTCGGTTATATATGAGGTGTCATCATAGTTTACAAAACCGTTGTGCCGTATTGGTTCGTAGGCGACAAACGTTACTGCGACGAGCGCTAAGCTTATAAGAAACAAAACCTGTTTTTGATTAAATCTTGTCGCCATTGTATTATGGCGCAGTATATGTATAATTTTGTGCGCTGGCAACTGTCTTTGGTTATTCAGTATGATGTTTTTATTGTCGCCAGCCGGCCGTCCAGAGCCAGTGTTCGGCCAATTCCGCGAAGTCCGCGAAGTTCACAATTCCATCTGCGTTTAAGTCGGCGTGCAATTGGGCGCCCCTCATCAGCCATTCGCCGGCAAGCAGTGAAATATCCTGATACCCTATAATTCCATCCCCGTCGAGGTCTGCCGGATATGCGACCATTTCATCGGAGCCCATATCGACTGTGCCGTTGAAGATTCTTTCTTCGCCGTCTATGTCGGTTGTTAAAAATGAGGGAATTGAATTGTTATCGCCGACGTCAACGCAGGGCGAATCGCGCAAAAGGTGATAGTTGCCCGGCACGAAGAAGTCATCGTTGGGGTCTTCGGGGTTATTTATATCCCAGTGGCCGGGGTCAACAAAGCAGGGGTCGATATCGATATTGCCTGCGCCCCAGTGGAGCGTGCAGCCGGCGTCAACGGTGGCCTGTGCCTGGCCTCCTTCGATATCGCTGAACATAACGGTCATTTCCGTCGGGAGGTAGGGTGGTTGCCAGACGCGGGATGTGCTTATAAGTGCGATTTGGTTGCCGTCGGGGGCGATATTGTCGCGGATGATGCAGTTTATGACGAGGGGATTGCTTTGCCTGAAAGAGCTTATACCGCCGCCTTCAAGGGACTCATTGCCGATAATGGTGCAGTTGAGATAGGTGGGGTATGACCAGTAGGCGGCTATTCCGCCTCCCCTGTGACCTGCTGTGTTGGCGGCGATGAGGCAGTTGGCGATGTAGGCGTTGGAATGGTCCCAGCACATAATTCCGCCGCCATGCCTGCCGGTGCCGTAAGCGTGGTTATCGATGAAAGTGCAGTTGGTGATAACTGGATTAGCAGTATACATTGCGCAGACGCCCGCGCCGTAGCCCTCGACGACGATATTGCCGGTGAAGACGCAGTTTGTTATGACTGGGCTGGAACTGCCGCAGTAAATCGCCCCTCGGCCGTCCGAGGAATTGTTAGTGATAAGGCAGTTTTTGATTGTTGGGCCGCTGTTGCTGTAGCAGCATACGGCCCCGCCGTCATATACGCCTCCGCCGCGTGTTATTGTCAGACCCGCAATTACGGAATTTGGGCCTTCGCCGCTGTAGAAGTAGAATCCGCGATGCATCTGGAGGTCGGAGCCGTTGCTGTCGACGATTGTGGCGGCTACGATGTCCCAGTTGTCGGGGTCGATGCTCTGGACGGTGATGGCCTTGCCCTTGAATAGGATGTCGCAATTGCCTGTGCCGGTATATGTGCCGGGAGGTATGACGATTACGTCGCCATTTACGGCTGCGGTTACGGCCCGCTGGATGGTATCGTATTTGATGCCGGTTCTTGTGTTCCAGATAATTCCCAGTTCGACTGCGCCTATGTCGATTCTTTGAAACATTACCCGTGGGGCGCCATAATAGTCGGTCTCGTTCGGCTCAGGCGTGTAGTTGGGGTCGCCCGCGTTTATGCAGGGGCTGTTGGGGTCGAGGTGATAATCGTTGGCGTCGGCGTTTACGAAATTGGGGTCAACGGAGATATTGCCATTGATGCCCGTCTGGTCGGGTATAGCTGGGCCTGTGGTTCCTTTTGCGTTGTTCCAGATATCGTTGTATTTTATGACTGGCAGTGCGTTCGGCTCGACCCATATCCCCCAGCCGGTGCCGTTGTTTGCGATTATATTGTTGGCGATTTCAGAGTTTGCGAAGGGGCTGCAGTCGATACCGCCTTTTTCGTTGTTGGTGATTGTGTTGCCCCCGATTGCGGGCGTGCTGCTTACGACGCGGATGGCGTAGCCGCTGCGGTTTTGGTAAATGAGGTTGTCTCTTATTACACCAGCGCTCGTGTAATAAACGCATATGGCTGCGCCGTTGGCTGAGGAGTTGTCGGTTATCGTGTTTCTTTCGATATTCGGCTCAGAGAGGTAATAGACGTATATTCCGCCGCCGCCCAGCGAGCTGGCAGAATTGCCGGCGATGAAGTTTTCTTTAATAGTGGGGCGGGATGTGTATGTAAGATGGATACCGCCTCCGAGTTGGGAATTGTTGTCGATTATTTCGTTTTGCGCGACAATGCTGTTGCTCCACTGGCGGAGGTGAATACCGCCCCCATAAGAGTCGGCGTGGTTATTCTGGATGAGGTTTCCGGTTATATTCGCATCAACGCCCTGGAAGCAAACGATAGCACCGCCGTCGCCGTGCTCGTTGGCTGTGTAGGTGGTATTCGGCGGTGTAAAGCCGTGATTGACGATGGCGGAATTGTTGTAGAAGGTATTGCCGGTGATTACCGGGCTGATATGAATGGGAGGATTGGCTGGGGCGTTCGGATCGACCGGGTCGCCATAGATATAAACGCCGCCGCCTTCGCCTGCGATATTACCTGTGAAGACATTTTTTGTAATTGTGGGCGCCGACATATTATAACAAAGGACTCCTCCGCCGCAGCGGTTCCAGTAGATTTGATGCAGGTCCCAGCTTATCGCACACCAGGACCCTGTGCCGCCTGTTATTGTGAAGCCGGTGAGGACTGAGTTATGGTCTTCGCCGCTTTTAAATAATACTGTGCTGCCGAAATTCGAGTCCGCGGGGCTTGAGCCGTCGATTATTGTCGAGGCGATGACGTTGGGGTCGTTAGGGTCAGCGGAGCGCACGGTGATTGATTTGCCCTTGAAGTCGATATTTTCCTGGTAAGTGCCCATTGAGACGACGACGGTGTCTCCGCCCGTTGCTGCGTTGATTGCGGATTGTATGGTGGCGTGCTGTGAGGGGACGTAGAGCGTCTGCGCCTGCAGAAACTGCGTGCAGCACAAAGGTATCAAAAACAACCAAATCCTGTGCATCTCGAACCCGCCTCCGTTCGTTCATATATAATTTCTCATTATATCAAAATTAGCACATAAAATCAAGGTCTATAAGCATAAGAGGTGAGCTTGACAGGGGCTTTAGTGATGGTATATTGCTTATCGAATCGAATATTTCGTATCAGCGAATTGTAAGGGGCGACGGAAATGGAAAAAATGTGTGCGGCGATTTTGGTAATCGGTATGGCAATGCTCTGGACAGGGGGCTGCCAGGAAGAGCAGGCGTCACCGGATGTTAAAACGGCCCGGTTAATAGCGGCAGAGAACGGAGACCTGAAAACACAGCTTCAGCAAGAAACGAAAAAACGGGACGAGGAGATAAAAAATCTCAACGCTCAGATGCAAACAGAAACGAAAAAACAGGACGACGAGATTAAGAACCTCAAAACACAGTTCCAGACCGAAAAGGAAAAACTAAATGCCGATGCGGATAACCTCTCAAAGCAACTTGCGAAATGTGTGCAGGAAAGACAAGCCGCGCTGGACAAGACAGAAGAAGGTATTAAAAATCGATCCGAGGAGATAACTGAGGAAATGGTCGTACCTCTTATGAATGAAACAGGAGAGCTGAAAGCCGAAATTGCTCAACTGAAAGCGGAGCTGGCGAAAACTAAGGGCGAAGGTAAAAAGTAAATTTTGCCCGCAGAAATCCTCGGCGAAGTTAATTTTGAGGCGAATTACTTATTGACGTCTTTTGCGTTAACGTCATTTACGCTTTCCGCTTCCCTTATCTCCCCAAGTTTCTCTATCTGTTTAAATACCTCATCCAGCTTTTTCTCCTCATCTTTAGTCATTTCCGATGAGCCCATTTGGGACACGAGTTTGTCTATCTCGGCGTTCTTTTCTTTTATGGCTGGCGAATCTTCAGGCACCGGTGTTTCTTGCGGGGGCGGTGTAATCTCCGCGGCAGGCGGGGGCTGCATACCTGCCGGGGCAGGTTGAGCCGCAGGGGTAATTCGTTCGGCTGCGGATGGTGTTGCGCCTTGTCTGGGACTCCGCCGAGCAGGGAGTGGAGCGGCACCTGGTCTGGCCGCGGTAACCGGCGAAGGTTGAATTGGGTTTTCAAGCCCCGGACGACCGGTCGGGACTTGTGCGGCGGGGCTGGCAGGTTCAGCCGACGATGAGGATGGGCGGGTTGAGGGCGGCGGGTTTTTGAGCAGTTTCCTCCACGACTCCTGGACCTTGACGGTCATTTCAGATGTTCTTTGGTCATCCCGCACAATGATGGCACCGTCTTTTACCGTCTCGATAGTCAAATGGCCGACGGCAGAACCCTGCTTGACCCAGTGAATGCCCTTTCCCGGCTCATCTATCAGGACAAACGACTGTTCGGGATGCGAAGCGTAATAGCTGGTTGCTATCAGGTCAAATTTTACCGCGATGGGCACAGGCGGGGCCGGCACAGCAGCGACCTGCGGGGCGGCGCCTGGCTGCACTTTAGGCGGCGGTGGCGGGGGCGGATTGAGGTAATGGCCAAGGTCAGCCGCCTGTTTTACAAGAGGGGATGTTTCGGCGTTTTTTTGGGCAGAGTTCTGCCCCTTTGCGGCGGTGAACTTGTCAACGGTGCCGGGCGACTTGATAAACTCTTCTATTTTAGGGTCGCTGCGCACTCCGTAAACCGCCGGCAAAACAAGCAATACCGTGGCCGCTATCGCCGCTATGATACTCGTTATGCGCAATGTCTTAATCATAGAGTTTCTACGTTATTTTGACATTCGGCGGCCCGAATTGTTCCACTTTTTCCTGTTTTTTGGGGTGGCGGTGGTGTTAAATAATGTTCGTTTGAAGGAGGTAAAAGAGATGAGCGATACACTTGTGACGGTCGCCAGCTTTGATGAGCCATATAAGGCGAATATTGCCAGGATGAAACTTGAATCGGAGGGCATTAAGTGTTTTCTTAGCGGCGAAAATTTTGTCGCGACTTACTGGCTCCTTTCGCGGGTCGAGGGCGGCATCAAACTGAAGGTTAAGGAAGCCGACTCAAAAGCCGCAATTGAGATTCTTGCGAGGAAAGAAACATCATCTGACACGCAACTGCCTTCGGAGCTTGGCGAATACGACCTGATTTGCCCGAAATGCCGTTCCGAGAATATCGAGTACGAGCGGTATTCCTGGAAAATGGCCATTATTTCGATACTGCTGTTTCGGCTGCCGCTGACATGGCTCAAGGAAAAATACAAATGTTTGGACTGCGGCCATATCTGGAAGTAGAACGACTGTTTTACGCAGAGAATGTTTACTTATTCGGGCTTTTTGAGTTCTTCGGCTTTGGGGAGGTCTTTGATGGTGTTTAGGCCGAAGACCTCGAGGAATTTTTTGGTTGTGCCGTAAAGCATTGGCCTGCCCACAATCTCGGCCCTGCCCGTTATTTTCACCAGCCCTTTATACATCAGGTTGCGAATCATCTCGCCCGCCGCTACGCCCCTTATCGCTTCAATATCGGCGCGGATGATGGGCTGTTTGTAGGCGATGATTGCTAATGTCTCTAATGCCGGCTGGCTGAGTTTGCCGTCGTCACGTGCGCGAACGAGTTTTTTGAGCCAGTGGTTGTATTCGCTGAGCGTCAGCATCTGGTAACCGCCCGCGATTTGCTCGATTCGAAAGGCGTTGTTGTTGGCCTTGTATTTCTCGTTGAGGTCATCGATGTGCTTGCGGAGCTGACGGACGTTTGTGCCGACTATCTCAGACAATCGGGCGGGCGTAAGCGACTCATCGCTTGCGAAAAGCACCGCTTCCACAACCGACTCGACCGTCGGCTCAAATCCTGGCGGCAGGTCCGTCGGCTGCGACTGCTGGTCGCCCGATGTTTCGGTTTCGGCCTGCGCCCCAACATCCTGTGCCGGCTGCTCATCCGCCGGTTCAGTTGCAGGTTCCGAATCGTTCGTTTGTTCGATTATATCGTTCTGCTCATCGCCATCGCCGGTTTCTGACGTCGGATTGCCTGTCGATGCAGCCAAATTTTCTTCTGTCATAATTTCGTCCATCTAAATGGGTCTGCGTCCTTAGTGCTTACCTTTATTGTGACGCCTTTGAGCGGTTTTTGCAACTGTTTGGCCAATTTTTTGAGGATAAATCGTTCAGAAACTGTATGCGACAGGCACAGGCATGTAAGCCCCGCCTCTTGGGCCGCAAGGGCCTGGTGGTGCTTTAGCTCGCCTGTAACGTAAAGGTCGGTATTTTCAGAGATAACGAGATTTATGAGTTTGCCGCAGGAGCCGGCGCATACGGCGGCGGTCCTGACGGTGCGTTTTTCGGAACCGACGATGCCGATGACTTTTGCGCCGGTATGTTTCTTAAGTTTTTTAATGATTTCAGATAGCGGCGTCGGCTTTGCGAGCTTGCCCATTCTGCCTAAGCCGAACTTTGCTTGCTCATCGGCAAGTTTATAAATGTCATAAGCGGGCACTTCGTATGGATGCACCTTTAGCATTGCGGTTACGACGCCGGCTAATTTTTCCGCGGGGACAATCGCCTCGAATTTCAATTCCGGGACTTTTTCGAGGATGCCTCTTTTGCCGATGGCTGGCCTCGCTCCTTCGAGAGGCAGAAAACTTCCCTGTCCCTGCGAAGAGAAGCTGCAATGGCTGTAATTACCGATATGACCCGCGCCTGCTGCGAAGATGGCATTGGCTACTTTTGCCGCGGACTCGACGGGGACAAAGACCGCGAGTTTGTAGTTGTTGCCCACGGGTGCGGAGACATAATCGCCAAGCGGGTGGCCGTTTTGTATGCCGACTATTTCCGCAAGCCCGTCATTTACGCCTCCTTCGACGGCGTCCAGTGCGGTGTGAATACAAAAGACAGGTATGCCTGAGCGAATCAGCTCGTAAACGACGCTTGTTGGGCCTTGCGTGTTTATTTTTTTCAGGCCGTCCCAGATGATGGGGTGATAGGCAACGATAAGGTCGGTTTTGAGCCGTTTTGCCTCAGCGAGAACGTCTGTTGTGATATCGATGGTGAGCAGGATGCGTTTTACTTTTTTTTCTGCGCTTCCGAGAAGCAGGCCGACGTTGTCCCAGCTTTGCGCGAGGCCCAGCGGGACGATTTTTTCGATTTGTGCCGCGATATCTTTGACCTTCATTTTTTACCCCTGCAATTGTTTTTCGCAAACTCCTCGTAATAATCCTGTATCTTTTTTGTTATAACTCCCGGCTTACCTTCGCCGATATTGTACTTTTCGATTCCGACGACGGGCATAACCTGCATAATGACGTTGGTTATGAATACCTCGTTTGCGCCGAGCAGGTCGTCGATTGTAAGGTCCTTTTCAATAAGCTCAATTTTATTGGCGATAGCCATTTCGCAAACAGTTTTTCTGGCGATACCGGGCAGGACAGGCGTATTAGTCCTCGGCGTGAATAATTTGGAATCCTTTACCAGAAAGACGTTGCTGATGCAGCCCTCAGCTAATCGGCCATCGATTGTGAACCAAAGGGCTTCCGCGGCCTTTTTTTCGTGGGCCTGTTTTAGTGCGAGCATACGCGATAAGTAGCTTGTCGTTTTATGCCCGCAGGCCGGGTCGCTTGTGTTTTGTCTTGTCGGGCACAACACCACGAGCACACCTTTTTTGTAATATTCAGCCGGGTAGGGCTGCAGTTTTGTCGCGGTTATGAGCAATGTTGGATTTGGTTTTGTTTGTGCCTGAGAAAATGCCCCTGCTGAAAGCGTCAGCCGAATCCGGGCATCTGTAAGATTATTGGCTTCGAGAATTTTGTTGACGGCCTCTGTGAGGTATTCTTTGTTATAAGAATGTTCAATGAACAGGGTCTTTGCGCTTGTTAATAATCTGTCTAAGTGGTCATCAAGCCGAAAGACGATGCCGTTATATGCCCGCATCGTTTCAAACAGCCCGGCCCCATATAAAAATCCGCTGTCGCCGATTGATATGCCGGCCTCATTGATGTTTATCAGTTTGTCATTTAGAAAAATTTTATCTGCCATTTTATTCTCTGTGAGTATGCTTCATTTTCCTGCGAATAATAAACAAGATGACTATTGTCGCAAGCAACAGCAGCGAAACAATGTCACGGCTCATATTTGTTCCCAGTGCGAACAATAATCCTATTATAGGTATCAATAGTAAAAGCCAAATGCCGTCATTTTTCCAGTTCATTTCTAAACTCGATTTACTGCTGCGATTCCGGCAATTAATGCTCTCGCCTTTGTTATGGTTTCGTCATATTCGGCCATTGGGTCGGAGTCAGCGACGATGCCGCCGCCCGTCTGGACGTAAGCCGATTTGTTTTTAATGATAATCGTGCGTATGGCGATATTCAAGCAAACACTGCCGTCGAGGCCAATATAGCCGATGCTGCCGGTGTAGACGCCTCGTGCGGTCGGCTCGGTTTCATTTATGATTTGCATCGAGCGGATTTTTGGTGCGCCCGTGATTGAGCCGCCGGGAAATACCGCTTTTAGAATATCGCAGAAATTTACGTCATCTCGAAGTTTACCCGCGACGGTTGCGACCGCGTGAAAAACGCTTCGGTAGGTCTCGATAGTCCTTGGCTGGGTGACTTTTCTTGTGCCGGGGATGCAGAGTCGGGCGATGTCGTTTCGCTCAAGGTCGATAATCATATTCAGCTCGGCCTTTTCCTTAACGCTATCGATAAGTTGCTGAAGGTTCTCTGCGTTGATTTGCCTTGCATTAGCGAAAGTTTCATCGAGCCGTTTGCGAGTCCCCTTAATTGGCTTGGTGCTGATTACGCCGTCTTTTACGGTGACGAACATCTCGGGTGATGCACTTACGATTTGGAAATCGCCCGTGTCGATATAGGCGGAATAGGGACTTGGGTTATAACGGTTCTGCCAGTGGAAAAGGTCGATTGGCCGAGCGAGAAATTCGCAATCAAAACGCTGAGAGAAGTTTATCTGATATACATCGCCGTCGTATATGTGGTGTTTAATTTTCTCGAAGGCCCTGAGATAATAATCCCTGGTCATATTTGAACGAATCTTCGCAAAATCCGTGTTTTCGATATCGGCAGGCGGTGGTGTTGGTACTCGCACATCGCGGGCCTTGTCGAGAAGAGTTTCGAGGAAAGATAATTTTTGCTGAGGCGTTTCGGTATCGTTATCGAGTTGGAGAGTAATCGGTTGAAAGGATTTTTTGTTGTGGTCATAAGCAATCAGCCGGTCATAAAAACACAGGCGAATCAGGGGCAGTTGCAGGTCATCGGTATTTGTGCAGGGGACGGGTTCTAAATGGCTGCCGAGTTCGTAGCCGAAGAAGCCGACCCACCCGCCTGTAAACGTCCCGTGTGGCAGTCCTTTGTCATTCCTGCGCAAGCGGGAATCCATATTCAGTATCCTGTGTAGTTTTTCAAGCGGCTCAACCTGGCCTGCGCTAAATTCAAAGACCTCTTTAGGAATTGCCATCCAGTATGAGAAGCCGTCGGCAGTTTCTTTTGAGGAATTGCCGCCGAGGATTGATACGCCCGGCAGGGCGGAGAAAACTTCACTAAGCGAATCAAGATTGATTTCGGCAGGGTTGGTTTTGCTGTGCAATCGGCAAGTGGTTTGCTTTTTGACTGTCGGGAGTGTGGTGATAGTCATTTTGGCTGTCCTGCGCTGGGGTTTTCTTTATCACGAACAATTAAAGCCGCGATACCTGTTGTTATTAATGTCTTGAGTATAATTGTTCCGGCTGCAAGGGCAACGCAAAAGCCGAGGATTGTATTAAGAGGCCAGGGGACGAAATCGGGTATGCCGAACCGACGCGCCTGCTCGATGTTAAAAAGCCCGTTGCCTGAAATTACCCACACAATGAGTAGTATAGCGGCAAATGAGACCGCCGGCAGGCAGCCGTAAAGCGAGACAAAAAGCATCTGCCTGATAATTTGCCTGTGCGGGGTGAGACCTTTCAACCACAAGCCAAACAGGATTCCCCATTCGATTGATAATAGGATTGAAAGTATTTGCGTGCCCATTCCCCAGGCAAACGCGACGCATTCGAGAAAATAAAGCCCCAGCGACAACGCAAGATATTTAAAAAAGCGATTTTGCTTTTGAGTCAGACGTGAGAATCCGATAGCAAGAAAACCGCCTAAAATCAGACCGCCGACAAGATTTGTTAATGCGAGCGACGACATTAATGCGGTTTCTAAATTCATTGTGTGTATCAGGGCCGGATTAGCTTTTTCTTATTGAGAAATTCCAGTGCGCTTTTGGTGTTGTCAAAAAGATTTGTGGCGGTTTGTGTTACGAATACCGAAGGCGATTGTTTCGCGGGCCAGATTACGTAAACGTCTTTGGCTGCTTCATGGGCGTGCTGGAGTTCGCGTTCGACGCCGCTGGAAATAGCCGCACGACCATCAGGCAGGGTGGGGATGAAACTGATAATCATTTCGGACTGGTCGATAAGCAAAAAATCGCGTGCGTAGGTCTGGCTGTAAATGTCTCGTTCGATTTGGCGAATCTGGTCGAGATTCAGCCGGACGGTTTTGCCGCCCGCCGATATTTCGAGGGAATCTTTGCCGTCCTCGGCGGCTTCAAGGGCCAGACGGGGCAGGAACGCTTCTTCAAGGTCGCCGGGGTCGAAGCAGGTGAAATGTTTTTTCATTGTTTGCCTGAACTCGCCGATTTCTTTTTTGACGTCTTCAAGGTCGGCCACGGCGGTCATCGGGAAGCTGAGATAGGCACGTTTGATTTTCGGCTCAAAAAGCAGCCGGTAAAACGCCTCGATTGTTGCTTCGGTTCCGCCTCGGGCAAGGCAATAAAAAGGCGTCTGTTCGTTGATGCCCTTGCAGAGCATCTCGGTGCCGATGATTTCCTCTTCCCGCCAGACGATGAGGTCTTTGAGCGTGTGGTCGCTTGCGTGTTCACTGAGCAGCCGACCGTGCAGGGCGGCGACACCGTCAATCAGGCAGATGTACATACTTGCGTCGAGTTGGCGCATCTGGTCAAAATCGACGGCCGGGAACAGTCCGTGTCGCCAGCGGAAGGTGGCGTGCGTGTTGACAATAAGGTTGGGGACTTTTTTCGCCTTTGCGATGACGTCTTTGGAAACGCTTCGGCGAAGCGAGTGCAGCCGCTTTAATGGTATGTCCAGAATTTTTCCCGGCGCGATGTCTGGCGCCTCGGCATACATCATGTCGCCGATATTGCACAGCGTTAATTCTTTGCCGCGCAGACCGGCATACTCGCATACCTTTTCAAGGTAGTTTTTTTTGTCCAGCCCGACCAGCCCCGTTACAATTATGACCATAAGATATCAGACCTCAGACGCCAGACCCGGGACTTAAGACCTAAAACCGAAGACCAAAGAATCCAGACAATAAAACGTCGGCTCGTTAGCATTATTCAACCTCTTTTCTGACAGAGGTCATAAGGCCATACAGGGTCTTGGCTGTTGTGGTTCGCAATTCATCTATTCTCTTATAATCACTGTTCTGAAGGTACCCAAGCCGGTTGGCAAGGTGTAACAGGTATTCTACCTCAGCGATAGAACCTTTGGCTATGTTCAGAAATTGGAAATATTCTTTCCGATGCTCTCTGGTTGCGCCTTCTGCGATATTAGTTGGGACGGATGTAACGGCTCTTCGTAATTGAGAAGTGATGCCATACAACTCTTCTTTTGGGAACGATTTGGTTATAGAATACACCTCTATAGCGAGGTCATCCGCAAATTGCCATGCCTTGATATTTTTGAAATCTCTTGCCATTTTCCCGCCGTCTTGTTTGTCTGGTGTCTTTAGTCCGGTGTCTTATGTCTTTTAAAGGTTTTTGAGCCGTTCCTGAATATCGTGTTCTTTCAGCGCTTTGAACAATTCGCCTGCTTCACCGGCTATTATTTTGTCTAAGGTGTAAAGCGACAGATTTATCCTGTGGTCGGTGACGCGGTTCTGCGGGAAATTGTAGGTTCTGATTTTCTCGCTGCGGTCGCCCGAGCCGATCATTATTTTACGTTTAGCTTCGCGCTCGGCCACTCTCTTGCTCTCGTAAAATTCATAAAGCCGGCCTCGCAGGATACGCCAGGCCTTGGCGCGGTTTTTATGCTGGCTTTTTTCCTCCTGCATACGGACGGTGATTCCTGTCGGGATGTGTTCGAGGCGTATTGCGCTGCTTGTCTTGTTGACTTTTTGTCCGCCGGGTCCGCTTGACCTGCAGACCTGCTCAACGACGTCGTCCGGGTTTATCTGGATGTCAACTTCCTCCGGCTCGGGCAGCACGGCGACCGTTGCCGCGGACGTGTGAATTCTGCCCTGCGCCTCGGTTTCTGGTACTCTTTGGACGCGATGGCCTCCGCCCTCGTAACCCAGTTCCGTCCACACTCCTTCGCCTTTGATGCCGAATATTACTTCACGGAACCCGCCTCTGTCTGTGGCGCTGAAATCGAGGTCTTCGACTTTCCACCCGCGGTCGGTCGCGTATTTTGTGTACATCGTGTAGAGGTCGCGTGCGAATAGCGCGGCCTCTTCGCCGCCCGTGCCCGCCCGGATTTCCATTATGACCGAACCGATAGAAGCATCGTCGGCGGTAAGCAGCTTGTCCTGGAGTTCCGCGAGCAGCGATGTTTTTTTGGCGTTGAGCTGCTGGAGTTCCTCCTTTGCCATTTCCTTAAGCTCTGGCTCAGTTGTGTTGCTGTTTATCAGTTGTTCCGAATGTACCGCTTCCGCGGCGGCTTTCTTGTAGTCGCGATATTTCGCAACCAGTCCCTTGAGTTTGCCCTGCTCCTTCGCGAGCGCAATCAGCTTGGTGGAATCGCACGCGATGTCAGGGTTTTCCATCTGCTTCTGCAATTCGTCGAAGCGGGCCTCACTCGCGGTCAGTTTCGTAATTAAAGGCGTATTTGTTTCAGGCATAGTATTGTCCCGGTAATTTACTTGTGGAGGGGTAATAAACAATCAGGGCTCCGTTCTTGCTCAAACGACCAAAAAAGGAGCCCTGATAGTGATTCGGCTGAGAACTACTTTTTCTGCTTTTTGAAGTAGTCGGTGCCGTATTTTTTCTGGAAACGTTCGACTCGGCCTGCGGTGTCAACGTACTTTTGCTTGCCCGTGTAGAAGGGGTGGCAGGCCGAGCAAATTTCCGCGTGGATTTCGGTTGCGGTGCTGCGGGTTTCAAAGGTATTACCGCAGCCGCAGTGAACCACGACCTTGTCGTATTTAGGATGTATGTCTTTCTTCATAATAAACTCCTGAACAATCAAATGCACTATTCTAACGTACTCGGCGTATAAATCAATAGGATTTTTAGACAAGTTTAAGGGTTACGAGGCGTCGTTTTGCCGGAATAGCTTGGCTTTGAAGGGTTTTTCAGGGTGATAAATGAGGATTGGCTGGGCGCATTGGCATTTGCGATATTACCAGACCATGGCGTAGTTTTGTGAAATAGCTGAAGGTTGGTCGATTTTTAATCGATATGTGTAATACACACACTTTATATAGGAGTAGGAACTCAACTTTATACAGGGGTGCCCGGATGAAAATCAGGTACGTTGTCTCAACAATGGCATTCTGGGGTAAGCAGAGCCGGTTGTCTTTGGAGCAGGAATGTGACCTGCTGCGGACGCTCGGTTTGGGCGTGGAACTTTGGCCCAATCTTGGCGGGCTTGATGAGTGCCGGTATGACAAGCGCGACTGGCCTCGGCTTGCGGCAGCGACCGAGGGTATGCTCGTCTCGATGCGCTCCCGTAATGATAATCCGAGTATAGAGCAGTGGGCCGAGCAAATCGGCTGCGCAAAACTGCTCAAAGCCAATATCGTTGCCGATTTGCAGAGTTTGCGAATGCAGGGCAAAAATGCCGACGACGGGGATTTTATCGGCGAGGTCGTCAAGATGGCGGAAGACGAAGGAGTCAAACTTTGCGTAGAAACGGGGCCGCCGGATATGCTCAAAGATATCGGCGGTCGTTTCGAGTCGATATGGTATTGCTTAGACACCGGCTACGCAAGGTGTGATGCTGAGCATAGTTTCAATGAGTATGTCGATACGCTTGCGAAAAGGACCGCTCATTTGCATCTTACCGACCACAACGGCAGTTGCGATGACCACAGGCCTCTTGGCTGTTCAGGCAGGGCGAATCATAATGATTTTGATTATCTGCTGGAGTCGCTGAAGAAATATAATAACGATGTTATCGGTTCGCTCGAGATGACGCCCTGCACGCCGGTTGAAATGATAAAGCGGTCGAGTTATTTTCTTTTCGATGTTCTTGGCTGGCCTGACCGCCCCCAAAAAACCGCGGATTCTCATCACCATTAAGTTGTTCCCGCCTCATCAGAAAACTATTGACAAAAAACGCCGATTGCCGATGCTGGTTGAATATTTTTGATATTGTTTTTAAGGCAATCAGATTGTGTCAGCAACGCCAAAGATATTACTTGTAAATCTGCCGATATACGATTTCGCCGCGTATGATTTCTGGCTCAGGCCCTACGGCCTGTTGAGCATCGCGGGATACCTTCGCGGCAGGGCGGAATTTACCCTATTCGATTACCTCGACCGGCTGCATTCTTTTTACGCGACTCACAAAGAAATCAAGAACGACCAATGGGGCAGGGGCAGGTTTTATTTCGATAAAATTCCCAATCCTGATTGTTTGAGAAATATACCGCGTTCATTCAGGCGGTTTGGTCTGCCGAGGTTGGTCTTTCAGGATTTTCTCACCTCACATACGGGTTACGACTTTGTTTTTATCGGCACCGTAATGACCTACTGGTATCCGGGTGTGCGGGAGGTGATAGAGGACATTCGTCGGGCGATGCCTGCCACTAAAATAATCATCGGTGGCAACTATGTAACGCTGTGTCATAGTCACGCGGAAAAGCTCGGAGCGGATTTGTTAGTTGAGGGTAATGACCTTGGGCCGGTTTGGGATTTCACGGGACTTACATCGGATTCGACAAGCTCACCGCAGGCGGATTTAAGCCAGCCGGGCCTTTGGGAGGCATACGATAAATTAAGCGTCGGGGCGTTAAAACTGAGCGATGGCTGTCCTTTTGAATGTACCTATTGTCTTGTGCCAAAGGTATATGGCAAATTTCGGCCTCGGTCTTTGGAAAGGTCGCTGGCGGAGCTGGAACTCCTTGTAAAACTTGGGGCGAGGAATATTGCATTTTATGATGATGCTTTGTTATTCGACGCGAAGAATGTTCTGATTCCGTTTTTTAATGAGGTCATCCGACGAGATATAAAAGTAAATTTTCACAGCCCCAACGCGATTAACGCGAGATTCGTGACAAAGGAAATTGCTCAGTTAATGGTGCGGGCGGGTTTTAAGTGTTTTTATCTTGGCTTTGAAAGCGCCTCGAGAGATTGGCAAAAGCAAACCGGCTCAAAAGTGTTTTCAGAGGAGCTTGCCGAAGCGGTGGCGAATTTGAAGACAGCCGGTGCTGAGCCGAATAATATCACCGCTTACCAGATTTTGGGACACCCGAAAACCAATGTTGCTGATTTAGAGGAATCGATGTGTTTTGTCAATTGCCTTGGCGTAAGAGGGATGTTAGCCGATTTTTCGCCGATACCGGGAACGCCCGATGGCGAACTATGCAGGAAATGGGTCGATATGGATGAGCCGTTGTTGCACAACAAGACGGCTTTTCCCGTTATCCTGCTCGGCTTCGACGAGACAAACCGCCTCAAGGACCTCCAGCGACAGTTAAATCGGAATCTCGTTCCTTGATAAATTGATTTTTCCAAAGTTGTTTATATTGTGAAGTAGTGGTGCTATACTTTCCGCAAGAATACATGGATTTGCGAGGAATATATGAAAAGGACAAGGTCGATTGCGATACTTACAGGCGGCGGGGACTGTCCCGGCACAAACGCGGTAATCAGGGCGGTCGCCAAGAAAGCGATTATCCAGTTCGGGATGGAGGTCATAGGCATAGAAGACGGCTACGAGGGGCTTATTCACCGCAGATGGCGAAAGCTGCATTACGAGGATGTATCAGGCATTTTGACCGAAGGCGGCACGATTCTCGGCACGTCAAACAAGTCAGACCCATATAGATACGCCGTAGGCGAAGGAAAGAAGCTTCAGTTCAGCGATGTCTCGAAAACGGTTATTGCCAATTTTAAGAAGCTTGGCGTCGAGTGCCTTGTCTGCATAGGCGGCGACGGTACGTTGTTTGTCTCGAACAAATTCCACAAAGAAGGTGTTCCCATTGTGGCTGTCCCCAAGACCATTGATAACGACCTGCGGGGGACAGACGTTACTTTTGGTTTCGATACTGCTGTCTCAATCGCGACCGAGGCCATTGACCGCGTGCATACCACCGCCCAGTCGCACCACCGTGTGATGATTGTCGAGGTGATGGGCAGGACCGCGGGCTGGATTGCGCTTTATTCGGGGGTCGCAGGCGGGGGCGATATAATTCTTATACCCGAAATTCCTTATAATATCGAATCTGTCGCCCGCAAAGTCAAAGACAGGAATCGGATGGGCAAAAGATTCAGCATCGTGGTTGTTTCGGAAGGGGCAAAGCCGATAGGCGGCGAGGTTGTCGTCCGTCAAGTCGTAAAGAACAGTCCCGAACAGGTTCGTCTCGGCGGGATAAGTTTTGTGCTGGGGCATCAGATTGAGCAGGTGACGGGTATAGAGACGCGCCAGGTTGTTCTCGGCCATTTGCAAAGGGGCGGCACTCCCACCCCGACAGACAGGGTCCTCGCTACCTGCTTAGGAACAAAAGCGGTCGAGCTGATTGAAGCGGGGCAGTTTGGATATATGGCGGCGGTGAAGGGCCGTGATATAACAGCCGTCCCGATTGAAGAAGCCGCTAAAGGTCCGCGAAATGTCCCCGCCGAACATCCCTTGATAACCTCGGCTCGTTCGGTCGGCACCTGCTTCGGCGACTGAATCTAAAATATGGTTGAGCGAAGAATTATGCCGGTTGCATAAGTTCCGTTCGTTTTGTTATCGCCTTGATGATTTCCATCGCCCACAGAGGCAGCGATGAAATCGCGATTATCATACACCAGTCAAATGCCATCAGCGGTTCCGTTTTGAAAATCGTCTGGAAGAATGGTATGTAAACAACCATCATTTGTAGCAGGAATGATATTCCCGCCGCCCATAGTAGTTTTGTGTTTGTGAATACGCCGAGTTTGAAAAGCGATTCGGTCTGGTTGCGGCAGTTAAAAGCGTGGAACAACTGGCTGCACGAGAGCACCACGAATGCGGCGGTCCTGGCTCGCGGCAAACCTTCGTTTTCGATAAACATCACAAAGTAAAACGCGGCCAAACTGCAAAAAGCGATAAAAGTGCCCTGCGCGAGCATCAAGAACGCCCGTTGTTTGGTGACGACCGGCTCTTTTGGCGGGCGGGGCCGGCGTTTCATAACGTTTGGGTCGATTGGGTCAACGCCCAGCGCAAGGGCAGGCAGGCCGTCGGTTACTAAATTTACCCACAGGATTTGAATAGGTAATAGCGGCATGGGCCAGCCGATGAGCGATGATACGAACATAACCAGGATTTCGCCCGTGTTGCAGGATAGCAGGTAATGGATGAATTTTTTGATATTGTCGTAAATGCCCCTGCCTTCCTCGACGGCTGCGACTATCGAGGCGAAATTGTCGTCGGTAACAATCATATCGGAAACCTCTTTGGTCACGTCAGTTCCGGTGATTCCCATCGCGACGCCTATGTCGGCCTCTTTAAGCGCCGGGGCGTCGTTGACGCCGTCGCCCGTCATCGCCACTACCTCGTTTTGGCGACGCAGTGCCCGGACGACGCGCAGTTTATGCTCAGGTGATACACGCGCGTAAACGCTTCCCTTTTGCACCTGCTGCGCAAGCTGTCCGTCGGTTATCCTGTCTAATTCTTCGCCGGTGAGTGCAACCGAGTCGGCCTGGAAAAATCCCAAATCTTTCGCGATGGCGACCGCGGTATTCTTGTGGTCGCCTGTAATCATCACGGTTCTTATCGAGGCGGTCATGCAATCCTGTATTGCTTTTTTGACCTCTTCTCTCGGCGGGTCAATCATCGCCACAAGCCCCGCGAAGGTCAGGTCTTTTTCAATAACGTCGGCCTGGTAGTTTGTATCGGCGTTTTCCAGTTCCTTATATGCCAGACCCAGGACCCGCATCGCGTCGTTTGCCATGTGGTTGTTGGCGTTCAAAATATATTCAGTGTCTTTTGGGAGCATATTTCTGGTTGCACCGGCCAATTCGATTTTTGTGCAGTCGCTAAGCAGGATATCCGGCGCTCCTTTTACAAAGGCGATTCGCCTGCCGGAATTTTCGCGGATTATGGTCATTTTCTTTCGTTCCGAATCGAAAGGTATCTCCGTTACGAACTGCCAGTCGGTTTCTGCCTTTTCCTTCCATATATCCGCCTTGGCCGAGACGGTGAGGATAGCCGCCTCCGTCGGGTCGCCGAAAATTTTAAATCTGTCGCCTTCACGAATCAGTTGTGCACCATTGCAAAGCGTTCCGCAAAGTAACGCCTTGTTGAGTGTCGGATAGTCGGCTGGTTTTATCGATTTGCCGTCTAAAAGGAAATCGCCTTTTGGTTCATAGCCGATACCGGTTACTTTGAATTGTTTGCCGTCCGCATAAACCGCCTGGACGGTCATTTCGTTCCTGGTAAGCGTCCCTGTTTTATCTGAGCAGATGACGGTCGCGCAGCCAAGCGTCTCAACTGAAGGCAGTTTGCGGATAAGGGCGTGGCGGGCGACCATTCTCTGAACACCAAGCGCAAGGGCGATTGTTACTACCGCGGGCATTCCCTCTGGGATAGCGGCGACCGCCAAGCTTACCGAGGTGAGGAACATATCCAGCCATTTCCCGCCCCGCATAACGCCCAGCACGAAAACCATCGCCACAAGCACGAAACACGCATAAACTATCCACTTGCCGAACTGTTCGAGTTTTTTCTGCAGGGGCGTGGAATCCCGTTTGATTTCCTGGATCATACCGGCGATTTTTCCCAGCTCGGTTTGCATCCCGGTTTCCGCGACAATGGCTCTCGCCTTTCCGCCCGCGACAAATGTTCCCATATAGACCATATTTGCCCTGTCAGCCAATGGGACGTCTTTTTCTTCCAGCGCCTCGATTGTTTTTGCTACCGGTGTCGATTCCCCCGTCAAGCTCGCCTCCTGCACGGCGAAATTAGCGGTTAGCCAGACCACACGACTGTCGGCGGGTATGTTGTCGCCCGCCTCAAGCTCGATAAGGTCGCCCGGCACAAGCTCGAAAGACGATATGACAGCGTGCTGGCCGTCACGGATTACTTTCGAAGACGGGCTTGAGAGTTTCTTCAACGCCGCAAGCGATTTCTCGGCACGATATTCCTGTATAAAGCCCAGTATCGCGTTGAGAACTACAATTGCGATAATCGCTAACGCGTCAACCCATTCCTGCAGGAAACCCGATACAATCGCCGCTACGATAAGCACCCAGATGATAAAATCCTCGAACTGGCCGAAGAAAATACTCCAGGGCGAAACACCCTTTTTCTCCTGCAACTGGTTGGGGCCGTATTTAGTTAATCTGCCGGCTGCTTCCTGAGAGGTCAGCCCGCCGGATAAATCCGTCCCAAGATTCTTGGATATCTGCTCGATGCCGATTTGCCACCACTGCGTCATTTCTGACCCCTTAATTGCGTATGGTTTTTGCTCTTAACAATATAATCGTCAGTCGGCGTAAAATAAACAAACTTCGGGGGGTGGTTGTTCGCCTGCGTTGCTTTTGCCGGGCATATCAAATATACTCACCCGTTCGAGTAAAAGAGGTATTCGATGTTATCTGAATGGGAACTGCAAAATCTAAAGGGGCTTTCAGCGGCCCAGGTTCAGCAACGTCTCAAAAAAGACGGCTATAACGAACTGCCTTCGTCCCAGAAGAGAAGCATCTTCAAAATCATAATCGAGGTGTTCCGGGAGCCGATGTTTTTGCTGCTGGTTGCCTGCGGCACCATTTACCTGATTCTGGGCGACGTGGGCGAAGCGGCGATGCTGCTGGGGTTCGTTTTTGTTGTGATGGGTATCACGATATACCAGGAAGGCAAGACCGAAAGGGCGATTGAGGCATTGAGGGATTTATCAAGCCCCCGCGCACTTGTGATTCGTGATGGTATTCAGACGAGAATTGCCGGCAGAGAGGTAGTTAAGGACGACATAATTGTTCTCAGAGAGGGCGACAGAATACCTGCGGACGCGGTTTTGCTTTGGAGCTTGCACCTGACGGCTGATGAATCCCTTCTTACCGGTGAATCACTGGCAGTGCGCAAAACCCCGGCGGATACGGTCGATATGGAGTCTCGTCGGCCGGGGGGAGATGATTTGCCTTTCCTTTATTCCGGCTGTCTTGTGGTTCAGGGACAGGGAATTGCCCGCGTAATCGCCACGGGTGCCGAGACCGAAATCGGCAAGATAGGCAAGGTCCTCACCACGATAGAAGAAGAGCAAACCCTGCTGCAAAAAGAGACCGCCAGGGTGGTCAAAATTATCTTCTTCATAGCGATAGTCCTCTGTCTTATCGTTGTCGCGGTTTACGGATTAACCAGAGGCAAATGGCTCGAAGGCATTTTGGCGGGCATTACCCTGGCGATGGCGATTTTGCCCGAAGAATTCCCCGTTGTTCTCACCATATTCCTTGCGCTGGGTGCCTGGCGCATCTCCCGTAAGGGTGTGCTGACGAGAAGGGTGGCGGCGGTCGAGATTCTCGGGGCCGCGACTGTTTTGTGCGTCGATAAAACCGGGACGCTTACGCAAAACAGGATGTCCATAAAGAAGCTCTTCGCTCGCGGCAAGTTCTGCGAAGTGAAAACCGACGGCAGTTTCACGCTGCCTGAGGATTTCCACGAAGTTGTTGAATACGGAATTCTCGCCAGCAAAAAGGACCCGTTTGACCCGATGGATAAGGCCCTCAACGAGCTGGGCCACAAGGCGCTTTATAATACCGAGCATCTTCATAACTGGCCTTTGATAGAAGAATATCCCCTTTCCATGGAAATAAGGGCTCTTTCCAACGCATGGGAAACCCCCGATGGCGAGGGTTATATGGTATCTGCCAAGGGCGCTCCGGAGGCAATCGCGGACCTTTGTCATTTGAACGCGGAAGAAAGAGAATCGCTTGTCAGGACAATAAATGTAATGGCGGGAGAGGGGTTGCGGGTTTTGGGCGTAGCCAAGGCATATTTTGATAGACAGAAACTGCCTACGTCGCAGCATGATTTTGATTTTTATCTTGTAGGTTTAATAGGAATGGCAGACCCGGTTCGCGAAACCGTGCCTTGTGCTATCAAGGAATGTTACAACGCCGGCATCAGGGTAGTGATGATTACCGGCGATTACCCTGCTACCGCCTGCAACATCGCAAAACAAATCGGGCTTAAAAATCCTGAGAACGTCATTACAGGTCCAGAGCTTGAAAAATTAAGCCCTGAAAAGCTTGCCGAACGAATCCGGACGGTAAACATTTTCTCAAGAGTCGTACCGGAACAAAAACTGCTTATTATTGATGCCCTCAAGGCCAATGGCGAAGTGGTGGCGATGACGGGCGACGGCGTAAATGACGCGCCTGCGTTGAAGTCGGCCCATATTGGCGTTGCGATGGGCGAACGCGGGACAGATGTCGCAAGAGAGTCGTCCGACCTTGTGCTTTTAAATGATGATTTTACATCCATAGTCGATGCGGTCAGGATGGGAAGGCGGATTTTCGATAATCTCAGGAAGGCGACCGCCTATATCATCAGCGTCCACGTTCCGATAGCCGGCTCATCGCTGATTCCGGTCCTGCTTGGCTGGCCAATAATTCTATATCCTGTGCATATCGTTTTTCTTGAGCTTATAATCGACCCCGCCTGCTCTATTGTTTTTGAAGCGGAGATGGAAGAGTCGAACATTATGCGCCGCCCGCCCAGGTCGCCCAAAACATCTATGTTTTCCCGCCGGCTGGTAATTCTTAGCTTGTTGCAGGGATTGTTCTCGCTTCTTGTAGTAACCGGCGTTTTCAGAATTGCACTGACGTTTGGCCAAAGTGAAGCAAACGCAAGAACGCTGGCGTTTACCACGCTTGTTATATCCAACCTGTGTCTCATTCTCTCCAACCGTTCCTGGTCAAGGAGCATTCTTGGCTCGCTGTCGGTGTATAATAAATGGCTTATCTGGGTGATTGCGGGTGCGACTTTGTTCCTCGGGCTGGCTATCTATGTCCCGATTTTGCAGAGATTGTTCCATTTCGAGCGACTGCACGGTGTGGATATTCTTATTTCCCTGCTGGCCGGCGTGCTTAGCGTGATATGGTTTGAAGTGGTGAAGGTTTTCTCCGGCCGGAGCCGGTCCGAACTGATTTGAATAGGGGTTCCGGTTCCGTTAAAGTTTCGAGAAATGATTAAACGGCAGACACTACTGGAGTTCAAAAACGTTACCGTCGTCAGGGGACGCAAAAAAATCCTCAATTCCCTGTCGCTGACCATCCGCGCGGGCGAAAACGTCGCGATACTCGGCCCCAACGGGGCAGGAAAATCGTCTTTTATCAAGACCATCACAAGGGAGTATTACCCGCTGCCGCAGAAAAAGGATTATTCGTTCAAAATATGGGGCAAAGACAGATGGGACGTCTTCGATTTGCGATTCCTGTTAGGCATTGTATCGAGCGATTTGCAGAGCGCCTTTGCGAGTAAAATGTCCGGGATGGAGGTGGTTCTGTCGGGGTTTTTCAGCAGCATCGGGCTATACGGCAGGCGCGTTACCCGCGAAATGAAAAAGAAAACGGAAAAAATTCTCAGGTTCCTGGAAATTTATCACCTCAGGGACAGGTTTATGACCGAGATGTCCTCAGGCGAGGCCAGGCGTTTTCTTATCGCAAGGGCATTGATACATAATCCCAGGGCGCTCATCCTCGATGAGCCGACAATCGCCCTGGATTTGCATGCACAATACAAATTCCGAAAAATTATGCGAAAAATATCGAAGTCGGGAACCGGTATCATTCTTATTACCCAGAACCTGCAGGATATTATCCCGCAGATTAACCGCGTCATCTTGATGCGCAAAGGCAGATTTTATAAAGATGGCCCCAAAGCGACCATTCTTACGAGCAGAAATATAAGCGGCCTGTTCAGGGTGCCCGTGCGTATAAAAAAGGAAAGTGGTCATTATTACGCATTCGGTTATTAATCGGGATTGTCACGGAAGGAAAAGGGAAAATTATGGCGGTCTATATGATTATCGAGGCCAAAGAGATTATGGATAGAGCCAAATACGGCGAGTATATCGAGAAAGTCCCGCGGACTATCGAAAAGTTCGGCGGTAAATATCTCGCCCGCGGCGGCCAGGTAACGGTTGTTTCCGGCGACTGGAAACCCGCCCGGCTTATCGTTGTCGAATTTGCCTCGATGGAGAAATTTCACGCCTGGTGGCGCTCGCCGGAGTATCGAGCCGTCGCGCCCTTCCGCGAGCAATCTGCCAAAACGAATGCCATTGTTGTGGAAGGAATCTAAGGAGGTATATTCTAATGAAAATAATCGCGTTTAACGGCAGCCCGAGAAAAGAATGGAATACGGCAATCCTGCTTAAAAAAGCCCTTGAAGGCGCATCATCGCAGGGAGCAGAAACAGAACTTATACACTTGTACGATTTGAAGTATAAGGGATGTATCAGTTGTTTTGCCTGCAAGAAGAAAGGCGGCGAAAGCTACGGTAAATGCGTGGTGAAAGACGCCCTGAAACCGATTTTTGAAAAGGTGGAAACAGCCGATGCCGTTATCTTTGGTTCGCCTGTTTATCTGGGAACTGTTACCGGTGAGATGCAGTCATTTATGGAACGGCTGATATTCCCGTATATTATTTATAGCGACCCGCCGGCGTCGCTTTTTCCGAAGAAGATTTCTACCGGGTTTATTTATACGATGGGTGTCACCGAGGAAGCAATGAACCAGTTCGGCTATCAACAACGCTTCACAAATATCGAACGTCTTCTAAAAATAATCTTCGGCTCAGGTGAAACGCTTTTAAGCTTTGACACCTTGCAGTTCGAGGATTATTCAAAAGTGGTCGCGCCGCGGTTTGACCCCGTGCAGAAATTAAGAAGACGAAAAGAAATATTCCCTCAGGATTGCCAAAAGGCCTTTGAGATGGGCGTTCGGCTTGCCGCGAAGGAAAAAATATAAAACAAGGGGACATAAGCTAAGGTTAACTGGAATTTATGCCGAAAATAATTGTAGAGTCGCGGAACAATGAAGCATCCGAGTTTGGGTTTGAAGGAATACTATGAAAGTACTCCTCCAAACCTTCGGGTGTCAGATGAACAAGCTGGATTCAGCGATTGTTGAATCCTCCCTTAGGGATGCCGGCTATCAGTTTGCAGATAATGCCAAAGACGCGGATGTTGTCCTGATAAATACCTGCTCGGTTCGCGACCATGCGGAACAGCGGGTTATGTCGCATCTGGGGAATCTCAAACATATCAAAGAGTCGAGGCCGGATTTGGTGGTAGGCGTAATTGGCTGTATGGCACAGCGGCTGGGCAGTGAATTGCTTAAACAATCGGCCGTGGATATCGTTTGCGGCCCCGCCCAGATAGCCGAGATACCCCGGCTGATAACCGAGGCAATGCAGGAAAAGAAAAAAGCGGTCGCTGTTACAGAAAAAATTCGCCAAATATCACCTAATGCTCAATCACTCGAACGGTTTGAAACTGAATACAGCGGCGATGATACAGATATACCGGCGCAGGCATACGTCCGGGCGATGCACGGCTGCGACAAATTCTGCTCCTATTGCGTTGTGCCTTATGTCCGCGGGCCTGAGACATCACGCCCGCCTGAAGCGATAATCGAGCAGACCAAACGCCTTGCTCAAAATGGTATCAAACAAATTACCCTGCTTGGCCAGAGAATCAACGCTTACGAATATAAGGCGGGCGACAAAACCTATTGCCTTGCTGACCTGCTCAAAATGATAAGTGAAATAGATGGCGTCGAATGGCTCAAGTTCGTTACCAGTTACCCGTCTAAAAAGTATTTCAAAGAAATTATGCAGGCGATGGCCGAGTTGCCCAAGGTTTGCCGATACCTGCACATCCCGGCACAAAGCGGCTCAGACCAAATCCTCAAGGCGATGAACCGCGGCTATACTTCGGCGGAATATCTCGAACTGCTCTATATTGCCCGGCAAATTGTGCCCGATATCGCCATCGCGGGCGATTTTATCGTCGGCTTCCCCGGCGAAACCGATGATGATTTTGCTCAGACGGTTAAGCTTGTCAAAAAGGCACGACATAAAAACTCCTTTATTTTCAAATACTCGCCCAGACCCGGCACTATCGCAGACAAACGGCTGGAAAATAATGTCCCGCAGGAAATCAAAGAACGGCGAAACCACGAGCTTCTCAAGGTGCAGGAAGAAATCAGCAGGGCTCTTGCCGCTGAGTTCACCGGCCAAACCGTCAAAGTCCTCGTCGAAGGACCAAGCAAAAAATCGCATCAGGTCGATAATCTCCCTCAACTTATCGGCAGAACCGCAGGCGATTGGATAACCGTCTTCAACGGCCCGGAAACCCTTGCAGGCCGGTTCGCAAACGTCAAAATCACCCGAACAACCCCGCTTACATTATTTGGTGAGCGTGTTTGATCGAGGTTCTGCACCGCAATAAATCCTTTGAAAATTAACCTGTTTGCGGTATGCTGGTCGATTATATTTCATACCCCTTATTTTATTTGTGAGAAGATTATGAGCGAATTTAAGATTGAGCCATCGCAGCGGATAACGCGACTGCCGCCGTATCTATTTGCGCGGCTGAATGCGCTGAAGCACGCCAAACGCCAGGCGGGCGCGGATATTATTGACCTCGGTATGGGCAACCCCGTTGACGGGGCACCCCAGATTGTTGTTGATAAGCTTTGCGAGGCCGCCAGAGACCCCAGAAATCACCGTTACAGCGCATCCAGAGGTATCAAGGGGCTGCGAACCGAAATGGCGAAGAAATATGCCCGTCTCTGGAACGTGGAACTGGACCCTGAAAAGGAAGTGCTTGCGTGCATCGGGTCGAAGGAAGGTTTCAGTCATATGTGCCTGGCAATGTTGGGACCCGGCGATACGGCTATTGTGCCCGACCCGGCTTTCCCGATTCATAATTACGCCGTTGCCCTTGCCGGCGCCAATGTAATATCGCTACCGCTGGGCAGCGACCAGAAGTTCATAGATAATATCATTATGGTCTGTGAGCACCTGTATCCCAAGCCGAAGCTGTTGATTTTGAACTATCCGCATAACCCGACCGCGATGACGGTGGACGAGGGCTTTTTTGAGCCAGTCATCGATATCGCAAAACGATTCGGCATAGCAATCATCCACGATTTCGCGTATGGCGAAACCTGCTTCGATGGCTATAAAGCCCCGAGCTTTCTTTCCGCAAAAGGCGCCAAGGATGTGGGCGTCGAATTTACAACTTTGAGCAAGCCCTACAGTATGGCCGGCTTTCGGGTCGGCTTCGCCGCGGGTAATAAGGATATGATTAATTACTTAGCCACCATAAAGGGCTATTATGATTACGGCATTTTCCAGGCGGTGCAGATTGCGGGCATCATCGCGATGCGGCACTGCGCACAGGACGTTATCGAGCAGAACAAAAAATATCAGTCACGACGAGATGTTCTATGCGACGGTCTTACCCGCATCGGGTGGGATGCCCCGAAGCCGCGGGCTGGTATGTTCGTCTGGGCTAAAATACCCCAGGAGCATCTCAAAGGCAAGAATACCATAGATTATTCTCTGGACCTCGTGGAATATGCAGAGGTTGCCGTTGCGGCAGGCGGGGCATTCGGCGAAAACGGCGAAGGATACGTCAGGATTGCGCTGGTTGAAAATGAGCAACGCCTGCGGCAGGCAGTTCGCAATATAAGCCGATTCGTCAGAGAAAAGCCGGTCGGAAAAACTAAGCAGTAAAAACAATAAAAAGTGAGGTGAAAAAATGGCGCGTTTGATGTTGTGTTGCGTTGCGATTTGCTTCTTGGCTTTTTTTGGCAACATATCAACAGCAGCGGTTGGCCAATTTGAAGGACAATGCGACGTCGGCGATGCCTGTGATATCGGCATACCCGGCTCGGCGTCGTTTGACGCGGCTAAAAACGAATACAAAATCACCGCCAGCGGCTACAATATGTGGTTTAACAGGGACGCTTTTTATTTCCTCTATAATCGCCTCGAAGGCGACCTGGTTATGGTTGCTGATATTAACTTTGTCGGAAAAGGCAAAGTTGCACACCGCAAGGCCGGCTGGATTGTCCGCCAGACGCTTGACAAGGATTCTCCCTTTATCGGCGCCATTGTCCACGGCGACGGCCTTATCGCTTTGCAGTGGCGAACAGTAAAAGGCGGCGAAATGAGTGACGACCTTGAAATACTCCGAACCGTAAAAGGGTTTGCGACAATAATGTTAGAACGCCACGCGGATACTTACACGCTTTCCATCGCTCCGGACGGCAAAACATTCCAGATTGTCGGCTCGGTAACAATGAAACTGACCGACCCGGTTTATGCGGGTTTGGTGGTTTGCTCTCACGATGTCAACACTGCAGAAACGGCTGTATTTACCAATGTTAAACTTGAAAAACAAGGGGTGGTAAATATGAAAGAACGAGTCCTCGAAAGCACACTCGAAACAATCTCTGTCGAAAACGGCGAACGAAAAACCATATATTGTGCCCGCCAGCATTTTGAGGCGCCAAACTGGACCCCGGACGGCAAAACGCTTGTGTTTAACAGTAATGGGCTTATTTATACTATGCCCGCCGAAGGCGGTAAACCTCAATTGCTCGATACCGGCGAAGCCAAAAAATGCAACAACGACCACGGCCTGTCGCCTGACGGCAAATTTATCGCCGTCAGCAGCCAGCATACTCCCGACAGCAAATCCCGGATTTACGTCCTGCCAATCACGGGCGGCCAAGCTCGCCTCGTAACCCCGAATGCGCCTTCCTACTGGCACGGCTGGTCTCCGGATGGAAAGACACTCGCGTATTGTGCAGGACGAAACAATGATTTTGACATTTGCATAATCCCCGTTAATGGCGGCGAAGAAACAAGATTGACTACCACCCCCGGACTCGATGATGGTCCCGAATATTCGCCCGACGGCAAATATATTTTCTTCAATTCCGACCGAACCGGGCTGATGAAAATCTGGAAGATGAACGCCGACGGCAGCGACCAGCAGCAGGTTACTTCCGACAAAGATTACGCCGACTGGTTCGCGCATCCTTCACCGGACGGCAAATGGCTTGTGTTCGTCTCGTATGACAAAAGCGTCAAAGGTCATCCGGCAAATAAAGATGTTGTCCTGAGAATTATGCCGTTTGGCGGGGGAAAGCCGAAAGTGCTGGCAAACTTATTCGGCGGGCAGGGGACAATGAACGTCCCGTCTTGGTCGCCGGACAGCAAACGCGTCGCGTTTGTAAGTTATCAACTCTTGCCGCCAAAGTAGCAAGTTCTCGATAGGGAATGGCTGGTTCATGGGTTATGTGTAGTGGTATTTCGCCTTGATTCTTGAGACAATCTTCGGCGTAATAGGCAAATTAGCTCTTGAATCTGATGTTATTTTGGGACCTCCGGATTTTTCGGGACTTTGACGGCGTTTTGAGACCGAAAAAAATTTTTAAAAAATTCCAAGAAAACACTTGACTTCATTTAGGCAATATGTTCTAATACGACTATCAGCTTGGGGGCTGACGAGAAAACTCACAGTGTAAGAGGCAGTGGTATTGCTCTTTGACAGTGAGTGTTTTCTCATTATGTGTCACAGTAGCACCGTTTGAGAAGCGGGGGAAGAGGAAACTCACATAGTGAAAGCGTTGTAAGTGCTTTATTTTTAGCAACTTACAGCCATTCGAGCCGATAGCCGGGCAAGGGTCTTGCTATTGGGGCAGGGCAGGGGAAATTCCACGAGAAGAGAATCGAGAAGAGTTGTGCGCCGATTCCACGCGCAGAAAGCGGGCGGTGCGCAAGTCGAGGCGTTATGCACACGGTCTGCCGTTGTGCTTTGATATAAAAAGATAATGGAGAGGCGAATAAGCAACATGGAGGTAAGTGATGAATAAAAGAAAATCGACAGGGATACGAGTATCAGTGATCACTTTTATGGTGATTCTGAGTGTGGCTGTCAGCGCCGGCGCCAGGGTTTTCCCTGCCCCTTCATGGAGCGGACAAGATGGAACCACCTCTCAGCAATGGTCCTTTACGCAAGATGATGCCGCCCCGCCACAACCCGATGCTGGCTGGGATAATGAATTTGGGACGCCGCAGCTTTCTGTGTACAACAGTGTGTGGAGCGATAACATCGACGGGCATCAGGGGGCTTGGACATTTTCGAGTTTTGGGAGCGGGGTGCTTGTAGATATCCCCAATAACCCCGTGTCCCAGCCCGTAAAAGAAATATGGGTTGAGTTGACATGGGAGGCAGCCGCTAGCAGTTTTATCCCGGATCAGCCGATTATAGGCGTTTGGGCGGATAATTTCGAAAAACAGCTTATGGGGGAACAACAACTTGACAACAATTGGAAGGCCTCACTTTACAAAATCACCATCTGGCCAAACCCATCGGCTGAACAGATAACGATAAATGGGGACATTTGTTTGGACCAGGTCATTGTGGACACTATTTGCATTCCCGAGCCGGCAACATTTGGACTGTTAATCGGCGGAGCGCTGATGGCGATTAGGCGTAGACGAAAAGTTTAAAATCAACCTAAATGGATGTTTTATGCATAACCAAGTGAAGTCAATAAAGGATATTGTCAGAGGAGAATCAATGAAAGTGACGAAGACAATTGGTGTTTTGAGCGTATTAATTATCGCAGCTATGCTGGTGCAGGATGCGGTGGCTCTGCCAAGCGGTTCATACGTTGACGGAAATGGAAAAAGTTGGCAGGGTTACAAAACTTACACGCAGGACGGTTACAATGTAGTGTTAGAATGGGCGGTTTACAATATTGCGGCAAACCCCTGGGCCGGAAGCGTGGATTTCTCTGCCGGTGACCAGTATATCTATGCCTACCAGTTGTTCAGCAACACTACTTCTACAAATGACGTTGGCTCTTTCGGTGTGCTGGACATAGGAGGCAATCCCATATCGCAAACCTTGATGCACGAGACGCAGGCAGTGGCTAATGGACAGGGGATAACGCCTGACCCAAATCCCAGCGCTTTGCAGGGGGAGTGGAAATGGACGCCAGTAGTCGGGTTCATAACGGCGGGAGAGTATTCGGCCTACCTGATTTTCAGCAGTGTCTATGCGCCGACCACGGGCAGCTTCGAGATTAAAGCGCCCGAAGAAGGCGATGCGGGCGTTCCTGGTGAAGTCCCGGAACCAGGCATACTTGCTTTATTTGGTATTGCTTCGGCGATGTTCGCAGCGAAGCGGGGGGAAAAACGCCAGGCGGAGTAGAACTGGATACGCCTGGCTTGGGGGTTGGTTGTTTGGGTGATGAATAGGATGAAAAAAGGTAATTCAAAATCATTGGGTTGTGCGGTCTTTATCTGCTGCGCAACGCTTCTTTTTTGTTTTTCCGCACAGGCGTTAGGTCAGGAAGACGGGACATCTTTAATGTTGGAGGTGACTCCGGCCGAAGGTGGCTCTCTGAACATTGTGCCCGGCGTTCACTCTTACGACAGGTTTGCCGAGGTTACTCTGATAGCCACACCTAAACCCGGCTATCAGTTTGTTTACTGGATGGGTAACGTGACCGATGCCACGACCGGTACCACCACGGTATTTCTTAATTCTCCGAAAATGGTCATCGCTATTTTTGAGCGGTCCCAATTTGAGACGGTCGAACCGGAAGGTGATTATATGGTTGGTGGCGAAGGCAGCGGCGGGCTGGTACAAAGTGTGGGGGCGTCTGACACGTCTCTTGAAGAGGCCGGAGGCGGCCAGAGAACGCCGAAATATCATCCGCAGACGACTCCCGAAAGTGATGTTCCCGTCCCGGTCCCTGAGCCGGTGACAGTAACATTGTTCTTTGCCGGGTTCCTTATGTTGGCAAAAAGCCGACGCAATGGCGCGAACACAACAGAGAAAACGTAATAATCAAAGCCTATCCCCCTGTTTGCTGATTTCGGTCCGGCAACCCGGAAATGCCAGAAGGCCTCAAGCACCTTCTGGCATATTTTTTTGCTTGTATTTCAATAGTTGCTGCGGTGTGCCGGCTATGTCTTTCTGAATACGGCGACGACATTTTCGACCTCGACGACAAATAGCCGGTTGTCCCCCTCGAAGTCAACCGGTATGGCGCCTTTGGGATTGAACAGAACCTTGTCGTATTTTTGCAGAGGTATCTCCGGTGTACTTTCAATCTCAGTTGATATCGCCACGATTCTGCCGGTTATGGTCGGAATCTCGATGTTGTCGGGCAGTTGAATGCCGCCCTTTGTCTGTTTCTTGTCCTCGTCTTTGCGGATAAGCACGCGTTTGCCTACCGGTTCGATTGTCTTGAATGATTCGGGGGCACTTTGGTTTTTGCCGGCCATAGTTTAAACTCTCCGGAGTCAGGTTGTTTTACGCTCATATTATGCGCAGGTTCTTTGGTTTTATGCAACTGTTTTGGACAAATCTTTGGCGTTGCAGGGGCAATTAAGTACTGCTGACTAATGCCCGGCAGGATGCGATTGAACGCCCCAGTCCCGGCATAATCTGTGCGACAGCCTTGAGTTCGTCTGCGGTTAATTGATTACGCGAAGAACGGTAAATGAGGACAAAGCCCATTGAGCTGCTTGGGGTTGATAGCGGGATTGCTGCCATCGAAATTTTTTCCAGGCAGACGGGAGAACCTGCAAGCCCCATCGCCAGCATATCTTCGATGGTACAGATTCGGTTGGATTTGGCGATGTTGCCGACTAATTCTGCTGTGAAAAAGTTTTCGATGCGCCTGTTCTCAAGGTCAATTGGCTGGTCGCTCTCGAATATGTGCAGTTCAAAATTGTCGTGTTGCGGTCCCTCGGCGCTGCTCGGAGCAAGCAGGAAAAATGCGACATTCGCGTCCGGGATTTGATCTTTGACAAGATTGCCCGCGGCGAAAAGCAGCTCGTTCAGCTCGGTCAGGCCCGTTATGGTTTCGTAAAAGTCCGCGGCAAAACCGATTGTATTCAGCGCCTTTATGAAATCCTTTTGTGCCGCAACAAAGTCGTTGCAGAGAATATCTATTTGCTTCGCCTGCTTTTTGCGTTCTTTGTTTAGCCGGCTAATCAGCAGTCGCAGCCGTTTATTTCGTCTTTCGTCGTTCACCACGTCCTCATGTCATATAGTCATAAAGTAATGATTGGTGTCCCTTCCCACGCTGTTAAAATCGACCTTTCCCGGCCTTGGCTTTAGGTGCCTGCTTTTGTCCGCAACCAGCCCCATAACTAACGTCCTATCAGTTTTATGACGTTGCGTTTAAGGCCGACTGGGTCGTTTGCCCGGCGTTTCTTGCGGAATTGCGTTGTTTTTAGGACTTAACTCCCCGCCCCATCAATTCGTTGGCTGGGTCGGTTAGCCCCGAAGTCTGCTTCGAGGTCATTCTTCTCAAATCTTAAATTGACGCGCAGCAGCATCCCCGGGCAAATTTATCTGTGACCGCTGTGGCTGAAAAAAATACGAGACCTATGTGACTTAAACTATCGGTTTCAACAACGGGAACAGCACAACGTCTCGTATGCTCGTCGCGCCCGTCAATACCATCACAAGCCGGTCTATGCCAATTCCAAGACCACCCGCGGGCGGCATCCCGTATTTCAACGCCGTCACAAAATCATGGTCCATCGTCGCCATCGTCTCTTTTTGTCCTCGAAGCTGCTGACGGAAATTCTCCTCCTGCACCGCCGGGTCATTCAACTCCGTATAGGCGTTTGCCAGCTCCATCCCCGCAATGTATATCTCGAATCGCTCCGCAATCTCCGGCTGGTCCTTCTTTCGCTTCGTCAGGGGACACAACGCCGCCGGGTAATCAATCACAAACGTCGGGTTGGTCAAATGCTCCTCAACCGTCTGCTCGAAAACCTCGTTGATTACCACCGCGTCGTCCATATTCTTATGCTCAATTTTCAGCGACTCCGCCTTTTTGCGAATGCCCCTGATATCCCCGATATCGCAGCCCGCGTATTCCTTCAAAAGCTCCGCGTATTTCGCCCGCTTCCAAGGCCTGGCAAAATCAACGCTTTTTTCGCCGAAAGTCGTCTTACTATCCTTGCAGTATTTCTCCACCAGAAGACAAATCAACTCTTCCGTCAAATCCATCATAATATTGTAGTCGGCGTACGCCTGGTACAATTCCAGCATCGTAAATTCCGGGTTATGCCGCGTGCTCAAGCCCTCGTTGCGGAAGTTGCGGTTTATCTCGAAAACCTTCTCCATCCCGCCCACAAGCAATCGTTTCAAAAACAGCTCCGGCGCAATCCGCAAAAATAAATCCATATCCAGCGAATTATGATGCGTGATAAATGGCTTCGCCGCTGCTCCCCCTGCTATCGTCTGCATCATCGGCGTCTCAACTTCCATAAACCCGCGGCCCGTCAAATACTCACGCACTGCCCGTATTATCGCGCTTCGCTTCCTGAATAATTCCATCACCTCAGGGTTCGCCCATAGGTCAACGTATCGCTGCCTGTATCGCAAATCTATATCCGCAAGACCGTGCCACTTCTCTGGCGGCTGCATCAGCGACTTGCTCAATAGAACAACCTCATCCGCCCATATCGTTATCTCACCCGTCTTCGTCTTGCCCAAACCGCCCGACGCCCCGATTATATCCCCAAGCTCAAGCAGCTTCATAAAACTCCACTTTGATTCCAACAAGCTCTTGCTCAAGCCCACCTGTATCGTGCCTGAACTGTCTCTCAATGTAATAAATATCAGCTTGCCGATATCACGCAGTAAAATTATCCTCCCCGCGCATTTCGCTTTCTGGCCCTCTTCGCCGTCTTTATACCGCGCTTTGATATCCACCGCCGGCTCCGCACCATCGTACCGCCCGCCGTATGGGTCTATACCCATTTGTTTTATGGCATTTAACTTCTCCTGCCTCGCCTGTTCAAACCTGTCCGCCGTATCTTTGGAATTTTTAAATTCGGTCATTGGCTCTTGTTTAGGATTTAGATATTGGTATTTAGGGTTTCGCGCTTCGCGTCTGTTCTCTTATCAGCTTGCTCTTTACCACTAATATCGCCGTCGCTAACTGCGGGTCAACCTCGACGGTCTGGGCAATCGTGTGTTTCTTCAAAGGCGAATTGGCGTCGTCGTGCCCAACGTTCACAAGAACGTCGTTGTCTCGCTGCAACTCGAACATCTTGCGAAACTCATCACTTCGTAGCGACACCGCGACATCCGGCCCAACGCCCCAGTCGCTTTTTTTCTCTTTCTTCGCCTCATCCTGGCTCTTTATCTTCTGACCCGAAGGCAGATACCAGTTTGCCATCGTGTATTTCAACTGCGAACCCTCACCCGGATACATCGATATTCCCTGCACAACACCTTTGCCGTGCGTCCGCTCCCCGACAAGCGTTGCCCGCTTGTGCGACGGGTCTGCAAGAGCACCCGCGACTATCTCCGATGCGCTCGCCGAGCCAGCGTTAATCAGCACAACCATCGGGTAGTTCGGATGTGTCCCCTTGCTGTGCGCCGTCGCGTATGACGGTATCCCGAACCGCGACCGCGTTATAACTATCAGCCCGTCATCTAAAAATTCGTCCGTCACGTCAACCGCGCTGTCGAAAAAACCGCCGGGATTAAACCGCAAATCCAGAATCAAGCCGCGCATCCCCGACGCCTCCAGCGACTTCAACGCCGCCTCTGTATCCGCCGCAGTTGTCTCCGCAAAACTCGTCAGCCGAACGTACCCTATCTTGTCCTGCTCGTCAACCATCCGCAGCCATTTGCCTTCGCCGCTCCTCTGCAACCCCCTAAGCGTAGGAACCACAATCTTGGCGCGAGTCAGCGTTATATCATGCGTCTGGTCTTTGCCGTTGCGGCGAATCGTCAGTGTAACCTTCGTCCCCGCCGGCCCTTTTATACGACTGACCGCGCACGAAAGCGGCACATCCTTCGTAGGCATACCATCAACCTTTTCTATCACGTCTCCAACGTCAATCCCCGAGCTATACGCGGGGGTATCAGGCAGCAAACTCCCAACCGTAAGCTGTCCGCTTTGCCTCGATATTTCTATGCCTATCCCCGTAAATTCATTCGTCATCTGCTGTTCAAATTCCGAAACGTCCCTCGGCCAGACCAGAATCGTATAAGGGTCAAGCGTCAAAAATGATGCCTCTGAAAACTGAGCGATTACAACCCCCTCTGGCATCCTGGCGATTGTCAGATTTAGCTCCAAAACCTTCTCGAATACCGATATAAAGCTGTCTTTGCTCCCACCCTCGGGCCAGTTATTTATTTCATCTTCCAGCGAAGCCATCGCCAAACCAAACGCCGCTATCGCGTTGGCATCCGGCTTGAAATCCTTGAAACTTTCTCCCAGTGCTGCCGCCCGGCTATTCGGCTCGGTTTTGCGATCTTCAATAATCTCATCGCCACCTTCAGGACTGGGTATTAGCGTCGCAGACGGGGCAGCCGACGCTGTCCCGCCGACATTCGCGTCCCGCACCGATGTCAGCGTCCCTACCACATCTGCAAGCAATCTGCATCGCCGAATCCCCTTCGACGCCATTTCACGGTAGTCAATCTTGCTTATGTAACGAAAACTCAGTTCGTCAACCGCCCGAACAAATATCCGCCTCTTTACGCTCTCCAGCCGCTGCTTGCCCGTCTCGCAGGGACTATCCTGGAACGAACCGGCTATCTCCGCCTTGGTTATCAACTGCTCCGCGTAATCCGAGTATGCCTTGTTGTTCGGCTCAAGAGCGGCAAGCCAGCTGTAACACGTCACATACGCGTCGAGCCACTTGCCCCTCCGCTCATATCTCGTCGCCTCCGCCTTGGCCCTTACAATCGCGTCCAGCAAACACGGCTCATTCAATAGCCGCTGCTTCTGCTGCTCATCCGCAAATTCCATCGTCCGAATCACCGCCGCCAATATGGCCGTAGGGCCGTGCATCTGTTCATGGTCGTTGGCGTCCGTTTCCGGGTTTGCCAGGTCGGTTTCTTCCAGCCATCGCTGGGCAAACGCCAGCATATTTTCCAGAACATTGTTGCCATCCGGGGGCTTGCCCGCCTTTAGCCGTTCAAATTCCGCTAATTGTTCCTTGTAGACGGTATCTCGCTGCGCCTGCCGGCTCTTCTGCATCTGCTGCCATTGAGCCACTATATCATTTAACTCTTCGACCGGCTTCCAACCCTTTTGAACGCCATTCGACTCCTCTATTACGTTGCCTGCTTCGTCAAACTTGCCCTTCTCAATAAGCCCGCAGACAAGCTCAACAATCTCTCGCTCGCCGGCGTTTGGCTCAACCGCCCAGCTTACCGCAGATGCAATACCGCACGGCTCACCAACCTCTGCCGGACGATTAATCTCCAGGCCATGCGGCGCAGCCCACAAACATATCGCCGCCGCGAAAAATCCAATTATTATCATCGCGGGCCATAAAACCCGCAACCTCATCCAAAACCCGCGATTACTCTGCATTCTTCACTCTTTCAGTAGTTGAAATGGGCGTCCCGACTTCTGCCGATGAATCAACAGACGCCCATCTTAATAATCAATCATCAATTGACGCTTTGCGTCATCCCCGGGAAGTAGCTTCTTTGGCTCTTCAACAGGGGACCCAAATCAAAAATATCTACAGGCACTCGCCCGCCTTGCCCGCGCATCCCAACACGTGCAGCTTGTGCTTTACCATCGCCTTTATCGCGTCTCTGGCCGGCCCTAAATACTTCCGCGGGTCAAACTCGCTCGGCTTCTCTGCGAACACCTGCCGAATCTTGGCCGTCATCGCCATCCGCAAATCCGTATCTATATTCACTTTACAGACCGCGAGTTTCGAGGCCTCGGTTATCGCCGATTCGGGTACGCCCATCGCGTTTGGCATCTTGCCGCCGTATTTGTTAATCAGGTCAACGAATTCCTTCAAAACGCTGCTTGACCCGTGCATAACCAGCGGGAAACCAGGCAGCAGTTTTTGAATCTCTTTTATACGGTCAATCGCGAGCTTAGGCACACTCTTAAACTTGTACGCCCCGTGGCTGGTTCCTACCGCCACCGCTAACGAATCAACGCCGGTCTTCCCGACGAATTCCACCACCTGCTTTGGGTCTGTCAGGTGCTTTTCGACATCATCGACGCCGACGACGTGCTCTTCGATACCGCCAAGCTGCCCAAGTTCCGCCTCAACCACTACCCCGTGCTTGTGTGCGTATATAACTACTTCCTTGGTCATCCTGATGTTCTCTTCGAAGGGGAACTTCGAGGCGTCTATCATTACCGACGTAAACCCGTCATCGACGAACTGCTTGCACGTCTCGAAGTTGTCGCCGTGGTCAAGGTGCGTCGCGATTGGTATATCCGGGTTTTCCTTCACCGCCACGTTCATTATCGCGGTAAGATAGCTGTTGCTGGCGTATTCGCGGGCGCCCTTCGACACCTGTAAAATCAGCGGCGCCTTCTCCTCTGCTACCGCCTCGACGATACCCTGCGTGATTTCCATATTGTTGACGTTGAACGCCCCAACCGCGTAGCCATGCTTATAGGCCATCTCAAACATCTTCTTCGTCGTTACCAATGGCATACAAATCTCCTTAGTTTTTAATTTTAAGTTCTTGTTTTTGAGCTTGGCAGTATAACGCAGACCCACGCTAATTTCAAACCAATTCGTAACCCCGAGAGGGGGAAGATTTTTTGTTTTAACCACTCCCGCAAGGGACGTCTTTCGGCGGGATTTGGCCACAAACCCCGGCAAGCTATAGGCCGGGGGCGTCTTAGTGGCGGAAAATTCTAATTAAAATTATCTGTGCTCTATGTGCCCTCTGTGGCTAAAATAAAGAAGTTGTTTGTTCTCAGTGGCAAAAAGAAAGCTAAGTGGCAAAGATAAATCGAATGGGCAAGGGATGCTGAAGATATTTTTGTGGCTGCGATACCTTAGGAAGAGGAGGGTAGTGCTGCTGAGTATCGCGGCAGTTGCGCTTTCAACAGCGCTTCTGATAGTAGTTGCCAGTTTATTCAACGGGTTCATAAACGCATTCGAGCAGAGTGCGGTTGACGGTATGGGGGATGTTGTTTTGTCGCCTGGGAAGCATTTCGCGGGGTATGCGGAGTTTGAGAGGCGATTGGAGGAGATTAAATCGGTAGAGGCGGCGACGGCGACGTTGTCTGCGCAGGGGCTTTTGCATCTGGGCAGGGGCAACGTTCGGGCGGTTGAGATTTGGGGTATTGAGCCGGCAAAATTCGGCAAGGTAACGGCGTTTGATAAGTCACTGCTGAAGGGAAAAAAGACCCCAGACACCGGACTCAAGACCCCAGACCCCAGACTCCAGACACCAGGTACTCAAATTGAGGGTTATGTGGGAATAGGGGTATTGGCTGAGCCGAATGAACAGACCGATGATTATGACGTCAACGGCGCGGAAAGAATGATTGGACAACAGTTCGTCATTACTACCGGTTCGACTTCAAGCGGTTCGGCTGCTGACGAACAGCAGAAATTCAGACGCAAGACGATACAATTTATGATGGCGGACGCTGTATTTACGGGGATTTATTACTTTGACAGCCGGCTGGTGTATTTGCCAATAGAGCAGTTGAGCAGGACGATTTTCCCGGATTCGCGGGAGCCGGTTGCGGGACGGATTCAGATTAAACTTCGCGGCGGCGCTGACGCTGGTCTTGCGATAGCGCAGATTCGCGGCGTGTGGAAGGTTTTCGCGTCGGAGAAACTCGGGTGGGAGGATTACCAGATAGAGTCAACGATAACAGAGACGTCGAGGCAGATGCAGAGCCGGTTCGTGGCGGAGATTCGCAAGCAGATGGGGGTTTTGCTTTTGATATTCGGGGTGGTGAGTTTGAGCGCGGTGCTTTTGATATTCTGCATATTTTATATGATTGTGGAGACACGCCGGAAGGACATCGCGATAATGAAAAGCTGCGGGGCCGACAGCGGGTCTATCGCGTTGATATTTGTTGGGTTTGGCGCATTTGTGGGCATACTTGGGACGCTGTTAGGGACCGCAGCCGGGTACATAGTTACGAAGAACATCAACGAGGTTGAGGGCTGGATAAGGGTCGCGTTCGGTTTGAAATTGTGGAAGGCGAGCGTTTATATGTTCAGCAGAATACCGAGCGAGGTCTATTGGCAGGCGGTATGGTGGATAGTTTTGTCGGCGATATTGGGAGCGGCGATTGGCGCGGTTATACCGGCGTTGTCGGCGGCATTGACGCGGCCGGTCAAAGTTCTCAGGTACGAATAGGAATTTAGAATTGTATAAGCTGATATTGGCATTTCGTTATCTTTATCGCAGGCGGATAAGTTATCTTGCGCTTGTGGCAGTTGCGCTATGCGTTTTCATCGTGGTAGTGGTAATGACTGTGATGGACGGGCTGGTTGGGGATTTCAAGGAGAAGAATCATAATTATACGGGCGACTGTGTTGTTGGGACTGAATCGCTTGTCGGGTTTGCGTATTACGAGGATTTCGCGAGGATTGCGGAGAAAGCGGATTACGTTGAAGCGGTGACGCCAGTGATTAAGAGTTATGCCCTTGTTGGCGTGGAGGGTTTGGGGCGGAATACCGGCGTGGAATTGATGGGTGTCGAGGCGGCAAGCTACAGCAGGGTAACGGGTTTTGGGCGGACGCTGTATTATCATAAAGGCGACGCATCGAAGGCGTTTGAGGCGGGCAGCGATTCAAATCTTCCCGGTTTTGTAATCGGCGCGGACCTGTGGGGCGGTCGGAATGAAAAGGGCGAGTATTATTATGCCCCAAACCCTGAGGCGACGGCGTTGTCTGTAACTTGTTTTCCGCTGACGGCAAAGGGGGCGCTCGCCAAGGCGGGGACGGACGTGGTGAACACAAAGACGTTTTATTTCAGCGATTGTTCACAGAGCGGGCTGGCGAGGGTGGATGGGTCGATTATTTATCTGCCTTTTGAAGAGGCACAGGTTCTTTGCGGGATGACTGAGCCGGCCAAAAGGGCATCGTGGATTCATATCAAGTTCAAGCAGGGGACAAACGTCGAAGAAGGATGCCGGCGAGTTAGGGAGATGTGGGGGAAGTTCTACGATGAGCATAAAGGGAAAGGTAATGCGGAATTGCTTTCGCAGGTGAGCGTGCAAAGCTGGAAGGAGCACAGGCGAGAAAGCATCGCTGGGATGGAAAAGGAACAGGCGATGCTGATGATGATGTTCGGGCTGGTGGGGCTGACGACGGTGTTTATTGTTTACGTGGTCTTCTATATGATTATCAGTCACAAGACCAAGGACATCGGCATCCTCAAGAGCATAGGTGCATCGTGCGGCGACGTGATTGTTTTATTTTTGGGTTTTGCGGCGGGACTCGGCGTTGCGGGTTCGGCGGTCGGTGTCGCGGGCGGGATACTGTTTTTGCGGAATATAAACAGGATAGAGGGCTGGTTGTTTGAGCGGTTCGGTTTCCAGTTGTGGGACCGGACGATTTACGCGATAGGCGAGATACCGCATCGATTAGATTTGACGATGTTGGCGGTAGTGACAGGTTGCGCGATTTTGGCGTGTCTGGCGGGAGCAGTGCTGCCCAGCGTTGGTGCGGCAAGGGCCAGGCCGGCGGATGTTTTACAGGTGAGCCAGTTATGAGTAAAGATGGATTTATAATAGAGGCACAGGGAATTCATAAAACGTACCGGATGGGAGCTGCGCAGGTGCAGGTTTTGAAGGGGGCCGATATCGCGGTCAAGAGGGGTGAGTTTGTGGCGATAGTCGGGGCGTCGGGCAGCGGCAAGAGCACGTTGCTGCATATACTCGGCGCTCTTGACAGGCCCGATAAAGGTGTGGTGCGATTTGAAGGGCGGGACCTGAGCGGGATGGGCGGGGGTGAATTGAACGAATACCGCAATAAAATGATTGGGTTTGTCTTTCAGTTTTATCATTTATTGGACGAATTAAATGTGCTGGAAAACGTGATTTTGCCCGCGATGGTGCCTGCTGGGATAATTGGATGGGTGTCGAAGCGGGCGGGCGTGAAAAAGCGAGGGCTGGAATTGCTGAAAGCGGTTGGTCTTGAAGAAAGGGCGACGCATAAGCCGTATCAGTTATCGGGGGGGGAGCGGCAAAGGGCGGCGATAGGGCGTGCTCTTATCAATGAGCCGAGGTTGCTTTTGGCGGATGAGCCGACGGGTAATCTTGACTCTGTGACGGGAAATGGTATTCTGGAGTTGCTGGAAAGGTTGAATCGTGCGGGTCAGACGATAGTTATGGTAACGCACGATGAAAGGGTTGCGAAGCGGGCCGGGCGGACAATAACGCTGGCGGACGGCAGAGTAAAATAGTTAGTAAGTGCACAAGAGCATAAGTCACAAGTAAAAGGTCAACGGTGAATATATGGCGTTAAAGATTTGGCTTGGCGATAAACTTGTTGATGAGCAGGACGCGAGGATATCCGTCTTCGACCACGGGATGCTTTACGGAGACGGTGTATTCGAGGGGCTACGGATTTACAACAAGAAGATATTCGAGTTTGAGGCGCATATTACGCGTCTTTACAACTCGGCGAAAGGAATCCGCCTGGATATACCGATGAGCCGGGAAAAGCTTATGGAGGCGACCCGCAAAACGGTTGAGGCCAACGGGATTATTGACGGCTACATCCGGCTGGTTGTTACCCGAGGGGTGGGGTCGCTGGGGCTTAATCCGTTTACCTGTGAGCCGCCGATGGTTTTCATTATCGCGGACAATATCCAGTTGTATCCGCAGGAGCTTTATGAGACGGGGATGAAGATAATCAGCGCGACGACGGTGCGCAATCATCCGCTGGCGATACCGCCACAGATAAAGAGCTTGAATTACCTGAATAATATTCTGGCGAAGATTGAGGCGCTGGATAACGACGTGCCCGAGGCGATAATGTATAACCACGAGGGATATGTTGCGGAGGCGACGGGCGACAACGTGTTTACGGTGAGGAAGGGTGTTGTTTATACGCCGCCCGCGGAGGCAGGCGGGCTTGAGGGGATAACGCGTGAGGTTGTGATTCGCCTGGCGAAGAAAGAGGGTATAGAGGTAATCGAGAAGAACCTGACGAGGTTTGATTTATATATCAGCGACGAGTTGTTTTTGACGGGTACCGCGGCGGAGGTCATTGGCATCGTGGAGATAGACGGCCGGGTAATCGGTGACGGCAGGCCGGGTCCCGTGACGAAACAATTAAGAGACAAGTTCTTCCGGTACGCACACGGAAAGGAGAAGTAGCCCCCGCTACCCTCTGTTTTCTTGCGAGAGCAAGGAGGGGGCAAGACGCGTGGGCTGCGGGTCGGCGCAATGCAATCATCGGCACAAACAGGCAGTGCTTGGGCGAAGGGTGAAGGCGCCGCGGGTCGTTTAATTCATTCTTTTTCTATTATCGAAGAAGAACTTACGCGGGTGAAGGCGCTTATTGAGGGGGATTTGTGTGATTGCAGCGAGCCGGTTCGGAGTTTGGTCGCCTGCGTGAATGCCGGGCAGGGCAAGATGATAAGGCCTGGGCTGGTTTTGCTTTCGGGCGTGGCGTGCGGAGGGGTGACAGAGAATCATATACAGGCGGCGGCGATTTTTGAGATGATACACAATGTGTCGCTTTTGCATGACGACGTTGTTGATGAGGGGAAAAGCCGGCGAGGAGTTCCCACGATAAACAGCGTTCACGGTAATGAGTCGGCGGTTTTGCTTGGTGATCTTTTGCTTGGCCGGGTAATGCAGATGTGCGTGGGGCTGGACAAGCGAGTTGCGGAGATAATAGCGTTGTCGGCTATGCGGACCTGCGAAGGCGAGCTTAGGCAGATATCGCAAAGGGGTAACTGGTCGCTGAGCGAGCCGGAATATATCGAGATAATAGCCGGAAAGACGGCAACGTTGTTTGAGGGGGCTTGTGCGACGGGAGCGGTGCTTGCGGGAGCGGGCGAATCGACGGTGCAGGCGATGGCGGCTTACGGGCGCAACGCGGGTATCGCGTTTCAGATTACCGATGATTTGCTTGATTTGGTCGGGGAGCAGGACAAGACAGGCAAGCCGGTCGGCAGCGACCTCGAACACAGCAAGCTGACGCTTCCGCTGATACATTTTATAAAAACCGCAGGCGAAGCAGATAAGCAAAAGGTAAAGCAGATTTTGTCGCATAAAACGGGGGACGCCGAGAGGATGGGACTGCTGGAAAAGTTGAATTCCCATAAGAGTATCGAATACTCGAGGAGGCGAGCGAAAGAGTTTGTCGAGGGGGCGATTGCGGCGTTGGCGGCAGTGGAGAATAGTGACGGCAATAAAGCCCTTGTGGAGACGGCGAGATTTGTCGCCAGTCGGACGGCATGATAGATGATGTGAAATGAAAAAGGCCGGCTTTTGGAAGCCGGCCTTTCAATTCGTGAAAAACCCTAAGATTATCAGTTTGCTTTTGTTTAGAACTTCCAGCCAACGCCGGTACCTATTGTCCAACCAGTGCCTACGTACTGGAACTCACCGAACAAAGAAGCGTTTTGCATAAACTCCCACTGTGCGCCCACGTAGCCGCCAAATATTGATCTTTCCTTCAAATCGGCGGAGTCGCTACCGCTGCCGCTGTTGGTGCTCTCATCTTCGTAAGTGTCGGTCCACTTCCAATCATCCTTAAGTTTTCCGCGGGTGATGTTAAGGAATGGTCCGCCATAAATCGAGAGGCCTTCTGCCGCTTTCCAGGTCGGGCCAACAGCAATCTCCATATTATAAACACTGAGCTTATAGTTCTCTTTCCAAACTTCTGTATATGGGCCAGTGTTATCTGTTCCTGAGTCCGTTCCTGATTTACTGTCCTTGGTTGTTAGCCAGCCAATTTGGAACAGAACGCCCCAGTCGAGTTTGTCCTGTTTGAGGAAGGTATATTTTGTTCCGAGGCCCCAGGCGAATTCGTAATTACCAGAAAAATCGATTTCTTCATCAGCATTACGATATTTGGCGTTGCCGGCTCCCAGACGCACAAAACCTTCCCAGTCATCCGTCAGACCGTAGCCAATATTCGCGGCAATCACATTCATCTTGATATCTTTGGCTGGTACGAAACCATCACCCCAGTCAATTTTGAAATCCATATTGCTGTAGGAATAGTCGGCGCCGGCCCTGAACTGACCTGTTTTAAGTCCCGCCGTCGGAGGCCCCATTGGCGCCAAGGCCAGAGCGGAGCCGGTCAGGGCGAGCGCTGTAAGGATGACAACCACAAGTGACAACTTTTTGTTCATAATCGACTCCTTTCTAAAAAAGTTTTTTCGAGTGCCACTTCAAGAAAGCGTTGCCTAAACGGCTAACGCGATTCCGATCGCAGCCGATTTTCTTGAATCGCAGCACCTTTGAATAACAAAATATAAAGCATATCTGCATAAGTCAAGTCAAAAGTCCAATTTTTCTTGTGTATCAATACTTGTAAAGTGGTTTTGGGCAAAAGAAAAGGCCGGCTTTTAGAAGCCGGCCTTTTTTGTGCAACTTATACAATCAGGTAATCAATGGTGTTAGAATTTCCAGTTTATGCCCGTGCCGATGGCCCAACCAGCGCCGGTGAACTGTACCTCCCCAAACAGGGAAGTGTTAGCGGCCAATGCGGCCTCTGCACCGATGTAACCACCAAATGCCGAATACTCCTTGAGGTCGCCATTGCCATCACTGGTGTCAACTTTTCCGCTTATCACGTGCGCAAACGGGCCGCCATAGATAGAGAGTGTATCGTTCAGTTTCCAGGTTGGTCCCACTGCTATCTGCATGTCATAGAAATCGAACTTGACGTCTTCGCTCTTGTCCTTAGAATCCGTCCAGTTCATTTGGAACAGGGCGCCCCAGTTGAGGTTTTCCTGTTTTAGGAAGGTGACCTTTGTTCCGAAACCCCAGGCGAACCCGTAATTGCCGCTGATATCTTCATCCTTGTAATCGGCGTTGGCAACTCCGAGGCGCACAAATGCTTCCCACTCGTCCATGATGCCGTAACCCAGATTACCGAAAATCATGTTTGAGGTAACATTATTGAGTTTTTCGCCCTCCAGTTTCACATCCACATCGCTGTAGGAATACTCAACGCCGGCCCTGAACTGACCTGTTTTGAGGCCTGCTGTTGGGGGCCCCATTGGCGCCAAGGCCAGAGCGGAGCCGGTCAAGGCGAGCGCTGTAAGGATGACAACCACAAGTGACAACTTTTTGTTCATAATCGACTCCTTTCTAAAAAAGTTTCTTTCGAGTGCCACTTCAAGAAAGCGTTGCCTAAACGGCTAACGCGATTCCGATCGCAGCCGATTTTCTCGAATCGCAGCACCTTTGAATAACAGTAATATAAAGCATATCGGCATAAATCAAGTCAAAAGTCCAATTTTTTTGTGTATCAATACGGGTAAAGCGGTTTTGGGCAAAAGAAAAGCCGGCCTGAAACAGGCCGGCTTTATTGGTTTTTTACCGTCGGAGAGGCAATTTATTAGAATTTGTACTTTGCGGTCGCAGTTGCCCAAACGATGTCATGGTTCGGGGAAACACCCTTGGTCGGGCTATCTTCCATAGTAATCTGGTAATTGAGTCCCGGGGTGAAGGTGAAGTTGTTGCCGAGGTCGAAGTCGGTCGAGACGCCCATAACGAAATCGGTCCAGTCACTGCTGGTATATCCATGGTATGGTCTTGGGTCAATGCCGTCGTTCCAGACCAGCTCGGTGTGGAAATTGAGGACCTGATTAGGTGTTTCTGCGGTCAGCCCGGCAATCGGCAGGGCATAATTGAGCATAAAGATGTGGGCAAAGCCGGAGGCCGTGCCGCCGTTCGGGTTGGCACCGCCAACCGCCGTATCGCTCTTTGAGGGCCACAGCTTGACGATGCAGTAAGCCGGGACAAGGCCTTTCACGCCTGTGATGTTGGGCCACGCCAAGAGGGCGTTGAGTTCCTGCAGGTCCCAGCATTTCTCGGAGTGACGTGCGCTCATATCCGGGTAGTTATAATAGACGTAGCTAAGTTTGTAATCGGTTTCGTAGGTATCGCCCGCGGAGATTCTGTTCTGATAGAACAGGGTGTAATCCCATCGTTGGCCATCCTCATAGCCGAATGGGCTGTGGTTGGGGCCGGTTCCATTGGCCCAATGCCCTTCGGTACTCAGGCCAAAACCGGAGCCAAACAGGTCGAGGTCGATAAAGGGATTGCTGCCGCTGTGGTGTCCCCAGGTCTCGAATCCGCGCCAGACATGCATAGAGTCGTATGTGTAGCCGATGTCGCCGTGGAGGTCGCCTTCCGCGAGCACCGGGGCAACCATGCCAAACAGAACCACAGCGATTAACAAAACCATTTTTTTCATTTCTTTCAACTCCTTAAAAAGTACCCTCTTAATTTTACTATGTTTTCATCCGTTCCATCGGCACCGCACCGAGAGCGGTAAAGCAGTATATCAACACTGATAAGGTGAGCAAGCATTTTTTTATTTTTTTGCCTGCATTCCCATAGGAGCCATATTTTTGTTCAAGTGGCATTACAAACGACTGTTTTATTGGTCTATTCCTTCGAATATTTTTACTTTAGCTATTTACGCTGTCAAGGAAATTACCATTTTCCTGTTTTTCTTGCTTCTGCCTTCGGGAAGCTTTTCAAGGGAGCAGTGAATTTTTTGAGGTCTTCTTCAGGCAGTTCGTAATCGGTTAGTTTTCCAGACAAGAAGGCATCGTAACCGGAGAGGTCCATAAGGCCGTGTCCGCTGTAATTGAACAGGATGACCTTTTCCTTGCCTTCTTCTCTGGCTTTGATGGCCTCGTCGATGGTCGCGGCGATGGCGTGGCTGGTTTCAGGGGCACAAATAAAACCTTCTGTTTTTGCCCAGGTCAAAGCCGCCTGATAGCATTTGGTCTGCGGGTATGCCTTTGGCTCAAGGAGTCCTTCGACGATGGCCTGGCAGACCAGCGGGGCCATACCGTGGTATCTGAGGCCGCCGGCGTGTATTGGTGCGGGGATGAAGGAATGCCCGAGCGTATACATTGCCAGAAGGGGCGTTGTGCCCGCCGTGTCGCCGAAATCGTAGGAGAAAGGCCCGCGTGTCATAGAGGGGCAGGAGGTCGGCTCGATGGGCATAATTTTGATATTCGCGCCGTTGATTTTGTCGGTGACGAACGGGAATGAAAGGCCTGCGAAGTTTGAGCCGCCGCCCGCGCAGCCGATGACGATATCGACGTTCTTTTCGCCTGCGGTTTTGAGCTGCTGCTTGGCTTCGAGGCCGATGATTGTCTGATGGAGCATAACGTGGTTCAAGACGCTTCCAAGCGAATAGCGGGTTTGACCGGTCGGGTCTGTGACTGTTTGCTCGACTGCCTCGCTGATGGCGATACCTAAGCTGCCGGGGGTATTCGGCATCTCCGCGAGGATTTTTCTGCCGGCGTTTGTTTCGTTGCTCGGGCTTGCGACGCAATTAGCGCCCCATACCTGCATCATAAGTTTTCGGAAGGGCTTCTGGTCGAAGCTGATACGGACCATAAAGACCTTGCACTCAAGGCCAATCAACTGGCAGGCAAAGGCGAGAGCGCTGCCCCATTGACCTGCGCCTGTTTCGGTGATGAGTCGTTTGATGCCGAACTGTTTGTTGTACCAGGCCTGCGGGACAGCCGTATTTGGCTTGTGGCTGCCCGGGGGGCTGGTGCTTTCGTCTTTGTAGTATATGCGGGCCGGGGTTTTGAGGAATCGTTCGAGGTAAACCGCCCTTCGCAGGGGTGCCGGCCGCCACCTGTAGAGGATATCGAGGATTTCCTCGGGGATATCAATCCAGCGTTTAGTGCTGACTTCCTGCTCGATGAGGTTCATCGGGAAGACGGGGGCCAGCATTTCCGGGCCGATGGGTTTTCCATCGGGGCCGAGCGGCGGCAGTAGCGGGGTGGGCAGGTCGGCGGCGAGGTTGTACCATTTGCGGGGTATGTCTTTTTCTTTCAGATGAATTTTAATGTCCATTTTTTTATCTCCAAGTCGAATTGCGGTTGTATTTAACCAACTTATAAGGCCTTTATTGCTAAAACATTAGGGCGAGGTTGTCAAGAAAAATTTATTCAGTATTTTTTTATGATGCGTGTGGGTATAGATAATGAATATAGCTTCGACAGGTGTGCGGCAGAGGCGTATAATATGGCTCGATGAACGCAGGCAGGGATGACAAGACGTTGTTTGGGAAATCCGAACAGGCCAAATTGACGGCGGCGGCGCCATTGGCGGTTCGGATGAGGCCAAGGACTCTGGATGAGTTCGCGGGGCAGGGACATTTTATCGGCGAAGGGAAATTGTTGCGGAGGATACTGGAAGCCGATGCGCTATCGAGCTTGATATTTTACGGCCCGCCCGGGGTGGGGAAGACGTCGCTGGCAATGGTGATCGCCAACCAGACAAAGGCGGAATTTCGATATATAAGCGCACCTGCGGCGAGCGTAAAGGATATCCGCGACGTGATAGCGGAGGCAAAAGACCGATTAGCATCCTCCAGTAAGCGAACCGTCTTGTTTATCGATGAAATACACCGTTTCAACCGGGCACAGCAGGACGTGCTGCTGGATGACGTGGAATCGGGGATAGTGATATTCATCGGGGCGACGACGGAGAACCCGTTTTTCGCGGTAAATTCGCCATTGATTAGCAGAAGCACAGTGTTTCATTTCGAGCCATTGAGCGAAGATGATATTGTCGGGGTGTTGAAGCGGGCGATAGCTGACAAGGAGCGAGGGCTTGGCAAATATAAGATTGAGGCGGACGAGAAGGCCCTGAAGTATCTTGCAACTGTGTGCGATGGCGATGCGAGAAAGGCGCTGACCGCTCTGGAAGTGGGGGTTTTGTCGCAGAAGCGAACCGATAAAGTAAAATTTGATTTTCAGACGGCCAAGGACTCGATTCAGGGCAAGACAATCGATTATGACGGGACTGGCGATACACATTACGATTTGGCGAGCGCGTTTCAAAAGAGTATGCGAGGCAGCGACCCTGACGCGACAGTTTACTGGCTTGCCAGAATGATAGCGGGCGGGGAGGACGTGCGGTTTATCGCCAGAAGAATCGCGGTTTGTGCAGCGGAAGACGTGGGCAACGCAGACCCGATAGCGACAGTTTTGGCGGCGTCAGCGGTGCAGATAAGCGAATTTGTGGGGCTTCCTGAGGCGCAATTGGCGTTGGCACAGGCGGCGATATATGTGGCTTGTGCGCCGAAGTCGAACGCTTCGTCGGCGGCGATAGGCAGCGCGATTGGCGATGTTCAAAATGAGAAGACCGTGGCGGTGCCTAAGCATTTGAAGGACAGCCATTATTCGGCGGCGAAAAAGATGGGCTTCGGCTCAGATTATAAATATCCGCACAGTTTTGAGGGCGGTTTTGTGGTACAGGATTACCTGCCCGGTGATATAAAGAAGAAATACTACAAGCCCAGCGAGCGGGGATATGAAAAAAATATACGGGGTTATTTACAAAAGCTCGCAATACTGATAAAAGATAGCAAGGCCAAAGGGATTGAACGGCCGAATGGAGCAGGGTAACGGTTGAATGGAGTACCGTATGGACAAGGCGCAGTTGCGGCTGGAGTTGCAAAAGTGTCTGGCAGGTATATCGGCTGAGCAGCGGAAAGAGAAAAGCCGAAGGGCGTGTCGAAATCTGATTGCGACACCTGAGTTTCAAAATGCCTCTACAGTAATGATGTATATGTCGCTTCCGCACGAGCTTGATACGTCGGAGGCGATACTTTGTGCCTGGCAGTTGGGCAAGACGGTGGTTGTGCCGAAGGTTTCCTGGCAGCAGAGACACATGATACCCGTGCAGATAAACTCATTGGAGACGGGTTTTTCGGAGGAGGTCCCTGGCTTGCGAAATCCGACAACAGGAGCGCCGGTTCCATTTGAAGATATTGATATGGTGGTGGCGCCTGGTCTTGGGTTTGACCGCAAGGGCAATCGGCTTGGGCGCGGGGGGTCGTATTACGACAGGTTTTTCGCCAACAAGGAATTGAAGGCGCCGAAATGCGGTTTTGCATTTTCGGAGCAGGTGATAGAAACGGTGCCGGTGACGGAGCACGACGTGCCGGTTGATATGCTGGTTACCGATGAGGAAGTGCTGTATTTTGGCAAGGACAAGCCGGCATCCGGCGTCAAGGCCAAAAAGGCAAGAGTGAGCAGGCAGGACAAATAAAAGGAGATTAAAATGGCTGTTTATCCGGGTGGTTACAATGAGCATCGTTCGGCTCAAATTCGCAGAATTTTGTATATTTCGATAGTTGTAATTGTGGTTGGCGTTATCGTGATAGCGGGATATATTCTTTTGCGTAATCGAGGCAGTTCACAGGAGGTTGCGCCTGCGCAGGTGGATGGTCAGCCGGCGTCGCCTGTTGCGCAAACAGAACCGGGCGTTGCAAAACCAGAAGTCGCAGCGCCGGTTACGATTGATGCCAACAGCTCGGTTGTGTCGGCGCAGATTGCCCAGGCGATGGAACTGCTGAATCAGCAGCCCTCTAAAGTTATCGAGGCGAGGGACCGGCTTAATGAGCTTTTGCCCTTGGCGCAGGGACAGGAACTTGTGTTTATCAAGGGGCAGCTTGCGTCCCTTGCGGACAAGTGGCTGTTCAGCAAACTTGTGTACCCTGAGGACAAACTGTGCGCAAGTTACAAGGTCAAGCCGGGCGATATGCTCTCGGCGGTCGGCAAACAGCACAACGTGCCGTATGAGATTTTGATGCAGATAAATAATATCGCGAAGCCGGAGGTGCTTCAGGCGGGCGTGGCGATAAAGGTAATCAACGGGCCTTTCCACGCGAGGGTCTATCGTTCAACGTTTACGATGGATTTGTATCTGCAGAACACTTACGTGAAGAGTTTTCTGGTGGGGCTGGGCAAGTCGGGGATGGAAACGCCGACGGGCAGGTGGCGTGCGAAAGAGGGCGGCAAACTGATACAGCCGATTTGGACGGACCCGGTGAGTGGAAAGACGTATCATCCCCAAGACCCGGATTATCCGCTGGGTTCGCGGTGGATAGGCCTTGAGGGTCTTGAAGGGGCGGCGGTAGGCAAGACGGGTTTTGCGATTCACGGCACGAAGAACCCGGAACAAATCGGGACACCTGGTTCTCAGGGATGTATTCGGCTGCACAACGGCGACGCGATACTGGTATATAACCTGATGATGCCGGGGCAGTCGCTTGTGGACGTGGTTGATTGAGTGTTATTACCGCAGAGAAAAGTTGTAAAATAAAATCTGCGAACTCAGCAGTAAGAAGGAATCCGGCGTTGTGAACCAGGGAACGGTCAAAAAGCATCGGAGGATAAAATTATACGCGTTGGGGGTGTCTGTTTTTGCGCATATCGTGGGGTTGTCAATTTTCGCGGCGGTAAAGATTTCGCAATCACCTCCTGTGCGGCTGCAGACGACGACGGTTGTGAGTATCAGTCAGGCGGCCAAACTTGCTGATAGACAGGCGGTTACACCAAAGCCAAAGGTTAGCCCCGTTGATAGTAAGCCATTCGATTCTTCCGGCGCACTCAAGGCAGACATTATTCATGGCAGGCCGATAGTTAAAGCAGACGGAAAAGGAACGCAGGCAAATGCTCGGCCTGTATTTGACGCGCCGAAAGAAGATTATCAGCGGCAGGCGGAAGAAGTAAAACAGCCGATTCAGCCAGAGGTATCGACTGCGGCCGGCGGCAGGGAATTGGCGGGGGATATAGAATTTTTTGACAGTCCGGCGCAGGGCAGGAGGATTTGTTACGTTGTTGATTGTTCGGGGAGTATGCGGGGATTGTGGAAACGCGTGCAGGAAGAGCTTATTGATTCAATAGGGAAACTGCAGCAGGATTATTATTTTTGCGTGATTGTTTTCGGCGGGGGGAGCATCCTGGAGTCGGGCGGGGGAAAAATGGTTCGGGCGACGGAGCAGGCCAAGAAAGAGGCATATAGTTTTATCGGTTCCATCCAGCCGAGAGGGATGACTAACGCGACGGATGCTCTGGAGCGAGCAATTATGATTAAGGACAGGGCCGGCGTCGGGGCTTCGGCGATATATTTTCTTACGGATGGCTTTGAACTGAGTGAGCAGGATGGTTCGCGTTTTGCGCACAAGGTCGCTACAATACACAGGAGTTTTGCGCCGAAGGCGCAGATAAACACGATTGGTTTCTGGTGTACCGAGCAGGACGGCAAAGTGCTTGAGACGATAGCAAAAGAAAGCGGCGGGCAATTTACTTTTATTAACGGCGGCAGGGAACAGAAGAAGACGGATAACTGACAGAAGAAGAACGGACACGGTGATGAGCAAAGGGAATTTAACAAAAACGATTTTTCTTGCGTGTGCGGCGGTGGGTGTGACAGCGATATTGGCAGCGGCGTGGCGGGTTGATTTCAGCAGCGGCGGCGCCGCGGGGTGGGCTCGGCCGCGAACGTATTTCGAGCAGTTTTTTACGGCGGGAGGGCCGGTGGTCTGGTTTGTGCTTCTGCCGATGTCGGTGGTTACGGTATATCTGGCAGCCGAATATTTTATTACTATTCGCAGGAGATGGCTTCTGCCGGATGATATAAGCGGGACAATCGTTTCTGCGGCGCAGCAGACCGGCCTTTCGCAGCTTCCGGCACGACTTGCCGGCGGGGAGGATTTTATCAGTGTCGCAATTACCAGGGCGGTCACCCAGTGCGGCGGTGACCCGGGGCGGATGCGGAACCTGGTCGAAGAATCGCTGCAGGAACAGGCGATGAGGTTTTTACGCAAAATCGAGTGGGTGAACATTATCGGCAACGTTTCGCCAATGGTGGGCCTGTTCGGAACGGTGCTGGGTATAATAAAAATGTTTAACGCGATAGCTGCGGTGAGCGGTCAGCCGCATCCGTCGCAATTGGCGGGCGGCATCTCGGTGGCGCTGGTGACGACGTTTTGGGGACTGATGATTGCAATACCGGCCCTGACGATACACGGTTTTTTCCAGAACCGTATCGAGACGCTGGCCTGTGAAGCGGCTGAGGAAAGTGAAAAGCTTATTTTGCAGTTAGCCCGAATGCTGAGGGAGCAAAAACTGGTTGAGCAGCAGAAAGCCGCCCATTCGACTGGTTCGACAAGCTCACCACAAGCAAGCTCAGGGCAGGCCCAGCCGATTACGGAGATTCCTTCCAGGCAGAGCGGGACGCTTCGGCCTTCGGCTTTGCCGAGGCCATTGCAGGACAGGAAAACCTGATGTCTTTTGAGATTCCAAAACGATACCGAGGGACCGTGCAGACACTTAATGTGATACCGTTTGTGGATATTTTATTTCTGCTTATTATATTCTTTTCTCTTATGGGGCAGCTCCTCGAAACGGAGGCCCCCGCGATATCACTTCCCGATGGATGCGATTTCACCGTTGCCGAGGACCAGATGGGGGCTCAGGTCGCTACGGTTACACTTATAAGGAACGAGGCCGGCAGGAGCAATTTCACGGTCGGAGCGGAAAAGGTAACGGGGGCCGATTATGAGGAGCTTTCCGGCAGATTAGCCGGGCTGATAGATTCACGTTTGAAGGACCTGCCCGCGGACAAGAGGATTGTTACATTGCGGATTGATAAGGATATTCCATACGCCGAGGCGCAATACGCGTTGGCCGCCGTCGCCAAAAGCACCGCTACCGATATCCGTTTGGCGGCGATAAAAGATTCCCCTGTTGCCAGATAGTCCGCGTTCAAGTCCCAAACTTACGCGGATTCTTTTTTTGGCGGGAGTTGTCTTGCGGCGGAGAGCGGGACTGTTCCTTCGACGATGTCTTTGGTGATTAAGTATTTGGCGGGCTTGGGTTCTTCGGGCAGTTGATACATCAAATCAATCATCAGCTTTTCGGCAAGCGAGCGAAGCGCACGTGCTCCGGTGGCGTGCTTGAGCGCGTTTTTGGCGAGGGTGTGCAGGGAATCGTCGGTGAACTGGAGTTCGGCGTTTTCCATTTCGAAGAATTTCTGATACTGCTTGATGAGGGCGTTTTTGGGCTTGGTGAGGATATCGATAAGGGCGTTCTCATCGAGAGGAGAAAGGACCGTGATAATGGGCATTCGGCCGACAAATTCGGGAATCATACCGAATTCGATAACGTCTTCGGGGATGACCTGTTCGAGGACGTGGGTCAGCTCGGCCTGCTCGTCGGGCAGTTGCGACATTTCGGAGTCGAAGCCAATCATTTTTTTGCCGAGTCGTTTTTTGATGATGTTGTCGAGACCGACGAATGTGCCGCCGCAAATGAACAGGATGTGCGAGGTGTCCATCTGGATGTAGGACTGTTCCGGGTGTTTTCTGCCGCCTTGGGGTGGGATATTGGCGATGGTTCCTTCGAGCATTTTCAGGAGTGCCTGCTGGACGCCTTCGCCTGATACATCACGGGTGATGGAAATGTTCTGGGAGGTCTTGCCGATTTTGTCGATTTCATCGACGTAAACGATTCCTCGCTGGGCGGCTTCGAGGTCGAAGTCGGCGTTCTGCAATAGTCGCAGGAGGAAGTTTTCGACGTCTTCGCCTACGTAGCCGGCCTCGGTGACGGTGGTTGCGTCGCAGATTGCGAAGGGGACATCGAGGAAGCGGGCGAGCGTCTTGGCGAGCAGGGTTTTGCCTGAGCCGGTGGGGCCTATGAGCAGGACGTTGGATTTGTCCACCTCGATGTCGTCGTCTTTGCTGTCAACGTGGAGCAGCCGTTTGTAGTGATTGTGCACGGCGACGGCGAGGTATTTCTTGGCGTGCTCCTGGCCGATGACGTACTGGTCGAGGTATTCTTTTATTTCTTTCGGGGTCGGCATTTTTTTGCTGCCGAAGGAGGACCGGCTGGCCTGTTTTTTGTTTTGCCTGATTATGTCGCCGCAAAGCCCGACGCAGTCGGGGCAGATATAGACCTTGTTCGGGCCTTCGATGAAAGTATCCTGCTGGGTGCTTGCCCTGCCGCAGAAGCTGCATACGGCCCTGGTTTTATTGGTATCATTTTGCTTTGCCATTGGTTATTCCAAGTCAGATTTAAGTTTCAGTGTTGTTATAGTTATATATTCTAAATCGGCTGAAGGTTCGTTGCAACTTAATTGGCTGTACATCGCCGTTTCAGAATATCGAGTTTTTCGGCCCAGGGGGCGGGAATTTGGGGGTTACTGCCGCAAAGCACGTCGATAACATGTGCGATATTTTGCTCATCTGCGGAGGGTGATTTGGCGAGGCAGTCGAGTTCGTAAAATTTGGCTTGCCACCAGTGCCAGCTTTTTTGAGCTTGCGTGGGTGTTTCGTTTCGCCGAAGCTCGACGATTTTGGTCCAGAGTTTGGCGGATTGGTCGAATTTTTCCTGTGCCATCAACAGTCTCGCTTGAACTCGCAGCCAAGTTGCGTCGTTTTCATCTGCGGGCCAAAAAGGGGCCCCTTCGACGGTGCTCAGGGCGGGCTGCCCCCTTTTTTCCTCCAGGGTTGATACTTCGGCTAAAAGCAGGGCGGTTTGGCGGGAGTTGGCGGATTTATGGGCAAACTCGGCAAGGGTGTCGCAATTTTGAAGCAATTCGTTGAAGTTGTTGGTGTCTTTTTGCCAGAGCTCGATTTTATCGATGATTTCGGAGGCGATTTGAGCGGCTAATGCCGCCGATGAGTTACTGTCTTCGATGACGGCTTTCGACATATATTGGGCGGATTCTTCGAGTCGGCCTAATTGCTGAAACGCTTGTGCTTTGAAGAGGTCATATCGCAGGCCCGGCGTTTGTTGGGCGATATCAAGCAGATTCAGGACTTGTGTTGCGGAATCGCTACTGTCATTGCCAAGAATCGCCCGGCAGTATATATCCATCGCTTCAAGGCGAAGCAGGCGTTTTTGTTCGTCCTGACCTTTGCAGTTGAGGATGAAGTTTCGCAGTTGCGGAAGGGTTTCTTCGCGGCCGGCGTTAATTTTTATTTTGAGAAGTTCGAGAGATGCCTTGTCGCGCCAGATAGTTTTCGAGTCATTGGCCAGACGAGTGAACATTTCGGAGGCCTCCTGAGTTTTATCGCAATCGAGCAGCAGCGTGCCGTAAAGATACTGCATTTGTTCGGTTATTTTATCTGCGGCAATCCTCGTGTAATTATCGAAGACGGTAATTGCGGGAGTACAATCGATATTTTTTTGAGTGAAGCAGTCGTAAGCAAGTTGGGCCGCCTGCTCGGCGGTTCGGTCGGCTTCGATATCAAAAAGCCAATATTTTTTCTTTTGCTGCAATGTGCTTGCGTCTATGAGCAGCTTGATGGCTTTTTCGGGTGCGGAATCGGCGACTGAGATGCCCGCGGCGTAAAGGACCATCGGCGTTTTGAATTTATCGAGGTCGGCAAGGGCCAACAGCAGTTCTTTGTACGCGGACGGGTTGGTTGTCCGGGCCGAGAATGCGGCGAGCTCGGCAGTAACTGGATTAAGAGAATTGAGGTTCACATCCGAAGAGAGGTCCGCGAGGACGATTTTGCCGAGAAGGTTTGTTGTTTGCGGAGAGCGGGACAAAGTAGTTTGAAGCGAGACCGGGGCGTATTTGCTCTGGAGAATGGCCAGCGAGAGCAGCATTTCGAGGTTGTCTTTACATTCGCTTTTTTCCAGTGACCGGGCTATGTCCTCAAGTTCGTTGGGTTCCGAAGGGCCGAGGTATTTTATTTTTTCAAGTGAGTTCTTCAGGGATTCACACTGGCTCAAGTTGGATTTGGCTCTTAGTTTGAAAAATTGTTCTTCGGCCTGACTTTGCGATTTGCCATTTATCCGTGCGATGTAGTAGTCGATTTCGAGTTTGCTGGTTTGAGTATGAGTGAGGTCGGCGGCGAGTTTTCGCCACAGGCCCGTTTGGCCGAAGAGGGCTTCCCAGTCATCTTTCTGGTATGACTCGATTGCCTGTTTTATCGCAAGCTGATTGTTCGCGATTTGCTCAAGGTCGGCTGACGTCTGCTGCGCGGCTTCGCAGAGCGTGTCTTTATCCTGCGGATTCAGGAATCGGCCTGAGTATTCATATTGCATTCGAATTGTGAAGGTTTGCGTGAAGAACGAATCCGAAACCTGTTTTGCTTTTTGAGCGGCGTCGTTTATGTCCTGAGCAGTTGGGAGAGAATCATCCGCAATTGCAGGCAACGAGATTGTTAGCAGCACAAGCGGCAGGAAATATCTTTTGCTAATCAGGCTTGTCATTTTTCGTCGGCTCGGTCATCTGGAATGTGATATCGGTCAGGCCCATGCCGTAAAGGACGTTATAAATCCTGGCGAGGTTCTCCCATTTGACTTTGCCCGCGCAGATGATTTCGACGGGGTCGGTGGCGTATCGTTTTTGTTCGAGCAGGCACTGTCTGGTTTGCTCCATCAGCGAGGCAAGTCCCTGTTCGGGGTTTTGCGAGGGTATATTGACGGCATAAGATACGCCGATTTGGACCCGGCAGCCGGAATTGGTTGGCGTGATTTGAATTGTCAGCGGTTCCGGTTTGACGGCGGTTTGGGCGACTGTGCCTGCGTTTGCGGTGGGCAGTTGCAGCGGGAGGAAATTTTCCTGGGGTCTCCACCTTACGGCGACGATGAAGAAAAGCAGCAGCAGGAAAATCAGATCGATCATCGGCGCGATTCGCAGTCCGATGGTCGGTCGGCGTGAGCCGATTGTCCCGTTGAGTATGCTTTTGCCTTTATTGGAGTATCCGGGAATTTGCACGCCTAACCTCCGTGTCAGCGGCGTCGGTATCAGCCGACGGATTCTTTTACGAACTGAGCGCCTTTTTGTATCGCCTTTTTATTTAACGGTATTATAACGTGGTATCGTTCCGCCAGGACGTCGGGCAGGGACTCGGCTGCTTCGTCGGAGCTGAAAACGCCGCGTTTTTGCAGGTAAGCGCCGAGCGCGACCATATTCGCAACTTTGGCGTTGCCAAGTCCGACGGCGATTTCGTCGATTGGGATTTTTACGACCTCGACGGAATTATCGACTTTGGGCTGCACGTCTATCTGCGAACTGTTTATTATCAGTGTTCCGCCTTTTTTTACGGTTTTTTCGAATTTGGCGAGCGCCGCCTTGCTCATAGCGATTACGCAGTGTGGATTACTGACTACCGGCGAAGGGATTGGCTGGTCGGAAATGACGACCATACAGTTGGACGCTCCGCCGCGGACTTCCGCGCCATAGGAGGGCATAAAGGTAACTTCTTTGCCCGCTTTCATCGCGGCCTGCGCGAGAAGTTTGCCGACGAGGATAATCCCCTGTCCGCCGAACCCGGCTATAGTAACTTCTTCGTATAATCCGTTCTTTGCCATTTTTCAGCCCTTCAATCGGCCGAGGGGGAAAACCTTGGTCATTTCATTTTGAATATAGAGCATCGCATCCGGGGGCGACAATCGCCAGTAGGTCGGGCAGGGCGAGAGAAGCTCGACGAGGCCGAGACCTTTGGCGTTATCGATTTGTAGTTCAAAGGCGTGTTTGAGGGCGGCCTTGGCCTTGCGAATATGGGCGGGGCTGCAAAGTCCGCATCGCTCAACATAAATCGCTCCAGGCAGCACAGCCAATAATTCCGAGACATTCAACGGATAGCCCTGGCCGTCGGCCTGACGTCCGTTCTGGGTTGTAGCGGTGATTTGGCCGAGCATTGTGGTAGGGGCCATTTGTCCGCCGGTCATACCGAAGACGGCGTTATTGATGAAGATGACTGTTAGTTGTTCGGCGCGATGGGCGGCGTGGATAATTTCGGCGGTTCCGATTGCCGCCAGGTCGCCGTCGCCCTGATATGAGAATACGATTTTATCCGGGTTGGTTCTTTTCATTCCGGTGGCGACCGCGGGGGCTCTGCCGTGGGCGACTTCGACCATATCAACGTCGAAATAGTCGTAAGCGAGAACCGCACAACCCACCGGCGCGATGCCGATGGTTTTGCCGTGGATGCCTAATTCATCGATTACTTCGGAGACGAGCCGATGCGCGATGCCATGGCCACAACCCGGGCAATAATGCGTCGGGCAATCTTTAAGCGTCGGCGTTCTTTTGAATACGGTCTGCATCGGTTTTATTTTTTCGGTTTTATTGTCAATTGCTCGATTTTTTCGAGGATTTTTTCGACAGTAGGTATTCCGCCGCCGGGCCTGCCCCAGAATACTACGGGCGTCTTGCCCGCGACAGCCAAGCGGACGTCCTCGACCATTTGGCCACAGCTCATTTCAACTACGAGGAAAATCGGCGACTTGTCCGCGGCTTTACTAATCGGCTCAGACGGGAATGGCCAAAGCGTAATCGGCCTGATGCAGCCGACTTTAATTCCCTGTTCTCTGGCTTGCTGTGCGGCGCGTCGGGCGATTCTGGCGCAGATACCGTAAGCGACGATGATAATATCAGCGTCATCAACATCTGACTGCTCGCAGCGTGTTTCATTTTTTTCGATTTGGCGATACTTGGCCTGGAGGTCGTAGTTGTGCTGCTCGACTGCACCTTCGGCCAGCCAAAGCGAACGGACGATATTTTGTTTTCTGCCATCGGCTCCTGTTAACGCCCAGTCCTTTTTCGGGAGTTTCAATTTCTGAGTGTTAAGTTTTGAGTTTGTTGGTATCACGACAGGTTCCATCATCTGGCCGAGTATGCCGTCGGCGAGGATAATTGCGGGTATTCGGTATTTGTCCGCCAGGTCGAAGGCGAGCGGCATAATATCGGCGAATTCCTGGACGCCCGAGGGACCGAAGACGATGCAGTGATAGTCGCCGTGGCCTCCGCCTTTGACGGACTGGAAGTAATCGCCCTGCGAGGGGGCGATATTACCGAGGCCCGGGCCTCCTCGCATAACATTGACGATGACGCAGGGCAGTTCCGCGGCGGCGAGATAGCTTATGCCTTCCTGCATCAAACTGATGCCGGGGCTGGATGAGCTGGTCATAGTGCGTTTGCCCGTCGCCGCTGCCCCGAAGACCATATTTATCGCGGCGAGTTCGCTTTCCGACTGGATGAAGACCCCTTTTTCTTCGGGCATTCGTTGTGACATATAGGCGGTAACTTCGTTTTGTGGCGTGATGGGATAGCCGAAGTATGCGTCGAGGCCGGCCTGTATCGCCGACTCCGCCATCGCTTCATTACCGCACATTAAAACTCTATCGCTCACTTCGATTCTCTGGCTAAGTTATTTATTTTGTTTTTTTTTTACTGGGTTGACGGACTTTATGTCAATTTTATCAGAGCCGGCTTTGTCCCGATAGACCTCGATGGCACAATCGGGGCAAACAATCGCGCAGTTGGCGCAGCCGGTGCAATTTGGCCCTGTGGATACAGCGGGGAAATATCCCTTGCTGTTGGATTTCTCCGAAATGGTGATTACGTTGTTGGGGCATACGGTAACACAAAGTGTGCAACCCTTGCAACGTTCGATATCGATTATAATTTTTCCGGCCATTTGCGTCTCATTCACCGCCGAGGACCCTACTTCGCCCATACAACGGGCTACGGAGGGCGGGCAACGGAGAACGCAGAGAAAATCTTTATAATATCCGTGGTCTCCGCGATAATTGTCGGGACATTATACCGAAGGAACCGGCGGTTGTAAAGAATAATGAGGTGTATTAACCGTTCAATAGCCGGGTTTCAGGAAGAGGTAATAGAGTCGGCCTTCCTGATATGTTTGTCCTGCGAGTTTGCCCGCCTCATCGCCAATTCCGAGGTAAATATCGCATCTACCCGCTGCGCGGATAGCACCGCCCGTGTCTTGGTCGAGGGCGAAGCCGGCGAACGGGTCGGTATAGGTCGTATTGCCTATCTGACGTGGGAGTTTGGTGGCGAAAAATGTCAGGGAGGCGCGCGGGAAGATAGATTTGTCGGTGGCGATGCTTCTATAAGCGATTACCGGCTCGTTCAAGCTGCCGTGCGGGCCGCCTTGTTCTGCCTGCCTGAAGAATACGAAACGTGGGTTAATCTGGGTATATTGGCGGACCAATGAGGAGTTGGCCTTGAAGAAATCTATCATAGAGTCAAGATTTACACGGTCGGGCGGAATTTTTCCATCATTGACGAGTTGTTTGTTTATGCTTTTGTATTCGTAGCCGTTGTTAGCGGTATAGCCATAAGTTACGAGCCGGCCATCCGGCATACGTATCACTGCTGAACCCTGAACATGGACGATATATACCTTGAATGGGTCATCGAGCCAGACGATTTCAGAGCCGGCGAGCATATTGGAATTTTCGATTTCAGCGCGAGCGGGATATGGAGAAATGCTGCCGTCCGCGGCTTTCCTGCCCAGTATTTTACCGTCTTCATCTTTGACCAGGTCTTTGGGTAGGCTGTACAGGGGGTATTGGAATTGCGCTGTTTTAACGGTTGAGCCATAGAAGATGGGGGTGTAGTAGCCGGTGAACAGGACGGTTCCCGCGTCGTCGCAGCCGACGGATTCATAGACGTCGAATTTCTGACGGATAGCGTCGTTGAGCTGGCTGCCCGTCAGGCCGGATTTGAGCAGGTCTTTGAAGGCGGTAAGGGATTTGACGACCTGTTCGTGGGTGATGTCTGCATATGGATAAAATCGATTGCTCGGCGGTTTTTTCAGGTAGTCGAGAGAATTATCAATGGCTGTGGAGAGGTTGGCAAGGTTGTGGCAGGCATCGGTGAAATCGGGTATCTCGGCTGGGTTGGTGATTTTTCGCAGAGCAAGCTGGCCCGGCGCAAGAGGCCTGTCATATTGCGGTGCGACGATACGTTGGGGTTTTTGGCAGCCGACGGCTACCAGAACAATGGCGACTAATGCGGCTGAAAGCAATATTCTGTTTTTCATAAAAATCCTTCTCTTAATAAGCGAAGAGGCCCCCCCTTGTCGCCCTTTAGGCGGCGTCGGATGAACTTCATTAGCAAAGCAGGGTCTTATAATGGTGTGTCGGCGAAGCGTGGAGTGATTCTTTAATGCTACTGTTAGTTGCGTGCCGAGGGAAGTGTGAAAAAAATAAGGAGTATCACTGTGGTCTCACGAGCACCCACACCCAAAATGCCCTGTAAGAGCCGCCAGATGATACTCCTTATATCCAAGGATTTTTGTTTCCCACCCGAACTTATCGGGCAGAGAATTCAAAATCCTATTGATGCCACTGTATTATATCGGAAAAGCACTGCCGGGGGGTATCAGAGCTATCCTGATTTTGCTGGTAAAAATACCTGACTGGCCGACTGGGATTTTTGGTCAACCATCGACCGAGGTAATTCCCTTGCGGATGGCGTATTTGGTCAGTTCGGCGACATTGTGGATATCCAGCTTGCTCATTACCTGCCTGCGGTGTGTTTCAACGGTTTTGCCGCTTATATGCAGTTTGAGGGCGATTTGTTTCGTTGAATTGCCCTCGGCCATAAGCTGGACGACCTCTTTTTCCCTGTCGGTGAGGATATCCGGGCTAGAAAACTCGGTTGTGGCAAGCCGGTGGAGGTAGTCCTCGACGACGACGCCTGAAATGGCGGGGCTAAGATAGGTTTTGTCGTCGGTTACGGCCCGTATGGCCCTTGTAAGCTCCTCGAAGGCGCAGTCCTTGAGGAGGTACCCGGCGGCACCGCTTTTGAGCATTTCGGTGACGAAAAGTGCGTCGGAGTGCATTGAAAGGGCGATAATTTTTGTGTCCGGGGATTTCGAGAGTATTTGCTTTGTGGCCTCGATACCGTTGAGGTCGGGCATAGTGATGTCCATAATGACTATATCAGGAGCTAATTCTGCCGCCAGTCGGACGGCGGTTCGGCCATTATCCGCCTCGGCGATGACCTCCATATCCTTTTGTTTTTCGAGAAGTGCGTGGAGACCCTGACGGGTTATTTTGTGGTCGTCCGCCAATAGGATTCTTGTGCTCATTTTTTTGCTCCTGTCCCGCGATTTTTCGACATAGTCCGGATTAAGCCGAACGTTCTTTCTTTTTTCGCCGCTTCCTGTTTTTGTCAGAGCGGGCGCCTGAAAAACGGGTGCGTGGCTTTTTCTGTTTTTCTATAGGGGCAGTCAAGGTGATTCGTGTGCCTTTCCCTGCCCTGGCGTTTATAATAACACTTCCGCCTATCTGGTCAAGTCGTTCTCGGATATTAAACAGGCCGAATCCCCCTTTTGCGGGGTCCTTGACGGAGCTAATCGCCTCGGTGTCGAAGCCGACGCCGTTGTCCTCCACGGTTACCTGAATGTTTTTTTGAATCCTGCAGGTGAAAACCTTTGCCTTTTTTGCCTTGGCGTGCTTGACGACGTTGACCAGCAACTCGCGGACCGCCTGGAAGAGCAGGACGCGGATATCGGTATTGAGAGGTTTAGGTTTGCCATCGTCGGCGAACTCGACTTCCAGACCGAATCGCCGCCTTGTTTGCTTGGCCAGCCAGTTGACCGCCGCCTCGAAGCCAAGTTCGTAAAGAACGGGTGGACTTATCTCGAATGTCAGTGACCGCGTTGCCTCGATTGTCTGCGAGATGAGGCCGTTTACCTCATTCAGTGATTTGACCAAATCCGGTTCGGCGTCGCCTGTCAGCGATTCAAGTTTGATTTTGGAGATGGCGAGATTCTGGGCGATGTGGTCGTGGAGTTCGGCGGCGATTCGTCTTCTGAGCCGTTCCTCGGCCAGCGAAAGTTCCGAGGCGAGAGAACGCAGTTGCTGCTGATAGAGCATAAGTTTTGCTTCCGCCTCTTTACGTTGTGTGATGTCTTGAGCTGTGCCTTCATAATAGACAATTTTGCCTTTGCTGTCTTTTACGGCGAACGCGCTTTCTGAAACAAAAAGCTTTGTGCCGTTGGGTCTGCGCCAGACGAACTCAAGACCTATGATTCTGCCTTCTTTTTTTATGAGTTTTTTGAATCTGGAGCGCGGCGTTGAAGGGTCAAAGCCGTTTTTTTCGACGTTAAACTTGGCCAGCTCTTTGAAAGACCGGCAGCCCATCATTTTAATTAGGGCGGGGTTAGCCAGGAGTATTCGGCCGTCGGGCGTGGTTCTGTAAAGGCCGACAACGGTATTTTCGAAGATGGTTCTGAATCGCTCTTCGGCGTTTCGGAGAGATTCCTCGGCGCGTTTGCGTTCCGCGATTTCATTTTGCAAATCTTCAACCACCTCGGCCAGGTCGGCGGTCCTTTGTCTGACCCTTATTTCAAGCTCTTCGTGGGCCTTTTTAAGCTGTTCTTCGGCGTGTTTGCGTTCGGTGATGTCGGTAAATAATCCCACGTTACATAATTTGTTGTTTATCGAGACGATGGTTGCGTTAACGTCTGCATAAAATATGGTTCCATCCTTGCGCAAGCAGGGCACATTGCGAGATAGTTCTCTTTTACCGCGTCTCATATCCTCGAAGTGGCGGATGGCTTCAGCCCGATATTCTTTGAGGTGTATATCGTTTATGCTCATCCGGCTTAGTTCTTCTTCAGTGTAGCCAAACATTTTGCAGATAGCCGGATTGGAGTACATAAACCGCTTCGTTTCGATATCGACGACGACGATTCCTTCTCTGGCCGACTCAAAAATTGCCTTGTATCTGGCTTCAGACTCCCGCAGGGCATCTTCGGTGTGTTTGCGTTCGGTGATGTCGGTAAATAATCCCACGTTGCACGGTTTTTGGTCTATGATGACGCAGGTTGTGTTGATGTTCGCATAGAATACGGTTCCATCTTTGCTGAGACAGGGGACATTTTGGGCCAGCGTTTTTTCGCCTCGCGCCAGGGCCTCGAATCTCTCGACGACAGAGGGCATGTATTCTTTCGGATGTGCGTCATACACGGTCATTTGCTGAAATTCTTCAGCGGTGTATCCAAACATGCTGCAGGCGGCCTGGTTAACATACTTAAACCGCTTTGTTTCAGTATCCGCGACGATAATTCCTTCGGTGGCATAATTGAATATCGCCTTGTATCTGACTTCGGATTCACGCAGGGCATCTTCGGCGTGTTTACGTTCGGTTGTGTCGGTGAAAAAGCCGACAAAACAGCCCTTGTTGTTGATGACGATGCGGGTTGCGCTGATATCGGCATAAAAAATAGTTCCGTTTTTGCGAAGGCACGGTATATTTTGGGTGAATGCTACTTCGCTTCGCATAAGAGCTTCGAATCGTTCCAAAACATACTGCAAGTGTTCTTTGAGGTGTAGATTTTTTACGGTCAGACGAGTCAGTTCTTCGGCGGTATAGCCGAACATTTTGCAGATAGCCGGATTGACGTACATAAACTGCCTGGTTTCAATAATTCCGACTATGATTCCTTCCCTCGCGGATTCGAATATCGCTTTATACCTTATCTCGGAATCCAGTAATGCCTGTTCGGCTGTTTTTCGCTTGGTGATATCCCTGTTTGCGCCGATGATGCCGATTATATTTCCGTTTTTGTCCCGCCAGGGCAGTTTTGTGCACAAGCTCCAGTTTTCCTGTCCGTCTTTGTGGCGTGTCCTGTGCACCTCCTCGTTCATCATTGGCTTGCCGGTTTTTATTATCTCCTGCTCCTTGGCGTAAAAGGCACCGGCTTCTTCGGCCGTAAATAAATCAAAATCGGTCTTGCCGACCGGTTCTCCCGAAAACGGCAGGTCTGTGTCCTCGGCGACCGCCTTGTTGCAGATGACGAATCTGCTTTTTGTGTCCTTGACATAGAGACGGTCGGGCAGGGCATCTATGAGGGTCCGCAGGAGTTCAATTTCCTGGATAAGCTGTTCTTTGGTTTTGTCGGAGTCGTTCATTGTTTTTTCTACGGTCGTTACCGGTTAAGGCCAAAGGTTTTGAGCCAGAGCTGGGTTTCGCTTTCTGTCAGGCCGGCGCGTTTGGCAGCCGGTTCTTTGCCTTGTTTTCGTTTGCTGAGCCGTTTTGTTACTATGGTCCAGAATTCGTCGGATTGGACGGAGGTTGCTTTTCGTGCGGACGCGGCGTCTCGAATTTTGCGGTCGGTGCTGACGATAGTCAGGTGTGCGGGTGCAGTGCTGTCGAGTATTCTGTGTTCGATAATGGTGTCGCAATCGGTGTTGCGGCCGGAGAAGGTAATTTCCAGATTGCTTATATTATTGAATCCTGTTTTGTCGGGCGGGCCGATGCCGTCGAAAATGATTTCGGCTTTGTCGCGTGTAAGGCCGAAGTATATATCGAGGGCCTGACACATCGCGGTGTCGGTTATGGATGTGTCTTCATCAGGGTTTTGAATGGCCCACAGCAGATTGTGCCCGTCGATAATAACCGGCATTGTTCAATTACGCCTTACTTTCGGCGGACCCGCCTGTTGGCGAGGTCTCGCTATCGGCGGACAAATTTATGCAGAAAACCTTATTTCGCCGCCGACAATCGTTTTTTCAACTTTGCCCTTAACGGTCCAGCCGTGATAGGGGCAGTTTTTGCTTTTTGAACGGAAGGTGTTTACGTCGATTTTGTATTCGACGCTGGGGTCGATGATTGTTACGTCGGCCTGTTTGCCTTTTGACATTGTTCCCTTGTCCACGCCGATGATTTTGGCGGGTTTTTCAGTCATAAGGCGAATCAGGCCGGGCCAGTCGAGGATTCCCGGCTCAATCAGCGCCTTTATGTAAAGAGCCAAAGCGCACTCCAGCCCGACGAGTCCAAACGGCGCTGCCAGAAACTCCAGTTCCTTCTCGCTTTGCAGGTGCGGGGCGTGGTCGGTAACCAGCGCGTCAACCAGCCCGTCGGCAATCGCTTCTTTGAGGGCTTCGATATCTTTTTGAGTTCGCAGAGGCGGGTTTACCTTGTAGTTGGTGTTATATTCGGCGCAGCATTTTTCGGTCAGCAGCAAGTGATGAGGCGTTGCCTCGCAGGTTACGGGCAGGCCTTGTTTTTTTGCGGCCCGAATCAGTTCGACCGAGCTGGCGGTCGAGATGTGCTGTGCGTGATAGCGAACCGTTCCGGCCTTGATTTTTTTGACAAGCTGAATGTCTCGCCACAACATCGCTTCTTCGGCCAGCGGGTCAAGCCCCGGCAGGCCCAGTATTGTCGAGTAGTAGCCGGCGTTCATCACGCCTTTGCCTGCGATTTTGTCGTCCTGGCAGTGCTGGGCGATTACGACGTTGAACATCTGGGCATATTTGAGCGCCCGCAGCATCACAGAGGCATCCTGGACGCCATTTCCGTCGTCGGTGAAGCCGACCGCGCCTGCCTGAGCCATAAAGCCCATTTCGGCAAGCTCTACGCCCTCACGACCTTTTGTGATGGCGCCCATCGTATAAACGTGTGTTTTTCTTGCCTGCCTTGCTTTGCGGTGTATGTATTCGACGTCGGTTTCATCTTCTATTGGAGGGGTTGTGTTGGGCATACAAACGACCGATGTGAATCCCCCCGCGACCGCGGCGGCTGAGCCGCTGGCGATGGTTTCTTCTTCCTCATCGCCCGGCTCGCGGAAATGAACGTGGATGTCAATCAGGCCCGGCACGACGAGTTTGCCCGTCGCGTCGATTACGTTGGCGACCGGTTTCTTAACGCGTCCGACCTCGACAAATTTTTCATCGGCAATCAGCACGTCGCACTTCCTGTTGATTTTATTCGCCGGGTCGATTACGTGACCATTTTTTATCAGCAACTCATCGCCCATAAGTTTTTTTATTTTATTAACCATTTTGTATTTCCGCCGGTTTTTCGGCTGCGGCCTGATTGACTAAGAACAACGTGGCCATTCTTACTGTGACGCCGTTGGTTACCTGCTGGAGTATTACGCTGTTTTTGCCGTCGGCGACTTCGCTTTCTATTTCAAGTCCCCTGTTTATTGGGCCTGGGTGCATAACGAGGATGTCGGGCTTTGCCCTTTTCATACGTTCGACGGTCAGCCCGAAGTAGTGCGAGTATTCGCGGACCGACGGGAACGGATTGCCGCCTAATCGTTCGAACTGGATTCGGAGCATATTTATAACGTCAACTTTTTCGATAACGTCGTCGAGTGAATAGCTGATTTTGACTGGCAGCTGTTCGACTTTTGGCGGCATCAGCGTCGGAGGCCCGACGAATGTAACCTCAGCCCCGAGTTTTGTCATCGCCCACATATCGCTGCGTGCCACCCGCGAATGTGATATGTCGCCTACGATTGCGATTTTGAGCCCCTTGAGTGAACCTTTGCGTTTGCGAATGGTGAAGACATCGAGCAGGCCCTGTGTCGGGTGCTCGCAGAAGCCGTCGCCCGCGTTGACGACACAGGCGTTAATATATTTGCTAAGCAGCGTAGGCGCGCCGCCCGCATTGTGCCGAATGACGACGATATCGATGCCCATTGCTTCGAGGTTGCGAGCGGTGTCGAGAAGTGTCTCGCCCTTGCTGACGGAGCTGTCTTTTTTGGTGAACTCAACGACATCTGCGCTTAGCCGGTTTGCGGCCAGGGCGAAGCTGTTTCGTGTGCGGGTGCTGTCCTCGAAGAAAAGATTGACTACGAGTTTGCCTCGCAGGGGCGGGGCTTTTTTGACCGCTCTTGCGCTTATTTCCTCAAAGCCCTGCGCGGTATCGAGGATATAAGTAATTTCTTCAGCGGTTAATTCTCTAAGGCCGAGCAGATGTTTTCGCTGCCATTTAAACTCCTTTGTTTTGCCCTTTTCAGCCATACTTGGCCACCGCCTCAATTTAATTTTTAATCAGGTTATTCAACTATGACCTGTTCTTTGTTGTCCGATTCTTTCAACAGCACCTGGACTAATGTTCCCGGTTTTGCGTCGGCTTTATAGCCGGCATAGTCGGCCTGGATGGGAAATTCCCGCCCGGCCCTGTCAACGAGCACCGCCAGACGAATCGCCTTTGGTCTTCCCAGGTCAATCAGCGCGTCCATAGCCGCTCTGGCTGACCTGCCCGTATGCAGAACGTCATCGACCAGGATTATGATTTTGTCGTCTATATCGAAGCGGATTTCAGTGGTGCGAACCTGCGGCTGCGAACCGCTTTTGGGCGAATTGAGGTCGTCTCGGTAGAGAGTGATATCGAGTGTTCCGCAGGGTATTTCGCCGCCGATTTTTTTGGATAGTCGTCCGGCTAATCGTTGTGCGACGATTTCGCCCCTGCTGCGGATTCCTATTACGGCGATTTCAACGCCTTCGGGAATATCGGCGACAATACGATTTGTCAGCTTGTTGAGAGCGCTATCGATTTGTTTGGCGTTCAGCAATACCTTCATTTGTCACTATTGGCCCTCTTTTTGAACATGCGTAAGTTTGGAAAATTATATCAATTCGGGGTTTGAAAAGCAAGCCCGCTTTTCATCAATTATTGCCTCAGGAATTAAGGATTGAGATTAGGTTTGAGTGTTGTCTGCCAAACATAAGGCGGATAAAAGTTTTTAGTTTTGAGTTTCAGGTGCAAACCTTTGCCATATTGCGGCGGCAATAAAAAAAGCCCCACGGGGGCGGGGCTTTTGTAGTCACTTGCAGCGTAATTAATCCTTCGGAATTGTCAGGACGATGAATATACTGCTTTTTTCGTATCTGACGCGTAACATTATTTTTCCTTCTTTTGCGGCCGCTTCTACGGCATCTTTAAATTCTTTGACGTTCTCAACCGATTTGCGGTTAACTTCCTGAATTAAGCTTCCGGGCTGAATATTCGCCATAGCCGCGGGCGAGCCGGATTCCACGTCGGTAACGAGGACTCCTTTTTGTCCAACGAACCCAAACTGTTTGGCTGTGTCTTCGGTGAGATTCTGGACGGTGACGCCAAGTTTTTCAGAGGCCTGTTCTTTTGCACTTGAGGCGGATTGTTCGCCGGATGGTTTTTCTTCGAGTTTAGCGGTAAGCGTCTGCTTTTTCCCGTCGCGCAGGACGGTGATTTCGACTTCGCTGCCCGGTTTTTTCATTGCGACGCGTCTCTGGAATTCCGCCGCTTTTTCGACTGGCTGGCCGTCAAAAGCTACGACGATATCTCCGGCTTTGAGGCCCGCTTTGGCTGCCGCCGAATCAGGTGAAACGTCGGGAACAACAACGCCTTTGGTATCCTTGAGTTTGAATGATTCAGCCAGGTCGGGCGTGAGGTCCTGGATGGTAACGCCGAGGAAGCCGCGGACGACTTTTCCTTTTTGGACAAGCTGGTCGTAAATGCCCTTGGCCATATTTATGGGTATGGCAAGACCAATGCCTATATTAATGTTTGCCCCGACTATCGCGGTGTTGATGCCGACGACTTTTCCGTCGAGGTCAACCAGCGGGCCGCCTGAGTTGCCGGGATTGATTGCTGCGTCGGTCTGTATAAAGTCCTCGTATGTTGAAAGCCCCAGGCCGCTTCTGCCTTTTGCGCTGACGATGCCTGCGGTTACGGTGTGGCTGAGTCCGAAGGGATTACCGATGGCGATTACCCATTCGCCGACTTCAATTGTGTCGGAGTTGGCCATTTCGAGGGCATGCAGGTTGTTAGCGTCAATTTTGATGACCGCTACTTCGGTTGATGGGTCTGTGCCGATGATTTTTGCCTGCAATTCGCGGCCGTCCAGCAGGGTTACCGTGATTTTTTCAGCGTCTTCGACAACGTGATTATTTGTGAGGATGTAGCCGTCCTGTGAGACGATAAAGCCGGAACCCTGAACGGGCCTGATTATTTTTCTTTGCTGCTGCGGTTGCTGTTGTTGCGGCTGCTGCCGGCGGAACTGCCTGCCGAAAAATTGTTCGAAGAATTCATCGTCAAAAGGCGAGTTACCGAACGGCCATTCGCGGGAATATGTCTGGGTGATTGCCTGGTTTGCTTTGATACTTACTACGGCCGGCGAGTCCTTTTCGGCGATCGAGGCAAAGGCCTTGCCCAATTGGCGAAGGGTATCGATGCTCTTTGAGTCCTCGGCAAGGGCTGATAATGGCGAAATTAGTGAAAAAACGATGAGAACAAAGCTGATACGGGGTAGTGTTATGTGCTTAAACGGCCTTGCTATAGTAGTCATTTTCCTGGTCTCCAAATAGTCGATGTTTAGAAGTACACGCCTAAAACCCGTTTTTACCTTTGGGATTACAATGATTTTAATACGATTTTATCGACCGCGGGTTCGGCTGGTCTAAAGCTTTTTTGAAGGGGGGGTTGACAAAGTGCCGGGACAAGGTTAAAAGCAGTAATAAGGCGATAGTGTTAAATAAAGGAGATTTTTAGGAGGCCAGATATGCAGGTGCTGGAGTATCTAAAAAAATCGGGGGTAAAATACGAATCAAGGAAGCACAAGCCGACGTTCAGCGCACAGCAAATGGCGGCTGTTGAGCATGAGCCGGGGAGGTTTGTTGTCAAACCGGTAGTGGTCAAGGTTGACGGCAAATACATAATGTGCGTGCTCGCGGCCTGCTATAAAGTGGATTTGGGGGCATTGAAGAAACAGCTTGGGGCGAAATCGGTGGAGTTGGCGGAGGAGGAAGAGGTTGGTCGTCTGTTTGGGGATTGCGAGCTTGGGGCGGAGCCGCCTTTTGGGAACTTGTATGACATCCCCACGATTATGGATAAGGCGCTCGAAGGCGACGACCATATAATGTTCCAGGCGGGTGTGCACGACAAGGCAATCCAGATGAAGATGGACGACTACCGCAAGTTAGTCAAGCCGAAGATTCTGGAATTCAGCTATCCCCTCGGCTCGTGAGTTGGTCGGCGTGAGCAAAAAAAGACCCCCGATAAATCGGGGGTCTTTAATGGTTGAGATTGCTTCGTCCCAAAAAGGGGACTCGCAATAACATCTATTTTAATTCTGCGTCAATCCAGCCGGTCAACTCCTTCAGGTCCGCCAGGGTGATGTCGCCCATGTGAGCGATTCTGAAGGTCTGCTCTTTCAGTTTGTTGTAGCCGTTACCAAAGGCGGTGTTGTGTTTTTGCTGTACCGCTTTGATAACGTCGGCGACGACGATGCCCCTTGTGTTCTTGACGGTTGTCAGCGTATTGGAGGCGTATTTCTCTTCGCAGAACAGCCCGAACTTCTGCTTTGCCCAAGCCCTTGTGTAATCGCCCATTTCCTTGTGGCGTTTCCAGACGTTTTCCATACCCTCTTTTATCAGCTTGGTGCATTGGTAGTGAAGCCCGAAGATGTGCGGGATGCTTGGGGTCGTCGGCGTCTGGTTTTTCTCATTGGATTTGACAAAGGGCACGAAGTCGAAATAGTAACCCTTCTGCGGGACCTTTTTGGATTTTTCCATAGCGCGATTACTGACTGCGGCTACAGTGAAGCCGGGCGGAAGCGCGAATGCCTTCTGGACGGAGGCAAATACAACGTCCCAGCCCAGTTGGTCGAAATGCATCGGAAGACCTACCAGACCGCTGACGGCATCGACAAGAACCAGCACATCGGGATATTTTTTCTTCATCATTTCGCTGACTTCATATAGCGGGTTCGTAAGCCCGGTGCTTGTCTCGTTATAGACCAGCGTAACCGCGGCGTATTTGCCGGAAGCAAGCTTTTTGTCAATCATATCAGCGGTAACGGCCTGACCCCATTCGACCTTTAACTCGTCGCAATTTCTTCCGCAGCTTTTCACGACATCAGCCCATTTATCGCTGAAGGCGCCGCAGCAAGTGGCCAAAACCGTTTCGTTGAAGTCAACGCAGTTACGGATGGAGGCCTCCCAGAGTCCTGACGCTGATGATGTGACAAGGAAGACGTTCTGGCTGGTGAAGAGGATCTTCTTGAGCATATCAATAACTTCACCATGCAGTTGGGCGTACTCTTTGCCGCGATGTCCCAGCGTCGGACGCGCCAGTTGCTGAAGGACATCTTCCTTGACCAGTACAGGGCCAGGAATGAACAATCTTGGGGGTTTTCTCCAGTCAGCCATACAATTCTCCTCTATAAAACGTTAGTGTTTATTTATCACCAGCCCGGTATAGACCTTCGGATAAAAGAAAGTCGATTTCTGAGGCATCCTTTCGCCGGTTGCGGTGACCATTTCGATTTGTTTCATTTTTGTTGGATTCATAAATAAGGCGGCCTGTTTGGCGCCTTTATCAACTTGGTTTACGGAATCGTCTATTCCCTCGCCGGTATCTTTTACATATTCGATGTTTGCGCCTTCTGCGAGGCCTTTTTCGTCGATGCCGAGATGCTTTTCGATAATTAACTTATGTAACACAGCTACGTCCAGGGATTTCCAGTGTTCGCTTTTGTCCGGTGCAACGGCATCCATAAGATGTTTATCTTTCAGCAAGGCGACGTAGAAAGCGCCGTCGGCTGTGTATATGCCGAAGGCGTTTTTGTCGGCGTCAAACTCGGCCTTCATTTTGTCCGACATTTTTTCTCTGGCCTGTTGTTTGGCCTTTTCATTGTCGAAGGCGAAAGTTGTCAGTTCGAAGTCCTTTTTGAGGTCAGTGAGGAACTTTTTGCCGTTGAAGGTTTTGACATTTTGTATAAGCCGATGTGTTGCCAGTATAAGCAGACCCTTCTGCCGCGTATTGACGAAGGCGGTAAGGACATATTGAGCCGATGGCTCGCCTGTTTCTTTGTAGTAATTGAGGGCGGTTTCGTATCTGTGATGGCCGTCAGCTATGACGCAGGTTTGCGTGTCCATCATTTTTGTTATTGCGTCGATGTCGTTTTTATCCGTGACGGCAAACAGCCGATGGCGGACGTTTTGTTCGTCAACAAAGTCGATGAGCGGTTTTTGCTTCAGGGTTTTTTTGACGATTTTGTCTGCGACGTTTTTGGCGTCCTGATAGAGCATAAAGATAAGGCCGAAACTGGCTTTGGTTGCCCTTCGCAGGTTCAGGCGGTCCGCTTTTGGCCCGGTAAGTGTGTATTCGTGGGGCTTAATGTTTTTGCCAAGCTCTTCGAGTTTCGCAAGCGCGATAAAGCTGAGTCGCTGCGCCTTTATGCCGGCAATCTCGAAATCCTGGACATACCCGTAAACGCTGTCATTGGTGTCACGTTTGAGTGCACCCGCCTGAAACCAGTCGTTAAGCAGTTTGGCTGCCCTTGTATATTGATTATTGTCCGTGCCGTCAGAAGGGCTGGTTTTGCCCTTAGTTATCTGGACGATGTTGTACTTACTTTTTTTGTAGAGCCGGTCCTGGAGGTCAGCGTCGATGACGTCATAAGGAGGTGCAATGCACCGCCCGACGTCGCCCACGACCGCCTCGTTGAACCTGTATGCCTTAAATGCTTTAATTTCCATTATCACGCGCAGGATACCATTATAACTTTAGGTTGTGATTACGAGTAAACCCCACAATGTTGAGCTATTCAACAAAGGATGAAGTATACCAAATTGAGACGCGGTTTGTCAATCGACAGGAAATGTTTTTTTTGATGTGCCGGAGGCGCTCAGACGATATTGACCAGCAGGTATCGCTGGACGAACCCCTGTTAATCTTCCGTATCTCATTGTTGTTTCTCCGGAAGGCAACCAAACTGTTGAGGATTATAGCGGAGGGGGTTAGAGTGTGAGTAATTTAACGCAGAATAAGAGGTAATCATTGAAAGTTGCTTTAATGCTTAATATACTTGTCTGCGGCGATGGTTTTGCCTTTTAGGCAGAAAGGGTATTAGTATGCTTGCTAAAATCACAAATTTCATCCAAACGGATATCTGGCGGATGCGTCTGCGAGACCATTCACGAGGCAAGTCGCTTTTTATCCGGTTCCTGCGGATAGTCGTTCTTGCTGTCCGCGGTTTTAACGAGAACAAGTGTAAATTCAGGGCGTCTGCGCTGACGTTCTTCTCGCTGCTTTCGATTGTGCCGGTTATCGCCCTGATGTTCGGAATTGCCAAGGGCTTCAATCTGCAGGATCGCGTAGCGGCGCAGATTCTCGAAAAGATGAAAGGTCAGGAGGAAGTCGCCAACAAAGTCATCGCGTTTTCAAATTCACTTCTCGACAAAACAAGCGGCGGCGTCATCGCCGGGGTGGGTGTTATCTTTTTGTTCTGGACCATCATCAGTTTGCTTAGCAATATCGAAAACTCCTTCAACGATATATGGGGCGTAGTTAAACCCAGGACTTTTGGCAGGAAATGCAGCGATTACCTGGTAACAATGCTGGTGTGTCCGATTCTTTTGGCGGTAGCCGGCGGTGCGACGATTTTTCTCAGCAGCCAAATTGGAACTCTCACTGAAAAGATTCCCCTGCTGAAGAACCTCGGGCCAGCGTTTTGGGTGGTAATGAAACTGCTTCCTTATGTTACAATCTGGGTTGCGTTCACGTTTATTTTTATTTCTATGCCCAATACTAAGGTGAGATTGATCTCCGGCCTGATAGCCGGGATAGTCGCCGGAACTTTATTTCAGGTTGTTCAGTGGGGATACGTGAATTTCCAGGTTCAGATTACCGCAAGATATGCCATTTATGGCAGTTTCGCGGCGCTGCCTTTGTTTTTACTGTGGCTTCAGATAAGCTGGTATATTATTTTGTTAGGCGCGGAAATTTCATTTGCGCATCAAAATGTCGAGACGTACGAATTTGAGCCGGATTGCCTTTCGGCGAGCCGTTCATTCAAAACTTTATTATCGCTTCTTATTGCTCAGCGGCTTGTGCACAGATTTTGCGAAGGTGAAAAACCCAGCGAGGCATCGGGGCTTTCGCACGAACTGGAGATTCCCGTCCGCTTAGTCAGGCAGTTGCTGTACGACCTGTCGGAATCGGGCATTCTCTCAGAGGTCAAAAAAGGAGAAGACAAGGAGCTTGCATATCAACCTGCCACCGACGTCGATAAAATGACCGTGAAATTTATCATCGACCGGCTGGAGCGACGGGGCACTTCCAGCATACCGGTGCTTCGGTCCGCTGAAATGGACAAGCTTTCCGATTGTCTGCGGCAATTCGACGCGACCCTTGAAAAGTTACCAGCAAATGTATTATTAAAAAGCCTGTAAGAAGATTTTTTATTTGTTCGGCTCTGACTTTTTGCCGCCGAAAATTCCTTTGACGCCTTCAACGACGTTTTTGCCCGCTTCGGTAGTGGTTTTCACGGCGCTCCTGCCAAGTTCGGCGGTTGAGCCAGCGACCTGTTTTGTGACGCCCACGGCCAGTGCACCCATAACCTTTCCCACAAGCGTGGCTACGCTGAGTTTTTTGTCGGTGCCGAGGTTTTCCATTACTATCGGGTCGAGCTTCAAACTAATGGTATCGCTCTTTCCAGCGATAGGCAGCAATTTTACCCTGGCGTTTGTATTGGTGATTTCGAGCTTGGTGATGGTCAGGTTTTTGCCCGGTTTTTCAGTTTTTGGCGCAGCTTCTTTTTCTTCTTTGGGCAGCTTATTCACTATCTCGTTTAGGTTGTTTGTCAGTCCTTTTTGTTCAATTGTAAGCTTTGTGTTGTCGAGCTTGACTAATTTTATCTTAATTGTGTTGCTCATCAGTGAGCCGATATCGAGGTTTACAACCCCGTCGCCGAGTTCAAGCAAGGTTTCGTTGGCGTAACCGGGCGGGTTATTGACGACTAAACCTTTAATTTCGACTTTTCCGCGCAGGATAGACAGGTCGATACTCTTAATCGTTACCGGCACGCCGAGGGTGCTGCTGGCTACTTTTTCGACGGTGGTCTTAATCAAGCCGGCACCGAAAATAGGAAAACCGACAATCAGGACCAGCAGGATTACTACAATCGACACAACTACGTAGGTAATGATTTTTTTTGCCGACTTCATTTTGTTGCCCTCCAAAAGGTTTAAGTTGGTTATGCAGTTCTGGTATCATAAATTTTATCCACATAGTTATTATTAGAACCTGTACATTGCTCCAGCGAGAATAGAAATCGTGTAATCTTTATTCACGATGGGGCTGTTGCGAATATCGCTGTCTAACCAGTAATAAGTTATGCTGGTAAGCAGAGTCCAGTCGTCGTTTAGCTGGTAGTTTGCATCAAGGCCGACAAACCAGTTTACGGATGCGCCCGGGTTGTAAGCCGGTCTGCCGGTGCGTGCTTCGTCGTCGCGGACGCCGTAGTAATAATCGGCGAGATTACTGCTTAGCAGGGCAACGCCGGCGGAGGGCGATATCTTTGCTTTTTCAAACTTGAATGGTTTGGCATATGTTAAGCGATACTCCTGGCCATCGTGCTGGCCCAGGGCGTCGGTCAGGATTCTCGCGTAGAGATTGCCCCAGTCGCCGGATATTCCAAATTCTCCGCCGACGTCAACGGTCATATTTCGGTCGTGCATTCCCTCAAAATCATCGCTTTTGTCCGCGTAGTAACCATCGAGTCGCAATTTGCCGATGATGTCAAACGTCATATTGGAGTCGGAGAACAGTCGGCAGGCCGCGGTATCGATAGAGAAATAAAACGGTGTGCTGACAGCCGTGATAACGGGTATTGGATAGATAGTCGGATCCATACCCTTGTATGGCTTGACGGTAATCAGCGTGCCGGGGCCTAACAAAAATATTGAGTTGGGGTCCGTCTGTGAGTTTTGTTTGCCGCCTTCAGCCAGGCCGGCTGAGCAAACCAGCAGCGTCAGGGAAATTATCAGTATTTTATTTGCCATCAGTAACTATCCTTTCCAAAACATTTACGTACCGGCGGGCAATTTTTGGCCGCCGCTCCTGATATTTACGTCCCGTTGCGGGAACGGTATTGTCAGGCCGTTGCTTTCCAGCGCTAGTTTGACTTTGGCGGTGATGTCAAAGTAAACGTCCCAGTAGTCCGCTGATTTTACCCACGGACGAACGACAAAGTTGACAGAGCTGTCGGCAAGCTCGGAGACCGCCACCGTTGGGGGCGGGGTTTTGAGTATTCTCGCGTCAGCGGCGAGAACGCCTTCGATAACCTGTTTGGCTTTTTTGATGTCATCATTATACGATACGCCAATCTTCAGGTCGATTCTTCTTGTGGCGTTGGCGGTGAAGTTACTGATAGTGCCGCCCGTAACCTGAGAGTTGGGGACGATAATGCGGACGTTGTCGGGGGAGTTGAGTACCGTGTTGAGAATCTCTATTTCCTGAACCGTTCCCTGAATTCCTGCCACGGTGACAAAATCGCCGACTTTGAAGGGTTTGAAAATTACCATAAGTATTCCTGCGGCGAAATTAGACAGTGAACCCTGCAGGGCGAAGGCGACGGCTAATGCCGCGGCACCGAGAACGGCAATCGCAGCGGTCAGTTTTATTCCGACCCTGTCCAATGCCGCGATAATCACGAACGCGAGCAGGCCGAAGTAGCACATATGCTGGACAAAGGTAACAAGGATTTGCTCAACGTGCGCCCTGGTCATTGCCCTGCTGGCAAGTATGGAAATCCACTTTGCCAGCCAGCGACCTATCACGAAGATAAGAATTGCCGCCACCAGGTCGATAGCGAAAGCGGTTCCTTTTGTAATCAGGAAATCTTTTATTGTGGCGAGTATGTTTTGAGAACCTGCTATCGCGGTTTCGACGGCGTTTTGAGCGGAGTTTACATCCTGCGCCACCACAGGGATAACGCTTACGAGCAGGATTGCCCATATTGCCAAACAACAAATGCTTATCTTTTTGATTTGAAGTTTCATTTGGCACCCTCAAAAAAATGTTTAAATTTGTCCTTTCCCGAAATCGTCGAGAAGGCAACATTATTTGGTCCTGTGCGTAACAATAACTGCCGATGAATCAACCCCTGTGCCGAACTATTGGCTAAAATCTACCCGGTCCAGCCCATAACGCAAGCAAAAAACGGCCTCCGGGTTTTTGGTTAGCCCTTGCGCAAGATATCGCGGATATCGGTCAGCAGCATAACCTCAGGCGACGGGGGAGCCAGCTCCGATGGTTTGGCGGCCTCTTTTCTTTTCAGAGTGTTAATCGCCTTGACCAACATAAAAATCGCGAAGGCAACAATTGTGAAGTCAATAACGGTCTGGATGAAATTGCCGTAATTGAGCGTTACGGCAGCGGTCGTTTCCGTGGCCTTTTTTATTGTTATCACGAGCTTGCTAAAATCGACGCCGCCTATAAGCAGCCCAATCGGAGGCATAATCACATCGGCCACGAAAGATGACACGATTTTGCCGAACGCGGCGCCTATTACGATACCAACCGCCATATCCACCACGTTACCCCTGACCGCGAACGTCTTGAATTCCTGCAACCATTTCATAGCCATCTCCTTTTAATTGATTCACTTGATATTAAATCGCCCGCCGTTTGTTGCGAGGTTAAAATGCTATGGGTGGAACTTACGATTTTGGGGTAGATTGTCAAGAATTTTTATGTCTTAACTTTCAACCGGGGCCTGGAAAAGCGAAAAAGCTGCCGAACAGGGACATTTAGTTTCTATTTTTGATGGCTTTTAGCAGGTTTGGGTCGATTGTTTTGCCGAGTTGTTCGGCTGTCTTTAGGTGTTCCAGGGCCAGGTCGTAATTTTTCAACTTGTAGTAAGCAAAGCCGAGGCCATAATGCGCATCGGCCATTTTTGGGTCAAGCTCCACGGCCTTAAGATGTGCCTTGACGGCGTTTTCATAGTCGCCCTTGTTGGAATACGAGGCGCCGAGCTGGTAATAAAGTCCGGCGTTGTCCGGGCTTACGCGGACGGCCTTGTTGTATTGTTCAATGGCGGCGTCGAATTTACTTTCGTTGAAATACACGTTGCCGAGATTCGCCAGTGCCTCGAACATATTCGGATTAATCGCCAGCGCCTTGAGGTATGCGTCGATTTCGTTGCCCGGCTGATTGAGTTTGTTGTAGCAGACGCCCATGCCGAGATATGTTTCTGCGATGTTGGGGTCGAGCCGTATTGCGGCGGTGTATTCGTTTATCGCGTCGTTAAACCATTCGCGTTTCTGGTAGGCGTTGGCAAGGTTATTGTGGACCTTGGCGTTGTCCGGATTGATTCTCACTGCGGCCTGATACTCAGTTATCGCATCATCTGTGCGGTTCTTCAGCATGTAGTTATTGCCGAGGTTTATTCGGGATTCGGCCAGCGACGGGTTGATATAAACGGCCCATTGCAGCGAGGCAATCGCCTGGTCAACGTTGTTGATATTGCCATAGACGTTGCCGAGGTTATTGAAGAAACAGCCCAGCACTTGGCGCTTATTCAGGTTGGTCATATAAATAGTGTCGGTTTTGGGGACATTAAACTGCTCGATGTAGTATTCATCAGAAGCGCTGCTGCCTTTGGCGGTCGTTTCGATATTGAAACGCACATGGCCGTCGTCGTACCTGACGAAAAAATGTCCCGGCACAACTACGCCGTAGAGCGGCAAACCCAGCCGTTCACCGATAGCCAGGTATAGAACGGACAAGCTCAGGCAATAACCCTGGCGCCTGTCCATAACGGAGTGCAGAAACAGGTCGTATGGGTCGGTGGCTTTATTGATTGTTTTGAAATTCAATTCATTGAACAGGTAATCGTTGATAATGGGGATTGCTGCAACGCCTGTCGGCGCGTTTTTCGCTTTGAGCCGGCTGCGGATTTCCGTCGCGATGTCGTCGAGCTGCTGCTGGTATTTTGTGCCGGCAACCATATCGCTCCACGATTCTGAGACAATCAAAACGGCCGTGCCCGTGTCAATCTGCTCGGGGGGCAGTCGCAATACTTGCTCAATTGACCGGGCATACAGACCGTCGAGGTTCGCGTTTGCCATTGGTTCCTGTGAGAAACAGGGCGTTGCGACGAGAGTAATGGCGAAACAAATTGTCAGATGGAGAACCGTTTTCATAAAATTACGCTTCCTGAATTATTCCTCAGTCATTTCCAACTCGACCGGCCGGCGGCTGAACAGGTCTATCTGTTTCCATTTGTTGCTCTTGAATCTTATACGGTTGGCCAGCCCTGCCGCGATGATACTCATTGTTGCCGCGGCCCAGGGGCCAAGCGACCCGTAGTTCGGGAACACCTTTATTATAACAAATCCGCCCAGTGCGAGAATAGCCGCCGCACCGAGAGCGAAAATGGCCAGCCAGACCGTGTCGCCCGCACCGCGTAATGCCCCGCTGTAAACGGTTCTCGACGCGTAGAAAAGCTGGTAGATAGCGGCGAATATCAGTACTTGAACGCCTATCTGTATTACCATATCGTCGGATGACCACAGCCGCATAAATGTCCTGCCGAATAACAGGAAGCTCAATCCCACAAATCCCATATATATAAGAGCAACACGCAGACACAGGCGGGTTTGCCTGATTGCCGTGAGGTTTTTATCCTCGCCGATGGATTTACCGACGGCGACTGTTATCGCGGTCTTCAGGCCTTCGATAGGCATTGTGGAAAGATTTGTGCAGGCAAGCGCGGCGCTCGTCGCGGCCTGCGCCTCTTTGCCGAACCTGCCGACCAACCAGAACAATGTCGCACCCCAAACGCCTGCGCTGAGCGCCAGTTCAGCCCCCGCGGGCAAGCCCACTTTGAGCAGGTCGGCCATTTTTCGCAAATCGGGCTTGAGCATACGGCTGCTGGCGAATTCGGTCCTGAAGTCACCGCTGAGAAACGTCGCCATTCTTATCCCGCCGCCGACCGTTATGCCGATGACCGTTCCCCACGCGGAGCCCGCTATTCCCATCGCGGGGAAACCGAATTTGCCGAAAATCAGGGCGTAATTCATTATGAGATTTACAACCTGCGCGACTAGCGCGGCATACATCGAAAGCAGGGGCCTGTGGATGCCCATAAAAAACTGCACTCCCGCCCAGACGAATACCACGGATATGTTGCCGAAGAGCATAATGCGAAAATAGACGACCTCCAGCCCGACAACTTCCGGCTCGTGGCCGAATGACCGGAATATCGCTGGCGCGAGCGGCCAGCATGTCGCCATAATCAAAAGCGAAAACGCCATTCCCATATAGACCGCCTGCCAGAAGTAACTGGTGCATTCTTTTTTTTGTCCCCGCCCGAAGCACTGGCTTACGTATGTGCCTAAGCCGGCGAAAACACCCATCACGCACGCGGCCGGTATCGAGGCGGTGAATCCCGCGGGCAGCACCGCCGCAAGAGCGGCCGTTCCCAGCCGGGAGACCATTATCCGGTCAACGAACTGCAGAAGCGTAAAAGAAACGGTGGTAATGACAATCGGCCCCGCCAGCTTGAGCATAAACCCCAGCGAGGTCTCATCAACGACAAGTGGTTTGGTCTGGGTGTTCATTTATAGCAGTGGTTTAGTTTATCTAACAAGGATTCCGTCGAAGTACCTGTGATTTGGATTGTTTTGACGGGTGAGGTCAGGCCGGAGGTTATTGTAACCGTGTTTTTTTTGACGCCGAGTGTGTCGGCTAAAAATTCGACAAGCGATTCGTTGGCTTTGCCCTTTTCCGGCGCAGCAGCGAGTTTTACTTTAAGCATGCCCCCCAATATGCCTGCTACCGCTGTTTTGCTCGAACGAGGAACGACCTTGACTGAAAAGATGACCGCGTTAGCCGATTGTTGTATTTTCAACTGCTCCATATATCGCGGCCTATTCAGCCCGCTCTCGGAGGTTTGCGCCGATGGCAAACTGGACGTATTTTTCAATCTGTTCGGCTAATTCATTAAGCGACGGCAACTGGAAATCCTCGAAGTGTCCCGGCACAAATTCGCCGTTGAGGGCCTTTTTGAAGACCCGCACGCGAATAACCGACGGCTGCGATGCGGCTCTCGTGTAGTCGCTGTCTTTGTGTTCGGTCAGCTCGACCCGCCAGTCCTCGCTTATAAAAACCAGGCACTTGCCGGTATAAACGGCCGTCGGGAAATACTCATATAACGATTTCAGCGTTTCCATCGTCGGCTATTATACACCGGCCGGAAACAATAGCAAATCACACTTGCCCGCTGAAGATTGAAAGATTATATTGCCCGTGCCGGGTCACAGGATTAATGGAATTGGCAAAAAACGGGAGGTCTTAAATGAAAAAGTTATCTGCAATTCTCTTAGTTATAACGATAATCGCTGCCTCGTGCACAACGAATCGGGAGAAAGAATCAGGCAAGGAGAATATACCTTCGCTTGAGCCGCCGAAATCGCTTGATGATAACTGGAGCAAATGGCTTGTCGGCGACTGGCAGGGCACGGCTAAATCGGATTTTGGCGGGCACAAGGACTGGGTAAAAGGCAGTTGCCGGCTGAATATTGAATTGGCCTTGAATGGTCAGTTCCTTGTTCGTAAAGGCCAGTCTCAGATAACCGGCTTGTCCGACGAATATATAAAACAACTTAAAGGGCGGCACCTGTCCGATTCAGATATTGGAAAGATGCGTAATTCAACCTTTGAGAGTATGGAGATTTACACCATAGAGCCGAAAACCGGCGAGATTACTGGATACCTTTTTGACAGTTTGCGTTGTATCGCCAAAGGAACAGGTAAACGCGAAGGCAATAAAGAGATAATAAATTGGGTCTGGTCAGGCCAGGGGCAGGGTTCAAGCACTCGCGTCACCGAAAAAATAAGCGACGACAAGTTTATCTCCACTGAAAAGTATGCAATGCCCGATGGCAGCACGATGGAAGATAAAGCGGAAATGACCCGCAATTAAAAGACGCCGGACCCGGGACTCAGGAGCAATTCGTATCAGCCGGTTTGATTGGACAGATACTGAGGCAGACCCATCTGCTTAATCTGGTCCTGCTGTGCCTCGATTTCATCGACGTGGCCATCTTCATCTTTCAAAATCGAATCGAGGAGCTCTTTGGTGGCGTTATCGCTGACATCGGCGGCGAGTTTAATGGCCGCGTTGTAGGATTTGACCGCCCCTATTTCCGCGGCATGGTCGTTATCGAACTGCTTGGGCACGTCAGCGCCGATATGAATATCACTAAGCTTGCTGACTATCGGCGTGCCTTCGAGGAAGAGGATTCGCCCGATGAGTTTTTCGGCGTGTTTCATCTCCGTAACCGCCCTTGATTGTATCATTTTTCCGAGCTTCATATAACCCCAGTTTTCGACCATTTCCGCGTGAACCATATACTGGTTGATTGCGCCCAGCTCATCGGCGAGCAATCCGTTGAGTGCCTGAAGTAATTTTGCGTTTCCTTTCATCTTAGTAACCCCTTTCCTGAATCAAAAAGTAATATCCCGCTTTCATACCTGACAACCGCATTCTAAAAAGAACAGTTTCCAACGGTTAAATTAACGTTCTGTCACTTATTCGTCAAGCAGCAAAAATGCCGATTGACGTTTATCGTTTTTTAGGCGGTATCAGGGCTTCCAGTAACGGCTTTCGGAATGAAAATTTATTGGGGTCACAAATGCCGAAGTATTCACCGCAAAAGTCCCAGTATGCGAAACTAAAGCCCCGCTCAATCGTGGTATCGGCGACGAATTTGGTCCATAGGACGCGGGAGTCCATATCGGCCTTGCTGTTTGCGCCGAACTCTCCTATGAAAATCGGGCGGTTATTCTTTTTTGCCCAGGCGGCGGCATCGTCAAAGTCCTTTGTTATCATTTGCTTTTCCGAATCCGTCCCTGTCCATTTTGTTCCTAACCAAGCGTTTGAGTCAGCCACCCAGTGAGCTCCCTGATGAGTAAATTCGTATGGCAGGTAATAGTGTGCGGTGACGATTATGTTGGGGTCATCTTTGGGCAGTTCGAGGGTGTTGAGCTGCTTTATGTCGTTGTAGTTGGCTGGGCCGAATACAATGGTTCTATTCGGGTTTGACTGGCGAATTACGGCGAGTACTTCCTTAAGAAGCTTATTCCACTCACCGGCAGCCAGATTATCATGCGGCTCATTGAGGGGTTCGAAGACGAGAACAGGGGGGTAATCTTTGTAGTGCTCCGCAATCTGTTTCCATATTGCGAGGAACCTTTCTCTGTGGCCCGCGGGGTCTTTATAAAGCTCGTTATAGTGATGCATAGTGACTATCACAATTACTTCCCGCTGCATCGCTTGGTATATTACCCAGTCCATTCTTGTGAAGAAGTTAGGGTCAATTGTGTAAGGTTTTTCAGTCAGTGCGTGGGCGGACCAGCAGACGGGGATGCGGAATGAAGTAAACCAAGCTTCTCTTGCGATGTTAAAATATTGCACTTTGATGGTGACGCCCCAATCGCCTTCTTTCGGCGCCTCGAGTGCATTGCCGAAGTTGATTCCGCGATTGATGATTTTGTTGATTTCAAAAGCGTTTGGTTCTGTGTAGGCATTGCAGGCGGACTCAAACATTACTATTACCATTAAACATACGGCAAAAAACACTCGCTTCGACATAATATGTTACTCCAAATATGTTACTCCAATAATGCCAACAAATATACTAAGCCAAATTCGTGTTACTGCCTTGGCGGAACAACCGCGTCGAGCAGTTCTTTGTGCCAGGATTTGGTTTGCGGGTCATACATTCCGAAAACGGAGCAGAATTCCCAGTATGATATGCTGAAGCCGCGTGCTGTCGCTGCACCGGCTACGCACTTAGTCCAGCGGACACGGGATTCCATATCCGCTTTTTCGTAAGCGCCAAACTCATTTAAGTAAATCGGTCGGTTGTTCTGTTTTGCCCAACTGGCCGTGATATCAAAATCCTTTGCTATTCGTTGTTTTTCATTTTCCGAGCCGACCCATTTTGCGCCGAGCCATTTTTCGGAATCCTTAATCCAACTGGCGCCCTGCTGGGTGAATTCGAGCGGCGAGTAATAGAAAATGCTGACGATTATATTGCGGTCGTCTTTGGGCAGTTCGAGGCGAGAAAGATTCTCAATGCAGGAAAGCCCGGCGGAGCAGATGACAATTGTTCTGTCTGGGTTGGACCGTCGAACAGTAGCAATCGTCTCCTTTAAAAGCGAATTCCACTTATCGGCGTCGAGTTTATCCAGCGCCTCCATAAGAGGGTCAAAGATAAGGGTATCGGGATAATCCTTGTATCGTTCCGCGATTTGTTTCCATATAGCCACGAATCTGTCTTTTTGCCCGTTGGGGTCGCTGTACAGGTCGTCGTAGTGATGAGTGGTGAGCACAACGGGGAGATTTCGCGACAGGCAATTATTGATTGCCCAGTCGATCCTTTTGAAGAAGTTCGGGTCTATAGTGTAAGGCGGCTCGTTTGCGGCGTGAGCGTTCCAGCGGACGGGCAGGCGAATCGAATTGAATCCCGCGTCTTTGATTATCTGGAAATATTCGTCCTGGAGAGTGACTCCCCATTCGCCCTCTTGTTTAGGAGTGTCGAGCGCGCCGCCGATATTGATGCCGCGACCAATAAGTTTGTTCATTGCAAACGCGCTCGCCTCGGCGTAGCCCTTTGGCGAAGCCGGGTTCGGCTCGCCCGCGGATGCCCATGCGGATGTCAACGAAACAATAATAATCGCTAACATCTTTTCCATAAAAGTTGAATCCGTTTACTATTTCGGCGGAATAATCGCGTCAAGCAGCGGCTTGTTCCAGGATTTCGTATCCCGGTCATACAGGCCGAATTCGGCGCAGAAATCCCAGCATAGCAAACTCATCCCGCGTTCGGCCGCTGTATCAGCAACGAACTTCGCCCATTTGGCGCGATATTCCGTATCGATCTTTTTGTAAGTGCCGAACTCGCCCAGGTTAATAGGCCGATTGTTCTGTTTTCCCCACGCTGCCGCCGCGTCGAAAAAGTCCGTTACCACCTTTTTTTCCGCGTCGGTGCCCGTCCATTTTGTACCCACCCACGCCACGGACCTTGCGCCCATCCACGGGGCTCCCTGATGCGTAAACTCCAATGGCGTATAATAGTGAATGGAAACAATAACGTTCCGCTCTTCTTTTGGTATATCGAGCTTATCAAGACAAACAACGAAAGCGGGGTCTATTATAATAGTGGGCTCGATTATAATGGTTCTGTCGGGATTCGATTTGCGAATGACAGGCAAAGTTTTCTTGAGCAGGTCATTCCACAACTCCGGCGTTAACGCCTTGTATGGCTCATTGTACAGCTCCAGCACAACGGAATCGGGATAATCCTTATAATGCTCCGCAATCTGCTGCCAAAGGGCGAGGAATCGCTCGAAGTGGTAGCTGTTGGGGTCAGCCGTTAGCGCGCCATATTGCTGGATGTTTAGCATTACATACAAATCATTTTTAAGCGAGCTTTTTATAGCCCAGTCAACCCGGTTGAAAAAATTGGGGTCAATGGTGTAAGGTTTTTCAGCCAGCGCGTGACCCGACCATCGGACGGGCAGCCGAATGGAATTAAAGCCGGCCTGCTTGATGATGCTGAAATACTCTTCTTTGAGCACCACACCCCATTCGCCTTCACTCGGCGCTTCGAGCGCATTGCCCAGGTTCACGCCTCTGCCAAGCAGCTTATTTATTTGAAATGGGTCAGGTTTGGCAGGTGCGGCGTTTGGTTCGGCAGCTACAACGCAGGCAGCTCCGAGCAGGACTATTCCTAATATAATGAACACACATGGTTTCGCTGTTCTCAACATCATTTTTTCTCCTGTGATAGAAGTTTATTGTTTTGGCGGATTCAACAAGCTCACCGCAGGCGGAATGAGCGCTTCGAGCAACTGCTTGTTCCATGTTTTTGTCTTCGGGTCGTATATGCCGAAGTTAATATGGCAGAATTCCCAGTATGTAAAACTGAAGCCCTGGTTAATCGCCTCATCCGCGATGGCTTTGGTCCATTGAAAACGGGAGTTTGGGTCGGCTTTGTAGAAGGTGCCGAATTCGCCAAGGTAAATCGGGCGATTATTTTCTTTTCCCCAGTTGGCGGCTACTCTGAAATCTCTCGCTATCGTCCGTTTTTCCTGGTCGGTGCCGTTCCATTTCATACCGAGAGACCTGTTGGAATCAGGGGTCCAGGGTGCTCCCTGGTGGGTGAATTTATTCGGCATGTAATAATGGAATGTAACAATTATGTTGCGGTCGTCTTTGGGCAGGTCGAGGCCCTTGACTTCATAATAATTATTGAAATTGGCTGAGCCGATAACGAGTATCCTGCTGGGGTTTGATTTGCGAACAACGGCAAGCCACTCTTTAAGCATCGCATTCCATTCGGGGATGCCTTTTAGATTGTCCTGCGGCTCATTAATCGCCTCGAACAGCAGGGTATTGGGGTAATCCTTGTAGCGTTCCGCGATTTGCTGCCAGATGGCAAGGTATCTTTCCTTGTGATTATTGGGGTCCTTAAAAAAGTCATAATAATTGTGCATATTGATTATCAAAACGAGATTCCGCGACATCGCGTTTTTGATTGCCCAGTCAACCCTGGCGAAAAAGTTGGGGTCTATTGTATAAGGAGCTTTTTCCATTGCGTGACTGTCCCAGCGGACGGGCAGGCGTATTGAGTTGAAGCCGGCGTCTTTGATTAGCTGGAAATACTCTTCCTGCAAAGTAACGTCCCAGTCGCCTTCTTTGGGTGCCTCAAGTGAGTTGCCGATATTCACTCCGCGACCGATTAGTTTGTTAACCACGCATGGGTCGTTGAGATTAACATTCGCCTCGGCACAAAAGGCGCATCCTGACAAGATGATTGCCAGTAATATGACGGCAACTGATTTTGAGGGGCTGAACATAAAATTGTCTCCTATAGTGAGTAACAGAATGTGGAGTATAGTTTCTACCAAAGCGGGCGATGGGATTCGAACCCACGGCATTCGGCTTGGGAAGCCGACATTCTACCACTGAATTACGCCCGCAAACCCAGCAGATTAACATTATACCGTCTGCAAAGGTGTTTTCCAGTGGGAAGTTGATTGTATCTTGCCGATAGCGTAGAATTCTGTAGAATCCTTATGTTTTCTATAACCAGTGGAAAAGGGGTCAGTGATGGCCAAAGAGGTTCGGCTGCCGAAGTTCGGCGATACAATGGAAGAAGGAACGATTGTTGACTGCAAAGTCAGCGTCGGCGACCACGTCAAAAGCGGCGATGTCCTCTTTGACGTTGAGACCGATAAGGCGACGCTGGAGATAGAATCGCCCGCGGATGGCTATGTTAAGCAGATAATCGCCGAGGTTGGCGGCAGTTATCGTATAGAAACACCCCTGCTGATATTAGGCGACAAGGATGAGCGGGTAAGCGACGAATTTTTACGGTCGCTCAGGGCGTCAACCCCCGCGACGCCGACAATCGCAAAACCGAAGCCGGCTAAACGAGAAAAAATAAGCGATTTGCCGATGCCGATACCGGTTTTACCCGCTGATATCAAGCTCGGCCAGACAATACCCGTAAGTAGATTACAGAAGATTACCTCCCAGAAAATGTTGCGCTCGAAACAGGAAATACCCTGCTTTTATCTCAACGTCAGGGCGGATGTTACCGACATCGTCGCATACCGGGCCAAACTCAACAAGACGAGCGAAACAGAAGTCACATATAACGACTTTATTATCAAGGCAATCGCCAGAGGGCTGGAAAAGTTCCCCATAATGACGGGCCAAATCGACGGCGACGATATAGAGTTGGCCAAGGCGATTGGCGTTGGGCTGGCGATTTCAACGCCTGAAGGACTGATTGCCCCGATAGTCAAAGACCCGGACAAAAAGACGGTCGTTGAGATAGCCAGTTACAGCAGGCAGCTTGTCGAAAGGGCAAAGAATAACCAGCTTACGCTCGAAGACCTCGAAGGCGGCTGCATAACGGTCAGCAATCTCGGCACATTCGGGGTCGATTCGTTTATACCGATTGTCGTGCCCGGCCAGTGTTCGATACTGGGAATAGGCAAAATCGCCGATGTTTGTGTGCCGACCGACGATAATCCCGATACGCTTGGGGTTCATAAGATGATGAATATGACGTTGTCGGTTGACCACAAGGTCGCCAACGGCGGCTACGCCGCCCAGTTCCTCGATTTCGTCAAAAAGACACTCGAAGACCCCGCCAACTTCAAATAAACCGTGATTCGCCCGGTTGTTATCAAGTCAGAAGACGCCCTTAATTCGCAATATCAGCATTATTGCGCCCCCATATCCCCCTTGTCCCTGATGGGGCGATAAGGTTCAACTTACAATGCTGGCAGGGGGGATTTTTATCGGCTCGTCCTATAAAAGGATAAAGTTTCGTCACGTCTTTTGCCGAAAAATCAATGGGCAATTACCGTCTTGTAATGCTGATAAATAAGGATTTGGCCGGCGAAGAGTCAAACCGGCTTCGCTAACTATTTGCTTTGGATTCTGGGGTACCTATGAGGACGATAGCTGTTGTCAATCAAAAGGGCGGCGTAGGCAAAACCACTGTATCGATTAACCTGGCCAGTGCGCTGGCGGAGCAGGAGCACAAGACGCTGCTGGTTGATATGGACCCGCAGTCGCATTGTGCGGTGGGGCTTGCGGTGCCGGAGGAGCAAATCGAGCAGAGCATCTACGACGTGCTGATAAGTTTCAGCAGGGAAGAGCCGATGCGGGTTGGCGAAATCCTCTGGGAGGTAAGCGATAAACTTGAGCTTGCGCCGGCGAGCATCGACCTGTCGGCCTTTGAACAGCAAATGGCCGGTGTGCCTGACCGCGAACTGTGTTTGAAAAAGGTGCTTGATGCGGTCAAAGACCAATATGAGTACGTTATCGTGGATTGTCCGCCGGCGGTCGGACTGCTGACGTTTAACGCGCTGCGGGCGGCGACCGATGTTATCGTGCCGGTCGAGACGGGCTATTTCTCGCTCCACGGCCTGAGCAAACAGCTTGAGACGCTCGCGATTCTTTGCCAGAGGTGCAATCAAACCGTCAGCGTAAAAGTGCTGGCGAGTATGTATGATATTCGCACGAAAATGGCTCGCGAGATTCTCGGCGAGCTTCGCAAGCATTTTGGCGATAAGATGTTCAAGACGGTGGTGAATTTCAATACGAAGCTCAAGGAAGCCGCGTCATTCGGCCAGCCAATCAGCGAATACGACCCCGCGAGCAAAGGCCACAAAGATTTCCAGGAACTGGTAAAGGAAATGACGCAGGGCCAGCCGGAGCAGCAGCGTCGGCAGATTATCGAATCGCTGTCGGAGAAGCTGGATGCGATAAGCATTACAGCGGATGCGTTGCTGGAAAGGGCAAAGCCGAAGGTTACTCCGCCGGATGCCGGACGTATAAAGGCGATAGAGCCGCCGAAACAGAGGATTCCGCAGATGGAACCGGTTGCCGTGCGAACAGAGTTGAAGCCGGCTGCCGCAAAAGCCGAGGCAAAACCGGTTGCCGTGCGGACTGAACCCCAACAGCCAAAAGTTGCGACGACGGATGCGAAGCTGAGCGATTACTATGGTGTCAACCAGGTCAACGACGCGGTGGCTTTCGTGACATTGTATCCTCGGGCCGAATCGGTACAGATTGCCGGCGACTTCAACGGCTGGCAGCCGACAAAGCTGCCTATGGAAAAGGTGGGAGCAAACGGGGTCTGGCAGGCGTCGGTGAAGCTGCCGCCCGGCAAGTACCGTTATCGATTGGTTGTAGATGGGCAGTGGCAACAGGACCCCTATAACGAGATAACGGAGCTAAACCCGTTTGGCGGCTACAACTCGATAGTCGAGGTAAAGTAACACCCGGCAACATCGCATTTTGCCGGTTTTAGGGATTCACGTCCGGCGTTGCTTTTCCCTGCCGAAGCTTGTCTGTTATTATTTCCCGGCGTTACTGACTATTTGGGAGAAATATGCCTGATACGCAGGCCTGTATCGAGAATCGTCGGCTCACCGACCTTGGCTGTAATTATTCCGCCGTCGTCAACGCGGTTGGCTCCTGTGCTATAAACCGTATAGGATTGGTCATCGCGGATGTAAAGCAGCGTTTGGCCGGTGAACGGGTCGGGCGGAATTGATTTAATATAGATTGGGCAAATATCGGTCAGGGCATCAGGTATGCGCCCATTCTGCAGGCGATAGCGTTCAATTGCTATTGCTGAAGTCGTGCATCGAACAATGGCGAGAGTTTCTGCGTTAAGGAGAGAAAGCACAGACACAGCAGGAATCAGGCCACTCGATTTTACTAAGGGTTTTGCCTTTGCGCCGGTTAATTCGTCAAGCGGGCCTGGCCAGGGCTGACTGGAAATTTTTATGAGCCATGCCATATCCCGCAGGTATTTTGCGGACGCGAAAAACATACGCATACGATGCCACGTGAATGGAGGTGCCGCAATCCGTTCGGGCAGGGCAGGGGCATCGGCCATAAGGTATTTTGACGCGATACTTCTGGGTATGATGTTGCGAGCGATTTCCAGCTGGTAAACCCTTTCCGCCACAAGCGACCATTTTAAGCTGTCCGAAGGAAGTGTTTTTTCCAGCAGCGTCTGGAGCCGGCTGAGTTGATTCTCCGAAGGAGAGCATTTCGCAAGCAGTAACTGGATATCGCCACAAGCGAGTCCGACACAGGTTAATTTTCGTCCCTGCACGAGCATCGTGGGACAGGTATCGAAAACACGGGTAAGCTGTAGTGTGCTTATTATGGAATCCGCCGCCGCATCACCCTTGCCTGCCAGTATTAAGTCGAGCGTTCTCAGCGATGACAGAAATGCGGCGCACTGGGCGCCGTCTAATCTCGCCTTGCAGACCTGACTGCCGAGCGTGACTCCTATGTCGAACTCCGACAGGGTGAGTTGTGCACCTTTGTCAAGGTTCTCGAATATTGGTTTTGCTTTGTTAATAGTATCAGCTACTTTTTCTCGCAAATCGCCGGGGAACTGTTCTGCCGGCAGCGAGGCCATATTAGTTCTGTAAAATAAATTTACCTGCATAAAGTTCGTCGCGTCGGCGGGCCGGAACTGTCTGATGGTATCGACGTAGCGCCAATTGGCGTCTTCGCCTGTTTGCGTCACGGTTCGGCCTGTGAATAGATCCGGGAATTTTATCGGTTCGCCGGCCTTGCTGATTTTGCGAATCTCTCCGCAGAATTGTATTTCTGCTATGTACGCCGTCAGCATCAACCCTGAAACTCCGGCCATAGCGGCGATTACCAGGGCCAGCGCGATTCGACGCCACAAAGGCAACGGCTGTTTCTTCTCCATTTGCTCAGCCGAATGGTTTGCGGTGTCATTTGCCATAAAAATCTCTCCAGCACACAACAGCGTTATTACAAAGAATCATTATATCAACTTCTTATATTGTATTGCCAGTAAAACCCGTGCGTAATAAAGCGGTTTCTGGGGCGTTAAAACGCCTTAAAACCGCTGTTTTTAGGCCGGAAAACACCCATGTAAATTTATTTGTGGTTCTACCCGTGGGTATTGCTTGATTTGCAATTGCAGGAGGGTATAATAATAATAGAGTTATTTTTTGCCGCTTCCGAGTCAGCAGCAGTTTGGAGAAATGAAATTAAATTTCTGTTTGGACGGCTTGGACAGCCCGAAGGGCACATTGGTGCGTCGGGAGTTTTGAGCCGTTGGCAGAGGCGGGTGTTTGACGAGGAGGTGAAACGATGAGAGATAGAACTGGTCTCGTTTTAATTACGGCAGTTTTGTTTGCGTTTTCCGCCTGGCTCGTCGAGCCGGGTTTTGCCGCCACAATCGTTGCCTGGGGTGATAACACCTACGGTCAGTGCAATTCACCGAAAGGTTCCGATTTTACGGCAATCGCCGCCGGCGGGTTGCATTGCCTGGCTCTTAAGGCCGACGGTTCGCTCAAAGCATGGGGCGACAACACCTACGGGCAGTGCGATGTTCCCCAAGGCAGAAACTTCATCGCGATAGCCGCCGGCGGATACCACAGTGTTGCTATCCGGGCCGACGGCTCGCTTGTTGCGTGGGGCTGGAACAAGTTTCACCAGTGCGATGTCCCCACAGGCCCCAACTTCATTGCCGTTGCCGGCGGAGGGTACCACAACATCGCCCTGAAATCCAACGGGTCACTTGTTGCCTGGGGCGACAACACATACGGTCAGTGCAATGTCCCCGTCGGCAGCGATTTTATTGCCGTGGAAGCCAGCGGTTACTGGAGCCGGGCCGTCAAAAGAGACGGTTCTGCGATAGTGTTCGGCACGAACGAATATGCGCAACATATACCGCCGGATGCTGACTTTGCCGTTATTACCTGTGGCGGCTTCCATACAGTCGCTCTGAAGCTTGACGGGTCGCTGGCGGCCTGGGGATGGGACGCCTTCAGACAGTGCGGTGTTCCATCGGGCAGGAATTTTGTTGCCGTCGCGGCAGGCGGCCGGCATAGTATGGCCCTCAGGAGCGACTCTCCCGTGGCGACCGCGAGCGCCGATACGTATAAACAGTTTGACACTTTCGCCGCCCGCGATTTCTTAGCCGTCGCCCGCGGAATTTATTATCATGTTGCCGTTTTAGGCGAACCCGTTATACTATTGCTGCTTGGACTTCTTGCGGCGCTGCTGTACAAAGGGTTTCCGGCTATGCCCAAAGTTTTGGCTAATGGCCGCAATCACGACCGCAAAATTGTCCGTTTTGCGCCGTGGGTGCGAGTTTAACCTCGTATTTTGGTTAGGATTGTCTGGAGTAAAGGATTATGTCGAAGTCAGCAATACTATCCACATTTATTATTGTTTCCTTATTGGCCGTAGTTATGTTTGTGTCGGTTTGCAGGGCCGTTGATGAGCCGAACGCCGCCAAAGGACCGGATCCGTTCAAAATGAACCAGCTTTTAGGCAGGGGCGTGAACCTCGGCAATGCTTTTGACGCGCCAAGCGAAGGCGAATGGGGCGTTGTTGTTCAGGAAGAGTACTTTCAGATTATAAAAGACGCCGGCTTCAACTCCGTCCGGCTGCCCGTTCGCTGGTCGGCCCACGCGATGGACAAACCACCATATACTATTGACCCGAATTTTATGAAACGAGTCGACTGGGCAGTCAACTGCGCCCTGTCGCGAAACCTGCCCATAATGCTCAACGTTCACCACTATGGCGAGCTTTATGCCGACCCCGTTAAGGAAAAAGAAAGATTCCTCGCACTTTGGAAGCAAATCGCGGAGCACTTCAAGGGTTGTCCCGATATTCTCGTCTTTGAGCTTCTAAATGAGCCGCAAAAGGAATTAACGGCAGGTCCTTGGAATGAGCAATTGAAAGAGGCGCTGGCGGTCGTGAGGCAATCCAATCCGAACAGAACCATCGTTATCGGCTCGGCGCACTACAACCAGATTCATTATCTCGAACTGCTCGATATTCCAAAAGAAGACCGCAATATCATCGTTACCGTTCACGATTACTTTCCGCTGACGTTTACCCATCAGGGTGCTGCTTGGCTGAGCAGGGGAGACCCCAATGACTGGCTCGGCACGAAATGGACGGGCGCCGAGGACGAAAAGCAGGAAATAATAAGGGACTTGGATTTTGCTGCCGCCTGGGCGAAGAAAAACAACCGCCCGATTAACTTAGGCGAATTCGGCGCATACGAAAAGGCGGATATGGATTCACGCGCACGCTGGACAAAGTTTATGGCCGACGCCGCAATCGAACGCGGCTTTAGTTTCCATTACTGGGAATTTTGCGCAAACGAATTCGGCTTATATGCCCAGAAGACCAAATCCTTCCGCAAGCCGTTGTTGGAAGCCGTTTTGCCGCCCGCGGTGGGCAAAATCGAACCGCCAAAGTAACCGTTGAGGAAAAAAGGGGCCTGACCCCTTTTTAACCTTTTTGAGATGGATTCCAGCGATAAAACGCTAATGAATGGCTCAGGAACACGTCCTACCCGTGTTCGCTACTGGGTAATTGTGTTCGCCGTTACTTTATCCGTCATTACCTATATCGACCGCGTCTGCATCTCGCAGGCGGCGCCGATAATGAGCAAAGACCTCGGTTTTTCGACCAAGCAGATGGGCTGGGCGTTCTCGGTGTTTTTCTGGGCGTATGCCCTGTTCGAGATTCCCAGCGGCTGGCTGGGCGACCGTATCGGCGCACGCAGGGTGCTGATGCGGGTGGTGGTCTGGTGGTCGTTTTTTACGGCCGCGACCGGATGGGTTTTCAATTTCATTTCGTTAGTGATTACCCGCGCAATGTTCGGTGCGGGCGAAGCGGGGTGCTTCCCGAATCTGACCAAGGCGTTTACCACTTGGCTGCCGCAGTCGGAACGGGTTCGTGCCCAAGGCATAATGTGGCTAAGCGCGAGATGGGGCGGCGCATTCACGCCCCTGCTGGTCGCCCTGATTTTACAGCATATTTCCTGGCGTCATACCTTCGGATTATTCGGCCTGCTGGGCGTGGTATGGGCAATCTTTTTCTATATCTGGTATCGGGACAACCCCCGCGACAACAAAAGCATCAATAAAGCGGAGCTGGCGATATTGCCTCGTCAGCAGGACGTGGTTCTGGGGCACGGGAAAATCCCATGGGGGAAACTATTAGCTTCTAAAACCGTCTGGCTTTTGTGGTTTCAATTTGCCTGTCTGAACTTCGGAGCGGTGTTTTATATCACCTGGCTGCCAACCTACCTGCGCGAAGGACGCGGGATGGATATAACTTATGGCGCCTTATTGGCGGGCCTCCCGTTATTTTTCGGCGGGCTTGGCTCGCTTTTCTGCGGCTATATATCCGCACCGCTTGCCAAACTTCTCGGCAGCACGTTATTCGCAAGACGGTTACTGGCGGGAATCGGATTCTTCGGCGCCGCATCCTGCTTAGCGATTTCCACTCTTATCCCTAACCCGTGGCTGGCTATGTTGATTATGGGCTTTGCCAGTTTCTGCAACGATTTGGTGATGCCGACGAGCTGGGGCGCGTGTATGGATATAGGCGGGAAATTCGCGGGGACGCTGTCTGGCAGTATGAATATGATGGGCAATTTCGGCGGGGGGCTTGCCGCCATCGCAATAGGTTATATCCTCGCGTGGTCAGGCCACAACTGGAACGTCGCCCTGTATGTCGCCGCGGGCGTATATTTTCTCGGTACATTCTGCTGGCTTGTTATTGACCCCGTAACTCCTATCGACGACAGGACTTAGGGCTTCAATAGTTGTTTTGCGAGCGGGAAACAGTTGACAAGACCCTGCTTAAAGGGATAATTGCGCTACCTTTTGCTCTCCCCACTTAGTTTAAAATGTATGCTACTGAAGGCCCGTGGTATGGGTGCAAGTAGATAAGGAGACGATGGTGTGATTTGGGCATACTGGGTTAGCGGGATTCTTGCGGTGCTGCTTATGATTTATCTTGTCGTGGCGGTGCTGATAGCGGAGAAGTTCTAATGATTGCTTCCGGCATAATGCAAATCGTCCTGCTCTTGTCAGTAGTATTGCTGCTGACAAAACCGCTGGGCTGGTATATGACGCGGGTATATGAAAACAAGCCCTGCGGTCTGGACCGGATACTGGGGCCGGTCGAGCGTGCGATTTATCGGCTCTGCGGGGTAAACCCTGCCAATGAGATGGGCTGGCAGAGATATACCGTCTCGATGCTTGTCTTTAACGCGGCTGGTTTTGTTTTATTGTATGCCTTGATGCGGTTACAGGGCTTTTTGCCTTTGAATCCGCAGCATTTTCCCGCTGTGCCTCCCGACCTGGCATTCAATACGGCTGTCAGTTTCATTACCAATACTAACTGGCAGGCATACGGCGGCGAGAGCACGATGAGCTACCTGACGCAGATGCTCGGTTTGGCAGTGCAGAATTTTATGTCCGCGGCGAGTGGTATGGCGGTGCTGGTCGCGCTTATCCGGGGTTTCGTTCGCCGAAACAGCCAGACAATCGGCAACTTCTGGGTCGATTTAACCCGTTCGACGTTGTATATCCTCATTCCTCTATCGCTGATAATTGCAATCCTCCTTGCGTCGCAGGGTGTGGTCCAGACATTTAAGCCATATCCAACGGCGACGCTTGTTGAGCCGGTAACAATGGCCGACGGCAATAGTGTTACTGAGCAGACAATCGCGGTCGGGCCGACGGCCTCGCAGATTGCCATTAAGCAATTAGGCACTAACGGCGGCGGATTCTTCAACGCCAACTCTGCCCATCCGCTTGAAAACCCTACGCCGTTGTCCAATTTTCTTGAGATGCTCGCGATACTTCTGATACCAGCTGCGCTTTGCTACACCTTCGGGAAAATGGCGGGCGATACGAAGCAGGGCTTGGCGATACTGGCCTCAATGGTAATAATCTTCATCGGCCTGTTGGCCCTGTGCTGCTGGTCGGAACAAAAAGGGACGCCGCAATTGGTTTCGGCGGGCGCCGACCTGCAACCCAGTGCAATGCAAAGCGGCGGCAATATGGAAGGTAAGGAAGTCCGCTTTGGCATTTTCAACTCCGCCTTGTTTGCTACCACCACGACAGGCACTTCCTGCGGGGCTGTAAACTCGATGCACGATTCTTATACACCTTTGGGTGGAATGGTCCCGATGTGGCTGATACAACTCGGAGAGGTGATTTTCGGCGGCGTCGGCTCGGGGCTTTACGGTATGCTGGTTTTCGCGATTCTGGCGGTGTTCATCGCGGGGTTAATGGTAGGCCGAACGCCCGAATACTTAGGCAAAAAAATCGAAAGCTTTGAAATGAAAATGGCCTCACTGGTCATCCTGCTGCCGATATGTCTGGCATTGATTGGCACGGCGGTGGCCGTGGCGACAAAAGCCGGTCAGGCGGGTGCGTTCAACCCCGGCCCTCACGGTTTCAGCGAAATTCTCTATGGCTATTCATCGGCATCGAACAATAACGGCAGCGCCTTTGCCGGTATTAACTGTAACACGCCTTTTTATAATTATACCCTGGCCATAGCTATGCTGGGCGGGCGATACCTGTTCAAAATCTTAGTGCTGGCAATCGCCGGTTCGCTCGCGGCCAAGAAATATGTCCCCGTCAGTGCAGGCACGCTGAGCACGTCCGGCCCGATGTTTGTCATCCTGCTGATTAGCGTGGTCATTGTGGTTGGTGCATTAAGCTTTATACCGGCCCTGGCTTTGGGGCCGATTGTGGAACATTTGATGATGATTGGCAAATAATTATGAGTGATAATACAAAAGGAACTAAATTATTTGACTGGGCCATTATCCGGCCTGCTGTCGTGGATTCGTTCCGCAAGCTCAATCCCCGCAGGCAATTCCGCAACCCTGTCATGTTTGTTGTATTCGTTGGCAGTGTCCTGACCAGCGTCCTGTTCGTCCAGGCGATTTCCGGCAAAGGTGAAGCCGGCCCCTGGTTTATTCTCGGCATTTCATTGTGGTTATGGTTTACGGTCTTGTTCGCCAATTTCGCCGAAGCAATGGCCGAAGGACACGGCAGGGCGCAGGCGGACAGTTTTAAAAAGGCCCGCAGAGACCTGATCGCCAAAAAACTCGCTAATCCCCGGCGCAACTCTTCTTTCGAGATGGTTTTGGCGTCCCTGTTAAAGAAGGGCGACGTGGTTCTGGTGGAAGCCGGCGATTATATCCCGGTCGATGGCGAGGTTATCGATGGCGTGGCCTCAGTGGATGAAAGCGCGGTCACCGGAGAAAGCGCGCCGGTCATTCGTGAAAGCGGCGGAGACAGGTCGGCAGTTACAGGAGGAACACGCATTATTTCGGACTGGTTAGTCATACGTGTTACCGCGGAATCGGGCAATACATTTTTAGACCGTATGATAGCGATGGTCGAAGGGGCAAAACGCCAAAAGACGCCCAATGAAATCGCCCTTACAATTCTGTTGGCGGCGCTGACCATTATTTTTCTTGTTGTTACAGCGACGCTGCTTCCTTATTCATATTACAGCGTTCTGCAGGCGCATCAGGGCGGGGTTGTAACGATTACCGTGCTGGTGGCGTTGCTGGTTTGCCTTGCCCCGACGACGATAGGGGCGTTGCTTTCTGCAATCGGAATTGCCGGTATGAGCCGGCTAAGCCAGGCCAACGTTGTGGCAATGTCGGGCCGGGCGGTAGAGGCGGCGGGCGACGTGGATGTACTACTGTTGGATAAGACCGGAACTATCACGTTGGGCAATCGCCAGGCAACAGAATTTATCGCCGCGGATGGTGTGTCGATTGAGGATTTGGCCGACGCCGCCCAGCTTGCCTCTTTGGCGGACGAAACCCCTGAGGGCAGGAGCATTGTTGTGCTCGCAAAGCAGCAATACAACCTGCGGGGAAGGGACATTGAAAAATTAGGCGCCAAATTTATTCCTTTTTCCGCCCAGACGCGAATGAGCGGAGTTGACCTCGACGGCAGACAGATTCGCAAGGGCGCGGTGGATGCGATTGAGCAATTTGTCAAAAGCAGGGGCGGAGTGATTCCGGACAAAGTCCGGCTGGCCAGCCAGAATGTTGCTAAAAATGGAGGCACGCCTTTGGTAGTGGCTGACGGCGCCAAGGCGTTAGGAGTAATTCATCTCAAAGACATTGTCAAAGGCGGCATCAGGGAACGATTTAGCGATTTGCGCAGAATGGGCATAAAGACGGTGATGATTACCGGCGATAACCCGATGACCGCGGCCGCGATTGCCGCTGAGGCGGGTGTGGACGATTTTCTTGCGGAGGCCACGCCGGAGGCAAAGCTCGAGCTGATTCGAAGATATCAGGCCCAGGGACATTTGGTGGCGATGACGGGCGACGGAACCAACGATGCGCCGGCACTGGCCCAGGCGGATGTGGCGGTAGCGATGAATACAGGCACCCAGGCGGCCAAAGAGGCGGGCAATATGGTTGACCTGGATTCCAACCCGACCAAGCTGCTCGATATCGTGCAAATAGGCAAGCAAACGCTGATGACCCGCGGGGCGCTGACGACTTTCTCAATCGCCAACGACGTGGCCAAGTATTTTGCAATCATACCGGCGGCGTTTGCCCTGACCTACCCGTCGCTTAATACGCTGAATGTGATGGGGCTTGCAACGCCTGATAGCGCGATTTTGTCCGCCGTGATTTTTAACGCGATTATTATCGTCTTTCTGATTCCGCTTGCGCTGAAGGGGGTAAAATATCGCCCGATGCCGGCGACGCAGTTACTGAGAAAAAACCTGCTCATTTACGGCGTCGGCGGACTGATTGTGCCTTTTATTGGAATAAAATTGATTGATATGCTGCTGGTAGTTTTGCATTTGGTGTGATTAAATGATGAAGGTGAGAATATGATTCGTATCCTGCGACAAGCGATTGCCTGTATAGTGATATTCACTGTGATTACGGGCGTCATTTACCCGTTGATTGTAACCGGTTTTGCTCAGTTAGTATTCCCGCATCAGGCCAATGGCAGCTTGATTGTCAATAACGGTAAAACCGTCGGGTCTTCGCTTATCGGGCAATCATTCAGCAGTCCGAAATATTTCTGGGCGAGACCATCCGCGACATCGCCGATACCTTATAACGCTGCCAATTCTTCCGGCTCGAATCTGGGGCCGCTTAATCCAGCTTTGGCCGAAAACGTCAAGGCCAGGATTACGCAATTGAAGGCCGCGGATGCCGCGAGTAAGCCGTTGGTGCCGGTTGATTTGGTAACGGCTTCAGGCAGCGGTCTCGACCCCGATATAAGCCCCGCCTCGGCGGAGTATCAGGTTTCCCGCGTCGCGAAGGCGAGAAACCTTGATGAAACCAAAGTCAGGGAGCTTGTGGTTAAATTAACCAAAGGCAGACAACTTGGTATTCTTGGCGAACCACGAGTCAACGTGCTGGAGCTTAATCTTGCTTTGGACAACCTTCGGTTCGACAAGCTCACCGCCCCGAGCATAGTCGAGGGGCAGAACAAATAGGAAAATAACGAATGGATAACCAGCGACCAAATCCGGAGGAGTTGCTTGAAAGATTGTAACGTAGAATTCTGTAACCGGATTTCACATATAAAAGTATCGCATTTAACATGGGAAATGACAGATCATATCTTGACTTAATTAAATTTTGGAGGCGTTATGGTACTTAAAACAAAGCTTTCAATTGGCTTGGGGTTTCTGTTCACTATCATTTTTGCCCTCGCATTTTTCTGCTCTTATTACGTTTGCAAACTGTCCGAAGAAGCTGACAGCATTCTCAGAAACAATTATGATTCCATTGTCTATTCAAAAAATATGCTCTCCGCACTCGACGACACCAGAACTTCCATCAGTAGCACTATCTTCAATCCCAGCGACAACAAAAAATTGTCCGATTATTATTCCCAGCTTTTCGAAGCCGGCAGAATCGATTTTGAAAAAAACCTCAAAGCCGAAAATAGCAACATAACGGAGATTCACGAAAAAGATTACGTTGACACGCTCAATCGCGATTATGCTGTTTATATGAACCTCTGCACTAAGATTAAAAACGGTTTAGGCACTACCTCAATGTATTTTAACGAAGTCCTGCCTTGTTATGAAAAACTCAAGCAATCCATCCTCAGCATCAATGACCTTAACATGGAGGCGGTTGTCCGAAAAAATCTGATAACAAAACAACAGTCTGCTGACGTAAAAACCTATATGTCCGTAACAGCTACATTGTGCATCATTTTGGCCTTTGGCTATTTCTGGTATTTCCCCTTTTATGTCTCTAATGCTATCTCCTACTTATCAAAGAGAATAACCGAACTACTGAGAAAAGCCGGCATCGTTTCCGACATAAAAACAGACGACGAGGCCTATATCATTTTGCAGTCTATCAAACTCCTCGAAAAGAAACTCGGCTTCGACAACCCCGAAAAAGATTCACTGTAAAATAAGGAGTTTAGGATAACTTAATTTTCGGATTATGTTATTATCAGTTCTCAAAGGTAAACGAAACCGGAAGTCAAAAACGTCAACCAAAATAGACCTCTTTACTGTCTCATTTAAGCTGACGACGGACAAAATAGGCAGATAACGAATGGATAACCAGCGACCAAATCCGGATGAGCTGCTCGAACAAATCCGCAAAGAAGAAAAGGCGAAGGCCGGCGGCAAGCTGAAGATATTTTTCGGCTATGCGGCGGGTGTTGGCAAGACCTATTCGATGCTGGAAGCCGCAAGAGAGCAGGCCAGCGCAAATGTGGATATTGTTATCGGGTACGTCCAGCCGCACGCGCGACCTGAGACCGAGGCGATTATGCTGGGGATGGAGCTTCTCCCGTTCAAAGAGTTGGAATACAAAGGCATAAAGTTGAAGGAGTTCGACCTCGATGCGGCACTGGCTCGCAAGCCGGCGGCGATAATTGTCGATGAGTTTGCCCATACCAACGCCCCCGGCCTGCGACATACGAAGCGATGGCAGGACGTGGAAGAATTATTAGACGCCGGCATAAGCGTCTATACTACGCTGAATGTTCAGCATTTAGAAAGTTTGAACGATATTGTGGCGAAGATTTCCGGTATTGCGGTCCGTGAAACAGTCCCTGATACTGTTTTTGACAATGCCGATGAGGTTGAGCTGGTGGACCTGCCGCCGGAAGATTTATTGCAGCGGTTTGAAGAGGGCAAGGTATATTTCCCGGCTGATGCCGAGCGAGCGATGCTGAAATTCTTCAAGTTGCCTAACTTGACTGCCCTGCGTGAGCTGGCTATGCGACGAACCGCCGACCATTTGAGCGCGCAAGTCCAGACATCTGGGGAGGCCAGGATAGGGGCGACTAGGGAGCGATTGCTTGTTTGTATCGGTCCCAGTCCGACGTCGGCGAGATTAATTCGGGTCACCAGGCGGATGGCAATGGCGCTGCGAGCGCCCTGGATAGCGGCCTATGTGGACACAGGTCGTTTTATGAGTGATGCCGCTCGTCAGAAGCTCGCCCACAACCTTAATTTGGCTGAGCAGTTAGGCGCGGAAACTGCGACGCTCGGCGGGGAAGATATGGCCGAGGAGATTGTAAAGTATGCTCAGTCCAAAAGCGTGACGAAAATCATAATCGGCAAGACCGGCGAGCCGCGCTGGCGTGAATTAATAGGCAGTTCCATCGTCAGTAAAGTGTTGCGTCGTAGCGGCGACATAGATGTATATGTGATTAGAGGCCAAAAAGACCCTGCTGACGAAAGCAAGACCCAACATCTTGTCAGCCGGCGCCAAATTAATTACCTGTCTTACGTCAAGACAGTCGTAGTTACTGCAATCAGCACAGTCCTTGCCGAGCTGATGAGCAGGGCGGGACTTAACGAAACAAACCAGGCAATGGTGTTTATTCTTGGCGTACTGTTTGTAACCACAAGATACGGACTCGGACCCGGTATTTTGGCGTCAGTTGCCGGTGTGCTGGCGTTCGATTTCTTCCTCGTGCCGCCCTACTATAGTTTCAATGTTACCGACACCGAGTATTTTATTACATTTGCCGTTATGCTGACCATTGCGATTCTGATTAGCACACTGGCGTTCAGGGTTCGCAGGCAGGTGGAGACGCTGCGTCAGCGGCAGTGGCGCACCGAGGCCCTGTATCGTTTGAGCAGGAAACTGGCTGCCACCGCAGGTACCCATCAGCTTGTGGCTGTCGCCCAGCAGTTATTATCGGAGAGTTTAACCAGCGAGGCGGCGATATTTTTGCCTGATGAAGCAGGCCGGCTAAAAGCGGCAGTCAGCCGACCCAGCAGTTTCGCCGGTATGGAAAAAGAAATTGCCGTTGCCCAGTGGGTATATGAGCATGGCCAGATAGCAGGCGCCGGAACCGATACGCTGCCGGACGCTAATGCCATATATGTGCCGATGACCTGTCCGCGAGGGGCTGTTGGTGTTTTGGGTCTAAAGTCCGGTGAGCCTGGCAAATTTAACGCGCCGGACCAGAGGCAAATCCTGGAAATGGCGGCCGACCAGCTTGCTTTATCAATCGAGCGAGACCGCCTGGCGGAGCAGATTCAGGATGTGCTCCGGCGAAAAGGTGCCCTGTAATTCGGATGGTTTATTGAGTTTCCGGTTGTTTGTTTCTTTTGTTACTTTTGCGTTGCCTGCGCCGAGACGGGTTGTCCCTGTGGGGCCTTGAACCACTTGGCGGTTTTTTTCTGCAGTGATTCCATATAAAGATAAAATACCGGCGTGACATAAAGCGTAATACTTTGCGAGAACAACAGCCCGCCGACTACGGCCAGACCAAGCGGCCTTCGCGATTCGGCGCCTGCGCCGAACCCGATAGCGATGGGAAGGCCCGCCATAAGCGCCGCCATTGTCGTCATCATTATGGGCCTGAAACGGATGATACTTGCCTCGACTATCGCGTCATAGGGGCTTTTCCCGTGATGTTGCGCCTCGATGGCAAAATCTATCATCATAATGCCGTTCTTTTTCACCAGACCCACGAGCATAATTATGCCCACGAACGCGTATATCGAAAGGTCTTCGCCGAAAATAATCAGCGTAAGCAGCGCCCCGAAGCCAGCGAACGGAAGGGCCGACAATATCGTCAGCGGGTGAATGAAGCTCTCATACAGAATCCCCAGAACAAGATAAATCACCAGTATGGCAAGTACCAGCAGAAGCCCCAGACCGCGCATTGATGACGCGAATGCCTGCGCCGTTCCCTGGAAGCTCGCTGTTACCATATCAGGCAGGGTATCTTTTGCCAGGCGGTTTATTGCATCGACCGCGTTTCCAAGAGGGAAGTTTGGCGGAAGATTGAATGAAATTGTTACGGCGGGCAATTGTCCCTGGTGATTTACGCTCATCGGCCCGACGCTGTTGGTCAGGTTGGCCACGGATTTCAACGGGACAAGCTGTCCGCTGTTCGACTTTACATAAAGCATACCCAGCGAGGTGGGGTCAAGCTGGTATTTCGGTTCAAGCTCTAATATGACCTGGTACTCGTTGTTCGGTGCCAGTATTGTTGATATCTGGCGTGTGCCGTATGCGTAATACAAAGCATCCTCGATTTGCTGTGCCGTTACGCCCAAACTCGATGCCTTATCCCTGTCTATATCAACATTAACCTGCGGATTTTTTATCTGCAAATCGCTGGTTACGTCAAGTAAGCCGGGCATTTGTCTTATCTTCTGCTCCATTATCCCGGCGTATTTGTATAGCTCATCGAGGTTATAGCTTTGCAGTGTGTATTGATACTGGCTCTTCGACAATCTTCCACCAAGCTGGATAGACGGTGGATTCTGCAGGTAAACCCTCATTCCCGGTATATTGTTCAGCATACCGCGCCATTTCTGGATAAGCTGGTCGGCTGAAAGTTTACGTTGGGACTTCGGCTTCAGCCGGACAAACACTGTTCCTATATTGCCCCCGCCTCTGCCGACGCTCGACATAAACGAACCTATCTCCGGCTCTTTTTGTAAAATGGCGTTTATCGCCCTTTGATGAGCCGTAATCGAGTCGAACGATATCCCCTCTATTCCTTCCGTAAACCCGAATATCTGTGCGCGGTCCTCGCTGGGTAAAAATCCTTTGGGGACTACAACGAACAGATAAACTGTCCCTGCCAGAATAATTGCCGAGAAGACCATTGCGCCGCGTCTATGCAGAAGGACCCATCTGAGGGTTCGCTCATAAAACGCGGTCATTTTGTTGTGTAATGCTTCTGTAAACGCATAAGCACGGCCGTGCTTGATGGTTTCGGGTTTTCTCAAAAATCTGCTGGATAACATCGGCGTCAAACTAAGCGCGATAAATCCGGACGCCAGCACTGCCACTCCGATTGTTATGGAAAATTCCCTGAACAGCCGTCCTATAAGGCCGCCCATAAAAATAATCGGGATAAAAACAGCGCTTAGCGACAGCGTCATGCTTACAATCGTAAACGCAATTTCCTTCGCCCCGTCCACGGCCGCTTTGATTGCGCTTTTGCCCATTTCCATGTGCCGGAATATGTTTTCCAGCATAACAATCGCGTCATCGACCACGAATCCCACCGACAGCGTAAGCGCCATCAGCGACAGGTTGTTTAAGCTGAATCCTCCAAGATGCATTATGGCGAAAGTCGCAACTATCGACATCGGCAGCGTCAAGCTCGGTATCACCGTCGCCGACATATTCCGCAGGAAAAGGAATATTACCAGAACTACCAGTATCAGCGTCAAAATAAGCGTAAATTCGACGTCCTTGACCGATTCTCTGATAAACATCGACCTGTCAAAAAGAATGTCCAGCGAAACTGCCGCAGGCATCTGCTTGCGGAAGCTCGGCAAAAGGTTCTTCACCGCGTCTGTTACCGCCACCGTATTTGTTCCGGGCTGTCTCAGCACCGCCAGAATAATCCCTCGCCGTGCCTCGCTCGAAGTAATATACCATGCGGCGGTCTTGTTGTTTTCAACGCTGTCCATTACTTTGCCTATGTCTCCAAGCCGAACCGGCGAGCCGTTGCGATATGCTACAATCAGCGGCTTGTATGCGGCAGCGTCGTTTAGTTGTCCACTTGCCTCCACCGTTATGGCTTTATCCGGTCCGTAAAGTATCCCTGTGGGCAGATTCACGTTGCCGTTTGCGACAGCGTTCGCGACCTCGTCGATTCCGAGACCTCTGCTGGCCAGCGCCGTCGGATTAGGCCATACACGAACTGCGTATTTTTGCGCGCCATATACCAGCACCTGCGCCACGCCGCTGACCATCGAAATTCGCTGTGCCATAAGGGTCTCGCCATATTCATCCAGCGAATACATCGGCAGCGTAGGTCCTGTCAAAGCGATATATAAAATCGGCTGGTCCGCCGGGTTGACCTTCTGGTAAGTGGGAGGGCTTGGCAGATTCTGGGGTAATTGTCTTTGTGCCTGCGTGATTGCCGCCTGGACGTCCTGTGCCGCCCCGTCAATATTGCGGCTTAGGCTGAACTGAATGATTATTTGTGTGTTTCCAAGCACGCTTGTTGATGTCATTGAGTCGATGCCGGCAATCGTAGAGAATTGCTTTTCGAGAGGCGTCGCTACCGCCGAGGCCATTGTCTCCGGGCTTGCCCCGGGAAGCGAGACGGAAACCTGTATCGTCGGGAAATCCACGTTTGGCAAATCGCTGACCGGAAGGGCAAAAAACGCCGTGATGCCGAAGATTAATATCCCCAGCATCACAAGGGTTGTCATTACGGGGCGATTTATAAACAGAGCTGTGAAATTCATCTTTTATCCGCTTAGTTTTTGTTACCTGTTGTTTCCTTTATTTGAACCTTTGTGCCGGCCACCAGCCGGAGCTGTCCGTCCGTTACCACTGTTTCGCCCGGCTCGACCCCTTCGACAACGGAACTGTTGTTTGCTGTGCGCTGTACGGTAATCGGCCGGATTTCAGCAGTGTTGTCCGCCTTCACAACGTAAACAAACTGACCCTGCTGGCCGTTTTGAATCGCCTGCGACGGCACGACTATGACGTTAGGTTCCTGCGCAAGATTAAGAACAACGTTTACAAACAGCCCGGGCCATAGTACGCGTTTTTCATTCTGCGATATGCCCCACAGCCGAATCGTTCCCGTGCCGGTGTCTACCGAGTTATCGATAAAAAGCAAAGCCCCTTTCACCGGCTCCTGCCCCTCTGCGCCGGGAATCTTCGCGATTATCTCGAGTGTGTTGCCGGCCATATATTTGCGTATCAAAGGCAGATACTGCTGCGGCAGTGTGAAGCTTATCCTGATGGGGCTTATCTGGTTGATGCTCGCGATGGGGATGTCTTTTTCCTTAATCAAATTACCCTGGTCAATGGAAATCGCCCCGATGACGCCGTTGATGGGCGAGCGGATTGAACAATAATCAACCTGTACCGCCGCGTCCTCCACTGCCGCTTTATCAGAATCTACGGTGGCTTTGAGCGCATCCACAGCCGTTACGCTGTTGTCGTAATCGTTCTGTGACGCATAACCCTTCTTCAGCAATTCCGTCTGCCTGGACGCCTCTTTTTCGGCGTTCTTCAGTTGTGCCTCGTCTTTTTCAAGATTTCCCTGTGCCGCTTTGAGCTCCGCCTCGAAAGACCGCGAATCAATTGAAACCAGCAAATCGCCTTTGTTTACCTCCTGGCCTTCTTTGAAATGGACTGCTGTAAGAATGCCGGCTACCTGCGATTTTATCGTAACGCTCATATTCGCCTCGACTATCCCGAAACTGCTCAATTCGAGAGGCAGGGTCTGTTGTGTTACCTGCGCCACCGATACCGGCACGACCGACGAGGCTTGGGGTGTTTTCCGCGAACAGCCGGTAAGCAGGGCCGCAACCACCAGTGCCGATGCCGACCAGATTTTTATTCTACAGTTGTTCTTATTCATAAAAATTTACCAACCAAAATTAGCTCGATGTGATTTTCGATCTTTTTACCGGTTCGCTGCCAGGACTGGCAATCCCACTTCGTATCAAGAGTGTTCCCTCAAGCCGATGAAGCTCCACTATCGCTATCTGATAATTTATTGCGGCCGTAAGCTCCGTTATCTGGCTCTGCAGAAAATCTCTTTGTGCCTGCGCGACAAGAATCGACGTTGATTTGCCGACTTCGAATTTGCCGGTTTCGACCTTGAGTTTTTCATCCAGCAGCTCTCTGCTCGCTTTTGCCGCGACAACCTGCTGCTGAACGCTTGTAATCTGCAAATAAGCGCCTCTTATATCAACCTCGACTAATTGTTCGAGATTGTCGAGCGCTTCCTGCGCCTGTTGGCGCGACAGTGTGGCCTGCTGGTTTTTCGCCTGTGCCGAGCGGTTCATCGGCGGGTACTCGAAAGTTATACCGGCCGTGGCGTCGTAATAATTTTTCTTAAAAATGTTCCGGGCCGAATCGTCGAATGAGTCGGCGTATCCCGTCTTGCCGAGAGTAATGAAAAAATCGAGCTGCGGCAGCAGGCCGTTACGAGTCCTTACAATTTCAAGCTCATCGCGGTCTATCTGTAGTCGCGCCTGGTTCAGCTCCGGCCTCATCTGCCAGCCGCGCAGGACGTATGTCTCCACGGGGCTAAGCTCGATTGCCGGCGTCGTCGGCTCGCTTTTGAGAATGATTTTTCTGTCCCAGATTTCGTTGCTGCTGGGGTTCAGCAGCCGCAAAAGATTGAGCCGGCTCTGGGCAAACGTATTTTCCGCGACGATGAGGTCCTGTTGCCTAAGCGCTGTTTCCGCCTTGGCCGCGGCAAGCTCGCTCTGTGCCAGCTTGCCTATATTAATTCGCTCCTCGGTTTCCCGCTGCTGTTCTTCCGCCACTTGCATCGATTGCTTGTATATCTCTATACTTTTTTCCGCCAGCGAACAATTCCAGTATGCTTCCTCAATCTGCGCCACCAGCGACTCAACGAATCCTCGAAGTTCATATTGCGATATTTTCGTATCTATCCTGGCCTGGTTTACCGAGACAAGATTTACCGTGGTACCAAAACCTCTCAAAAGTGATTGCGTTACGCTCCCACCCAGCCGCGTTGATACGAACGGGTTGGCGGCAAACGAATCATCGAGCCGGCTTGTGCTGCCGTCAAGCGACAATGTTGTGCCCGTAGGCAAAAACTCGCTTAGTGAAGCGTCTGCGCCGAATGCCTTTTCGGTTTCTTTAGTAGGTACTGCGCCGGGTGCCGGAGCCGACTCTAATCTCGTTTTGCCTTGCGACACCGTTCCTTTTAAATCCGGGTCGAATACGGATAACGCCTGTTCCTCGAAGGTTCTTTTTATCTGCGGGCTTAGTTTTTCAACTGCCAGCGATTTGTTTTTCTGCAGAGATATCAGGACCGCCTCATTTATCGTTATATCAATAGGTCCCGTCGGCTCGATTTTCACTATCGGCGAAGAATTGGGTTCCTGCGTTTTTTCATTTTCCAGAGGCGGCTGAATAGCTGGTTGCGAATCGGATGGTCCTATATAATCCTGATTATCAGTTGCCTGGGGCTCGGCGCACGAACTGAGCAGACACATCGCCATCAGCAAGCCGAGTGTTATCGCGGTTTTATATAATATTGAAAATTTTTTCGCTAACATCTTCAATAATACGATAATCGTCCAATATTAGGGGTGGATTTCCAATAATCTTTCCTATTTTAACATTTTCAACGGTTTTGTCCATAGGTTTCGCCAGTTTCATAATTATCGGTCGTACCGGGCGGGTAGTTTACCAGTTAACTGCCTTTGATACGGCCATTCACTCGACTGGTTCGGCTGCGCTCACCACAGGTTTGCTTGGGACAGGCCTGACCGTGTTTTTACTCGTCTTGGCGAAAGTACTGATGAAGGGATTATTGGGCGGGGGGTGGGGGCGGTTCGGGTTCGGTTTTGGCGGTTTGACTCGGTTCGACTTTGTGCTCACCGCTGGATGTTACCGTCATTGTGCGGGACGGGTCTCTTGTAGGTCCGAAAAAGATAAACGAAATCAGCACCAAAGTTGCGCCGGAGATAAACAGGATGTGCCGGCGAGGCCACTGACAGCACAAGCCGAGCCACGGCGGAACGCCCTGTATGATTGTAGTTTGGTTTGGCTCTTCGGTTAATGCGCGTCTCGCCGCGGCGAGTTTGTCGGCGGTCGCGCGGGGGTACGCGGTATTTGGCTCATTCGACTCGATGCCGAGTGTCGCGGGGGCCAGACGAGCAAGCTCTTTGGGGTTGCCCTCAAGCTGGGCAAGCAGCGTGTCGTAGTCGGCGTTCAGGGATTCGAGTTTTTTAAGGTGTCCTTCGGACTGGTTGAGCAGACCTTTGTAGTAATAATATTCGAGCAGGTCGTCGCACAGTATCGTCGCCGACAGCACGGCAGCGCCGATACTGAAGAACACTACAAACACAACGGCTCGAATGACTCGCTCGTTTTGCATAGTCCAGTCCAAAAAAATCGGCAGGTGCAATCATCCGTTATCTGTCGGGCTGTCGCACCTGCCGTTGTTCACCTGATTACCCTTTTAACTCTTCTGCAGCATAAAGCCGGCGTATCTGGACGCTTTGCCAAGCTCCTCTTCGATTCGCAGCAGTTGATTATACTTGCAGATTCTTTCGCTTCTGCAGGCCGAACCCGTTTTGATTTGTCCGCCGCCCATAGCGACGGCAAAATCAGCCATAAAAGTGTCCTCGGTTTCGCCGGAGCGGTGAGAAATTACATAGCCCCAGCCCGCTTTTCGGCATAGCTCAATTGCCTCGACGGTCTCGGTTATGGTGCCAATCTGGTTTAGTTTAATCAGTACCGCGTTGGTCGCCTTTTCCTCAATGCCTCTTTTAATAAACTTCGTATTTGTGACATAAAGATCGTCGCCGACGATTTGAATCTTTTTGCCGAGAACCGCGGTGTGTTCCTTAAATCCGTCCCAATCATTTTCATCAAGGCCGTCTTCAATGGAAACAATCGGATACTTTTCAATCCACGCTTTATACAGTTGAGTCATTTGAGAGCTGGTTTTCTTGCCCTGCCCTGATTTTGCCAGGTTATATTTACCGTTTTCATAAAACGAGCTTGCCGCCGGGTCTAACGCAATGGCGATATCTTTTCCCGGCTTATATCCGGCTACTTCAATCGCTGAAACGATGACCTCGCAGGCCTCATCATTGCTCTTGAGATTCGGGGCAAAGCCGCCTTCGTCGCCGACGCTTGTCGCATAGCCCTTCTTTTTCAGAATTGATTTAAGGGCGTGGAATGTCTCGACGCCGTAACGTAACGCCTCTGCAAAAGTGGGTGCGCCAATGGGCGTAACCATAAATTCCTGAAAATCGACGCTGTTATCTGCGTGTTTGCCGCCGTTGAGAATGTTCATCATAGGAACGGGCAGGATATTGGCGTTGCAGCCGCCGAGATAACGATACAGGGGCAGGCAGGCGGACGCTGCTGCTGCTTTTGCCGCGGCCAATGATACGCCTAATATCGCGTTTGCGCCAAATTTGCCCTTGTTGGGCGTGCCGTCCAGGTCTATCATCAGGTGGTCAATGTCTTCCTGGGCCATTGCGTCCATACCTATGACTTTCGGCGCTATTTTGTCATTCACGTTTTTTACCGCGCCGGCTGTACCTTTGCCCATATACCGCTTTTCTTTGGTGTCGCGAAGCTCGACCGCCTCGTGAGCGCCCGTGCTTGCGCCCGAAGGCACCGCGGCTCGTCCGAATGAGCCGTCTTCCAGCAGAACGTCCACCTCAACCGTGGGGTTGCCCCGGCTGTCTAATATCTCTCTCGCCTTTATGCCAACAATCGTTGTGAACATCTTACCTACTTCCTTTCTTTCTCAAAGCAATTTGCCGCTTCTCAAGTTTACCCGCCGTGCTCTTTGGCGGGTTTATCCGCCGCGGGCGGGTTTAGCCGTTCGCAAAGTTCACAAAATTACCCATTTTAAGCCGTTTCGTCAATAGCAATCCGCTGCTATAAGGCCGAAGAAAAAGGTTTGCAAAGGCCGAAAAGCCCCGTTACGATATTACGCCTGAATATGGGTATTGGTTAATAAACCAAAATGGTTTTAATGAGAGAGGAACTTATGAGCAACGAAATCCAGAAAGTTTCATTACACGAAAGGGCATTTTACGGATTCGGTGATTTAGCGTCTTGTCTGTTCTGGGCGACGATTATGCAGCAACTGCTTTTCTTTTATACAGACATATTTGGCCTAGCCCCCGCTGCTGCCGGAATAATGTTTTTCGTATCGAGGGTGCTGGACGCCTTTTTTGACGTGGTAATCGGAATGACGGCTGACCGGACCAAGAGCCGGTGGGGCAAATTCAGGCCTTATATATTGTTCGGGGCCGTTCCATTAGCTGTCTCAGCGGTTCTCGCGTTTACAACGCCGGAATTCGCATACCCGGTGAAAGTTGTTTACGCCTATCTCACGTTTATCGCTTTTATGTTCCTGTATTCAACGGTCAATATTCCCTATACGGCATTGCTTGGCGTTATCAGCGGAGACCCTGTTGAACGGACAAGCGCATCATCTTTCAAATTCGTGGGCGCTTATCTGGGCGGCATTATCGTTTCGCTAACGGTTCTGCCGTTCGCGGCACATTTTGGGCAGAGCAGCGCACAAAAGGGCTGGCAGATGACGATGATCATTTACGCAATTGCCGCTGTTGTCTTTTTTGTTATAACCTTCCTTTCAACACACGAACGCATCCAGCCAATCGCAAAAGAAAAAACATCCATAGCAAATGATTTGAAGGACTTATCAAAAAACGTTCCCTGGATATTTCTATTTGCTGTTACGATTCTTTTCATATTATTCGTATGCATTCGTTTAAGCGTAACTACTCACTACTTCAAATATTACGTCGGAGGACAGGAAAGTCCATTGCTGGCGCAGGTTTTTAACTTTCTGTTGCAATATATTGTTAATCCGTTCTACAGCATTTTCGGAAAACCGGCTGTTGCCTTGTTCGAAGGGACTCATAAATTTGGTTGGGAAACTCTGACATCTGCTTTCAATACGATTGGTCAGGGATTATCTCTTATTGGCGTTCTTCTGGTTCCATTTTTCGCCAAACTCGTCGGCAGAAAAAGTGCCGCGGTCATTCTTTTCATAGCTGCTCTTATTTGCACGGGCGCGTTCTATTTCTTAAAACCAGAAGATTTAATGCTGATTTTTGTCTTTCAGGCCGTCGGTTCGATTGTGGGCGGTCCGATTTCGGTTTTGTTATGGGTTCTATATGCCGATACGGCTGACTATTCCGAATGGAAAACCGGCAGAAGGGCCACGGGACTTGTTTTTTCAGCTTCAATTATGTCGAACAAGCTCGGATGGGCCTTTGGAAGTATGCTCGCGGGCCTGGTTCTTGCTACGACCGGATTCGTGGCCAACGTGGTTCAAAACATAGATGTTCTGAATGGTTTGAAGGCGATGATGAGCGTAATACCAGTCGGGATAGGAGTGGTTGCGTTAATCATCCTTATGTTCTTCTATAAACTGGATGATACGACAATGAAACAGGTTAAAGCGGAGTTGGAAGAAAGACGCAAAGCCAGCGGCCAGACCGCAACTGCATAACGGTTTCTTAAAATTCAACTGTGAAAAAGGGTGAAAAAATGAAAAAGAAGACAATCATCGGTGAGTCACTGCCAAATATACCGTGGGAAGATAAACCGAAAGGTTGTATCGATGTATTGTGGAGATACAGCGGCAATCCTATTCTCGACTGGAACCCGATACCCAAGGCGGCGCGTATTTTCAACAGCGCGGTCGCCCCGCATAAAGGCGAATTTGTCGGGGTCTTCAGGGCCGACCAGAGGAACGGGCGGGCGACGCTATTTTCCGGCAAAAGCAAAGACGCCCTGAAGTGGAAAATCGGCCCCGACCCAATCGACTGGGTTAACGAAAAAGGCAAACCGAACCCGATTAGCTACGGCTATGACCCGCGGCTTGTAAAAATCGACGACATCTTCTACATCGTATGGTGCGACGATATGCACGGCGCATCTATCGGTCTTGGCAGGACCACGGACTTCAAGACCTTTATCCGTATGCCGAACCCGCTTATGCCCTTCAATAGAAACGGGGTTCTTTTTCCAAGAAAAATCAACGGCAAGTATCTGCTATTGAGCCGGCCAAGCGACAGCGCCCACACGCCTTTCGGCGATATCTATATGAGTGAAAGCCCCGACCTGATTTATTGGGGCAATCATAAATACGTTATGGGTAAGGGGGGCTCGGGCTGGTGGCAGGGCACGAAAATCGGCGCAGGCCCGATTCCCATTGAAACGACCGAAGGATGGCTGTTGTTCTACCACGGCGTATCGTTTACCTGCAACGGCTTCGTTTACAGTTACGGAGCGGCAATGCTGGATATCGACAAACCCTGGAAAGTTTTGTACAGAACACGCGATTATCTGCTCACGCCGGAAAAACCGTATGAGACAACCGGCTTTGTGCCGAACGTGGCGTTCCCCTGTGCTAATATATACGATGCCGACACAGGCAGAATCGCGATTTATTACGGCGCAGCCGATACTTGCACCGCCGTCGCGTTCACACAGGTTGATGAGTTAATCGACTATATTAAGAATAACTCGGAAGTATTCTAAAACGAATCCGAATAAACCGATATAGGGACACAACTCATTTTCGAGAGGGGAATCTATGCGATTCGGTTATTTTGACGATGCCAACAAGGAATATGTAATCGAAAGACCTGATACGCCGAGGTCGTGGGCGAATTATCTCGGCTCGACGGAATACGGCGCAATCATAACCAATAACGCGGGCGGCTACAGCTTTTACACCTCGGCGGCACAGGGACGCCTTATGCGGCTGCGGTTCGACGATGTCCCGATTGACCAGCCGGGAAGATATATTTATGTCCGCGACAAACAATCGGGCGACTACTGGTCAAACGCCTGGCAACCCGTGGGTAAGCCCCTCGACCAGTATAAAACCACCTGCCGACACGGCACCGCATACACAATCATCAATTCCCAGTATTCTAAGATTGAGACCGAGACCACATATTTCGTTCCGCTGGGCAAACACTTCGAGTGTTGGCTTTTGAAGGTTACGAATAAAGACAGCGTCAAAAGAAACCTCAGCTTGTTTTCCTTCGTCGAATACCCGGGCACGTGGCACTGCTTCAATGATTTCCTTAACCTGCAATACTCGCACGGCATAGTGAATATGGATTTTGTTGACGGGATGATTGATTACGGCAGTTCCGTTTACACGCTGCCCAGCGGCAACAGCATTCTCGAAGGCGACCAGAACAGGCACTCATTCCTCGCGTTTTTAGGCGGTGAAATCGTCGGCTTCGATACCGACCGGGACATTTTCATAACGCCGTATCGCGGCTATGGCAACCCGATGGTCGTCGAAAAAGGAAAATGCACCGGCTCGAAGGCGTACGGCGACGACGGCTGCGGCTCAATACAAATTGATGTTGACCTTGAACCGGGCCAGTCGAAGGAGTTCGTCGTCCTGATGGGTATCGGCAAAGCGGCCGTCGAGGGCAAAAAGGTTGTCAAGCAGTTCGGCGATATCGCCAAAGTCAAAGAGGAATTTGAGAAGGTTCGCCAGTACTGGCATAACCGTCTTGAAGGACTGGCTATTTGCACGCCAGATGCGCAATTCAACAGTATGATGAATATGTGGAGCCCGTTCAACTGCCTCACCACCTACTCCTGGTCGAGAATGGCAAGCTTGATTTACAGCGGCGAACGCGACGGCCTGGGCTACCGCGACACAGTTCAGGACTTTATGGGCGTGATGCACCTGATTCCCAAAGAGGCGGTCAAACGCCTTGAGCTGATGATTACCGGCCAGTGCTCAACGGGCGGAGCGATGCAGATTGTGATGGCGTTTACGCACAAGCCGGGCAAAGAAAAACTGCCTAAAGAAGAAGATTACCGTTCCGATGACTGCCAGTGGCTCTTTAACGCGATTCCTACTTACGTCAAAGAGACAGGCGATATCGATTTTTATAACAAGGTTTTGCCGTATGCCGACAAAGGCAAGGCGACCGTGCTCGGCCATCTTCGCCGGGCAATTGAATTCAATCTCAAACGCACGGGCAAAAATGGTCTGCCCAGCGGACTTTTGGCTGACTGGAACGATTGCCTGCGATTAGGCACAAAGGGGACATCGGTATTTGTCGCCCTGCAGGTGCGTTACGGCCTGAAGACCTATATCGAGATTTGCGAGATGTTCGGCAAATCGGCGGGAGTAAAATGGGCGAAAAAGCAGCTTGAGGCAATCGACAAGAAACTCGACAAATTCGGCTGGGACGGCAAATGGTATGTTCGCGCATACAAAGAATCCGGCGAGAAAATCGGCTCAAAGGAAAATAAACAGGGCTCCATCTATCTCAATACGCAATCCTGGGGTGTCATCAGCGGTCACGCAGACAAATTTGAGGGTCGAGCCGAACAGACAATGCAATCCGTCAATGAAAAACTCGCAACGGATTACGGCCTTATGCTTTGTGCGCCGGCTTATGAGAATATCTACTGCCAGGAAATCCGCTCGATTCTGTTCAACAAGGGTTCAAAGGAAAACGCAAGTATTTTCAACCATACGCAGGGCTGGGCGGTTATGGCGGAAACGATGCTTGGTCACGGCGACAGGGCGTTCAAGTATTTCCGAAGCTATATGCCCGCGTCGTTCAACGACAAGGCAGAGATTCGCGGCAGTGAGCCATACGTTTACTCGCAATACACTCACAGCGTTTTCAGTCCGCGTTATGGCGCATCGCGTGTCCCTTGGCTCAGCGGCGCGGCATCTTGGGCGTATTACGCAGCAACGCAATATATCCTCGGTATCAGGCCCGATTACAAAGGCCTTCTCATTGACCCCTGCATCCCGACCGACTGGAAGGGATTTACCGCCACCCGTCGCTTCCGCAACAAGATGCTGAATATCAAGGTCATAAATCCGAATGGCGTACAAAAAGGCGTTAAAAAGATTACCCTCAACGGCCAGACAATCGAAGGCAACCTGATTTCTGTTTCCAAAATGCAAAAAGAAAATGAAGTTGTTGTAGAGATGGGGTAGAAAAATGAAAGTATTATTCATTGGCGGGACGGGGATAATAAGCACGGCGGTAACGCAATTGGCGGTCGAAAGAGGAATAGACCTGTATCTGCTCAACCGCGGGCAAAGCAGAAAACTGATTCCCAGCGACGTCAAGGTCATCAAGGGTGACATCAGGGACAGGATTTCCGCGAGCAAGCTTCTCAAGCCGCACGATTTCGACGTCGTTGTCAACTGGGTGGCGTATGTGCCGACGCACGTCGAGGCCGACATCGAGTTCTTCAGGGGCAAAGTAGGCCAATACATATTCATCAGCTCCGCTTCGGCTTATCAAAAACCGGCAACTCACTGGCTCATCACTGAATCGACGCCGTTGGCTAATCCGTACTGGCAGTATTCGCGCGACAAAATCGCCTGTGAAGACCGGCTGATGATTGAACACCGCGACAATGGTTTTCCCATCACAATCGTCCGGCCATCACTGACCTACGGCATTACGATGATACCCGCGGCGATTAACAGTTGGCAAAAGCCCTGGACGATTGTTGACCGTATGCGAAAGGGCAAAAAAGTAATCATCCACGGCGACGGTCTGACTCTCTGGACGATGACGCACAACACCGATTTTGCCAAAGGTTTCCTCGGGCTTATGGGCAACGTTCAATCAATCGGCCACGCCGTTCACATCACATCAGATGAGGTTCTTACCTGGAATCAGATATACCAGACGATAGCCGATGCCGCGGGCGTAAAGCATAAGCCGGTTTATATCCCCTCTGATTTTATCGCCAAAATCGACCCCGAATATACAGGCACGCTTTTGGGCGACAAATCCTGCTGTGCCGTCTTCGACAACACCAAAATAAAGCGTCTCGTTCCTGATTTTGTCGCTACCGTTCCTTTTTCACAGGGCGTAAGGCGTTCGGTTGATTGGTTCGAGGCCGACCGGGAACGATGTGTGGTAGATGATGATTACAACAAGTTTATGGACCGCACCATTGCCGCCTACGAGAAAGCATTGCCCAGGTAAGGCGTTATTGCCTCTCAAAGTTTGCGGTCGAGAATCTGGTTTTTGTCGCGAACGAGGTCGGCACGCTCGGGAAAAATTTTCGTTATCTCATTGGCGTCGGTAGGGCTGAGTGTATATGTGCTTTCCTGTCCGAGCATTATCTTTGCCGCTTTTTTTGAACTGTCGTAATAAGTTTGCTACCAGTAGCCGCGCCCATCCAGCCATTCCATTCTGACGGAATTGCTGTCCGTCTGCCCTTTGGCGGGGGGCGTCTTCTCGACATACGCCGGCGTAATAATCCCTTCCGACCTGATTACGTCGATGATGATTGCCTGCCCGTTGCTGTCCAGCACCTTTGTCAAAACCGGGCCAAGAATAATATCCGGGACAGCCGCTTCGCTAAGTTCATATTCGCCTGTCTCTTTGCCCGTCCGCCGGTTGATGGCTAAGCCAGCCAGCGACCTGCGGACCGTCAGAACGCCGGAGTCAGCTGTCATTTCGAGACCTTTGCTGCCCATTCTTGATTTGCTCTCGACCCGCCAGGTGAACTGTCGCAGGTCTGCGCCTCCGCGGAAAAAGCTGACTTGCTCATCAGGTACAGGTCCTCGCAAATAGTAATAATCGGCCGCGTTGACGGTGGTGTTGGCGTCCGTTTGGATCGCCGCCATCGCGTCCATCGTAAAGCCGATTGTCCGGCCGCGAGGGTCAACTACGGCGAAAAGTGAAACAGTTTGTCCGTCAGCATCGCCGGCCAAAACGCCTTTCGCTCTCTCATCCCTGATTTCGCTGAGGAGCTGTGCTCCCGCCTGCAAAAACCCGTTGTCGCTGAACCGGATGCTTTTGACAATTTTCTCGAAGACCTGTTTCGCCAGGCCTTGTTCTTCCGCCATCTGCAATACCTCTATTTCAAGTTGTCGCCCGGCGGCAAGTTCGCAGACGCCCAAAATTATCTCAACCCCCGCCTCGGTATTTACGCTTGCCCAGTTGACGGTAAGCTGGTCTGCCGTTATTTGACCCGTCTCAGTCGTCTTGGCTTCAGCGTGCTCCTCGTCAAGTCGCTCCTGCGGTGTCCCCGCGCGTGTCGCCAGCAGGTAACGGCACTGGGCGTATGACTGGTTCGTAACGCCGCCGGCAACAAGGATACTGCTGGCCGAAAAGACATTGTTTTCATAAGTCCATTTCTCTTCGCATTTCCAGCCGTTGCCTGAAGGCATTGAAAGTGATAATCCCGACCGGCTCAATTCGATGGGCGCAGACATTCGAAGGCCGGTTTTGGAGTGCATTACCAGCCGGGCCACCAGCAATGAAATAACCAGAAGGGCCGCCATCGCAATTGTCCTGGCTATGTGTTTTCCTGTTTTGTTTTCATCGACCATAAGATTACCGTTGATTTTTAAGTTGTGATTTGAAAAAAAGAAACAGTAAACGGCAAATCAAAAAAACAGTTCCAACCGCGTTATAAGGTGCTTTGTCTAATCGAAGATGGCGGCGGCTGACTCGTCGAGGGCCTGCTGGCCCTTGTGCAAGAACCTGTAATAAGCCCACTTTGCAAGCCCGCTGGCCGCAAAGCCGCAGAAAATCAGAACAAACGCGACCTGACGACTCCATATTATCAGCCCGAAAAACAGCAAGGCCCTGATTAGATGTGCGAATGGTTTTTTGCCCCTTATATATTGGTTGAGCACGTGTGCGTACCTGATTCGACTGACCATCAGCACCGCTATGCCGACGGCGACTATCGGCAGCGAATAAATCACCAAGTCATCAAGCAGGAAACTCACAAATCCCGCGGCCCAGTCGCGTCCCGGGTGCGCCAGAAAATCAGGCACCGTCTCCTGGTTAAATATCACCAAACTGACGATAACGCCCGCCGCGGCAGGTGTCGGCAATCCGACAAAGCTCATATGGGCGGACTCGTCTTCCTCGTTTTCGACGTTGAACCGGGCCAGCCGAATCGCCGCGCAGCTCATATACGTCGCCGCCGCAAGCCAGATAAACCGCTCAATGAAACTGATTATGACAGGATTGATCTCCGTCAGCCCCGTGAGTTTCTGTTCAATAATTTTGAGCATCAGAAACGCTGGCGCCACGCCGAAACTGACTATATCGCACAAGCTGTCCAATTGTCCCCCGAAACTGGACGTGCTCTGGCTCATGCGCGCCAGCCGGCCATCCAGCATATCCGCCACCATCGCCAGCAGAATCATATAGCCCGACATCGCGAAATAAGGCACGACAAGTCGATGGTATGCGAATTGTCCCGTTTCCGAAGTAATTGCCTGGCTGGCAAAACTAATCGCGGCGAACCCGCACGCGCCATTGATAATCGTAACCAGCGAGGGCAAAATCGTGATGTATTTGAGCCGCTGCCTCCGCATCCGCCGCAGGAAACTTTCCTTTGACGCATCAGTCCTCCATCTCGCCGGCTTCTGGTTAGCAGGTTTAATCGGCTCTAACTCGTTCATAACTTTATAATCGGCGTTAATCCCGCCTTTACTTTGTCTCCAGTTTTGACAAGGCATTTAGCCCCGTCGCGGGCCGGCACATATAACTCGGTCCGCGAACCGAATTTTATCATACCGAATCTCTCACCGCTAACTAATTCTCCGCCTTCCTTTGCCCTGCAGACGATTCGCCGAGCTATCGCGCCGCTAATCTGACGGACAATCAATTTATCATTGGGCGATTCAATCCTCGTCAGCCACAGGTCATTCGATTCATTTACCCGCCCAGATTCCGGATTTCTCGCGTCGATAAATTGGCCTTCGTGATAGGTGATTTTCTCGACTTTTGCTTGGCAGGGGCTTCGATTTATATGCACGTCGAAAATACTCAGGAATATGCCGACCCGTATCGCTTTGCCGCCGATGAAGTCGGGCTCGTCAATGGTCTCGATATCGGCTATCGTCCCGTCCGCAGGCGCAATCAGGGTATCCTTATCCTCAGGCACAATCCTTTCCGGGTCTCGGAAAAACGACAACATCCATATAAGGACTATGCCCAGCGCAATCTCGACGAATTGAATAATCCACGCGGGCGTCGTCGGACTTGCGCCGAAGTACAGCACAATCATAAATACAAGCAGCATCGCCGGATAAAACACCACCTGCGGCCAGCCATATCTCGTCAACGGTATCTTCATCGCCGATATTCTATCAGAATACGCCTATTTTGCCAGTGTGTTGGCAAAATCAGCAGCCCCCGACGGACGAACCACGCCTACGGCGGGCAAGCTTCTATCTGTGCTTTTTTCTCACAATCGCCGCGCCAAGACCGAGAAGCAATAGAGTGCAGGGTTCGGGAACTGGCTCCCAAAGAATAGCATGTGCATTACCATAACTATCTAAGGCGGAACCGACGATGTTACCATAACTGTCGATACTATTAGCGTAACACACACTAGTAAGCCCGGTTGGCAAAAACTGGCTCAGGTCGATATAGTTATTTGCGGTTCCACTCCAAAGCAAAGCATGAGTGCTATTGCCTGTAGCCGAACCCCTGCCATAACCGACCTGCTGTATGCCATTGGTCCCCATAGCGTACGATGCACTGAATCCGCTGGGGGTCAAATCCACATAGCTTGCGGCACTGCCGCTCCAAAGCAAAGCATGGTCAACGGAATAGTAAAGGGATATACCTGTCTTTCCATACCCCACCTGTTGCGTACCACCGATTCCCCATGCATAAGATGAAAAGAAACCACTGGGATTCAAATCGATGCAGCTTGCAGCGCTGCCGCTCCAAAGCAAGGCATTAATGTTATAGCCTGTACTCGAACCATAACCAAAACCTGCCTGCTGTGTGCCATTAGTTCCCAAAGCACGCGAACCGGTCCCAGTCCCTAAGTTGGTAGGATTCAAGTCAATATATCCTGTGGCGCTACCATTCCAAATTAAAGCATGTTCATAGTTACCTGTGGCCGAACCCCAACCAACACCAACCTGTTGTGTTCCCGCGATCCCCCAGGCATAAGATGTGGTAAATCCGCTGGGATTCAAATCTACGCAGCTTACGGCACTACCACTCCAAAGCAAAGCGTGTTCGTTGCCTCCCGTGGCCGAACCATGACCGTATCCAGCCTGCTGTGTGCCGTTGGTCTTGTTAGCATAAGATACACTGAATCCGCTGGGATTCAAATCGACATAACTTGTTGAACTTCTATTCCAAATTAAAGCATGATCAGCCCCGCCTGTGGCTGAACCATTAGAATAGCCGGCCTGTTGTGTGCCATTAACTCCGTAAGCATAAGACAAACTGCTTCCACTGGGATTCAAATCGATTGCTTTGTAATTTGCACCATAGACCGGATTTGCCGCAAAAACCGTGATTGCAAGTAAAAGCGTAAAGTGTAGGTAGTATAATCGCGTTCTCATATCTCTTCTCCTTCTTCTTCCTTGCCCTTTGCCCCCAGCCAAAGGCGATTATATTATACGCTTTTGCAGGTAGTAGTCAAGAGGAAGGGTTTCGATCCTTTTGTGGTAATTATTTCGAAGTTATTTGCCTGTGTACGGTTCTGAATGTTTAGCGTGTATATTCCAATTTGCGAGATATTCGGCCGCGAGTTCTGTATTGCGGATAATCAGAAGGTTTTCGGCGTTTTCCTCTTCGGCTGATTTTGTGAAATTGAATGAGCCGGTGATTACGCTGTTGGAATCTATAATCATTATCTTGTTATGGGCTATCTTGTGCTTGTTATCAATTAAAACACTAATTCCGGCATGGGCGAGAAAATCGGCAGAAGAATATTTTTCCGTTCGCTGGCTTTTATCGAGGATTACTTTGGTATCGATGCCATTCTTATTGGCATCGGCAACCGCTTTGGCAATCGGAGCGGAAGTGAAAGAATATGCCTGAATCCGAATGCTGGTTTTGGCGTTCGCTAATTCCTTAATAATAGCATCTGTGCAGCCACCTTTAGGTGAGAAAAAGACCTCTATTTCGTTGGTGTTTTGGTTTGGTGTTATTTTATCTGCATGACCCTTTTGCAGAACAAGAAGGGTCAGGAAAAGAAGGGCAAATAAAACAAATATCACTAAATATCGCTTAGTCATTTCGCCCTCAATTCTATCCGAAGCAAGCTCTCTTTCAACGGCAAAATCAGCCATACTAACGGCGGATAAATCCTGTGAGTTTTAAGCCGTTAAATCAGAAATAGGAGACTACCCAATCCAGCGAGTGAATTTTTATTCCGCCGTCCGGCCAGGATTGAAGACCAATATATTGAACCTCCGGGCATCTTGCGACAAACAGGGCTTATATGTTATATTGTCGCCTCCGGAAAAGCATATTCATAGCAGCCGAACAATATGGGCCGCGTGAGATATTATTGTCCGATTCTTTTTGAAAGGACAGGTTGAAAAATGAAACAATTGTTACTGGTACTGTTGGTGCTTGGGGTGTCTATGCCGGCCAGTGCCGACGTGCATGTCTATAACATGAAGGCGAGCAACGCGGAATACAAATATAATTCAGATTCAAATGCATGTGGTCAGATTAAAGATACCAATGCCGCGTTTGTTATCTTCGAGTTGCCGGGCGGCGATTCAGCCAACGTCTGGGCTGTTTATACGTATAAAGCTAAGGACCCAAACGGCAAAACGCAAAATTATTGCAAGGGTGAAAACCGGGGCATATTAGGTTTTGAGCACGCGTCGTTAAGCCCGCCAAAAGCGAAGTGGGTCATATCAGATGCAGCCAATGGACGCCGCATTATTCTGACCGGCGATGTGAAAAAGACAAACATTCGCAGCTACAAAAGTTCCTGCAATTCCTGTCATGACCCGTCAAAAGGCACCCCTACATTTGACATTACATCCTCTTTCACCGGTTATTCGATAAAGGACAGACCCGACGCCAACCACACAACTGCGTTGTCCCTGAATGTGTACGTCGTCAGCCCAAATGAGACAGTAAAGATGCCTGTTTTGGTTGACGTTTCCGGCGTCCGGTTTCTGATGCCTTTGAACTAAACTCTTTTCTGTTTTCAATAGTTTTTGCTTTTAGATTTGCTTTGCGTTTTAGTATTTCATCCCCCCTTTTTTTCACAATCGCCGCGTGATGTAAGGTTTGCAGCCCTGATTGCCTTTTTTGCTGAAAAACCCGTGTATTTTGTGGCCTGGTTCTGTCCGTATGCCGAAATATAAGTTATAAGTTAAAAAAATGCTGGGCAGCTTGAAAATAAGTGGATTTTATGGTATAATGAACAATCTGAAACGGCTGTTTGAACGTAGTACTTGTGTTGTTAACTTGTTACTCGGCGGTTGACCGTGGAGGAAATGGTGATTCGGTTTCCCACAAAAGCTCGGTTATCAGCCCTGATAATGGGGTTTTTGGTCTTATTGGTATTGGGTAGTGTCGCCGTTGCTGAGCAGCCGGCTGTTGGAGATTTTCAGCCGCAGGGCCTTAGTTATGCCGGGATATATCAGCTTAAGCAAACCGACCCCAATCTTACCGGCGCAGGCATAAAGTTTGCCATTGTCAGCCGAAGCATTACCTATATCGATGGCGAGCCGCAAAACGACTACCGGCCCGCAAGCGACCACAATTGTTTCAAAGATACGCAATATATTTTCCACGACCAAAATCTTTTGCCGGCGGGTATCTCACCGCATTCGACCGCTGTATGCTCGATTCTGTTGGGCCGGGACCCCAACGCATACAATGAGCAAATTGGCAGTTTTCATTACGAGGGTGTAGCCCCCGATGCTCAGGCCAATGTGTATGAATTCTGGAATTTCATCGTCAATAATGTGTTTTCCTGCTCGGCTCCCGACGCCAACGTTATCACCGCTGATATAGGTTATCAGTTTGAGGACTGGTGGACGCGAGGCATCGAGGCGATGGCACAGAAGTATGGATTGACGGTTGTCGTCGGCATAGGCAACGGCTCCAATTCTTCCGACCCGGTTCTGTTCCCCGGCGCGGGCGGCAATGTCATAGGAGTCGGTGTGGTGAAATCTGTCGAATCCAATGATATCAACACAGGCCTTTCGCGTTTCGCGCTTGTATATCCTGAATATTCCAGCAGTGGGCCGACTTCCGATGCCCGCTGCAAACCCGATATTGTTGCTCCCGGCAACTGCCTTGCCGCCATAGCGGGCGAGCCGAATCTTTATGAACCGACGGGCGATTGGTCGAGCTTCGCTACGCCGGTTGTCGCCGGGACCGCAGGTCTGCTGATACAGCAGGCCTCTGCTGACCCGAATCTTCAGCAGGTTACGGCACGCGATGGTGGCAACTGTGTCGTAAAATCAATCCTGCTGAATTCCGCCACAAAGCTGCCTTATTGGCATAAGGGTCTGCTGACCAAAGATGACGACCACGATGTCCCTCTCGATTATCTGCAGGGAGCCGGAATGGTCAACGCCGTCGCAGCGAGCAACCAGTTGCTGGCAGGTCAGCATTTGCCCGGCGATTGCCCGACAGCCGGCTGGGACCTCAATAAACTTAACCTCGACCAGACACCCGAAAACACCTACAAAATTCGGATAACAGAGCTCGCGGACAAAATGATTACCGCTACTATAACCTGGAACAAGCAATTTTCTCTTGTATATCCTTTTGAACACGATACCCAAAAAGACGCTGACCTTCGGCTTGAGATTTGGGCTGTTGATTTGAACGACCCCAATAACAATTACCTGCTCGATTACTCCGACAGCCGAACCGACAACGTCGAGCACGTTTATACGCCAGCCGACGGCAATTTCACCGATTACGAAATCGTCGTTTTGTTCAGTAACGAGCACGATGTGAATCAGCCGCAGGTCTCGCCGCCATACGCGGTCGCCTGGAACGTCGGGCAGGCGCCCGTCAGAGACGATGCACTCTGGTTCGACCTCAACGGCGACGGGGTAGTTGATGACCTCGATGTTGACGTGCTGCTCGACAACCTGATTGCGAGCATGGAGACAGAAACATCAGACCGGTATCTGTTTGGCGATATAAATTCCGATGGCGTTATCGACATCAGCGACCTCGATATACTGATGTGTTACATCGATTCAGCAGCCGACCGTCGATAACATAGTTACACACCGGAGGAGAAAAATGAAATGGGAAAAACGTTCATTAAGTTCTGTTTCGTAGCGGCATTTATCATCTCTCTGTATACCGGCAATTGCAATGCCATCGAATTCAAGGGAATAAGCTACACCGGCTGGAGTTGGGAGGACTACAATTCAATCAATTCCAACACGTCGCTGGCCAACGCACAAAATGTCGGTTGCAATTGGGTTGCCATATGTGTCTGGTGGTTCCAGAACAACATCAATTCTACTGTTATCGCCCCCATTGAAAGTTCGTATTCCGCCGATCCATGCGCTGTCCAGATCGCTGTTAACCGATGCCACCAGCTCGGTATGAGAGTTATGCTCAAGCCGATGGTCGACCTTTCGAACGACTCGTCCCACTGGCGAGGACAAATCGTCCCATCAGCCGCCTGGTTTACCGCATATCAGAGCTTCATCGACTACTGGGCGGACTTCGCCACAGCAAACAACTGCGAGATGTTCTGTATCGGCTGCGAACTGGTTAACACCGACGGCCCCTCCTGGGCCGGCTCGTGGAGTTCCGTCGCGAACAGTGTCCGAACACATTACTCAGGCCCCATTACTTATGCTGCCAACCACGGCGATGAAACAAATATCACCTGGTGGAACGCCGTTGATTACATTGGCATCGATGCTTACTATGCGCTGACAAGCATTAACGATCCCACTAAAGCCCAACTTCAAACCGCCTGGACCAGCCGGGCAAACTCCATCCAGTCCTGGCGAAATGCCAACTGGCCGGATATGAATGTAATGTTTACTGAAGTCGGCTATTGCAGCTACAAAGGCACAAACATCACACCCTGGAATGGCCCAGGCTTATCGTCTGTGCTGGACATCAATGAACAAAATGACTGTTATATGGCACTTTTGTCCGTCTGCAGGAACTATTCCTGGTGGAAAGGCGCTTTCTGGTGGAATTGGGATACAAACCCAAGCACAGGCGGACTAAACGACGATGACTATATGCCGCAAAATAAGCCCGCCTCGACCGTCACGTTGATGGAGTATTACACCACGATTGTCGGCGACCTCGACGATGATAGAAACGTTGATATTGATGACCTTGCGATGTTCTGCGATTATTGGCTGGAGCAGAATTATGTCGGTTGGCCCGACTTCAACAATGACGAAAAAGTGGACTTCAAGGATTTTGCGCTGCTTGCCGCAAACTGGCGACAGTCCATTCCGTCTCCTTAGTAATCCTTAAAAAAATACCTACAGGGCTGTGTTGCAAGTTATCTTGCGATAGAGCTGGCTTTAGTGTATTTTGGCCTTCGTGGAAACGAAGGTAGTCAAACTTGATGCTGGCAATGTTGACGCGGCGGCGATAAAAGAGGCGGCGAAGATAATAGACGCCGGCGGGTTTGTCGCGTTTCCCACCGAAACCGTTTATGGCATCGGCTGTCGCGTGAGCAACGATTCGCTCGTCCGGCTCGCCCGACTTAAAGGCAGGCCGACGGACAAATACTATACCCTTCACATCGCCAATGCTTCCGACGTTCTGCGATATGTCCCCACAATAGGCCTGCGGGCAAAAAAACTTATTAAGAACGCCTGGCCGGGACCGTTGACAATAGTGTTTGAGCTTGGTGACAGGGATATCGTTCAGCAAAAAGCCAAACTTCCACGCGGTGTGTTTGACAATCTTTACCGCGATAGCTCAATCGGCATCAGGTGTCCCGATAATGTTATCGCCTCGATGCTCTTGTTGCAGACGACAAGTCCTGTCGTTGCACCGAGCGCGAATCTCAGCGGGCAGTCGCCGGCTGTTGAGGCAAAACAGGTCATTGAGCAATTCTCAGGACAACTTGATATGGTGCTGGATGCCGGCCCCTGTAAATATGCCAAAAGCAGCACCGTTGCCAAAATAAGCAAAAAGGGCATTGAAGTACTCAGGCAGGGTGTCTATTCTGAATCGCAACTCCTTGAAATGGCGCAAGTTACAGTGCTGTTTGTCTGCACGGGCAACAGTTGTAGAAGCCCTATGGCCGAAGGCCTTTTCAAAAAACATCTTGCGGAAAAATTGGGCTGCCCCATTGACCGGCTCGTAGAAAAAGGATATACAGTTACATCTGCGGGCACGCTTGGGATAGTCGGGTTTCCCGCCAGCGATGAGGCCGTCAAGGCCTGTGCGGCAAAGAGCGTCGATATCAGCGGCCACAGAAGCAGGGTATTGACGATACACCTGATTGAGCAGCGCGATTTGATATTTGCTATGATGCGGGGACATCGTGAAGCAGTGGTGGAAATGTGCCCCGGGGCCGCGAGTAAATGTTCGCTGCTTGACGACGGGGCCGATATCCCGGACCCGATAGGGCAGTCACAAGCGGTTTACGACAATTGTGCCGAGCGGATTGACAGAGCAATAAGAAAGAGAATTGAAGAGATGGTTATATGAAAATAGCGGTTGGAAGCGACCATCGCGGTTACAAGGCAAAAGAACTGATTAAGACCATAATCACTCAACTTGGCCACGAGTGCATTGACGTCGGGACTATCAACGGTAATCCCGTTGATTATCCCGACCCGGCGTATCTTGCTGCCAAGGCCGTCGCTGAGAAAAGAGCCGACAGAGCCATTTTGGCTTGCGGCACAGGTATCGGAATGAGCATTAGCGCCAACAAAGTCAAAGGCGTCCGCGCCGCTCTTTGTTACGATGAGCTTGGCGCACGCATTTCGCGTCATCATAATGACGCCAATGTTCTTTGCGTCTCCGGCGAACTTTTGGGCGAGGTTCTTCTTCGCAAAATGGTCGAGGTCTGGCTCGGCACCGATTTCGCAGGCGGAAGACACCTCAGAAGGGTCCGAAAAATAGAGGCCATTGAAGAGCAAAAAGACCCCACGGCCATAAAGAATAATCACCAGTAAGACCGGCCTTGGGCCGCTTTTTTCCCTCGTTATTATCGGCGGAGGAAATTCCCCTTGCCGGTGAATCCGCGTCCGCGAAAAAAATGCGAAAAAATAATCCCACGTTTTTGGATTTCCCCAAAACATAACCTATATTTTAATCGGAGTAAGTGAGAAATTAACGCCTTCTCTTCTCCTCTCTTCTTCGAAGGAGACGGGGTTGCTGACCGAGTAATACCCAGCACAACGGGGGGGACCTCGTCTCCGGTTTTTTTAAGATAAAATTTACAGGGCGTTGAATAAAAAAGGGCTGCAAGTTATCTTGCGGCCCTTTTTATTATTGGTATAACAATACCGGTTCAGTAGTTACATTCCTATCAGTTCCAGTTCCAGTGATAATCTCCTATCAGCCAGCCGTCAGCGAACGCCGCCAGGTCATCAATCAATACCGCTCCATCGCGGCTGAAATCGGAGCCGTTGCACCAGTCGTTGTTTGCATCGCAGTCGGTTTCGTTCCAATGGTCGGCAAATTCCGCAAAGTCCACAAATTTCAGGCGGCAAGGCGACAAGTATATACCGTCAATGACCTGCTGGCTGATGCCCGGTCCTTCCCATGCCACGGCTATATTGTCGTTGCCGACGGATGCTTTGTGTATCACCATAATATAATACTTCTGGCCCGCAACGAGTGAAATAGGGGTCGATTGCTGCGATTCGTACTTATTCCACTCGCAGGGGTCTGTGCTCCCCTCAACATAAGCAATCCAGTCGATGTTGGCAGGATTATTGGCGTCCATGCTCAGGTACAGGTCGCTATTGTCGCTGCTGGCTATCCAGAACGTGTAATCACCGGTGGTCACCGGGTTCAAATAACCGCGAAAGCTGGAGCCATAATTGTCGTCCCAGTTTACAGGTCCTTCCAGTTTTGTAATCAGTTGCCTGCCGCTTGGGTTGTCGGGGAAGTTCACATCAGAGGTCAGATCGCCTGTATTAACCCCGGCTATACCTAACCACCATTCACGCAGAATTGCGCCGGTTCCTTCCGCGGGATTGCACGGCGTAGCGGAAACCTCGCCCGAATTAACGGATTCAAGACCGGCTGTGTCAACCGCGGTGACGACATAATAATAAGTTGTCCCGTTAGAGACACTGGTGTCGTTGTAGTCCGGACTGGTTAATAACGAACTATTCAATTCGACATAGCCGCTGCCCAAGGTTGTCGAACGGTAAATATTGTAGCCGGCTAAATCAAATTCACTGTTGTCGTTCCAGTTGAGCAGGACAATTCCTATGCCCGACGCCGCCGACAGTCCCGTCGGCGCTGCCGGGGCCACATTTGGAGCCATCTGGACTACGAACCCGATTAGCGAATGGTTGCCGCTCGATTGGGTTACACTCGGTGTTTCACTGGCGCCTGTTGCCGGTTTGTGTCCGCCCATACCATCGTAACCTGACACTGAAAGGTCAACGTCTTTAGTCCAGCCGGCTGTTACGCTGTATGTGCCCGCGACGGAGCTGGCGGCGCTCTCAAGCACCATATCACCGTTGCTGTTGGCAAGTGCAGAAGTTGATACCGTAGTGCTGCTTGTTGCCCCGGCGCTGGCAGTGGCCCCTACAAGTGTCGTCTGGTTAACATTCTGAAGAAATACACTGGTGTAGGTAATGCTTGGGGGCTGGTTTGTCCATGTAGGCGTAAATGTGGTGCTTGTTGCAGCAGTTATGTTGGCGTCGTTGAGGATAAACGCCGCGACATATACCCTGGTGGTACTTGAGCCGGTACTTCTATCGATGATTTTCGTCATTGATCGTCCGCCATAGGTCACAGCGGTCAAGCTTGGTGTGCTGGACGTGGTACCTTTTGTATGTGCTACAAAGACCAATGCTCGGTTGTAGCCCGACTCTTTCGCGTGAGTTGTTCCCGTTATCCATGAGCCGATTATTCCAACGATTGGGTTGAGTTGAGGTCTTGCTGAAACTTGGCTCGAGTTCGCGGATTCATTTAGGGAAGTATCTACCGCCGTGACAACATAATAATAGGTTGTCCCATTGGTAACATTAGCATCGGTGAAATTAGAACTGCTCAGCAGCGCCCCGTTTTGCCTTGTGTATGGGCCGCCGGAAGTTGTTGAACGATATACGTTGTAACCATTAAAATCTACCTCGCTGTTATTGTTCCAGTCAAGCGAAACAATTGTGTCGCCTGCTGTAGCGGACAGGCCCGAAGGGGCCGCGGGAGGCGTCGAGTCGGCAGGAACAGTCGCCGACACCTCGATTGAATCGGCGGATGAGTTGAAGTTTGTATCCACTGCCGTTACGACATAGTAATAAGTCCTTGTGCCCGCGACGTTAGTGTCGGTGTAAGCCGAAGTTTTGGAACGCACAAGATTAAGCCGGGTGGTTTCGCCACCAGGTGTTGTCGAACGATAAATATCGTAGCCGTATAAATCGCCCTCGGTGTTGTCATTCCAGTCAAGCGTTATCGTTCCCGTGCTGGGTGTCGCCGTCAGTCCCGTTGGTGCCGCCGGCGGTATAGTGTCTCCATCGCTGGGCTGGTTGGCATCCTTCTTCAGATAAAGTGTATCCTTCACAAAGCCGCCCATTTCATATTCGCCTACGCGAAGTATATAGTTCGTCGCATTGCCTGTAAACATCGTGGGCGTCCAGTCATAGCTTGAAACCCAGGCGCTGTTGCTGATATTTCGCGCCTCACGAAAATCTTGGAGCGGCTGGCCATAGTTTGTAATTGAGCCGTAACCAAGCGTGTCGCTTGGATTGTTATAAAATCCCCATTCGCTCATAAAGACGGGATAGCGAGTAAGACATGTCGTGATATTATTCGTATACCAGCTGTTGCCTGAAAGCCAATGGCCGGGGTAGATATGCGAAACGATAGCGATGTTATCTCCGGTGAGGGGATAAGTGGCTGCCGGCCCAATCGTCTGGGACCAGCTTGCGCCCGCTACAAGGATAAGGTTATTGGGCGCGTATGAACGCACGAGATTGACCCAGTTTTGCATATCTGTTCTGACACTTAGCCAGTTGGCGTTGTCCGAACCAAAACTGGTATTTATCGGCTCATTGAAAAGCTCAAAAATAACGTGGCAGTCGTTGGCGAACTTAGGCGCCATATACGTCCAGAATTGGTTTGTTGATGCAACGTGGCTGTAGGTATTGTCGACATAATGCCAGTCAACGATTGCGTAAAGGTCCTTGGTTTTACAGTAATCGACAACCGACCTGAGAAGATTATATAAATCGGTATTGTTTGGGTTGAAGGGATGAGGCCAGCCGCTCACCGAATCAGGCGGGGTAATGTTAATTCTGAGAACTCTGGGGTACCAGCCGGGAGAATTTCCGCACGGGTCGCTTTGATTCGTCAGCCGGTCAACCATAGTGATTGCGCCGCCCTCCCAGTCCTGAAGGAAACCCAAATCAATTAAATCGATGCCTCTCAGGACGACAGTATTACCGCAGGGGTCTTTGATTACATTGCCGTCTGTGTGTAGCCATGGAGTGGCAGCGTAAAGGGGGGTTGCCAAACAGAAAAACGCGAAAACCACGATTGTTTGAGCTAATCTTCTTTTCATCATCATCCTAACCTCCAGAAAAAGGACGCAAACCCCATTTACTGGGTATGTGTGGAGACAGTAATGATGGCCCGCAATCGGTCAGTAACTCCGTTTACCTGTTCAATAGTAGTTTACCACAAAACCTACTACGTTTTCAAGAGTTAAGTTGTTGCAAGGCAAATTAAAAGAATAATGCCGCAGCCGTAAGTGCCTGCCGGCATTGATGTTGCGGCAATTAGACCCCTTAGGACTATTCAATTCCTAACAACCTTCTCATAATTTTTTATAAAAACTTTAAATGCCGCTGAGCCAGCTTTCAGTAAATGACTTCAGGTCGTCGAGAAGGACAGAACCGTTCTGGCTGAAGTCAAAACCGTTGCACCAGTTATTGGCCGGGCCGCAATTGGTGTGATTCCACTGCTGGCCGAAATCGGCAAAATCCTTAAAGTCGCCTGCCCTGGGAAATTCAATCTCGATATAATCAACGTAGAACCAGCCCCAGTTATGCTGGATACGAACAGTGTTGGAGCCGGCATTCAGCGATATATTTCCGAATGCGAAACTGGACCAGGTGCTGTTGGTATTAGTGAAAACAGGCGACCATACCTCAGAGCCGTTGACAATGACCGTGTTTGTCTTGTCGCCCCAGCCGCTCGGTATCAGGTATCTGATGGTCAAGGGGTAACTTCCCGCTTTGTTGCAAGTAACGCTAAAATTGATTCCCGTTCCGCCGCTGCCATTAAAGAGCATCGAACCGGTGCCGGAATAAGGGGGGAAGCTCGTGCTGAAGTTTGGCCCGTTGACCTCCCTTATGGCGTTTTCCGCTTCGTAGCGCACAATCTTCGTCGGTAATGGGATCCCGACCGTTATATTAACTTCCTGAGAATCGCTCCTTAGCCCGTTATTATCGGTGGCTACCGCACTGAGGACATAAGTGCCTACGGGCGCATTGGTCCAGGAAAAGCTGTAAGGCGAGTTGGCGTCTTCGCCCAGTTTGACGTCATTCTTATAAAACTCCACTTTGGTAACAGCGCCGCAGGGGTCACAGGCATCAGCGGAAATTGTGATATTGGCGCCGAAAGTAAACCTTGCGCCTTCGGCGGGCTGCGTAATCGATACAATGGGAGCGCCGCCCGTAACGGGATAGTGCTTCCAGTCAATCAGCTCATCAAGGGTAATAATATCTGCATCATGATAGACGGAATTGAGATAGGCGTGACTCACGCGATTTGGGTCGTCAATAAAGCTGCCTGACCACACAGAAAACCAGCTCCACCATACCTTGTCGGCCCTGATTTTATTTGGGTCAGGGAGGATTCCCGATTCAGACAGCGCGACCAGCTTAACTCCCTCAAAATGACTCTGGGTATCCAGCCAATATCCAACCATACTGGTGTTTGGGTCGCTCGGATAAATGTCCATCCCCACAATATCAACATAGTCATCGCCCGGATACCACGCCGGGTCACCAACGGTATAGACCCAAATCAGGTTGTGTAAACCATGATAATTGACATAGCGGTCGTGCATCAGTTGCCACAACTGAATAAAAGGCCCCGGCCCTTTGGCTCCCCACCAGAACCACCCGCCGGACGCCTCGTGGAGAGGCCGCCACAGAACGGGCAGGTTCGCGTCCTGAAATTTTTGCAACTGCACGGCAATCGCATCGAGGTCGCGAAGCACAAGCTGGTAATCCGCACCGCAGGGGTCAGCCAGGGCCGCCTGAATATCGAAGGTTGTGGCGTAAGTATAAAAACCGCGCCACCATTCCGTGCCATTCCCATCAATCAAATCAGTTGGCGCATTCCAGTGCCAGCACAAACCGACCATTCCGCCGCCGGTAGTTGCCCAGTTTATGTAGCTTTCGGACAGACCTGTTGGATTAGCGCCGTATTCGATGCGCGAGGGCGAATAATCCATTAAATCGAAAGTGCCTACGGCGGGTTTTTTGCCGGTAACGGAGTAGATGTAGTTTATCTCGCCCATATCCTGCTGGCCGGAGAGAACCTGCTGTCCGTAATAATCTACCAAGAAGGACATAAGCGATTTCGACTCGCTCGTGGCTTGCGGGTCCGTGAGTGTTTTCGGCGGACGGACAAGTCCTATCGGCCCGCTCATCATTAAACTGCTGATGACCAAACTGCTGCTGACCTGCGAGGCAGAAACGGGCAGCGTTGTAAAGAAAAAGAACGCTAAAAGCAATGCCGCTTGGAATCGCTTCGCCAAAACATGGATAGAATTCATATTTAGTGCCACCTTTCTTAACCTTGTTTGGCGTGGTTACTTTTAAATCTTCTCTTTTTCGCCGAACTGGTCTCCAAAAAACAAGCCGGTTTGTAACGATGTTGCCCAAATTTACCTGTTAAAGTCCTGTCAACCATTCTTCCGCGAACGTCTTCAGGTCATCAATCTGGACGTTGCCGTCACGGTCGCGGTCAGCCCCGCTGCACCAGTTATTGCCCGCGTTGCAGTCGCCGCGGTTCCATTGCTGAGCCAAGTCCGAGAAATCCCTGAAATCGAGACCACAGGGCGACAGGTATAATCCGTCAATAACCTGCTGACTGATGCCCGGCCCCTGCCAGGATACCGATATATCATCGTTGCCTATGCCTGCTTTATGCAGTACCTCGACGTAATATTTCTGACCCGCGACAAGCGATTTTGGCGATGACTGCGAGTTGCCCGGTATATACGCAATCAGCAAGGCATTTGCCGGGTTGTTGTTTGTGCTAAGCCACAGCTCGCTGTTGGCGTCGCTTGCAATCCAGAAGATATAGCTGCCGTTCACAGGCGGAATCACATAACCTCTAATGCTCGTGCCGTAGTTGTCTGCCCAGTTTGTCGGTCCCTGAAGTTTCGTAATCAGCTCCCTGCCGGTGGAATTGTCGGGGTAATTCACATTCGATGTAAGGTCGCTGACCGCTGTTCCCGTAATGCCTGTCCACCATTCGCGGAGAATCGCTCCGGTTCCGGTGGAGGGGTAGTTGGGCGTGGCTGATACTTCGCTGGAATAACCGGATTCAAGACCGCCTGTGTCAGCCGCGGTGACGACGTAATAGTAAGTCGTGCCGTTGGAAACATTAGGGTCGTTGTAATCTGAATTGGTTAATAGCGAACTGTTCAATTTGGCGTAGCCACTGCCGGAGGTTGTCGAGCGATATACATTGTAGCCGGCCAGGTCACTTTCCCCGTTGTTGTTCCAGTTGAGCGAGACAGTATGATTGTCTGCTGTAGCGGACAATCCTGTCGGGGCCGACGGAGGTAGGTTTGGCGAGATTTTAACAACAAAGCCAACAATCACCTGATAGGTCTGGCCCGAACATGTAGCGCTGGGCGTTTCGGCCACACCGTTTGCAGTTTTATATCCGGTTGCACCAGTAGCCCCACCAGTGGTGCCGCCAAACGTCTGATCGGTGCCTTCAGTGAAGCCGTTATTCATTGTATATGAGCTCACGCCGCCGGACGTCGCGGCGTCAATAACCATATCTCCTATACTGGTGGCAAGCGGGTTGGTTGTGATTGGATTTGGAGTACCGCTATTCGTGCCGTTACCGGCGGTTGCTCCGACAGGAGATGCCTGGTTAACGTTCTTAAGGAAAACGCTTGTGTATGCGACGATGCTTGGCGTAGAGCTCCAGGTGGGAACAAATGTGCTGCTTGTCGCGGCAGCCACCCCCGCCTCGTTGAGGATAAAAACCACAGCGCTTGCACGGACGGTTCCGCCGGAGTTAGCGTCAATTACTTTTGTCATCGCCTGCCCACCGTAGGTTACAGAAGTCAAAGTTTTAGCGGTAGACTTCGCGTGGGCGACGAAGACAAGAGCACGGTTGGAACCCGTTTCTTTTATATGGGTCGTTCCCGTCACCCATGAGCCGATGATTTCGACGCCCATACTTGTGGCTACGCCTGAGTTGGCAGATTCATTTGAGGAGGTATCTACCGCCGTGACAACGTAGTAATAGGTTGTTCCGTTGACGGCAGTATAGTCAATGTAATCTGAGCTGCTCAAAAGCGTACCATTTAACCTGGTATATGTGCCGCCGGAAGTTGTCGAACGATAGACATTATAACCGTTTATATCGACTTCACTGTTATCGTTCCAGTTAAGCGAAACGTAGTTATCGCCTGCCTGTGCCGTCAAGCCCGTCGGCGCCGACGGAGGTATTGTATCGGTGGGCGTGGCTGAGACCTGGTTTGAATTGCCGGATTCATTGGAAAATAGGTCCATCGCGGTAACAACATAATAATATGTCACCCCGCCTAAGGTGGTGCTGTCGATATAATCCGAGTTGCTCAAGAGCCACTCATTTATTCTGGTATAGGGACCTCCGGAGGTTGTCGAGCGATACACATTGTAACCGGCGAGGTCGCTCTCGCTGTTGTCGTTCCAGTTCAGCGAAACCAATGCGTTGCCCGGCGTCGCGGATAAACCGGCGGGTGCTGCGGGAGGCGTCGCGTTTGCGCCGGGCTGGTCAGAGAGCCTCTTCGCATACAGCGTATCTTTTACAAAGCCGCCCATTTCTCCGGGGCCAACCAAAAGGTTCCAGCTTGAATCAAACATCTGTGGTTGCCATGAATTATCGGTAACCCAGGCGCTGTTGCTGATTTTGTAACTTTCATAGAAATCCATCAGCGGCTGGCCGTAGTTGGCAATCGTGCCCTGCAAATTATCGGTTAAGCTGCTGCGAAATCCCCATTCTGTCGCAAAGATGGGATAGCGGGTAATGCAATGTCTGACCTGGTTCTTATACCACTCTGGGTTACCGTAAAGTCCGGTCCAGTGACCGGGATAAAGATGAACCACCATTACGAGATTTGTCCCCGTGAGCGGACTATCCGCCGCCGGCCCAACTTCCTGAGACCATCTCGGCGCACCCACGAGAATGAGGTTGTTAGGTGCGGAAGCACGGATAATATCAATCCACGTTTGCATATTAGGTTTGCACGTTGCCCAGTCAGCCGTATCCGAACCGCCGGAAGTATTTCCAGGCTCGTTGAAAAGTTCAAAAAGAACATGGCTGTCGCCTGCAAACCTCGGTGCCATATATGACCAGAACGCGTTTGTCTCCGCAACTCTGTCGTAAGTATTATCTCCGACAAAATGCCAGTCGATGATGACATAGAGATCCTTTGTCTTGCAGTAATCAACAACGGGTCTGAGAAGATAGTTATAATAAGCATTAGTGCTGTCATTGGGGTCGAACGTGAAAGGACTTGAATAATCTGTCTCTTGGGCCGGATAGACAGCAAGGCGCATAACCCTCGGATACCAGCCGGGAGAATTTCCCTCAGTCTCGTTTTTGTTCGTCACGTAGTCAATCAGATTGTTCGCCCCGATATACCACTCGACGGTGCCAATATCAATCGTATCGAGACCCCTCAGGACAACAACATTTCCATTGGGGTCTTTTATGAGATTGGCATCCGTATGCAGCCAGGGGGTGACGGCATAAAGGGGCGAAACTAAACAAAGCAGTGCGCAAACAATAACGGTCTCGATAAATATTCTCTTCATCGCTCCAACCTCCAAAAGGTCAAACCGGCTTGTGATACACCTTCAAAAGTGTGTAAAACAACCATCCTATCGGGGGTGTGCTGATGGTAGTTATGGGCACACTTCAACATTCGACTCCATTTTTCACCTTATAATTAATAGTTTATTATAATTCGCCGGCCTAATCAAGTTAAAACCAGGCAAGAGGGGTAATTTTGGGAAGAAAGGCGATTGGATTACGCAAGAGAGGGATTTGCGATATCCGAACTACGATAAATCCGGCTGAATCGTGATTGCTAATTGCCAGATGATGGGTTATTATTACGGGATGCTGATTTTATTAAGCGGGAAAGCAGTTGTGCGAAAGCTCAGTATATTGGCAATTTTGATAGCAGCAAGTTTGGCCTTGCCGACGGGGCGGGTTGCCCTTTGCGCGGAGACACTGCGATTAGATGAGCAGGGTCAGTGGCAAAAAGCGGCGGACAGCAATGACGAGCAGTACCTGCTGCGGGTAGCGGAAATAAAAAAGCTTGTTGATGCGGGTAAGCCGGACAAGGTCAAAAAAGCCGCTGAACAGCTTAAGAAGGATTTTCCAGGTGTTGCCGGCAAGGACTTCGGTTCATTTATGAAAGCCGAGGTGTATTTAGCTGGAGGCAAGCTGACCAAGGCGGTGAGGCAATACGATACCTTCCTGGATAAATACCCAACTAGTCCCCTGAAAGACGCTGCACTTAACCGGCAATTTGAGGTCGCAACGGAGTTTTTGGCGGGCCGCAAGAAAACAATTCTTATGTTCAGGGTCAGCGCCTTCGACGACGGTGTAAAGATAATGGAAAAAATCAGCGACCGGACAGGTACCGCGGATATAGCGAAAAATGCCCTGCTGTCTGTTGCGCACAGTTACGAAAAACGCAAACAATATAATGAGGCGTATCTCAAGTGGTCGGAAATATCGACGCGCTGGCCCACAGGCGAAATAGCCAAAGACGCGCTGCTGGCGATGGCGAGGACCAAATACGCGGCGTATCGCGGGTCGGTGTATGACGGGTCGAGCTTAATCAGCGCAAAGACCTATTATGAGAATTTTAAACTGCGTTATCCCGAAGAAGCGCAGAAACTGAAGGTCGATGAGATTTTAACTCGTATTGGCGAGCAGCTGGCCGAGAAAAATCTGCTGATAGCCAAATATTACGAAAGGACCGGCAGTGCCGGGCCGGCCAATATGTATTATCAAATGGTCGTTGACGACTGGCCGAATACCAAAGCAGCCGAGACGGCGAAAGAGAAAATAAGTAAAAAATAAACAGAGTTGAGAATTTAGAATGAAGAATTCGGAATTTAGAATTAAGAATAAAAAATCAAGAGACGGAAAACACACTCTCCCGTTCTCAATTCTCAATTCTCAATTCTCAATTCGCTGCCTGCCTTCTACTTTCTGTCTTCTGTCTTCCGTCTTCTGTCTTCTGTTTCTTGCCGGCTGCGCGGGCTATAGCAATACATCCCTGTACCCGAAGGATGTCGCGACCGTTTACGTGGAAATGTTTGACAACCAGAGTTTCAGACGCGGGATAGAATTCGAGCTTACCGACGCGCTGGCGAAGCGCATAGAAGCGCAGACGCCTTACAAGATAGTTACGAACCGTGACAAAGCCGACACCGTAATAAGCGGGCAGATTGTGCAGGCCAAAGAGTCGGTTTTGACCACCGAACGCCAGATAGGCAGGGCGCTGGAGAAAAATATCGAGCTTCGGGCCGTGGTCAATTGGAAGAACCTGCGGACCGGAGAGCTTTTAATTGACAATAAAACGGTAAGCGCGTCCGCCAGTTACTCGGAGTGGCAAAGTCAAAGTTTCGCTTATGGCTCGACGCTTGCCGCAAACTCGCTGGCGGAGCGAATCGTGGAACTGATGGGATCGGGCTGGTAATCGTGGACCTTCGTCGGCACTCGGCGAAAAAATTTTAAGCGGCAAGGAATGAGTGAAAATAGAAACAAAAAACGCGGCACAAACATGTTTGAGGGAAAAGGACTTCCCGGCAAAGGCCCGGTATCATATAGAAACAGCCCATTGAACCTCCTTTTGCTGGGTGTCCTGATATTTACGATAATGTTTGTGATCCAGCAGTGGCAGCAGCGCGTTGAAACACTTAGGTATGACGAGTTTGTGATGCACCTTCGCGAGGGGCACATTGAGAAAGTTGTGCTCAGTGATACCGATATCAGCGGCCAGTTCAATCAGGAAGGAATGGCCGGCAGGGGGCAAAAAGCTGCGAAGGACTTTGTCGTTACATACAGGTCGGGCGGCGTCCTGGATGAGCAGTTGAAAAAACTGCTGGCCGAGCAGATTGAAAAAGGCGGCCTGAAGGTTGAGCAGACAAAGGAACGTATCTGGCTGCAGAATCTGTTCTTTACGATGTTTCCGCTTATCCTTCTGGGCCTGTTTTTATATATGATGTTTGCGCGGAATCTTCGCGGCGGAGCGGGCGGGATGCTGATGTCGTTCGGCCGCAGCAAGCACCGGCTCCACGACAAAGATGGCGTCAAAATCACCTTTGCGGACGTCGCGGGGATAGACGAAGCCAAAGAAGAGGTAGCGGAGATAATCGAGTTTTTGAGAAATCCCAAAAAGTTCCAGCGTCTTGGAGGACGGATACCGCGCGGAGTGTTGCTTGTGGGCCCTCCGGGTTGCGGCAAGACGCTGCTTGCCAAGGCGATAGCGGGTGAGGCGGACGTTCCGTTTTTCAACATTTCCGGCAGCGATTTTGTCGAGATGTTCGTCGGCGTCGGCGCATCGCGCGTGCGGGATTTGTTCAAGCAGGCCAAGGATAATTCGCCATGCATAATATTTCTCGATGAGATTGACGCCGTGGGACGCAGACGCAGCGCCAGTTTTGCCGGCGGTGGACACGACGAGCGGGAACAGACCCTCAACGCTATTCTCGTTGAGATGGACGGGTTTGATACGGACGACCAGGTTATTGTGATGGCGGCCACGAACCGCTCGGACATACTGGATAGCGCATTGACCAGGCCTGGCCGGTTTGACAGACAGGTTGTGGTGCCTTTGCCTGACCTGAAGGGCCGGGCTGAAATATTGAGAGTCCACGCCAAGAAGGTCAAACTCGGTTCCGACGCGGTCCTCGAACGGCTGGCTCGCGGGACGCCAATGTTCAGCGGTGCGGATTTAGCGGCGATTATCAACGAGGCGGCCCTTGCTGCGACAATGGCCAACAAGGACTCTATCGAAATGACAGACCTTGAGGAGGCAAGAGACAAGGTGCGATGGGGACGCGCCAAGAAAAGCAGGGTCATTGACCAGATGGAACGCGAAATCACCGCATACCACGAGGCGGGCCATACGTTTGTGCAGTCAATATTGAAAGAGGCGGATCCCCTGCACAAAGTCAGTATCATTCCCAGGGGGCCGATGGGCGGGGCGACGTTTGCGCTGCCGGAAAAAGACCGCACACTGTTTACGAAGAAATATTGTGGGGCGCTGTTGCAGGTCTGCTTCGGGGGTAGAATCGCCGAAGAAATGTTCTGCGAAGACATATCGAGCGGCGCACAATCAGACATACAGCAGGCGACCCGGATAGCCAAACAAATGGTGCTGACGTGGGGGATGAGCGACCGTCTTGGGCCGGTCAGTTACGAGCCGGAGGCCGGACTTCAGGATGCATATTATATGATGCCTGGTGAGAGGGAATATTCGGAGAAAACCGCGGAAACCATAGATATCGAGGTCAAGCGGATAACCGACGAGGCATACAACAAGGCCAAGGAGCTTATTGAGCATAACCGGGACAAAGTCGAACAGATAGCGAAGGCGCTTCTCAAGTATGAGACGCTCGATGCGGACGATGTGAAGATTATTCTGGCGGGCGGAAATCTCGATAAGCCGACGGTTGCAGATTTACTGGCGGCTGAGCAGGCGAAGGACAAAAAATCCGCCAAAGAAAAGAAATAAACGGCGGGCGTTTTGGCATTTTATAATCCTTCAATACGGATATGAGGATTAAAACAAGCGGGATACTTGTAGTATTTGCTTTATTGTCGGCCTGTGCAGTCGCCGTCGAGGCCCCGCAGCGACAAAAAATCAATGTTGTTACCTTCTGGGCCGAACAACAATTAGACGTGGTTTCACCTGCCGGCAAAAGCGCAGTCGCGATTCACTTTGAGCTGGAAAAGGACTGGCACTTCTACGCCTCCGCCGATTCGGCGCCGGGCGGTATGGATCTCAAGCTCGAACCCAATGAGCAGGGGACAAAAGTCCTGTCGTTTGGCAAGCCGATATTTCCAAAATCCGGCTGGATTTACGATGAGGCACTCGGCAAGAAAATAGACGTAATCGGCGGCGACTTCGCGGTGTATCTGCCGTTTACTGTTGCCGAATCGTCAGGCGAGAAGACAGTTGTTGTTAATATTGGTATTGTCGGAGCGGTTTGCTCGAACACTCAATGCCGTAGGCCGGATTTCGGCAGCGTAAAAATTGAAGTAAAAATCAAGCCGGGGGACATATCGTCCCAGCCGAAGTTTACTCTTCCCGAACCACAGAAATCGCCGGTTTTAACGGGCCAATGGGCGGACTACTCGGTTTGGGCTGCGCTTATTCTGGCGTTTGTCGCCGGCTTGTCGCTGAACATTATGCCCTGCGTCTGGCCTGTATTGCCAATAATCGTAATGCGGCTGGTTGAACAGGCAAAGCAGGGCAAAAACAAGTCGATTGTAATGGGGCTTGCGTTCTGCACGGGTGTTTTGCTTTTCTTTGCGTGCCTGGCCGGCGCGAATATCGTTTTGAAGCTCGTTTATAACACCACCCTTCAGTGGGGCGACCAGTTCCGTAACCCTGTGTTTGTCGCCGGGATGGCGATGCTGATGGTGGTGCTGGCGTTATTTATGTTCGGCCTGTTTACGATTACCGTTCCCTCGTCAATATCAGGCAGGAGCGGTTCGGGTAAGGGATTCGGCGGGGCGGTTGGGATGGGATTTTTGGCGGCGATACTCAGCACGCCCTGCAGCTTCGCGATATTGGCGGCAGCGTTCGCTTGGGCGCAGGCGCAGCCGTTGGGCTTAGCGACGCTGACGATAATGGTAATCGGAATCGGGATGGCCACGCCATTCGCGATATTAACCGCGGTGCCCGCGTTGTTGAGTAAAACGCCAAGACCAGGACGCTGGATGGAATTATTCAAGCAGACCATTGGTTTTGTCCTTCTTGTTATCGCGGTCAAACTGATTGCCGCTCTTCCTGAAGACAGAAGGGTGAACGTCCTGTACTTCGCGGTAGTCCTCGGATTCTGCGTCTGGATGTGGGGCGGCTGGGTTAGTTACGCTGCGCCTGCCTCACGAAAATGGGCTGTCAGGGTAATCGCGGTTGCGCTGGCGGTCGCGGCGGGTTTCGCGTTCCTGCCTGCGCCGAAGCCGTCGCTTATCGACTGGCAGAAATATGATTCGGCTGTGATAAAGCAGGCGCAGAATGCGAATAAACCTGTACTTATGGATTTTACCGCTGACTGGTGCCTGAACTGTGTGGTAGTTGATAAAAAAGTTTACGCCCGCAAAGATATCGCGGACCTGATAAAACAAAAAGGCGTGCTGGCGATTAAGGCCGACACAACCGTAAGTGATTATCCGGCTACGATTGCCTTGAAAGAAATTTACAACGAGCCGGGTGTGCCAGTTACTATTTTGATAATGCCGGGACAGAATGAACCGCAGCGATGGCGTGGCCTGTCATTCGGCGATGAGCTGAAATCGGCCCTTGAGCAATTAAAGAATCAATAGTTCCCCCTATGGCGAAAAAACCAGCCATAAAATTCAAAGTTGATACAAAAGAAGCTGCTCGGCGTGTCGGCAAAATATTGCCGATTCTCCAAAAATGTTATCCCGGCGCATCAGTAGCGCTGCGGTTCGGCAATCCGCTGGAATTGCTCGTCGCCACGATACTCTCGGCCCAGTGCACCGATAAGCGGGTGAATATGATTACGCCCGTTTTGTTCGCAAAATATAAATCCGCGCAGGATTGGACTAAAGCAAAGCTTGAAACAATCGAAAATGATATACGAAGCGCCGGCTTTTACCATAATAAGGCGGTCAGTATCCAGGGGGCCTGCCGGACGATAATCGATAAGTTTGCCGGCCGTGTGCCGGAAACGATGGATGAACTTGTAACACTGCCCGGCGTGGGCAGGAAGACGGCTAATTGCGTTTTGGCCAACGCCTTTGGTCAGCCGGCGATAATGTGCGATACTCACGTCATTCGGCTTAGTCGCCGACTGCAATTATCACAAAACTGCGATCCGGTAAAGCTTGAGTTCGATTTGGCCGAAATAATCCCTAAGAAGGACTGGACGATATTCAGTCATACGGTGATTTTGCATGGGCGAAATACCTGCCAGGCGAGAAAGCCGGATTGTGATAATTGTGCGATATCGAAGTACTGTCCTTCGGCGAATAACCCGGCCCTGTGGTGAACCCGGGGCAGCATAGCCGATATACGAAATACGATTTTGAAGGAGACCTTCACGTGATGGCTAATGTAACAAGTCAGCCGGTTGAGGATTTGTGGCGGATATTCCGGATACTCTCCGAATTCGTCGAAGGTTTTCAGGAATTATCAACCGTCGGCCCGGCGGTATCGATTTTCGGCTCCGCGAGGTTCGGCCGTGAGCATCGATATTACAAACTCGCGCAGAAAACCGCTTATGAGGTAGCCAAAGAAGGTTTTACCATCATAACAGGCGGAGGCGGCGGAATTATGGAAGCGGCCAACAAAGGAGCGGCTGCCGCGGGCGGTAAAAGCGTCGGATTAAATATCGAGATTCCTAAAGAGCAGATACCGAATGAGTATCAGAATATCTCAATGAAGTTCCGCTACTTTTTCGTTCGCAAGGTTATGTTCCTCAAATACGCCCATGGCTTTATCGTTTTTCCGGGCGGCTACGGCACGCTGGATGAGTTCAGCGAAGCCCTTGTCCTGATTCAAACCCTCCGGCAGGCGTCCTTCCCCGTGATACTGATGGGCAGCGACTACTGGAAAGGTCTCATCGACTGGATGAGCGACAAGATGCTGCAGGAAGAATGTATAATGCCGAAGGACTTGAACGTTTTTTCACTGGTCGATGACCCGCAGGAAGTGGCTAAAATCATAGTCAGGTTCAAAGAAAGCGCCGCGCCAAGCGGTCTGCAACTGCCCGGCGGAATGAACGTGAAAAAGTGATAATCGCGTCATTCCCCCGCTGCTTGTGGGATTTGTTTTGTCGTTTCGGCAAGATGCTTTAGCAGGTAATCTTTTTCCGGCCCGCCAAGGTGCTCCCAGGGCAAAACCTCATCGGTTTCGAATTGCTTTTGCGCAACTGCGTCGAGATTCATACCGTGTTTTTGAAACGCGTCTTCCCAGATTTGCGGATTAAATGTCTCGCTCCACAAATCGAACTTTGCGCCGTTGCGCCAGGCGTATTCAATCACCTCCGCTAATCGCCTGTCGCCCCGCCCGATGGCTGATTCGAGAATCGACTGGCGCATCTCGTGGAATTTGAACTGGAGATATTTAGCGTTGATTTTTCTTTTCTCGGCGATGATGAGATTTTTGGCGTTCTCGAAGTATTCGCGTGGTTTTTGCGCCAGCCAGCCGAAGGGCGTGTGCGGCTTGGGGACAAGCCAGCTCACCGCGACGTTGACCGAGGCGGTTTTGCCGTCAAAATCCCTGCGTAGTTTTGCCAGTTTGTCCGCGAGATGAACGATTTGCTTAATGTCATCCTCGGTCTCGCCGGGCAGGCCGGTCATAAAATATAGTTTAATTTTCTGCCAGCCCGCCTGATACGCGGCTGATGCCGCGGCGAAAAGGTCCTCGTCTTTCAACGGCTTATTGATGATTTGCCTCAGCCGTTCAGATGCCGCCTCGACCGCGATGGTCAGGCCCGATTTCCGCACCTCGTTTGCAAGCGTGGGTAATAGTTTCAACTGCTGGTCAACCCGCAAACTGGGAAGCGACAAGCCAACGTATTTATCTGTGAAATAACTGTGCAGCAGGTCAATCAGCTTTTCGATATCGGGATAATCGGCGGTTGACAAACTCAATAAGCTGATTGTGTCGAAACCCGTTGCCTTGTATGCGGCTTTGGCGGTCTCGAATATTTTGTCGATGCTGCGGTAACGTATCGGCCTTCGGCAGAAACTCGCTTGGCAAAACCTGCACCTGCCGGGGCAGCCACGCATAATCTCGATACTGACCCGTTCGTGAATCGCCTCGGCGAACGGCACAATGGGTTTTGTCGGAACAGCCGCGTTATCAAGGTTGTCAACAATCGCGTTTTTGAATCGCGTGGGCAGGTTTAGATGAATCGCGGCGAACGATTTTATTTTTTCGCTATCGTATTCGAATTTATAAAGTGCGGGGACGTAAGCCCAGTCGAATTTTTCCGCGGCGGCAAGCAGGATGTCCTTTTTTGCCGCCTGCCCTTCGTAGCGCAGCGTAGAAGGGGCTTTTTTGAAGTCGATAATCAATCGGGATAAATCGACGATTGCGTTTTCCGCCTCGCCGATAACAAACAGGTCGATGAATGGCGCAATCGGCTCGCAGCAGTTCGCCATACCGCCGCCCGCGATAATAATCGGGTCCGCCTTTGGCGAGACCTCGCCATTGGGCGGGTCGGCTTCACTTCGATTTTCACTGCGGATAGCCAGACCCGCCAAATCCAGCATATTCAGCACGTTGGTATAGCATAACTCGTTGGTCAAACTGAAGCCGATTACGTCGAAGGAGCTTATGGCGGCCCTGGATTCGAGTGAAAAAAGCGGGATACCCTTTTCTCGCAGTATTTGCTCGGCGTCTAACCACGGCGCGAAAACACGTTCCGCGGCGACATCGGGCATCCTGTTGAGAACCTCGTAAACTACCGCCATTCCCGTATAACTCATCCCGACCTCATAGGTATCGGGAAAACACAACGCGACGGTTAATGCGCAATCGGAGAGGTTCTTTTTAATCTGGTTGATTTCGCCGCCTATGTACCTGCTCGGCCTGCGGACAAAGGGCAAAAACTCGCGGTCAATTCTTTCAGTCAGTATTGTCGGTTCTTTTCTTTTCACCCGCGTATTATAACGGATGATTGGCGTTTAGCGTATAGCGTTTAGCGGATAGTTCAACTTCAAATCAAAAAGCAAAATGCAAGTATAGTATTAGATAACACTTATCATTTTACGATTTTTGGAAAAAAGTTTGGGAAGAAATGGACGGATAAACGTTACAGTTAGCCCAGATTGACGAATATGGGCAAGATGGAGAAGAGGGGAGAGGATGAAAAAATATTTTACATTCAAAAAGGCCTCAAAAAGTGGCCCAAAATGGGGTCAAATTGACAAAAGTGAGGGTGTTTTGAACGGAAAGTGATAGAAAACGCGCGCGTTTTGATGGGTTTTGATACCCTTTTTTGAGTTCGATATATTAGCGGAATTAATTGTAAAAATAGGCAGTTTCAACCACGGATTACACAGATTATCACGGATTTAGCCACAAAAAGGCACCCTTTTTCGTTCGGAGAACTACGCAGGGCTAATAGCACGGATTTCGCCGGTGGCGCGATAGTATATAAGTATATGCGTATATACTTATGGAGTGGGCCAATGGCCAAGTTTTTTAACCACAGATTACTCAGATTACACCCTGCTTCGCTAAAGCTACGCAGGGCAGGCAGATTTAAGCCAAGGAAATAACTGTAGTATATAAGTGTATGCGTATATACTTATGTTGTGTTGTCTGGCAGTTGTTTTTGTATTCATAGGCAATGTATATGTTGCGTAGGACATGTTACATAAAATATGGAGGTGAATTGTTATGACTGATGCTAAAAAGCTCGCAGAAACATTCAAATTGTTTTCGGCTGAGGCGAGAGTACGTATTGTTCAGGCACTTAAGCGTCGAGAGATGTGTGTTATCGAGCTGACAAGCCAACTGGGTATAACACAGGAGGCAACTTCTCAGCATCTGCGAGTTCTGAGAGATGCGGGAATTGTAGGGTGCATAAAGAGAAGTCTTCATGTTTATTATTCGCTCGATAAACAAAATATGGCTTTAGTGCACAAAGCAGTCAGTACGTTGTGTGAGCCGGGCGATGCATAAATAAGATTTTGCGACACTATATAAGTATATGCGTATATACTTATGCAGTGCTTCAATGACCAAGTTTTTTAGGTGCGTTTTTTTTCACCACGAAGACACTAAGAAACACGAAGTTTTGCTCGGCTTTGCGGTCTTCGGCTAAGGGTATTCTCGATACGAGCATCTGCGATACCCTTTCGCCTCGTCCGCAGAATCCCGAAAAAACGGGCTTCTTTGTATAAGCCGGGCAAATAACACCCTTCTTCGTTGAAACTACGCAGGGCAGGCAGATTTGACGAAATTGGCCGAAAGACAGGCCACCCATCTTTTAAGCCGAGGAAAAACGCGGTTTTTAAGCAAAAAAACGCTGTTGGTCAGGGTCTTTAGAGTAGCGGGCAGCGGATAGTTCAACTTCAAATCAAAAAGCAAAATGCAAAAGGCAAAAATGCGGTATCCCTAAGGGATGGATTTTACAACTGCGTAAAGCGACAAAAAACTGGGCAGGCAAAAGGATTGAAACGGGATTAAATCAATTATCCGTCAGATTAAGTAATGGCTTCGATATCTTATTTTTCATCATCAAATAAACCAGGAGGTGACTCTTTAGGATTATCTGGCTCAAGCGGTTTGAGGTCGGTGAAAATTATCTTTGGTTTATTTTCCGTTAATTCGCCAAATTCATTTTCTCTTGTTATTGTTCCGATTATTTCACTATTAAGATAAAGAGCGGGCTTAAACCGAACGACGCTTCCGTCTTTTGGATAACAGGTTAGAATGTGCCCTTGGTATAGAAAACCTATGCTATTAGTATTTTCGTTTCCACGAGTAACAAGACCAGAAAGCTTAACTACATCACCATGCTTAAGTTCAGGGAAAAGCAACTCTTCGGCATCTGGACAAAAGATACGTTTGTGAGTAAATTCGAGAGATTCGACTACATCTTCATCATCTTGATGAACGACTACTTCCAATTTAATATCCTCTGTAACTATAGAGGCAAGCTTCCTTAAGATAGTAGCGGGAATCTGCTCAAAATAGTCGAGGAATATTTTGGGCACAAAAAGATATTCTCCCTTGTCGTTTGGAATTCCAATTTCCTGAGTACCGCTTTGCCATCGGAGATTGTCAAACTTTCTTTTTAATAGAGAACCCTGATGCTTGCCAATTCTTATCACCCACTGGATCGCCTGCATTGATTTTTTGAACAATACTGTTATGCTTGCATTTTCGAAATCTTTTTCTGCCATTTTCGTAGCAGCAGTTGTTAAGTAAGCGGCCGTAGCAATACCTAAAGCTGTCCTTAACCAAAATGCAGCGTCGTGAGGTATTAAAGCTTCCCAAGACCCCTTTTGGATTTTAACAGGTATCTCATAATCAATCTTCGAAAGTTCAGTATCTTGTTTACCAATAAAATATCTCAGGGATTCATCGAAACCTATAAGCACTTCAGCTGACTTGCGGGCATCAAGATACCCTTCTTTCAATGGTTCCCCTTTGTATCTTATCAAGCCAATATATTCAGTGTGTTTAGCCATTGACCTCTCCATCAAAACGTCAAGATATTACCCCTCTATTGTCTGCCAATTGCCTTTAACTGTCAAGATTCCAGTTTTTTAATCTCACCGGGTCATTTTGCCGTTGAAAAAGGATTTGGTTTGGGTAGATTTAACTGATAAGCATAAAGTTAAACTCGAAAGGAAAATAAAAAGGTGTTTCCGTTTATTCTATTATTCACGGGATAGGATGCGAAATACGAAAACATCACAAGGTTAGGGTGAAATCATGTCAGGTATGAAAGACTTTTTCGGCAATTTGTTTGGCAAGGGACAAAAACCTGATACTGGTAAACCCGCAGGTATTAAAGCGGAGCAGAATGCGAAGCAATATCATCACATTGAACATCAGGTCGAAAGAGATATTTATCAGCCCGGCGATGTTATTGGTGGTAAATACGAAGTCCACCGTAAACTCGGCAAGGGTGGCTTTGGGATAGTGTATCTTGTATCTAACCGCGGAACCAAAGAGGTAGCAGCATTAAAAACCTTCCGTGATGAGTTTCTTATAGATGGCAGGGCTCGCGAGGCCTTCAAAAAGGAGGCTCTGCTGTGGGTAAATCTGGAGGACCACCCGTTTATTCTGGCTGCCAGATTTGTGGAAGAATTCTCAGGCAGGTTGTTTGTTACAATGGATTTTGTAGCTCCTGACCAGCGGGGATGTGTAAGCATTGAAGATCACCTGCTTTGTTCGAGAGGGCCTTTGGATACAAAGCAGGTTTTAGAGTGGTCGATTCAATTCTGTTATGGTATGGAGCATGCCAATATCCATGGAATTAATGTTCACCGGGATATAAAACCCTCAAATATTCTGATTATGCAGGATGGGACATTAAAAATCGCTGACTTTGGTCTTGCGACAGGTGCGGTGGTTGCCTGTCGTGGAGGAAAGTCAATAGTTAGTGTTTCAGCAGATGGTCGTCCGGGCTGTTCACTACTGCAGGAAGAGGGTAAAGGCTGGTGCGGGACACCAGGATATACCGCCCCGGAGGTTTACGAGGGGAAAGACGCAGATGTACATAGTGATATATATAGTTTTGGTGTGGTGCTATGGCAGATGGCAAAAGGCAATCCCTTCTCTCCATTTCATTCACCCAAGGTTCAATATAGCGGCAATGACCAGAAATATATTATGGAGTACCAGCAGAAAGTATACCAGAAGCAAATAGAAGGTCGCGTGCCTTCAGTTGATGGTTTGCTACAGAGTGTGATTGAACGGTGCCTAGCGTTTGAACGATCTAGACGCTACCACGGTTTCAAGTCATTACGATTGGATTTGGAGCCAATATTTGAGCAACTTACCGGCAGACATGTATTGATACCAGAGACCGGAGAGAAGACATCGGCATTCTGGAGCAATAAGGGAAGTAGTCTCGATTCTCTTGGCCGGTATCAGGAGGCGATTGGCTGTTATGATAAGGCCCTCGAAATTGACCCACGACACGCAATGGCTTGGAACAATAAGGGTGTTAGTCTTGATTTTCTTGGCCGGTATCAGGAGGCGATTAGATGTTATGATAAAGCTCTCGAGATTGACCCACGACATGCAATGGCTTGGAATAATAAGGGCATTATTCTTAATTCTCTTGGTCGGTATCAGGAGGCGATTAGATGTTATGATAAGGTCCTCGAGATTATCCCACGAGAAGCAGACCCATGGAATAATAAGAGCGGTAGTCTTCATTCTCTTGGCCGGTATCAGGAAGCAATTATCTGCTGCGATAAGGCCATTGAGATTGATCCACGATACGCGATGGCTTGGAACAATAAGGGCATTAGTCTCCATTCTCTTGGCCGGTATCAGGAAGCGATTATCTGCTGCTATAAGGCCCTCGAGATTGACCCACGATATGCATACGCCTGGTACACTAAGGCTCTATCGGAGGAGAAAGTCGGTAAAACACAGGAGGCAGCAAAGTCATATCGCAAGTTTATTGAGTGTGCCCAAACTCAGTATGCTCAGCAGATTGTGTATGCTCGGCAGAAGTTGAAGGAATTGGAATAGAATAGAAATCCTAAATCAGGTGATATCATATGCAATAGTTAGGACTTAATCCACCAACCGCCCTTACTCATGCTTCTCGGATGCAATTCCAAAACAACGCAACATATTGACTACGAGGGTTGGAAGTAGTATAAATATCCGTCTTGACAGACCGAATTAAGAATTAAGAGTTTAGAATTGAGAACCGCATTGAATAATTCTAAATTTTTCACATATTTGTAAATTATTGAGAGGTAAGGCATTATGGCACGGAGAATGGTAACGATAGACGGGAATACGGCGGCGGCACACGTGGCGCACGCGACGAATGAAGTAATAGCGATATATCCGATAACGCCGAGTTCGCCGATGGGCGAGATTTCGGATGATAAGACCGCCAAGGGCGAACGCAATATATGGGGCACGATTCCGTCGGTAACTGAAATGCAGTCGGAAGGCGGAGCGGCAGGCGCGGTTCACGGCGCTCTGACGGCTGGGGCGTTGACGACGACGTTTACGGCGTCGCAGGGCCTTCTGCTGATGATACCGGATATGTATAAGATAGCGGGCGAGTTGCTGCCAACGGTGTTTCATATAACGGCGAGGTCATTGGCGGCGCATGCGCTGTCGATATTCGGCGACCAGGCGGACGTGATGGCGTGCAGGCAGACGGGCTGGGGGATGCTTTGCTCGTCGAATGTGCAGGAGGTAATGGATTTTGCGCTGATTAGCCAGCAGGCGACGCTTAAAAGCAGAGTGCCGTTTTTGCATTTCTTCGACGGGTTCCGCACGAGCCATGAGATTCAGAAGGTCGAAGAGCTGACGCAGGATGATATGCGGGCGATGATAGATGATGAATTGGTGGCGGCGGTGAGGGCGAGGGCGTTGTCGCCTGACAGGCCGATGATTGCTGGAACGGCGCAGAATCCGGATGTGTATTTCCAGGGCAGGGAGGCGGCGAATAATTTTTATACGGCGACGCCGGCGATTGTGCAGAAGGCGATGGACAAGTTCGCGAAGATTGTCGGACGGCAGTATCATTTGTTCGATTACGTCGGGGCGGCGGACGCGGAGAAGGTTATCATAATTATGGGTTCCGGTGCGGATACCGTTCATGAGACGGTTGAGTATCTGAACTCGAAGGGACAAAAAATCGGCGTGTTGAAAGTGAGATTATTCAGGCCTTTCAGCGTGCAGGATTTCATCAATGCGATACCAAAGACCGTGACGAAAATTGCGGTATTGGACAGGACAAAGGAGTCGGGAGCGATTGGTGAGCCGTTGTATATGGATATTCGCACGGCGGTCGGCGAGGCGATGGGCAGGAAGCAGACGGCGTTCAAGGATTACCCGGTGATTGTGGGCGGCAGATACGGGCTTGGCTCGAAGGAATTTACGCCCGCGATGGTCAAGGCGGTATTCGATAACCTCGACGCGAAAGAGCCGAAGAACGGCTTCACTGTGGGTATCATCGACGACGTTTCGAATACGAGTTTGGATTTTGACGAGTCGTTTGTGCTGCCGGCGGAGGGGATTTATACGGCGATGTTCTACGGGCTGGGTTCGGACGGCACGGTCGGCGCGAACCACAACTCGATACAGATTATCGGGCAGAAGACCGACAACAACGCGCAGGGTTATTTCGTTTACGACTCGAAGAAGGCGGGCGCGATTACGATATCACACCTGCGGTTCGGCAAAAAGACGATTCGCAGACCTTACCTGATTACCAAGGCGGATTTCGTCGCGTGTCACAACCCGAGCTTCCTCGAAAAATACGATATGCTCTCGACGGCGAAAGAGGGAGCGATATTCCTGATGACAAGTATGTACCCTGCGGACAAGGTCTGGGACACGCTGCCGCAGGAAGTGCAAAAGCAGATAATCGACAAGAAGCTAAAATTCTACGTCATCGACGCAATCGCGCTTGCCAAGGAAATTGGTCTTGGCGCGAGAATCAATACGATTATGCAGGTGGCGTTCTTCAAGATAAGCAACATTATCCCGATTGAAAAAGCGATTGAGGCGATTAAGGGGGCGATACTGAAAAGCTACGGCAAGAAGGGCGAGAAAATTGTCGCGATGAATAACGCGGCGGTTGACGGAGCATTGGCGAAGGTTTACGAGGTCAAGGTGCCGGGCAAGGTAACAAGCAAAAAACAGGTGCCGGCAGTTGTGCCTGCGGATTCCCCGGCGTTTATAAAGAGCGTTACGGCTGAGATTATGGCGTTGCGAGGGGACAAGCTGCCCACCAGCAAACTGCCGAACGACGGCAAGTGGCCGACGGGAACGACGAAATACGAGAAACGCAATATCGCGGTCGATATACCGGCGTGGGAGCCGTCGCTTTGCATCCAGTGCGGGACCTGCTCGCTGGTTTGTCCCCATGGGACGATTCGCCTGAAGGTATACGACAAAAAGTATCTCGACAAGGCACCGAAGACATTCAAGAACGCCGAAGCGAAGGGCAAGGAATTCGCGGGCTTGTCAGCGACGGTTCAGGTGGCCGCTGAGGACTGTACGGGCTGCGGAGTTTGCGTGCAGATGTGCCCGGTGCAGGAAAAGGACGTGAATAAACAGCCCACCGGACGCAAGGCAATAAATATGACTTTGCAGGAGCCGTTGCGTTTGCAGGAAAGGGAAAACTTCAAATACTTCCTGTCGATACCGAATACCGATTCGAAATTGTTCAAGCGTGAAAGCGTCAAGGGCAGCCAGTTGATTATGCCGTTGTTCGAATATTCGGGCGCGTGCGCGGGCTGCGGCGAGACGCCTTATGTGAAACTTTTGACGCAGTTATTCGGCGACAGGGCGATGATAGGCAACGCGACGGGCTGCTCCTCGATTTACGGCGGCAACCTCCCCACGACGCCATATACGACGCGTGAAGATGGTCGCGGGCCAATTTGGAGCAACAGTTTGTTCGAGGACAACGCGGAATTTTCGCTGGGTATGCGGCTGACGGTTGACAAATTCAAACAGCAGGCGGTTGAGCTGGTCGATGCAGTCGCCAAGAAGGGTTGCATCGATGCGGCATTTGCCGGCGAAATAAACGCCGCTGTGATTGCCAACGACCCGTCGCAGGAGGCGATTGAACTACAGAGAGGTCGCGTTGCAAAACTTAAAGAGCAGTGCAAGAAGAGCGATTGCGCCGAGTGCAAACGATTGGCGACGCTGGCGGATTATCTTGTTCGCAAATCGGTGTGGGCGCTGGGCGGCGACGGCTGGGCTTATGACATTGGCTACGGCGGTCTCGACCACGTGCTGGCAAACGGCGCGGATATAAACGTGCTCGTTCTGGATACCGAGGTTTACTCGAATACCGGCGGGCAGATGTCGAAATCGACGCCTCGCGGTGCGGTTGCGAAATTCGCGGCGGGCGGAAAGACGTCGCCGAAAAAGGACATGGGCCTTTTGGCGATGACCTACGGCAATATCTACGTCGCCAAAATCGCGTTGGGCGCAAACACCAACCAGGCGGTAAAGGCGTTTATCGAGGCAGAGGCATACCCGGGACCATCGCTGATAATCGCTTACGCCCAGTGTATCAATCACGGCATCGATATGACGACGGGTTACGACGAGCAGAAGAAGGCCGTGGCCTGCGGGCATTGGCCTTTGTATCGTTTTGACCCGCGGCTTAGGCAGGAGGGCAAGAACCCGCTTCAGCTTGATTCGAAGGCGCCGACAATCAGGTTCGACGAGTATGCTTATAATGAGAACCGTTATAAGTCGCTGCTGAAGTCAAAACCTGAAGCGGCGGAGCAACTGATGAAGCTGGCAAACGGCGACGCGGCACAACGCTACCTGCTTATGGAACAGCTTGCGAAAATCCAGTGCGAAAAAACTTAGAATTACGAATGAAGAATTTAGAATTGTTCAGCGTGATTCTTGTTTCTAAGTTCTTAATCCTAAATTCTCAATTCAATCGGGAATTGGTATGAACAACGTTAAAGCAATCGTATTACGGGCGGCGGGGATTAACTGCGACCTTGAGACGCAGCACGCTTTTGAATTGGCAGGCGCGGCGGCGGACCGCGTTCACATAAACAGAATCATCGAGGACAAATCATTACTCGATGGCTACCAGATACTCGTTGTCCCCGGCGGGTTCAGCTACGGCGACGACGTCGCGGCGGGCAAAATCTTAGCCAACCAGATAAAACATCACCTCTACGAGCAGGTGCGAAAATTCATCGACGCAGGCAAATTGGTCCTCGGTATCTGCAATGGCTTTCAAGTCCTCGTCAAAGCCGGCATACTGCCCGGTTTTTCGCTCTCACCGCAGAGTACGCAGAGTTTAGACAATTTTTCCTCAGCGGTCTCCGCGTGCTCGGCGGTGAAATTGCAGGACGAGATTACCATTACCTATAACGACAGCAACAAGTACGAAGACAGATGGGTATATCTCAAGCCGCAGACCGACAGGTGCGTGTTCATCGAAAAAGGCAGACAAATTTACCTGCCTGTAGCGCACGGCGAGGGCAAGATTGTTACTAAAGACCAGCCGACGCTCGAAAAACTTCAGTCAGGCGGGTTTGTCGCGTTCAAGTACGTCGATGAAAACGGAAACGAAGGCGGCTACCCTGTAAATCCCAACGGTTCAATGGCGTCAATCGCCGGGCTAACCGATTCTACCGGACGAGTTCTTGGCCTTATGCCTCACCCGGAAAGACACGTTAGATTCACTCAGCATCCACGCTGGACGAGAGACGAGGCGCGAGCCACGAGCCGCGGAAATGATGCCGACGGCATAACCATTTTCAATAACGCCGTAAAATACGCATCTCAGAATCTATAACTCAGCGTACAGCGTTCAGTTTCTGCTGATAGGGCGGGAATCAAGCCCTTTTTCTAAAAATCACCGCACCAAGGCCGAGAAGCAAAAGCGTACAAGGTTCGGGGATGGTGTAGACAAAGCCGTGCCTGCCTAAGCTGTCCTCGTACTCTCCAACAATGCTGTTGCCGCTAATACCATTCGCACTTGTGCCCTCTGCCCCAGGATAGTCCAAGGTAGTGTAACTTGTCCCATTGTAGAGAAAACCGTGGCCAGTGGAATCATCCCAGTAGTTTCCAACAATGCTGTTGCCGCTAATACCATTCGCACTTGTGTTCAAAGCCCCAGGATAGTTCAAGGCAGTGTAACTTGTCCCATTGTAGAGAAAACCGTAGTAATAGTTGGAGCTGTCCTCGCAGTATCCAACAATGCTGTTGCCGCTAATACTGTCCGCACATGTTAGCGCGGCCCCCGGATAGTCCAAGGCAATGTAACTTGTCCCATTGTAGAGAAAACTGTGGACGCCGGAGCTGTCAATGTAGTCTCCAACAATGCTGTTGCCGATAATACCCCTTGCACCTGTGTTCAAAGCCCCAGGGTAGTCCAAGGCAGTGTAGCTTGTCCCATTGTAGAGAAAACCATAGTAATGGTTGGAGCTGTCTTTGTACTCTCCAACAATGTTGCTGCCGTCAATACCAAACGCATACGTGCGAGTTGCCCCAGGGTAGTCCAAGGCAGTGTAACTTGTCCCATTGTAGAGAAAACCATGAGCGCCCGAGCTGTCATGGTACTGTCCAACAATGCTGTTGCCGCTAATACCCGACGCAAATGTATCCGCTACCCCAGGATAGTCAAGGGTAGTCCACGTGCCTGCAACTGCATAACCCGAACCTAAAAGTACTATCGCCGCACAAATTGTAATTAACTTTAGACGTGTTTCACTTCTCATCTCTATTCTCCTTCTTTTGCCTTTTGCCCCCCAGCCAAAGGCGATTACATTATACCCTTTTTTGCCAGTGCCGGTCAAAGATAGTCTCGGCTCCTCGCCTCATTGCCCATCTGCAAATAAAGTCCACCTCAGGTGGAGATTGTTACGCTTTTTTTAAAAAAATCCTGTCTTAAGCGGATTTCGAAGTAAATAGCCCGTTTTAAGGTCAAAAATGAGGATAGCAGGGGGTTGCCCAAGTAAATGGCCCGGCTCAGTTCCTCGCCTTTTTCCTCAATACCGCCGCACCGAGGCCGAGCATTGAGAGCCGATTAATCGGAGCTGTCTAAGATGCTCATAAAGGCCTCTTGCGGGATTTGGACGGAGCCGATGTTTTTCATCCGCTTCTTGCCTTCCCTTTGTCTCTTGAGCACCTTCATTTTTCTGGTAACGTCGCCGCCGTAGAGTTTTGCGGTGACGTCTTTTCTGAACGGCTTGATTGACTCTCTTGCGATGATTTTCCCGCCGATGGCGACCTGAAGCGGAATTTCAAACTGATGACGGGGTATGGCTTTGCGCAGGCGAACCAGCATTTTACGCCCCCTGTTTTCGGCGACGCTGCGATGCACAATCAGCGACAGGGCATCGACCTGGATTTTGTTGACTAAGATATTTATCTTGACCAGGTCGCCGACCTCAAAGCCGGTGAACTCGTAATCCATCGTCGCGTAACCGTGACTGACGCCCTTGAGCAAATCGTAGAAGTCGTAAACGATTTCGGCCAGCGGCGCCTTGTATTCGAGTATCACGCGGTTCTGGCTGAGGTAATCGGTTTTGAGTAGCTTGCATCGCCTGCTCTCGGCCAACTTCATAATCCCGCCGATTGAATCAGTGCCGGTGATAACTTCCAGCCGGACAAACGGCTCGCGCAGCTCCTCTATCTGGGTGACATCCGGCAGGTCGGCGGGCGAATCGATTTTCAGTGTCCTGCCGTCGGTTGTAATGACTTCATAGCTGACGGTCGGCGCGGTTTGAACGACGTCGATATCGTTTTCGCGTTCGAGGCGTTCCTGGACGATTTCCATATGCAGAAGGCCCAGGAAGCCGCATCTGAAACCGAATCCAAGCGCCGGCGAATTCTGGGGTATAAACGAAAAGCTCGCGTCGTTGAGTGCGAGTTTCTCAAAGGCCAAACGCAGGTTTGGGTAATCTGTATTGTTGCCGGGATAAAAATCCGAGAAGACCATCTGCATAGGCGGGACATAACCGGGCAGCGGCTTTTCGGCGGGTTTTGAATCGTCCGTAATCGTATCGCCTATGGTGACATCCGATAACTGGCGGACGTTGGCGATGACGTAACCCACCTCGCCGGCGCTTAGCCGGTCAACAGGGGACATCTTAGGCGTGAACTTTCCAAGCTCCGTTATAAGGTGCGTCCTGCCCACGCCCATAAACCTGATTTTCTGTTTAACGGACAAACTGCCGGCAAAGACCCTGACGTAGCAGATAACTCCGCGGTAGTCATCGCAGATACAGTCGAAGACAAGCGCCGCCGTCGGTTTATCGCCGTCGTCCGGAGGCGGCGGGAGCAATGTTACTACCGCGTCAAGAAGCTCGCGGACGCCGACGCCGGTTTTTGCGCTGATGCGGAAACAGTCCTGTTTTCTTATGCCGAGGACGTGCTCGATTTCCTCGGCGGTGATTTCCGGCTGCGCCGAGGGCAGGTCAATCTTGTTGATTACGCCGATAAGCTCCGCACCCGACTCGGTCGCTAAATAAGCATTGGCGACTGTTTGCGCCTGAACGCCCTGCGTTGCGTCAACGACCAATAGTGCGCCTTCGCAGGCGGTAAGGGCGCGCGAGACCTCGTAATGGAAATCAACGTGGCCCGGCGTGTCGATGAGATTGAGCATATAGGTTTTGCCGCCGTGCTCGTAATTCATCGTTACCGCCGAGGCCTTTATCGTGATGCCGCGCTCTCGCTCGATATCCATATCATCGAGAAGCTGGTCCTTCTTCTCACGGTCGCTCACCGCACCGGTGATTTCCATTATGCGGTCGGCCAGCGTGCTTTTGCCGTGGTCGATGTGCGCAATTATTGAAAAATTTCGTATTAGCTCCGTGCTCATAAGTTAATCAATATAGCATAGGCGGGCAGAAAAAGACACCCTTATCAGGTAGTTGAAAAATCGCACAGGACGGAATCGGCGATTGGCAGCGCGTCGCGCGTAAGGAATAATCGGCCGTCAGTTGCTTCAATAAGACCAAGTTCTCTGTATCTTCCAATCGGCTCAGCGAACAGTTTCATCGCATCGAAGCCGGTTTGATTTTTGAATTCATCGAGGATTATTCCGCATCGTCTGCGAAGGTTCAGGACGGCGGTTTCACAGGCAATCTGAGTATTATCAGGAATTTCACTTTCATCGGTTACGGTCGTTCCCTGCTCAACCGCCTCGATATATTTTTTAATGTCGGCGATGTTTAGTGTGCGTTTGCCTTGCCAGTATGACCCGGCTGCGGGGCCGATGCCGATGTAGGGTTTGTTCGCCCAGTAATTGAGATTGTGTTTGCACTCGAAGCCCGGTCTTGCGAAGTTTGATATCTCATATTGTTTGAAGCCGACCTTTTCGAGTTCGTCGATAGTCGTCTCATACATTTGGCGGTCAATCTCTTCATCAACCGGTTCAACCTCGCCCGCTTCGACCGCTTTTTGCAGAGGCGTTCCTTCTTCGTAGGTAAGTGCGTAGGCGGAGATATGCTGAACGCCCAAATCAATCGCTGAACGTAAACTGTATTTCCACGATTCCAATGTTGAGTGAGGGATTGCGAAAATCAAATCCAGCCCGATGTTTTCAAAGCCCGCCTGCCTTGCCACCTCGACCGCCCGGCTGATATCGGCGACCGAATGTCTTCTGCCGAGGAAGGTCAACTCGTCCGGATTAAAGGATTGTGCCCCGATTGAGAGGCGAGTAACACCCGCGGTGCGTAATCGGCTCAAAATGCCTTTGCTGACCTGACCCGGGTTGACCTCGATTGTGAATTCTTCCGGTTTGGGGGGTAGCACGGCCATCTTGGCCGTGTTTTCACGGGCTTGAAGCCCGTGCCACGAAGTGATTTCATGGATTAACCTCAGCAGTTGTTCTGCCGGCAGGCAGCTTGGGCTTCCCCCGCCGATATAAATCGTTTGATTGGGGGGAAAAGGGGCCTGCCCCCTTTTTTCGCTGAGTTCGGCGATAATTGCCGAAACTAAGCGTTCCGGGGCGTGGTTTTTTATCGGTTCGGAGTAAAAACCGCAATACCGGCACTTTGCCTCGCAGAAGGGAATATGCACATATAGACCAGCCGTCCGCCTGCCGGACGGGCAAGGTTCGGAGTCGAGTTTTTGGTTGTCCATCCCCCAAGTTTAGCATAACAGTCGATTAATCGGCAGATTTTTGTTTTTTAACCTTAAATCGGGCTAATCAGCGGCTGTGGCGGGTTTGCCGACCATTAAATGGACGAAATTTTGCTTCCGGCCCGGTTTTTTTGGGTGTTTTTTGTTGACGTAGATACCAAAAAAAGTTTATCATCTGTTCGAGTTTGCCGATGCTACAGTGTGAAGCAGCATCTCTCCTCTGTGGCCTGCCACGGCGGTCGTGGCGGACGGGGGAAAGGTTGTTCAGCACGAGTAGAGAACCTTATTGAGGTTCGCCCTGTATATTAGTAGAGAAAGCAACTTTTGACGTTTTGACAGGGTGGCGAGAGGCGGGCTTAGGTGCCTGCCCGAAAGGTAGTTAAGCTACATTTTAGCTCCGATAACATCGGGGTCAGAAGAGCAATAGTGCGGAGAACAAATAAGAAATTGACGTTTCACCCAGGCGTATAATGAAATTCAGAATGCAAAAATCACAACGACATATCGAAATTTACAATTGCCGCACCGCACAGAGGGAATCGCGGCGCGACGGCGGGTTTGACTGTGGTTTTGATATTTGATTTTTGACATTTCCTGCCTGCCGACTGGCGGGCGGTTTTACGCTGAAACGACGGGTTTTCTCCGTGATTGCATTTCCTGGACCGCGATTAGTTAAGTCGAGTCGTAGCTTTCCTGCCTTTTAGCCCACGATTGGGTTCGCCTGAAAACGGTGTTCTAACATTGTACAATCGAGTATAGGAAGGCGAAAGATATGGAAGCGATACTGATGCAAGTTGACCTTGAAGCTATCTTAGCCGTACTTGCCGGGATTTTGGTTGGGGTTTCTATTACCTGGATTGTTGTGAGGGTTATCAACAAGGCCAAGGACAAAACCTTCCACGAAGATATTGACCGGCAGTTGGACGGCGCAAGAAAGGAATCGGAGAACATAATCAGAGCCGCACAGATAGAAGCTGCGTCCGAGACCATCAAGAAAAAAGAACAGTTTGCCAGCGAAGCCAACCAGGTTCGCGCAGAGTTGCGAGAAACGGAGCTTCGACTTACCAAGCGCGAAGATGTCCTGGATAAACAGGTCGAGCAGATTCGCCAGAAGGAAAAGGCCATTGAGGAGCAGAACAAGGAAGTCGAGCGGCGAATAAGCAACCTTGACCTGAAGGACAAGCAACTCACAGCGGTTATCGCCCAGCAGAAAAACCAGCTTTTGAAAATGTCGACTATGAGCGTCGAGGACGCGAGGGAAATGCTTCTCAAACGGCTGGAGGACGAGTGCGAGCTTGAGATGTCCGCCCTGATTCAGCGCAAGGTCGAGGAGGCCACTGAAACCGCCGGCGATAAAAGCAGGGAGATAATCACCACGGCGATTCAAAGGTACGTTGCCGAGCAGACCTGCGAGGTAACGGTTTCGACGGTCGAGATTCCCAACGACGATATGAAGGGCCGGGTCATAGGCAGAGAAGGACGCAACATAAGGGCGTTTGAAAAGGCAACGGGCGTGGACGTGATTGTGGATGATACGCCCGGGATGATTGTGGTCAGCGGCTTTGACCCCGTCAGGCGCGAGGTCGCCCGCCTGTCAATGGAACGGCTGATTCAGGACGGGCGCATTCACCCGTCGCGAATCGAAGAGCTTGTGGCTCAGGTGAAAAAAGAAATCAACGCCAAGATCCTGCAGATAGGCAAGGACGCGGCGGTGGAGACAAACATTCGAGGCCTGAGTAACCGCGTCCTTAGCACTATTGGCGCGTTGAACTACCGGACAAGTTATGGCCAGAGCGTTCTTCGTCACTGTGTCGAGGTCGCGTTCCTGGCACAGGTTATGGCAGATGAGCTTGGCCTGGACGGCTCGATCGCTCGCCGGGCCGGGTTACTGCACGATATAGGCAAGGCCCTCGACCACGATATTGAAGGCAGCCACCCGGTTATAGGCGCCAATTTCCTGCGGAGGTTTAATGAATCGCAGGTGATACTGAACGCGGTAGAAGGCCATCATGGCGACATACCGCCAGACAATCCATACACTCCTCTGGTTTCCGCTGCAGACGCCATCAGCGCTTCGCGGCCCGGCGCCAGGAGAGAAACACTTGAAAGGTACATCAAACGGCTTGAAAAACTCGAAGAAATCGCCAACGGCTTCCCGGGTGTTGAGAACTCGTACGCGATTCAGGCGGGCCGGGAGATTCGTGTAATCGTCAACGCGGAAAAAGTCCCTGATGAGACGGCGGTGAAGGTTGCGCGCGACATAGCCAAGAAGGTAGAAGCGGAAATGACTTATCCGGGCGAAATACAGGTAACGTTGCTGCGAGAACTTCGCTGCATCGAATACGCAAGATAACAACGGACAGTGTTTAGCGGACAGATTTATGAAACTGAACATCTTATGTATCGGTGATATAGTCGGCAGGCCGGGCAGGCGTGTGCTGGCGGAAAAGCTAAAGCAGCTTGTAACCGAGCGAGAGATTGACTGCGTGATAGCCAATGCCGAGAACGCCGCGGGCGGCTCCGGCCTTACGCCTCAGATATACGACAAGCTTTTGCGCTATGGCGTAAACCTGGTAACGCTTGGCGACCATACCTACCGCAAAAAAGAGATAGTCACAACGCTTGAGACGCAGGAGAATATCGCCCGGCCCGTCAACTGGTCGGAGCAGGCGGCGGGCAGAAGCGTGGCGATATACAAGACGGGCAAAGGCCCCATTGTCGCGGCGATACCGCTGATTGGCCGGCTGTTTATGAAACCGGCCGAATGTCCCTATAACGCAATCGACAAACTGCTGCCTAAAGTGCAGCAGCAGGCGGATATTATCTTTATCGATTTTCACGCCGAGGCCACAAGTGAAAAGGTGGCGATGGGTTATCATCTGGATGGGCGCGTGAGCTGCGTCTTTGGGACTCATACCCACGTTCCGACAGCCGACGAAAGAATAATGCTGAAGGGCACCGCTTATATCACCGACATCGGTATGACCGGCTCGCACGATTCGGTGATTGGAAGAGTAACTGAAAGCGTGCTCAAATCGTTCAGGACGCGAATGCCTGTGCCGTTCGAGGTTGCTACTGAAGACGTAAAGATGAACGGCATATTAGTTACGGTGGATAGCTCCACCAAAAAGGCCGAACATATAGAGCGAATCAGAATCAACGCCGAAGGCGACGATGCCACGCGATATGACAGCGACGATGGCAAGCCGGAATACTATAGCAATTTTGAGTAAATGTGGCGGGCGTGTCAGGTTGTCGGCGTCGCCGTGTCCTTTTTAGCTAAAATCGCCAATGCCGAGCCGGCTACTAATATTACACCGAAGAACAGTTGCGGGACGCTCAATCTCTCACTGAAAACGAAGTATGAAATAACCACAACAATAAACGGTTGCGCCAGCTGGACAAGCGACGGCGTGGTCGCGCCGAGCCGGCGAATCGATATGTAATAAAACACGTGCCCCAATGCTATGCCTGTAACTCCGGAAATAACGATTGCGGCCCAGCCGCCAAACGGCATAACAAGACATTTTTGCGGCTGCCCCATAAACATTGTTAGTATGAACAACGCGACAACGGTATAAATACTGACGACCGAAAAACCGGTTCGCGAATCGATGCCGCGGAACGCCACCTTCACCGCGACCGCGTAAAGCCCCCATATAAGGCCATAGAGCAGGATTGTTGCGATGCCTATGATGGTGTATGAGTGCGTAAAGGCGGGATGGAAGAACATAACTCCCATCAGGCCGACAATCGACAGGATGATGCTAAGCCGGAAAAGCCGGTTGCTGAGATGTTGTCTTTCGTTGGCGAAAAATATAACGGATAATATTATAACCCACAAAAACGCGGTTGTTGACAATAGCGATGCGAATCCCGGGTCGATGTAGTAAAACGCCGCGGCCCAGAGATTTTGCGTAATGATATTTGGTATGAATGGCAGCAGTGCGCGTTTCCAGACGGTCCTGGGCAGTTGCCCTTTTTTTGCGGCGATAAGCAGAAAAGGCAGCCAGAACAGGCACGCCGCACCATAACGGAGCAGATTTTGTGTCCACAGGTCGAGGTAGCCGGTCAGGTACTTGATGAAAAGCGGCGCGCTCGACCAGCATATAAGCGTCCCTATGCAGCTCAGGGCGGCCAGCGAAGTAAGGAGACGTGGAGTTGATTTGCTCATCGCGGTGGTTAACTCAAAAAGGGATTGTCGGTTTTTTCGCGTCCGATTGTTGTTTCGGGACCGTGGCCTGGATAAACAACGGTATCGTCGGGCAGCATGAGCAGTTTGTGTTTTATGCCTTCTATCAGTTTTTTCATATCGCCGTTGGGGAAATCAGTTCTGCCGATAGAGCCGGCAAACAAGGTATCGCCAACGAAGATGATACCGTCTTTTTCGGCATAGAGACAGATTCCGCCGGGCGTGTGGCCGGGCGTGTGAATGACCCGCAGCCGGATACCCGCTTTGTCGATTGTATCTCCCTCATCAATAAGGCGGTCTGCTTTGCCGGCGGTGAATGAAGAGCCAGCCATAATCGACAGATTCACGTTCGCGTCGCCGAGCATTTCAGAATCGAGCTTGTGGATATAAATCAAAATAGACGGGAATTTTTTCCGCAGGGCATTAACGCCTGCGATGTGGTCGATGTGACCATGGGTGAGAATCACCGCGACAGGGGACAGTTTATGCTGGTCGAGAAATGCCGGCAATTCCCGCACGTCGAGTGCCGTGTCGATAACCAGACATTCGGTTGCCGAATCGTTGTTTCTCACGATGTAGCAGTTATTCTCAAATTCTCCAAGCACCAGCCGGTCAACTTTCATTTGCTTTCATCCTTAAATGACTCGACAGGATAACAGCCGCAGTTGTGGCCGTCAATCTTGCCCCGTAAGTAATGATAATTGATGATTGATTATTCGCCAATGGCAGCTACAATCATCAATTGTCAATTATCAATAATCAATTATCAATCTTAGTTGAGAGGCGTTAAGTGAAAGAATTTTCCCGCGTATTCAAGTATATCTGGCCTCAGTGGCCGCGAATTGTTGTTGTTGTGATAAGCGCGATTATTGTTGCCACCCTGTTGTCGGCAAGTTTTGTGACCGTAATACCTCTGCTGAAGGTTATGACGGGCCAGGAAGGGTTACGCGGCTGGGCGGACAGGAAGGTCTGCCTGTTGCGATACGGCATAGATTTTTACGTCCCCGAAAGTGTGGACTTTGCCCGCGACAAAAGCGCCGATTATGCAAACTCGTTGCTTGTTGTATCTGTTAAGAAGAAAAGCTCCGGCCAGAATGCCGGAGTTTTGGGTGGAGACCGCATTGTCGGTGTCGGCGACCAGCTGCAGATGGGACAGACATCTTTTGCCGAATTGCTCGAAAATCTTGCCGTGGCCGGCAAAGACGGCATCACGCTCCATATAATACGGGCTAACGAAGACAAGACCTTGCATCTGGCCGACACACACAAGACCGGCTTAAAAGCCATAGCGGTTAATTTAGCGAGGCGCTCTCTCGATTTTGTCCCCAGAGCGCAAACCGATGCCGGCAAAACAAAGGCGATTATTTTTATAATGGTCTTCATAACCATTCTTACCGTTATTCGATGTATAGCGAGATATTATCAGCAGTACATTGCGGAAAAAGTGGTTCAGGTGGGGTTAAATCATTTGCGAGAAGACGCCTTTGCGCACGTCATAAATATGCCGATTGCTTTTTTTGCCAAAGAAAGGCCAAGCGATTCGGTGAGCCGGCTTATTCGTGATACCGGCGCTATGGGCAACGGCATCAAGATTATGCTTGGCAAGGCCCTGCAGGAACCCCTGAACACGATATTTCTGCTTGGAATGGCGGCGTTGCTGGACTGGCAGTTGACGCTCATATTTCTGGGTGGAGCTCCGCCTACGCTGTGGATGGTTGTATCACTTGGCAAAAAAATGAAGCGGGCCTCCAAAAAATCCCTGATTGTCTGGTCGCAGATGCTGGCCAAGCTGCAGGAAACAATGACAGGGCTTAAGGTTGTCAAGGTTTACAATCAGCAGCAATACGAGCAGACCGCGTTCAGGGACATCAATGAAAAATTGCTGAAGCAATTGTTGAAGATATCGCGGACCGACGCGGCGACTGCCCCCACACTGGAGGTTCTTGGGATGCTGGCCGGCGCAGTGGCGATAGTAGTCGGAGCAAGCTGGGTTACAGGCAAAAAGATGGACGGCACGGAGTTTATGGTGCTTTTGGGACTCCTGGGCGGCGCGGCGGCGTCAGCGAGAAGAGCCAGCGACGTCTGGAACAAAATTCAGGAGGCCAACGCCGCGGCGGAAAGAGTTTTCGGGATGATGGATGAGCCGCTTGAGCCCCAACGGGCGGATGCGGCTGAGTTACCGACGCTGAAGACAAAACTGGAATTCAGGGACGTTGTTTTCACGTATCCCGGCTCGGAGATACCCGCGTTGAACGGCATCAACCTTTCTGTTTTGGCGGGACACAGGGTGGCCATCGTGGGACCTAACGGCTCAGGGAAAACCACGCTGGCGAACCTGATACCGAGATTTTATGACCCGGACAGCGGACAGATTCTGGTAGATGGCAAAGACATTCGCGAGGCGACTCTGCAAAGCTTGCGGGGCCAGATTGCGATGGTCACGCAAAACGTCATAACTTTCAATGATACGATAGCGGCCAACATCGGCTACGGCAAACCCGGGGCAAGCAGGGAAGAGATTATCCAGGCGGCCAAACGCGCATTTGCGCACGAATTTATCGAGCCGCTCCCGCAGGGTTACGATTCCATCATCGGCGAACAGGGTTCCGGACTGTCCGGCGGGCAGTTGCAGAGGATTGTCATCGCCAGGGCGATTTTGAAAAACCCTGCGATTCTGATTTTCGATGAGGCGACCAGCCAGGTTGACGCCGACAGCGAGGCCAAGATTCACAGGGCCATCGAAGAAATTATGCACGACAGGACAAGCATTGTAATCGCGCATCGGTTCAGCACGATAGTCGCCGCCGACGTGATAGTAGTTATGAATAACGGACGGATTATCGCGCAGGGCCAGCACGAAGAGCTGATTCGGACCTGCCGGCTTTATCAGAGCTTGTATGAAACGCAATTGGGTGGAGCATAGATTTGTCTTGCCGCGGAATATCGCCTGTTGTCGCAGAATGGATTGGCGGGGCTGCTGAAAAAGTTGGTATATTGCCGATTAAGTGTATGCGGCTACCATATGGGAAAAGTGGTTTGTTGATGCTGTTTTAGTGGGGTTAAGAATATGATAAACCTCGAACGACAAAAAAAGGCATACGGACTTTTCAAACGATACGCGGGCAATCCCATATTAACGACGCACGACTGGCCATACGCCGTCAACGCTGTTTTTAATCCCGCCTCAGTCAGGATAGACAACGAGACGCTTTTGCTGATTAGATGCGAGGATATGCGGGGCTTTTCACACCTGACCGTTGCTCGCAGTAACGACGGTCTGACCAAATGGAAGGTTGACCCGGCACCGACGTTCGAAGCAGACCAAGATTCGCGGGAGGAAAGATGGGGAGTCGAGGACCCGCGCATTGTCTGGCTGGAGGAGCAAAAGCAATACGCAATCACCTATACCTCTTTTAGCGAAGGTGGCCCCGTGGTCTCGTTGGCTATTACAAAAAATTTCAAAAGTTTCGCCCGGCTGGGTGTGCTCCTGCCTCCCGAAGACAAGGACGCCTGCCTTTTCCCTTGTAGATTCAAAGGCCGGTTCGCGCTGATTCACCGCCCAATCGTCCGCAGCGAGGCGCATATGTGGATTAGCTTTTCGCCCGACCTCAAACACTGGGGCGACCACCGCGTGCTTATTATGACCCGCTCCGCCTACTGGGATTGCCACCGGGTAGGGCTTGGCTGTCAGCCGATTGAGACCGAACAGGGCTGGCTGATTTTCTACCATGGCGTACGTATGACCGCCGCCGGTGCTGTTTATCGCGTCGGGCTTGCCCTGCTGGACCTGCACGAACCCTGGAAGGTGCTTCGCAGAAGCGATGAATGGATTCTTGGCCCGCAAGCGATGTATGAGCGGGTTGGCGACGTGGGCGACGTTGTGTTCCCAACCGGGGCGGTCGTCGATAAAAAGACAAAGGAGCTTCACCTTTATTACGGCGCCGCCGACTGTTCGGTTGCCGTCGCAAGCGCTAATCTCGACGATATTATGGATTACGTGATGACCTGCCCCGAAGGCGAAAACTGATAAACGGTCTCACCTAATATCGAAAGCTGGAATGTGGTTCAAATACCCCCTTTAAGCAAGAGTTGCCGTGTAATCTTACAAGTGGTAGAATTGCCCTGAAGCGTTGAACCAAAGTTTGGAATAATAATGATTAGATTTTGAATAAAGGGGGCAAAATGAACTGGTTAAGATTTATAACTGTTCAGGTTGTTCTGCTTTCGGCAGCGGTTGGTTTTGCCGCTGAGCCGAACTCGCAGAGCGAGAAAGAAAAAACCGCAGTTTCGCGGGAAACCGTGCAGGACTGGATACAGGTTGGTATTTCACAATCTAAAAAGGGTCTTTATGAGCAGGCCGAGAAATCGTTCCTCGCCGCGTGGGAGTATCAGGAGTATCTGACCGCCGAAGAGCATAAGCAACTCGAAGGGCACATTGCCAATGCGCACCAGGCCGTGTTAGAAAGACAACCCGTGCTCGAACATATAAAAAAGGCCAGAGAGCTTCTTATCCAGGGCCAGCCGGTTAAGGCGAGGGCACATTATGAGAAGGTGCGCAAAAGCCCTTATCTGACCGAGCAGGAACGAAAGCAAATCAACCAGGAAATTAAAAACGTCGATGACAATCTTGACAAGCAGAGGAAGGAAATCACCGAGATTTACAATCGCAGTGTGCAGCTTTACCGTGCAGGTGAGATGGAAAAGGCGAGGGAGGGCTTTGTGGAAGTTGCCCGATATGGCCTGCTTGTCGTCCCGCAAGGCCAGACAGCCGAGGATTATCTGATTCAAATAGACAGCATTCTTACCGAACAGCTTAAAAACACGTCGGACACGAATGCGCCGCTGCCGTCGGTTACACCGCTGCCGGCGAAGAAAGAACCGAAGATAAAGAACGTCAACCAGCCAACGCTGCCTGAAGGCGAGGTGGTGCTTTTGAAACCCGGTCCCGATAAGCCGCCTGTCGAGAAGCAAGGGGACATGAAACCGGAAGCGAGTCAAATGCAGGAGAAAACGGCCGAGGTAGCGGCAGTGGCTGAACCGCCTTCGCAGACAGAGACGTCCTCCGTCGGCGTACAAGAGGTTACACCCGAAAGCAAGGTCGAAACCGCACCGGACAAGGACGCGAGGGTAAAAATTGTTCGCACCTATACCAAGGCGGTTGTCGAGGACGCCGCCGCCAAGGTGGAATATCATATCAGCCGGGGTGAGTTAGACAAGGCGGTTGCGGTAGTTCGCGCGGCAACCCAGACCGTTAAAGAAAACCGTTCCTTGATTGGAGACGAGTTGTTTGCCCGGTACAGCGTTCGCCTCAAGCAGCTTGCCGACAGGATTGTTAGGGTTCGCAAGGCGTCGTGAAACCTGGCGGCGGCTGGTTACCGTTTTTGCCGAATAGTATAGCTCAAAACGTCAGCCAATCGACTGTCGCGCTATCCAAAATGGCTTGTTTACCTGCCGACAAGCTAAACACCCCATTTTAACTTGCTACCTATTGACAAAAACTTTCCATCTACGCCATATTTCCCAAATTAACATTTCAACAATAATGCTTGATTTTAATATTGAAGTATGGGATAATATAGGACTTTAAGTGGTTATACGGCGTTAAGACCGCGTGGTAAATGCGAGGGGAGATTTTTTACTTGCAAAAAAGGGCATTTTCGTATAAACTTACTATCAGAGGTATAACCTTTCCTGATAGCGGCGGGGTGTACAGTGATTTTTGTGAAGCAGATATTCCTGTGGACGAACGGATTTTTGGAGGAGGTTTAACTTTGAACACGTTAATACTACCGACAAGGCGACTCACAAAGACCCTCATATTAGTCCTGCTAACATCGATTCTGATGGCGACAACGGCGTTGGCGGAAGATGCGCCGAAGGCGGGCAAGGGGGACAAAGACAAAGTGGTCCGTCAGATAGTTGACAACTGGATTCAGATAGGGACCGAACAGTACAAGCGAGGATTCTACGCCGCGGCGGAGAAATCTTTCATGCGAGCAAAGGATTACGAGGAATCCCTGACTGCCGAAGAGAGAACCAAGCTCAACGAGAGCTTGCAGATGGCACATAAGGCGGCAGTCGAGCAGGAAGCAAAGCAGAACGTCAGCGAACCTGCTGTGCAGCGCCCCGTAAATAAGCCGGCCGTTGAGCAGCCGAAAAAACAAGCTACAGTCGAGGTTAATAAAGTCGCAAAACCTGCGCCGTCGGTGGCTGTCGATACGGCGTTGGAGGTTGTGGTTACAACCCCGGCAGCCCAGCCGGAACAGGAGCAGGGCTACATAGGCGTTATTAACCAGCGGACAAACATAATTCGCAGCCGAGTTAAGGCCGTTGTTAATGATTCCGCGGCCAAAGCGGAGGGCTTTATCGGTCAGGGCCAGTTCGACAAGGCCAGAGAAGCCGTAGAGGTTGCCGAGAGAGTTGTTTACGAAAATCAGCAGCAGCTTGGTGATTATCTGTTCAATCAATACTCCGGGCAGTTGAAGCAACTGTCGGAAAGAATAGCGGACGGGCAGAAGAAGCAGACCCAGCAAAAAGAGGACGAAAAACGGATGAAGGCCGAGCAGTCGCAGCAGGAACATAAAGAGCAGATGTCGGCCGAACGCGAAAAGCGAATCAAGGACTTGTTCCAAAATACGCTGAGCTTCCAGAAACAACAGAGATACGAGGAAGCTCTTGGTCAGCTTGAAATGCTTCTCGCCATAGACCCGCAGAACAATCAGGCCCTTATACTCAAGCAAACGCTTGAGGATATGGTCAGTTTCCGCAAGCAGCTCGAGATTGAAAAGGAAAAGGGCAAGGAAAAAGTCAACATAATGATGAAGACGGATGAAGCGGCGATACCTTATGCCGAAGAGATGACTCACCCCAAAAACTGGCGTGACATTATCGCCAAGCCGACGCGTCAGCCTTCCCCGGAAGATGTAGTCGGCGAGGAATCTACCAATGCCAATGCTGCTGTCGAAAAACAACTTGACGAAATCATTAACCTGCCGGGGTTTTCGCCCGAGATGCAGCTGCGTGAAGCTATAAATTTGATAAAAAATTCTGTTTCGCCGCCTATTAATATAGTGGTGAACTGGGGCGATTTGTACAACAATGCCAACATAGACCAGACAACGCCGATAAATATGGACCCGCAGACAAACGTTACCTTGCGCACGGCGTTGGACCTTTTGCTGCAGTCCGTTTCAGCCGGCGTTGCTCGGCTGGGGTATGATGTCAGGGACGGCGTTATTAGGATCGCAACTCAGCAGACGTTACCAACCAGAATGAAAGTCAAAGTTTACGATGTCACCATACTCGTAGGTCGCCCGGCCGATTACTACGTCAGCGCTGCTGGCGAGCAAGGCGGCGGTGCTGGCATCGGTGGTGGTGGCGGCGGCGGTGGTGGCGGTGGTGGCGGCGGTGGTGGC
>JBEKWM010000007.1:0-128712 GCA_049513025.1 Sedimentisphaerales bacterium
TTTGCGGCCAATGTGCAAGATGAACAGAAAAGTACCATTACAGCACAAAATGAAACTGATTTTGGATGTGTTTCGTTTCTCATACTCTTCTCCTTCTACAATAAATGCCTTTTGCCCCCCAGCAAAGGCGATTATTATTATACCCTTTTGCAGGTAGTAGTCAAGAGGAAGGATTGAAATAATAGAAGAACGGCAATCCGCCTTCGGCGGACAAGTCCCGTGAGTTTTAAGCCGATAAATCGCACACCGCGCTTCGCCCCTCGATGTTACTCAGGGCAGGCGAGGGAATTCAGCTAACAATATTAGTGGCATTAATACCATATGGTATTATAGGAGGCCGCGCGCTCATTTGATATATGGATAAATTTCGTCTGCAATCCAGTAGCACTCAAGCACGACCGCGAAAATTGTGCCTGCAAGCCATAGACCCCACTTTTGACGCTGCCACAGGTCGCGAAGAGGTGAAAATTGCAACAGGATGTCTGCGAGGTATGCAGCGGAATAGCAAACATTAGCTATGGCTGCAAGAACCAGAAGCAGTAGCAACGATTGCAGAGTCAATGCCGAGTGGAAGTGGGGCCATGTCAATACGAGCCAAGCAACTGCGACAGCGGTAAGAACAAGATTGTAGATAATGCGGCGAGGCTCCCAATATCGTGTGGCAGCCCTGAGACTTGCTCTAAATGTTTCCGGCGGTCCGCCCAACTTTGTTTTCATTTGGAGTTTGACCATAAACAGGTTGCCCTAACTTTCCCTCAATTCTACCCATCCCCTGTTTTTTCTCAACGGCGAAATCCGCCACACTAACGGCGGACAAGTCCGCAAGTCCGCGCTGCGCGGGAAATTTGAGCAGTCGAAAGTTGAGCAGTTGAGCAGGCGACCCCCGAATCATCAATCGCAATTAGAACGCCATCAGACAACGGTATTTCGCTTTTGGCTTTTAAGTTGATTTTTCCCGTCAATAGAAACCAGCGTGTGTGCCTGCGGCGAATCAGTGCCATGTCCTAAATGTGAAATATTATCGACTGTCGGCAAAACGTCTCCGGCCCGTTTATTTTTTTCTTTTTTCTTCAGCTTTTTTCTTCTGACCAATCTCCACAGGAGGAGAGGTAAATTAGGCAATGCAACCGTCAAATCTCTCAAACGGAAAAGCCCAATTCGCCTGGCTTTTTTGACGATATGGAGAATCTGCGGGAAATCGTAGAACCCGGAGCGAATCCGGTTTCGTATGCGTTTGAGTTCCTTGAGCCCGTAACGGTCAGAATATACGGGACCGCCGATACGTTCGTAGTGGTAGCCCGGGGTTGCTTCAACCACTTCCTTCAGGGGCGAGAACTTCTCGATGCGGAGTTTCTGGAAACTGATGGAATCCAGCTTGAGCTCCTTCGCGAACTTCGCGATGTAGAGCATTTCTTCTTCCGTCTCGCCGATGTTGCCGTAGATGAAATACCCATGCAGAAAGAAGTCGTACCGCGCCAGTACCGCAAACGCGTCCCGGACCTGCTGTTGGGTGATGCCCTTTTGAATCAGTTTGAGAATCCAATCGTGAGGGGACTCGATTCCGATAAGGAAGATTCTGAAGCCTGCTTTCCATGCCTTATCGAGGAGCGCGGGATGTTTGGCGATGTCAATCCTGGTTTGGATAATAAAAATCTTCCTGATGTTGCTTGCGATAATCAGATCGCAAAGTTTCTCGCTTCTCTTCGGGTTTGTGGAAAAGTTGTCATCGCTGAAGAGCACGATGTCAGCCGTAATCATCTTCAGCTCTTCAATGACCGATTCGACCGGCCGTTCCGTGTAGCTCCTTTTCTGCCCAAGCGGATTGAGACTGAAGGTGCAGAACTTGCATTTGAACGGACATCCCCTTGCAGAAAGCACCGTGTCAAACGTGTGCCTGCTGAGGCGGACACCCTGCTGAGCTATGTAATAATCGTGCCTTCTCAGTGACCGGTCGGGAAACGGAATGTTTGTGATTTCAGGCAGCGGATGGATTCCGTTGTGAACGATACTTCCATTCTCTCGATAGGATAACCCCAGGATATCCTTATGCGGGACTCCTTTGATGACCTGTTGGATGACCTCTTCGCCTTCGCCTCGTACAATCATGTCGATATTCGGACAATGCTCGAACAGGTACTCGACTTCCAGGGTGGCCTTGTATCCTCCGACAACCGTGGTGACTTCTAACGGTAACTGAGAGATGAAATCACAAATCTTCTTAAACTGGGTATCCCATCGGATGCTGATGCAGAGCAAATCTATCCCGGCCCTCCTGATGAACTCACTGAGCTTCTTTGGGTCCTGGTAGGCCTTCTCGTCCCGAAGATCCAGAAACGTTATCTTGCCGACCAGATTTTTCATGCTTGCGATGATATACTCAAGGCCCGTCGGAGGGAAAATACCCATGATGGCGGTATCATCTCCGAAGTACGGGTTCAGAGCGAGAACGTGCTTGTACTTTATCATATACGCACCATGAATGCTAAGCTCGGCTCACGCGAGTTTTGCCTTGCCGCCTTTAACATAAATTTACCCTTTTTTCGGTGCTCTCACCTTTACTCGGAATTTCCATTATGCCTTCAATTTTTCTGCAACATTCATCGTTCATATATTACATATAACACCATACTTATATCATAATTGCAAGAAACTTTTGCCGGTACTATACTAAATACTAACGATCATCGACTAACGACTATCATGCAGTGAACTACCTGGAGCGTTTTTCATCGAGGAACGCCTGCAAAATTTCCGCGGCGGCCAAGGCGTCTATTCGGCGTTTTTTCTTTTTGCGGGTCAACTCCATCGCAATCATCTTTTCCTCGGCGGCAAAGGTGCTTAACCGCTCATCCTGAAAGAAAACGGGAGTGTCAATCTGCTTTTTAATCTGTTCAGCGAACGCCTGGATCTTTTTCGCCTGCGGGCCAACTGAATCATCCATATTCAAAGGCAGACCCAGGACGATGGCTTCGACATTTTCTGTTTTGATGACTTCTATGATTTTACCGATGATGGTATCAGAGGTGGGAAGCGCCACAAAAGGCGAGACGAATGTCTCCGTTTGGTCGCAAATCGCAAGGCCGGTAATCTTGTTTCCGTAATCGATTGAAAGGTATCGCATAGTATTATTTAACCGCAGAGATCGCAAAGCTCGCAGAGATTTATTTTAGATTTTCTCAGCGGTCTCCGCGTGCTCGGCGGCAAATACCAATTAGAGGTATTTGTCCCCGGTGCGTTTCTCGATAAGCTCAAGAAGCTCTTTCAGCCGATACGCCTTATCGACGGGGCAAACAAACGTAGCGTCGGGGCTGTGAGCGACAACCATATTTTCGAGGCCGATACCGGCTATCAGGTGTCCGGAATCCTCGGTTACAAAGACGCTGGATTCGCAGTCGAGCAATTCGGATTGGCTGGCGACAACGATATTGTTGTTTTTGTCGGATTGGATGATGTCGGCCAGCGCCGCGAACGAGCCGAGGTCGAGCCATCGGCAGTCGAGCTTTATGGCGTGGACGCCCGGCGCTTTTTCCATCACGGAAAAATCGATGCTGATTTTGGGCAGCTTCGGGAAGAATTCATTGAGGGCTTGCTCCTGATTCGGCCCATCCCAAGCGGCAGCAATCCTGTGGAACGGCTCGATGGCCTCAGGGAGGTATTTGTTAATATAGGCAAGGATGGTCTTGGCCTTCCAGACGAAAATGCCCGAATTCCAGAAGTGTTTGCCGTCGGCCAGATACCGCCGGGCGGTCTCTTCGCTGGGCTTTTCCTTGAAGCTATCGACGGTATAAATCTCATTTTTGCAGTGCTGGCATTTTTTCGGGGCGGAACATTTTATGTAGCCAAGCTGGGTGCTGGGTGAGGTGGGATTTATGCCGAAGGTTATCATACGGTCGGGGTTGGCATTGACGAAGGTCAATGCATCTTTGATGGCCTGCTGGAAGGTTTCGCTCGGCTCGATAATCTGGTCGGCGGTAACGACTGCCATTGAGGCGTCGGGGTCGAATTTCGCTAATATCGACGCCGCGAGGCCTATCGCCCCGGTTGTATCCCGGACGACTGGTTCAGAGATCACATTATTATACGGCAGGCCCGTAACTGATTCTCGCACTACATCTGAATATCCCGCGTTCGTCAGGACAATGATGTTGCGGGCGTCGAAGATGGGCGATAGCCGGTCGAAACAGAGACGCAGGAGGTTCTGGCCATGGAAGAGCTTGAGGACCTGTTTCGGCCGGGATTTACGACTCAGGGGCCAAAGACGTTTGCCCGTGCCGCCAGCCATTATCACCGCGTAATTCATATTTCGACCCTCGAAACAGACCTAAGACACCAGACCAAAGACCACAGACGCCAGACCAAAGACCACAGACACAAGACCAAAGACCACAGACACAAGACCAAAGACGTAAGGATTCAGGCCGGATTTTATCACGGCGACGCAAAAAAAACAATCCTGCGTTAAATCACAAAGTTGCGGTCGAATTCGATTTTGGAGCGAATCTCAGCGGCGAAGTCGGCGTAGGACATGTCCGGGGTGTATTGGCCTGCCTTGCCCATAAGCGCAAAAGTCGCCTGTTTGCCCAATTCAACCGCGGGCTGGTCATAAGTATTGACGTCCAAAAGGGCGCCGGCAAATGAGGTCGTCGCCTCGAACAGGAATATGAACTGGCCAACGGTATAGGCGTCGATTTTGGGGAAAATGACCGTTACGCAGGGACGATTGCTCTCGCACAAGGCGTATTCGGTGGCCTTTTTCTCGGCGTTGAGCAATTCGCCCATATCTTTTTTGGCAAGGTAGGCAAGCTCAGGAGCGGATTTGGGCGGAGCGGGAATCTTGATTTTTCTGCCAAAATCCTGAATTTCGAGGAACGTAAAGACCTTGTCGTTTGGGCCTTCGCGATACAACTGAACCTGGCTGTGCTGGTCGGTTGCGCCGAGCGCCTTTACAGGAGTCGGGCCGACGTATGCCTCACCGCCATCTAAGAAGTATTTCTTGCCTAACGACTCTGCCCAGAGCTGGCGATACCAGTCGGCGAAACTATACAGGGCGGAACTGTATGGCATCATCACGGATATTTTTTTGCCACGGTTGTAATAGTGAATTTGAATCGCGGCGTTGATTGCTGCGGGGTTTTTGAAGAAGTCGGGATTCGTTACGCGGGTGTGCATATCTGCTGCGCCGGCGAGAAGCTGGTCGATATTTATGCCCGTCATCGCTGCGCTGAAAAGGCCTACGGCTGAAAGGACGCTGAATCGCCCCCCTACCCCGTCGGGAACGACGAGCGTAGGCAACCCAGCGTCGGTGGCGATTTTGCGGAGCGTGCCTTTTTCGAGGTCGGTGGTTGCGATGACGCGGTCTTTGAGTTTTTCTTTGCCGAAGCGGGTTTCGAGCATTTTCTGGACAATCATAAATTGCGACGCGGTTTCGGCGGTCTGGCCCGATTTGCTGACGACGTTGAAGACGGTTTTGCCGAGTCGCGGCGTGATGAAGTCCAAAAATGAGCCGAAATGCGCGGGGTCAACGTTATCGAAGACGAAAAGACGGGGATTCTTCCGCTTGTTATTGTCTAAGTTATAGGTAAATGGATTGAGTGCGTTTTGCAGGGCGATATTGCCCAGCGCGGAGCCGCCTATGCCTAAGACGACGAGGTTTTCGCATTTGGGCTTGAAGTGTTTGACTAACGCCTTGACGCTTTTGGCGATTTGGGGGTCGCCGGGCAATAGGCCATAGCGCGAGTTGCCGGCGAGGATTTCGTCTTTGATTTTGGGAATTAAAGGCGTTGTTCGTTTGGCTAATTCGTCCAACTGCTGTTTGGTTATGCCGTGTTCCGGGCCGATTACGTCAGCTAAGACATTCTTGTAGTAAAACTGAATTTGTTTGCCAGCCATTTTCGTTTTCCTTTCCGCCACAGGCGGACAAGTCCGTTAACCTAAATCAGTTATTGATACGAGAGGGAACAGTTTAGTGTTTTTAGGGGGATTTTCAAGAATTTTTACCACAGAGATCGCCAAGAACGCAGAGTTTTTTTTAGGTGCTTTGCTTTTCCCATTCTTCAAATTTTTCAAGGATATAATAAGCAAAGGCCCAAAGTATGTGCATGCAAACCCTAGCAGTACTTTGTTTTGAAATTCCCGGATGTGAGCCCTCTTCGCTGAAATATCCGTAAACGCCATCTACCAGCTTCTTTTTTTCCGATTCGTCAAAGAAGCCACATGCTTGAAGATACTCCCTAACTTTGACGGGTTTGCTCAAGTCCGGCGACGCCTTTGTTTCTTTGGCAATTGCCTTGGCGATATCGTCTAATATTTGCTCTACAAAGTTCCTAGCCTGACCGACAGATGCATCCCATTTCTCTTTCTTGAACAGGTCAAGTGTGTTCTTAAGATGATGTGATAATGTCTTAGCGTCAAGTTCATCGGCGTGCTTATCGATGAGCATCTCTATCGCAGATCTGTTCTCTTCAGCTATAGGGACATCCTCGGCGATTCCTTTTTCCCCGACTACAAAGCCATCTTTGATTAGAGCATCTTTTAATTCCTCAGCTTGCTGTTCTGGAAGTTGGTTAATCACTTCGGATACCATTTCACGAAGTAAGTCTTCTTCCTGCCTATATTCAAGGCCTTTAACGACATTCTGCAACCGCTTCATCTTATTCGGTTTAGAAATATAAGTCTCCTGTATTTCTAATTCAAAGAAAAGTTGTTCAATCTGTGTATGAGACATATATTGATCAGCTAGCCTAATCATAAGCCCAAGTGTTTTTCTGCTTAACGTTGCCATTTGCGTTTAAGTTCCTTGCGCCTTTTGTCTTTTTATTTCTACAAACCTCAACAAGTTATCGTCTATCAGATTGGGAAATTCTTTCATTATGATATCAAGGTTTTTACCCTTCAATTTACCGAATACGCTTGTCGCACTTTTTTCGCTTTCGGGAATCTTCAATACTACCTCCAAATTTTTCTTGTTGTAATGAATGTTCTCAAGGGCACCAACTTCTTTCAATATCTTGTGATTTTTCGTATACTGAGCTTTTTCCGTTGGAATTAAGCTTCTATAATCCGGATTGGATTCATCGGGTTTCCTTGAGACGTCAACATCGTTTCTTGTCAAATCCCAGTCATGTATTACAAAATATGGTATCTTAAATTTCTTACAGAGACGAACTATAGCAACAATAGGGTCCTTTCCCCATGCGGACACAATTGCTATATTGTTCAATTCCAAATTAACCTCCTCTGAAAGAATGCTCTTGTAGGCCAGCAGGTCATGAGGGCCTTCTACGATAATCACCTTAGTAGCGAAAATAATATTCCCGAGATTTGGCTCGAGCGTTCTCATATACTTTGGGAAATCTTTTGGGTTTTCAATGACAAATCCATCTAATTCGCTCGGAAACTCAATTGTAATATCTTTGTCATAAGCCACTTGAGTCCTTAAGTATTCGGGATTATTCAAGCGGATTATTGTTTTAGGTTCAAAGATATTTACAAACTTCTTTGAGTGTGTCGTGTAAATCACTTGGTTATTCTGTGCCAATTCGCAAAGCACGTTATAAAAGTATTCTTGAAAATGTTCGTGCAAGAATGTTTCTGGCTCCTCTATGAGAAAAATGTGCCCACCTTGGTCTGAATCTAAAATCGCTCTAAATAACGCCACTACAAATAGAGATACAACTCCGTCCCCCATTTGGTCTATTGGCAGTTTGGGCTTACTTGGATTATCCGTTAAATAAAAAATCATATTATCAAAAAACGTATCTGCGGAAGGAAAACCAAATTTCAAGGAGAAATCTTGGCTTTCTATTTGTAGTTGTTTTTTAAGAACATCTTCGATACTCGCTATTATCTTTTCGAGACTTTTGGTTGATATCACATAATCCGTTAAGTAATTCATCGCTTTCTCAAAGATTTCCTTCCTTGGTGTTCCCACGTGTTGTTTCGGTACCCCTTTTTTATCTTCCAATTTATTATTTTCAGATTCAAAGTCTTTTCTAACTTTCTTCAGCACTTTGCCAAGCACAGTGTATCTGTTTATTCTTAGTTGTTCTTGAATTGATGCAGTATCAATAAACGAAACAGGAATTTTCGATTCCCATTTCCATACTTGCTCGGCCCCTTGTTTTTGAGCTGCACTTAAAATGGCAAGGTCATCTCCACTAATTTCCTGTTCTCGTTTTTGTGTTCTTTTTACAGCCCTAGGGTTGTAAATCGGTTTCCCCGATGCATCACAAAAATAATGTTTAGTTTCAAATTCCCCCTCTTCTTCCGAAACTTTTAGTTGAAAGATTGGCATCTCTTTTACTTTGTTAAAAGCATCTGAACTCTTCATCGATTCTATTGCTTTTGCTTCAATTAGAATTTCTTTATCTGTATCTGCCATATGGAAATCGTTTTTAGAAAACCCATTTCGAGGATAATGCTTTATCCCCAAGCACATAGCAAGACCACTGAGTAGATTAGATTTGCCAGAATTATTATGTCCCACAATCGAAAAAGGTATCTTGATATCTGGAAGTTCGATCTCTATCCCTTCTTGGTCAAAAGATCTATAGTTTTTAATAGTTATCTTTTCGATTCTCATAACGCCAAAGTTCCTCTTTTTTCTTGAAATGCATTGTAACCGGAATTGGGGTGGATACAAGGGGGAAGGTGAGATTGCAGATTGTCGATTGGCGATTGTCGATTGCAGATTTTAATAATTAAAAAGGTCACGAAGGGAGTAGTTTTGGCCGGAGGCCAAATTCAGGGCGTTCAATACTTTTAACTGGGCATTAAGAGTCAATCTTCGGCCTTTTGCGGCACGCGAGACCATTTTGTGCGTAAGCTGCTGCGTTGAGGCAGCCACAAGGTCGTGCGGCTTCAAATTCAGCTTCGCCAAGATTGCAGCAATCGGCTGCGGGCCAAGGTTGAGTTCGATTTCGTCGGTCATATCTTCATACTATAGACCAAAGACGATAGACGCAAGAGATTGCCGATTGGCGATTGTCGATTGACGATTTTAAGAAGAGATTGCTTCGGCCTTCGGCCTCGCAATGACAATGCAGGGGGCAAGGGTTGCAGACCCCCGCAGTTTTGTTTCGCAAAACTAAACGCGGGGGCTCTACGCTTCGCTACGAGGCGGATTGACTAAATTTGGGGTAATGGTAGAATGTCGGCGAAAAAGAAACATGGGCTCCAGATCGTAGTCTGGGGTTCGATGGGTCCCAGCGTGCGCTGGGATCTGCGCTACGCTTCGAGGGTCTTCGCTACGCTACGAGAGGACAATATATGAACAGACGGGACTTCCTAAAGACGGGCAGCGCACTTGCGGCGGCGGCGATTTCGGGATGCAAAACGACGGCTGAAGTCAAACCAGCCGCAGAATCACAAAAACAACCCCTGAAGTTTCCCCGCTATCGCGGATTTAATTTCCCGGTAGGATTCGGCTCAAAAGGGCCGCAAAGAAGGAAATTCGACGAAAAGGATTTCGAGATAATAAAAGAGTGGGGCTTTGACTTCGGCAGGATACCAATGTCGTACTGGAACTGGGCATCGAAAGATGACTGGTATAAGATTGATGAGGACGTGCTTAAAGAAATCGACGCAGTTGTGGAGAAGGGCAAGCAATACAAGATACACATCAATCTTAACCTGCACCGCATACCGGGATATTGCATCAATGGGCGGGACCAGGAGCCGATGGACCTTTACGAAGATACGCCTGAAAGAATGCAAAAGGCGCTCGATGCGGCGGTCTTCCACTGGAAGATGTTCGCGAAACGGTATAAGGGAATACCGAGCACGCAGCTCAGCTTCGATTTGATTAATGAGCCGCCATCTTTGAAAGAAGAAACCCGGCACGTTGAGGTTGTCACGGCGCTGGTAAAGGGAATAAGGGAAGAGGACCCGAATCGGCTGATTGTGGCGGACGGCAAGGACGTTGGCAGATTACCTATTATGGGCATAGCGGATTTGGGCGTCGTTCAAAGTACCCGCGGCTATGACCCGATGAGCGTGAGTCATTATACGGCGACGTGGGTGCCGAAAGACGCGTTTCAAACATTTAATGAGCCAACCTGGCCATTGAAAGGCGACGACGGCAGGATTTGGGACAAGGCGGCGCTGAGAGCTACCCTGATTGATACATGGAAGCCGTTGATGGCAAAGGGCGTGCCGGTGCACGTGGGCGAATGGGGATGCTTTAACAAGACGCCTCACAACGTCGCGATTAGCTGGATGACGGATATGCTTTCGCTGTGGAGAGAGGTCGGGTGGGGATACGCGATGTGGAACCTGCGCGGGCCGTTCGGGGTTTTAGACAGCGGGCGTGAAGACGTGGAGTATGAGGACTATAAAGGTCACAAACTCGACCGCAAGATGCTGGAACTGATGAAAGAATACTAACAAACCCGGATTGTAAAAAAACGGCGGGCTTTTGGAACAATAACGACAAAATCGTGTTAAGGCGTAAAATATGAAAAAGACAGCTTTTCTGTTTTCGCTGGTAATATTATGGCTTGCTTATGCCGGCGATAGCGCTTTCGCTGGTCAAAAGAAAACCTATGAAGCGGAAGATGGGAATCTGCTTGACGGCATTTCGGTTTTAGAGGACACAGCCGCAAGCGGCGGCAAATTCCTCAGAATGGGAAAAACCGGCTCGGTGATTTTTCGCGTCGATGTCAACAGCGACGGAAGATATGCAATCGGCATCGGATACCGCTCGCCTAATAAAGACAACGCTCAACGGATACTAATCAACGGCAAAGAATACGCACCGGAAATCGGTTTCCCCGCAAGCTCGAAATGGGCCGAGATTGAAAAGAACGCTGGATTAACTGCAGGCATCAATACCATCGAGATCCGTAAATCCTGGGGAAATATGGATATCGATTACATCACCGTGTATGGGCCAATTTCCGAAAGACCTGAAATATCTCCCGTTACAAATACATTTTATAAGAACAAAACAACTTCGGACCTGTTCATTAAATTAGACAAAAACAATAACAAACTCGTTTCAATAACGCAGAACCGGCAGCCGGTGCCCTTCGAAGAAAAAAGTGTCTCCTACACACAAGACGGTGAAATGGTAAAAATACCAAAGGAGTATTTATCGTCGCTGGAAACGGGCAACGCCGAAATATGTTTTAACTTCAGCGATACCGAACCCGTCAAATTCAACCTTGACGTGAGAGACGCAGAAAGAAAAGCGGAATGGACAATCGTTTCTTTAGATGTGAGCCACGGCGTGTCAGTTTTAATGCTTTTGCCCACAGGCAAAACTCTCCTTATTGACACGGGCACCGAACAGATGTGTAAAGAACGTGTCATTCCTTTCTTAGACAGACATAAAATCGTCCCTGATTATCTGTGGATTACACATTATCACGACGACCACGTCGGCGGCCTGGGCCTGCTTACGGGAAAATACAAAAATCTAACCAAAAAGGATTACAAGGATTTCAATACGGGCGACCAGTTTTTATTTGAAGATGTAAATGTAACAATTCTTAATTCATACCAGGACGGTGTAAACTTCGCTGACGAAAATCCCAAATCATTGTCAATGAGAATGGAATACAAGGGATTCGTCTATACCCACGGGGGAGATATTTACGGCCAGAATCAGCATCAAATACTTCAAAGATACGCACAGAAAAACAATTTGTACTTCTTAAAAACCCACGTCTACCACGCAAACCACCATTTTCACGGGTCGGTCGATACAGATTATCTGAAAACAATCGACCCATACCTGTTTATTGTCTCAGCAGATGAACATGTTTACGGCAGAGGGGCTTATACGCAACAGGTGCAGCGAAACGTTCTCCCGTATCTGAAAAACAAACACAAACGGTTCATCGAAGATTTGCTTTCATTCGAAGTTGGGCATACTGTCATCAGGGTGGCGGACGGCAACAACTGGAATTATGAAACATATAAAGACCTTAGCGCGGTAATACCTTTTTTGAAGAACAATTGAAGGAGACAGGGACAATGAATTTCAGCCGGCTCGGTTTGAAATTGTTTATCTGTATAGCTTCTTTTTCGCTCTGTGCGTGTGCCGCAGAACCAAAAAAACCGAATGCTGATGCAAACCAGACAGTAAAGCCGAAACAATCAGCCGGAATCGCTAAAAAACCGGTAACGCCCAATGCTTCGCCGGAAGCGGTGAAGCTGCTGGAATATCTATACAGCATTTCCGGCAAGCAGACGCTCGTCGGCCAGCATTGTGCGCCGCTCGTCGCAACAACGCAGCTTCAATCAAATGAAAAATGGACGGGGCATTACCCGGCATTATGCGGATTCGATTTCGGATTTAGCGCACCGGGGACATGGGACGGAATAAATTTTCGCCAGCAGATTGTGGATGAGGCGATTCGGCGAAACAACGATGGGTTTATAATAACGATTATGTGGCACGCGGTGCCCCCTACCGAAGAAGAGCCGGTTGACTTCAGGAAATCGGTACAGGGACATATTACTGACAAGGAATGGCAGGATTTAATCACGCCTGGGACAACGATTAACGAGCGATGGAAATCACAGGTGGATGTGATAGCGTTCTTCCTGAAACAACTGAAATACGCAGACGTGCCTGTGCTATGGAGGCCTTATCACGAAATAAACGGCAACTTTTTCTGGTGGAACGGCAAACCCGGCGATAACGGCACAAAAAAACTCTATCGAATGCTGTATGACCGATTGGTGAATTTTCACAAGCTCAATAACCTGATATGGGTTTATAACTGCAACGAAATCAGAGGAGACACAGCCCCTTACGACAGCGTTTATCCCGGCGATGACGTGGTGGACGTTCTGGCGACGGATGTTTACAGAAACGGCTTTGACCCTAATGATTACAACCAGCTTCTTGCGCTGGCGGGCGACAGACCAATCGCGTTAGGCGAGGTCGGTGCCCCGCCGACGCCGGAAAAACTTCGCGAACAGCCACGATGGACTTGGTTTATGGTATGGGGTAATCTTCCGCGGCAAGCAAGCCGGGAGGTTTACGATTGCAATGAAACGCTTACATGGGACAAACTGCCCTGGGTAAAAACCAAGAACCCAAAAATCCATTACCCGATTCTGAAATAAGTACGAGGATTCACCGCCGAGAACGCAGAGATTTTCGAATAACAGGGTTAGGGTTTTAATTGCCGTCCCCAGACCTCGACTTCGGTGAAGGCGCACCAGCCGAGTGGTTCATCCTGGACGAGGTCTGTTATGCGGAGCCATTCGATTCGGCGAGGAGCAAATTTGAACTCCTGAGGCATCGCGGTTTTCCGAAATGATATTTTTTCTTTCGAGCCATCTGAAAATTCGATTGTTCCCGTTTTCCAGTAAGTATCGTGCGGGAAATCACACCTTATGTAAATGACTACTTTATCCACCTCGACGGGTCGGCCAAAATCAATTTTGAGCCAGAGGTCTGTGCGTTTGTCCGGCCCCCAGGAGGGAAATTTTGGGCCGTGACCTCTATTGGCGATATTGCCGTCAATGACGTTTTTGGCGGCGTAGCAGATTTCATTCCTGCATTCGCTGTTGCTTGTGGCGTGCGGATAAGTTACAGCCGGGCCGCGGGTATCGTTTGGATTCAACGCGAGGTTTTTATACTCACCTGCACGCGATGAGCGAGACGTTCCCGAACAGCCAGCCAGCAATAAGGCCACGCATATCATCAAACTTAAAAGATATATCTTCATTGTACCTGCCACAGTTACTGAACCAGTTATATTTTAACGAGTTTGGCGAATTTGGTCATCAGGGATTTGGTCTGGCCGGTGTTGAACGCGACGGTAACGACTGAGTTGTCGCCCATATCCGCGAAATTCTTCACAGTGCCTATGCCGAATTTTTTGTGGACGACGATATCGCCCTGTTTATAAAGGGACGATGATTGATGATTTGAAATTGTCGATTGCCGATTGTCGATTGTCGATTTCAAACAACCGTCGTCATTGCGTTCGGCGGATTCAGAAAAGGCAAGGCCAAGTTCGAAGAGAAATTGAGAGGGAATGGTGCGGAGGGTTTGGCCCCTGATTTGGCGGTATTTGGCAAAAGCGATAAACAAGTTGACCTTTGCGCGTGTTATGCCGACGAAGAAAAGACGACGCTCCTCTTCGGTCTCGTCGTCATTATCCACGCTTCTTTCGTGAGGCAGCAAACCTTCTTCGACGCCCACGATGAAGACATTATCGAATTCGAGACCTTTGGCGGAATGCAGGGTCATCAACGCCACTCGCTCGACTGATGCGTTATATGCGTCAGCGTCACTGAATAACGCGATTTGCTGGAGATAATCGACCAGAGCGGGATTTTCGGTCTGCTTATCATATACGGCTGCTGCGCTGATTAGCTCTTCGATATTCGCAGCGGCGTCTTTGCCATCCGCGCCTTCCGCAATCAATGATTTTTCAAGGCCCGAATCGGTAAAGACGCGTTCGACCATTTCGGCAACTGAGCCGGAATCGTCTTTTCGGAAACCTTCAATCATATTAAGGAAAACAGTGAGTTTGGCGGCGGTGGGCTTAGGGATACTCGATATTTGCGAAACGGTCCTAATTGCCTCATATAAGCTGATATTGCGACGAGAGGCATAATCCTGAATTTTGTCGATTGTTGTTTTGCCGATGCCCCGCGCAGGGGTATTGATGATTCGCAAAAGCGCGATCCTGTCGGCAGGATTAACGATAACCTTCAAATAAGCCAGGACGTCGCGGATTTCTTTTCGATTGTAAAATTCGACGCCGCGAACGATTTGATATGGGATTTTGTTTCTGATAAAGGCCTCTTCGAGTGCTCGGCTTTGAGCGTTGACACGATAGAAAATGGCGATATTGGAAAGCGATGTCCCCTCTTCAACCAGGCGCCGGATATTTTCGGCAACGCCAAGGGCCTCCTCGACTTCATCTTCATACGGCTCAATGACGACTTTGCCCGCCGGCGGTCTTGTCGCGATAAGGCGTTTTTCCTTACGGCTCTGGTTATTAGCGATGAGCCGGTCGGCAACTTCGAGGATGCAGGGAACGGAGCGAAAATTTTCTTCGAGGCGGACAACCACGGCATTGGGCCAGTCACGCTCAAAGTCGAGGATATTGCGAATGTCGGCTCCTCGCCAGCGATAAATCGACTGGTCCGGGTCGCCCGTCGCGCAGATATTGTTGTGCGCAGAGGCGAGGGCTTTTGCGATTCGATATTGTGCGTGGTTGGTGTCCTGGTATTCATCGATGAGAAGATATTTATACCGATTGCCGAGTTCCGAACGAACAGCGGGATTATTTTCGAGCAGAAAGGCCGCTTTCATAAGCAAATCATCGAAATCAACAGCGCTGAGGTCTTTGAGAATTTGCTGATAGCGGGAGTAGATTTTTGACAGCGTCTTTGAGAAGAAATCGTCTGCCTGCTTTTCGAAAGCATCGGCGTCGATGAGCTTATTTTTCAAAGTAGAAATTGCGTCGAGCGTTCGCGCTGGTGAAAAATCAGTGGTATTGAGATTGCAGTCGGTGATCGCCTGCTTTACGCATTTGGACTGGTCGGAATCGTCATAAATACTGAAGTTGGGGGTGATGCCGGCAACTTCAGAATATCTGCGGAGGATGCGTACGCACAAGGAGTGAAAGGTGCTGATGTGAGCGCCCGCGGATGAGCCGAGGGAGACGGCACGTTGGCGCATTTCATCAGCGGCCTTATTGGTGAAGGTGATTGCGCAGATATTTTGAGGTTGGACGCCTGAATCGATGAGAGCAGCGATTCGAAAGGTTATGACGCGGGTTTTGCCGCTGCCGGGGCCTGCGATGACGAGCAAGGGCCCCTCGCGGTGAAATACGGCTTTTTGCTGGGAAGCAGTCAGCCGGGAAGTGAAAGCGTCATCGTGTTTAGTAGTCGAAGGGAACATCATTGTGAGTTTGGCTGTTGTTGCTGCGATTCCCGAATCAACTGTTCTTCAATCTGCGATAATTGCTCAGCGAGTTGTGGCCTTTCGACTTTTATGCGGGCAATAAGGTTTTGACGCATCGTGAGCGGATATCCCTGGTCGTTAAAGAAATCGAAAATCGCGTTAAATTTCATCACTTTAAACTCCGGCAAACGGAGCCGTGCCTCATCGCCATATTCTTTAGTGTAAACATTATATATGTCTTCAGCCATTTTTTCTATGGCGTAGGATGCGTCATCGTCTCGCAGGGCATACCGGAAATACGCCTCGCGGAGCATCGGCATAATTGTATCCATCGCCTTGGTAATTGTGATGGTCTTAAGGTCCTTGCGTAACTGCTGGATAATGTAGGATTCGACAGCCGGTTCATTGAACTCCGGACGAGGATACAGTTGTCTGACATAATCGTATATTTTCTGCGCCTTCTGCCTGTGGCCTGCCTGATAGAACATAGTCAGGGCATTAGTGAGCATATTGCGGTGCTGAATCGTGTGTGAATCGTCCGACTTGTCGTCCCCGGCGCTGTATTTGCGGATAATCTCCGTTATGGCCTTGTTGTAAGGGTCGAACATTCTGAAATCGGCGCGAAGGAATATATCTTTGGTTGGCCCTGCGACTGCTGCCTGGCCGGTGCCCTGTGGTGAAGGTGGAGTATCGTTCACATCGTAGATAAAGATTTTTCCATACCGGAACAGGTTTTGCAAACTGTGAGCAACAATCCGGTCGGTATTGATTTCGTCAACCGGATATTCTCCCTTACCCGCCTTGATAACGTCTTTTTTGCCCGCAACGCGAAGGCCTTGTACCGCCCAGTAAATTGCATGAACGTCAGGATGTCGCCAATCGAGCGGAAAATGTTTGTTTGGGTCATTAAAATCGGTGGGGCCGTACGTGCGGTTTAACTCCAGCATAAGAACGGGGTCGAGCTTCCAGTCGTTTCGCAACTGCCAGGCCTTTGCAAAGACGTCAAACTTTTCGAGGGTCTTAGTGCCCCTGAACCGGTCTATGACCTTAAAGGCGGCAGAGTCGAACCTGGACGGATTTTGTCGCAGCGAAAGGTAATTGCCGACAAACCGTGAGTCATCCTCAAAACTCTTGTCGGCAGCTCTCAGGGCGGCGATAAACAGCGCGACATCGGCGTCGGTGGCAATCTGACTCCAATCGGCAGACGCTTTAGCGAGCGATTCAAACCAAGCGTTATCGGCTTTGCCAAGCAGCGGTTCCATCGCAAGGGCAAGCTGAAGCTTGTAGTATTTGTGGGCGTCGTCGCTGTTGCTGCCGATTTTGTGCTGAAAGATTCTGCCAAGCTCACGATACAATGCGATTGATTTGGGGTTGAGAGGTATGCCCTTGTCGCGTAAAAGCTCGTAGCCGTTTTTGACCCACTGCCATCTCTGGTCGGGCTGTTCAGCGGGGATGGCGACGGAGATGTTGTAAGCCATATTCCAGGCCTGAAACGCCCAGACCTGCGCGAAGCGGGGCTGAAGGACGGTAATCCATTCGGCGAGCTGTCTTGCGTCGAAGTACTGGCCCTGCTCCTTGAGCTTGTCGGCTCGCATCCAGAGAACATCGACAACGAGCCCGCGAAACGCCCCCATCGCGACGGTGGCAAAGGCGAGGGAGGGCGGGGCGTTCTGAAGCGGCTCGTTGCTTATAAGCTTCATTTCGACCCGCTGCGAGTTTATGAAATCCAGACGAGAACCTGCCACGGTGAGCAGACCAACCGCCAGGACGACACATACAACAATAATCAGCTTATCACGTAAACGCATAATCGTATTTGACTGAACAATCTACGGCAGCCGGCCGGCGGATGTTTTGTCCGCCTTTGGCCGGAACTTAATGATAGCGTTAGACAATAACTTTTGCAATTTCGCGGTAGGTGAAAATCAACAACGACATAATCGCCAGCGGCAGCGCCTTTAAGCAGACGGTGGTAAAACTCAGCCAGCCGAGAAGAGACCAGCTAAACAGCCGGGCGGGAACAAGAAACTGGGATGGGCTGACCTGGTCGAACTCCGGTAAAAGCATAATCAACGGTTTTAGACAATAAGAATATAACCCGTTTGGCTGGGCGCCAACAACGTGGTAGGACTCGCCTATATAGCCGCTCATATTGGCCATAGTGAAGACCGACAGGCAAAGCAGAATAGCGACGGGAAACGAGAGAAATGAGCCGGCGAAGACGGCAAGAGCGGCAAGAAATACAAGTCGAACAAATATAAGCAGAGCGGCCCTGACGAAATTGGCGGTGAAGGTGTCCGCTTTATAAAGCAGTTCGAGACCGTCCTGCGGAAAGATAACGACCGTATCATTAAGAGGGCCATTAAGGAACGCCAGGGCAAGATAGCCGTCACCGGCAACCGCGTCGGCGGGCACCGCAAACTCACGGAACGTTCTTATCAAGTCCTTTCGTTCGAGTGAATACAATGGTGTCTCTATTGGAGTCCCGAGGCGAAGCTGGCGAACGTCACCTACGACCCATTTGCTGTAAATCTGTAAGTCCTGCGGATTGACGGCGACATCATATTTGAATCTTATAAATAAGTCCTGGTTGGGGTCTTTGGGTTTAACATTGTTGAATTCCCAAAGCAGTTCTTCGCCGACCACAGCGGCGCGTTTTCTAAGCCCGATGCGACGAGCAAGCTCATCTCTGTAGTTTCGACGGGCGATTGGGTTTTCATCCACCCCGGCCGGCACTTCGCCGTCCTGCTTGAGCTTGTTATAGGCCTGTTCAAGCTCTTCCGATATGTCCGGTTCCACGGGTGCCAGGGACGCCCTGGCGGTAAAGAATTCGTTGCGGACCTGTGCAACCTGGTCATCGTCAGCGTGCAGTAAGGTCGGCAACAAAATGGTGATGCTGTAAATGATAACGGAAAAAAGCGCCAGCAAAGCGGCATCCAGAAGAATGACGCCGAATAATTTGCCGAGGACAAACTGGAAGCGCCGAATTGGTTTTGTGAGGACGGTATAAACCTGCTTATCTTTTACGTCGCTTGTCAGAGTATATGCGGTAGTGAAAATGGTAAGCAGCGCCAGCAACAAAGTCGTCAGCGACAGACCATAGCTGACGAATGCCTGCATACGTCCTTTCAATGTGCCGTCGCCGGTCATCTTCAGTCCCATTACGGGCAATAGCACAAGCAACAGGACAATAAAGACGGCGGCGATTTTGAGTCGGAGGGCCTGCTTTACCGTATTGACCGCGACGGCCCAGATGCTACGCATTGGCGGAATCTCCGGGATGGGTGTTCTTCTTTTTGTCCGGCGAAGGCCGGCCTGTTAATTCGTCGAGGATGCTTTTATCCGGCTGGTCGGATGTCGCGGGTTCGGGTTTGGCCTTCGTCGGCTGCGTAGTAACGGGTTTTGAATCAACTTGCTCGGTTAGCCGATTGAGCAGGTCTTCGTCAGCCGGAGTCGCAGGCACTGGTTGCGGCTTGGTATTCTGAGTGTCGGTAGTCGCCGTCTGCTCATCCGATGGGGACGCGGAAACGAGCTGGTTGAGTATGGCCTCCCTGCGGGCACGTTCGTCGGTTTTGGCGGAGAGAAACTCGCTAATCTGGGTCCTGCTTTCGGCGCCGCTTGTCGGGACGGCCTGTTGCTGCGCCCTGGCGACGATATTGATAAAGAACGTTTCGAGTTTGTCTAACGGCGAACCAATGGTGTATTCCGCGCGTTCCTCAGCCAGCGTTTGTTTTATTTTTTCAAGCGCCGCCGGGCTGAGGCGTCCGGTTGTAATTTCTGTTTTGTCGGAATGTCGCAGGAGGTCGCGGACGTTGCCTTCGGCCTGAATCCTGCCGCCGTAGAGAATCGCGATTCTGTCGCAGACATCCTCGACGTCGGCGAGGAGGTGGCTGCAAAGCAGAACTGTTTTGCCGCGCTTGGCGAGTTCTATGATAAGGTCTTTGATTTGTCTCGTTCCGAGGGGGTCAAGCCCCGTGGTGGGTTCGTCGAGGATAAGCAGCTCAGGGTCATTTATGAGGGCCTGCGCAAGCCCGATTCTCCTTGCCATACCCTTCGAGAAGGTTCCAACGGTTCTATTGGCGACGGCCTTGAGGCCTACCATATCAAGCAGTGCCTCGATACGCATCTTTCGGACTCGTGCGGGCAGTTTGAACAACTGGCCGTAAAAGTCGAGCGTTTCGCGAGCCGTGAGATATTTATAAAGATAGGACTCTTCCGGCAGGAAACCGATTCTGCGGTTGATTTGAGGGGCGGTGGCGTCGCCTTCGAGGACGAGAGCTTTTCCTTTTGTAGGGTGAAGCAGGCCGAGGAGCATTTTGAGCGTGGTTGTTTTGCCTGAGCCGTTCGGGCCCAGAAAACCGTAAACCTCATTGGTACGAACCTTCAAGTTGAGGTCATCGACGGCGACGACCCTGTTGCGTCCCCACCAGTCGGAGAAGATTTTGGTCAAAGAAAACGTTTCAATCGCATATTCCATAATTAGCTAATCCTGTCCGGCCGGCATATAGAGATTATGTGACGTCGCCCGTATGGTGCGGGAGTTCTTCGCCGTGACGAACCAGCCGGGCGCTATTGAAGACGACAATGAGTGAACCCGCGAAATGCAGGAACGCTGCCAGAGTAGGCAAAATCAAACCAGTCAACGAGATTGACCAACCTACAATAATAAAACTGACACCAAAGGCGAGGTTTGAGTTGATGACGAAACGCGTTCTGCGCGACAGTCGCACCAAGGCGGGAAGTCGTTTGAGGTCGTCACTCAACAGGGCTATAGAGGCGGAGTTAATGGCGACATCTGAGCCGGCAGCGCCCATCGCAATACCGAGGTCGCCCGCGGCAAGCGCGGGGGCGTCGTTTATACCGTCGCCTACGACAAGGACGGTGTGGCCGTCTTTTTTGATTTTTTCGACTATGGCGAGTTTGTCCTGCGGCAGGCAATGCGCCTTGTAATCGGTGCAGCCAAGTTCCGCCGCGACGCGACCGGCAACTTCATCTCTGTCGCCCGTGAGCATTGTTACTCTCTTGACGCCGAGTGCGAAAAGGTCTTTTACGGCCTCCTTTGCCTCAGGTCTGGTTTTATCCTGAAGGCCGACCCAGCCAACGCAATTGGTATCCAAAGCGACGTATAGTGTGCTGAAGCCCTGCTCCTCGTGCAAAGACGGCGAGGAGACATTGGACATATTGATTTTGTTTTCCTTAAGGAACGACTCCCTGCCGACGATTACCCGGCTGCCGGCAACTTTGGCGATAACACCCTTGCCGGGGGTCTCCTGGAAATTATCCGCATCAGGCAAAATGAGATTTGCCTGTTTCGCGACTTCGAGCAGCGCCCTTGCCGCGGGGTGTTTGCTCATTTTTTCAGCAGAGGCGGCCAGCGACAGCAGAGTTGACGGCTCAACGCCATTTGCAGGCGTGAGTTTGGTCACATAGAGCCGACCGGTAGTTACAGTTCCCGTCTTGTCGAAGACCATCGCTGTGATTTTGCCTGCTTCCTCGAGGTCGGCGACATTCTTGACAAGTATGCCGAGGCGGGCGGCGGCGGATATCGCCGCGACCATTGCGCTGGGCGTCGCCAGAATTAGCGCACAGGGACAGCCAATTACGAGAATGGTAATGGCGATGTTGATATTGCCCGTGAAGAACAAGGCAATACCTGCAATCATCAGGACGGTCGGGGTGTACCATTTAACGTAGCGGTCAATAATCCGCATAATGGGTATTTTGGTATGCTCGGCCTGCAGAATCAACGACTGGACTTTGCCGAGCGTGGTATCTTTGCCGGCCTTGGTAACAGTAATGTCGAGAGCGCCGGTGAGGTTGTTTGTGCCCGCGAAGACCTGCATACCGGGGACCTTGTCAGCGGGCAGCGATTCGCCGGTTATTGTGGCCTCGTTGACGGAGCTTAAACCCTTTACTACGTCGCCATCGACGGGGATATTGTCGCCGGGTCTTACGCGCACTGTATCGCCGGGTTTAATCTGGCTGACCATCACTTCCGTTTCAGAGCCGTCGGGCTGAAGTCGATTTGCCTTTTGAGGAGTGAGTTTTATGAGCGATTCTATCGAGGCCCTTGCGCCGAGCGCGGTCCGGCTTTCGACCAGTTCGCTAAGAAGCATAAAGAAGGCAACGGTGCCTGCGGCGACATATTGCTGCGTGGCTATGGCGGCAATTATGGCCAGCGCCACAAGCTCATCCATATGTGCCTCTTGATGCAGCAAACTTTTAATTGCGTGCCAGACGATAGGAGCACCCAGCAGCAAAGCTCCCGCCAAGGCGAGGGTTTCGGTCTGGAAACTGCCGGTGCCGTAAATGAGCCATTCGCCTATTTTGCTGCTTAGCAACAGTGTCCCCCCTGCCAGCGTCCCCAGCAGGGCCAAGCTGACGCGGACCTGTTTGCCGTGCGTGTGCTCGACGGCTATATCGTGCTTAAAATGCAGATGTTCATGAGCCATTATTTATCTCTCAGGATCTGTCACTAAGGTTGTTTTCCTGGTTCGGATTTTGATTTTATCGCAGGGTCCCTGTTGATGAGTACCCTGACTTCGGTGCTTTTGCCGTGTTGTGCGGGCTGAATGACCGTTTTCTCTTCCGCATCGCGAAGCACCTGCTCAATCGCGTCCTGATAGACCCTCTGGATGACGAGCTTGGGATGCTTTCGATATTCGGGAAGAATTCTTTGGAGGTATTCAGCGTCCGCTCTTGCCGACTCAACAACCTGCGTGCGATAACCCCTGGCCCCGGCTATTCTCTCCTGTGCCCTGCCGGCTGCCTGTTCCCACAACTGCTCCTGTTTTTGCCCGTCGGAGGAACTGTCCCGCAGAGACGCAAGAAGCTCAGCCGCAATGGGACCGGCGGTCTCGTTGAGGGTCCTCTCCGCAGCAAGTTTTGCGTCGCTGATTACCTTTTGCTTGTTTTGCGTCGCGGTCAGAGACGCCTGGAAAGCAGCGGATACCTGCCTGGGCCAGGTTACGTCACGGACTTGCACCGAGACGACTTTAATGCCCGTTTCCAATACGTTGAGCTTGTTTTGGAGGCGTTCTTTGACCCGCTCGGAAACGGAAGAGACCTTTTCAAACATCGCCTCTTCGATAGTGTAATTGACCATAGTTACGACGACGGCGTCGGTGAATAGATTTTCCAGCAGCGGATTTATGCTTTGCTCTATTATGTCCGAGTAGTTCTGCCCGGCCTGGAGGTGATTATCGTGTACGTAGCAGTGTTTGTAGAATCTTTCCGCGTCGGTAATCTGGTAGGTCAGAACCCACTTACAATGAAGGATGTTATAATCGCTGCCTTCGGAAACGGCCGTGGTCTGTGCCTGCTTTTCGCCCCTCACAAGACAATATCCATCGGTAAGGGGGTTGAGAGTAGGCGGCGCGTATGCTTTTTCGTTGGCCGCCTCGTCCATTTCCTCACCGGGCTTTTGATAATACCAGAATGAATTTATCGCAAGGTTAACCTTTTTCTCGACGGGAATCCGGACGATTTCGTGTATTGGGTATGGCAAAAGCAGTTTCAGACCCGGGCCGAGAAGGCGTGCCTCGCCGACGCCGCTGATTTTGCCGAACCACAGGACAATCGCGCGTTCACCGGGGCCCACGGTCCTGATACCCGAAAACAAAAAGAGCATAACCAGGATAACCATTATGACCTTGAGGACGGCAAAGCTGACCTTCAAGGCACCTGACAGGTAATCATAGCCGGGGTCTGCCTGTCGCAGCTGGCCCGTATCGTCCGGTATCGTATTATTATGCTCGTGTTCTTCCGCCATATCGTTCAAACCCGTCTATAAAACAGATGAGTTAATCTTTCGGTTTCAAGTCAGGCATCTGCCTGAGCAGCTTAAATGGTTCGGTGTCCGCGCTGATAACAACCGTTGACCTTTGTTCCAGTATTTTTTTGAGGGCGTCGATGTCCCGCAGGAACATAGCGAGTTGCGGGTCCTGTTCGAGTAATTTGTAGTATTGAGCGGCTTCGGCGTCGCCCTGCGCACGGATGGCCTTTGCCCTTGCCTCGGCGGCCGCGAGCAGTTCGGTCTGCATTGAAAGGGCATCGGTAATGATTTTTTTGGAGGCGGCGTTGCCCTCGGCGATTGTTCCCTCGGTCATGCGGTTTCGCTCGGCTTTCATCCGCTCGAATACCGCTTTGCTGACGTCTTCGCTGATTTTAAGCTGCCTTATGCCGAGCGATTTGATTTCGATGCCGTAGTCGCTGCGCACGGCTTTCTGAATTTCGGCAAGCATCTCTTTCTCGATGTCATCGAACTTTATCTTCGCGGGGTCGCTGTTAACAAATTCGGAGAATTCATGCCGGCCGATGACCTTGTTCTGTGCGTCGCTTATCTGGCTGAGCAGCTTGCTCTCGGCATCCGAGATGGTCCCGACCGCGTTAAAAAACGCCAGCGGCTCGGCGATGCGCCAGACAATAAAGGTGTTGACGATAATGGGGACGGCCCCTTTCGTGGGCGTTTCTCCGAGTTCCGCGACAAGACTCCTGGCCCTGGAATCGAACTTCTGGACCGACTCGATGGGCGGAGGCCATTTGAAATACAAACCCGGCTCGGTAATCTGGCGAGTGGCCTTGCCAAAGGTCAGCACCAGGGCGGATTCGGTCTCACGCACCTGAAACATCGTAAAGACCATCGCCAAAACGACAAAAAGAAGAACGATAAAGATTGTTATGGTTATGTTTTTCATTGTGAGCTGCTCTCCTGAACCCCGCCGATATCATACAAGCTCGGCGTTAATTTTTCCTTAAGGTCAACAATAAATGTCTCCGCGTCATTGGGGTCGGCGACAATAACATATTTTCGTATCGGGCTGAGCGTTTCCTCCAGGGCAAGAAGGCGTTGCTCTTTTTTGTAGATTTCCGGTGCGGCCCTGTATGCCTTGACCTGGCTGTCGAATCGTTCACCGGTGGAACGGGCACTAGCGACCCTTTCAAAGCTGTAGCTCTGTGCCTCTCTGAGCGTGCAGAAAATGTCCCCGTCTGCCTGGGTGAACGCTTTATCGATTCGCCCGGCAATTTCATCGGCCTTTTGACGGTCATTTTCCTGTCTTGCCTTCTGATAATCGGCGGCCAGAACGAAAAGGTCTGATGCCCCATCTACCGAACCGGCGAGCTTGCTGAGAGTGCGATTACGATCCGCCTGGGCCTGAAGAATTACGGCCTGCTTTATCTGGACTGCGCCCACAACCTTCTCATAGTCAGCGGCAACCTGGGTGGGCGGATGTATGCCCTGAAGCCCCACAAAGACAATTTCGACTCCAAGACCGGCCTTGTCTGCAGCGGCCTGGATATTCTGAGTCAGTACCTGCTTGGCCTGTGCCCTGCCCGCACCCAGCAAACTGGTCTGCAGGGCCGCCTCATCATCAACTTCGATTGAGGCGCCCGCGGCAAACCTGGCCAGTTCGCGGTAACAAATGTCTTCAAGCCGTTTTTGGGGATTGTCCTGATTATAAAGGAAGGCATAAAGGTCTTTGACCCTGAACTGGACGGGGACATTGGCCTTGAGCAAGCTGACCGGCGCGGCGCCCGGCGAATTTTTTTCCGCGCCGAGACGACTCGCGACAAGGATGCTGTATTCTTCTTTATAATGGTCCTTGCCCCAAAGCAACGGTTCGCGGATTACCTGCCCGGTTTTGGGGTCGGTCTTAGGCACGTAGCCGATTTGCAGCTCCTCTATGTTACCGGCGGGATATATCCGCGCGATATCGATGGGCCAGGGCATTTTGAAATGGATGCCCGGGCCAACGAGTCGAACATCGCCCTTCGCGTCTTTCGGGTTGCCGAATCGCTCGATTACGGCCTGTTCATAAGAATTAATAACAACAACGCCGCTGAGCAGATACAGCGTAATAGCGCCGAAGAAAATCAGCGGCACAACGGCTTTTTCGAGGAGTTTATAAAACCAGGTCTGGGAAACCTTGAAGCCGAACTGGTAATCGATTGCGCCGGTAGCGGTATGAAGGATTTCACCCGGTTCGTTAATCAAGCCCAGCAGCCGGCTGTCGAAGGCCGCCCTGCTGTAAAGGCCCGTCAGGCGAGGCCGGTATATGTCGAATATGACGTTAAGCAGGTTTTCGATGCCGAGAACGATAAGCAGGACAGGAATCGAATAATCAATCACACTTATTACGGTAATTATTTTGAACTGAACCAGGGCCAGTGCTATCGCCAGGGCAAAGGACAATATCGCTGAGCCGAACAGAAAACTGCCGCCCGCCCGCAACGGTTTCCATTCCGCCTGATTAGACATCCCTGTCGCATAACGTGAGAGCAGGAAGCTGACAAAGGCGATGGCGACCATACAAACCGCGCACAATAAAGGTTGTTTGCCGATTGCCGGATTTGAATTGGGGACGGCTTTCAACAGATATAGCCCTATGGCCACCTGATACGCCGCGATGAGAAAGGAGAAAACGGGCAGGAACCACTTTTCGAGTATCGCAAGGCGTTTTTGAGCGACGGCGAACAACTGCGACTGCTCGCTTTTGGCCTGGAAGATTTTATCCGTCCTGTGGTCGCCGGCAAGGGCGCTCATATCGAGCTTTTCCTGCTCGGCAAGATTTCGCTGATGGAACTGGATAAGCAAAACCAGCCAGATTAACGCTGCGCCAAGCGAGACAAAACCTGCGGAATAAATTGCGACGAAACCGCTCCACTGACCGAGAAGAACCATGATGACAAAGAAAATGACGCTGAGAATCAGCGATACTATAGCGACGAGCTTTGCCGGCCTTGATGATGTTGTCATTTATTCAATTCCTAAAGTTTTGTACCGAACCCCGAAACGCAAAGGGCATATAGATATAATAATTGCCGGCTATTTACAAGCCGGTTTTTATGTCATATAAGAATATATCGCCAATTTTAGCCATAAAACCGTTGTCTAAAACTCGATAACCGCTGAAAATCAGCGATTGCCGGAAAGGTCTCAAACGATGACTAAGTTATTTACGATAACCAGGAATACCTTTATCGAGACCATTCGTCAGCCGGTCTATGCGATAATAATCACCGCCGCCCTGCTGCTGTTTTACGTCAGCCCGTCAATCTCAATGTACACAATGAGTGATGACAATAAGCTGTTACGCGAATTGGGGTTATCTACGCTTTTCATAGCCAGCTTGTTCATAGCAATTTTCTCGGCTTCCGGGGCGGTGGCGGAGGAAATCGAGAATAAGACGATAATGACCGTTCTCACTAAGCCGGTGCAACGTCCGATATTCATTTTGGCCAAATTCCTGGGAGTTACCGCGGCTGTCGCTATGGCCCATTACATCTGTACCATAGCACTGATAATGGCGATAAGAAACGGCGTTCTGGAAAATGTTGATTCCACCAATGACTATACCGTATTAGCAGCCGCAGGGACCATCCTCGTTCTTACCTGCCTTCTAACTGCTTTCTTTAACTATAGTTATGACTGGAAGGCCACCTCAACGGCTATGGTTTTACTGACTGGTTCGGGCACAATTGCGCTGATTTTCCTGATATTCTTCGACCGCGACTGGAAGTTCAATCCTGCTAATAATAATATTAACGCAATTGATATTTACGGCTCAGTTCTGCTGTTTCTGGCAGCTGTCATAATCGCGGCCCTGGCGGTTGCGCTATCGTGCAGGTTCAATATAGTGGTAACCCTCTCGGCGTGTGTGGGTGTTTTTCTTCTTGGGCTTGTCTCGGACTGGGCATTCGGCGCACTGGCCAAAACACACCTCTGGGCAAAAATATGCTATTTTGCCATTCCTAACCTTCAGGTCTTCTGGATAAGCGACGCGATTTATGAGGAAAGCACAGTGCCCCTCAAATATGTTCTCATCGGCGCAACATACGCAATTTGTTACACGGGTGGGATACTGGCTTTGGCGGTGGCCCTATTCCAGAGAAGACAGGTCGGCTGACGCCCTACTGCCGGACAGAGCAACAACTGCCCTCAATCAGTTTGACGACGGCTGTTTCGTCGCAGTTCTGCTGTTTGGTGCAGCGGGCACAATCACTCCAGACCTTCATAGGCAATGAATCCTTGTTAGCCACCTGGAAGCCAAGTTTGCTGAAGAATTCCGGCTTGAGAGTAAGCCCGAATACCTTTGGCACTCCAAGCCAGCGCGCCTGCTCAACCGCGGCGTTTACGAGCATCGCCCCCGCCCCTTTGTTTTGATGCGACTCATCGACGGCCAGCGATTTTATCTCCGCCAGGTCCGACCAGATTACTTCCAGTGCGCAGCAGCCGATGACCTGACCATCGAGTTCAACAACAAGAAAGGTCTGGAGATTTGAAAAAATGTCGGCCATCGAGCGAAACAGCATCTGTTCACGCTCCGCGTAACAATTTATCAGGGCGTGTATGGCCTTTACATCAGTTACATTTGCGCTGCGAACTTTCATAGCGAACAAGTATAACATACTCCGCGATTGTTTCCAGAGTTCAACTCCGTTATCTCAAAGTAAAAAATGCTGGAAAAATCCCGGCTTATGACTACAATTGCCGCAACAACAAATAGCATAGAGCGTTTAGCGGATAGCGGATAGGAATGAGATTCATCCTTATAGACAAAGTTGTTGAGTTGGAGCCGGGCAAGCGGATAAAGGCGGTCAAAGGCGTAACATTGGCCGAGGAATATCTGGCCGACCATTTTCCGGCTTTTCCGGTACTGCCGGGTGTATTGCTCTTGGAAGGGCTGATTGAGTCGGCATCGTGGTTGGTGCGGCTGACGGAGAATTTTGCGCACAGTATGGTCTTGCTGGAAGAGGCGAGAAATGTTAAATATAAGTCCTTCCTGGCGCCTGGGGCACAGATTGAATACTCGGTTGAGGCCAAGACCATCGAGGAAAACATCAGTAGTTTTTCCGGTACAGGCGTATCCAACGGCGAACAGATAGTCGAAGCAAGATTCGGCTTGCGACATTTCAACCTCGCCGAACAGGATTCGGGCTTAGCTGCGGTTGACGCGAAGATAATCAGTGAAATGAAAAAACGCTGGGAACTTTTAAAAAAGTGAAAAAGTGCACAAGTTGTAAGTACACAAGTCACAAGTAAAAAAACTTGTGCTCTTATGCGCTTTTGCTCTTGTGCTCCTTGGTTCAGTGTAAGTCAGTGTATGGAGATAAATATGGCAATGGATAGAGAGCAGGTTTTAGAACAGGTTAAGACGGTAATGGTGGATGCCCTTGGCGTAGATGATGATGAGGTAAAGCCGGAAGCGACGCTGATGGGTGATTTGGGCGCGGAGAGCATTGATTTTCTCGATATAGTGTTCCGGCTGGAAAAAGCGTTCGGAATAAAAATCGCCAGGGAAGAGTTGTTCCCGGCGGAAACACTGATGAATAACCCGGAGTTTGTCAGCAACGGCAAACTTACGGCAAAAGGTGTCGCCGAGCTAAAGGCCAAAATGCCGCATACCGACGTAAGCGAATTCGCGAAAAACCCCGAACTGAGCAAATTACCCGATTTGTTCACGGTGGGGATGATTGTAAATTACGTGGAGAGCAAGCTGAAGGCGGCTTAACACGGGAATAGTTGTTTTTGAGCGTTATCGGCAGGTTTTGCTTGAGCAAACCTGCCGATTGTCTTATTATGCAGTACTATGAGATGGATTTGGATAGATAAGTTTGTTGAGTTCAACAGCGGGCAAAACGCCGTTGCGATTAAGAACGTAACGCTGGCCGAGGAACATCTGCACGACCATTTTCCGGGTTTTCCCATTATGCCTGAATGCCTGATGATTGAGGCGATGGCGCAGACGGCCGGGATACTGGTGGGCGAGGCGAAAAAGTTTCAGGAAAAGGTAATTTTGGCGAAGATAAAAAAGGCGGTGTTTCACGATTACGTCAGGCCGGGCGATACCTTGAGGTTATCTGCGAAGATTGAGTCGATAGCTCCGGAGGCGGCCAGCACAACCGGGACAATAACCTGCGACGACAAACTGATAGCCGACATTGACCTGATGTTCAGTCACATCGACCAGAACCTTGCGGGCAAGGAATTTCCGAAGGAGAACTTTGTGTTCACCGATATGTTCAAATCGCTTCTGCAGGGAGCAGTTTTCCAGAAGGCAGACAAATAGGAGATAAACCCTGTGGGACGGACCCGTGTGGTGATAACAGGAATTGGAGCGGTAAGTCCGTTGGGACTGACGGCAGGCCGGACATGGGAGGGGCTTTGCGCGGGAAAATCCGGCATAAAACGGATAACGAAATTTGACCCCGCGAAATTCAGTTGCCAGTTGGCGGGCGAGGTCGAGGAATACAAAATTCAGCAGTATGTCCCAAAATCATTCCGCAAGGCGACCAAGATGATGTCGAAGGATATCGAGCTTGCGGTAATCGCGGCGGATGAGGCGGTCAGGGACAGCGGTTTAATTACAAAAGCCATCGACGAACAGAAAATCAACGTCAATCCGCAGCGTATGGCGATTAACCTCGGCGCAGGACTTATCAGTTGTGACCCCTGTGAGCTTGCCCCCGCGGTCGCCAAAAGTATGGCCGACGGCAAATTTGATATTCAAAAATGGGGCAAAGAGGGTATCGAATTGGTAACGCCCCTGTGGCTGCTGAAGTATTTGCCGAATATGCTGGCCTGCCACGTCGGTATCATTCACGACATACAGGGACCAAGCAACACAATCACCTGCGCGGAGGTTTCGGGACATATCGCGATAGCCGAGGCAACAGAAGTAATCGCACGAGGTAATAGTGACATCGCGCTGGCCGGCGGCGCGGAATCGAAAGTAAACCCGGTTTTGATAATGCGCCAGTGCCTGATTAAACGAACTACGAATCAGCATAATGACAACGCTGAAGGAGCATGCAGACCTTTTGACTCAGAAGCCAGCGGCTCAGTATTCGGCGACGGAGGCGGAATCGTCGTGCTTGAGAATCTCGACAACGCGACAAAACGCGGCGCAAAAATTTACGCGGAAGTTGTCGGCACAGGCCAAAGTGCCTGTATCAACCCGGCTTATGAGCATATCGAACCGGACGGATATGGATTGACCATCGCGATTGAAAAAGCGATCGCACAGGCGAACATATCGCCGAAAGACATCGACTTGATAATTCCCCACGGCACAGGGATTCCGCAGGATGACCTCGCCGAGGCAAAAGGAATAGAAGCGGCAATCGGCGAAGAGATGAAACGAATACCCGTTTGGCCGACGAAAAGTATGCTGAGTAACACCGGCGCAGCGTGCGGCGGGCTGGACGTTGTCGCCGCGGTTTTAGCGATGAGAGACGGCATTATACCAGCAGCAAAAAACTGCGTTAAAAAAGCCGTCGGCTGTAATCTCAATATCGTCAAAGAAACAATCAAAACAAATATTCGCTATGCCCTGTGCTGCGGCTACGCCTACGGCGGACAAACCGCCGCTGTTATACTCAAGAAATTTGAGAATTAAAAGAATGATACAAGACGTAAAAAAAGAGCGTGTCGTCATTACCGGAATGGGAATCATTTGCCCATTGGGACACGATATTGAAACAATGTGGCAGGCATTACTGGCAGGTAAAAGCGGCGTCGCAAAAACGACGATTTTCGACGCCTCGACTTTCCCGACAACCTTCTCCGCAGAAGTGAAAAATTACGACGTCGCGAAGTTCGTAAAAAATCCCAATCTGCATAAAGACGGCAATCGGGGAAGCAAATTCGCCGTCGGCGCGGCGGTCCAGGCGTGCAGACAGGCGGGTATAAACGTCGAAACCGATAACCCAGCCGACGGCATCGACCGCAAACAAATCGGAATTTACTTAGGCGCGGGCGAAGGAGCGGCGAATCACGAGGCGTTCTTCGGAGCAATCGCGGCCGGCTGGGACAACCAGACCAATGTTATGGACTGGACAAAGTGGACCGACGTCGCGGCGGTGCAAATGAGGGCGATGCACGAACTGGAGCAGGAAGCGAATATGCCCGCGGCGCATTTGTCGATGCTCACCGGCGCAAGAGGGCCAATACGAAGCTGCCTGACCGCCTGCGCGGCAAGCACCCAGGCAATCGGCGAGGCGACAATGACAATTCGCAGGGGCGACGCGGATATTATGATTGCGGGCGGCGCACATTCGATGATTCACCCCCTCGGGCAAACCGGATTCAACCGGCTCACCGCCCTATCGAAAAGAAACGACAGCCCGCAGACCGCGTCGAGACCATTCACTGCCAGCAGAGACGGGTTCGTATTGGGCGAAGGCGCAGCAATAGTGATACTGGAAAGTTTAACCTCCGCGAAAAAACGCGGGGTGAAGATACTCGCGGAAATCATCGGCTACGGCAGCAGCTCGGACGCGTTTCGTGTAACGGATATGCACGAGGAAGGGCAAGGCGCAATTCAGGCAATGGAAGCGGCCATCGCGGACGCTGGCATAACTTATAAGGATGTAAATTACGTCAACGCGCACGGCACAAGCACTGCGGAAAACGACTCGATAGAGACAAAGGCGATTAAGGCCGTATTCAAAGAACGGGCAAAACAGATAGTCGTCAGCAGCATCAAAAGCTCGATGGGCCACCTAATCGGCGCAGCAGGCGGAGCAGAACTCATTACCTGCGTCCTTGCGATTCGCGACGGCATTGTACCTGCAACGATAAATTACAACGACCCCGACCCGCAGTTGGATTTGGATTATGTCCCCAACACACCGAGAAAAATGCAGGTCAATGTCGCGATGAAAGAGTCATTCGGATTCGGCGGACAAAATAACGTCGTCATTGTAAAAAAGTATCAGGACTAAAGGCGAAAAGACAATGATTGATATCAAGGAAATAAGAGAAAACCCGCAGCGATTCAAACAGGCAGCAAAAAACAAAAATATCAAGGTCGATATCGACCGGCTACTGGCAATTGACGCGGAGCTGCTCTCGGCCAAGCAGCGGCTTCAGGAAATCGCCACCGAAAAAAATCGCATCGGCAAGTCAATACCGAAACTAACGGGTGATGAAAAGCAAAACGCTCTCGCACAATTAGCGAAATTCAAAACCGACGAGTCGCAGTCCGAAGAAAAAGTAAAACAGCTACAGCCCGAAGCCGATTCGCTGATGCTGCTTGTGGCACAACCCGCGGATGATACTGTGCCGCTGGGCAAAGACGATACGGAAAACGTCGAGTTAAGAAGAGAGGGACAGGTTCGCCAGTTCGACTTCAAGCCCAAAGACCACGTTCAATTAGGCGTTGACCTGGGAATAATCGATATCGAGCGCGGCGTCAAATTGGCGGGCACACGAAGTTATTTCCTCAAAGGCGACGGTGCGAGATTGCACTGGGCAGTGCTGCAATTCGCTATGGACGTGATGGTGGCGCGGGGCTATTCGCCGATGTCGGTGCCGCTGTTGATGAAGGATGAGGCGATGCGAGGAACGGGATATTATCCCGGCTCGGAAGAACAGACATATCGGATGGAACGTGACGAGCTAAACCTGGCAGGGACAGCGGAGGTGCCGTTGACGGCTTATCATTCCGGAGAATTGTTGCGCGAGGAGGATTTGCCGATTAAGTTCGCCGGGATGTCAACGTGTTTCAGGCGAGAAGCGGGTGCCGCGGGCAAAGACACATACGGGCTTTACAGGATTCACCAGTTCGATAAGGTCGAGCAGGTTGTCATCTGCAAAAACAGCGTTGAGGAAAGCAATAAATACCACGAGGAGATTTTGAGTAATTCCGAGGTGGTAATGCGTGCGCTGGAGGTGCCCTACCGCGTGGTGGTTGTCTGCACGGGCGATTTGGGCAGAGGCCAGGCGAAAAAATACGATATCGAGGCGTGGATGCCATCGCGGAACAATTACTGCGAGACGCACAGCGCGAGCAAATTTTACGAGTTTCAGGCCAGGCGAATGAACCTGCGATATAAGGACTCCGCGACAAAGAAAAACCTGTTCTGCCATACGCTGAATAACACCGTCATCGCAAGTCCGCGCGTCCTGATACCCATACTGGAGCTTTACCAGAACGCCGACGGGTCAATTACAGTGCCGAAGGTTCTGCAGCCATATATGGGCGGACAAGAACAAATCACAAAAACATAATCAGGGGACAATCGTTATGACAAAAGAACAGGTTTTCGAGTTAATGAGAAACAATCCTGTCTTTGCGCTGGCCACCGCTGAGGACAACAAGCCGCACGTCAGAATGATGATGCTCTATCGTGCCGACGAAAACGGCATCATATTCAATACCGGCGAAAACAAAGACCTACACAGGCAGCTCTCGAAAAATGAAAATGTCGAGCTGTGTTTCTACAATGCCGCGGAGGGACGCCAGATTCGCATCTTCGGCTCAGTTGAGGAAATAGAAGACCTTGAGCTTAAAAAACAGGTCGTAAAGAATTTCCCTTTTCTGAAGGAATGGGTTGATAAGCAGGGCTACGACGTCCTCGTCGTTTACTGCCTCAAACACGGCAAGGCGACCACCTGGACAATGGAGACAAACTTCAAACCAAAGGAATACATCCAGTTATAGGGTAACTACTTGGCATTTCAACAATCGGTGGAATTTATCAATTGCCCAGGCAGTTCGTCTTTGGCGGACAAGTAGTCGGGAAATTCGAATCCTTCTTTTTATAGTTTGCCGTCAATATGGCCGCGTCATCATCGTATATTTTATAATCACGGTTAAAGTCACAGCGAGGGTCATATCCTTTATCGGGATAGTGACACGGCCATCCGCCTCCGCCCATACTCATACATTCCGCCTTACAAGCCGCAAAAATAGCAGCATCATTACTATAAACACGATAGTTGCTTTGAGTCGCATTGTCGGCGTCACCGTAGCACTGATATGGCCAACTCCAACACGCAAAATTAACGGGTGGTGAGGCATATGGGCTAAGCCACGCCTCAGCAAATATCATCAGGTCAACATAATCCACCTCACCGTTATGGTCCAAATCAGTCCCGCCGCACCAGCCGGGCGACACACAATTATTGTTCCAATTACTTCCTATAAGTGCATAGTCCAAAAAATCAATATCATTATTATCATAGAAGTCGCGAAGCCAGTGATAAGGGTCGGTTCCAAGCTCGGCAGTGACAGTATAGCTCCAGAAACCGATCGTTTTGGGAACATCCTTACAATTACTATCAACGTATCCGGGCCAGCCATCGTAAATTTCAGGAGTTGCATCTGCAAAATAGTCAAACTGCGTAACGTGCCACGACCAGACGGGCTTGGCTGGAGCAAGATAATCGCGATTAATGCAATCGGAGTTGCAGTCGATATGGGCAACAACTATAGGCAGGTCAACAGCAATGCCATACTTAATCAGGTCTCTGGCGTAGGCAATGTCGTTCGGCTCCGTCAAAGGCAAAACATACGAGTCGCCATGAAAAATTCTGTTAGGTTCGGCTACCAGGAAATAGACGGTTTCACCATAGAGTTGATTTACCAAACAGACAAGGACTACTGCCACAGTTAGAATCGTGAGAGTACGTTTCACTTTCACGTCCTCCAAAAATTGACCTATCCTCTAATATGTAATATATTATACCTCGTCATTAACCGATGTCAATCAAAAAAAGTTGGAAATCAGGCTGGGAAAATTGACAGTGGGTTCAAGAAAAGGGCAATAGATTGGACGACATAAGGCGGAAATTAGCGGAAATAGACAGGCAATTCGACCTTGGCCCGGCATATTATTATAAGCAAACCATAAGCACAGCCCCGTTAGTGTTTTGCGCCATAGGTCTGATTGCAGGAATAATCATACAAGAGCATTTACCCTCGCCGATTGGAGTTTGGTCTTCGCTGTTGATAATCTGTGCGGTAATACTAATCGCGTTACCTGTAATTTTTATTATATGGCCCGTGGCAAGAACAAAAAATCTCATTACATTACCCTTCCTTACAGTTGTCCTTTTCACTTGTCTTGGCGCAATTCGCATGGCAAGTTTCAATAACGCATCACCGAATGACATTCGCAATTTAGTTGGCAGCAAAGAGATACCGGCCGCTGTTTGCGGCGTGATTGTCACTGAACCGTATATCGACAGCAACGACTGGAAATTCTCAAAATTCACACCCACCGACCAGAGCAGCAGTTTTTACCTGGAACTCACGGAAGCCGAAGCGACCACCGGCTGGGTAAATGCAAACGGGATTGTTCGGGTAAGGGTCAATGAGCCGATTTTCGACCTGCGGGCGGGCGACCGCGTTCAAATGTATTGCCTGCTGAACAAATTCAATCCGTCCACAAATCCCGGCGAGTTTGATATGGCCAAATATATGGCCCGCAATGGTGTCTTTGTTGCCGGCTCAGTCGATTCACGACAGGCAATCGAACTATTAAGCAGCGATGCTACGGGGCTGTTCACCAAAGCAAAATCGTGGTTGAGCAGGATTGCTGTTAACGCGCTTTTGGGCGGGCCATATCCGCAGACACAATCTGAAAGTTTACTGATCGCTCTCGTCCTGGGTTACAGAACCAATATCGACAAAGAAACTTATAACGCTTTTCGCAAAACGGGGCTGCTGCACTTTGTTTGTCTTTCGGGAATGAATTTTGCGATGGTTATTGGATTTGTCTGGTGGGTTTGTAAAACAGCCGGTCTTATGAAGCCGGGCCGGGCGGTTGTATGCACGATTACCGCCGTTGTTTTCCTTATGGTTGTCCCGGAAAATGCCCCGGCGTTACGAGCGGCGATAATATGCTTCGCGTTTTGTGCGTCGTTCATATTCCGCCGAAGGTCAAATCCTTTTAATTCGCTCGCACTGGCGGCGATAGTCCTGCTGCTGATTAAACCCACAGGCCTCTTCCAGCCCGACTGGCAACTCTCCTTTGTTTCGGTCCTTGGCATCTTGCTGTTTTCAAAACCAATTCAAAACTTCCTCACCGAAACGACTTCCGGCTGGTTCGTCGAGCCGGACAAACGAGGCCTGTTGAGCCGTGGTACTTTTGAAATCGTATCACTTATCACATCTGCCTCCGCGGTAAGCGTGGCCGCCTGGTTTGCGAACGTCGGCATACTCCTTTATCACTTTTACGGCATCCAGTATCTCACCAGCATCTGGACTGTCCTTGTATCCCCATTAATAGGACTCGTCTCGCTTTTAGGATATCTAAAATTGGTTGTGGCGATGTTTTTGCCGAGTGTTTCAGCATTGATGGGAATAGTAATAAACCACCTTTCGAATTTGCTGATTTGGATTGTCAAACTTTTCGCAGGCCTGAATATATCCGAAATGCTTACGGGTAAAACGAATATAGCGGTAATTCTTTTGTTTTACGGTTTGATAGTATTCGCGTTCTTCTTCCGCCTGCGGAATCCGGCAATTAAGAAAGCAATTTGCGTAACGGCGGCACTGGCATTTGTCGTAATGGTAGCGATGCCGAAATGGCAAAGAACACACGGGGGCAATCTGACCGTTACCATCCTCGACGTCGGCCACGGCCAGGCGATACTCACCCAGTTGCCGGGTGGCGCCAATATCCTGTTCGACGCCGGCTCACAGAACAGGTCCGACGTGGGGACAAGAGTTGTGACGCCATTCCTGCGATACGGTGGCATAGGGAAAATTGACGCGGTCGTTATAGGCCACGGCGATATTGACCACATCAATGGCCTGCCGGAAGTAACAGGGGACACCCGGCCCAAAGCCGTCTATGCAAGCAAAGCTTTTTCCGAGGACAATCGGCAAACAGCAAAATTCCTGCGGAACAAACTGCAACAAATAGCAGAAATAAATGTAGTAGAAATAAATAACCTCCCGCAAAAATTCGGCTCATCGAAAATACGGGTGCTTTGGCCGATTCCGGATATACAGGAAAATAATTCAATCAGCGACAACGACAAATCGGTAGTAACGTTGATTGAATACGCCGGCAAACGAATCCTGATATGTTCGGATATTGAAAAGTTCGCACAAAGAGAAATCCTTCGGCTTTATCCTGACCTGAAAGCTGACGTTTTAATAATGCCTCACCACGGCTCCGCAAAAACCTCAGAACCATCCTTCGCGGATAAAACTGGCGCCGCCGTCACCATCGCCAGTTGCAGCGAATCGTCTTACGAAAAGGGACAGGTCATCAGACCGCGGCAAGGTCTGAAGTCATACTACACAGGAAAAGACGGGGCAGTAACTGTCCGCATCAACGAACAAGGAGTTATTAATACAACCGCCTTCGCAAAAGAAAAGCAGCCCGCTTATTAACGGGCTGCTTTGGTAATCCTGCAGATTTTCAGCAATAGGCCGGTTGTGTTATTTCATCATGTGAACAACGATTTCGACTCTGCGGTTTTTCTTTTTGCCTTCCGCTGTTGAATTTGACGCGATTGGTCTTCCTTCGCCATAGCCGGTCGCGCTTATCCTGTTTTCAGCAACACCTTTGTTTATCAGGTATCTGGCAACGCTCATAGCACGTTCCGAGGAAAGTTCAAGGTTATCCGTCCATTTCGATTTCTTGATCGGGTCGGAATCAGTATGTCCCGCCACTTCAATATGCCTGCCGGGGTATTTTGCCTTCAGCACCGAATAAATATGGTCAAGCTCCTTGCTTGTGGCATTTTTCAGTGTGGCCTTGCCCGAGTCAAACAAAATCGAGTTCGGAAGCGTTACGGTAATGGTCCCGGCGTTGGCGTCAAAGCTCACGTCGTAGCCCTCGCCGAAGCCGGTCGCGTCAGCGGGAGACCGCTTCTTTTCGACAATCTGTCTTTGCAGGTCCTGGATGGTCTGCTGGTCTTTGGCGAGCTGGTCGGCCATCTGGCCCTTCTCGACTCGCTCTCGCTCCAGCAATCCTTTAACGTTCTGGTTCTCTACGTTCAGCGCATCGTGTTTCTTTTTCCAGTCGGTGCAGCCGGAGAACGTCAGGACTGATAACAGAGCGAGCAACAACGCCACTTTACTTCTTGTGAACTGCATTTCTGTGTCTCCTTCAAAATATTAAAGCGAATCCTTTCTTATCTGCCAAACACAACTTTCAGATAGTCAATAATACCATCGTGGGAAATCATAACAACAACTATTCCCAATGACAAGAAGGGACCATAAGGAATTTGTCTGGTTTTTCTTGAAAACATTTGCGCCGCCGCCCAAACAAGTCCAAAGAACGGCGCGACAAAAAAAGCGATAACTATAAATAACGGCCCAATCACCGTTCCGGCAGCACCCATCAGGTGCACGTCGCCTAAACCCATTGCCTCTCTGCCGAAGGCCAGCGTGCCAAAAATCCGGGTCGCCCAGACAACCGTACAGCCAACGAAATAGCCCGCCAAACTGCCCATAAATCCTTCAACAACAGGCCTTTGCGAAAAAACCAGCCACCATTGATGTAAGGCGGGGCATTGATTGACAATCTGGTTGGCTGCCAGTGCGCAAACAATTATGGGCAGCAGAAACAGGACTTCCCGAAACATCTCAATGCGGTCATTGAATTCCTCCTCGGCTTGCGGTGAACTTGCCTGCCCTGAGCCGGATTGAGAGGTTGAATCGGCTGGTTTTTCAGAATTTTCAGACGATTTTTGAATCTTGGAAAAATCGTAACTTCTCCTGACAACCCCCGTGGCCAGCAGCAACATCGATATGCCAAGCCCGATTGTTGCGCCTGTGGTCAAAGAAGCAACCGTTGTGTGGTTGACAAATATCAAATCGGCGGTCATTGGCATCAGAAAATAATGACGAATGGTCGCGGGATGAATAGACAGAGGCGCAACCGCCCCGCCAACCAGCCCTGCCGCCGTGGCGAACCAGCAGATGGACAACGGGATAATCCACATCTCCAGGTCGATTGCCGAGCACGCGATGAGCGAGGAAAAAAGAATGACGGAGATCAGGTATAAAACCCACCCGCCGGATAAAAACGCCGGTATGCCGTGGCGCAAGCCGGAATGAAAGTAAAGCGCAAAGGCGCCGACAAAAACCAGGCCGGTCAGTAATTCAATAACAAAGTAACGGGGCGAAATACGCACCTTGCAATACCGGCATTTGCCGCACAGAAACAGCCAGGAGACAATCGGTATGTTGTCGTAAAATTGAATGTGTTTGCCGCAGGATGGACAGGATGACGGCGGCCTGACGAGGGATTTATCACGCGGCAAACGGTAAATCACAACGTTGAGAAAACTGCCCACGCAACAGCCGATAGCAAAAAGAAAAACTATCCAGAACCAGTTCGGAATTAATATTTCGCTTCCCTGCATAAAAGCCCACAAGCCAAAAGTGCACAAGAGCACAAGTTACGGGCACATAAGTGCATAAGCCATAAGAACACGAGTGCGCAAGTTATATACAAAGAATTTATGCAATAAAACAAGTCAATACCATACCGTCAGAGAGATTCGTAAAATCTCCACAGCAACTTGCCTGTCTCGACGCCTAATTGCTCCAAAGGAGCATATTGGCTCGGGTGCAAATATCCTAACCTTGATGAAAAATCCAGCAAATACCTCGTCTCTCCCAAAGAGCCCATACCAATATTAACGAAATGCTTTAATTCTTTTCTTCCCTGTCTGCTGTATCCTTCGACGATATTTGTCGGAACAGACAAACCGGCGCGACGTAATTGCGAAGTAATACCATAGGTCTCCTCCTGAGGAAAACCTCTTGTGGCAATATAAATCTGATAAGCCAGCTCATCCGCCTTTTTCCAAACATTTAATTTTTTATATCCATAGCATTCGCTCCCCATTTCCCTTCCCTTTCACAATCACTTATGCTCTTGTGCACCTGTGCTCTTATTTCTTGTGCACTTGTGCCTTATGCCCTTGTGCTCTTTTCACTGTCCCGGCCACTTGCATTGGTAACCCGAACAAACGGATAAAACCAATTGCGTCGGTCGGGTTATATTCGGCGCCCATTTTGAAACTGGCTAAAGCGCCGCTGTATAAGCTAAACGGGCTTTTGACGCCCGCCGGCGTGCATCGGCCCTTGAAAAGCTTAACCCGTACCGTGCCAGTAACATTCCGCTGGGTAACGTCGATGAAGGCGTCGAGCGCCTCGCGCAACTGGCAGAACCACTGGCCATAATAAACCATCTCCGCGTATTTCAGCGATACCTGCTGTTTGTAGTGTGCCGTCTCGCGGTCAAGCGTAAGTGTTTCGAGCGACTTGTGAGCAGTTATCAGGATGGTCCCACCGGGTGTCTCGTATGCCCCGCGTGATTTCATACCGACCAAACGGTTCTCGACCAAATCAATCTGCCCCACCGCGTGCTTGCCACCGATTTCATTCAATGTCTCGAGCAGCTTTACGCTGTCGGTCGCCTTGCCGTCCAATTTGACGGGAACGCCCTGCTCAAAACCAATCTCCACGTAATCCGGCTTATTGGGCGTCTTCGAAACAGGATTCGACATCACCCACAACTCATCTTTTGGCTCATTCGCAGGGTCTTCGAGGTCCGCCCCTTCGTGACTAATATGCCAGATATTCCGGTCGCGAGAATATATCTTCTTTTTGCTCTGGTCAATCGGTATCCCGTGTTTATACGCGTAATCAACCGCCGCCTCACGACTGGTCAACTTGAAATTCGGGTCTTTCCACGGCGCGATGATTTTCAGCGTCGGGTCAAGAGCCATATACGTCAGCTCAAAACGAACCTGGTCATTGCCTTTGCCTGTCGCCCCGTGAGCAACCCCCGTCGCCCCTTCCGCGTGAGCCACATCAACCTGATACTTTGCAATCAGGGGACGCGCAATACTCGTCCCGAGTAAATAGCCATTTTCGTAAACCGCCCCGGATTTGAGCAGCCGCCAGAGGTATTCCTCGACGAACTCTTTTCGCAAATCCTTGACGATACATTTCGATGCACCGCTTGCGAGCGCCTTTTCCTTGATGCCCGAAAGCTCATCGCCCTGCCCCAAATCCGCCGCAAAAGCGATTGTCTCGTATCCGTATGTCTCTTTCAGCCAAGGCAGAATCACGCTCGTATCCAGCCCGCCGCTATAAGCCAATACTACCTTTTCCTTCTTCGCCATTTTCATCCTCAATTAATGTTAGCAAAGTGGGAATTATACACACTTGGTCATTGAAAGACAATGACAGTAACTTTTAGTAAAGTTTTATGCTGATATGAAAACGCCTTCTCGGTATTGATTTTAAAGATGGGCCGGCTTTGCTCGCGTTACCCTGTGTAAATCGGCTCAACAGCTTTCAGGATATGCCGTCGGCGAATATAGTTCTCGCTTTTCTCGACGGCCTGACGTTCCACAAGGTCAACGTTCTGACCGAATATCTTCGTCAGTTCATCCTGCATTTCGCCTAATTTTACTGATTCGGGCATGTGCTCCTGCTTAAACCCAACCAGCACGCCGATTCCGCTGTTTGGGCGAAAATCGTCGTGCAGAACCGTGCCGAAAAGACCGAGGTCGCAGATATGGTGCTGCTGACAAAACGCCTCTATTCTTTCTTTTTGTATCGCTATATGGGTGCTCATATTTTCACCGCCTTTGCCATCATTATACCACGAACCCCCCGCTAATACAATGAGCAGAAAATTATTTCGCCACAGAGAATAGTTTTTTATTTGTGCGTCAAGATTCCCCACATCGTCTCAACATTGGCACTCTGACCCGTAAACAATCTAAACTGCTCTGCGGCCTGCTTGAGGAACATATCTACGCCGGAGATTGTCTTGCAACCAATCTCTCTGGCGTGCTTCAATAACAGCGTCTCAGGCGGATTGTAAACGGTATCAAAGACCGCCATATGCTTTTGCAGCAGCTTCACATCAACCGGCGACGCGTCAATATGCGGGTGCATACCAATACTCGTGCAGTTGACGATGAGCTTTTCTTTCAGCTTATGTAAGCTGTCTAAGGACGCGTAATCACATTTGAAATCCGCGGCTAAATGTTTCGCCCGCTCGACGGTGCGGTTATAGATTTTGATTTTTGCCTCCGCATCCGCCAAACCCGCGACGACCGCGCGAGCCCCCCCGCCAGCACCAATCACTGCGACGGGCATTTTTCGCAGGCCGGCCTTATCGATACCAAGCCCCTCGGTGATTGCGTCAATCGCCGCGATGCAATCGGTATTGTACGCCGACAACTGTGAGCCGTTGATGATGATTGTGTTGGCGGCGCCGATTCTTTCAGCGAGCGGGTCGATAACGCCGTCTTTTCCCTTGACGTAGTTGATAGCGTATTCCTTATGCGGAATAGTAACGCTAAAACCTTTGAAACCAAGCCACGGGCGTGAAAGGATATTATCCATAAAGGCGTTAAAATCCGCCTGCTCACCTGCCACAAGCAAAGGCACATAAACCTTGTTCAAACCACGCTCGGCAAAGCACGCGTTGTGAACAGCGGGACTCAATGAATGCGCAATCGGGTCTCCAATCACGCCATAAAATTCCGTCTGTGCGTTTATCGAATCCCAGCGATAACGGTCTCGCAACTGTTCGACCGTCGGTTGCCCTGGCGCCGTCGCCGTCTTTTCGCCGATACTTGCGAACGTAACAAGACCGTTGAATTTTTTGGTCAAAACCCTTGTCATAAATCCCGGCTCATCCATACAAAACGCAATCATCTCGCACTTGGCGCCATGCTGCAAATCCAGGATATCGAAACAATCATTGATGTGATGCGCCGAATAAACCAGCTTCGGTATAACGCCGGAAAATACGTTGGCAATCTCCCGGTAACGCTTGGTGATGTTCTTGAATTTCGTCTGGAAGTTATGGTCCGACAAAATCAGCCGGGTTCCTGTTCCCGTCGAAAGCGCAAGTGAAATCTTACTGCCAATCGCCACGGATATGAAATTCTCATATTCGACATCTATGAATTCCGCCCCCGCCCGAACCGCTGCGGTAAGAACGTTCGTTCGCAAATCATTCGGATGACGCAGAGTCCCGCCCTGCTGATAATCCCGGCAGGTAACGATAATCGGCAGTCCCGGGGCAAACTGCCTGGCAGCTTTGATAACCCCAAGGGCAAGCCCAACGGACAAATGCACAAGGTAATCGGTGCGCAATTCGAGCAATTCTGCTCCAGCGGCAACAGCGGCCTGTATCTGCTCCTCGGCTTCCTGCAATGTCTTGGCAGCTATCGGAACCGCTAAGTATGTCATAATCGTCTCCCGCGTTCAAAAATCGACGAATAGTGAGAAAGTAATCAATCGGGAGACATATTACGAAATAGGACGTGCCATTTCAATCAGTTATCGGATTAACCTGCGGGTTGTCAGTTATGAAAATAAAATGAGCCAATACGTGAGAAATCGAGACGGTAATGGGTGGCAACAGAAATATCAGCGGTTAAATCTCGACGCCTCCGGCGGATTCCTCCTGCTGCTTTGGGGCCTCTCCCTTAGTGATTTGTGAGATATTTCGGAAATCCTGAAATTCGGCTTTGGTCGCTGCCTGGGTTGCGGCTGCGAATCGGGTTGCCGCTGCTTTTGTTGATGTTGCTGAGCAGCTTGCTGTTTCGCTTCTTTGTCCAGCAATAGCGCACGTGCGCAAACCTGACGTGTCCCCTCATTAGAATGCCTAAGACCTTCTTCAAGCAGGGCTATTCCATTTTTCTTCATCCTGCCGCGCATCTTGCGAAGCCCGTATGCGGCCGCACCCTTTGTGGCCCTGCGGGCGGTGCCGAAAAGAGCTTCCTTGAGAATCTCGAAACCGTCCTCCTGCATCCAGGACAGATTGAACGCCGCATGCCGCGCGGTCGATGGATTATCGCTATACACATTCTCCCGCAGCCGCTCAAGCAACTCTATGGCTTTCTGGTCCTTTTCTCTACCGCTCGGTATTCGTTTTTTCAACCTCATAAGCCCACCTTTTATTGAATCGACAAGTGTATATCAGTTTCTTGAAAAAGCCCGGTTTTGTCAAGCGCTTTTTTTGCATCCAGTTGGTTTCGTTGCCTATCTTAACAAGAGCAGATATGCAGTGCTTCCAGAATTACACCGGCCGCCGGGCCTCGACAAACTTAATAATAGCGTAAACGGCACGGTTATAAGCAACATCGATGTGGTGTTTCTCCGCCAAGGCCAATACCTCGCCTGTGAGCGAATCTATTTCGGTCTTTTTCCCCGCCGCGATATCCTGCAAAGTTGACGATTTGTGTTTGGCGGTATCAGGTATGAGCTTGTCGTAAAAAATCTTCAGAAAACCATCGGCACAGGGCCAGTGCGTCCGAAAACCAGCGGCGGTCATAACGGCGAAAACTTCCTCGGTAATATGGTTCATCAAGTCCCTGCTGTAAGTATTTTCAGCAAGCGAGCCATAAGGAATGTCGAGAATTGCGCCTAATGGATTAAGCGCGCAATTGTAAAGCATCTTGGCCCAGAGGTCTTTCTCGATATCGGGAACGGTTATGGCCGGAATGCTACCTGCGGCAATCGCTTTGGCAAGCGGTTCAACGCAGGCGAGGTCACAGCCGAAAAGCGAGCCGATGTGAATAGCGTCAGCGTGGACCGTTATCTCAACCTCGTTGGGCTTGTGCCGCGTAAACCCCGTAATCACTCGCGAGCTATAAATGCGCTCTTTCGAAAAATGGGCGGTGAATTTCTCCGCGTTGCCCCAGCCGTTTTGGCAAAGAACGATTTTTGTGTTTTGCCCGAAAACGCCCGGGTGCCTCGAAAGGTCTTCCGCCGATGAGGCGGAATCAAAGGACTTGACGCAAACAAGAATAAAATCAAACGTCATATTCTTGATTTCATCCAAAGATTGATACGCCGCGAATGAATTGGGCGAAGCGCAAAAAGAACCGAATATGCCCGTTCTGCTCAGGCCCCCCTGCCTCAACTCGCGAACAGTATTGGGCCGGGTAATAAGGCAAACCTCGCTGCCTGATTTCAGCAGACAGCTCGCCAATCCCAAACCCACCGCACCGGCTCCATAAATCAAAACTCTCATCGTGACAAAGATTATAAACCCGCACCGATTAAGAGCAACTGCGTATTGACTATTTATTAGTTATGACTGATGATTATGAACAAAAACAGCCGGCACAGATATTGCCGGTGCCGGTGAGCATAAAGTGGATGAGCTAAAAGGACATCAGGTTATTTTCCGTTCCCTGCGATACAGGAACTATCGCCTTTTCTTTACGGGCCAGATTATATCCCTTATTGGCACCTGGACTCAGCAAATCGCCCTGCCCTGGCTGGTATATCGCCTCACCGGTTCGGAATTCCTCCTTGGGGTGGTCGGCTTCGCAACCCAGATTCCTGCCTTCCTTGTCGCGCCAGTTGCAGGTGTTATGGCCGACCGCTGGAACCGCTACCGCATTCTACTCGCCACCCAGACCCTTTCTATGCTCCAGGCCCTGCTCCTGGCAATTCTGTTTTTCACAGGCCACATCAACGTCTGGAACATCATTCTTATGGCCGCCTTTCTCGGCCTTATCAACGCCTTCGATATGCCCACGCGCCAATCCTTCGTCATTGCCATGGTGGAAAACAAGGAAGACCTCAGTAATGCCATCGCGATGAATTCTATGATGTTCAACAGCGCACGCCTCATCGGCCCAGCCATCGCGGGCATAATCATCGCCGTCTCGAACGAGGGTGTCTGCTTCGCCATAAACGCCGTCAGCTTCCTCTTCGTCATCGCATCCCTGCTCATGATGAAAATAACTTATAAAAATGCCAAACCTCGAACGACCGCTGTCCTGCACGAGCTTAAGGAAGGTTTCAACTATGCCTCCGGTTTTGCCCCATTAAGATATATTATGCTTCTGCTTGCACTGGTAAGCTTCATCGGGATGCCATATTCGGTGCTTATGCCCGTCTTTGCCCGCAAAATCCTTCATGGAGGCCCTATTACGCTCGGCCTTCTTATGGCCGCCGCCGGCTCCGGCGCCCTGACAGGCGCCATTTATCTTGCCTCAAGAAAAAACGCCCGCGGGCTCAGCAAAATTATTCCTTTATCCACCGCCGTCTTTGGTATCGGCCTCATTACATTTTCTTTATCTCGTGTATTGTGGCTATCCTTGCCGCTGTTGTTCATAACGGGTCTTGGAATGATGGTGCAAATGGTCGCAAGCAATACAATCATTCAAACCATCGTCGATGATGACAAACGAGGCCGGATTATGAGCTTCTATGTAATGGCCTTCATCGGCACCGCCCCCTTCGGCAGCTTAATGGCAGGAACCCTCGCCGCCACCATAGGCGCTCCTGATACCTTGATTATCGGCGGCACCTTGTGCGTCCTGGCAGCAGCTATGTTCGCTTGTAAACTTCCCGAACTTAGAAAAAACATTCGCCCCATATACGTAAAGCTCGGTATTATTAACGAGGTGTCCTCCGGTATTCAGGCCGCGGCAAACCTCACCGCCCCGCCCGAAGATTAACAATTTACAGAACATAAACTATGGCAGACGAAAAGCGATACATTGCGGTTGACCTCGGCGCCGAGAGCGGGCGAGTGATGCTGGGAATTCTCTCAGCAGACAAAATTCGTCTGGAGGAAGTTCATCGATTCATCAACGGGCCGGTCGAACAGAATGGGGCTTTACGTTGGGATTTTCCCCGGCTTATGTCGGAAGTCAAAACCGGTATCGGTAAAGCTGCCAAAAAATCCGGCGACATTGCCGGCATCGGCGTCGATAGCTGGGGCGTTGACTTTGGGCTGCTCGACGAAAATGGTAAGCTGATTGAGAATCCTTACCACTACAGGGACAGCCGCACCAACGGGATGATTGAAAAGGCCTGCGAACTGATGCCCAAACGGGAAATTTACGAGCATACGGGCATACAGTTCGCCCAGCACAATAGCATCTATCAACTCCTTTCGATGCGTTTGGCCAATTCGCCGGCACTGGCAAAGGCAAAACGACTGATTTTCATCGCCGACCTCGTCTCATACTTTCTGGCGGGCAAACCCTACGCGGAATACACGCTCGCCGGCACCAGTCAGCTTATGGATATGCGGACGGGAAAATGGTCGCGGACGATTTTCGAGAAAATGAATCTGCCGATTGAGATTATGCCTGAGGTAATCAATCCTGGAACGATAGTTGGAACGCTGACAAAGAATGTAACGAAAGAAATCGGATGCCCCCGGATTCCCGTTATAGCGGTCGGTTCGCACGATACGGCAAGTGCGGTCGCGGCAGTGCCCGCCGACAGGAAAACTAAATGGGCGTATTTATCCAGCGGGACGTGGAGCTTGATGGGCGTCGAAACACCAAACGCAATCGTCAATGACAAGACATTCGCGTATCCCTTTACCAATGAGGGCGGGGTTGAGGGAACGATTCGGCTGTTGAAAAATATAATGGGGCTTTGGCTCGTGCAGGAATGCAAAAGACAGTGGCAAAAAGAAGGCGAGGATTTGTCCTATGCTCGGCTGACGGAACTAGCGGAAAAAGCAAAGCCGGGCGAAGCGACTATCGACGTGGATGACTCGCAATTTTACGCGCCCGGGCAAATGCCCGCCCGGATAAACAAATACCTGGCAGGAACGGGTCAAAAACCCATCGACGACAAAGGGCAAATGGTGCGGGTGATTCTGGAGAACCTCGCTCGCAAGTACGCTGAGACGATAAATCAGCTTGAGGATGTGGTCGCCGGCGGTATTGACTGCCTGCACATCGTAGGCGGCGGCTCACAAAATAAGCTGTTGAACCAGCTCACAGCCAACGCTACCGGCAAAAAAGTGATAGCAGGACCTGCCGAGGCAACCGCTATCGGCAACATCCTGATGCAGGCCGGGGCAACCGGGCAAATACAGGATTTGGCGCAGGCCAGAAACCTCGTCCACAGATCATTTACTCTAAAGGAGTATCAGCCAAAATGAACACCGCAACAAAAAAAAACTGCACAAATAATGACAATACGTTGCATCACCTGACCAATAAATATAAACTAACGGGATTGACTTGACGTGTGAGTATATGGAAAGGCATTAAAAGGAGTATGTCGGACTTGCCAAAGACGCAGCACGCCGTGCAGTTGGTCGCGGCCAATGAGTTGGTCCTTAACAAATCGAAACCGATTGTCTCGCCGGGGCGACATCAGATTCTATGTCGCGTCGAGGCGGTTGGTCTGTGTTTCAGCGACCTGAAATTAATCAAGCAGTTCGCGGCACATCCGCGAAAAATGGAGATAGTAAGCGGAATCACCCCGGCCATACTTGGGGAAATCAGCAGTTACGTCCCCGGCGATAAACCCACTGTGCCCGGCCACGAGACCGTAGTCCGCGTGGAGGCGGTCGGCGAGGGCGTAACCCAATTCAAACCGGGCGAGCGTTTCCTCGTCGAGACCGATTACCGCTGGCTGCCCACGGCTCAATCCAACGGCTCATTCGGTTACAATTTCGAAGGCGCACTCCAGGAATACGTCCTGATGGACGAAAGGGTCATCACCTCCCCGCAGGGTGAATCAATGCTGATACCTGCACCTGAAAAACTAAGCGCCTCAGCCATCGCCCTTATCGAACCCTGGGGTTGCGTGGAAAACGCTTACGACAGTGATGAAACCCAGCGCATCGAGCCGGACAACACAATGCTCATTGTCGCCGACGTAATTGTAACCCCCAACGACCTCACGGAACTGTTCAAACAATGGGGGCAACCCGCAAAAGTTATCTGGGCCTCACAATACAGACCTCCCGAAGTCCCCGGCATTAATATGGAGCTTTGTCCCGAAATCGCCCGCCTGACCGACGCCAGTTTCGACGACGTGATTTATCTCGGCGCCAACCCCGACAGAGTCGAGGCGCTCTTTTCAAAGGTCGGCCCACAGGGTCTTTTCAACATCGTCCTTTGCGGCGAACGATTCAGAAGAGACGTCGCCGTCCCAATCGGTCGGGTTCATTACGCGGGTATCCGGATAACCGGCGCCGTCGGCTACGAACCCGCCGACTCGATGAAACATATCCCCCAAACCAGTGAGGTTCGCAAAGGCGATAAAATAAACATCGTCGGCGCCGCAGGGCCTATGGGAACAATGCACGTAATACGCAACATCTACTCTGGCATAGAAGGGATAAGCATATCCGCCGGCGATTCCGATGACAGCCGACTCGCCACCCTGCTCAAAATAGCCGAACCAATGGCCACAGCCAAAAACGTCCCCTATAAGCAATACAGTCCTGTCAAAGACAAAATGCCCGAAGGCACCGACTACATAGTTATTATGGCGCCTGCGCCGGAGCTTGCCGCAGCGGCAGTCCTCAGCGCAGGTAAACGCGCGATTATCAACGTATTCGCGGGAATACCGGCGACGATGACCGCCAAAATCAATCTCGACGCGTATATCGAAAAACAGATGTATTTCGTCGGAACAAGCGGCTCGGTGCTGGAGGATATGAAACGCGAGTTGGCGGAGCTGGAGGCGGGTCGGCTCGATACCAATATCTCAGTGGCTGCCGTCTGCGGCCTTGACGGCGCCTGCGATGGAATCCACGCCATTGAGAACCGCTCGATTGCTGGCAAAATTATTGTGTATCCCGCCTGCAAAGGGCTGGCTCTCACGCCGATTACCAAACTCGCCGACAAATTGCCCGACGTCGCCGCCTGCCTCAACAACGGAATCTGGACTGTCGTTGCCGAACAAAAACTCCTCGAAAGATACGCCGCCTCCCCCGCGTCAAATGGATAAGACACTTGCTGACCTGATAAAAATATCAAATACCACGGGCAGAAACCCCGCGCTTACCCAGGCCGCCGGCGGCAACACCTCCGTCAAAACAGACAACGGCAAATTTATGTTCATCAAGGCAAGCGGCACCGCCCTCAAAGATATGAACGCCCATCGCGGCTGGCGAAAACTCCGCCTCGACAAAGTTCATGGCGTCATCAAAGATAAAAAGCTCGCCAAACTCCCCACAGCCAAAAGAGAACCCCAAATTACCGCTCGCCTCCTTACAAGCTGCTGCGATTGTTTCACAGGCACCATACGCCCTTCCGTTGAAGCTAACTTGCACGCCTTATTGGATAAATGCGTCATTCACCTGCATCCTCTGGTCATAGGCGCATACGTCAATTCAAAAAAAGGCCGCGTCGAAATCATAAAACTCTTCAAATCCGAAAAATATCCCCCGCTCTGGATTCCCTACGCCCCGCCCGGCTTCCCACTCGCGATAAAAACATCACGCCTCGTAACCGCCTACGAAAAGCATTACAGCAAAAAACCCGCGATTATGTTCCTCGCCAAACACGGCCTGTTTGTCACCGCGAAAACAGCCCCCGACGCTATGCGCCTCCTGCACAAGGTCCTCAATCGCTGCGAAAATAATCTCCCCAGATTAAAAACATTGCGCCTTAAACCTCCAGCCGCGAAAAAAATCCTTGAAGTCAAATCCGCTATTCAAAAAGCCGTCATCAATACAACCGGCCAACACCTCCCCGTTACCTTCATTTACAATAACGAAATCGCCCATTTTATAAACCGCCCCGACGCCGCCAAACTCCTCACGATGGGCCCCCTCGAACCCGCCGAAATGGTCTATGTCAACGGAACTCCTATGTGGGTCGAAACACCTTCTCCGGCAAAAATAGCATCAGGTATGAAAAAAATAGTCCGACAGGGCAACAAACCGGTATCCGCTTTCCTCGTCAAAGGCATCGGGCTTTTCATCGCCGCCGATAAAAAAACCGCACCTATCGTAAAGGACTTTGCCACAGGCACAATCCTCGTCCGCTTATGGGCATCACATTTTGGCGGCCTCGTCCCCCTCACTAAAAACGAACAAAACTTCGTAAAACGCTGGTATCTCGCTGCACCTCAGCCGACAAAACGTAAGTCATTGCGAGCGAAGCGAAGCAATCTCAGATCACAACATTAGTTCTTTGTCCTCGTATCACGCGGAAAATAATAAATCGGCTGGTGCCTGTGCTCGCTCGTCGTGTAATACCCCGTTCCGTTGGCGTCGAAGCAAATCGCCTCCCCCTGCTGCTCTAAAATAATCGGAATCGAACACTCGCTGTTTTCAAACGCCTTCCACATCGGCCCGTCTTTGGGCCGCAGCCACAGCGACGCCGCGAAATATCCCCTTACGATAATCTCCCGCCCATCAGGTGAAATGTCCCCTGCCGTCGCCATACCCCAGTGAAGTTTAGCGACCTGTTCTAACGTCGTCTTTCCCGTCGTTGCCTGCGGATAAGCCGCCCGATAAACCTTGCTCGTCCCCTCCTTTGAAACGATATAAATATCTTTCGTCAGCGGGTCAACTATCAGCGTCTCCGCGTCTCTCGGCCCATCGGGATAAACCAGCTCAATCGTCTCAACGTTAGTAAGCGTAATATTTACCGGTGCCTGATTGGCGTCAACTTTTGGTTCAGGCACGCGGTAAACTTTTATACTCTTGCACCTCGAATCATTATCACCGATTTCCCCCGCATAAATATAATCGACATTCGGCTCAGGCCCCGGCCCAATCGCGATATCCTCCCAGTTGCGATTCTTCGCCCCCGCAAGATTATACACCCCCAGATGCTTTCCCTCAGGCGTCATCGCGTAAACGCACGCCGGCCCATAATCGTTATGCGTCCACAACACGCCCGGATTCTTTCTGCTCGCCGCCAGCCCCGACGCCCCGTCTATCTTCGCCAACTGAATTGTGCCGACTTTATGCCCCGCCAGAAACTTCGGACAATCCCCCGATGCAGACTGACACCCGGCTGACAAAACTAAAACCATCAATGCGATTCTCGAAAAGCTTTCTATCATTCTTTACCGGTTATGCCTGGGGGTTCAAGGGCCAGCTCTTGTGCAAGCTGATGATACTTTTCGTGGGTCCCTTCGCCCATTTCATCCGTCTCTGCCTTTTCAAACGCCTCCGACAGAGCGGCCTGGTCTCCGGCAGTGAGAATCTTGTCGGCCATAGCGAACAGGACGTTGTTCTCCTTGGCGATGTGCTCTTTGAGCAGCTTGACGTATGCGGCCAGATTATCTCTTACCTGCCGAATCGCCTGCCTGTCCCCGGCGCGTGCCCTGCCGAGGGCGTCAGCAACCGCCTTTAGCCGATGGCGCCCGTGCTGATGCTCAGCCAGCATTACCGCGATTGGCCCAACGTCGGGTCGTAGCCCTCGCTGCTCTAAAGCGACAAAAAGGTGCTTTTCTTCCTTTGAGTGGTGACAGCGGTCAGCGAAATTGCGGAAAAAATTGAGCAACTTATCAATCTTGTCGCCGTCCACCTTGCCGGTCGCTTCAATCGCCTTGGTCTGTTTCTCAGCGGCTGCCAAAACAAGCAGGATAATCTTGTGTTCGTGTTTGAGCGTTTCTGTCGGCTTCATCAAAAATCCCTTAATCTAATCATTCTCTTTATACGCGCCATAGCCATTTGTTTATGAATTTTAGATTCACGATAGGGACTTGTCAACCACCCCTTGTCCGTTGCTTGCCACGGCGAAGTCAAAGATGAAGCCGGGTCAATCCATCCCCAAATCATCAATCAGCAATCGCAAATCAACATTCGGCAACACCTAATTTCCCTTGATTTAAGTCGTGCAATTTGATATACTCATAATCAAGTGAGTGAGGGAACATCAGCTTATATCGTCGTGGTATCTTAGGTTATTCCGGCACAGGCCGGAGGGGAAGAAAAATGGGCGGGTGGTTTGAAATAGCAGGGGTAATAATAGCCGCGTTTTTAGGGGCCTACGCAGGCCGTTCATTTTCTCGTCTCAAAAATCCGCACTGGTGCTGGGGCTATTTTCTGCCCCTGACGCTCATCTTTTTACTGCTCATCATCACTTACGCCGGCTTAAACGCTTTTACCCCATTCTTCGCCTGGATTTCCAGCGGACGTGTGCGTTTCGTCATTATCGCACTTTCCGTCACTATGGGTGCTATGACCTTGATTGGCCGACTCACAAACCGCATCGAAAAAGCAGTCGTCTTTGTCATTACGATTGGCATCGTTACCTGGGGTTCGGTGCTGCCTTTTGTGATACCAATGATAATCAGGGGCGACCTTGCGGGTTTGAAGACCAAAACCGACGCCAACAATATCTGCGTCCAAAGCACCTCCTATACCTGCGGCCCGGCGGCGGCGGTTACAGCGCTACGCCAACTTGGCGTAACCGCAGATGAGGGCGAATTAGCAATCCTCGCACACACAAGCCCAATCGTGGGCACTATGCCATGGTCTCTTTATAAGGCGATTCAGAACCGCTACGCCGGCGATGGTATCGACTGTCAGTTCCGCCACTTCGACTCAGTCAGTCAGCTACGCGGAGCAGGCGTTACCCTTGCGGTGATAAAGAACGCCTTCCTGCTCGACCACTGCGTCGCCATTCTTGAAGTCGGCGATAACACGGTAACAATCGGCGACCCATCCTTCGGCAAGGTCCAAATGTCCTATAAAAGTTTTCAGAGCGTCTGGCGGTTCTACGGCATCACCCTGAAACACAGCTCAACATAAAAAACCAACATTATCGGTCGTTACCCCACTGCCGCTACACAGCAATAACTGCCACAAAAATATACTTCTTATTCCTTTCAAAAAGCAGATTTTGGGCCCAATCACCGCCGAATAGTCCTTCAGCGGCAGCCCCTTTATGACGATAAATCGATGCCGGCTTACCGGACAGCATGCTAAGCGCTTTATATTAAACATCTTGTCGCCTTAAAAGGAGCAGTAACGAGCGAGGGAATATGGTTGACGTAAAGACAATACTAACCGCAGCAATAGGATGCAGCGCCAGTGACGTTCACATCAACGTAGGGCTGCCGCCGATACTGCGTAAAAATACCGACCTGTTAGATATGGATTTCCCCGTTGTCAGCAACGAGCACGCCAAAGAAATGGTCCTCGGTATGCTCGGGCCGGAACGCTTCAAGAAATTCGAAACGCTCAGGGACGCCGATTTCTCAACCACCCTCGACGATGGCCACCGCTTCCGTGTCAACGCTCACTACCAGAGAGGAACCATCGCTATTGCTTTCCGTCTCATCCCAAATCAGATTCCTTCGATTGACGACCTGCACCTGGCCCCAATCGTAAAAGACCTGACGAATTTGCCAAGAGGTCTCGTCCTCGTCACAGGCCACACCGGCGCAGGCAAAAGCACAACTCTTGCCTCGATGCTCGGTATCATAAACGCAAAATACCGAAAACACATCATCACGCTCGAAGACCCCATCGAATACGCACTCGAAAACAAGATGAGCATAATCGAGCAGCGTGAAATCGGCTTCGACTGCCCAAGCTTCGGCGCCGCTCTCAAACGCGTCCTGCGTCAGGACCCTGATATTATAATGGTCGGGGAAATGCGAGACCTCGAAACCTGCCGGTCAACTGTTACCGCAGCCGAGACGGGCCACCTTGTCTTCAGCACGCTGCACACAATCAACGCCGCTCAGACCATCGAGCGTATTATCGATATCTACCCCGCGAGCCAGCAAAACCAGATTCGCACAATGTTAGCCAACACACTCCAGGCGGTCATCTCGCAGACACTGTTCCGCAGAGTTGACCAGCCGGGTATGGTCCCCTGCACAGAAATTCTTCTCTGCACATCGGCTGTCCGTAACTGCATCCGCGAAAACCGCATCTACGAAATCGCCAACATCATCGAGACCAGCCGGAAATTCGGTATGCAGACCATGGACCACAGTATCGCCGACGCCTATTTCAAGGGCTTCATCGGCAGAGAAGAGGCCATTGCTCGCTCCAGCAACCCGGCGAAAATGGAAAAGGTGCTCAAACCGGAGGGCAGCCCCGCTGCCAGCAGACAAACCGTCGCCTCCATTCTCGAATAGGTCGGCATCGTTGCCATTCCCGCGAACGCGGGAACCCAGAAAATTTAGCCCCCGAAATTTATTCGGGGGTTTTTCTTTGCCTGCCCTGCGCAGCACATAGTGCGAAAGAGGGCTTCACTATCCCCGATTATTGTCGGTTATTTCCCATTATCTTTATCAGTCCCGTAAGGGATGCTGTGCAGGAGATACGATGCTTGCCCGCCTCCCGTAAGGGACGCCTAACGGCGGAAGGGGGGTTCCCTGGCTATCCCGCAAATATCTCGAAAAACCATTGACTTAACGCCTCAATTTACGTAAACTGGTTCTATAGTGTTCAAACCGCACGCCCCGTAGGAGAGTGATGATGTCGTTTCTAAAAAATGAAGACCAGCCCCGGATTTGTCCCAAAACAGGTAAAATCATCCAGTCAGGCCGCAAATTCCGGTTGCCCTGGTGGTTATTACCGTTCACTGGTCTGGCTGCGCTTATCTGGTTCTTAGTCCGCGTTATACCCAAACCATCACGGGCGGCGTATCCCTGCCAGCGGCTGGCGTTTCCGCTCGCGTCGGGTTTTATCACATGGGTAATAGGCCTGGCCGCCTCGACCATCGCGTTTCATAAGGCAAAACGTCATCTTGTGCGGGCACGCTATGTCATGGCGGCAATCTGCATCGCGGCCAGCGTCGGCTTCATCTGGGCCGCAATGAGCAGCACTAATCAGAAAATATCATATGGAGCTGAAGACCCGCGCCCCGCAAATGCCCCAATTGGAGTCGGCAGGGGCGTTCACCCAGGCCGGGTGGCCTGGATTTACGACCTCAATGCTGCAAGTTGGCCCGGCTCAGACGGCAATAACAATCCACCTTACTGGTATTCAAATACCTGCACCAATCAGCAAGTTGTCAATGATATGCTCTCAAAGGCGCTTCGCTCGTTAACCGGCAAAAGTACCGACTCTGCCGCCTGGGATGCGATATTCAGAAACTTCAACCAGCAAATCGGCAAGGGAAATGTTGGCTATACACAGGGCGAAAAAATCGCTATAAAAACTAACTTTACGTTGATGTATTCCAATCCCACTGATGGGAATAAACTAGCATCTCTCCTCAGCCAAATAGACGAATCGCCTCAGCTCGCAATAGCCCTTCTAAAACAACTGACTAATGTCGCCGGAGTCAATCCAAACAATATAAGTATAGGTGACCCAGGTAAAGAAATGCCCAACTACTGGTATAATATGGTCGGACCTAATTGTCCAGGCGTCGTTTACCTCACAAGGCCCGGATCTTCTTTTACCGGAAGAACCAATGTCGCATACGACACAAACTCTCCATTCTACTGGAGCGACCCCACTTCTTCCCACTTTAGCGGAGTCACAAATCAGGACTACATCCCAACGCACTTTGCTCAGGCAACCTATTTTATAAACTTTCCTACACTCAAAAGCCACAACGACGGCGGTATCACCATCTGCGGTAAAAACCACTATGGTTCTCTAATCCGAAACCCCACCGACAGCGGCTATTACAGCACACACTGGACGAGAGCGACAGAAACGCCTGGGATGGGACACTACAGGGCAATTGTCGATTTGATGGGTCACCCCCGTTTAGGCGGTAAAACACTGCTTGCACTTATCGACGGCCTATATGCTGGCCGAAGCTGGGATTCCCACCCAATCAAATGGAATATGACCCCGTTCAACGGTAACTGGCCATCCAGTATTTTTCTTTCTATGGACCAGATAGCAGCCGATTCAGTCGCTTATGATTTTATGTACACTGAATGGAATGCCGCAAATCCTGACGACCCAAATATGAACGGATACCCGCACAAATCCGGCGCTCATGACTATCTGCACGAAGCCGCTTTAATTCCCAATCCACCGTCGGGGACCACCTATGACCCAAACCACAACGGAGGTTTGACCACAAGTTTGGGCGTCCACGAACACTGGAATGACGCAACCGACAAGCAATACACCCGCAACCTCGGCACGGGAAATGGAATCGAGCTTACTACAAGCGCGCCTGGCTGGGCAGACCTCAATTATGACGGGTTTGTCGATTTCAAGGACTTCGCTATACTCGCAAACGCCTGGGGCAGTCATTTGGGAGACACCAACTGGGACGCCAATTGCGATATCTCATCGACACCGGGCGACGGCGTAATCGACGAAAAAGACCTGTATGTCCTGTGCGACAACTGGCTGATGGACTATAGCACTACCCTTGTTGCACCCGGGGCAACACTACAGCAGGTCTATTCTGACAACAGTTATGATTTCGAGGGGCCGACCTGGGACCCAAACAGTAATAAACTTTTCTTTACCAAAAGACCCGTGAGCAGCGGCACGTACCAGATTTTACGGCTCGACTCGCCGAATAACGTAACGGTTTGGATGAGCCCATCGCCTAATACCAATGGCACGGTTCTCTCTATCGATGGCCGATTGCTTACCGCCGACGAAAGCACAATGCAGATTCGCAGCCATATCATAGGCGCAACCGGCCCCGAAGACAGCACGGTTCTTTGCACGGCACCGGATAAACCAAATGACCTGTGCGAACTGGCTAACGGCAATATCTATTTCACTTGCCCCGACTGGTCAAGCGCTACTAACCAGGGCGTATATCTTCTCAAGCCGGATGGCTCTGTAACACGCGTCAACAACGCTTTGAACCAGCCAAACGGCATCCTTACCTCCTTAGATGAAACCAAACTATACGTCTCCGAAAGCAGCAGCAGCGACCTCACCAAGAAACGCTGGTGGGTATTCCCAATCAATTCCGATGGGACTTTAGGCACGGGGTCGGTGTTCTTCAAGCCGACAACATCTTACACAAGCGACCCTGATGGAATGACAATTGACGAGCGCGGCAACCTGTATTTCACAGGTTTAGGCGGGGTATGGATTGTTTCGCCGACCGGCCAGCAGATTAAAATGATTCCGACGCCTGATGTTCCTGCGAATGTTTGTTTCGGCGGACCCGAATATAGAACGCTTTATATCACCTGTAATTACAGGGTTTATTCGCTCGCCATGGTCGTCCGCGGCGGCGAATAATGCGGCTTCCTTATAATATTTAGCCCCTCGTAGCGCAGCGAAGATCCCCGCATGCCGTTGGCGGGGAGCCAGACTACTTTGGCTCTACAACAGGGGACCCAAAGCCGCATCCCAAAATCGACAATCGGCAATCTGCAATCCGAAATTAATTCCCCTTTCCTCCCGACAATCACGACTCTATAATGCCATTTATGTTTACCATGTGGGATACGGCTTCCGTTATCCCACTGTGGTGGCAGGTTGAAGGTGATTTTCGAATAGATTTATTCCGGCCCGACTGAATCAGGAGACAAGGTTAATGGTCAACAGCGAGATATTCGTAGGAAAAAGATGAGTTTGTTGTGGGAGACAATCGGATGGGAATTTTGTTTCGAAGGGCTGGCAAGTTAATGACCAAATTGGGTGAGGTTATGAGTGGGGCTGTTAAATCTACTTGGGAATGGCTAAAGAAGAACAAAGGGTTCAGTGGAATCGTTGGGACGATTTTGATGATTATCGTGACAATAATGATTTCCTCGCGGTCAAAAAACAGAATGACGACGAATGCGCCAACGATCAACACGGGCCCAATCACAGTTCAAGGCGGCGGTAATGCGGAAATAATAGGTGGTAACAAAATAGGTTTTGATGGCAAAGATGTAGCCGCCATAGTGGAAAAGATAATGGCTCAACAAACGCGCGAGAAAGCGGGATTATTTCAGGAAATCGGCAACTTGAAGGAACAACTGACCAGTGCTTTACAGCGTGCGGCCGAAGCAGAGGTGCGAGGCAACATTCCAGAAGCCAAAGGCGTCATAGAAGAGTTACGGAAAACAGGGGACACGAAACGCTTATTGGATGTATTGGTCAAGGAACGTGACCTTCAAAAGAGCTCACTCATTGAGCGTAATCGTGAGATTGCAGCAGTAGCCTATTTGCGTGACGATATAGAAGTAACTCGGACTGCGGTAGAGGAGATTTTGAAGCTTTGCCCAAATGATGTAGATGCCCTCAATCGAAAAGGGGTTATTGAACTGCTACACGGGGACTTAAATGAAGCAGAGAAAATATTTAGCCAGGTCTTGGGAATGGGGCTATCGGATAATAACGATTTTTGGCAATCGGCAGGAAACGGCAATTTAGGACTAGTTTATCTAAAGAGGGGGGAATTAGATAAAGCGGAAGAGATGTTTTCCAAAGTGCTGGATATCGAGAAGCAATTAGGGCGACCAGATAATATTGCTAGCGCATACGGCAACTTGGGAGTGATTTATCAAACGAGGGGCGACTTAGACAAAGCAGAAGAGATGTATAAAAAGTCACTGAATATTTCGGAAAAAACAACTTGGCTGCTTCCGATAGCGGCAAGCCAATGCAGCAATTTAGGGGGAATTTATGAGCAGCGAGGCGATTTGGGAAAGGCAAGGGAGTATTGGGAAAAGGCGCTAGGCTTGTATAAGAAGATAGGGATGCCGAATGAGGTTAAGAAGGTGGAAGGATGGATAGAAAAGATAAAAGAGAAGTGATAAGAAAGAATAACGGCCATGCCCGACAGAGATGTTAAGACCCTCCGTTTGTGAAATCCCCGGCAATTTCGTCATTCGTTTTGAATTTGCCGTTTTAGTTAAATTGATGGGCTGAAGCCCATCCTACGGACTATAGAAAAGATGTCAAATATACGCAGATGGCTTATACGGTTTGTAATTATCTGGGTCGTCCTTTACGGAGTATATGTAATAGGCAGTCCAAACAGGGCAAATATTACAGTCCTTTTGATTTTGATAGTTATAGGTTTTTGTGTAATCGGTCTGCCGGGCAGAAAAGGTGGTGGATGAGGAAATTTTCGCTTCGCTATGAGGCGGATTAAATTTACCACCAATCCGCCAAGATAATCGTCCGCCGACCAGCGTAATTTGCGTTTTTGCTCGGCTTCAAAATGAAGGCCTAAGGCCTTCGCGGACAAGGCAATGGCCTTTTGAAGAAGTGTACTTCGGGAAAAAGGCCTTGCCGCAGAACGCAAGCCGAGCAAATATCTGCGTAAATCAACGAAATCTGCGTCTAAAATAAATCCGTGTTAACCCCGTTAGATGGCGGCTTCGCCTATCTCACGGGGTAAATCTGTGTAATCAGTGGCTAAAGGCGCTTGCATAAATATTCCAAAAAGTGACAATATAGTAACAAAACCGTAACACGGATGAGTCAAAATCAGAACCTGACGCCGGATGCAGATGTTCAGAATGGTTGCGTATTTCAGGAGACAAGCAATGAGAAAGTATTTACCTGTAACTCTACTGGCCTGCTGTCTTGTTTTGACCGCGCTTATATGCGGATGCTGCATGTGCTGGGGGTGGCCCGTAAAGATGCACTATGAAAGGACTGAGCAGCTATCGGCTTCAATGGCAGGGATAGAGCAGATAAAGATTGATACGAGCTTCGGGGACGTGAAAATCAGGGGAGCCGATACGACGGAATGCAAGGCAATCGCCAAAATCAACGGCCAGGCGCCGACTTTGGAAGAGGCCCGACAACTCGCGGAGCAGACAAAAATAACGCTGGAAACCGAAGGCAAGGTCCTTGTATTCAAGGTTGAAAAGCCGACTCTGAAAAACAACCGTTCAATCGGGATTAGTTATGATGTTACCGTGCCGACCAGAACGGGCATAAAATGCGAAACTTCCTTCGGCGGAGTCGAATTGAAAAATATCACCGGAGACGTCGACGCAAAAACCAGTTTCGGGAAAATAGACTTGGAAAATATCACCGGCAATGTGCAATTGGACACTTCATACGGCGAGGTTGACTGCGAGGGGATTACCACAGGCTATTTTTCGGCAAAATCGAGCTTCGGAAAAATGGATATCGAGTTCTCAGACGCCTGCCCAGCCGATATACGAGCGAAAATCGAGACGTCATTCGGCGAAGTGGATGTGGATATCCCGCCGAATTTCGCAGGGGACATAGCCGTTGAAACGAACTTCGGCAGCGTCAAGACGGAACTGCCGATAACCGTCAAAGGAGACGTCAGCAAGACCCGGCTTAACGGCACAATCGGACAAGGTAAAGGCAGAATGGACTTGAAAACCAGCTTCGGCTCAATAAAGATAAAGTAACGACTTAGCCGGCAACATAGATGGCGACGGCCAACTGACCGTTCTCGACATCGACCATATCATCGGCTAAAAATCGATTCAGCGCAAAAGAAAAGCCCTGTCTCTCGACAGGGCTTTTAGTTAAACCAAAACAACTTAAAGACCACTTTTACACAATTGGCTGTTCCTGGTCTGGGTCATCCGACGGCGGCTGTTCCTCCGCTGGTGTGCCTTCCGGCTGCGATGCCTCTGTCTCTGTGGCAACCGCCTCTTCTGCGGCAACGATATCTGCGACGACCGTGTCTGTGCCTTCGCCTGACTGCCCTTCCGCCGCCCACTGTGCCCTACGCAAACTCAAGCCAATCTTCCGGGCTTCGTTATCCACCTTCAAAATCTTGACCTCAAGCTCATCGTCAACCTTGACCACATCCTGCGGCCTCTTGATTTTCTGGTCCGACAGCTCTGAAATATGAAGCAGGCCCTCGAGGTCCGGCTCAAGCTGCACAAATGCTCCGAAATTCGTCAGCTTCGTTACTTTGCCTTTGACGATATGGCCGGGGATATATTTATCCGGTATCGCGTGAAGCCACGGGTCCTCGCTCAACTGTTTGACGCCCAGCGATACCCGCTGCTTATCCGGGTCGATATCGAGAACCACGCACTTGACCTTGTCGCCCTTCTGCAGCGCCTCATTCGGATGGCTGTATTTTCTCGTCCAGCTCAGGTCCGAAATATGAATCATCCCGTCGATGCCTTCTTCTACCTCGACAAACGCGCCATAATTGGTAACGCCGCGGACGACGGCATTGACGAGTGTCCCCGGCGGGTACTTCTGGGCCGCCACGGACCACGGATTCGTCTCCGTCTGCTTAAGACCAAGCGAAATCTCCTGCTTGTCCTTGTTGACGTTGAGGACCATTACCTCTACCTCGTCGCCGAGATTCAGCATCTCGCTGGGATGGTTCAGCCGTTTCGTCCAGCTCATCTCGCTTATATGCACAAGCCCTTCGATGCCGTCATCAAGCCGGACAAACACGCCGTAATTCATAATATTGACAACCTTGCCCTTGACCCTTGTACCCACGGGATAGTCATGCTCCACACTTTCCCACGGGCTTGAGCTTTTCTGCTTCAGGCCAAGTGAAATCTTTTCGTTTGCCTTGTCAACGCCTATGACGACGCACTCGATTTCCTCATCGAGCCGGACAACTTCCGACGGATGACTGACTCGGCCCCAGCTCAGGTCCGAAATGTGCAGCAGGCCGTCTACGCCGCCCAAATCCACAAACACGCCGAAGTCGGCGATGTTCTTGACGATGCCTTTGCGCCGCTGTCCAACTTCGATTTCCGCCAGAATCTTCTCTTTGCTCATCCGGCGTTCTTCCTCTATCAGCTTGCGCCTTGATATGACGATATTGTGACCTTCGATGTCTATTTTCAGAACTATGCACTCAACTTCCTTGCCGATGAATCTGCTGATATCGCCCGGCCTGCGAATATCAACCTGTGATGCGGGCAGGAATACCGGCACACCGATATCCACGAGCAATCCGCCCTTGATTCGGCGGACGACCTTGCCCTTGACCACGTCCCCTTCCTTCTTGGTATTAATCAGGTTCTCCCAGCCCCTGATTCTGTCCGCTTTGTGTTTGCTCAGCAGCAGAAGCCCCGTCTCGGAATCCGTATCCTCAAGGAGCACTTCTATGTCTGTGCCGGGAACCAGTTCCGAAGCATCATCGAATTCAGACGCATCGACGACGCCTTCGCTTTTGAGCCCCACCTCGATGATCACATCGTTGCCGATTTGGGTAACAATTTTGCCCTTCAGGATTGTTCCGGGCTGGTGAGAATCCACCTTCGCCAGCAACGCCTCCTGAAACATCTCGTTTTCCTTTTCACCGAACATCTCATTGACCTGCGAGTCAACCTGCTCGGCAGACATACCCAATTTGCTAATTATATTTCTGTCAACCATAAATATGCTTATCCCCTGTGGCGTCTTGTTTTACACGCGTCTGCGCCCCACATTTACGCTTACACGTCGCCGTGCAGCATAGCACGGCTAAAAAGTTAATAATCCCAAAAGCATCTGCCCACACAGCAAACGCTCAAAATATTTACTCACCGCTGAGCACGCTAAGACCGCAGAGAAAATTCATATTCAACTCTGCGAACTCCGCGGTCTCGGCGGTAAATTCAATCCTTAATCAACCGCCGAGAGGTTTTTCACGAAGTCGTCTATTATCCACTGGGGCGTTGAGGCCCCCGCTGTAACACCTGCGGTTCGACATTGCTCACCACAGGCGGTTCGACAGCCGAAAACCAGCTTTTTATCAAATTCGTCCCAGTTTTGCAAATGAAATGTTCTATTATTGTACTTTTTGCACAATTCCGCCAGTTTTCGCGTGTTTGCGCTCTCCAAACCGCCTAAAACGAACATAATATCGACTTTCCTGCACAATTCGACCGCGGCCTGCTGCCTTTTTATCGCCTCCTTGCACAGGGTATTTATTACTTTCATCTCATCAAAACCGGCTCTGGCTATCGCGGAAAGCATTTGGCCAAAAAATTCGGGACTCTGTGTTGTCTGGCAGACAATTCCCAGTCGGCCGGTCCCGATGGTGCTTATATCCGATTCATTGCCGACGACCACCGCCCCGCTTGTGCAGCCGACAACCGCACGAACCTCCGGATGGTTCTGGTCGCCGACTATCACCACCTTATACCCCTGCCCTTCCATCTGCATCGCGATTTGCTGCATCCTTTTGACCAGAACGCAGGTCGCGTCAACAATATCCACGTTTTTCTGTTTAAGATGGACTATCTCTTCAGAGGCCGCACCGTGTGAACGTATCAGCACTGTCGCACCAGCCGGTATCTGCTCCACATCATCAACCGTAACAAGGCCCTTCTTGGCCAATCGCTCGACTACGCCGGGATTATGAATAATAGGCCCCAGCGAATAAACCTGACCCTTCTCCGATAAGACCTTCTCCGCTGTGCTTATGGCGTTCCGCACGCCCGCGCAAAAACCATACTTCTCAGCTACCATCACTTTCATAAGGAACAGGATTTTAACCACAGATTACACAGATTGACACTGATTTTTTTAGACGCAGATTCCTTCGACTACGGTTCGACCATGCTCACCGCAGGCTGCTCAGGACAGGTAACGCTGATTGACCCGCCAAACTGATCGGCGGGCAATCGCTGTTTTGTCAGATAAGGCCATAGTCCTTTTGATTAGTCAAAAGGACTATGAGCATTTTAATCAAGTACCAGTAGAGATTTGTTGGCTTGGATGTTTCGTGGCAAAAATTGGGAGGGAGTCACACTTTCGTCCGTCAATATTGTCGGACCGTAGGAGGGCTTTGACCCGGTTTACGCGTCAATTACCTAATGAGTTAAAATCTCGGGTTTCGGCTCGTGATGCACACTGCCTTGATGCGCATAGCCCTGAGGCACAGAGTCCTGATGTATATGACAGTATGCCTCGTGGTTATAGATACTCAGGGTCTGCGTGCAATTCGGAAATATGCATTTCCTGTTATCCGCTGAAGTTTTCAGCATCTTTCCCATCTTTACTCCTGCAGGTGAATCACCAAAAAATATGAAAGGCCTCCCACGGGCGAGGCCTTTCTTTGGCGTTAATTTATGGTGGTTTGTTTCGGAGTTACATTTGTCGCGCAGGGTCCTTTTTTGCCCTCGCCTACCGTGTAATCAACCTTCTGCCCTTCGTCAAGATTCGCATACCCGGCTGTCTTGACTTCTGAGTGGTGAACGAACAGGTCGGCTCCGCCCTCGTCAGCCGTGATAAACCCGTATCCTTTTTCACCATTGAACCATTTTACTGTTCCTGAACTCACTATAATGCTCCCTGGCCTTATAACTGGCCATCAATCTGTAATATGCCTCTCACATTTTTTGTTGGAGGATACCCTTGAAAGGCGGAAAGATATGCTCGACAAGACATCCATTATACCACGTATTCCCCCAGCCGCAACAAAAATAATAAATTTTTATTCAATATTCCCAGAAAGCTGCTTTTTGCCACTGTTCGCACAGATTACGCGGCTTTATCAAATAATCAGGACTTGTGCTACGCTCCGAGGGGCCACGAACAGCACAGACCTTATACATCCGTCTTTAGTTTCTCAATTTGTTGACGCGAAGCCCTAAAATCGTATAATGTTGGAAGGTGAAGATTACGGCCTTAGCAGATGGAGCGTTAGTAAATATAGAAAGGAATAGATTTGTGCATGAATCAACCTCATCAACAATAGAGCCCCCTAAAACGAAGTTGCCGACAGCAATTCTTGAAGGGAGCACGTTCTCGGGCAAAAAACTGGCGATTGGGAATAAGCGAACATGCCAGTGTGGCTCCACTCATATAAATTGCATGACTGCAAAAGAATGGCTGAAAAGCCAATTAGGTGTTTGGCAGTTTTATTACGAGGGCAGAGATATAAGAGATAAAACGCTTCATCCAGCCACATTCCCAATTTCACTTGCAAAAAAAATAATCGAGCTTTTCACTCATCAGGGCGAATTGGTTCTAGACCCCTTTGTCGGAAGCGGCACAACGTTAATTGCAGCTAATGACCTGAATAGGAATTGCGTAGGGTTCGATCTCCAGGCCTCGTATGTTGAGCTTTGCAGTAGAAGGTTAGCCCAAGCCAATATGTTTAACGAAACCCAGCAGATCGCAGTTCAAGATGATGCAAGGAATATACCAGCGTATCTCGATAAAGACTCTGTTTCGTTAATTTGGACATCTCCGCCATACGCCAATTTGCTTAATCGTAAGAGAAAAAATAAATCGAGGCGCAATAGGGATAATGGTCAGCTTAACAAGATTGAGCAATATTCCCAAGACCCGAAAGATTTGGGAACATTAGCCCTAGAAGAATATTCTCAAGTAATGGGTGATATATATGAAGGTCTTCTTCCCCTACTTCGCCCAAAGGGACATTGTGTTATTAACGTCCCGGATATGTGGTGGGAAAATTCGCGCATAACGATACATGTTTCCTTAATTGAAGAACTCAGACGGCGAGGTTACGAGCTGCGTAATGTTATAATCTGGGACCGAACTAATCTTGTAAATCAAATAGGAATATTTGGCTGGCCAAGCAATTATATAACTATGGGAGTTACTTTTGAATACCTGCTCGACTTCTGGAGGCCACCGGCAAAACAATAAAAACAAGGACGTTGATGAATATTTACACCAAAGAAACACTGATTCAAAAACTGCGTGAAATAAAAGCTATGGGCTGGATTGTTTCTGCCAGACAGGGCAATGCCGGTGGTGTTGGAAATACCTTAGAAGATTTACTCGGGATTAAAGAAAACAACCTGCCTATACCAAATGCTGCCGAATGGGAACTTAAGTGTCAAAGATTAGAAACGACTTCTTTGACAACTTTATTTCATATGGAACCTTCCCCCCGTGCCATGAAATTCGTCCCACAGATTCTTTTGTTAAAATACGGATGGAAACACCAAGAGGCCGGTGCCAAGTATGATGCCGATGAGATGAGCTTCAGACAAACGATAACTGGCACGGTAAGGAGTGATAGAGGTTTCAAGGTCGTTGTTGACCGTGAGCAAAGAAAAGTTCTTATTTCTTTCGATGCGAAATCCGTTGACCCTCGGCATTCTCAATGGCGAAAATCGGTAGAGAAACGTGTCGGTCTTGGCGAATTATCACCGCAACCGTATTGGGGTTTTGATGACCTCGAACATAAAGCGGGCACTAAACTTTTGAACTGCTTTTATGTTCAGGCCAGAACAAAAACAGAGCGAGGTAAAGAGTGTTTTTCTTACGAAAAGGTATCGATGTTGAGAAAATTCAGTATCCGTGCCTTTACTAATGCTATCGAAAAAGGGTATGTCTATGTTGATTTCGACGCACGAACTGGACATAATCACGGAACGAAATTCCGACTAAGACAGGATAAATTCCCCGAGCTGTACGAAGATATACAAACTATTTGAAGATAATCGTCCGCGAAATGATTATCATTCCGCTTCGACTAAGGGCTACGCAGGGTAGGCAAAAGGCGAATTTAGCGGACTGCGTATAGCATTCAGGGTACATTAAGAAACAGCGTTAAAGTCCGTGCCTGTCAGTACTTACAAATCCGCATCAATCCTTTTTGAGCGTTTTTTAGGCCATTTTTGACGTGTTTTTTGCGTGTTTTTCACGCAGGTCTTTTGCTGTAACCTTTTGCGGTATAAGGACATAAAACAGGACTAAAAAAGTCGTATAAAACAAATGTATCAAACGTTTGTATCAAACAGTTGTTATCCATTTTCGCGCAAGTGTTTTTTTGCCAATCCGGAAATTTATAAAAATTTTTTTATTCCTTATTACGTAAGCACTTATGCACTTTTGCGCCTGTGCTCTTTTTGCGATTTTTCGTCAAAAGCGCGCAAGTTCGCGCCATATATAGAGGGACGCATTGGCGGCCCGAGAACGGATGGCAGATGACGGAAAACGGAAATGAGTTTCGGACTATTAGATTTTGGTCGGCTTAATTTATTTCGGCCAGTTCCGGCAGAATTGCCGGGGGATAACGAAGTTAGCCCTGCGGGCGAGACGCGGGCCTTGCGCACAAATCGTATTTGGAGCAAAGGCCGCGTTGAGTACGCATCGTTGGCCGAAACCTTCGTGTCTTTCGTGGTGAAAAAAACAGCGTAAATCAGCGTTAATCTGCGTCTAAAATAAATCCGTGAGATCTGTGTAATCTGTGGCTAAGAAAAAGAGAGAGATAAAATGACATCCATTCAAATCAAAGTTCCAAACTGGTTAGACCTTATCTTTGTAAGCCCCCTTCTCGCTTATCGCCTGCTCCGTTTCGGCTACACCTTCCGCAGAATTTACTTGGGCGAAGATAGATTCGCGATACTCGACCAGCGCGACTACTATCGTCTCAGTAAATTTAAATGGTATCTCACTGGATATGATGGCAAATTCTATGCTGTTCGCAATTTCACAATCGACAACATCAGGACAAAAATTATTTCTATGCACAGGGAACTTATAAATGCTCCTAAGGGACTTTTTGTTGACCACAAAAATGGCAACTCCCTCGATAATAGAAAGTCCAACCTCCGGCTGGCCACACGAGGCCAAAACCTCTGCAACTCCAAAAGAAACAAAGATAACTGCACCTCGAAATATCGGGGAATAAGCTGGCATAAACGCAGTAAGAAATGGAGGATGGGGGTTCAATCTGAAGGAAAATGTGTTGTTTCCAAACTATTCGACAACGAAATCGAGGCGGCAAAGGCATACGATGAAGCGGCGAAGAAGTATCACGGCGAATTCGCGAGGTTAAACTTTCCATAACCACGGACTTACACTGACTTTAACACTGACTGACACAGACGAGGGATGAAGCCGGAAGACGGAGCGGCTGCCTTGCCAAATAAATTTCTGAAAAATTTTTAAAAATAGCGCTTGACAGAACAGTTAATATATGTATAGTTGATATGCGAACGGTATTTGTCAATACAAAAGTTAATATTGTTTTGAACAACGAAACACAATGTTCCAAATGTCACCTGCGGAAAACCAAAACTTGTCCGCCGGAGGCGAAAACGCTATACTAAGCCGCTCATTCAGGGATGTAAGATTGAGACCGGAGAAAGGACTTATGGAGCAAAAAAAGCCGGATGTAATTTCTTCGCAAAAAACCACGGGGCGAGGACTCGAACCGCTCCGAGACAAGCGCACGCTCTGTATCGGTATCGATATCGGCTCGACAAGCAGCGACTTAGTCGTTCTCGACGACGAAAACCGCGTTGTCCTGTCGGACTACCGACGGACAAAAGGCAAACCCGTAGAGACGTTCCGAACGCAATTGCAGGACATATTCGCAAAGATAAACCCCGCGAACGTCGAGACAATCGCCGCGACCGGCTCCGCCGCCCGATTACCCGCAAAATTATTAGGAATTCCGTTCATAAATGAAGTGGCCGCACAGGCCGCCGCGATAACGCATCTGTACCCGGACATACAAAACGCGACCGTCATCGAAATGGGAGGCCAGGACAGCAAACTCATATTCCTGCAACCAGGCGAGGGACGGGTGAGGGATTTTGCCCTGAATACCGTCTGCGCCGCGGGGACAGGTTCGTTTCTCGACCAGCAGGCCGACCGGCTGGGAATCAATATCGAAAACGAATTCAGTCAACTGGCCGTGCAGAGCAAAAACGTCCCGCGAATGGCGGGCCGATGTTCGGTCTTCGCCAAAAGCGATATGATTCACCTCCAGCAGCAGGCTACGCCTGTCTGCGATATCCTCGCCGGGCTTTGCCTTGCGCTTGCCCGCAATCTGAAAAGCAACCTCGGCTGCGGACGAGAGTTTGTCAAACCAATCGTCTTTACAGGAGGCGTCGCCGCAAACGCGGGCGTCGTCCGGGCTATCGAGGATGCATTTGAAACCAAACCGGGCGAGGTCCTCGTCCCGGAAGCACACTTTTTCACCGGCGCAATCGGCGCTAGTTTAGTCGCAAAAAGCAAGGGATTGCAGCACAGTATCTCCGCCAATTCGTTATTAGAGAAAATTGACGAATATCTAAATCAGCAGGGTTCCGCACTTCAAAATGCCCCTCGCAGGGAGGTACTCGCGACGCCTGTTTTGCCTCCTCCTAAAATTAACGTTCGCAGCGACCTGCTCGCCAATGCCATTGAACCGATAGAGGCATACCTCGGCGTTGATGTCGGGTCATTAAGCACCAAAGCAGTCGTGATGGACAGGCAAAAACGCATCCTCGCCAAAATTTACCTTATGACGGCTGGCAGACCGCTCGACGCGATACATCAGGTGATGAAGGCAATAGGCGACCAGGTGCAGAACAAGGTCAAAATCATCGGCGCGGCCAGCACCGGCTCGGGCAGATACCTCACGGGCGACTTTATCGGCGCAGATGTCGTAATAAATGAAATCACCGCGCAGGCAACGGGCGCGGCAATCGTCAATCCTAAAGTGGATACCATTTTTGAAATAGGCGGACAGGACAGCAAATATATCTCGTTAAACAACGGCGTGGTCGTCGATTTCGAGATGAACCACGCCTGCGCCGCTGGGACAGGGTCATTTATTGAAGAGCAGGCACAACGGCTGGGCATAAGTATCAAAAACGAGTTTGCCCAACTGGCCTTCGCGAGCAAATCGCCTGTCAAATTAGGCGAGCGCTGCACCGTTTTTATGGAATCGGATTTGCTGAGCTATCAGCAACAGGGAGCGACCACCGAAGACCTTGTCGCGGGTTTGAGCTATTCGATAGTCGCCAATTATCTCAACCGGGTCGTCGGCAGACGCAAAATCGGTGACAATATCTGCTTCCAGGGCGGGACGGCCTTCAACAAGGCGGTATGGGCTGCGTTTGAGAAGGTAACGGGCAAGCCGATTATGGTCCCTGACCATCACGAATGCACGGGCGCGCTCGGTGCGGCGGCAATCGCGGCGGAACATATTGAGCAAACCGCTCAGGAGACAGGCGTCAGGCCGCAAAGCAAGTTCAAGGGATTTGAAAATCTCGTCAACGCAAATTACACCGTGGAGTCATTCGCGTGCGAACACTGCTCCAATCATTGCGAGATAAAGAAGGTTCAAATGGTCGGTTCGGAGCCATTGTATTACGGCTCGCGATGCGACAGGTATAACGTAAAGAAAACCGCTCAAAAGAAGAGCCGATTTGGGGCTTTCGAATACCGTCAAAGCAAATTGCTCGAATTCGCAGGACTCAAAAAGACGGAAGACCCGGCTTCGTTAAAGAACTACGCCGTGGCAAGCAGAGGACAGAACGGAGGACAGAAGGCAGACCCTCCTTCGCCAGAGGCTTCCACCTACGCTTCCTCCTCCGCCAAGGCTATGGAGGACAGGAAAGCTTCGGCGGACAAGTCGACCATCGGCAATCGACAATCTAAAACTATCGGCATCCCGATGGCGCTGGCGTCGTGGCAGTTATTACCCGCATTTTCACAATTTTTCAGAGAGCTGGGATTTGAGGTTGTGTTGCCCGGCAGAACCTCTAAAGAGACAATTCGCAAGGGCGTGGAATCGGTAACGGCACAGCCGTGTTTTCCGATAAAAGTTGCCTATGGGCACATCGTCGAGCTAATCGAAAAAGGCGTGGATTATATCTTCCTGCCAAGCATAGTTTCGACAATCGCCAGCTTCCCGGAGAATAAACACAATCATTTTTGCCCGTATATCCAGTCATTCCCGTACCAGGTGCGAAGCGCATTCGGCGATAAGCTTGGCAAAACGAAGTTATTAATTGCCCCGCTGCGTCTTGGCGAGGGCGATAAGCTCGCGAAAAAGACGTTTGTGGAATTAGGCAGGCGATTGAATGTTTCGCCTTCAGAGTCGCGGCGGGCGATGAAAAAGGGATTTGAGGCACAGCGTGGTTTCGAACAGTCGCTGACAGATAAAGGCAAAGAGATTCTGGCGAGCATCAGGGAAGGCGAAAAACTTTTTATTCTTGTGAGCAGACCATACAACGGCTGTGACGAAGGCGTGAGTTTGCAGTTGCCGAAGAAATTTGCCGATGCCGGCGTCGAAATGATGCCGATGGATATGCTCGATTTCAAAGAGGCCCGGCTGAGCGACGAAAAACTTCACAGCGAGATTTACTGGTCATACGGCCAGAAGATTCTGCGAGCAGCGGACATAATCAGGCAGGACAATCGGCTCTTCGCGGTTTACCTGTCAAACTTCAGTTGCGGGCCTGATTCGTTCCTGATGCCATTCTTCAAGGACATAATGGGAAGCAAACCGTGCTTGCAATTAGAAATCGACGAACACTCCGCGGATGCAGGTGTGATAACCCGGTTAGAGGCGTTTTTGGAAAGCTTGAAGAATTATAAACCAGAGATTTACCGCGGAGAACGCGGAGACCGCCAAGAAAAAACTGTAAAAACAATCTCTGCGAACTCTGCGGGCTCTGCGGTTAAACGGACACTTTACATACCGTATATGGGCGACGCGTCATTCGGGCTGGCCGGGTGCCTGCGGGCTTACGGACAACCCGCGGAGGTTATGCCAATAGCGGACGAAGCGGTGCTTATGCGGGGAAGGGCCTATACGACGGGCAAGGAATGTCTGCCCTGCGCGATAACCAACGGTGAAATGCTGAACGTGCTTGGCCAGGACGGCGTGAAACCGGAAAACGCGGCGTTTTTTATGCCGGGGGCATCAGGGCCATGCAGATTCGGGCTGTATCACTGTATGGGCCGGTTAATTCTCAAACAGGCAGGCGTGGATGAGGCCATCATCGTCTCGCCAAATCAGGACAGTAACTTCTACGGCCAGCTTGTGGGCAGCTTCGACGGTTCGGCAAACGGCACGGGACTGGGTATATTTATGAAGGATATATGGACCGCAGTCGTCGGCATAGACCTTCTGCACAAATTGGTTTTGCGACTGCGTCCCTATGCAATCGAACCAAAACAGGCACAGGAGGTTTACGAAAAATGTGTTCGGCAATGGGTTGAGGCGGTGGAACGGAAGACGGATGACAGAGGACAGAAAACGGAAGGCAGAAGACGGAAGACAGAAGACAGAGTACGATTGTTCGAGAAGTTTGCCGAAGATTTCGCAAAAGTCAAATTAGACAAAAGCGTTCACAAGCCGAGAATAGGAATCGTGGGCGAGATTTACGTCCGCAACCACCCGTTCGCGAATCTCAATATCATTCGCCGGCTTGAGGAGCTTGGGGCGGCCTGCGACCTCGCCCCGCTTGCCGAATGGGTTTATTACACCAACTTCACAAGAAGCAAAATGGCAAAGCGCAGAGGCCAGATTAAGAACCTGTTCAGTAATACAATCCAAAACTTCTTCCAGCACAGAATAGAACGCGCCCTTGCGCAGCCGATGGAGAAGAAGTTCGGCAAACTCGCCGAGCATCCAATCAGGCACGTCATCGACCTTGCCAAGCCATATATCGACGAGTCGTTTGAAGGCGAAGCGATACTGAGTATCGGCAAAATTGTCGAATACCACCAGGACGGCTTAGGCGGCGTGGTCAACGTGATGCCATTCACCTGTATGCCCTCAACGATAGTCAACACACAGACAAGACGATTGAGCGCCGATTGCAATGAAATGCCGATTCTCAATCTCAGCTTCGACGGCCAGGAGGACCCGACGCTGACGACACGGTTGGAGGCGTTTGTCGAACAAGTGTCTTCACGGCAAAAGATCGGTGTGGGCGAGCTTGTTTCGAGTTGACAAGGATTAACACTATTCATTTTAGACACGGATTAACACGGATTTACACGGTTGTTAAGGAAAAATAGGTGACTACCCCTAATATCCCAGAGAGAAACATAAATGAACTTCGTCAAATACAGCAATGGACAGAAGCACTTCAAAGAAAAGTGATTGGAGAGCCTCTATGGATTGAAGAAAAAAAAGTATTTGAATACCCCGAAGTGACTGTGGAAGTTGTATCAATCCTCAAATTAATAAGAGCCGTACAAAGCTTAAGTTCTCTTGAACTGCTTTGTAGTAATGGACTTTTTATTGATATGTGCACTATTTATCGATGCGTCGCCGACTGCGTCAGTGAAATACATTTTTTACTGGAGAAATATCCCGAAAAGAGCCATCTCGTTGAGAAATATATAGCAAATTTTTCTCAAACCACAATCGATCAAAATCTTAATTCAAAAACAGAACCTATCTTATCGAAAAAAGTACATAGCGCAGAGGCCAGATTACTGTCGAAATATAAAAATCATAATCAAGTTCTGGAAACTATCAGACTAATATATAAAGGATTTTCAGGCTATGTGCATTCAAATTATTCAGATATAATGCAAGTATATGGTGGTTCAAAGGACGATCTTACTTTCAACTTAGGCGGTGTGCCATCCGACAGTCAAAAATTGGACCATTTCCAACTAGTCGATCAGGCCGTAATTTCAGTGAGACATGTAATAGCATTTATGGCAGACACATTTGGTCAACATGAGTTGTATTCAGAAATTAGGCTGTATATCTAAACTGGGTTAATCCGTGTCTGAAAGAAATGATTTGGAAATGATACATAGAAAAAGCGATAGTGTGGGTAAAGGTTTGATGTAAAATGAAACTGGAGGTTTGATATGAGAAGTAATATCGGGTCTAAGGTGGTTAGGGTCGGTTTGATTTTGGGGATGGTCTTTCTTACATCCTGTACGACGACAAAGCCCTATGGGCAAATACGGTGTGTTAAATCATTTGACGGGGAGACGATAACTTATAACGTTTACGGCAGCGGGGATGTAACCCTGGTATTCGTTCACGGGTGGAGCTGCGACAGCAGATACTGGCAGGAGCAGGTGCCGATTTTTGCCAAGGAATACCAAGTAGTTACGATGGATTTGGCGGGACACGGCAATTCGAGCATGGGCCGTAAAATTTATTCGGTGGAAAGTTTCGCGCAGGACGTTAAGGCGGTAATTGAGGCGGTTAACGCAAACAAGGTAATTGTAATCGGGCATTCATTCGGCGGGGAAATAGTCGCGACGGCGGCGAGCATAGAGCAGAAGAAAGTTATCGGGATTATCGGCGTCGATACCCTGCAAAACGTGGAAGAGTGGTACAGCAGGGAGGAAGCCAGCAAGCTGATCGGGATAGACGGATTCAAAAAGGATTTCAAGGCATCGGTAAAGACATTTGTGGAACAGATGATGGGCAAAGGCATCGACCCCGAACTTGAAAAATGGATTATAGACGATATGTCATCGGCGCCGCCGAATATCGCGATAAGCGCGCTTGAGGAATATACAGGAACAATAGCAGACAAGAAAATGATAAGTGTTTTCAAGGAAGTCAAGGCGCCGGTAAGATGTATTAACGCGGACCTTTGGCCCACAAAGCCCGATGTGAACCGCAAATATATGCAATCATTCGACGTTTCGATAATGAAAGGCGCAGGGCATTTTTTAATGCTGGAACGGCCCGATGAATTTAATAAACTGCTATATCGAAGTATTAAAGAGATAATAAGCAGCAGGAAATAACCGCATCGATGAGGATTCAGTCATAATTAAACGGTTGTTTGCCTTCTGAGATTCGAGTTTGGGACTGCATTTGTCTCATTGTATCGGTCAACATAGCGGCGAAAACGTCGCCTTCCATACCAGTTATTTTTTCAACCGAAATTGGTTTGCCGTAAGTAACTGTAATCTTCGAGCCGATTTTGAATGACTTTCGATGCCTGGGCCAGCATTCAAAAGCACCGTCAATAAGGACGGGGACAACAGGGGCATTACCACGGCGACATAAAAGGCCGAAGCCGCCTTTGAAGGGGGCGATTTTACCATCGGTTGTGCGGGTCGCCTCGGGAAAGAGGCAGACGCCTTCGCCCTGCTTTAATTTGGCAATAATCATTTTAATTGATGAGATGTCGGCCTGGCCTCGCCTGACGGGGATGGCCTTGACCGATTTAAGCAGCGGGCCGAAAATTCTGCTTTTGAACAGTGTGTCGCGAGCCATAAAGCAAAGCTGGCTTTTCAACGCAATGCCGGCAAAGAGCGGGTCAAGAAAACTCTGGTGATTGACCGCGAGAATATAGGGGCCATCTGAGGGGACATTTTCCAGGCCGATAAAACGCATACGTAAAAACGTAACGCAGAACAACCTGCACCACCAGCGGGCAAACAAGCACCAATGATTTTTTAAGGTTTCGCTGGGCATTTCTGTTTCACACAACTAACCAGTTTTTCGACAACCTCATCTATAGTCAGACCAGTTGTATCAACGATAACGGCATCATCGGCGGACTTTAGAGGCCCGACGACCCTGTTTTCATCGCTCTGGTCTCTTTTAAGAATGGCCTGACGGATTTCATCATCGGTCTGTATGACCCCTTTGGTTTTCAGCTCCGCCTGTCTTCGGCGTGCCCTTTCATCGAGGTCGGCGGTCAAATAAAACTTCACATCCGCATCAGGAAACGCGACTGTCCCCTGGTCTCTGCCCTCGGTAACAACCTTGCTATACGCCTGGGCGAACCGCCGCTGCATATCGACAAGGCGTTCACGGGCGGGCGCAAGACAGGCAACGTAACGGGCATTGGCGGTAACTTTTGGGTCGCGTATTTGCGCGGTGGCATCAACGCCATCGATTCGCACGAGCATACCCTCGTGGGTCGCTTTAAATTCAAATACCGTATCGTCCAGCACATCGAGTATTCGCTTTGGGTCAGTCAAATCCGCCCCATCGAGCATCGCGGCGAGAGTGGCCGCTCGGTACATCGCGCCGGTATCGAGAAAGGTAGCGCCAAGTTTCGCCGCCACTAAGCGGGCAACGGTGCTTTTGCCGCTGGCTGCGGGGCCATCAATAGTAATTATAAGTCGGGACATAGTTTCGTATATCGTATATCGTATTTAGGTCACGCGGCTTTAACCCCCAACATAAAGTTGGGGGCTTACTCGTAATCTTCTAATGTATAAGCTGGTCAACTGGTTTCACGACCCTTACAACAACCATACTCGTGTCATCGACCTGTCGAGCAAGACCTACAAAGCGTCTCCTGTAGGCGAGTATATTATTAATCACCTGGGAGGCAGAGCCCAAATGGCATTTATCGAATGTTTCGAGAAGGCGGTCTCTGCCCCAGATATCGCCGTCGAAATTCGCCGCATCAATCAGGCCGTCGGTATAAAAAAGGAGATAATCGTTTTCGTTCAACTGGACGGTTTCGGACTGGTACTCGGCATTCGGCAAAACGCCAAGGACAAGGCCGCCCTTGTTCAGGTCAGCAATATGTTTATCCCTGTACATCGCGGGCGGTTCGTGGCCGCAGTTGCAATAGGTGATGGTCTTTTTATCCACGTCGATAACGCCGTAGAACAGCGAGATGAATTCTCCCGCGGCGCATTCCTCGCACGCCATTTTGTTGAGCCGACGAACGGTTTCAAGGAGGTCACCCGTCTCGCAATGACACTCCGAATAAGCGCGCAGCGCGCCGCGGAACGAGCTTGTCATAATCGCGGCGGGAATGCCCTTGCCGATAACGTCAGCGATGGCGATGCCGATTCTGTTATTGTCCAGCCGGAGAAAATCGTAAAAGTCGCCGCCCACGTCGAAGCAGGGAATATACGTCGCGGCAATATCAAGCCCGGGCACCTGCGGCGCCTTTTCCGGAATCATTCGCCGCTGAATATGCCCCGCCAGCCGCATCTGCTCGGTGATTCGAGCCCCCTCAATCGCCTCGGCGTAAAGCTTGGCGTTAGTGATAGCCACGGCGCACTGGGAACCGATGGCCCTGGCAAGGTCGATATCGTCATCTCCAAAATGGACGGGTTTGCCGCTGTAAAGCCGCAGGACGCCGATGGGCTTGTCTCTGAATTTCATCGCGACTGTAAGCTGACCGACCAGCCCTTCTTTTACCGTGGCTTCCTTGAATGAAACCCTACCGTCATCCTGCATATCATCGAGGACAACAGCTTCGCCGGCAAAAGCCGCTTTAATCACAGGGTCGTCCTTGTTAACAACGCCTTTGTTGCGGTATTCTTCGCTCAGCCCGTAGGTGCTTCGCATCTTCAGGTCGCCGGCATCTTCGTCGAGGAGGCGAATCGAGCAGGCCTTGAGGCCGGTAATTTTAACCGCGGCCTCGGCGAGCTTGTCGAGCGCTTCCTGGAGCGTAAAGCGACCAGCCACCAGCGTCGTTATCTGGTATATCTGCTCGTCTCGTTCAATTTGTTCTTTCGTTCTTACAGGCATAGCCACTCAATACAGATACAACCACACAGTTGTGCTGAAAAAATCAGCATTTTTCGCAACAAACAATTCGGGGATTATACCCGACGTCAGCCCATCCGTGAACATCAAATTAGCCATTAAGCCGCACTTGCATAAAATACGTTTTTTGGTTAGCATAGAATTTTCGGAAAGTTAATTTTTCGCAATATGACACAAGCAATGGAACTGACTGCAAAAAAAATCGTATTTTCAGGACGCGTTCAGGGCGTAGGGTTTCGATTTACGGCCCTGAATATCGCCAGCCGATACGAGCTGAAGGGCTACGTGCGAAATATTCCGGACGGCGAAGTCGAAATGCTCGCCCAGGGGCCTGCGGAGACGATAGATGACTGCGTCCGCGACCTGCAGGATTCCTTCGTGGGAAGCATAAGCCACATAGATATTGAGGAGGCGACGCCCGACCCGAAGTTCACCGATTTCAGAATCACTTTCTAATCAACCGTGGCAATGTTAACCGCCAACGGCTAATTCTGCACTGTGTCTGTAGAAAATCGGCAGGGACGAATAATTTTTCCAAATCGTGTTGACACAAAATGTTTTAACGGCTATATTATTGGCATATGCTAATAACTATGAGGTTTTATGCCGCGTCCGTTTAAATGCAGACGAGTATGTTGCGACCCGACGGCGGATTATTTCAAGCCGAGGGGCATCCCTGTTTCCGAATTGCAGGAAGTTTGCCTTGCGCTCGACGAGCTTGAAGCCATTCGGCTGGCGGATATCGACGGAATGTATCAGGAGGAGGCGGCTAAAATGATGAACGTCTCAAGGCAGACGTTCGGCAATATAATCGAATCGGCACATAAGAAAATCGCGGACGCGATTGTAAATGGCAAGGCCCTGAAAATCGAAGGGGGTGTTGTCAAAAGAGTATGCAGGAGAAATATGCTATGAGAATATGTATTCCAACAGGCACGGCGGACGGCAAAACAGCGAAAGTTCACGCGCACTTCGGCGGCGCACCGTATTTCACCATTTATGACACAGACAAGGGTGATGTAGAGGTTGTGAACAACGATAACCAGCATCATTCGCACGGTATGTGCCAGCCGATGGCGGTACTGTCGAGCAAAAACATCGACGCGGTGGTTTGCGGCGGGATGGGTGCAGGGGCAATTATGAAACTCAAAGAAGCCGGCATAAAGGCATACAGGGCGATACCGGGTTCCGTTGAGGAAATTGCTCAGCAGTTTTCCAAGGGCGGGCTTGAGGAAATTACGGTGGAAAACGCCTGTCAACAGCACAACTGCCATTAATAGCAGCAGGATGTAAGAGCGAAGGGATTACAACGCGGCCAATTGCAATATGAACTGCTCGATTGCGATTCTGGGTTGTGTCTGGCCGCGTTTTATGGCGTAATCGGTTTCGGCTAACCGCTGAATCCGGTCGCCGAATACCCATTAATAAACTTTCTCGGCACTTCCAGCCCGTGACTCGTCATAAGTTTTGAGTCGGACATTATTTGTTCAGCCGGTCCCGCGGCAATGACCCTTCCGCCGTCAATCACCGCCGCCTTATCCGAAACAGCGGCGGCAAAATCCATATTGCAGGTCGCTATAACAAGCGTCTGAGACAATCCCGCGAGCAGCTTAACGAGGTTATCGCGGTTTCGCGGGTCCAGTGAGCCGTCCGGCTCATCGAGCGTTATAATCTTCGGGGACATAGAAAGCACGGTAGCGATTGCCGCGGCGCGTTTCTGCCCGGCGGAAAGGTGATGCGGCGCACGTTCGGCCATCCCGGCAAGACCGACTTCGGCCAAGGCAAGATTGACTCGTTCTTTAACCTGTTGCGAATCAAGGCCCATATTTAACGGCCCGAACGCCACATCATCAAAAAGCGTCGGCATAAAAAGCTGGTCTTCAGGATTTTCGAGACAGCAGCCGATTCGTGAACGCACCTTTTTTAGATTGCCGTTTGTGATTTCCATCCCGTCAATGACCACCCTGCCCGTTCCCCTGACAAAGCCGGTAATCGCCAAAAGCAGCGTGGATTTGCCCGCGCCGTTGGGGCCTATCAGGGCGAGTCGCTCGCCATATTCGACATCGAGCGTGATGCCGTTGAGAGCAATCGTCCCGTCGGGATACTTATAGGAAAAATTTTCAACTTCTATCGCTTTTACCATAGCCGGCTATCCCAAAAGCGGTTTGACAAAAAAATACAATCCAAGAATAAAGCTTACGGCAATCACAACAAAGACGTAATCGACGACGCAGACTTGCAGCCGATTAATGGTTCGCCAGTTGCCGTCGAAACCACGCGCCTGCATCGCTGAGTTTATATGCTCAGCGGTATCGATGCTGCGGACAAACAATGAGCCGACCATAGCCGCGGCGAATTTGGCGCCCCTGCCGAAAGCCACCCCGCCCGCCGAGCGTGCGGCACGGGCACGCAGAATATGATGGGCGCTATCAATCAAAAGAAAAATGTAGCGATACAAAAATCCCATCTGGATAACCAGCAGCCGGGGTACGCCAAGCCGTTGAAGGCCCGCAAGCAGATTCGCAAAGCGGGTAGTCGAAATCAGCGCAATCAGGGCCAGCATAGTAACCACAAATTTGCAGAGGATACTCCAGCAACGAAGCCAACCGACGGTCGTGTGCCAAATCCACGGGCCAAAAACAATTGTGGCGGCGGTCCTGTCATACCATGGGCTGGTTAACGCCAGCACAAGCACGAACGGGCTGACATACAGAATATGCTTAAGCACAAAACGAAGCGGTATGCCTCCCATAACCAAAACGACGAACGGCCCGACCGCGTAGCAGAACAGGATACTGACCGAAGTGCGGGGCAGCGATATTACCACGGCGGTAAAAACAACCGTGACAAGAAATTTAATCCTCGCGTCAAGGCAATGTATCGGCGAATCCTGGTAGGCGAATTTGTCTATATACGCGTGGTGCATTTACGAACTACCCAGTGCCTTTGTTTGTTTTCTTTTCATCAGCGACATACCCGCCCAAACCGCCAGCATTGTCAGGAGCGAGCCCAAAACGCCCGCGAAGCTTGTCCAGCCCTTTGAAGTATCAGCCGATGCGCCACGCACGGTATAGTCGGGCAACAGCGTATATTTTGACTGCAACTGGTCAACCGCCGTGATTGTGGTATTTTCATTGGCGATAATCGGTTTAAAATCGGGCTGGTTGGGCCTTTCACGATAGCTCCACTCAAGCCCATCCGGCATTTTCGACGCCAGCAGTGAAAGCCCGGCGGCTGCAATCATCGCGAAGACCAGCAATGTCACCAGCACAGTTTTTCGGCTTAGCCGGATTTTGCCGGGCAGTGAATCCAAAACCAAATCGGGCCTGACCTGCTGAAGATAGCTGAGTACCGCCACCGTAACCAGACCCTCGACAAGACCAACGAGAAAGTGAACACCTATCATCGTTATAAGAAAAGTTGAGAAGGGAACCGCAAGCACGCCTGACAGAGCCGCCTCGATGGGAACTAAAACCGCTCCACTTTCCACAGCAACCACGCAAGCCAGCATCGCGCCGATGTATGTTCGCCTGCCGCTGCTTTGTCCCACGGTTATACCTTTGTAAAGAAAATAACCGACATAAGACGGTACAAGAGCCATATTGATGATGTTACAGCCGAGGGCAAGCAGACCGCCATCCTGGAAGATGAGGCACTGCACGATGATAACCGAAGAAATAACGATGGCCGCCAGATGCGGGCCTAATATAATCGCCAGCAGGACCGCCCCGACCATATGGCCGCTTGTGCCGGGCATAGCGGGAAGCTGAAAGTTGACCATCTGCGCCGCGAATATGAACGCGCCGAGAATACCCATCAGGGACAATTTATCCGAGCTGACAATCCTGCTGACTTTTCTGCAAATCAGCCCTAGCCCCCCCGCCGCAATCGCCAATGTGCCTGTGGCCACCGGCACCGACAACAATTCATTCGCCATATGCATAATTAAATTTTCCTTTCGGCGTCTGCCGTGCGCCATTCACATTTTGAGCAAACAACCAGCGCATAAGAATAACAAATTCTTATGAATCTAACAACACAAAATGGTCCTCGGAAAGAACAATCAACCCGTTGCTGCTATTTAGTGCTGGTGCCCCTGTTCTTCCGTATGGTCTTCGATACTCTGTCTCACGGGAGCCACACAGTAGATATAAACAAGTGGCAAGTCGCCGGTGTTCTTAATGTTATGAAGCGTATTGGGTGGTATGTAGCAAACTTTGCCCTGGCCGACTTCAAAAGAGGTTTCCTTCTCGCCGATAAGGGCTGTGCCTTTACCCGAAAGAAAGACAAGCGTCTCCTCGTGGGCTTTCGTGCTGTGCTGGCCGCACTCCTCGCCCGGTTTTAAATATACCCTGCCCGAGCGCATCCCTGACGTTTGCGGCATACCAGTTAATAACGGCTGATATTCGGGAGCATCCGTCAAATCGATTACCAGAGCTTTTCCTGAAGGCATCACATCCTTGTTATTATTACCAATTGAGCATCCCGAAACAAATATGCAACCTGCAAGACACACAAAAACCAGAGCAACAACCGTCCCTTTTACTCGCACACAACTCATAGTCAACACCTTTCACATACAATTAAATTGCTTTCGTTTACTGGTTACCTTCAAATGAGCCAATCTGTGACCCGTTTTTGAGACGCATCCTGACAATGAACCCCCTGCGTTCTTTCGGCGTGTACCACAATTCTTTAGGCACCGGGTACTTGTTGACACTGCTGGGGCACATGTCGCAATCAATATTGTCGCCAAGTTTTTCTTCAAGCCAGTCCTGGCTGAAATTCGGCCCCAAGCTGAAAATTACCCAGCTCACCGGCGAAACAAGAGGAAAGAAACACTGACAACCATTTCCCGCCGTTGGGTCGCATTCATTTCGGTTGGGATGCCACCCGCCACCATTGGGGTCTATGCTGCTGCTTGCGGGAAAATTATTGGGTATCCACAACTGTGCGCCATCAAATTTATCAATCTTATTAACGCTCTTAATTATCTCGCCGACGCTTCGATACTTATAGGTGTGGCCAAAGTGATACCTGTCTTCCAAACTCGTTGCCATCGCCTCGCCTTTGGGCATCGACGGCAGATAATGGCTTGTAATCAGCGCCCTGGGAAGCTGATACAAATGGTCCGTCAATCTGCCTGTAGCGCAATCATCCTGAGTTGGCGGGAATTTGCTGTTGTCATCAAAATACATATCCAGCGCAATACCTATCTGGCGAAGCTCGGCGTTAACCACAGTAACTTTGGCCTGCTCTCTTGCGCGTGAAACAGCAGGCAGCAGCATTCCCATCAGCAGCCCGATGATTGAGATAACAACCAGCAATTCAGTTAAAGTGAAACCTCGGTTCATCTGCTCACAGGCCCGGCGCCTGCTGGAGCCAGTGGTTCGCAAGTTCGACGAAGTCCGTGAAGTCAACCATGTAATCCGAATTAATATCACCGGGCAGATTGCCTCTCTTGTGTCCGCGGTCGGTCAATACCAGGCCGTTGCCGTCATAGTTGGTAACCCACAGCCGATATCCATCCGTATTAGCGGAGCTTTCCTGGTCGAAAATCGCGATGATGCTGATTTGGCCCGTCGGGCAGGCGTATCTTGTGAAGCCGTCACCGATGCCGAGAAGCAATGGGATAGTCCGGCCCGTTTTATCTCTAACCGTCAGTGTGCTATTGGGAGCCCAGTCGTTGGGGTCAGTGATATTGACATCATCGACGCGGACCAATCGTGCCTGGTAATATTCGCCGCCGGTCGCTCTGGTCTGGTCAAAGATAAACTGGTTGCTAGCGTCCTTGACCAAATTAAGGGTGATAGTTTCCGGCTGAGGCAATCCTGCCGCCGGGGTAACCAGCTCAACATTAAAGTCATAGAACGGGTCGGTATTATGCTTTTCATTGATGTTCGTCTTGCCGTTGTGGAACATATACCATCCGGTTACTCTTACCCTGTCGCCTATGTGGAAAGTGTAACCGGTATTGGGGTCGTGATTCGTACGCCACATTTCCGATAACCACTGGTCGGTAGTATATACCCCGCCCCCCATATAAACGTATCTTTGCGCCATATAAATTGCTGTGCCTGCGTGGTCGCTACCTTCACCCTGAATGTAAACCTGCCATTGGCCGCCCATGCCGGACGTGCTCGATGAAACGTCGAGCATCTCTTCCGGATTATTCAGGATGATTCCCGTAACGCTGACCTTGTCGGTGGTGCTGTATGTCCCGACGCCGTCCTCATCGACCGCCTGAAGCTGCCAGTTAGTCACTGCAGCAACGGTCGGCTCATCACCCTTGACTGCGGCAACAAAAGCCAGCGCCATCATTGCCACCAAAACCATAATTCTGTTCATAATCAACTCCTCCTAAAACCATAAATGTTATACGTTCAGCCAACGCGGCTTCCAATCTGCGCATACTAATATCAAATTAGTGCTACCGCGCCAATGGGTATTTTAACGAATTGAAAAAAATTTTAATAGTCAGACGTCTATGCGTTCCTGGACAGGTAATCCAAAACGGTCTGGAAACGCAGCTTGTGCCCGGCCTCCTCCTGGGCCAGGGCAAGCAGTATCTCTTTGGAATGAGCGTCTGAAGTCATACCCGCCAGGTCAACATAAAGCCGAAATGACGCATCTTCCTTTTGCATCCCCATAAGCAGTATATCTTTGTAGTCCATTTCAATTTCGGGCGGCACATAATCGGCCCTGTCATCCTGAAGCCCGGCCGGCGTCTTGTCCTTATTAACCACCCTGCCCGTCTTCATAATCTCAAGCTCAATTTTGGCCTTGTGTTCGAGTTCCTCAGCCGCCAGTTCCTCAAATACCTTTCGTATGCGGCGATTCTCTACTCGTTCCGCAAGCGCAAGGTAAAACCTGTTGGCATCCACCTCGCGGGCAACGGCCATCTCAAGAATCTCGTCGTCGATAAAATCCGCCATATACGCGACAGGATATATCGCGGACGTTCAACCGTCAATGCTGTTTGAGAACACGTAACGTTCGGGGATTACCTGTGGAAATACAGAAAATGCGGCAAAATTGATTGAGAAAGAAAAAGATTCCTTATCTCCGCACAAACATACTGCCTGGCAACTGCTTTATAAGGCCTTTTAGTCGAAGCGAGACGATTGAGGCGCTAACGCTGCCCGCAGGCAATTGTGAATCCGTGATAACCTGCTCAATATGAACAGGTTCGCTATGCAGACATTCATACACCGACTTTTCGCTGGCGTTGAGATTTAACTGGGCGATATCGAATAAAGGCATCTCGACTTTTGCTGTAAGCAAATCGGCCTTCTGATTGACATGTCCTCTGATTTTATCGCCTATGTACCCCAGCGATTCCATTATGTCATCGACGCAGTCAACCAGTTTGGCCCCCTGCTTAATCAGCCGATTCGCACCCCGGCTGAGCGGAGAATCGATTTTTCCGGGCATCGCCATAACTTCGCGATTGTATTCGAGGGCCGATTTGGCGGTATGAAGCGCGCCGGAATTACTGCCCGCCTCAATAACAATTGTCCCCAGTGACAACCCCGCAATTATCCTGTTGCGAGGAGGAAAATTTTCAGCCAAAGGTTCATAACGAAGAGGTAATTCACTGATGCATGCGCCGGATTCCGTAATCGAATCGAATAACTTTTTATTTTCGGGGGGAAATACATTGGCCAACCCACAGCCCTGGACAGCGATGGTGCGCCCGCCCGCCGCAAGAGCACCCTGATGAGCCGCGGTGTCGATGCCACGAGCCATACCTGAGCATATAGTAAAACCAGCGCCTGCCAATATGTGCGCAAATCGGGACGCCTGCTCGCTGCCGTATAAGCTACACCGACGAGAGCCCACTATCGCCACGCTGAGGTTGTCCGCCTCGATGAGAGTCCCCTTGACGTATAAAACGGGCGGCGGGTCGTAAATCAGTTTTAACTGGGCGGGATAACGTTCATCCTGAAGGTGAACAATCCATACCCCAAGCTTTTCAGCCAATGCTACCTCGGCATCTATATCTGTTTTGTCACGACTGGCCGCTATTTTCTCCGCGGTGTGATTACCTATCCCCTCAACCTTTGACAACTCATAAGCCGATGCGCCAAGAACATTTTCCGGCGAACCGAAATAATTTAACAGCTTGCTGAAAGTAACTGGGCCGACACCATCTGCGCCTGCCAGTTTCAGCCACTTCTCGATATCTGGTGAATTTGGGTGCAAGTCCGACATCCTGAAATAAACAAAATAATCTGACTAAAAGTATATGTCCCCCTTGTATAAGGTCAAGCCGAATTATCGGTGACGGCAAATTATAAGAATAAACGCGGAATATATCCAATACCGCATTTGCAACGCGATACTTGTTGCTAAGCGAACAAACCCTCGGCAATCTCGTAAATAAATACAGCTTGGGCTTGGCGGCATATAACAATCTGTCTTGTTATAAGCACTCATAATAGCGATTTTATGTTTTCTAATATCATAGTCTGCCTGGCACAAAAGAACAGAACCATTTGCAGGTTCACAACCTTTTGTTTAACAAGAGGTTACGTTTATTTTTGACCGATAAAACGGCTTTCTGTGCGATTAGTAGCCCTATGGGGTTGAAACGCACAAGATATTGTGTTATACTTATTGTTTCATGGCACGAATAGTAACTAAAACTCGGAAGAAGCAGGGCAAGGGCCGCGCATCAAAGCTGGCCACGGTGGTCTCACGTAAACCCTTCAAGACCTACGACGAGGCAATCAAGTACCTTTTCAACAGAACTAACTATGAGCAGGAAAAGCACTTACGGTACAACGTCGATACATTCAACCTGAAGCGAATGGAGCATTTGCTTTCGCTGGTAGGCAATCCACACACGAAAGTCGATACAGTCCACATAGCCGGCACAAAAGGTAAAGGCAGCACAGCTACGATGCTGGCAAGAATGATAGAGGCGAACGGCTACAAGGTGGGCCTGTACACTTCGCCGCACGTGGTCGACCTGCACGAACGAATTATCGTCAACTCTGAAATGATAAGCAGAACCGCAATGCTTGGTTTGCTTAACCGTATATACAAAGCGGTCGAAACCGTTTCAAAAACCAGCGCCCCCACTTTCTTCGAGATAATGACGGCGCTTGCCTTTATGCACTTCGCTGACGCTAAGGCGGATGTTGCGGTCATTGAGACAGGACTCGGCGGCAGATTAGACAGCACCAATGTGATAAAGCCCAAGGTCGTCGGCATTACCAATTTGAGTTTCGACCATCAGAAGCAGCTTGGAAGCACGATAGAAGAAATCGCAAAAGAAAAGGCCGGGATTTTCAAGCCGGGCGTGCCGATTGTAACAGTCCAACAGGACCCAAACGCAATGCGGGTACTTAAGGCACAGGCGGCGGCAGTTAAAGCGCCTCTCAGCGTGACCGGCGTGGACATCGATTTCTCACATCGCTTTGAAACATCGTCCGAGTACGGGCCGCATAATCGCGTGTGCCTGACAACATCCACCAGCAAATTTGAGCACCTTCGAGTCCCCCTGCTTGGGATACACCAAGCGGTAAACTGCGGTCTGGCCCTTGCGATGCTCGACAAACTCAAGGGTTGCGGGTTCGACATAGACAACGACAAAACGGTGGCAGGGCTTGCAAAAGTCAAATTGCCCGGCCGGATGGAGATGATTTGCGAGGACCCGCGAATTCTCATAGACGGGGCGCACAACGCCGCCAGCATCAGGGCGCTTATGTACGCGATAGGCCAAAGCATCCCCTACGATTCGATGATAGTAATCTTCGGCTGCAACGAGGACAAGGACGCAAAAGGAATGCTCCAGGAGCTGCAATTCGGGGCCGACAAGGTGGTATTCACCCGCAGCAACTCCGCCAAAGCGATGTCGCCGGATGAGTTGGTCGAAATGTATGCCACCATATCAGGCAAGATGTGCCAAAGCGCTCCAGCGATTGGAGAGGCATTGCGATTAGCTAAAAGCGCAGTGGGCAAGGAGGACCTCATTTGTATTACGGGCAGTTTCTATTTGATAGGCCAGGCCAAGATTCGTTTCAAGGCAAGCTAAACCTGTTAAGCACCCCATTTTCCCCATGCGCGTAATCAAGGGACTTGATGAAACTATCCATCGTCATACCGACGTTTAACGAATGCGGCAAAATTGGGGGCGACGTCGAATCCGCCTGCGAATTCCTCCAGGAAAACAGCTTTGAGGGAGAAATTATAGTCGTCGACGACGGCAGCAGCGACACGACGGTTGATGAGACCAAAAAAGCCGGCGAGAAATATCGCAATCGAGTCAATGTAAAGGTAATCCGAAACCAGCAGCACAACGGCAAGGGTTACGTCGTCCGCAGCGGAATAATGCAGGCAACCGGCGATTACGTGATGTTCGCGGACAGCGGCAGTTGCGTCCCCTTTGATAACACCCTGCGAGGGCTGGAACTGCTCAAGGCAGACAAATGCGATATCGCGCACGGCTCACGCAGATTAGCCAAGGCACACCTCATAAAAGACCAGGGGCTTTACCGGCATATCTGTTCGGCGATTTTTCACTGGTTTGTTATACACATAATGAAAATCCCAGTTGAACTCACGGATACTCAATGCGGCTTCAAAATTTACCGCGGCGAGGTCGCTCGCCTGCTTTACGGTCAGTGCATAACCGACGGATTTATGTTCGATATCGAAATAATCAGGCGAGCGATAAACCAGCATTACCGGATTGCGGAGTTTCCCATCGACTGGACGTGCGACCCGGACAGCCGATTATCCCCGACAAGGAGTTTTTGGCGAATACTTTCCGAACTGCTAAAAATAAGAAAAGCAACTTAAACAAACGTTCCGCATTATTTCGAGTAAAATTTTGCCTTGCCCCATCGCCCAAAACGCAGGATTCGACTGCCCGTCTTTTTACTTTTACTCGATAAAACCAATATCGCTGATATATCACGGTGTTTCTCACAAAAAGATCGCACCGCGTTAGCCGGCATCACCATAAAAGCGGTTGAAAGAGCGTCCGCCTCGGTTGCGGTCTTTGCCATCGACCAGGCGCCTGGTCTTGTAACCGGTTTTCCAGAACGAGGATTGATTATGTGCTGACCTTTGCGAAGTCCCGATGCGCTAATCGCCCTGCCCGACAAATGAATCTTCGCTATGAGCCGGCTGTAATCCGCGGGGTCCGACAATGATATCGGCCAGCCGGCTAAACCATCCGGAATACCAACTGGTAATATAGTGCTTTGACCCGCCGATATGAGAGCTGCCTTTATTCCCCACTCGCCGAGTAACTGCGCGATTTTATCCGCGGCGTAACCTTTGCCGACCGCGCCAAAATCAATCCGAACATCGTGGCCTTTCAATGTAACGGTGTGTTCGGATTCGTTAAGCACAAGAAACTTGTTGCCTGTCTTTTTAAGTGCGGCCTCAAGGTTCTTTTTCGATGGTTTACGCGGCGTCCGGTCTTTATCAAGCCAGCAGTCATACAACGGGCCAATGGTAATATCGAACGCGCCCTTTGTTTGCACAGACATCTCAACACTTGTCTGGAGACATTCAAAAGCCGACAGCCCGAGTTGCAGCGGCTGACCAGCAACAAGGGAATTGATACGGGAAACATCGCTGTTATCCATAAACCGGCTGAGATTATTTTCGATGCGGTCAAGCTCCTCAAACGCGGCCCACGCGGTCTGCTCGGCATAAATGGCATCACGATGAACTATGAATATCTCGAACGTCGCCGCCATCGCGTTATGCCGAAACCTCCTGAGATTGGCGATACCGCACCGGTCTTTTTCAAACGAGATTGTATCAGGTTGCTGCTCGGCCATAACTTGCTCTCATTTGACGGCCTGATTATCGGATTTGCTCGATTGCCATTGGTCCCACAGGTCTTTTGTTACGTAGCCGCGTAATTCAACCCGTGGCCGAAGCTCGATACCTTTATCAAACAGCGGAACATATAGATTTTTTTGTCCCGGCGGCGAAAGGTCAAACAGCCGGGTGATGAGCCGACCCTCAAGGCCGGCGGCCGCGATTACGACAGGGGCAGGCGAACGAATCTCATTAACATCATTATAATAGCCCACGTTTTTGAATGAGCGAAGATACCAGGGCAGCGGCCAATAATACCCATCGGGACAAACCACCAGTACCGGCATATCACGCCCTGCCGGGTACGCATTTGAAACATCATCGATTCGCCCGGCGATTGTCAGCACGTCTTTTGTCGGGTGAGCGTATACATAGGGATTACCCGGCTCGGCAAAAGAAATGAAATTCGCCACGAACGCCTGCAAAACAAGGTCCGTTGCGAACATCGCAAAAAACGCTGCCGCTATTACGCGAGACAATGTCCGCCCGAGCAAATTAACTACCGCGACGACGGCGACCGCCGCCAGCAGAATCATACCCTGATAAAAACTCAGCAGGCACCACGGCGTCTTATAGGGTATCGCGAAATAAACGACGGTCATTATCACTGTGTAAAAGGCAATAAATTTAAGCAGGTTTGAATCGAGGCCGGATACGCCGCGCCTGCTGATAATAACTAACAGGCCGACCAAAGCCATTACCACTATAAACCCTTCAGTCCACGGCGGCCCCATCCCGGCCTTACTGTAAATCAGCAGTTGCATGTAATAATACCACGGATGAATATGAAATTGATTATGGCCTGCTCGCTCAAAATATATCGCGTAGGTTCTGAATGAATCGATAAGTCCCGCCGGATTATTAAAAAAGGAAGAGTAAAATAATCCCCATACGACTACTGCGCCAGCAATCGCCAGGAGCAAATGGGCGGGACGCACCAGATTAAACGTAGGTCTGCCGTCTTTTCGGATTAGCAACACAACCGCCAACGCAATAATAACCGCCCCAAAGGCGATGACGGACGTTTCTTTTGTGGCGAAGCACAACGCCGTAAATACACCCGTTCGCAACGCCCATATCCACTTTTTACTGCGAGCGTATCTGTACCCACAGGCAATCATCCCGAAAGTAAAACACACAAGCAGCATTTCCGGAATATAGTATCGGCTGTAAAAAACAAACGCGGGCGAAATGGCAGTAAGCGCACAGGCAACCACCGCGACCGGCCTGCCAAGACCATCGAGCAGCAATAACGGCATCAGGACCAGAACCAATCCGAAAAACACAGGCACAATTCGCAGCGTGATTTCAGTCAGAGAAGCGTATGTATGCTGGCCGGAAAGCAAAGCGGGAATTAATGTAAAGTAATTCAACGTAGGCCCATGGAATTCGACAGGGTCATAGCGATAGTTGTTTGCCTCAAGCAGCTGCCCGAATCGATAAGCATGGACTGCTTCATCGCCGTGCATCGGGCGGATATCCAAACGGGAAGTCCGCAATGCTATGGCCAAAATCAGGACGGCTGATACTACAAGCCAAAATCTCATCTACTTCATTTCGCAGGCGTTTCCTTCGACAAGCTCAGGGCCGGCCGTAAACCTCGACCTCAATATAATTATTCAGGTCGTTGCTTGTGTTGCCGTTACTATAGCACCGAACGTAGCGGCCCACCACACCTTTGGCATCAATAAGCTTACCCTCGGAGGTTTCGACATAATTCCTGTCTTTGCCGGCACCAAGGCCTATTGTGTTGTCTGTGTCATTGTTAAAAATCGTATGGACATTTTTGATGAAATCCGGGTCGCCGGTGACCTGCACAATCACATCCTTATAAACGCGGGCCTGCTTGTGATAATGCCAAACAATGACGGCGTAGATATTGTATGACGCTCCAAGGTCTATTGTTATGTTTTGTTTTAACGGGCCTAATTCGACGTAGCTGCCGTCTGTAGCTTCTTTGTCCCCGTCGGTAATCATCTCGATTTCACCGATAATCGGCTGCTCATCTGAGCTTTTCACCGGCTTCTTAAACGCGACATTTGTCGTCCCTTTCGGGGCGTAAAACGGCTCTCTGGGTTTACCTATCGGCTTTTCGAGATTCGCGATACCCTGAAAATTCTGCGGCGTGCCGACAAACTGCGGCTTGGGCAAAACCAGCGGAATCGGCACCAAATCGCCGGCGGGTTTTGACACAGCGACATTGGCATCCGCTGCCGGGGCATTGCTGTCGGCGGTTTTGGTGTCGGCTTTCAGTGTTGCCGCGGCAACAAATCCCAAAAGTATTACCAACACTATACTTGCTGTTATGCGAACGCCCCTGCGTACCATTTTGCCTGTACCCTTCACCAAAATCAACCAAATGTATCGTCTATCCTATTGCCGCACCGGCAGCTTGTCAATCACAACTGACCGACTACTTGTACATCTCGTCAAAATACTTCTGGGCAGCCCCAACCGCAGCCCGCATCATATCCTCGGCCTTGGCGGTTTCGCGTTTGGCAAGAACCGCCATCAGGGCCTTGGTATTCAGCTCAGCGGCGGCCTTTGCGCAGGCCTCCCAGCTCAACACGCTTCTTATGACCCTGTCGATTCCCTGTTCAGCGTTATCATACGGGCGGGTCTGCATATCGTGGCCCTTCCAGCGGGCATATCCCGCCTGCTGAAGAAGACCGGCAATCGCGATATTCATACCGTTGATTCTCGTGCCGTGGTCAATATCATACTTGCCCGGCCCGCCGAGAATTATCCCATCATTGTAGCCCTGGCTGTTGAGGTGCATATGCACCATCATATCGTTGTCCAGCTCTTCGACGCTGTCGTAAACGTGGTCAAGACCAATCATTTCCGAATGGCCGAATTCCTTGTTGACGCCTTTATTCTTCAAGGAGACGCCAAATTCCTTCTCGATTCTCCTCCAGAACACAATAGCGCTTGCTACTGTCGGGATGAGCATCGCGGGGTGCCCTTCGTTGGGCTTTGGCTCGAAACCTATATGAAGGTTGCCGCCCTTTTTCTGCTCATACTTGCACAGGCCGGCGACGCTTTCCTTCAGGTTTTGATACATCTGTTTGACGCCCACGGTAGCGATGTCGTATCCGAACGAGCCGTTCCAGATAACAAACGCCGGCGCCTTGTTGACGTCGGGATGCCAGGCCTTTTTCAGCGTGCCGTATGCCAAATCGACCGTCTTTGTGCCTAATGCCTCACCGGCTTTTCTCTCGCTGGCGTCTAATGATGCGATACCGCCGTATGCAAAATGGGCGTGAGCGCCGGGCGTAATCATCGCCAGGTACAGCTTATTACTCACAAGAGCATCGCAGACGGCCGAGGCGTTCTTATCATCGACCTCGGCATCGTAGTGCATCTCGATACCAAGCTCGACATCCTTGGGCAGACGCGGCTGAACCTTCTTTGCCGTTAGTGCTATCATTTCAGGCGTTCCGAACTTGCTGCCGCCCCACTCAGGTCTCATATCACCCGGCACAAAACCGCCCTTGCCGGGATTGAATGTCCATCTGCAAATACTGTGCAATGATTTTTCCGCCATTTCATATTCTCCTTAGATATTCTTTAGTTATTCTTTCTATTCCTTGTTCGACAATCGATGTTTCAGAACGCTATTCCACCTCTTATACACCTCCTGGTAGGCCTTTGTCAATCTTCCGTTTGGTTCGATTTTGCTGACCGGCTTCAAACCCGCAAAGGCGTCCTTTATATCCCTGTATATCCCCGCCCCTATCCCTGCCCCGCGCGCGGCCCCCTGCGAGCCGTCGGTATTGTACAATTCCACGGTAGCCCCCGTAACCGTCGAGAACGCCTCGCCGAATAACGGGCTAAGGAACATATTGGCGTGTCCCGCCCGGACGGTCTTCACTTTGACGCCGGCGTTGTGCATTATTTCAAGACCGTAGTTCAGTGCAAAGACGATGCCTTCCTGCGCCGCCCTCAGCAGATGCGACCTGTTATGAATATTGAAATTCAGGCCGTGAATCGAAGCCCCTATATTGCGATTCTCAAGGGTCCGCTCGGCGCCGTTGCCGAAGGGAAGTATCGCAAGACCATCGGAACCCACCGGGGCCTTTGCGGCAAGCTCATTCATCTGGTGGTAGTCCATCGTGCCGGTGTTGTGTTTTAGCCAGCTATTGAGAATGCCCGTTCCGTTGATACACAACAGTACGCCATATCTCGGCTTATTGCCGGTATGGTTTACGTGGACGAACGTATTGACCCTCGATTTGGAGTCGTATTTTGCCAGGTCGGTAATGCCGTAAACGACGCCCGAAGTTCCCGCGGTTGCTGCTATCTCGCCGGGATTAAGAACGTTCAAAGACAAGGCGTTATTCGGCTGGTCGCCCGCCCTGTACGAAACAATTGTGCCCGCCTTGAGCCCTAATAGCTTTGCCGCGTCCTTTGTCAGATTCCCCTGCACCGAAAACGTCGGCGTTTGTTCCGCGACAAAATTAGGCGATATGCCGTAATATTCGAGCAGCATTCCGGCAAGACCCTCTTTTTTGAAGTCCCACATAATGCCCTCTGAAAGCCCGGAGGGGGTGGTCTTGATTTCGCCCGTCATTTTCATTGCGATGTAGTCGCCCGGCAGCATCATCTTGTAAATTTTCGCGAAAACTTTCGGCTCGTTGTCTTTGACCCATTTGAGCTTCGACGCCGTGAAGTTGCCCGGTGAATTCAAAAGCTCGGAGAGGCACTTTTTTTCGCCGATTGCCTTCATCGCCTTTTTGCCTATTTCGACCGCGCGGCTGTCGCACCAGATTATCGAGGGCCGCAAGACCTCCTGCTTTTTATCAACAATGACCAGTCCGTGCATCTGGTATGAGATTCCGATTGCCCTTACGTCTGCGGCATTGAAATTAGTCTTTGCCTTAATCTTCCCAATCGCGGCAATACAATTTTCCCACCACGTTTGCGGGTGCTGCTCCGCCCAGCCGGTTTTTTTGGCGATGATTTCCAGTTCCTTTTCGGGCGATGTAGCAGAACCGATAACAGCGCCCGTCTGGGAATCCAGAAGGGTCGCTTTTATCGACGAGCTTCCAACGTCAAAACCTAATAATAACGCCATACATCCATTCCTTCCTTATTTCTTAACTGTTCACAAATGCCAAGGGCTCCGCACCGGTCTCGACAACATCCTGTTTGCTTATCCATCATTTATGCTACAGGCCCCATTTCAGCTTTCGGCCCAGACACGCAGCATTATACCAGATTGTACAAGCAGTGCAAGACCTGTTTTTCAATTTCTGCGTCGGTAATCGTTTACTTTTGGCTTTTAATGCATTCGATGAAATTGGCTTTGTGATTAGTGCTTTTATAAATGCCATGGCGACCTCATCGGCCGGGCCAGCATTTTATCCGCCTGGGCATCATTTATAAAGCGTTCTTTGCCCGGGTCCCACTGCAATTTCCTGCCAAGCCGAACCGCGATACCGCCTAAGTGACAAACCGTGGCGGAACGATGTCCCGTTTCGACGTCCGCAACCGGTTTTGTCCGCAGCCGAATACAATCGAGGAAATTCTGATGATGGTCCTTGCTGCGATAAAGATGAATTTCATCTGGTCCTGTTGTTGACTGAACAATCGACGCCGGCTGCGAGAAAAATCTTTCCCTGCTTACGAATATCCAGCCGTCGGAACCCTCAAAGCGAACAGGGGATTCCGGGCCTCCTGCTTTGACCGTTTTGCATAACAGGCGAACCCCATTGGCGTATTTGTATTCTATCTCATAACTCAACGGCGTTTCAAAAAGTCCTTCTTTAGGAAACTCGCCTGCCCCGCTGACCTCCACTGGGCCGGTCAAATCCGTGCCGTTACCCCACTGAGCAATATCAATCGCGTGCGCCCCCCAGTTTGTTAATTGTCCCCATCCGAAATCGTAGATAAAATGCCAGTTGTAATGGCATCCCTGCTGGATATAAGGCCTGTATTGCGCCGGGCCGAGCCACAGGTCATAATCCAGCCCAGCCGGCGGCGGCTCAGTTTTCCATGTAAGCGGATTGGGCCTGCTGTTTTCAGGTATCTCGACTTTGATTGTTTGCAGCTTCCCGATTCGGCCATTGCGAACAAGCTCACAGGCATGCCTGAAATTATTATCCGACCGCTGATGGCTCCCCGTCTGTAAAACACGCTCGTATCGTTTTACGGCATCGCACAACATCCTGCCTTCGGCAACATTAAAGGCGAGCGGTTTTTCGCAATATATGTCTCTGCCCGCCTTTGCCGCGGCGATTGATATGGGCGCATGCCACTGGTCAGGCGTGCAAACCACTACCGCATCAACATCCGCTCTCGCCAACAACTCGCGAAAATCATTATATGATGCCTCTTCCGACAACCTGCCTATTTCCCTCGCCTCCTCACGATGCGAGTAATCAACGTCGCAAACAGCCACAACCTGTGAGGACTGCTTACGCAAAAACGCCTTGAGATTCAATACACCCTGGCTGCCCGTGCCGATTATGCCAATTGTAATTCTGTTGCTCGGCGCATCTTCGCCAAATACTGAAGATGGAACGATAACAGGCAACGCGCAGACCGCGCCTGCGGCAAACCCTTTCCGCAGAAAAGCCCGTCTTGATAACCTGTAATATTTTTCAGTCATTTTTTTGCATTAAAATAAAACGGCAGAGACCCTAAGTCCAAGGCCCCTGCCGTATAATCAGTTCATAAGAACAAGGCCGACAACTACTTGTTCTGCGTCATCTCAACAGCAGCCGGTTGCAAACCTGCCTTGGCAAGCACCGCGTAAACAACAAGACCGATAAAGAACGCTATGACCGGAGCCGGACTGATAAAGCCGAATTTTTCGGCGTTAATCATCGGCAGTATCGCAACAACAAATCCTATGGCCCAGGAAATATACCCCGCCAGGTTAACTCCCTTGCGAGGCCCGGCCCATTTTTTACCGCTCAGGAAATAATCCGCGACCATCGCGCCGCAAATCGGCCCAAACGACGCGCCGATAATGCTGAAAACACCGACAAGATTCAGCGCCCAGCCACTTGCCGCGAGAATAATCGCAATCACTCCGCCAATCGAAACCATAACGACCTTGTTTGCCTTGGGGAACATCGTGCCGATACTGTTGGCGGCTATAAATGTACTGAAACACGCGGGAGCAAAACTTGCTATCGCAAACAGTATGAACATCGATTTTGCCAAAAGCCCGCCCTGTGCGCCAATGACGGCGTCAAAGGAGAAGCTCGTCATCGCCGGATTAGCACCGTGAGCGCCCGCTATGGCTATCAGAGGCAAACCGCCGGCCACTATTATCGCCAGCATTATGCCCACAACTCCGCCCAATTGAACGTCTTTCGAGTTCCGATTACCCATACCGAAATCGACGCCAGCCGCGCCCGCGGTAGCGAAGAAACCCACAACAATAGTTATTATCGTTAGAAATCCTTCAGACGCGTCTGCGCCGGGTGTCGGCTTAAAATTGCCCGCCGAGCCAACGTTGGTAAAAAACACAAGCAGAATCATAATCAATGGGACAATCGGCAGGAATGTCGAGACCTTGCCGACATATTGAATTCCCTTAAGCGCGACAAATACAGCGAGGACCGTCCAGATTATCGACACGATGATGAACTTGGGCGTTCCCGGCGAGGCATCGACGCCAAATGCCTGGAGAATGAAACTCGTCGATACGGCTGAATTGACCGCAAGCCAGCCGAACTGCAAAAGCCCCATCAGCAGACCTGGCATTAAAAAACCGCCCACTGAGCCATACGTCGATGAGCCGACGACGTAAAGCGGGTAACCTGTCTTCATACCCAAAAGACCCGGGACCAAGTAAAACATGAAATAACATATCAGGGCGCCAACAACCAAACCGAGCAAGCTTAAGCCCAGCCCCGCTTTCGACAGCGTCCCGTCGGCTATCTTCATATAAAAGACAACCCAGAGGAAGATGCCCGCGTACACAGGGGCGGTGTTTTTGTACCACGGGGCGCGATTCCCGGGCGGATTTGGCCTGGCCATACTAATATAGCTTGGCAGCATTCCATTACTCATAATCGTTTCTCCTAACAATAATTTATAGTTGCACAACCCGGCTCGCCAGCCGGGAACATTTGTCTTTGCCGTCGAATCACTTAACCGCGGTCCTGTTCATCTCGGTCAAAGCAGCAAGATACAGATAAACTATTGCGAATAATGACAAGAGTAACGTGCAATAACGGTGAATCTGCAGCAGCACTTCCTGGCCGTGCGTGCCAAACAGCGGGAACATACTCACTACCGCTGATAAAATCACCGGCAGCGACAACACCAAGATAATCCAAAAACATATTCTGAGTTTAAGTTCGTGCTTTTCAGGTGCGACCACTCTTTTCGGCTGTCTTCCCAGAATCCTGTTAAGCAAAGGCCAGTAGTTTTTATCAAGACGATTCCTGTCCGCCCAAAGAACAGCGAGTATCGCTATACAAGCCGCGAAAACCGGCGCAGCCGTCGCGTGAATCATCAGCCACCAGCCCGATATCGCACTGCCAAAAATCACCCTGGGTACAAAGCCGGTTACGGCTAGGATAACAAAACACAAAATCGCAAGCAGGAAAACCAGCTTTCTCAACACCCCAACCAAGCTCCATTTCTGCTCGACGAAAAGAAGCGTCACGAAGAAAATCACCAACCGGACAGGATCGAGGATGCCAAGCGACCTGTCTTTGCCAAATACATCGTCGAACTTTGGCTTTGACACGACAAAATGCAGCAGTATCGCCGCAACCGCTGCCGCGAATCCGGCCACAGCCACCATGCGAAACATACTGACGTCCATCAACCAGCTCACTACTCGTCTCCAACAACGACCTTAGCCACAAAACCAAGCGCCTTTAGGGCATACAGGACCAGCACGCCGAGAATAACCAGCGACGACAAAATCGCCACGACCTTCAGCCAAGGCCTGAACACAAATGAGAACGCAAACGCCTTTGTATAAAATCTCGGCAAATCCTCGAAAGCGACCATTTCCCTGCCTGTAATATTTTTCAAGGGCGAATCAATCGAAACAAGCCCGAATAAAAACGGAGAATTAGTCGTGTGGCAATCCTGGCAGTTACGAACGCCCAGCGATTGAGCGGCAGGCCTGATGTCGTGAGCAATCGGCCACAAATACGGCTCCGCCATTTTATTATCCGCCGGCACAAGTTTCCCGCCCTCATCCACCGAATAAAGTTTGCCGCCCGTGATATAAACCGGCTTGGCGCCCGCATCAACTTTCGAGCCAAGCAAGGTCAGGATTTTAACGATGTCTTCGTCTTTCAAATCAGGCCAACTGCCCGTTTTTGAGAACGCCGTCTTCGTGATTACCCTTGAAGTGACCGACTTGACGGTTTCCATCGCCAGAGGCGTTATTACATTGCCGTCGCTCATCGTCGCCCAGTACGCGGGCCATAAAAGTTTGAACACACCGATTTTCCCGTCCTGTCCCTTTGCGAAAACCGGGTACAGCAGGTGAGGCAGGATTTCGCCTTCCTTGCTCGCGCCCGCGATACCCAGCGCATGGGCCCTCGCAGTCTTTGTCCGTATCGTATCATTCGTCGGCCACGGCCCTGAATGACACGCCGTGCAGCTCAATTTGTCAAAATGTGAAGGCGGGATACCCGTGTGTTTCGGCGTCGGCGCGGCAAATCGTCCGGCAACGGGCTTCTCACCGTTCTTACCGAGGTGACAGCCCTCGCACGATGAAACCGTTGTTAAAGGATTATTGCTGTCCCGCGACTCGACTGCGTAGCCGCGTGTGATGTTATGGTCAAGGCCGTTACGATGACAATCCGCGCATATCAATCCGGCGGCAAGATGAACGTCCTCATCCGAAATCCATTTTTCCGTTTTGCCGTCGCGGACGTCAACATTCGAATGGCAGAAGTAACATCGCTGCTTAGGCGGCTCTCTGCGGATATCAAAATCGACCCAGTCGTTGTGGCCGAACGCCTGTTTTCGGTACTCGACAGCCGGCGGCTTGACCTTAGGATCAGCAGACACATAAGACGCCCTGAAATCGTATTCAATGGGCAATTTGCCCATTGAGCGAGTAACATAAGCGAATTCACAGGATGCAGTCGCCGCCCAGCGGTAATTGCCTCGGATTACATTAATCGAATATCCGCTCGCCCCGCCCATATCTATCCCCGGGCTGCCGTCGTGGCAGGCGAGGCAATTTATCTCCAGCTTGCCCGTAACATCCGAACGCAGCGTCTCTTCGGGATTCTCGCTTTTATCGACCATTTCGCCGATGCCGCCCCCCGGCATCTGCCTGCCGAATGACTCCAAAAACGCCATCGGCGTCAGGCCTATCTGCTCAGGCCTGAATGTCCCCGGCCATTGACGGTATGACAATGGTATTTGGGTCGCGCTTGTCGGGTCCGCGAATATCCAGGGCTGTCCCTTTCGGCCCGGGTTAACATTCGGGTCAATCGCGTTGAAATGCCAGCCGGCGCCGATTTTGTCGTAACTGTGGCACGCCCCGCAGGTCTGCTTCGTTGAGAAAGGCAGCACAGGGTCGGCATCAGAATGAATCTGGTCCGGCTCTTTGCCAGCAACCGGTTCTGAAAGCAGCGGTATCAAATGAACGAAATTGCTCCTGCTGCCGTCGGGGGTATCGCCATCCGGCTTCGCACCGACAGCGATTCCTGTCATCAGGACGACCACTAAAAGCAACGCCTTAGCCATCAATCCATTTCGCAATGTTCAACCAATCCCTTGAACAATTAAACCTTAAATTCTTCCGGCTTGAATTCGAGCTTGCAGCCCGCCTCGACCGCATCATTAACCTTCAGGACCGTCGCCGCGGTCTCATAGCCGACCTCGGCGGGACAATTCAGCTTCTCTTTGCCGCGAATCGCATTGAAGAAATTCTCCAAATGCGGCTTGTGATACAGGTCTTTGAATACTGCGCCGATCTTATACATATCCGGTGCCGCCGATTCACGCACGTCAACTAATGCACCCGAATCGGATTTTTCTTCCTTCTTTTCAGGAGGCGCAACTAAGTAACCTTTCTTGACCCACTCGTCCCACTGTGGAGCCGTCGGCTCACGATATGCCTCCCCCCTGCTGCCCGCCTCGGAAATAACCAGTGTGCCCTTGTCGCCCATAAACGTCTCGTAGTAGCCCTGGCAGCTATTGGTCGTGATTGTCTGGTAATAAGCCCTGACAACCCCCTTCTTCGTTTCGTATGTATAAACAGCCATTACATTATCATACCACTCATGGTCTTTCTTGTCGTAGTAATCGGTCCCGCCGCTGGCAATAACAACTTTCGGCGTCGCTTCGAGGAACCAGTTGTAAATATCAATCTGATGTGAACCGAGGTCAACTATCGGCCCACCGCCAAGCCCCTTATACCATCGCCAGTTACGGAATTGCTCCATCGATTTGAAGCCGTATTTTGTCAGCGTCGCTTCATCGATACCCTTGCCCTGTGGAAAACCTTTCGTCGGCTGAACCGAGCGATTCCACTGCCCGTTAACAGTCGTGATACGACCGAGGATTCCAGCTTCTTTCAGGAGTTTATTATAGCAGTGGAGATAACGAGGATTGCTTCGTCGCTGATGCCCTATCTGTAACAACTTGCCGGTTTCCTTCGCCGCCGCAACCATTTTGCGGGCGCCTTCCAGCATGTTCGACATCTCCTTCTCGCAATAAACGTGCAGACCCGCTTTCAGACACGCCACCGTATGCTCTGAATGCCAGAAATCAGGCGTCGCGATTATGACCGCCTGCAAATCCTTTTCCTTATCGAGCATCTCTTTGTAATCGGTATAGACGTTATGCTCGTGCTTATACGCCTTGAGAAATCTTGACGCGTTTTGCTGATTGAAACTCGTCCAGATATCGCACAGGGCTTTGAACCGCAGACCCGGTATTTTTACCGCCGCCTCAAGCAGCACCCTGCCCTGGTCGCCCACGCCTATTATTGCCACGTTTATATCGTCTGATTTGGAGCTGGTTACCGTTTCCCCAAGAACCATAGGCGAAAAAATCAGCCCCGCCCCAATCGCCGCTGTCGAACGAATGAATTCCCGTCTGTTAATCCCCGTTGTTGTCTTATTTTCGTTCATTTTAGCCCTTTTCAAAACCCGACCAATACCGTTTTATCCCCGCCCGACAACGCCCTTTAATAATACCCAAATCCCGCTGGCCAGACAACTACAAAGTCCAGCCCTCGCGGTACTTGCGGCCGAGCAGTTCGTTGGCCTCCGGGATATTGGTAACCTTCATATTTGGCCCGTCCCACTCAATCCGCTTACCCGTGCGTATTGCGACATTGCCTAACAAAACGGTTTCCGTCAGAGGCCCGGCGTATTCAAAATTCGAGCATGCCGGCGGACCGCCCTTGCAGGCGTCAATCCAGTTCTGCTCGTGTGTGCCTGTTATTCGCGGTATGCTTTGAGTCGGTTTCTTATAATCCTTCATTCGCGACTCAGGGACGAGCCGGCCCTCTACTATCGTGCCTTTATCACCAATAAGGATAATGCCGTTTGCCCCCAGATTTCGTTCCTTTTCCAGTTCCGCCGGGCGAGGTGGTTTCAAACCGCCATCAAACCAAGTCAGTTTCACGGGCGGCATATCCCCCCGAGCGGGAAACTCGTAACGGACAATTTCGGCATCCGGATACGTTTCTTTGTTTTCCACCTTCTCCCACATCTTCACTACCCGCGAGGAAACATACGCCTCGACGGAGGTCGGATGCCCCAGCTTCAGCGCCCAAAAAACATAGTCAATTTTATGGCAACCCATATCGCCCAATGCGCCGGTTCCGAAGTCCATCCAGCCCCGCCAGGTAAACGGATGATACGCGGGATGATAAGGCCGCACAGGCGCAGGTCCCAGCCATGTATCCCAGTCCAGCCCTTCAGGCATCACAGGGGCAGTAACAGGTCGTCCGATACCCTGCGGCCAGACGGGTCTGTCCGTCCAGGCGTATGCCTCATGAACATTGCCTATAGCGCCTGACCAGACCAACTCACACAACACCCGAATATCCTCGCCCGAATGTTCCTGATTGCCCATCTGGGTGGCAACTTTGGCCTGGCGGGCCGCCTCCGTGAGTTTATGCGCCTCTTCAACCGACCACGTCAACGGCTTCTGGACATATACGTGCTTACCCATTTTGATGGCCGTCATAGCAATCACTGCGTGCGTATGGTCGGGCGTAGCCACAACCACGGCGTCGATATCCTTCACCTCGTCGAGCATCTTGCGAAAATCTTTGTATTTCTTCGCGTTCGGGTGATTTTGAAAAACCTGCCCCGCGTAACGCCAGTCCACGTCGCAAAGAGCAACGATATTCTCACCTTCACAGGCCTTGATGTTCTCCTTGCCCTGACCGCCTATACCCACCGCAGCTATATTCAGCTTTTCGCTTGGCGGCTTGAAGCCGGCTCCGCCGAGAACAAACCTCGGCAGAATCGTAAACCCGGCAATCGCCGACGCGGTTCCCGCCACAAAATCCCTGCGTGAAATACCGTTACTCTTCATAAATCAATCCTCAGTTTTTTACAGCGTCCAGCCCGCCCGATACGGCGGATTGACGAACTCATTGGCTGTCTCGTCATTCGTAAACTTCATATTTTCACCGTCCCATTCGAGCACTTTATACGGGTTCAGCATCGCCAGGTTTCCCATCACCACGGTTTCCGTGAATGGCCCCGAATACTCGAAATTCGAGCTTGCCGCTGGGCCGCCCTTGCAGGCCTCAATCCAGCTCTTCTCGTGTCCGTCAATGCCGTCTTTGATTCTCGGCAGTGACTTCGCCGGCCTCTTGTACGCTTCCATTTTGCTCTCCGGTATCAAACGCGGGTTCATACCGTAACAGCCGCACATTATCTTGCCCTTGTCGCCGACAAACAGCACACCGCCGTCTTCGTCGCCCATCTGTCGACCTGGCTCAAGGTCTTCGGGTCTGGCCGGCATCAGTCCGCCATCATACCAGTTAATTTTCACTTCCGGCATCTTGCCTCTCGCCGGGAATTTATAGCGAACGATACTCGCCTGCGGGTATGTCTCACGCACGCCGACCTTGCCCCATCCCTCGCCCGACATCCTCGTCGATGTGCATGCCTCGACGCTTATCGGATATTTCAGCTTCAGCGCCCAGAACGCCGGGTCAAGAATATGACAAGCCATATCGGCTAAAGCCCCGCCTCCGAAATCAACCCACGCCCTCCACGCGAAAGGATGATATGCCGGGTTGTATGGTCTTTCCGGGGCAGGCCCAAGCCAAAGGTCCCAGTCAAAACCTTCAGGAATCGGCGGCGTTTCTTTCGGCCTGTCTATTCCCTGCGCCCACACGGGCCTGTTTGTCCAGGCGTGAACCTCGCGCACCGACCCAATCGCCCCGTCCCATATCCACTCGCACATCAGCCGAATACCCTCGCCTGAATGTCCCTGGTTACCCATCTGCGATGCGACCTTATACTGTCTGGCCGTCTCGGTCAGTTTCCTCGCCTCGTAAACCGTCCGCGTCAATGGCTTTTGAACATATACGTGCTTGCCCATCTTCATCGCCATCATCGCCGCTACCGTATGCGTATGGTCAGGCGTCGCGACTATCACCGCGTCGATATTCTTCATCTCTTCGAGCATCTTGCGAAAATCTTTATACTTCTTCGCATCTGGATACTCATTAAAAACCCTTACCGTCCCCGGCAGCTTTTCGTCAACATCGCAAAGGGCAACTATATTCTCGCCCGCGTCCGCGCATTTACGAGTATTATTGCCTCCCATACCACCCACGCCGATTGTCGCGATATTCAGCTTTTCGCTGGGCGGCTTCTTGCCGCTTACGCTTTCGCCAAGCACATAACTCGGAATAATCGTAAACGCCCCCGCCGCCACCGCCGAACCCAGCAGTTCCCTCCGTGACATACCATATTGCTTTTCTTTGCCGACGTTTTCATTAGCCATGATAATATCTCCAGTTTAGTATCGTGTATAAAACCGTTAATTGCCCTGTTTAAGCAGTTTCTTCGCCTGTTCACGCACCGAATCATTTGTTGTGCCGTCTATAACCTTCTGTAAAATCTCTTTTGTCTGGGCCGAAACCCTTGGAGCGTTCTTTCCCCTCTCTTCGGCTATCTTCACAACCGCCGCCTCTGCCTCTTCTTTAAGCTCCTTGTCACCGAGATAATCAGCCGCCATTTGCATCGCCTCAAAACTATCTGTGCTCCCAAGACCCGACAGCACCATTTTTTTCTCGGAAACATCTGCCGCAAGCGACATCGCGTCCTTATACATCTTCATCGTCTCTTCAGCAGGCCTGTTGCTTTTCAGCCCTGCCAGCCGGACATAACCGCGAAGAGCTAATGTCTTGTGCACCTGGTTTTCCGACGTCTGCGCAACCTTCAGCAAATCCGCCGCCGGCGCCGCAGTAGGCCAGTCCGAAAGTGCCCTCACCGCCGCGTCCTTAATCTTGTCCTCTTTGTCCCCAAGCGACTCTCGCAGAACCGGCAAAGCCGTCTCGTCGCCAATTCTGCCGAGAACACTCAGCAGCGAGCATTTCGCATCCAAATCCTTCGCCGTTGGTAACGCCGCGAGAACCATCTGGGCCTGTTTTTTGTCTTCCGCGATTTTGTGAGCTACAACGACTACTGTCTTCTCAAGCTCACCCCTGTCATTGCCCGAAGCGGCCAATTGCAGTTCAATAAGTGCAGCAATATCCTGCGGCCCCGCCAGTGCTCGCAGCGCCTTGATTGATTCGATTCTCACCTTCGCGTCCGCGTCTTTGGCTGTCTTCATCAGCACAGACACCGACGCCTTTATATCACGCTGCTCGCAACTGCGAACAAGCTCAATCTTCGCCTTCGGTTCAGCGTCCGGCAGCTTTTTCAAAATCGCGTCGTCAACGTCAGGACCGCGCAGCCGATACAAGCTCTCCTGTGCGGCCTTTTGCTCATCCCCGCCGCTCGCAGCAGCCGCCGCGACAAGCATATCGACAGACGATACGTCGCCTAATGTCCCCACCGCCTTAAAAGCCGTAACCCGGACAAAATCGTGTGAGTTCTTTGTCGCGGCCAGAACCGCCGGCAACGCCGCCTTGTCCCCGCAATCCGCCAGGGCTGAAATAAGTTGCGATTGTTGCTCCGCAGCCAGATTCGGCATCTCGCCCGCCGCCGCCTTTATCACATTTGTCTCTGCAATGTCCTTCAGTGTCGCTATCGCAACCGTCTGAATCGGCTTGTCGGCTGACTTCAGCATCTCAACAATCACTTCACTGGTTTTGTCGCCCGCAGTCACTACCATCCCTCTCGCCGCCGCGACCCGAACAGGCATCGGTTCGCCCGCTGCAAATAACTGTTTATAAATCGCCGACGCCGCATCCTTTTGCCCCTTGGCCGTAAGCCGGTCCGCACAATGCAAATATGCGTCAATAGCCACCGTTTTTACCGCGCCTGTCGCCTTGTCTTTGACCATGGCAATCGCAAGTGTTGCCATTCGGTCATCTATCCTGCCCAAAGCAGCAACTGCCGCGACCGCGACTGTTTCGTTGGCGTCATTAGTCAGTTTCGCCAGCGCATCGACCGCCTTCTTGTCGCCGCGAACTCCAAGCGTGTTTATGATTCCAACCTTTGCCTTGCCTTTGGCCTTCGACAACGCGTTGCGCAGCGCATCATCCACCACCGCCCCAGGTATCCGTTCCATGGCGTAACGAGCCATATCAGAATATTTTTCGTCCGTCAGCATCGAGGCCAGCGCAGGAACCGACGCCTCCGTCCCCACAACGCTCAGCTCTCTGCACACAAAATCCTTCGCCGCGTAACTGGCGTCCGATTTGAGAAAATCATCGAGCTGCTTTTCCATCGCCTTCATTTCGCCCTTGCCGCTCGCGTCGCGAACCATATCGCCGATTTTGACAAGGTCCGCCCGGCTTTGACTGAAATCGTACGTCTTAATCTTGCTTAACAACTGGCCAAATTCGTTGGAATCGGCAGCGTATATAACCCCGCCAAAACACAAAATGACGGCTACAATGACTGAAACTTTTAACAGGCGATTCATATTTTATTCCTTTCTCTTATTTGCTTTCTTTAACAGGTGTCGCGTCAACTTTCAAATCCCCCAGCGCAAACTGGATGCCGTCAAGCTCATGCTGCAGTATGGCGGGACGGTAATATATCTCGTTATTATGCCCAAGTCCGCAGAAAAATACCCTCCCCTTGCCGTAATCTTTTATCCAGCTCACAGGCATATCCCGGTCGCTCTCCATCGCTCCTTTGGCATTCTTCGTCGCCGGGTCATCCAAATCGAGCGTCAACAAAATACGACGGTTCTCAACCGGGCTAAGCTTCTTCTGACGATAAATCTCGTCCCTGACTTTGAATCCCTCCCCCTTAAACGCCGCGTTCAGCGGATGATTCGGCTCATAATTCTTTATCGCCCACACCCCGCCGGCCGTCCACGGGTGCGCGATAAACTGCCCACCCATCATTTCCGCCGCCTCGGGCCACGTATAAAAATTGTCCGTCGCCGCGTGTAAACCGATGATGCCCTTACCGCCCTTTACAAAATCCATAAGGGCCTTGCGCTGCCCCGGCTCATTGAAATCAAGCTTCGTCGTATTGTTAAATAATACCGCGTCAAACTCCGCCAGCTTCCCCGCGTCGAACATATTCATATCGTCGCTGAAAACAACGTCATACGCACCGGTCTTCTTGCCCATAAGCTCAATTGCCTTGTTCGCGACGGGAATGCTCTCGTGGTAATATCCCTTGCAAAGCCAGAACACTAATATCTTTCTCGGCTTGGCCGGCTTAGCAGTCGCTTTTTCCGGTGCCGCCGCCTCAATCTTAGCCGCTATTTCATCCGAAACCGGCTTTAACTCCTTCGGCGAACCATCCGCCAACGCGCTCCTCGCGCTGATTGCCAACCATACAAAAATCAAAACTGCCACACCACCCAGCAACAATAACTTCCCGTATGTATCACAGCATTTCATTTTATTCACCTTTCCTAATTATCGCTTACATATACAAATGCCACGGGCTTCTCATCGGCCGAGACAACATCCGGTTCGCCTCTTCATCGCCTACGATAACCTCTTTTTCCGGGTCCCATTTCAGCTTCCTGCCCGTCAGCATCGCAATTTCACCCAATAGCGCTGGCGTCAGCGACCGGTGCGCCACCTCCGCGGGCGTAATCGTCTCTCGTCTGCTCTTGACACAATCCAGGAAATTCTGATGATGGTCCTTACTCTCGTACAAATGAATCTCGTTGGGCCCTATTACCTCATCCACCACGCTTTTCGGATTCGCGTGTATCGGCTCATCTCGCGTAACGTGGAGCCAGCCCTTGTCCCCGTACCAGCATGTCCCCATCCCGTGCGGCAGTTGCCTGTCGTTGGCGATTATCATCGTCAGCCCGTTAGCGTATTTCGTCGTTACCTTATACTGATAAGGAACGTTAAATATCCCGTCCTTCGGATATGTCCCCTGCCCTTCTATCTCCACCGGCCCCGTCCGCTCAAGGTCAAGCGCCCAATGCGCGATATCAATATGATGACCCGCCCAGTCGGTCAACTGCCCGCCCGAATAATCCATAATCCATCGCCAGTCCCAGTGCAAAATTCCCCTGAACGGAACCCACGGTGCGGGCCCTAACCACATATCCCAGTCAACCCCTTCAGGCACCGGCTTAATCGACTCATTGCCTCGCGTGCTTCCCGTCGGCAAACCAACCTCAACCGTATGAACCTTGCCTATCCTGCCGTTGCGGACCAGCTCGCACGCCCGCCTGAAATTATACACCGACCGCTGCCAACTCCCCGTTTGCCAAATCCTCCCGTATCGCTTCACCGCGTCGCATATCGCCCTGCCCTCGCGAATCGTCCTCGCCAGTGGTTTTTGACCGTGAATATCCTTGCCCGCCTGCGCCGCCATAATAACAGGTATCGAATGCCAGTGGTCAGGCACAGCCGTCGCTATGATATCTATATCGCTTCTCGCAATCACATCGCGAAAATCCAGGTACGTCTTACAGTCGTTATTGCCGTATTTGAGGTCAACCTCCGCTTTGGCCGTCTTCTGATGTTTCACATCTATATCGCAGACTGCCACAACCAGCGCCTCTGGTTTACCCAGGAATCCACGCATATCCCACGTCCCCTGGCTGCCGACCCCAATCATCCCCACGTGAAGCTTATTGCTCGGCACAACCGCCCCGTCGGCTCCGAATACCGACGATGGTACAATATAAGGTATCGCCATCGCCCCCGCCGCCGCACCTGCCGCTGTCCTTAAAAAACCCCGTCGATTTACTTTATTGTTCTCTGGCATCGTTATGTCCCCTTTACAAAAAATAATTACACCTGCCACGGGCTTCGCATCTCTGTGCCAAGCATCCTCGCGGCCGTCGCGTCATCGATAATTTCTTCCGTCTCCGGCTTAAACCGTATCTTGCGCCCAAGCAGCATCGCTATCTGCCCCAGGTGCCCCACCGTCGCCGAACGATGCGCAATCTCCGCGGGCGCTATTGTTAATTTTCTGCTTTTTACACAATCGAGAAAATTCCGCCCGTGTCCCGGCGACTCATACAGCCGTATGTCATTCGGCCCGATTTCCTCTCTCACCACGTCCTTCGGCGCCGAATCCATTCCTCCGCGCGTAACGCAAATCCACCCTTTTTCCCCGTACCACTTCACTCCGCTTTCGTCCGTCCACTCTTTTCCCAGTGCGTATTTTATCCTGCTGGTTATCAGCATTGTCAGCTCATCGGCGTATTTCACATTTACGTCATAATCCGTTGGACTGTTCCACACGCCCTTCTTTGGAAACTCTCCCTTGCCGTCCACCTCCACCGGCCCCGTGTAATCAAGCCCCATTGACCAGTGCGCTATATCAACATGGTGCCCCACCCAGTCCATCAATTGCCCGCCGCCGTAATCGAGGTTCCATCTCCAGTTCCTGTGTACCCTCGCAGGACAATATGGCGCGTATGGTGCCGGTCCAAGCCAGGTATCGTAATCAAGCTCCGCCGGCGCAGAACCCATTTTCTCCTGCCCTTTGGTCCCCGCGAAATCCCTGTGCCCCGGATACAGCGCAACCTCAATATGCCTAATTTTGCCTATCCTGCCGTTTCGCACCAGCTCACACACATACCGGAATCTTTCCTCCGACCGCTGCCAGCTCCCCGTCTGCCACACCGTTTCATATCGCTTCACGGCATCGCACATCGCCCTTCCCTGCTTCAAATCGTGCGACAATGGCTTTTCGCAGTAAATATCTTTGCCGGTTCTGGCCGCCTCTATCCCTATTATTGCGTGCCAATGGTCAGGAACACTTATCTCCACGGTATCGATATCGTTTCTCGACAGAACCTCCCTGAAATCCGCGTAACCGGCACAATCCTGGTTCCCGTAATGGCTATTCACCATATTGATGCCGTCACGCAGATTATTCTTGTCGATATCGCAGATTGCCACTACCCGGCAGTCGCCCTCCTGAAGAAACTGCCTCATATTCGACGGCCCCTGCATCCCCAGCCCGATGCCTGCCATCGTAATTCGGTTGCTCGGCGCAACACCCCCGTCACCCCCAAGTACGCGCGCAGGGATTATATATGGAAGTGCAATACCGCCTATTGCGGCACCGGCCGTCTGCTTTAGAAACCGGCGCCGATTCAGATTAACATTCATCTAAATCAACAACCTAACTAAACCAATTGTCCGGCGTGGTTTATTTATCAAACTGAGCGTCGAACGCCAACTGCGACGGCTTGAAGTCCGCCCTCTTAATGTATTCGCACGCCTCTTTCGCTCCGTGCTCTCGGTCCATCCGGCTGTCTTCCCACTCAACTGAAAGCGGCCCCTGGTAACCAATGTCATTCAAAGCGACGATTATCTCCTCGAAATTTATATCGCCGTGCCCTATCGACCGGAAATCCCAGAATCGCCTCGGGTCGGCAAACTCCGTATGACCGCCGAATACCCCGACCGTCCCATCCCCATGCCCCCACCACGCGTCCTTCATATGCGTGTGAAAAATCCGCTTTCCAAACGTCCGTATGAACTTCACGTAATCAACCCCCTGATACCCAAAATGGCTCGGGTCATAATTGAACCCGAACGCCGGATGATTCTTCACCGCCTCCAGCGCCCTCTGCGCCGACGCGATATCAAACGCAATCTCCGTCGGGTGAACTTCCAGAGCAAACTTTACGCCCTTCGATTTGAACGCGTCAAGAATCGGCTTAAACCTCTTCCCGAAATCCCTGTACCCCGCCTTTATCATCTCCGGCGAAACAGGGGGGAAAGAATACACATAGTGCCAGATTGAGCTGCCGGTAAAGCCGTTTACGACTTTTACGCCGAGGAGTTTCGCGGCTTTGGCGGTATCGATGAGCTTCTTTGCGGCTCTCTGCCGAACGCCTTCCGGCTCGCCGTCGCCCCAGACGTCCGCGGGCAGTATCGACTTGTGACGCCCGTCGATATTGTCACAAACCGCCTGGCCTACTAAATGCGTCGATATCGCGTAAACCTCAAGCCCATGCTTTTTCAGCAATTTACGCTTCGATTCACAATATTTTTCGTCCGCCAGCGCCTGGTCAACGTCGAAGTGGTCGCCCCAGCAGGCCAACTCCAGCCCATCATATCCCCAACTCGCCGCCTTCTCCGCCAGGACCTCAAGAGGAAGGTCAGCCCATTGTCCCGTGAATAACGTTACCGGTCTTGCCATTGCTTACTCCTTTCAGTCGTAAATTGCGAATTGAGAATTTAGAATTGAGAAATATTTTGGTTTCCGCTTGTGTTAACTTTTCTAAATTCAAAATTCTTCATTCTAAATTCTTAATTATTTTTTCATCGGCGTCCATTTTTTTGCGCTTTTTGCGCTTGCGACCACCGTCTCGATAAACAATATGCCGCGAACGCCCTCGTTGACGCCCGGGAAATCCTTCTCAAGCTCACTGGGCTTGTCGCCCGCAATCGCGCACTTGACCGTCTCCGCGAAATTGCGGTAATTGTTCGCGAACGCCTCAAAAAACGCCTCCGGATGCCCGAATGGCAATCGCGTCCCGCGACCAGCCGCTGCGCTGTATTCGCCTATGTAGCCATTGCCGCGTTTCCAGACCTGCTCAGGCGCGTTCATCGCCCTTGTATGCAGATAATTAGGATGCTCCTGATGCCATTCCAAACTCCCCTTTTCGCCGTGGACCCAAATAGCGAGGTTATTTTCTTCGCCTATCGAAATCTGGCTCGCGTGCAAAACACCCTTTGCCCCGTTATTGAACTTGAGCAGGCAGTTGACATCGTCGTCGAGCTTTCGGCCTTCGACGAACGTCGTCAGCTCCGCGCAGATATGGGTGATTTTCAATCCCGTGATGTATTCAGCGAGGTTCGCCGCGTGTGTCCCTATGTCGCCGACGCAGCCGCCCGCGCCGCTTTGTTTGGGGTCGGTTCTCCAGCCGGCCTGCATACTGCCTGTCCGTTCCAAAGCCGTCGCCAGCCACCCTTGCGGATATTGCACAACGACCTTGCGTATGCCGCCCATATCGCCCTTCTTGACCATATCTTTCGCCAGCTTCACCATCGGGTAGCCGGTGTAATTGTGCATCAGGCCAAAAACCTTGCCCGTGCTTTTAACAAGCGACTGCAACTGCTTGGCTTCCTTGCTGGTAATCGTCATTGGCTTTTCGCACATAACGTGGAATCCCGCCTTGAGGAAATCCCTCGCGATGGGAAAATGCCAGTTATTAGGCGTCGTTATCGAGACGAAATCAATCCGCTCGCTTTCAGGCAGCTTCAACTCCGATTTTATCATCTCGGTATAAGTGCCGTAAACCCGCGCCTGGTCGAGCGCAAGCTCTCTGCCCATTTGTTCGGATTTTACGGGGTCGATATCGAATGCCCCTGCGACAAGCTCGATTTCGCCGTCTAAACGTGACGCCTTGCGATGCACGTCCCCGATAAATGCCCCGGGGCCTCCCCCAATCATTCCCATCCTCAACTTCCGGTCGAGTTTCATAATCACTCCTTTCAAGATTTATCCGCCCGTCAGTGTGGCGGATCCGACCTTTATCCGCCGGTCACTTTGGCGGAATCACAATCGTTTGTTGGAGTTTACTATATGCGCAAGCCCCCCCACTGTCAATACGCCGAATTCGTATTTTTACCTTGCCACCAGGCAACACTGAAAACACTGACTAAAACACGGACTGACACAGATTTTGGACATTTTCCCATCTTCCCGGCTTCCTGTACGCTACACGCTACACGCTATCCGCTGATTCTGAAAAGTTCAGCCGTGCGAACTCGCCATGGTACTTTCTGGCAGCGGCGTCATAAGCACGAGCGGCGTCGATTTCGTTGTCGAATCTGCCTAAAAACATTCTTTTTCCCTGACTGCATATCTGGCTTCCCCATTTGCCTTTGTGAAACCAAACACCGCGAAATTGCGAAACGGCGTTCTTTTTCTTTCGCCTGTTGCGGGTGTTTTGAGCTTGAGTCGCAAAGCGGAGATTTGACCTGCGATTATCGAGGCCATCACAATTTTTATGGTCAACAACGAGGCCGGCAGGCGGATTCATTATTTCCCTGTGCATATACACGGTGCTTGTCTTATTGGATTCGGTAAACTGGAGCCGGACGGCATATAAGTTAGTGCCGTTGCCATAGACAACCCATTTGAAAATTCTGAGTCGATAGTAATCCTTCTGGTCCAGAATCGCCCATTTCCCCTCGCCTAAGTAAATCCGCCGATATATGTAACCATAACGGAGCAGGCGAAAGGCGAGCAGTTGTAAGGTGAAAAGAAAATCGAGACAGACGGGTATTGTTATTGTTAGTTTCGCAGACATACTCATTCCTCCATTCAAAGAAATCCCAAATTCCACTTTTCAAATAATAAATCAGAAATTGGAACTTCTGTCCCTGATGCCTTGCCCTCCCGGGGCTTGCTACCTTGCGGGTCTCCGCTACTACTACAGAGGAACAACGTTCCTCTATAATTGGCGCGAACTTGCGCGCTTTTGACGAAAATTCTGATTTTGGGGATGCCTCGAAATGCACTTAAGTCGTTGTGGGATAAGGAATAAAAAAAATTTCAGAATTTTGGGATTTGGCCAAAAAACACTTGCGCGAAATCGGCGAACAAATGTATCATACAAGTGTTTTATACAACCGTTTGTGTCCAGAATTTAAGCCGTTATAAGGAAAGGGGTTATGGCAAAAAGACGTGTTGAAAAGATGGTGTTTTTAGGGCAAAAAAACGAACAAAAAGCTTGATGTGGATTTGTAAGTACTTACGGGCACGGACTTTAACGCTGTTTTTAATGTGCCCTAAACGCTTGTTCGGCTTAAGCGAAGAGTAAAAATCTCGTTAGTTTTCTATGAGTCTATACAAGGTTTTTGATAAAATAATCGAGCAATTTGGATTCAACAAACCTTACCTCTGTTTTAACTGATGGGAACTTAGTCCACCAAAAGCTTGTTTGGGTTAGGAATACCGAGAGCACTTTTGGTGGTTTGCTGGGTTGTTGCCAACCTACTTTTTTAATTATATCTAACGATTTGTTCTTAAGATAAGCTTCCCGTCGTTCAACCTTTTGCAAGTAACCTTCTTCGAATGAACCGTTTAGCTTCTTTCTTCCAAATATCTTTCGTTGAATTCTCTGGATGTCTTTAAGACAATAGGCAGGGTCAATAATTTTTGATTCAATATTCAGGATAATGTTTTTGTCTTGTAAGTAAGCTAAGATATCGCAATCTCCCATATCGGGAATGGAAGTATCCAATTTATGCAAATAGACATTTGGTTGAACATAATTAGTAAATCTTTTTGCTATTTCTACGACCTTAACAACTAATGAATCTTCTATGTCTTTATGTCCCTTTTTAAGAACAGATAATATATGCGGAGCTTTGATATCCACTGATAGTCTGTGAGCAGAAGAGGTTGTAAGCCATATGCGAGCCGATCTATCAACTGCATAAGGTCCCCAAAAATATTTCTCACCTATCTTCAAAAGAGGTTTGATACTATATCTAGCAGTCCGTTTCCGATATTCCCAGACAGGCAAGTCGCTTGCGGATTTAGTATCACCTTCAATTTTAAGCATATCTCCTGGCCTCAGGGTCAAAAACTCAAGAATTTTGCCTGTTTCATCTGGATTAAAATCTCGGATGCCCTCAGAGCATATATGCGCAATCTCCTCCTCTTTAGCGATATAATAAGCGCTTTCAGAAATCTTCCGGTAAATGGCCCAAGAACTCATTATTTGCTGAACATTAATAAGATTTCTTAGACCGAAACCGAAGTCTTTACGAAATGCTTCATCTAATGCATCTAAGTAGGATACAATAGGAATGTGGCTATCGGGCACGTCGTTTTTATTACCAATAATACCAAGATCGATTTGGGCTCGTTCTTTACCATATTCTTTTTGCATTCCGGAAACATCGTCTGTATAGGTTATAGATATCACAAAATCATGGCCTATTTCGAGTTCTGCAGGATAAATTCCGTAGTGAAGTGTATCACTAACTGCATACAAACCTATCAACCTATTAACTAGAGCGAGTACATTTTTCAAGTTAGAATCAGTGAATTCACTTTCGCCGTTGGGGGACAATTGGACAAACTTTTCAACGAGATATTTGTAACCACCATGATTGTGTAAAAATTCTTTGTGATCCTCACTTAAACTATCTTCACGTTCGTAGTCAACGTCCTGGTCAAGTGATTCTTGCACTTGATATTTTTTCATCTCATATTCATATACTAATGCATCTGTTTTCTCGATTAGCAGAGGGATAGCTTGGGTAAAGTTAAATTCATTTATGGTATGGTTGATTTTATTTACTAAGCCGTTGATTAATTGGTTAATCTTTTCCTTCGCTTGATCCTGACTATATTTCCCCGAGATAATACCGAGCTCGCTAGCCAATTGCGCGATAGTTTTGTCCGCCAACTTGAGATCTTTTTCCTCGGAAAGAGTGGTCCTAATGGTTTCTGGGAAAGATACTTCCTTTTCTACTGAGAATACTTTAAACCTACTTTTTTTGCTTCTTTCAGCAAATAATTTCTCCTCGATATGCTTCAAACTCCCGTCTGCCCAAAAGGTATTTATTTGTCGCAAGACACCTATCAAAATATCAATTTGCATGGCTCTGTCTTTAGTATCCATTAAAGCAGTTACAAGCTTTTTATCATCAAAGACTACTCTTATCCCGAAGTCCTGTGCTCTAAATAGTGAAATGTCCATACTCCACATATTTGAATTCGGAATGAGATGCTTTAAATGCTTTAGGTCGGCATTGTTCTCGACTAAGGATACAGGCGCAAACAATACCTGAATACGATTCTTACTGTTAGCTAAATTTAACTCACTAAGGATGTTCTGATATAAATCTAGAACATCGGCGAGGCTATGCATCATTAATTCAGTAATTTTCCTTTGCTCATAACTCATTAAATTAATCGGCGAGTTAATGAAAAAAACAGATGAGCCAATAGTTTGGTAATATGCATACCCGTGGAATATCTTAGATTTTAATACTTTACCTTCGCCCTCTTTGGGAATTGTCCAGCTACGTGGATGACCAAAAAAGTTAACCTCTGGGAAATTCCGCCAAAAATTAGAGAGAGAACGGAAACGGAAATTAGTCCCCCAATGAGGATCTAAAACTAAAAAATCTGGTTTCGATGCTCCAGGAATCATTACGCTATGAGAATCTTTAAAAGACCCAAATTGATCAAGATATGAAATTAAAGGATGCATCAAGGAGGAACGTAAGCTTTCAACATATTCGAAAAAGTCAGCCAATTCGTCGATATTTTCGAGTTCGTCAATAATACCCACTAACTGGTCTAGTCCTATTACAATTCCAGGCAAATCTTTAGGCACACCAAAGGAAACCATTTCGGTAGTACAGTAAGGAACTACGGTTAAAAAAATGGGCTTGAGTGCACAATTATCTTTTCGATGATGAAATTCAATAATATACTCTGTTAACCATGCTCTTAAGCGTGTTGGGTAAACCGAGAGTAATTTTTCTGATTCCTTTAAATCCAGTGTTAATTTTTCTAAGTAGTTATTCAGGTCGGCCTTATTTATCAATGGCGGAGCCACATGGATTAAAAAAAGATTGTCTTTTGATCGTATGGTTGCTGCAAAGGTTACTGCCTGTGGCTTTTTGTCTGGATAAAGAGCACTTACAAACCCGATAGTTTCTTCTTTGTTACTTCGCTCAAGTATAAATTTGGAAAGCTGAATCTCAATTGCCATTTTGGGATTCTCACGTTCTTGTTGAATTTCCATATAATGCTGCTTAAGAAATGAACCCCATGTGTCGTATAGAACAGCAAAAAACTTTCTGGGCATTACGGGATAATATTTTTCGCTCTCTTCAACAAGAAAGTAAAAGCAGTTTTTCCCATCCATGGCACGCTTTGAAAATTCTTCTAATGTTGGCCAAGGTTTATTCTCATTAATCGAAAGGTCGTAACTATATCTGTTTAATATATCTATATTAAAAATTTTTTCAGGCGCAAATTCAGTTAAGAATAAATTGGCCTTTACCCAAAATCCTTCAGAAGGAACGCTAAAGCCACCAAGCTTAATTTCTGGTTTTGGCTGAGTAGATTGGTCAAGATTGTTTATGATGCAATCTTGAATATTTAGACAGAATTCTAGCTCCCTTAATGGTGATCGCTTAATTATTTTCGCGTATTCCTTTTCAAAGCCTCCGTGAATAATCTCGAAAGCATAATAATAATCGTAAATATTATCTAAGCTAGCCCCATAGAAAATCTTGTAGAATTTATTATCGAAGAAATACTTGATTTCACCCCAATCCGCCTCTGGCATGTAATCCTCTAGCATTGAAAAAGACGGAAGTAATTCAAATAGCTTTTTACAGAATGTTTCAAAATCTCTATAAGATTTAATTTGGCTTTCTTTCGATAAATCCCTGTGTATTGCCTCAAGCACTGAATAAAGATATTCAATCTTTATAGGGCTGGCGATATTTTGTAGCCAAAGGTCCAAAACAAAAAAAGATCTCGCGAGGTCATCTATGCTATAAGATAAAAGAAGCTTTTTCATTCAAACCCACTATAGATTTTCAGAAAGGAGGAGTCAAACAATAATCAGCGTTCAGCGTATAGCGTGTAATGTACAGCGGACAGCGGGTAGCGTATAGCGTATAGGAATCCGCAATTATTTAATCCGTCCGCCCCTTAGGGGCGAGACCTCGCCCGCCCTCAAGGGCGAGGCGGGCTTGTAAACCCTGCGAGTGCGTAAACAAGCGCTCCCTGCCAGTTGATGCAAATTTCATTGGTGCGGGCGTCTTTCTCAATATCCTGCCAGCCCGTGGCGGAATGTCCGCCTCCCACAATATAGCCGGGCCACGGGTCGCGGACTTTGTCGCCGCCCGAACGCCTGTCGTGCGGGTTCATCGGCGGCTTGTAACCCAGCCCCGTTACAAACGACCTGCAATAGTAATTGCGCCCGAACAAATGACCGATTGAATCAAGGGCCGTATCAATATATTCCTGGTTCGGCGAAACCCTGTTGGCTAATTGCAGCGTAAGGCACTCTCTTGCGACTGTGCCGTTGCTGCCCCAGCGGTATTGTTCGCCAAGGCATCTGCCGTAAATATCCTTATTGCGTTGGGCGACAATCGAGTCGGCTGTTCTTAACAGGTCGCGCCTTATGTCTTCGACAAGGTTGTCTCTTTTGCCTTCCCTTTTGCTGAAAAGATAGGTAAACATCGCCAGGTTTTTGACGTTGCCCCAGTCCCAGTAGAACTCGATTTTATCCTCGAAGCCAAAACACGCCCGTTCGAATGCCTGCAGGTAATTGGGTTCGCCGGTCGTCTCCCAAAGCTCGACCGCCGCCCACATACGGTCATCCTGGTCAGTTGTCGGGTAGGAGCCCGTCCTGAACGCCGACTGGTCCGGCTGTTTGTTTTCCCGGTTTTTATCGAGAAATTCGTAGCTTTTCTTCGCCGCTTCGAGACAGGTTTGCGCGTATTTTTCATCGTATGGCTTAAAATACCGGGCCGCCATCGCCATCATCGCCGTAAAGTCCGCAGTCGCCGGCGAACCCCACCCCACAAAGTATCTCTTCTCCGTCTCTTTTTCCGGCAGAATGAACCCCCCGAACCGCAGCGTGCTGATTTTATGTGAGACCCTTCCGGAACCATCCGGATACTGCATTTTCAGCAGCCAGTCGGTTTCCCATTTCAGTTCCTTGAGGTAATCCGGGTAGCCGGGCGCGGTATCGGGTATGTCGAGTTTGATATTTTTGAGCTTGTCGCCGAACTGTTCCCACGCCCAGAACATCGCCCCCGTCGTCACCCCCGCGTTGACTACATATTTATTGTAGTCCCCAGCGTCGTGCCAGCCGCCCGTGCCGTCGCGCTTCGTGTTCGGGTCTTTTATATCAAGGTAATCCTGCCAGGCGTCATCGGTATGACAAGCGGCGTGGTAAAAACGATTGCCATTGTATATAGCGTTGACCTCGGTTCCGCAACGCCACAGGTAAAACGCCCGCATACTGGTATAAAAAGCGAAATCGTAAACCTTATCGCCTATCTCAAAATCGATTGACCGCCCCACGTCCGGCACTTCCAGGTAATATTTCCCCGGCTTATTGACCTTCGAGAAATCGGCAATCCAGGCGGTTTGGTTGACGTCCGCCTGGCTGAATGGGCCAGTAACCTTGCCGGAATAAACGGCCTTACCCTTCGAAACCTCTTTTACGGTAAAATTGGAGCACTTGCTTATAATTGTCGCCTTTTTCTGCGCCGCAGGCAAATAACCCAGGGAATTCAGCCGGATATCGGTATTTGGCTGGATCGGCTCTTTTGGCATCTCAGACCCCGCACAACCGCCGCTTATAACGACCAGCGAAACAACCGCCGCTACAATAAAGCGACTCTTCATATTTGCACCTTTCAAATAAAGATTTGACCCGGCAGATTACCCTTTATTGCACGGGATGGCAAGTCGTTAATCGTGTCGGCAATAATTCTTACAATGGACGATTGAAAACTTATTGACTATACTGGCGTTTTTGAAAACAGAATGAAACATTGTAAATAAGGAGCCGGACAAAATGAAACGGATTGCACTACTTTTGGTTATGTGCTTAACAGTTTGCGCATCGGCGGAGAAATTCAAGGGGCTGGCGCCGACGCCGCCAATGGGATGGAACAGTTGGAATACGTTCGCAATGAAAATCGATGAAAACCTTGTCAAGGAGACGGCCGAGGCGCTAATAGCAAGCGGGATGCGGGACGCGGGGTATAATTACATCGTAATTGACGACGGGTGGGAAGCAATGGAAAGAGACACACAGGGTAATCTCGTGCCGGACCCCAATAAATTTCCAAGCGGAATGAAGGCACTGGGCGATTATCTTCACTCAAAGGGATTCAAATTCGGGATACACAACTGCGCGGGGACAAAGACCTGCTCTGGTTTTCCGGGCGGACGGGGACACGAATTCCAAGATGCGCTAACCTATGCATCGTGGGGCGTTGATTATCTCAAATACGACTGGTGCTATCACGGCACGGCAAACGCGGAGGAAACATATCGGACAATGGGAAACGCCCTGTACGCGACGGGCCGGCCGATTGTATTCAGCTTATGCGAATGGGGCAGCAACAAGCCCTGGGAATGGGCACAGGATATCGGGCATCTTTGGCGGACGACGGGCGATATTACCAATTGCTACGACTGCCAGGAGACGTATTCGCTGGGCTGGAAATACATCCTGAAAAGCCAGATAGGCCTGGAAAAATACGCGGGGCCGGACCACTGGAACGACCCTGACATGCTCGAAGTGGGCAATAAGGGGCTAACGCTTGCGGAGTCGAGGGCGCATTTTTCCTTGTGGTGCATTATAGCCGCTCCTTTGATGGCGGGTAACGACGTGAGACATATGTCAAATGACGTTTGCGATATCCTCACCAACAAAGAAGTCATTGCAGTTGACCAGGACCCGCTGGGCAAACAGGGATACCAGTTTATGGACCACCCCGGTAAACAAATCTGGGTGAAGGAACTGTCGAACGGCTGCTGGGCCGTGTGCTTTTTCAATAACAGCGATGAGGCGGTGAAGCTGAGAATTAACTGGGCTAATTTCCCATTTGTTTCCGGCAATTATGAAATACGGGACCTGTGGAAGAAGAAAAATGTCGGCACAACCGGCAAAAACTTTGAAGACAAGGTTGACCCGCTCGATGTGATTCTCGTTAAGCTTACGCCCGTGAAAAAAGACAAATAAGCAATTAAAATAATTGACGATTGCCGAATGTCGATTGACGATTGTTTACCGCGTAGGCCGTTGAGACCGCGGAGATATTTTTTAGACACCAAGGCATCAAATCTGAAATTTGGGCTGTTAATTAAATGGTCTGAACAATAGAATATGAGCAGCCGTAAAGTGAGAATGGCTTATACTAAAAAAACAATAAAACTTATTTATAGCAGGAGGTAATATGGCCTTTACGCTGCCAATCGGTTCGGCGGCCCCGAACTTTTCGCTTCGGGCCACCGACGGCAAGACGTATTCACTCAAAGATTTCGCGGACGCCAAAATCTTAGTCGTCTTTTTCACCTGTAATCACTGTCCCTATGTGACCGGGTCGGATGAAGTGACAAGACAGACCGCGAAGAAGTTCGAACCTAAGGGAGTGAAGTTTGTCGGCATAAACTCGAACAGCCCCAATACATACGAAGAAGATTCATTTGAAAATATGGTCAAACGTATGAAAGAGCACAAATTTCCCTGGACGTATCTTTACGATGATACCCAGGATATCGCACGGGCTTACGGCGCGCTGCGTACGCCGCATTTTTTCGTCTTCAATGAAAAAAGAAAGCTCGTTTATACCGGCCGGGGCGTCGATAATCCCCGTGAAACGAGCAGGATGACTGTAAATGACCTCGAAAACGCTCTGGCGGAAATTATCGCGGGCAAAAAGGTAACTACGCCGGCGACCAACCCCATCGGTTGTAATGTAAAGTGGGATGGCAAAGACGCTCACTGGATGCCGCCCGACGCCTGCGACCTGGTTTAAAATCCATCCTGTCGGCAGGCGGACGAAGAATTTTTAGACGCTGATTCCTTCGACTGGTTCGACAACCTTATCCACAGGCAAGCTCAGGACAAGTAACACGGATTAAACGGATTTAGTCAGCCGAGTAGGCGTACTCGTCGCAGTCATTTCTCGAAGTGATGCGTATGCCCAAATGAATAGACCAAGAAAAGCAAGGTCAAGAATGGCAAACGGTTTCCACATGTTTGGAATCCCCGCGGCGAACCAGTGGAAAAACACAACGCCGCAATACGACACTTTGAGCAGCATACCGTAAGGAATCAGGTTCTTGTTGAGCAAGGGGTTCCTCGCAATCGCGCAGAACATGAGTGCGAAAACAATGAGGAGTGCGGCGGGGAACTGCATGTACCCAGGGTGATTGGGTGGCGTCACCTGTATCCACTCAAACACGCTGCCGCCTGCAAATAGAAACAGCACTCCCAACACCCCATCGTAAAGTGCAGCGATGATGAACAACAGCGAAATTATCCCCTCTTTCTTCATGAAGACGCTCCTTTCTGCCTCCGTTGGCGAAGGCTTTCCTTGAATGTATGTCTTCTCCAATTGGTAAACTCCTCACTGTAGAGTTCTACTACCAGTTTTTTGAACCGGTCGTGCAATTGCTCAACCGACATTCCCGCAGGGCGGAAGTTGATGTCAAACAATGTGCATTTCTTCCAGTTCCGAGGTTCGAGCAGCCTGCCTTCGTTCTCCAAGCGAGCGTAAAGGGGAGTGCCCGGAAAAGGCGTCATGACAGTTATCTGGACTTCATAGAGTTCGGCTGTTCTGACAAAAGAGAAGACCTGGTCGAAGATATCGGGTGTATGCCCATCCAAGCCGATGACAAAGCAACCGTTCACCGTGATGCCGTGAGACTGGATGGTCGCAATGGCGTCTCGGTAGTGTGAGAACTGCTTCAGTTTCCAGTCATTCCTTAGTTCCAGCTTGTGCAGGCCCGCTTCCACCGGACTCTCCAGGCCTATCAGGACCTGAGCACATCCGGAATCCCGCATCAGGTCCAGCAAATCCTCGTCCTCGGCCACCGAGATATCCGTTTCTGCAAACCACCGGATTCCCTTTGCCTTGAAGTGCTTCAGCAGTTCTTTCCAGTACGCACGAGCCACCAAACTGTTGTCGTCGGCAAACTCAATGAACGGGTGTTTCCAGATGGCAAGAATACGGTCGATTTCCGCTAATACGTTCGACACGGGTTTCTGCTTGTATCTGTCCGTGAGGATGACGGAGCTTGCACAAAATTCACATTGGTGAGGACATCCCCGGCTTGTCTGGACCGTGAGCCGGTTGTACTTCGAAATGTCGAGCAACTCGAAGGCAGGAACGGGAGAGTCGGCCAAATCATAGTTGCTTTTGCGGGAGCCATAGCGTTGCTTGAGGGCAAAGCGTTCGGCATCCTGCAGGACTTCAGGCCAGCACGGCTCTCCTTCACCAATTACGACTGCATCGCAAAACTGCAATGCTTCGTTCGGCAGGACGGTGACATGCGGTCCACCCATAAGAACAGGGATGCCCTTGCGCCTGCAACGTCGCGCCAACTCGTACGCCTCATCAATCTGGGCACTGTAGCTTGAAATAGCGACGAGGTCGAAATCGCCAGGAATGTTTTCTCCCTGGGGCAAGTCAGGCATTTCAATGTATTGCACATCATGATTCGGAGGGGTCAGTCCTGCAAGCGTAAGCAGACCCAAACTCGGTAGTGAGGCGATGGTCTTACTACGTTCGACAAATCCTGGGAGCGTGAGTCCAAGGCGCAACAATTCACCGTCACAGACTCGTATCCCACTCATTGCAATAAGTCCGATTCTCATATTGACAGCATCCTCCAGAGGAACAGAACAATAGCCACTGTTACTGAAAGAGCCGGGACAAAGAAGATGTGTCTGAAGCACGATTTCCACGCGCTCATATAGCAGACGACAGGCATTGTCACAGCCCCAACTATAAACAGCGAAGACGGCATAGTCAGACCCGAGTTTATCCCAAGCATTCGGGATGTCAACCCGAACGCCAGGTTCAAGAAGCCAATACCAAAAAGCGCAATGTGACCAAGTCGAATCATTCGTCGAGGCCACGAGGCATAACCACCAAGCCAGTCCTCGCCGTGAAAGAACAGGCCTGGAGTGGCGCCTGCTACACACCCCAAAAGGAATCCAATCCATGCTGCATAAATATTTATCATCATAGCGATAACAATAATTATACGATCTGTATAAACTGTGTCAAAAGCCATCTACCAAAGGGCAAAGTTGAGGGACGAGGGCGTGATTCTCTTCCGGCCTTTTAAAGAACTGTTTTTTACTAAACCCATTATAGATTTTCAGAAACGAGGAGTCAATTATTAGTTTTGAGTGTTGAGTGTTTAGTTTTGAGTTATGGAGGCGGGGAACTAAGTCCTACGATTTTTATGACCCGCCGTGAAACGGCGGGCTAAATATAACAGCAATTTTCTGTGTCCTCTGTGGCCAGCTAACTAAAAAATCATCTTTCCGTTGCCAGTTTGAAGACAATGGCCAAATCGCTGACCTTTTTCGCGGGCGTAGTAACCACAAGGCCGGCGTCCGTTCGCTCCCACTTGATTTTCCCCCAGACGCCCGGCATCGTAACGTTTCTGACCTTTATCTTCTCCGCCTTATTGCCTTTGCCGAACATCGTCATCGTAACCTGCGTATTTTCGCCCGGCCAGCCCAGCACTATCGCGTAAACCGTGTTGCCCTTACGGGTATAGCGAATGTCCTTTGCGGTGTAGCCCCCCTTCATTTTGGCGAACATACCGCCTGATTCCATTTTCGCGGGTCCTTCACCGTATTCGACAAAGGGCCTTGTGCCGTAAATCGCCTCGCCGTTTCGCTTCATCCAGTCGCCGATTTCGAGCAGCACTCTTTTCTGGTTATCCGGTATGGTTCCGTCCGCCTTGGGGGATATATTGAGCATCAGTTGGCCATTTTTGCTGACGATATCCGCCATTGTTCGCACAATCTCCAGCGACTTTTTTATCCCGAGGTTCTGCGTATAGCACCACGACCCCCGGCTGATTGTATCATCGGTGAGCCAGACAAAATCTGTTATCTTGTCCGCCCTGCCCTTCTCAAAATCCTCAATGCCGACTTCGCGGGGGAGGTCTTCCTGCTTGTATGTTATGACGACTTCCTTGCCTAGATTGCCGGCGTCGTTGAAATAGTGCGCCAGGTATTCCATTTTGTATTTATCAGGGATTTCGTCGAGCCAGGAATCGAAATACATCAAGTCAGGATGATAATGGTCGATGACTTCGATGAGCTTGTCTTCCCACATCTGATAGAATTTGTCGGCAGGCATATAGCCATACATAATCGCGCGGTTGGGATCGTTGAGCAATTCCGGAAAATACTTTTTCACGAATTCGTAGTGGCCTGTCCAGTATGTCTTGCCGTCCTTTGTGATTTCGTAAAGACCGTTGCGCTCGTGGTGAAACGTCGTGACGAATCTCATTCCTCGCTTGCGAATAGCCTTCTCTAATTCGCCAACGATGTCACGGTGAGGCCCCATATCTTTTGCGTTCCAGGGGTTGACCGAGCTGGCCCACATCGAAAATCCGTCGTGGTGTTCCGCTACCGGCCCGGCGAACTGCGCACCCGTTTTTTTGAACAAATCCGCCCATTCATTAGCGTTGAACTTCTCCGCCTTGAACATCGGCACAAAATCAGGATACCCGAACTTGTTCGGCTCGCCGTATGTCTTGACGTGATGCTTATATTCCGATGAATTTACGTCATACATATTCCGCGGATACCATTCGTTGCTGAACGCAGGCACGCTGTAAACGCCCCAGTGAAAATATATCCCGAATTTCGCGTCCCGGAACCACTGGGGCGCGGGATTACGTTTCTTCAGCGAATCCCAGTCCGCCGTAAAAACTTGCTTAGTTGGTTTCTTGCAGCACGTCTGACTTGTGCAGCCGTTTAACAGCCCGATGGTTAGCGTGAGGCAAACAATGCCGGTCTTTACCTTCCCCATTTTTCGATACCTCTCAATAGCTGATGATAAAGCAGAATACGCCCGACAGGATTCGAACCTGTGACCTACGGATTAGAAATCCGTTGCTCTATCCAGCTGAGCTACGGGCGCAAAAATCGTTAAGTTGTTGTAACATAACCAGTTGCTATCACTACTGTCAAGAGCTTTTGGCTGCCAAAAAACCGTTGCACCAATTTGCATCAATTTATGATATAATCCGGTCTATTAACTGTACTATTGTCTGAATCTATGAAAGTACCGGATGACCTGATAATACTTAGTTTTTAGGTCGTTTGAGTCAGCTGTGTGAAACTATCTTGCCCATCCTATCTGAATCCCTTTACCTGTGTCACTTTTGCTGACGATAAACAGAGCACGGTGCACGCCCTTGGCTGTAGAGTCTCTCAAAAGCATTTCAATTGGGGTTTGGCATATCCCTGTGCTGTCGTTCAATAACAGTTTCCGGTGTTTTAACTTTTCAAAGTGAAAACATTATAAATTTAACAAGCTTTCAGCAGTCCTAAAAACGCTTGACAAGCGCATCCTGAACCAGCGACGATAGCATTGTTCGGGTTTGGCACAGCTCTGGTTCGAAAGAAGCGGGGAGAGTATATTGGCAAACTATTATCACGTTTTATACGCTATTTGAGCCAGTTTTGAGCCATTTCTGCAAAATCTGAAAAGTCATAATCGATGAGCCAGGCATCGGCGAGCATCTTTAGATCGTCAAGATTGACCAAACAATCGCCGGTAAAGTCCCCTTCCAAATCACACCTGAACAGGATATTCACAGGCATCTGTGTCTTTGTTATACTGGGGCCTGCATAACTTACAAGCAACGCATTATCGCCATCGTATTCGAGATAATCGACAGTAATTGAATGTCTACCGGCGAGGAGATATTTGTAGCCGCTTTTTTCCAGCATCCCGTGCAGACCATCGTTATTAACAACAAGAACGCCATCGACATATAACTTGCTGCCGTCGTCGGAATTAGTATAGAATGTGTAGTTACCATCTGCCGGCACCTTTATGTAACCGGTGAAACGGAATGCGAAATAATCGTCCCGCTGCCGCAGGCCAATATCAAAATTGTGAGCAATTCCAGTTGCCGTCGGAGTGAGGGAATCAAAATCGGGCAGCGAAGTCCACGTGCCCTCGTAGTATTCATAATTAAGCCCGTTATCAGCCCTCGTCGCCCAGCCGATACTCTCGAGCATAGGCGATATCTCAGGATTAGCCATGAATAAGTTCCAGCAGAGGCCTGTGCGATAATTCTCAATCATCGGAACAATTGTACCCTGGTCGATGGCCAGATAGTCATCGCAATACCAGCTTTGCCCTAAATTGAAAGCATCGTAAAAGCCAAATGGTCCCCATAAACCGCTGCCGTAAGTGTAGTAAAAATTCTTCATAGCGGCGATTGATTCGGTCGGTGTGTAAGGCATAGAACTTATAGCGGCGGTCGGAGTAATAGTGCCGTTATCGGAAGCGCCCGGCGCATGAGCAGCATAACCCCACGGATTATAGCTGGCAGTCAGCCCCCATACAAGATTGCTGTAGCCTGTAAAACCTTTGGGATTGGCAATGCAATAGGCACGGTCAATTAGAGCAATATTTCGGCTGTTTTCAAAATAATTGCAGTAATTGTCGTTTTTGTTGCGCGGGTCAAATCCAAGAAAAGAATAGTGCGTCCAGAACATCGGCGTCTCATACGCGCTGACCCATTGAGTATAACCATAGTACCTGCTGCCGTTTTTATAGCTACCGCCAAGGCCAAAGCCGTCATAATAACAGGATGCCGGTATCGGATGCGTCGGCGAGGCAATGGCTAAAAGATACGCTATCATAGTCTCCGCACCGCCAAAACCAAAACTGCCCGCCCAGCCAGTTGTCGGCGACCAGAACCAGTATAAATGCGTGCCATCGGTATCTGAGGCTCTGCGGTACCAGTCCCATTCTACTTCTTCGTAGAGCTGAGTTGTGCGGGAGCGGATTTCGTTTTCTGTTGGATTATTGGCATCAAAATACTGTCGAGCGACGAGCATACCTTCAATCATATAGGAAGTTTCGACAATATCGCCGCTTATAATCGGGTTGCCGTTGACATCATGATCGGCAGCAATGGATATGCCGGTTGAGCCGTTCATCCAGTGAGACCAAACACCGTGATAGCGTGATGCGTTATCCTGAAGGAAGCTGACCATTTTGAGGACGCGTTCGGCGGCCTGTGTTCTTGTAATCCAGCCGCGTTCAACACCGACGACGATGTTTATCAGGCCAAAGCCTGAACCGCCTGTGGTAACGGTCTGGCGGTCATACGAGGCGAATCTTTCGCGAATCATTCCGCTGTCGGGATGAGCAAAGTCCCAAAAATATCTGAAGGTCGCCTCTTCTATGGAGGTCAGAAGCTGCTCATCGGTCATCGCGTAAGAAGCGGCGGAAACAACATCAGATGGACTGGATTCAATGCCGCCGACG
>JBEKWM010000008.1:0-120507 GCA_049513025.1 Sedimentisphaerales bacterium
CCGTGCCTCTGTATTGTCCGTCCGTATTAGTGGTTTTTGCGTTGTTGACAGCACTGGAATTCGTGCCGAAGTATACCTGGTGTCCGTTGGTGGGTTGTACCCAGTCGCCAGCCGACCAGCGTAACTGCAACGCCGCGTCCAGTGCTCTGCCGGTGTTTGCGTCGTTTATCGGCTTGGGATTGTAGGCCCTGCCGTCATGGGTTATGAAGCTCCAGACCAGGCCTTTCTTAAACCCGTTACTAACACTGTTTTCGTCGACTCTCCAGTAATAGGTGGTACCGGGGATGAATTTATTTGGGTCTTTGATGGTAAAGCTGCACGGGTCGTTGTTATCGTCATATCTGGAACCTTTGTAGATCCCCGTCGATGCCTTTGTTGCGGTATTGACGTCGGCAGAGGACGTTCCGAAATAGATGTCGTCATTTGCATCAATGTTGTTAAGAGTACTCTCCGACCAGCTAAGCGTAATGCTGCAGGGATCATTGGCATCATAGGGGTTTACTTTGTAATGAACGTTTGTTGCGCCGTTGGCCGGCGTTGGTTGCCAGACGCAGTAGTTGATATCAGCTATGAGTGTTGTCCATGTGCCGTCAAAAACGGGGTCTCTAAGGGTACCGCGGTCGCAGACAACGAAGCCGCCCGTTCTAAGAGTGTTAATATCGGTTGTGTGGTCACCAAGAAGTATAAACGTGCCGCCGTCGATTCTAATTTTGTTTAAAGATGCTAAGGGGTGGTCTGTGGTCACAACAAAGTTCCCGTCACCGGTGACTCGCAGAGTGCCGCCATAAAGGCCGATTTCGCCGAAGTGAAGTCCGAGTCTGGGAACGTTGACTATGCCGCCGTAAATATTCAGCATACCATAAGACAAACCGTAGTTGTCGCTACCTCCACCGACGTGTATTCCACAAGATCCGCCTTGGTTTATATACGGGCCTGGTGTAGTGACTGTGCCACCATACACGTTGACGATTGCTCTGCTGGCAAGAGATGAGGTGCCTAAGTACGAGTCATAACTAACCTCGGAGTTTATACAGACACAACTGCCAAAATTAACGTCAGTGGCTGTAGCCGTAATTGTCACGTTGACGTCCTGGGTCCCCCATGGGGTTGGGTCCCAGGGATTCAGCTCAAGCAAATAAGATTTGGCGCTGCCTTCGATTCTTGGGCCCGGTTGGTTTGGAAGAACACATGTCCTGTTATTTGCATCCGGCCCATTGGGAATCTGGCCTGATTGCAATTCTACATTCCAGTTCGCGGGATTGTTGAAGTTTGCGTCGTGGGCGCTCCCGTTCCATTCGAGCTGGTAAATCCACCAATCAGCCGGGATGTTGACTGCTGAACAAACCGTCGACATCAGGCATACAAAGAGCATAATAAAGACACTTTTCTTAAACATTATTTTTCCTCCTTATCACCTTAAACCATTACATATGAAAATATTTATGCCTGGCGAACACCGCCGGCTCATGTTTTTACTCAGTATTATGTTTTACCTGACATTCCCCATTTACACTCTTGAACAATATAATTTATCCGTAAAACATCAATGATCTTACCAAAATCACCCTGAACGGTCAAGAAATTTCTTTTCCAAGACCAGTTTTACTGGAAATTTGCATGAAAACTCGTCTTTTTATGACCCTCCTTTCTTCCAATACCTGCTTTTGCACAGACCGTGACTGCCCCAACTTTCATAAACCCAAGATTTTCAGCTAATTTCGGCATTATCCAGCTCCTGACGGTATAGCCATCAACGTCAACTGCCTGATCCTGCAAAGGATTTCACAGAATAAAGCCCTCGGTACTGCCACCTCCGCCATCTGGAATATCAAATATCTCGAATGCCTTACCACTTTGGCACCGATTTTTATCAGTTTCTCTTTGAGTGTCCTCAGCGACCATTCTCTTATCTTCTTTGGCAAAGCCAAACGCCTAAGAAAATTGCCGAGATTGTAAGCCAAAGCAAATAACTGAAGCCGAACCTGATTATCAATAAAATCGTGGCAGGAAAGCCGTGTCCAGTTCAATGCGTATTTACCCTCTTTGATCCACTGCTCTGCTGTCCCACGCTTGTTGTAGAATTCAACCACATTGCTGGATTTCCAGCGAAGATTTGTCACGATAAATCCGATCCGCGGGAACAGTTCACCTGCGTGCCATTCAATCTTGGCAACTACGCGTCGAGCCTTGTCCCAACTGGCGGCTTGGTACTGAAAACTTTCGTATAGAACTATAGGTTGTTTCGGAGGGCGACCTACAGGTCGAGTCAGTAAATACTCAATCTTATCGTGCAATATGGCGTTATCTTTTAATCGGATGGTGTAGAAATAGTCCTCGGCTTCAAGACAGGAATATACATTTGGATCTGCGAAAGCTGCATCGCCGCGGAAGAACCTGAGAATGTCTATCCTCGGTAACGGTCTATAACTGGTTTCAGTACTTCTTGCCAGTCATCGGCACTGTGGACATTGCCATTGCGAAGCATCGCTCGCTCAATATCACCAAACTGGTTAAAGCAGAACAGCGGATGATAACAGGTGCATTCAAAGTACCCGTTATAGACCGAGCCTTCCTGATTCCCATAGGTCGGACTAACTGAACTATCCATATCAAGAATAATCTGATTGAGTGGCTTTTGCTGATGAACTCTATCTACCCATACGCCTGGCAGATTCGTTAATAGCTCCAGATTTTGGGGTTGTGTGAGTAATTCCGTCTCAAATCTGCCCATCAGACTTGTAGAAGCGGCTGTTCGTTCTTTGGCTCTGCCGCCTACAACCCGCCTCATTGCAGGGTCAACAGATAAACGGTATGCATCGTTGGTATCTTCATAGCCTGCTAATCTGCTGTATATTGACTGTCTCGGTAGAGCAGTAATATTGTGCTGAGTATTTTTGCCTTTGCGGTTGTCATAAAATTCTGACTCGATCATAGCGGTTAATCCAAGTACTTCATCGAGTTCTCTATAAGCCAGCAAACCTGCGTCACTGGTTACTTTTGTTCCGTGAAATTCGAGCTTCAACTTTTGGTCAAAATGGACTCGCAGAGCATCCTTGCTTCTTTCACCCATTGGGTTCTCCAAATCAGAACAGTCAAAACTGGCTTGAACAGCATCCATAAGCTCTATACTACCAAATCAATATCAAATGCGCTACTTTTGCGGGATAAAACAAGGACTTGCAGGTCTCTTCTTCCTGCAAGCCCGGTGAAGATTACAACTTTTAGAGCATCCGGCGTTTTTTAATCCAGCCGACAAGCTCGACACCCATTCCTCGCTTCTCAGTGGTAGATACCACATCGAGATTCACAAGCATGCTCATCTTACCTATATTGACGGGTAGTGTCAAGCAAAAATTCGCTATTTTGTCTGTTTGTGGGGGGCAGAATAAGCTATACCGTCAGGATTGGTTGGTTTTAAAAGGGGTCCAAGGCGAGACAAACAGAAATCCCCCCTCTCTCCAGAGCAACACCGAATCACCTGCCTTGAACATAGTCGAAAGAGGCAGGCATCACTGCGACATCGACTCAATCAGCTCCTTGAGCAATGGGTCATCACAGCACTGAATCAGTTCAATCCTGAGATATTTGGCATACTCCTGCCCGTTGATACCGAGCGGTTGCTGCCACTGCTCAAATCTCTTCTGGATTAGGCGGGCATGCTCCTCTGCCCATTGCTGTTTTTGGCCTTCTAACATCCTTTTCGTTGGCCTCCAACGTATCTGTTATGTAATGGACAACGGACAATATTATCTTCTTTGGCGGAATTGTCAAGTGGTTTTTGATAATTTTCGCGGCATTTGATGCTGTGGCTTGCGGGGGTTTTAGTGCGGCCGAGGTTGACTAAAACAGAACAAGGCGGCGGTGGGATTCGAATCCGCCTTCGCTTCATCCTTCGCTAATGTAAAGATAGGCAAGCTACGGCAGACAAGGCCGGATTAGCGTTTCTTTCGCGCAATCACCACTCCGAGGCCGAGCAGCAAGAGCGTAGCGGGTTCGGGAATGGTGTAGATAAAACTGTGGGTATTATCTGAGCTGTCAGCGTACTGTCCAACAATTTTGCTGCCACTAATACCAAATGCCAGTGTCCAAGTAGCCCCAGGATAATTCAAGGCAGTGTAGCTTGTCCCGTCGTAGAGAAAGCCGTGCTGCCCGGAGTGGTCATCGTAGTATCCAACAATGCTGCTGCCGCTAATACCAAATGCCATCGTCCATGCTGCTCCCGGATAATCAAGGGTAGCCCAGCTTGTCCCGTCGTAGAGAAAACCGTGCGCAGAGTAAGGGTTGTCCGTATACTGTCCAACAATGCTGTTGCCGCTAATACCATACGCCGGTGTCCAAGTAGCCCCAGGATAATTCAAGGCAGTGTAGCTTGTCCCGTCGTAGAGAAAACCGTGCGAACCGGAGCTGTCATCGCAGTCTCCAACAATGCTGCTGCCACTAATACCATACGCCCCTGTCCAAGTAGCCCCAGGATAATTCAAGGCAGTGTAGCTTGTCCCGTCGTAGAGAAAACCGTGCGCACCGGGGCTGTCATCGTAGCATCCAACAATACTGCTGCCGCTAATACCCCACGCATCCGTGTAACGTGACCCAGGATAGCTCAGGGTATTCCAGCTTGTCCCATTGTAGAGAAAACTGTGCGTAGAGTAGGAGCTGTCCGTATACTTTCCAACAATGCTGTTGCCGCTGATACCATTCGCTTGTGTAGCGATTGCTCCTGGATAGTCGAGTGTAGTCCATGTCCCCGCCCATGTGTTACTCGTACCAAACAACACGACGACAGCGCAAATTATAACTAACCGTTTCATTTTTCTCTCCTCTTCAAAAAATTCATAATAATTAGGCGCAACCTGTGCGCAAGGATTTTTCTCTATGCGGATTGCTCCCAATAGACGTGTTTCTTCTCTCATACACTTCTTCTTTATTTGCCTTTTGCCCCCAGTCATAAAGGCGAGTTTAATTATACTTTTTGGCTAAGGACAAAACAAGGGGGTATTGATTTTGTGTGAGTATATTGGCGCAATAGAAATGCGAACAAGGCGGCGGTGGGATTCGAACCCACGAATAACGGTTTTGCAAACCGTCCCCTTAGGCCACTTGGGTACGCCGCCGAACTACAGATATACGGTATTCTATCGGGAAATCGCCCTTTCTGCAACATATTTTACCGATGGTCGGCTTTCGGCCTCCCCAATAAAGCGGGGGCTAAATTTGACGAGGAGGTTGATGAATACTGAGACCAAAAGCGTCTTCCCACGCCTCTTTGAGAACCTCGGAAACGGTCGGGTGCGGGAAGTTGACGGCATTGAACTTTTCGGTTGAGCCAATAATAAGACGCCCGGCGGAGACAAGCTCGGTAACGTTTGCGCCAACCATTATAACGCCTAATATCTTGTCGCCTGCCTTCTCACGAACGACCCTGATTTCGCCAGTGGTTTCGTTGTGCGCGATGCTTCTGCCGTTGGCCTTGAAGAACCCCCTGCCGACAGCAACCTCGATACCCTCTTTTACGCACCTGTCTTCGGATTTGCCCACCGACGCGATTTCGGGGAATGTATAGACGGCCCTGGGGATAAGCGAATAATCGCCTATTTTAGAATTGCCGCCGGTGACATTTTCCGCGGCGACCTCCGCTTCCGCGAATGCGCCGTGCGCCAGATACGTTGTGCCTACCACGTCGCCAATCGCGTAAACGCCGGGGACACTGGTTTGCATCCTGTCGTTGACCTTTATCGCCGGGCCATTGGTTTGCAATTTCAGGTTGTCGATTGTCTGCTTGTCACAAATAGCCCTTCTGCCGACCGATACGAGGACCTTCTCGGCTTCAAGGGCCTGCCCTGGCTGCAAAATAACCTTCGCCATACCGCCGGCCACGCCCACCGAAGTTGCTTTTTGGCCGGTCAAAACGGTGATACCGAGTTTTTTGAATTCGCGTTCGAGTAACTGGCTGACCCACTTATCTTCGGTGCTGATGATTCGTTCGAGGGCCTCGACAATGGTAACTTTTGTTCCGACGGCGGCGTAAACGCAGGCGAGTTCACAGCCGATTATGCCGCCACCCACAATTACCATCGAAGCGGGAATTGCCTGCAATGATAATGCCTCTGTGCTGCTGATGACGGTTTGGCCGTCGAATGGGAATGCCGGGATTTCAACCGGGACGGAGCCGGTCGCTATTATGATGCCCTTTGTCGCATTAATTTCTATTTGCCCTGTTTGGGCTTTAACGACGACCGCCTTTGGCGAAGAAATAATGGCCGTCCCCGCAAACATCTTAATTTTGTTTGCCTGCAAAAGACCAGATAGCCCTTTTCTGAAACCCGAGACAATTGCGTCTTTTCGCTGTTGCATTTTTACCCAGTTGGGCGACACCGTCGGAATATCGACGCCCAAAGCGCCTGCGTTTTTCGCCTGCAAGAGGACCTCAGCGGAGGCAAGAAGCGCCTTTGAGGGAACACAGCCGCGATTCAGGCAGGTTCCGCCCGTCTCGGCCTTTTCGATAATGGCGACCGTCGCCCCTTTTTGTGCGCAGCGAATCGCCGCGTAATATCCGCCCGGACCTGAGCCGATTATCACAACGTCAAAGTTTTCCGCCATTTTCAAAACTCCCAAATCCGATCAATTCTTCGACTTTGAGATTACGTTAGAATATTACCACCAAATCGCAAAGACACGAAGATATTTTTAGATTTGCTGGTTCCGAAGGAAATTGAAAGCGGAAAATCGAGAACCCCCTCCTCGAACCGCTAAATATCAACGACTATCAACTGACCTTACCGACCACCACGCAGGCGTTGTGCCCGCCGAAACCGAACGAATTGCTCATCGCAACGCCGACTTTGCGTTCTTTGGCTTTCAAAGGCACAAAATCCATCTTCGCGTCGCACCGCTCGTCCACATTCTCCAGGTTAATCGTCGGCGGAACTATCGAATTCTTAATCGCCTCGGCACATACAACCATTTCAATTGCGGCGCTTGCCCCCAGCAAATGGCCGTGCGCGCCTTTTGTAGAGCTGATCATCACTTTATACGCGTGAGCTCCCAGCACCGCCCTTATGGCGGAACTTTCCGCGATATCGTTCAACTCCGTCCCCGTCCCGTGGGCGTTGACGTAATCGACCTTCTCAGGCGACAATTGTGCATCCTTAAGCGCAAACTCCATCGCCTTTGCCGCCCCCGCCCCATCCGGCAGCGGCGCCGTTATATGATTCCCATCGTCCGTCGCCCCATATCCCAGCACCTCCGCGTATATCGCCGCCCCGCGTTTCTTCGCGTGTTCGTATTCTTCCAGCACCAGAATGCCCGCGCCTTCCGCGAGCACAAACCCGTCCCTGTCCCTGTCGAAAGGCCTCGACGCCGCGGCCGGATTATCGTTGCGCAAACTCAGCGACCTTGCCGCACAGAAACTCGCCAGGCCCAGCGGCGTCACCGCCGCCTCCGTCCCGCCCGTTACCATAACGTCGCTGCGACCCGACACGATATTGCAGAACGCCTCTCCTATTGCGTGATTACTGCTGGCGCATGCGCTTGATACGCAGAAATTCGGCCCGCGCAGACCGTATCGTATCGCGATATTGCCCGCCGCCGCATTGGCCATAAGCCGGGGAACCGTAAAAGGCGAAATCCTCATCGGCGCCTTTTTCAAGAGCACAAGATGCTGTTCCTCTATCTCTTTTATCCCGCCGATTCCCGTTCCTACTATCGCGCCCATCCGGTATGGGTCTTCCTTGCTGAAGTCCAGCCCGCTGTCTGTTACCGCCTGGCTGGCCGCCGCTACCGCAAACTGGGAAAACCGGTCCATCCGCTTGCTTTCGCGGATTTCGATATACTTGGTAACATCGAATTGCTTAACTTCCCCGCCGAAATGAACCGGGTACGCACTGGTATCGAACGACTCTAACGTCGCGATGCCGCTTTTACCCTGGCAAAGTGCCTCAAAAAACACGCCAGCGGTTTCCCCCAAAGCCGTAATACAGCCCAGGCCCGTGATGACTACTCGTCGTCTGCTCATTGCAATTGCTGTTATTTCTTCTTCGCTGCCTTTGCCGCATTGACGATGTAGTCAACTGCCGCCCCGACCGTCTGTATCTTCTCAGCTTCCTCATCCGGGATACTCATCCCGAACTCGTCCTCGAATTCCATTACCAGCTCCACTGTATCCAGCGAGTCGGCATTCAGGTCGTTTATGAAGGAAGTTTCGCGGCTGATCTCCGCCTTATCAACGCCCATCTGCTCGCTAATTATATCAACAACTTTTTGCTCTACTGCCTGGACATCCATATCAGCACTCACTTGGTATTCCTCCAATAAACAACATATTTACATAAATTGTCCACCAGCGGATTCTGACATCAACGCTGCGCCATCCAATGACGGTCGGGTGGTATATTAACGGCCGGATGTGTTACCGACAACCATTTTTTTGAAAATTTTTGGAAAAAGCCCCCGACTGATAATGCATAACGATTGGCTGATGTCAACCACCAACAGGCGTCTTCAGGGTAAATTTGCCGTTTTACCCTTGCGGTTTGGGCGATAAAAGTCAAAATCAGCCAAATAGCGTTGATATGGATAATCTCAATACGAACAATCAGGCGGGCAATCACTTTGCTGACTCCATAGACGTCAGGAAACGGGGCCGGCTACGTCGCCTTTTTGCCTTTATCGGACCTGCTTACTTAGTCAGCGTCGGGTATATGGACCCGGGCAACTGGGCCACGGACATCGAGGGAGGAGCCCGATTCGGATACACGCTTATCTGGGTCCTGCTGATGTCCAATCTTATGGCAGTCCTGCTTCAGACCCTTGCCGCCCGGCTGGGGGTTGTTACAGGCCTTGACTTGGCGCAGGGCTGCCGACGGGAATATCCAAAACACTTCAATATCTTTTTGTGGCTGCTGGCCGAGATCGCCATTGCCGCGACCGATTTGGCCGAGGCGCTGGGAACCATCATCGGATTAAACCTGTTGTTCGGCCTGCCTCTGCTGTGGGGTTGCCTGGTAACCGTAGGAGATACATTCCTGCTGCTTGCGCTGCTGAGATTAGGCGTCCGAAAAATGGAGGCATTTATCGTATCGCTTGTGGCCGTCATAGGCGGCTGTTTTGTATTAGAGGTATTCCTCGCGAAGCCGGAGTGGTCAAGCATCGCCGCGGGATTTAAACCCAGTTTGAATTCCAAAAGTTTATATATCGCCATCGGTATGGTTGGGGCGACGGTTATGCCTCACAACCTATACCTGCACTCCTGCTTAGTGCAGTCGCGCCGGATATCCAAGACCTTCATTGGCAGGGTTCAGGCCTGCAGTTTCAATTTTATGGATTCAATGGTGGCTCTGAATCTGGCTTTTTTCGTCAACGCGGCTATCTTGATTATGGCCGCCGCCAATTTCCACAGCAGAGGCATCGAAGTTACCGAGATTCAGCAGGCACACAATTTATTAGATAACATTTTAGGCAGTCAAATCGCCCCCATCGCCTTCGCGATTGCCCTTATTGCCTCAGGCCAAAGCTCCACGCTTACCGGCACAATTTCAGGCCAGATTGTTATGGAGGGCTTCCTGAACATTAAAATGCGTCCCTGGCTGCGAAGGATGCTGACGCGCGGTATCGCCCTTGTGCCGGCAGTTATCGTAATCGCCATAGCGGGTGACGCGGGAACGTATCGACTTTTGATTTTTTCACAGGTTGTGCTCAGCTTGCAACTGCCCTTCGCAATTATCCCACTTATCCACTTCACCTCTGATAAAAAGAAAATGGGCACGTTTGCCAATAACCTGTTTGTAAAGATTGCCGTCTGGATTGTCGCGGCGATTATTGTCGCGCTGAATCTGAAATTGGTTTACGACGAACTAATGGTCTGGGGCAGTGCATCGCCCTGGCTATGGGTGGGCCTTGTCCCCCTTGTTCTTTTGCTGCTTGGTGCGCTTGGCTTTATCACGTTTTTGCCCCTGTTCCGCAAAGGCACAGCGTGGACAACAGCGGACGGCCAAGCCGGCGAAAGGTTAGCGAAACAAATCAAACCAATGGCCATCAAACACGTTGGCGTCGCACTTGAGCACACCGAAGGGGACGCCAAAATCATCTCCGCTGCTATCACCATCGCCAAAAGCCACAATGCGAGCATTACCCTCGTTCACGTCGTCGATACCCCAGGCGTAACGGTTTATGGCAACGAAAGCGAAAGTTTGCACAGCGCAAATGATAAGGCGTATCTCGAACGATTAGCGGAAGAAGTCGCGGAGAGGGATTTCCAGGTGAACACCGATTTGCGTTTCGGCCGGCCGGTCGAGGAGCTTGTCAAATCAGTCAAAGCAAACGGCTTTGACCTTTTAGTGCTCGGCTCCCACGGCCATCATCTTATGGGCGATATCATATATGGCGAAACCGTGGACAGCGTCCGCCACGCAATCGACATCCCCGTCTTTGTCGTCCGGACGCATAACCAGGAACATCCGCAATCCGAATCAAACTAAAAACTTTTATCCGCCGTGCTGTGTGGCGGGTTTATCCGCCTTTCGTTTGACGGACAAAACCAAACACTTAAAACTACATCGCCATACCGCCATCGACGCCGAGGACCTGGCCCGTGATATAGCCGGAGTCGTCGCTGGCTAAAAATGCCACCGCGCGGGCGACATCATCAACAGTGCCGAACCGCTTTACGGGTATGAATGCCATCGCACCCTCTTTTACAGCATCGGGCAGGACAGCCGTCATATCCGTCTGGATGAAACCCGGGGCGATGCAGTTGGCGGTAACGTTCTTTTTGCCGACCTCGCGTGCGATTGATTTGGTCATACCAATCAGCCCCGCCTTGCTGGCAGCATAGTTTGTGGAGCCCGCCTGGCCTATGACGCCGGCGACGGAACTGATACTGACGATTCTGCCGAATTTATTGCGAATCATCGACCTGGCTGCCACCCGTGTCGCCACGAAGGCCGCACGGAGGTTCACGTTTATCACCTTGTCGAAATCCTCGTCGTCCATCTGAATCATCAGCTTGTCTCGCGTAATGCCTGCGTTGTTGACCAAAATGCCTATCCCGCCAAACTGGTTAGCTAATTCTTCGAGCACCTCGGTGAGCTTTTCGGAATTTGTAATATCAATGCACTTGGTAATGACCTCGTATCCATGCTGTTTGCATACGGCCACAAGTTCCTCAAGCTGCACCGCGTTGAGGTCTAATCCCGCGACGATACGTCCCTGCTTCAAAAGTTCCAATACGATGGCCCTGCCGATTCCTCTCGCAGCTCCGGTTACTACCGCTAATCTTTTTTCAGACATTCTAAATTTCTCCAGGTTACGAAATGTTAATCGCTTTGGGCAAGTATATTGGTTTTCGGACATGATGCAAGCCGGTAGTTAGCTGGCAGCCAATAGCAAAAGGTGTTGTTATTTTTTATTTTCTTTCCAGAGCCAGATTGCCAGCCCGGCTGTAACGATGCACGCCGGGACGCTCATCCACATCGGCACCTCAAAAAGATTAGTCGTAACCTTCACCTGCAAAACGAGACGGAGCAAATGCAGTATTGAAACAATCAGCAGAAATATCACCGTGATGGTTGTTGCCGGTTTCATAATCGCTCTCCTTAAAATTCGTTAATTGCTGCCGCCGAAGAAACGTTAATTATGTTTGCCCTGCGGTGAATGCGTTTCATCAAACCGGTGAGAACCTTGCCGGGGCCTATTTCGTAAAACGTATCGACGCCGTTGGCAATCAATCGCTCGACGCATTTTTGCCAGTATATCGGCTGGACGAGCTGCTTTGCCAGTGATTCGCGAATCTGGTTTGCGCTGGTGTAATAATCAGCTGTGATATTAGCGATAACCTCTGGCTGTGTTGGCTCTTTGATACTTGTCTGGCCAAGCGCCTGACCAAGCGCTTGGGCAGCAGGCAACATCATATTAGTATGAAACGCCCCCGCGACCTCCAGCCGGATTGCCTTTATCGCACCGTATTTTTCCGCTAATTTTTCCGCACGCTCACAGGCCGATTTTGTGCCGCTTATCGCGATTTGACCCGGGCAATTGAAATTGACGCCTGCCAGCAGTTCGCCCTGACTCGCCTCGGCGCACAGGGCTTTGGTCTTTTCTTCATCGAGGCCGATAATTGCGACCATACCGCCTTTGCTTTTATCCGCTGCGGCCTGCATCGCCTCGCCACGCTTCTTGACCAATTTCAAACCATCCTCAAAACTAATCAACCCCGCCGCATAAAGCGAAGTGTATTCGCCCATGCTCAAACCCGCTGTTATCTCCGCAGTGATATTTTTCGTGTTTTCGCCTGTTCGAAAAATTTCCAGAATCGCCGCCGAAACCGTGAAAATCGCCGGCTGAGATATTGTTGTCGTGTTGAGTGTATCGGCAGGCCCCTCAAAGCAAATCTTCGCGATATCAAACCCTAAAATCTGGTTGGCTTTGTCAAATATGGCTTTTGCCGCCGGAAACCCCTCTGCGACGTCCTTGCCCATACCGACGAATTGCGCCCCCTGACCCGGGAATAAAAATGCTGTTTTCATTATTTCGTCCTTAGCGATTAGTATCTCGTTGGTTGTTCAGCTTTCAAAACCGCCGGTTTTATCGCAAAAAAAGACAGGCCTGTCAAGAAATACCCAATATCGCACGGTGGCGTCCGCCGTCGGCTCTGCCGACGTCGAGACCTCGCCCGCCCCTGAGGGGTGAGGCGGGCAAACCCGTCGAAACCAGATTTCTGATGCGTCCATCGTGGGATATGCCGTAAAAACAACAAAATCGTCTTGACAAATCACCCGCGGTAAACTATCTATTCTCGTTTCAACCGTAGCAGCTTAAATCAGAAGCGATTTTTGGAGTACCAGTTAATGTTACCAATAAAAAAGATAAGTAAAAGCAGGACTCACTCGCGCAGGTCACATCATGCCCTGAAGCCGGTGAATTACACGGTATGCCCGAAGTGCGGCCAAGCGAAGCTCCCGCACGCCGCGTGCGAGAAATGCGGTTACCTCAATTCCAATATCACCCTGAAAGTCGCAGAACAGACCGAAAAAAAGAAGAGGTAACGCCAGATGCGTATCGCTATCGACGCAATGGGTGGTGATAAAGCACCTGATGCTATTATCTCCGGCGCGATTGAGGCCCTTGGATTGCTTGAGAAAGGCGACGAGGTTATCCTTGTCGGCCCCAAGGATGCTATTGAGCCGAAACTGCCGCCCAAGCTTAACTATCCTGCCGCCCTTACCGTTGTTCACGCACCTGATGTTATTGGTATGGACGACCCCCCTATCGATTCTTTGCGAAAGAAGCCCCGCAGTTCAATATCGATTCTTGCTAAATTAAGCAAACTTGGCAGGGCTGACGCCGTAATCTCCGCCGGCAACACCGGCGCCTGCGTCGCGGCCTTCCAGATGCGTATGCGTAATCTCCAGAGCGTCAATCGCCCCGGAATAGCCGTGGTTTTCCCAACCTTCGAAGGTCCCGTTACCATTTGCGACGTCGGGGCCAATATCGCCTGCAAGCCAATCAATCTTTACCAGTATGCGGTTATGTCTTCGATATACGCACGGGAGCTGTTCGGGATACAGAACCCCAGGGTAGGGCTGATGAGCATCGGCGAGGAAGACGCCAAAGGTAACGAGGTAGTCAAAAAGGCACGCGAACTTATTAAGCAGGACCCGAAAATCAATTTCATCGGGAATATCGAAGGACGGGATATCTTCAAGGGCGTCTGCGACGTGGCAATATGCGAAGGATTCGTGGGAAACGTCATCTTGAAGCTGACCGAGGGGCTTGTCGAGGGGCTTGTCAAGGCGATAAAACAGGAAATTATAACGCATAAGTTCCGACTGATAATCGGGCCGATGTTCAAAGGGGTAATGAAACGATTCTTCAAAAAGCATGATTATCACGAATACGGAGGTGCATTACTTCTGGGCATAAACGGGACTGCGCTTATCTGCCACGGGGCAAGCGAAAGCAGAACGATAAGAAACGCCATAATGGCGACGAAAAAATATCACAGCGTAGGGATAAACAATAAAATCGCCAAATACCTCTCGGCCAGCAGTGTAGTCGATGAAGGACAAAACGCCGAGCCGGAGGATGCTGTATTAAGGGTCAAGGATGAACAAGTCGATTGAATCGCACCACTCGGATTTCATCGCAGTTATTGCGGGGCACGGTTCGTATGCGCCGGCCGGAATCCTGACTAACGATGACTTCGCCAAAATGGTCGAAACCTCGGATGAATGGATTAAGACACGGACGGGAATTGAACGGCGGCACATCTGCGGCAAAGATGAAAGCACGGCACAGTTAGCGACGGAGGCAGCGAAAAAGGCGCTGGCGACGGCAGGACTAAAGCCGGAGCGAATTGAGCTTATCATCGTCGCGACAATCACTCCCGAAATGGTGTTTCCCTCCACTGCGTGCTTTGTGCAGCAGAATCTCGGCGCGACTAACGCCTGGGCGTTCGACCTGATGGCGGCGTGCAGCGGGTTCATATACGGGATTTCCATAGCGCAGCAGTTTATCGAAAACGGCCGGCTGCGAAACGCCCTTGTAATCGGGGCGGAGACGCTGACCAAAATCGCCAACTACAAGGACCGCACCAGTTGTATCCTTTTCGGCGACGGGGCCGGAGCGGTTGTGCTTGAGAGCAGGCCGCGGAAAAAAAACGAAGTGCAAAGCGGGGTCATTTACAGCACGATGTATGCCGACGGCAGCTCGTGGCAGGCGTTGAATTGCCAGGCCTACGGCTCGCGAAATCCCGTGAGCAGGCCCTTGGATGACCCGAAGAAAATTTATATGCAAATCAGGGGGCGGGAGGTTTATCAGCAGGCGGTGCGGAGAATCACTGAGACGGTCATGGAGTGTCTCGAAAAATGCAATCTCACGCTCGATGACGTTAAAATGGTCGTTTCGCATCAGATGAACGCGAGAATCATCGAATCCGCCGCTAAACGGCTGGAAATACCCGACGACAAAATCTTCATCAACATTAACGAATACGGCAACACGTCCGCCGCGTCGGTTCCGCTGGCTTTCGACCAGGTTATCCGCGAGGGTAAAATCAAACACGGCGACATAGTCATCCTTGTCGCCTTCGGCGCAGGTCTAACCTGGGGCGCCAACGTGATTCGGTTTTGACCGCGGAACCGCGAAGGCACTGGGACTGCACATTTCGAATTTGAAACCCCGGAGCATTTCAAAAAAGCATAGAGTCGGCGAAGGCGGACTGGAAGAGGGGCTCATTGGCTATTTCGACGTATTCAATCTTACGGGCAAGGTCTGCGGCAAGGGTTCGGCAGCAAGAGCTGACGAGAATAAGCTGAGCGCCTGAAGATGCGGCGTTGCCGACGGAGTGGATGCGGTCAACGGGGACATTTGGCAAAAGCCCGACGCGAAGTGCGGATTGCCTGCGGATATAATTGCCAAATGCGCCGGCGAGGAAAACTTGCTTTATGTCGGCATCGGCGACCGAGAAACGATGCTGAAGGAGATGTATCCCGGCGCGGATGGCGGCCTTGGCGAGCTGGACCTCGCGGATATCCTGCTGGGTCAGATACACTGCGGGAGTATGCCCATGATAAGCGAGGACGAAGACAAGGCCTTCCTCTTTAGCCGGGGAATTTTCGTGTTTCATTTTGGTTATACGTTTCGCGATGGCCGAGGGCAGGTGTGTTTTGGGTTTGAACCGGCCCGTGAAGTCGATTATGCCCAAATCGATGAGGACGGCGACGGCGTCGATGAGGCCTGAGCCGCAAATCGAAACGGGCCTGCCCCCCCCTATCACGTCAATCGCGATATTGTGTTTGTCAAGAACGACGGCCTCGATTGCGCCGTCGGCGGCCCTTGAGCCGCAGGCAATCCGTGCGCCCTCGAATGCGGGGCCTGCGGCGCAGCTCGCGGCAAGAAGCTTGTCTTTTGTGCCGATGATGACTTCGCCATTGGTGCCTATGTCGATTACGAGCGTTACCTGGTCCGCGGAATCAAGAGACGTTGCCAGAGCGACCGCTGTCGTATCGGCGCCGACGAAGCCGGCGATATTGGCGACGGTGTGAACGTTGCCGACGGGATTCACGTGAAGACCCAGAGCGGTGGGAGGCGAATCTTTCGCATCGAGCGAAAACGCCTTATATGGCGCCTCGCCGAGCTGTGTTATGGGCAATCGCAGGAATATGTGGTGCATTGTGGTATTGCCGACGACGCACGTCTCGTATATGTCGCTGCTTTGGGCCGCGGCCCGGCTGCAGCAATCGGCGATGAGGTCGTTGAGGCGGCCGACAATCAGCAAGTTCAGCTCTTTTAGTTTTTTGTCGGTCTGGGCGTAGCCGATTCTCGATATTACGTCATCGCCGAATTTGGTTTGCGGGTTAAGGGTGGCGGAGGTCGCGAGGAGTCGGCCTGTTTTCATATCGATTAGTTTGACGACGACGGTCGTGGTGCCGATATCGACTGCCAGACCAAGTATGGGGCGATTGCCGGCGGCAGAGAGATATTTCTTGTAAATATCGGGCTGGACGGCGTCTTTGCGGGTGGCTCCATCGGTAAGGATTTTGTGCTCAACGAACCGGGAATCCGACGGGACGAAGACAGTAAGGTTTTCGGTAACGCGATGCTGGCAGGCCAGAACGGTCTCGCCGGCCGGCTGCAAGATTACGGCGCATTTACGGCAGGTGCCCTTCTCGCCGCATACGGTATTGAGAACGATACCCGCCAACCCTGCGGCTTCCAACAGCGTCGCGCCGGGGTGAATGGAAACCTCTCTACCGTCGGGCTGAAAGGTAACGGTGAAATGCTTCATTTTTTAGACCGCTATTGAGTGTGTTTAATTGCCGAAAGCGGATAGCGATAAGCTTACCAGCTTATCTTGTGGCGAATTTTCCACTTCTGGTGGCGCTTTTTGCTTCCGATTTTGCGCCTGCGTCTTGGTTTTGCCATACTATACTTACTCCGTCAATCCAACCTAAAGACAATCTGAAAATTGCTCTGTTTATTATATCGGGCGTTTGATAATATAGGATAATCGCTGAGAAGTCAAAGTCCAAATTGGTTTATATACATAATCTTTGCCCGGGGCGGCAGGAGATATAACGATGATTCAATGTACGCAGTGCGAGCTATGCGAGGTTGGGCCGGACGGTCGGCGGGCGTTCAAGTGTGACCCCTTCTCGAATATCAAGGAGCCGGAGTGCGTCGCGAAGTGGCAATTGATTCGGCTGGATATGCTCTTAGTCAGCTATCAAAGTATGCTGCGATGGCAAAAAGAGATGGAGCCGATACAGCGGAAAATGATGAAATACGTCGAGAGGGAAATAAACGACATCGACGAGAGCGATAAGTGGAAGATTGACGAAGAGGAACCGCCGGAGGATAAACCCGGCGAGAATGAGGACGGAGGACAGAAGACGGAGGACAGCGGCGATAAGAAGCCGGAAATCTAATAAGGATTACTGATACTATTATTGGAAATTTTTTAGTTGCCCCTACTTGCCCCTTGTTGCCCCTCCCTTTTGTGTGTGTCGAATGGAGGGCAAGCTACCCAGATTAACATTTTTCAGACGCTGATTACACTCCGATTCACCGGGCCAGGCGGTTTTCCCAATGATACGCGAAAATAATTTTAATTATTTTCTTGAAATATGTAATAGGATGAGTATATTGTATGCACAGTGTTTATATTGTTAATATCAGTTATAGGATGCGAATATGAAGCAAAAAGAAGACCTGACAAATAGCACAGAAACAAGAATTCAGAGGTTCAAAAGGATCGCAGCAAAACGAACTAATGACATCATTCGGAAGATACGCATTCTCGGTAATTGCTCAAATCGCAGTGCTTATGATTACACCGAAGACGAGGTCAATAAAATATTCTCTGCAATCAATAAAGAAATAAAATCCGCAAACGCCAGATTTACATTTGGCAGGAGAACAGAGTTTAAGTTATAGTAGGCAACATATAAGAGGTTTAGGAGAACTGTTTCTATGGAAATCGAATTAAGTTTTCCTCCCCTTGTCGGAGGAATGGAGGAAGGAATAAACGACGGCAACATAGAAACCTTTTTAGGTGATGTTAATCACTATATAGCAAGAGAATGCGCACAAAATACCATTGATGCCGCGGACCAAGAGGGGCATACCGTAGAATTGTGCTTCGATTTAAAGAATGTCCCGATAAGCTATTTTCCCGCTTTAATAGATATAAGAGCAATTTTAAAAAGCTGCAAATCTTTCTGGACAGAAGAACCTAAGATAAAAGAATTCGCTGACAACGCATTAGATCTTTTAAAACAAGATAAAATTCCTATGCTCAAGGTCAGCGATTATGGAACCACCGGTCTTACGGGAGATGATTCTGAGAGAACCAGTAGATGGTATGGATTAGTGAGATCTAGAGGTGTTTGTAACAAAATAGGAGGTGAAGGCGGTTCTTTCGGCATTGGTAAAAGTGCGGCATTGGCTGCATCTGCGTTAAGAACGGTTTATTATTTTACAAAAACGCCGAAAAATATTGCCTTTCAAGGAGTTTCAAGGTTAGTTACTCATCTTGACGGCTACAATAAAAAAACTCAGGCAAACGGGTATATTGCTTTATATGATTCCAAAAACTCAGAATATTATTCTCTCAGAGATAAAGATGTCAAAAACATACCTACTTATTTTCTAAGGGATAAGATAGGTACAGATATATATATTCCTGCAAGAACGAGCCAGATTCCGCCGCCTGACTGCCAAGTTTCACCTGAAAGGGCTTCCGCGATTTGTTTTGCCTGAAATTCGTTCATTCTTTTTAATTCCTTGTAATCTGCGATTAAATTTCCCTTTCCCACAATACCGCAAACGCTGTCTTACGTCAATAATGAGGGGCTTGTCTTTTGGATTTCGGGTTAAACAATCATAGCTCCCCGCCTACGACTTGCGAGGACCTTCGCTGCGCTTCGAGAAGTGGATACCGCAGGGGGTTTGGGTAATATGTTCAGATTCGGTTCTGGGGTATTTTCGGCAGTTCATAGGGCGCACGAAGTATATTTTGCATATTGCTTTGCCTTGGGCGTCAAATCGAAGCCAGGGGCAGACATTGGGGAGTTTGCAGCAGGCGCCGCAACGGAGGCACTGGCCCCGGCGGGTTTTTGAGACGGGCAAAAAAGCGGTTACAGTCCGCTTGAGTTTGGCAGCCCAGGTGTTTTTGGGGGATTGTTTTACTTCAGTAATAGCCATAATCAGGGTATAAGTATAGCGTTTCGGCGTGTAAATGCAATAAACAGTCGGGCAGATACGTCTAAATATGTGAAAAATGGCCAATTATGGCGCAGCGTGATATAGACCGGGTAATTATAGGATGTAATAAAGGCGACGAGGGGTGCTTTACGCAGCTCGTCGATATGTATGGTAGGCGGTGCTTCGGATATTTTTACCGCTTGACCGGCAACAGGGATTTGAGCGATGAATTGCTGAGCGAGCTATTTGCAAAGTTAGTGGAAAAGATTGGCACCTACCGCGGCGGCAGCTTCGACGGGTGGCTCTTCACGATGGCGTCGAATATCTTTCACGACCATTTGCGGTTCAAGCAGCGGCAAACGCGACTTCTGGATGAGCACAGCAAACGGATAATGTCGCAATCGTCGGGTGTCGCAAGCGGATATGACGGCGACGCCGACAAGCTGCAAATGGCACTGGGAGAATTGGACAGTGACGTGCGGGAACTGGTAATGATGAGATTTTACTCACAGATGTCGTTCAAGGAAATCGCGGAATCAAGGCGAGAGCCAATAGGGACGGTATTATCTAAGGTGCACCGGGGATTAAAGAAATTGCGGGAGTTGATGGGATAACCATATATGAATAATTCAGCGAACGAAAATTTGAGAAAACTGCTGGCCGGCTTTATGGATGAGGCAGCAGCCCGGCAGACGGCTGAGGATATAGAAAATGGGGAAAAAATTCTGGGGGCGTATTCGGCGCCTCAGCCGGATGAACGGGTACTCGCCGAGGTAAAGAAAAACGTCGTGGCCGCGTTAAGACGACGGCGAACGGTCGTATTCCAGAGAAGGATACTGGGTGCGGCTGTCGCGGCGGCAATTGTTGTGGTATCGGTTCTGACCCTGATACGGTATGGCAACCCGCCCAACAGCCATCAAACCAGAATGGTCGCGGCGTCAATACCGTCACGGGTCTGGGAAGGAGCAGATGACGCGGATGTAACCGTGCTGAAAGCGGAAATAGAGAATATTCAGATTGAGTTGTCGGGGGTTCAATCTGATGACAGCGGCAACGAGAGTAATGACATCGGGGATTTGGAAACAGAATTAATCGAAGTTAACGGCGATATGTGGAAAGGATAAGGATATGAGAATCAACGTATGGAAAACAGTTTTCATCGCCTGCTGCGTACTGGTGATGGCGGGCTTGAGCCAAACAAAAGCAGGAGATCTCGCCCAGGAAGAGCAGATTAGCACTGCCCCTCCGGGAACTCCTGGACCTGGTGGCCCAATGATGGGCAAAGGGCAATTCGAGCCGACGCCGGAACAGATGGACCATATATTGGCCGAGTTAAAAGAGAAAAATCCTCAAGAGGCGAATGAGTTGACGAAGTTACGCGAAAAAGACCCCAATGCCTTCAGAATGGAGCTGCGAAACCATATGCGAGAACAGTTTATGTCGCGTATGCTTGAGCAGAAAGGTGCGCAGCAAGGTGGACCTGCGGGGCAACAGCATGCGATGCCGAGACCAGGCACACCGCCGCAGGTTGGATACGATATGCCCGGACAAGAATTTATGCGTGAAAAAATGCAGGAAAAAACCGAGGAGTTTTTGAAATGCCTCAAGGAAAATTATCCGGATGAAGCGACTAAGCTGGAACAACTGAAAAAGGACAATCCTGAACAGTATATGCGAGCGCTGATGATTAGCGGAAAGAAATATGGGCCTATTTGTCAGGCAGTCAAAGATGACCCGAATCTCGCCAAAGTCCTGAAAGGACAGATGGAACTTAGAAGTAAACGGACAGAGTTGTTGAAGCAAATCAGCGCAACAACGGATGAAAAACAGAAAAAAACGCTGACCACGGAATTAGAGCAGATTGTCGGCCAGCAGTTTGACCTGATTGTTAAGCGAAAACAAATGGCCTATGAGGACCTGACTAAGAAACTGGCGGACCTGCAAAAAGAAGTTGACCAGAGAAAGGCCGAGGTCGAGAAATGGAAGGGCAAGGATTACAAGAGCCAGAAGGTTAAGGAACGGGTTACCGAGCTTCTTAACGAAAAGGAAAAATTCGAGTGGGACAACTAATTGCTGATTTTTGATTGATGATTTAGGGTTTTGTCGAGGCCTTGCGAGTTATTCGCAGGGCCTCGTTGTTTTTGCTATTTACGCAGGCGTTCCTGTTCGAGACGGGTGGCTTTTTTGAGGATGCTTTTTTCGGACGAGGTAAGGGATTGTATCCCGTGGTCGTGAACTTTCTTGAGGATGCGGTCAACCTCGATGCGCAGCCGGCGTTCGGATTCGATATATTTCTCCCATTTTGACGCCTTGAAGCGTAATTTAAGGGCGGTTCGCCAAGAATCAGACAGGACATATATCGCCCCCACTGCAATACCGGCGAAGTGACACGCCTCGCCGCCAGCGTTTGCGCCTTTGGAGAAAACGGTATAAAACGCGATGCCCATCAATATAACCGCGGCAACGCGAATTGGTACAGGGAAGATAACAATAAATACGACAAAATGCGGGAAGAGAATCGCGCAGGCAGTAAGGACGCCGAGGATTGCCCCTGATGCGCCTACCATCGGCCCGGCAGACAAAAATCCGGCCGTAACCAGAAGTATATAAAACAGTCCCCCTGCCACGCCGCAGGAAAGATAAAACGTAAGAAATTTTTTGCCGCCCCACTGACGCTCAAGCGATGGGCCTAAGAAAAACAGGCCGAGCATATTGAATAATATATGATTAAAATCCCAGTGAAGGAACTGGTAAGTAATAAGCCGCCATAGTTGAAGGGTGAGCATCGGTGTAGCGGGTATCAGCGCAAAATACGTTTGAAGGAACGTCATTTCCGTCCCTTCGTGAGATGAGAAAATAATATTAATTAAGAAAACTGAGACGTTGATAATGAGCAGCCATTTTACGACGGGGGTTAAAGACGGGAAGCCCAGTCGCATCTGCGGCGAATAACCCGGCTGCGAGTCGCTTTTCTCCTGGGTGTAATCTCTGTCGTAAAGCCCCATGCATTTCCTTTAAGAATCGCCTTTTGATAATTATATTATTATACCAAAGCTCAGCAAATTGTTCAGAAAAATCAACGGGCTTTGGATAATTGTATATCGGCAGGAAGTTTCTGGAAGATGAGCATCAGGACAACGCCGAAAATCAGCATATAAATGGACAGGTTCTGGGAGATAGTGCCGCCCTTGTAAATCATCCACCAGCCGTATTCGAATGGGTTGTCGTCACGTACAAACTCTTCAAAAAATCGGACGCAACTGTAAAGGATAAACATAAGTGCGAAGGTGCCGCCCGGTTTTGTGAGGGGCTTGAGGAAGTTTTTGGGTTTTTGAGCGTTCTTGTCCGCCGAAGCTTTAGCGAAGGGGGATTGTGTCCTTCTCCAGAACAGATATAACAGCCCCGCGATAACAGCCGCATCAGCGGATGAATACAATTCGGTCGGGTGAACCGCCAAGCAGCGGTAAGGGCCTGTTGTAACCATTTCTTTTTGCTGCGGGGTCAGTTGGTCGTAAGGTTTAAGTATCCCGGAATTGAAGAAGTCATCCGGCAGTTGCAATTGGGGCAAGGGGCGATTTCGGGACGGGTTTGGCTCGACCTGGCTTGTGTAGGCGAAAGAGCCATAAGGGAATCTGACCGCCCAGGGTAAATCACATGGTTTGCCGAAGCAGCAGCCGTTGAGAAAACAGCCCATCCTGCCAAAGCACAGGGCCAGCATAAGCCCAATTGCGAGAATATCGAGATATTGGCGGGCGGGCAGCTTGTGATATCGAAGGTAGAGGACAATTACTGCGATAGCGGCGATAACGCCTCCCAGAAGTTCAAGCCCCCCTTCCCAGATTGTAAAGACGCTCGCCAGGTTATATTTGAAGATGTCGAAGTGATGCAGAACGTAGAATACACGTGCGCCGATGACGCCGGCGACAAGGGAATACAACGAAGCGTTGGTAATCATCTGCGGGTCGGGCGTGATATTTCTACTGAGGCGCCTGATGACGTGCACAGCCAGCAGGAAACCAATGACCAGCATCAGGCCATAGCCCTTAACCGTCAACGACGTAAAAGGTATTCTGAATAGTTCCGGGTGCATCTACGGATTTTCCGATTTATTGCCTGATTGCTTTTCGTTTTTTGTTGTGTTCATCAAGCAGTATGACCTTTGGTTTAAGTTTTTTCGCCTCCGCCGGCGTGCAATAAGCGAAGCTGAAGATTATGACTATATCGTTTTTCTTCATCAGTTTTGCCGCGGCTCCGAGGACGATTATCTGGCCCGAGTTTGCTGGCGCCGGCACTGTGTATGTCTCGACCCTGCTGCCGTTGGTCAGGTCAGCGATGAGGACGCCTTCATAAGGCAAGATTCCCGCGGCCTTCATCAGGGCCGAGTCGATGAGGATGCTGCCGGGGTAGTGAAGCCGGGTATCGGTCACGCGTGCCCGGTGCAGTTTCGATTTTAACATCTTTAGAAGCATTGTTATTTGCCTGCCTTCTTATAAAATTAAAAGCAAGTATTATACATCATCTCCGGCCGCAGTCCACTATCACATTGTCAATCAGCCGGGTTGAGCCGAACCGTGCCGCGATGGCAATCAGCACCTTTCCTGTGATGCGACTGACGTCCTGAAGGGTCTCGGCGTCAACGACGCTTATGTAATCGATGCTGTTGAGCGATTTTGCGGCGGTAATTATCTTACGAATTTTAGCGGCGATTGTTTTGGGATTTGTCCGGCCCGCCTCTATCATTTCGCGGGCGGTCTTGAGCGAGCGGTATATGCAAGTCGCGTCTTTTCTCTGCTGTGGCGATAAATACCGGTTTCTGCTGCTAAGAGCAAGACCATCGGCCCCGCGGACTGTTGGGCAGGTAATGACCTTGAGAGGAAAATTAAGATCGGCGACCATTCGCTTTATCACGGCAAGCTGCTGGGCGTCCTTTTGGCCAAAGTAAGCAACGTCGGGCTGCACGATATTGAAAAGTTTTGCGCAGACGGTGGCGACACCACGAAAATGCCCCGGCCGAAAACGCCCGCACAGGGATTCCGACAGTTTATCTACACTCACCCAGGCAAGGTCGTCCACCCGGTACATTTCCTTTGCGTCGGGGACAAATACCACGTCAACACCGTGGTCTTCGCAGATTCGCAAGTCCTCACGCAAGGACCTTGGGTATTTCGCGAGGTCCTCATTAGGGCCGAACTGTGTCGGGTTGACAAAGATACTGACCACGACGAAATCGCCGTGTTTGCCGGAGCGTTCGATAAGTGATATATGTCCCCGGTGCAGCGCGCCCATCGTGGGAATAAGGCCGATTGTTCTGGCCGCGTCTTGAGCGGCGCTGACGAACGCTCTGAGCGATTTAATGGTTTTTATGACTTTCATTTCGGGCCTCTTATCCGTGTGTGATATAATATTTTAACCGTCGAACAAGCAAGTCAACCGCGTTTTTCTCAAGGCAGTCGAAATTTGACAGCCGGATGACCGGGCAAACCTTCCAGTCGCGTAAACCCTGTTCGTAACCGGCGCCGACGGCCTCAAGAAAACTGTTTTCAATTCGCTGTTCGTATGGCCGACTTCGCTTGTGAATCCGCTCAAGGCACTGCTGGGGCGGGTTTTGCAGGTGTATCACTAATACCGGGTCGGCAACCGCGGGCGACACAATAGAATAAAATTTCTGATACAAAACTAATTGCTCGGCATTCAAAAGCAATTTTGCGTATATCTGCTCTTTTTGAAAAAGGTAATCGGTAACAACGGGCTTTCCTTTTTCGAGCGAAGCTGGTTTCAACTGCTCAAGCCGCGTAAAAAGGAAATACAACTGGCTGTCAAGGGCAAGGTCGTGATTGCCGGCGTAAACTTTTGCCAAAAACGGATTGGTATCATACGCCTCGAAGATTGCGGGACACTTAAAAGCGTCGGCAAGTATTTTTGCCAGGGTGGTTTTGCCCGCGCCGATATTGCCCGCGATACTGATAAGCTGCGGCATATCAGGCCTGAGAGCAAAATCGCCGCCATTCAGCCGGCGTGCAAGCGTATCAACCGTCTCATTAAGAACAGGATGCTCCAGCTTAGGATTCAACTGGCGCAGGCCCGTCAGCACAAACGAACGCAGGTGCATCTGCGAATGAGGAACTGTAAGCGTATCGCTATTTATTGCCTCGTCGCCGAACAGCAGCAAATCCAAATCTATGGTTCTTGACGCCCATTTTCCGTCTCTTTTGCGGCCGAGGGTGTTCTCGATGAGAACGAGGCGATGAAAAAGTTTTTCAGCCGACAGCGATGTCTTTATTTCAGCAGCACAGTTAAGATACATCGGCTGGTTGGCATTGCTCAATGGTTTGGTTTCGACAATGGTTGAGACCCGCTCGACAGCAACATCCGGCGTTTCACGTAGCAATTGCAGGGACTTGCCAATAAAATCTTTCCTGTCGCCGAGATTGCTGCCCAAACCGATGTATGCGATGGTCCGGCTCATTTGCCTATGGCCTTGATTCGCCCAAGCGCCTCGACAACATCAGGCGGATTTCCGAACGCCGTCAGTCGCACGTAACCCTCCCCTGCCGGCCCGAATCCAGCGCCGGGGGTTGTTACGACGTGCGCCTTATTGAGAAGCAAATCGAAGAATTGCCACGAACCGACGCCCTCAGGCGTTTTCACCCAGATATACGGCGCGTTAATCCCGCCATAAACCTGATAGCCAAGTCCCATGAGCGACTCGCGAATTACTTTTGCGTTGCTCATATAAATATCAATCGTTTTGCGAATCTGCTTTTTGCCTTCGTCGGAATATACCGCGGCAGCCGCTGCCTGAGTAACATACGATACGCCGTTGAACTTGGTGCAAAGTCGCCTGTTCCAGAGCGGATTGAGAACGACGCTTTGCCCCGCCCTGGTAAACGCCCGAAGCTCTTTCGGCACAACGGTAAAAGCACAGCGAAGCCCCGTGAACCCCGCGGTCTTTGAAAAACTGCGAAATTCAATCGCGACATCTTTTGCGCCATCTATTTCATATATCGAATGCGGTATCTGCGAATCGCTGATATACGCCTCGTATGCGGCGTCGAACAAAATTACGGACCTGTTTTCCTTCGCGTAATCGACCCATTTTTTCAACTGCTCTTTAGTCGCCACCGCGCCGGTCGGGTTATTCGGAAAGCACAGGTAAATGATGTCCGCTTTTTCCTTCGGCAGCTCAGGGACAAAATTATTGTCGGCTGTGGCGGGCATATAGACGATTTTCAAATATGTCCCCTGCCCCGCGACCGCCCCCGTCCGCCCCGCCATTACGTTGGTATCAACATAAACCGGATAGACGGGGTCCGCGACGGCTATGATGTTATCGAGGCCGAAAAGCTCCTGTATATTGGCGGTGTCCGATTTTGCGCCGTCGCTGATGAAAATCTCGTCGATATCGATACTGACGCCTCGCGATTTATAATCGTTTTTGGCGATTGCTTCCCTGAGAAAAGCGTAGCCGATGCCGCCGTCGTCGTAGCCGCGAAACGTCTCTTTCCTGCCCATCTCATCGACGGCCTTGTGCATCGCCTCGATTACCGCCGGAACAATCGGCTGCGTAACGTCGCCGATACCCATACTGATTATTTTCGCCTCAGGATGCGCCTGCTGGAACGCGCGCCTGCGTTTGCCGATTTCCGGGAATAAATATCCCGTCTGTAATTTCAAAAAATTCTCGTTTACCGTTATCATCTTGTCTTTTCCTGCCGGGCTGTATAAAAAGTTCTGCTCACGTCTCACTGACAATGGGATTTTAGGGCTTGGCGGATTCCACGTCAACAAAACGAATTACTTTTTCAGTATCAAACAGCAGAACAGGCCCAGGAATTGAGTCCGGCCTTTCTCGAAAAGCGACGATTGAGCGATTGCCTCAAAATTTTGGCGGGTATAAAATGGCTCCTCGAAACTGTGAAGCCAAAACATCGTGGCTTTCAGCCGGCCAAATTCTCGTTTTATCTCGCTCAAAGTGCTTTTGGGCGTATCGCTCACAAGGTCGTATATAAGTGCGAAACTGTTGTCTTTCAGGACGCGATAAATCTCATTGAGGCACGCTTCCGGCTGTTTCCAGTGATGCATCGAAACGGTGCTCACGACGATATCGAAGGACTGGTCAGGAAAGGGGATATGATTTGCGCTGCCCTCTTTTACCTCGATGAATTCCGACAGGCCCGCCTCAGCGACATTCTGTTTCGCCTGGGTTACCATTGCGGCAGAAGAGTCAATTCCCACCAGGCGCATACCCGGGGATTGCTGATGCAGTTCTAACAGCAGCCGGGCAGGACCTGTGCCGATATCGAGCAGCGTCCCCTGCGAACAATGGCTCAATATGTCTTCAGCCGCAAGCTCATAGTGCTTCATAAATATTGCCGACGAACTAAGCGCGTTATAAAAAACCGAGCCGGGCCACGGTATCCCCTCCGGGTGAACAAGTTTCATTAACCGTCGCATAAGTGTTAATTTTGCCATAATCATTTCTCCGCAAGCCAGCTCGGTCCGTAAGTAACATCGACTTTCAAAGGAACGTCCAGCTTGATAGCACCGGTCATTTCCTCGGCAATCCATTTCGCGTGCCGTTCGGCCTCCGCGGTCGGCAATTCAAAAACCAACTCATCGTGGACCTGAAGAATCATTTTAACGGGCAGATTTCCCGCTTCGATTTTTCGCTGGATATTGACCATAGCGACTTTAATCAAATCAGCCGCAGAACCCTGTATGACCGTATTTACGGCTAATCGCTTCGCCTGCGCACGCTTGCCCGGGTTGCCGCTTTCAAGATTCAAAATCCTTCGCCGACGGTGCAGAATCGTCTCGACGTAGCCGTTCTTCGTCGCCTGCTCGACGACACTATCCATAAACTGGCGGATGAAACTGTACCTGGCGAAATAATCGTCGATGAACTTTTTCGCCTCCTGCAAGGTCAGTCCCGTTCCGTGTGCCAGACCGAGAGCGCCCTGCCCGTAAATTATCCCGAAGTTTACCGCCTTGCAGCGCGAACGCATCTCGGATGTAACTTTTTCAATAGGAACATTAAAAATCTGCGAAGCCACAAAACGGTGAATATCCATATCCGCGGCAAAGGCCTCCCGCAACGCCTTATCTCCTGAAAATTGCGCCAGCAAGCGAAGCTCTATCTGTGAATAATCCGCGCTGAGAATACAATCGGTTTTATTTTTGGGAATAAACGCTGAACGTATCTTGGCGCCTAAAGGCGTGCGGATGGGGATATTCTGCAAATTAGGGTCTGATGAGCTTAATCGGCCCGTCGCGGTTATTGTCTGATTGAATGACGCGTGCACCCGGCCCGTTCGGCGATTCACAAGATAGCCCAGCTTGTCAACATAAGTATTTTTTAGCTTGCTCAGCGTGCGGTATTCAAGAATTAGATTGATGATTGGGTGTTCTTCCGCAAGTTCCTCCAGAACTGCGGCGTCGGTGCTTTGGCCTGTTTTGCCGGAACGAACGGATTTTAATCCCAGCCGGCCAAAAAGAACCTCGGCAAGCTGTTTGGGTGAATCGATATTAAACGACGCGCCAGCCGTCTGATAAATCTCGTCAACCAGCCGGTTAATCGACGCCGTTATATCCTCCGACATATCCGAAAGTATCTCCGTATCCAGCGACACCCCGTTGTATTCCATCTCCGCCAGAACGGTTACTAATGGCATCTCAACATCGTAAAATAATGGCTGTATCTGTGGCCGTCGCTCCAATTGCGCCGTGAAATACTGATACAGCCGCCAGGTCAGGTCCGAATCCTCGGCGGAATACTCGCAGGCCGCCCCAGTATCGACCATATCAAAACTGAGCTGATTTTTCCCCTTGCCGATGAGTGCGGATATCGGGATGCTCGTAAGCCCAAGAAAATCCAGCGCCATATTATCAAGTGAATGACTGTTTCGCAGCGGGTCGAGACAATACGACGCGACCATCGTATCGAAATACACCCCCGCAAGAGGCAACCCAGCGTTTCGCAAAACCAGCATATCGTATTTGATATTCTGGCCGATTTTTTTAATCGCCTTGTCGGCGAATATCGGCGCGAGTTTCTCCCGCACCATCGCTAAAGACAGACGTTTTGCCCCCATCGGCGCACGAACCGGGATATAAAACCCGGTCTTCGCCTGCCAGGAAAAACTGATACCCACCAAATCTGCCCTCATTGACACAATAGAAGTTGTCTCTGTATCAACGGCAAACGACTTCTGCTTTTTCAACTCCTCGAAAAACGTCTCGAATCTTTCCGGAGTATCGATAAGTTGATAATTATGTTCCGCCGTCGCCGCCGAAACAGGCCCCCCGGCCGGTGCTGTTTGCGGCTGCTGCGTTTGAACCTGCTGTTCGGATAAGGAAAGCCCCATTTGTGTCAGCAACCGGGCAAAACCAAGCTCGTTGAAAACTTGCGTCAGTCGCGCCTCATCAGCCGGTTTTACCGCAAACGTCTCGTAATCAATCTTCACGGGAACATCACAGTCAATCGTTACTAAGCGCTTGCTGAGATGAATAATCTCTTTCGATTTGCGAAGATTATCGCCGCGTTTGCCTGTTATTTCGTCCGCGTGCGCCAGCAGGTTATCGACCGAGCCGTATTTTTGTACCCACTCCAGCGCCGTCTTGGGACCTACGTCCGCGACGCCGGGAACATTATCAGAAGCATCACCCTGAAGAGCCAAAACATCGATAAATTGCGCAGGCGCAATTTTCATCTCCGCCTTAACCCAGGCCTCGTCGGTTACCTCGCCCGTCTTTATATCATATCCAAAAACGTGGTCATCAATAAGCTGAAGAATATCCTTGTCCTTTGTGCATATATAAACGTCAATCCCCTCTTTCGATGCCTTTTTGGCAAGCGTGCCGATTATATCATCCGCCTCAAAGCCATCGATTCGCAGCGTAGGGATATTCATCGCCGAAAGAATCTGCTCGATGCGATTTATCTGCACCGGCATATCGTCCGGCATAGGAGGCCTATGCGCCTTGTAATCGGAATACATTTTATTTCTGAACGTCGGCGTCTTGCTGTCCATAGCCACAACAAGCATATCGGGCTTTTTATTTTTCATCAGGCCAAGAATGGCGGATGTAAAAATATAGGTGGCCTTGGTCGGCTCGCCTGACGGGCTAGTCAGCCGCTGACGCATCGGTGCGAAATACGCGGCGTAGATATGTGCGTGCCCGTCGATTATGTAAAGGTTTCTGGACATCAGTGAAAACTCTATTTGCAGACGGGGTAACTGTCAAGCAGGATTGTTTTTATCATTGCCGTTACCGCTACTGAAAAAGCTGCTACGGCTCGAACATGCTCGTCAGCGACGAGGACGCCAGGGCCGACTCGATTACCCAGGGCGCACGGGACTTGTGGGTGCTTTTACGCATCGGTTATTGGGAAACAGTGATGATTTTATTAGGCTCATTTTAGCCAGGCGAAAAATCAGGCCCGTCCATAAACAGCCCAAACCGTATTTGGTGCTGCGAACGAAGTTAATCGACGACGCCTCCGGGAAGTATTTCGTCGGGCAGCTTACCTCGGCTATCGTGTACCCAAACCACAGTATCTGGGCGAGCATCTGGTTATCAAAAATAAAATCGTCCGAATTGACGTCCAGCGGCAGCCGCTCCAGCAACTGCCTGGAAAAAGCGCGGTAGCCGGTGTGATACTCGGACAGCTTCGCCCCCGTAAGGATATTTTCCGCAAGCGTAAGGAATCGGTTTGAAACGTATTTGTAAAAAGGCATATTGCCAGCCAGGGCGCAGCCACCGAGAATTCGCGACCCGAGAACGCAGTGGTAAAGCTCGTTTGCTATCATAGACGCCATCGCAGGTATCAGCAGCGGCGTGTACTGGTAGTCGGGATGCACCATTATTACGATGTCAGCACCATGTTCGAGGGCGAGTTTATAACACGTCTTCTGGTTGGCCCCATACCCGCGGTTTTGCGGATGCGTATGGACAACGGTATGAGACAGCTTCGACGCAACCGCAACGGTCCCGTCCCTGCTGGCATCGTCGACGATAACGACCAGGTCAACGATTCCCTGCGCCATCACCTCATCGTATGTTTTACGTATGGTCTTCTCGGCGTTATACGCCGGCATCACGACAACAACTTTTTTATCCGCGAACATAAGAACATTATAGCGGTTTTAAAACCCGTCAGGTAGGGTAAATTCACTCCCGCCTTTTTAATACAGCGACCCAGAATTGCGATTCGGGCGACGGGTTTTTCGCATTGTTGTTCCAGTAATAAACCGTCTGGCCGGACGGTTGAATATCGGCCACGCCGACGAGTTTATAAAAATTGCTAACATACGACTCAAACCAGTTAAAAATATCCTGTTTGGAATTGGGCTGGACAAGCCAAGAGGTGGAGACCCTGACGAAAACCATAAACGCCGGCTTGGCGGTTTCAATTTGCGTAATCATCTCCTGTTGCATTTTGCCGGCTGCCTGGGTTGGTTCCATAAGCGGATAGGTGTAAATATAAGAAGTGGCCGAGCGTCTGCCGGAATAGAAATATATTTGCGGCTCGGAGCCGACGACCGCCACTGTGTCGTTAGGGCCGGTGTTATTACGGATAAATTCTGCTATCCGCAGCGATTCCGGGAACGGGTTGGCGCCATAAACCATTTGACAAACAACATCCGGGGAATTGTCAAATAAATACACACGTTGATTATACAGTGAATATCCCACAACAATCGAACCGATAACGATGGTTACAATCACACGCAGCAACGCCGGCATTATCCTTTGAAATAAACCATCAATAGCGGAAAGCGCCGCGCCGGCTAATATCGCAACTGCAGGCAGGAGAAATATGAAGTAATGTCCCCTGAAATAAAAACCCGGACAGACCGCCAGAAACGAAAAGACAAGCAACCCAATTGTAAACACTGCCCATTGACGGTATCGCTTTATAATAATAACGGCAAGCAAACCCGCAATCGCAAAAAGCCATACGGGATACGACTCTTTGAAAATCCCGCCCATCTGCTCATTGAAATTTGCCCATGCGTCGGACAATGAAAGTGATGTTGCGTATTCGCGAGCATACGTGAACGTCCAGAACCAGAATTTGTCAAAAGTGCCGTTGCGCCAGAAGAAAAAACAGACAAGAACGAAAGGGGTAATGGCGCCCGCGGCAAAGACAATCTGAACAACAATGACTTTTATCCATTTGATGGGTTTGTTACGCAAACCGGAATAAAGCAGATACAAAGCGGCAAAGAGAACGAAAAAAATGCCGTGCTGTTTGATAATGAACGCCATGCCGAAAAGCAGTCCTGCAATCAGTAATCGAACATACCTGATTTTGTCGTCGGCTTTACAAATAAGCAAAAGCCCAACAAGAGCGGGCAGAACAACAAAATGTTCCGCGTTCGCCCAAAGCCCCGTTACCTGCGATATCATCGATGCTAAGGCGTAAACGCCCCCCGCCATAACCCCGGCAACCGACCCGAAAAATCTCCTCGCGAGCAGAAATATGACGAAAATTGTCCCCGCGTTGAAAACCAATAATCCCAGATGAATCCCTGTTTGCGTCTGCCCGAACACGGACATTATCATCGCATATACAACATAAATCCCCGGCAGTTTCATACTGTATGCCGAGATATAAGGCGGCACACCCTTCAACATCTGCTGTGCTATATAGGCATATTCGCCTTCATCTCGCTCCAGGGGTATGGAAAGCAGCTGACCTCGAATAACAGCCGCGGCGATTATCACCACGATAATCGCGACCCATGGCCAAATCCGGGAGAAACATACTGTCACCTGCTTTTCTTCATTATCTCTGCTCTTCGTCTGCTTCATCGGGTCGGTCTTTCATAAATAACCACATTGTGCTCTGCTGTGTCGGTTCGGAAAAGATGCTCCCGTGGACTCTCTCTGTTTTCAAACGCCAGGTCCGGGTAATTTATCGTTATCCTGCGGTACGTGTTCACCGGAATATTGTCGAAAAGATACTTTCCAACTTTCTTCTCCTCGTTGCTGATTATATGCCTGCGAATTATTACCCAGCGGGCGTTTTTCGCCGGCGAAAGGTCTTCACCTGTTCATCCGCCAACCACTTCCGAAGCCGCTCAACATAGGCTTTCCGCCGCACCCCGTGCCACAAGTATATCAGCGATTTAACGGCCATTCAAGCATTTCAAAGTCTTTCGCTTTTTTGGGCGTCTCGAGCTTTTTTATCCTCTCGTAAATGACAACCTTATCCTCATCAGTGCAGGTCTTGAACTGATGGTCGGCAATGTCCTCTCTGTTTTCCCATAGTATATCCGGGCAATCCAATTCTATCCTGCGGTATTCATTTTCCAGGTTGATATCGTTGAGTATAAGGTATATTTCGAGTCGTCCGGATTCTCCGGCGCTGTTCTTGCGAAAGATTACCCATCGGGCGTTCAGGGCCGGCTCAAGGTCTTCGCCTGTAAGCCCCCCTATCACTCGCATATCCGTGTAGAATTTCAACGGCATATCACCGTAAGATATCGCTACAACGTCGTCCTTGTCGCCGTGTTCCCTCAGATAACTCACAATCCCCTTGATAGGCCCCTCGTAGTCGTGTGTTATCTCGTAAAAATAATCCTTAATCCTGCCCGTTGAGAGCATCGCCGCAACCACCACCACCGCCAAAACCACGTGTACCCTCGCAGCAGCATCAACTATGACCGCGACAAGAATAATCACCAGCGGAACAGAAGGTGCAATATAACGAAAATACGGCAGTGGGCAGGTGAATGCGATTACAACAACGTTGAACAAAACGAAAATAACCGGGAGCAATACTTTACACCAGAAAAGCCGTTCCTGCGAAAAAAAACGCCCCCTCCTGATGCGCCCTGTAACAGCAATAATCACCATCACCGCCAACAGCCATGCGGGAAAAATATACCGGATTATATCAGTGCAGAACGCTCTGACAAAATTGACAAACGTGGATAATTCCGGGATATGCCCCTGATTATAATTCATATTTGCCAGCCAGAACAGCCATGGCGCATTGAACAGCATTACCCCGGCGATTACGACTAACAGCTTTTTCAGTCCATCTCTCCTGTAAATTCCTGCGTGCACCGCCAAAGCCGGAAAAAGCACCGCCATATAAAAATGCTGGGTATGCAAAAGCAGCGTCGAAGTAAAAAATAGCGTCATCGCCGCGAGCTTTTTCCCGTTCAGCATCGCCATATACGCGTGCAGCGATACAACGGAGAAAAACATCGCCATACTGTAATACCGGCACTGTCTGCTCAAAAGCAAAAACGGAACCGATACCGCCAGCAACGCCGCGGCTATCGCCGCCACCCGTGTCCCCGGCCACAGCGACCGGGCAAAATAGTATGTCGCCCCGACCGTCCCCAGCCCGAACAACGCAAATGGCAGACGAGAAACAAACGTGCTGACACCGAATACCTTATAAAACCCCGCCAGAACGTAAAACGGCAGCCACGTATGCCACCGCCAGATGTAGTTATTGCCGTATTCAGCCCCTTTTTCCTGCGAGAAAAAGTTTTTGCCGTCGTACCCGCGGGGGACGCCCTCCGTCAATATGGTCTTGCTGACAAGCGCCGTCTGCGCCTCGTCCTCCCAAAGATATTGATTGCCAAGATTAGCCAGTAAAAGTATCGCCGAGCCGATTAAAATCGCAGCCAGAATTATGCCCTGCCCCTGCCTGGTTTGCCAATAATCGCTCATCGTTCCTGCCGTATTACCCATACAAACAGTTTAAACAACTCCCTCATATATTACAAGACGCCCATCCCCCATCTTCAGCCGCAGTTTTTAATTTAGAAAATCTTCGTGTCTTTGTGTCTTCGTGGCACATTTCCTAAAACCGAGATTGACAATAACCGACTATTGTGGTAGGTTTGTAATATTGTTAAGGTGAATTTATGGCGTTAAAACAATCTACAGCACGGCTAATCGCACAGGCAAAGCACATTATGTGCCCCGGTGACATTGCGATTATTATCATTATAGGAGATATAACTAAGCTGCCCTGAGAGCGTCAAATACCGATTTGTAAAGGCCTTTCAGGGTAGAAATCCTGAAAGGCCTTTTTCGTTTATATAAACCGGCCGCTCAATCGTTGCGTTGACTGCGCGGCTACTTACGTTTAATATACTCGCTTTCAATACTTGAGGTATAACGATGTCCGACGACAAGAAAAGTTACAGCCAAACATTGAACCTGCCGCAAACGAGTTTTGCGATGAAGGCAAACCTCGTCCAACGCGAACCCATTATGCGCAAGGACTGGCAAAAACGCGACTTCTACGGCAAAATCAGGGCCGCTCGCAAAGGTTCGCCATTATATATCCTCCACGACGGCCCCCCCTACGCCAATGGCGATATCCACATGGGCCACGTCATCAACAAGGTCCTCAAGGATTTCGTCGTCCGCTACAAAACAATGACCGGCTTCGACGCCCCATACGTCCCCGGCTGGGATTGCCACGGCCTGCCCATCGAATCGAAGGTCGTTACCGAGCTCGGCGACAAAATCCGCCAGTTAAGCAAACCGGAAATCCGCCAACTCTGCAAAAAATACGCCAGCAAATACGTCAAGCTCCAGGGCCAGCAGTTCCAGCAGCTCGGCGTCTTCGGTGACTTCGAACACCCCTATCTCACCTTCAAACCCGTTTACGAGGCGGGCATCCTCGAGGTCTTCGCCGAACTCGTCGGCAAAGGTCTCGTCAAAAAACAACTAAAGCCCATCCACTGGTCCGTCGGCTGCGAAACCGCACTCGCGGAAGCCGAACTCGAATACAAAGATATCGACTCACCAAGCATCTTCGTAAATTTCCCCGTCGCCAAAGACAGCATCCCGCGATTAACCAAACTTGGTTTGGTAACCAGCGAACAGGCCCAGAACGCCAAAGTTTGCTTTATGATTTGGACGACCACACCCTGGACGCTCGCCGCCAATCTCGCCGTCGCACTGCACCCGCGTCTCGAATATCTAACACTCGACTATCAGCTCAATGGCAGCCGTTTCGTCTCCCTTGTCGTTTCAGACCGCCTCCCCGCTGTCGTCGCCGCTGCCGGATTAAACGAAGGTCAATACAAAGTCAGTTCAAATAAAGTCCTCGGCTCCAAACTTGAAGGCCTGCGATATACTCACCCCTTTGTCGAAACCAACCCCACCGATAAAGACGCATACAAAGTTATCCTCGCCGAATACGTTACCACCGAAGACGGCACGGGCCTCGTCCACACCGCCCCCGGCCACGGCGCAGAGGACTATCTGTCAGGCCAGGCCAATGGCCTCGCGGTATATTCGCCGGTAAAAGACGATGGCTCTTACGACAACACCGTCCCCGAATGGCTCCGCGGCAAAAATGTCCTAAAGGTCGATAAGGAAATCATCGACCACCTCACCAATACAGGTCTGCTCGTAAAACAGCAGAAAATCACCCACAGCTACCCCCACTGCTGGCGAAGCAAAACACCCGTCATCTTCCGCGCCACCGAGCAGTGGTTCGTCAGCGTCGATAAGGAAATCCCCGGCCTCGGAAAGTCCCTGCGCAATCTCTCGCTCGAATCCGTCAAAAACGTCCGATGGGTCCCCGACTGGGGCCAGAAACGCATCGAAGGTATGCTTGAGTCTCGTCCCGACTGGTGCATCAGCAGGCAGCGAAGCTGGGGCCTGCCCATCCCCGTCTTCGTAAATCCTCAGGGCGAAACCCTTTTGACAAAGGAATCCGTCCTCGCGGTGTCAAAATACATCGCCGTCAAAGGTTCCGATAGCTGGTTTACTGATTCGCCTGAGCAAATCCTCGGCGACGACTTCAAACTCCCCCCCGGCTTCTCATTCAACGAGCTGAAAAAAGAAGAAAACATCTTCGACGTCTGGTTCGAAGCTGGCTGTAGTTGGTATAGCGTCGTCACGAAAGCCGGCTGGCCCGTTCCCGTTGACCTCTACCTCGAAGGCAGCGACCAGCATCGCGGCTGGTTCCAGTTGTCGCTCCTCCCCGCGCTCGGCACAATCGGCAAAGCGCCCTTCAAAGCCGTCTTAACCCACGGCTTCACCGTCGATGAAAAAGGTATGAAGCAATCCAAATCCCTCGGCAACTATGTCAACGCCCAGGACGAGGTCGCCAAATACGGCGCGGACGTCCTCCGCCTTTGGGTCGCCAGCGTCAACTACCAGGACGATATGCGCTGCAACGACGAACTCATCGGCAAAACCCAGGACGCCTACCGCAAAATCCGGAACACCATCCGCTATCTACTCGGCAATATCTACGACTTCGACCCTGCCAAAAACGCCGTCGCTTACGACAAAATGTTCGAAATCGACAAATGGGCGATGCAGCAGCTCCAAAAGTTAATCGCAGGCGCCACTAAGGAATACGACGACTTCGCCTATCACCGCGTCTTCTCCCTGCTTTATAACTTCTGCTCCGTTGAAATGAGCAGTATCTATATGGACCTGCTCAAAGACCGCCTGTATTGTGACCCCGCCGATAGCCCGTCTCGCCGAAGTTGCCAGACCGCCCTCTATAAAATCCTCGATTGCGTAACGCTGTTGTTCGCCCCCATCCTCGTCCACACCGCAGAGGAAACCTGGGCCGCAATCCAGCACAAATCGCAAAATGTCGAAAGCGTCCACCTCGCAATGCTGCCAAAAGTTGACCCGGCTATCGATTGGCAACCAGGCGAAGCAAACTGGCAAAAACTTATGTCCCTGCGAGACGCCGTCCTTCTCGCCCTTGAGCCGTTGCGTCGTGATAAACTCATCGGCAGTAATCAGGAATCCATCGTAACTATCCGATGCGATAATGAAACCGCCGCTGCGATTGAGCAGTTTGGCTTGAAATCCTTCGCCGCGCTTTGCATCGTTAGTGAGGTTAAGCTCGAAAAAGCCGAAGGCCCGACCCAGGTCATTGCTCAGAAGAGCGCTCATCAAAAATGCCAGCGTTGCTGGAACTACTGGCCCTCCGTCGGCTTCGACCCGCAGCAACCGGATGTCTGCGAACGCTGCGCCGACACTTTAAAACAATTGAAGTGAAAAAAGTGAAAAAGGGGTCAGGAGCCTTTTTTGCTGATTTGTCGGCAGACCGTCTCAAAAACCCGCTCGACGGTAATTACGCTTACGCTGTGCTGGGGAGCCGTGCTTTTTATCTCTGCTCCCCTGCCGTCCGGCTCGCCTGCAACCACACACTCAGGCCTGCCGTATGGCATTATCCTCACGGGATTTGACCAGCCAAACATCATCACCATCGGTGTTCCCATTGCCGCCGCGATATGCCCCGGCCCCGTATCGTTGCTCACGACTAATCGTGCCCCCCTCAATAGCTCCACAAGTTCCTTCAGCGTTGTCTTTCCAGCAAGGTCCACAATCGGCGTGCGTGAAAGCGCCTTCATTTCCTTCACAATATTCGCCTCGCCCGCGCTGCCGCAGGCCACAATTGCCAAACCGAATCTCTCAGTTATTCTCTCTGCCAGCTCGGCGAACCGTCCCCTCGGCCAGCATTTGTCCTCGTGCGCCGAACCAGGCACAAAAACCACGTACCCGTTTATTGGAACTTTGTTTTGTGCCAGCAGTTTTCTGACGGCCTCGGCGGCCTCATTGTTTTGCGGTATCAAAAACTCGACCTTGAGGTCCGTCGCCCCCATTTGCCCAACGATTTTCAAAAAGTAATCCACAAGATGAACACAATCTTCAGTTTGCTCAACTTTGTGTGTGTAAAAAAGCGGGCCGAACTCTCTGGCATTGGCCATCCCGAACCGCCTCTTTGCCCCCGACAGCCACCCTAATCCGGCCGTCCTGAAAAGCCCCTGAAAATCGAACACCAAATCGTATCCGCCGGCCTTGAGCTGCCTAACAAGCGACCGCAGAGATTTAAAACTGTCAAGACTACACCACCATTTGGATAGGCGTCTTCGGTCGAACAGAATAACGTCAGATATATACGGATGACCCTCTAACAGCGGCGCAAACTCCGGCCGCACAAACCACGATATTCTCGCCTCCGGAAAACTCCTCTTCAGCGCCGACAACGCCGGCAGCGCAAGAACTATATCCCCCAGTGCGCTCGGCTTTATAATCAAAATCCGTCTCGGCTCTTCACCCGTCATTTCACGTGCTCGTTTTCTGCTTCAAACGATATTTCGCTTGCGCCTTCTGCGCAAGTCGCCGATAGATGTCCCCTCGTCTCTCTTCGGGTATCCTCACTTCATCGCAGTATATCTCAAACATACGCAGATAATCCGTCCGCGTAATGCCCGGCAACTCCATCACCGACGCCGCTAATTGCCACAGCCCCTGCATTTGCCTGTCTTCGCTGTGGGGAAAATATTGCTTAATCCCGTCCACGTCGGTAATCGTAATTTGATATTCCCCCTCGCCGTCCTGATTAACGACAAAATTAGTCGCCTTAGCGTCCCTGTGCCATAAATTGTTTTTGTGAAGCTCCGCGAATATCTCCGCCATTTTCCCGGAAACCTCCCGCATTATCCAGTACCGTTCCTCGCCCTGTGCCTGCATATTCCTCAAAAACTCGTGCAGGTTTGTCCCCTCAACGTATTCACTGATATATATGCTCTCGTCGCAAAACAAAAATCTCTTGTGATACACCGCAGCCAATGGCGCCGCAACCGGCAGCCCATATTGCTTCATTTTGACCGCCGCGATAAAATTCCGTATCGCGTGCGCCGCCCCCATCGACCTGAAAATTCCCCGAACCCCCCCGCCGCGATGACGTCGCTTTATCACCGCCTTAGCTCCCCTGCCCCCGATATCCAGGTACTTAACCGTAACGGCATTTAACCCCTCGCTCTTCAGTGTCTGTTGCGCCCCCTCAAGCAGTTTTTCCGGCTCAGCTAATAACTTCTCCCATCCCGATTTTGAAAATTGGTCTTTACCCGCGGCGCGAACTGCAACCCATCCGCGCCACCCCCCCCCCGGCGCAACTTCCGATATCTCGATTAAATTCCTCATTACTGTTTCAACGTCGTGCATACCCCTTATTTTATGCGTTTATCTCCCTTTCGGCAATTGCTTAAATACCAAATATTAATTATGCTGTCCAAAATGAACAAGAAAGGAAAATACGTTTACGACTGGCCAAGACCTATGGTTACGGTCGATGCCGTGGTTTTCGCGGTAACCGCCGACGCAGTCAAACTCCTGCTCATCAAACGAGGCAACGAACCTTTCAAAGGCAAATGGGCTTTCCCAGGCGGCTTCATCGGTATGGACGAAGAACTCGATGACGCCGTCGCCAGAGAACTACAGGAAGAAACGGGCCTCACCGGAGTCCGCCTCGAACAAATGCACACCTTCGGCAAACCAGGCCGCGACCCAAGAGGCAGGCAAATCACCGTCGTCTATATGGGAATTATCAATCAGGGCCTTGACCGTATAAAGGCGGGCGACGACGCCGAACTGGCACAATGGTTCGATATTAACGCTCTGCCTTCCGATATATCCTTCGACCACGACATTGTGGCCCAATTTGCAATCGACCGCCTGAAGAACAAACTTGCCGCTCACAAATCCATTTAGCCCGGTTTGGTTTCGGTCGCCTGTTCGTTGAACGTCCGCAGCCGCATATCGATTGCGCCGATAGCCCACTCAATATAATGCGGCTTGTGCGACGGACTGTGATGTGCCTCGTTCATCAGCCCTTCGCGGACCGTGTGCAAAAAATCCCTTATTATCTTCGGGCTGATTTCCGTCGGATTCGCCGCCCACGTCTTCAATTCCTCGTATTCACGTCTCAGCTTTGCGCTCTTTTTCAACTGTTCCGCTGTCAGGTAATCCGCCGGGTTATACGCCAGTTGCAAACCCTTCAGGCACATTATCAACGGCTCATAATTCGCCCGCTGCTCCAGCCGAATAAATTTGTATTGTTGAGTATATGCCGTCGCCGACGATGGCGTCTTGTCCCCTCCGCCGTCCGAGTCCGCACCAACGAACCACTGCCGCTGGCTCGTCCTCGCGAATACAAGCTCTTCTCCGCTTGTAATCTCGTCGTGACCCATACGCGAAATCCACAGCCGGCCCGTCTTGCTTACCTCTGTCCCCCCGCCCAGCGCCAGCAAACACTTCACAAACCCCAGCGGCAGAATCTTCTGTCTGCCGATTTGACGCCTCCGCATCTGGAATGACAAATGCAAACTGTGTGGCCGAACGTTGTAAAATGCCGTAATCTCATTTATCAGTTGATTCAACAGCCACGGGCACGCGGTGGCGGGCCTCGACAATTCAAGCGCAACATTCAGCCGGCCGGGCGCAAGCTCCAGAAAGCCCTGACGCCTTGCCCTGTCCGCCGACCCGCTGTTGTCGTCGATGTACCCGCCCACCTTCCACGACAAAACATCGAACTGAAAATCATGAAAATACCGAAAACAATCGTATGCCGGGTCCTCTTTTTTCGACTCATCAGCGTCCGGCTCCACAACCGCCGCCCCCACGTTACTCAGCTCCGTCTCGCAGCCCATCGGAACAAGCCCCAGCTGAAAATTCGACCGTATCGAGTTCAACTGCGTCTCCACAACCCTCGCGTCAAACAAGCTCCTCGCAGCCCTCACCGCGTATTTAACGTAATCTATCAGGTCGTATTTCTCAAAAGGCATCGTCTTGAGGCATTGTTTCACTATCATCTCAACCGCGGAGATATTGTTGTTGATTATCTGCAGCGCTATCAGCAAACTCACTGACCTCTTGAAATACCGCTCCGATGAACGCATATGCTCAAGCTCAAATCGAAAATTCGCCTGGATTCTATCGTCTAACTGGTTCAGCAACACTTGCTTGACCACAAGCGCAAGATAGTTGTTGATATATTTCGCCGCCTGCGGGTCTCCATAAAGATGCTTGATGCTCGGCCTCGGACGGTTAAGCTCATGCTCAAGAAAATAATCGCTCACCGCGTCCGTTCTGTAATGTGTTATCACCAAATCCCGTTCCGTCGTCGCCAACAACTCCCGCTCGGCAAGCCGTTCAAGCTCCGCGTCGATACTCTTGTCCCCGGGCCTCGTCCGCTTCTTAAGAAAATTGTCTATCCTTTTCCGAAGCCAAAGCTCATGTATCAGATTAACGTGAAACCTGTCCCCGAACCGCTTCTTCATCGCCTCATGGCTCACGAGATACGCCTGCGCCGAAACAAGTCCGTGAGCCGTATGTACTCGCACCGTCTCTCTTTCGTATCGCTTCCCCTCATACCGGTCGATTTCCGCCATCGCTCCCGCCGGCACATCGTAAATCACGAACCCCTCAATCTTCGCCCCCGGCGACTCGACCGCGTAAAAATACACGTTATCCGGGCTTACCTTCTTGTGCCCCGCCAGAAACACCGGCTCAGCCAGCAATGTATGCGCATCCGCCTTGCCGCTCTTCCGCGTAAAACTCATCCCGCAAACCGACTCGAATATCTGCGGGTCTCGCAATGACCCATAGATAAACAAATTCGTCGTAGTTTTCTTCTTTGTCTTTCCTTTGCCTCTGACCATCTCGTTCGCCTATATTGTCATTGCGAGGCCTGCAAAGCAGGCCGAAGCAATCTCAATCCGCATCCCAAAATCGACAATCGTCAATCGCAAATCGACAATCACTACTGCCCCTTCCGTATTCGATTGTACAGCTTAAACAACTCCTTAAACGCCCGTATTATAACCGCCAGTTTCGCCCCTGTCTGTTTGCCCGCCGTTCGCGGATAGTGATGAACTCCAACCTCCGCTATCCTGCATCCTCGCTTTGTTGCCCTCGCCAATATCTCCGCGCTTATCAGCGCGCCCGCGCTTGACATAGTCATCCCCTCGAATATCTCCGCGCGAAACAGCTTAAATGCGCAGTCAATATCACGGATATTCATCCCGAACAGTAGGTTTACTAACTTCGTCCACATCCACCCGTTCAGTTTTCTCATAATCGGGTCTTTTCGGTCCAGCCGATACCCGCACACAATATCATTATGCTTTATCAAAGGCAAAAGCAGCTTTATCTCACCTATATCGAATTGCCCGTCACCGTCGGTAAAAAAAACAAGCTCTTTTTTCGCTGCTCTGATTCCCGACTGTAATGCGGCCCCATACCCCATATTGTGCGGATGATGCACTACCCGTATTCGGCTGTCCCCTGCCGCAATCGCGTCCGCCCTCACGCCTGTTTCGTCCGCGCTGCCGTCGTTAACAATGATAATCTCGAAATCCGCCTTCAGCCCCTCAAGCACCTCTACCGCCTGCTGCGTTGTCCGCACAACGTTATCCTGCTCATTATAACACGGAAAAAATACGCTTATCGAAATCGGCCGTTCCATAACTTTCTTATCCGCCGCAAAAACCCTGTTCTCAAATTGACGTGTAACGCCATCCCCGAGAATCCGCTTACTTGGTCTCGCAACAGGGGACCCAATCATAAATTAAATCAGTGTCATCTGTGTAATCTGTGGCTAATTAAATCGACAATCGGCAATCTAAAATCGAAAATTATTTACCACCTTTTGTCCTGCATCAGTTCTATTATTTGTTGCAGCTCTGCTTTCTCCCGCTCGTAGGACTCAATCGTCTCTTTATTGGCTGTCGGCTGCAGATGACCCATCGCCATTAGCGCGCTCACGGCCCTGTAATAATACCCGTCACTGCTAAGATACTTTTTCTTGTTCAAATGAAAATCTTCCAGCACCTTTTGCCAGAACGCATCAATCTGCGGCCTGAATTGCGGATAACGCTCGTAATATATCTGTATCAGTTGCACGGGCATCCGCGTCGGGCTTTTCTCAAATGCGCTCAACGCGCACTGTAAACCCCTCGCAAGCTGTTCCGCAGTGCTGTCGAATACCAGCGTGTTGTGCGCTATCATAATGTTGCGATAATACTCCTCGGGATATATCGTGTTCCCGTCGTCGATGCCTTTGAATATCTCAAGTCCGCGAGGCGTCGATATGTCAACGTACAATCTCTGCTCGTCGTCAAGATATACCAGCCGCCAGCTCGGACTGTACTCAAGACCCTTCACAAATGGCGCATCGAACTGGTTACGAGGCATCAATACCACCCATACCTTGAACTGTTTCATTCGGCTGTCTAACCATTTACCCGTTTGAACATAATCATCCGTCGTAAGGTTTTGATTTCTGATCCTGGCCTTCTGAACAACGGGACCGCCGAACATAATCTCCGACCAGAGTATGTAAGCATCGTAGTTGTAAGCCGCCTGCGCCCTGCCGTCCATAAAAAGTTGTAGTGGAGTGTGCCCGTCCGCACCGGGTGTCTGACCCCACGCGATAAAACCGCCTTCTGTCCAGTAGTTGAACATATTGCCGCGCATCTTATTTTCTGTTATGAACCGGCAGGCGTCGAATGGTTTGGCCGCCGATGCTGTCATCCTTATAAACGCCGACGTCAGTTTCGTCTCCGTCGGCCACGGGTCGATATACACGTTTTTGAATTTAAGCCCCCACCATATCCCAAGCCCTCCCACTAACACCACCGACCCGGCAATCAACCACCTCTGCAGCTCAACGGACATCCGAGGTAATGTCAGCCGACCATATTTACGAAAATTAATAGACGCCGCGACCGTTTGGATAATCTGGTCAGTGAGCAAAGCTATTAAAGGACAGGTCACATATCCCCCAATCGGTATGAACCGCCGGGACCGCAAAGCCATATAAACCGTCATCGCCGCGATAACAATCAGTGCGAGGTCTATCCTTGGCGATTGATACACGCCCTCTGCCGGCGCCGATGTCACGGCACGCCCTCCGAAAATGTCCCTAAGCACGACCTTCGCATAGGGCGCCGCTAACCACGCCACTATGCACAATGCGTTTATCCCGTAAAGCACGGGGAACAACTTGGCGTAAGTGATATCTAAGTTGGCCTCATACGCCAACTGCCATAATCGGTGCAAATTTACAAACTGCTCTAAGTGCCAAATCGACTGGGTGAACTTGAACGGATTCACGGTCGCCGCCGAAACAAGCAACGTTACTGCCGCCGCTGCCAGCACGTAAAATATATTAACCATTGAATACGCCGGCTTCTTCGAAATCCGCGACGCTATCGCGAACAACCCGCAATAAAATGGAACCGTTATAAATGGAAAGATATATCTGCCCGTGTATCCCTGCGTGGCATCCGCCGTATACAACGCGAAAAGTCCAAACGGCAAAATCAAATATATAAGGTGAACGTTTACGAACACCGACGACCATAGTATCCCCACAAACAGGCCGCTCAACAAAAAACTCGCCGGGCTCGCGTCCGTAAATGAAAACGAAATCATCGTTGCCCAGATTACCAGTAACGCCCCCGCGAATCCCACCGTATTTGCGATAACATTGAAATTCTTCTGCTGATTGACCCCCTGCTGCTTTGGCAACTTAATCTGCTTCGGTATCAACAGCCGGCTGAAAACCCATATCACCAGCAACCCTATGCCTGCCACCATCATCACCAAAAACGGAAATGCCGTCCCCACAGGGTTATCCCACCGAAACGCCGGCCACCACTCATGAACATTTCGCCAACCTTCGGCGTTTGCGCTGATGCTGATTTGGAAGGTGTGCGTCAGGTTGGTAAAATGAAATGGGCTGAAAATGATGGAGGCGATAAAGGCAATGGCGCCGGCGGCAATGGTATGCCAAAGGGCCTGAGGGGTAGTTCCGGGAAGCAGGTTCTTCGACGAGGTTGCCTTCAGTTCCAGTTTGACCGCCGCCTTTCTCCAGAGTATCCCAAGCAGACGAATCGCGACAACAGGGGTAAGCGCCATAAAGACGTAAATGTATCCGCCGTGCAAGTTTGCCCAGAATATTGTTGCGGGCAATATGAGCCAGATATAAAGATAGTTGCGGTAAATCGACAGGACAAGGATGAGCATAAATACAGCGACCATGAGATTCGAGAAACCTGCGGGCCTGATATCAATGAACGAACGGCCGATGAACATGGCCGCGCAAGCCGATATGGCTGACAACGCCGGGTGGACCCCCATAACCCTTCCTGTGTAGTAAATACAAATCACGGCGAGAATGTATATGGTAAATTTCAAATACATAAGGATATTGAAAGACAGCGAGGGGCCATCGGCGAAAGGTGAATGATACGCCAGCCAGTGGAAAATGACGTGTGTCAGCCAGTTCTGATCTATCCAGCCGGTGGGATGCCAGTACTTGAGGGTATCGATGCCGACCTTATTGGCAATCGTCTGCGCCCAGTCGGGCCAGGTGGTCGCTATCTCCTCGGCGGTCGGACCCTGCCTGTGCGAATTGGCGCTGAAGGGTTCATTTGTATCGACGCCGTGGTTGTAAAAGTGCCTGCCGCAGGCGAGAGCCACCCAGGTATCGCCCGCGCCGACCATGTGGGTGCTTGCGTGAATGGCAAAAATGAGCATCGCGATAAGGCCGATGACTCCCGCCGTTTTGCCTCGCAAAAGCGAAGCTGCGGGGGCCAGCATCTGTTTGTTTTCCTGTATCAAATTCGCCCGTGGTGAGCTTGCCGGTACTGAGCTTTGTCGAAAATCCGCCATAACTATCGTTCCTAACTGTTTTTACTGATTAGATTACTTATCCGCCTTTTGGCGAGATCTCGCCTTCGGCGGACATAAACCGTTACCCGCACAGGCGTTAGAACCAATCCCTTGACCCGCCATAAAACACGGCGGGTAAACTGTTTACACCGCCAGCGCACAGGCATAATAAGGCCTTATATGTATATCGTCAAGAATGACGTAAGTTCGTAAATGACAACGGCATAAAGTGATTTTTGACTTTTGCCACAAAAAGGCGCAAAAGGTTATTTAGTGTTCTTTTGAGGCGGAGAGGAGGCGGTCGTAATGGTCGAGGATTTGGGACGTGGTTGTTGGGCCGGCGAGAAGGTCGGGGGATTCGTCGCGAAGGCCGGCGAAGGTGGTAAGGATATATTCAACGTCGTTTCGTTTGATGCCATAAAGAAGGAAATACGCGGCGTCAAGTTCAGCCATAAGGTCGAGGCGTTCCGCATTATCCCATTTGTGAACGGTCGGTTTGAAACCCGCGGCTTCAGCCAGCGGAATCATATCGTTGCTCGTGCAGGTCAGTTTCAAAACACGGTCGGAAATCCATTTCTCAAGCGTTTGCTTTTTGTTCCACGAACATTTTTGAGAATAGAAATCAGGATGGAATGTTGGAATCTGTTCAATAATGAAATAACTCAAATTTACGCCACCAATCTTTTGGCGACAGATATAGTCATAGGCAAAGGTGTTAAGGTTGCCGAGCAGGCAAGATGTAAGTCGGGCGTTAATATCGGAGCCGGTGAAAACGAGAGGCGAGGAGTGGACTACGCCAGAATATGGAATAAACGCGGCAATCATTGTTCGTTGATTAGTCGGGCTGGTAACATTCTTAAATGCGATAATTTTTGTTGTATCTCGGTCGCCAAGAACACGATGAACATCGGCCTCATTAACCCACCATCTTGGTTCAACGGCGAATTCAGGATTTTGGTGCAAGACGGGAGATGTTTCATCGGTTTGGCCCTGGCGCATCCAGTTTGACTCATCGACAACGACGCTTGCGGCGCGGTGGTCGAACATCTGAATCATCTTTGCTTCGTAGAGGGGAAGAAATACAGTTTTGCTTTTTTCCCAATTTGGACCTGAGCGTTTGAATCCGTCAGATTTTAGTTGTTCTGCGGTGCGGAAAAGTTCGGCATCGCCACTCTGATGAAACATTGTTAAGAAGTCAATACCCCAAAGATTGCCGCCTTCTTTTCGGGTTTTATTTATAAGGACAGGGACACGTTTATAGATATATTTGGTGATATTTGCGTCGCGTTTGAAGCGGAATATGGGACAGGTGTGAGTATTGGGATTAAGGAGTTTGAAGTCGTTAGTAGATAGCGAAATATCGCGGGAACCGTCTTTGAGGTCGTCCATTTCATGAGCGAAAAAGACGAAGTCAGCAGACTTGCATTTATTTTTAGAACCACCGAAGAGGAGAACGGAGAATTTATAAGCGCGATGAACATCCGGAAAAACAGGCAATTTGTTTTCAAAGTCATATAGACCGGACAGGGTTTGTGAATCGACTAATTTTGCGAAGAAATCTTCGTTTGTTTTATCAGTTGCGATGCCGGTGGGAACGAGGATACCAACGAGACCCGTTGGGGCAACGATTGAATGAGCGAGTTCAGCAAAGACAGAGTAGGTATTTATATCACCTTTACCGGTAAGCGGATATCGGTCACACTGACGAATATAGGTCGTTGTTTTTTCGGTGGATTCTTTTGCCTTGGTATAACTTTCATAAAGAGACGGGTTTTGCGTTTTAAGTTTTTCGATAAGTTGTCGGCTTTCGGCGGCTGTTGGAGCTTCGAGTATGTGGGGTGCAGAAGTGTCGAAGAATTCACGGTTTTTAAGCGTAAATCTTTCCCATGGCGGGTTACCGATGACACAATCGAAGCCGGAGTTTGTGCGGGAGAAGACATCTTTGAATTTCTCTTTCCAATCGAAGGCACGAGCATCAACAGAAGTATCTGAAATCAACGAATTGCCGCAGACGATATTTTCAGACAGGTTAGCAAGAGTTTTACGTCTATGCGCGGAACGGAGCCAAAGGGCAAGCTGGGCAATTTCGACCGCCTCAGGAGACAAGTCAACGCCAAAGAGATTGTCCTGAAGGATAAAATCAGAAACCTTATCGTGCAGGTCTTCGGCAAGTTTGGGTTCGTGGATTTCAAGAACGTCGAGAATATCCTGATATTTATCTTCGAGGGCATCATAGGCACGGATAAGAAACGCACCGCTACCGCAAGCGGGGTCAACGACTTTTATTTCGCGTAGTTCCTCGACAGCATTTTGTGCGAAGGCGACGACTCTTTTCTTTTCGGTTTTTGCGTCGATTTGGTCGAGACGGATGCCAAAGTTTCTTTCGAGTAATTTGATTTTTTCTTTGGCCATTCTGCCGACGGTGTGTTCCGTGATAAAGCCGGTAAATTCGGGGGGCGTATAATATACTCCGCCTTTTTTGCGTTCGGCGGATTTTTGCATCTTAGGTTTTTCTTCCTCGGCGATTTCTATTCCGGAAAGGCCGGTGAGGCGAATTTTTTCTATGTCGTTAATGGATTTTTCAAACAGGTGGCCGAGGACATCAACGTTAATTGTGTGAGCGAAGTCGTAATCGCCGACGGTCTTGAAAAACATTGTCCAGTCGTCGTCAAGGTTTAGATTGTCAACTTCTTCGTCTTTTTTAAACAGGCCGCCGTTATAGGGTGGTATTTTAAGATTATCGTTTCCCTCGTGGATGCTGCTGAACAATTGGAGGAAATTATGCCATTTTGGATTTGTTACTTTGTGGAACGGGGGAACATCTCTCCATGCCCTGAGAAGGGACTGGTCGGGCAACAATTCGCGGTCTTCGCAGAACGCGACGAAGATTATGCGGTCGATTAGTTTTTGCGCAATGTGGATTGCAGTATCAAGAGGTTTGTTGTGGGGCTGACCGCGAAGATATTTGATGAGCAAAAGGCGGTTGTCCTGGTAATACTGGTACAGGTCATCGCCAACCTCTCGCTGGCGTGAGGTACATTTTTGGAGGAGAAAATCCGAGCGAGGGGTTGGAGTGGAACGAGATGGTATCAAACCATCTTTTTCGAGGAGGTAGTAAAACTTGAGGAAGTTTTCTTTTTTACGAAGTTCCTGAAGTGTGAAGATTTCATAAGCTCTTGGTGTTTGATTGCGATGATAGAGACGGAAACTAACGTAATTGCAGACGATACCCCATGGGCAATCGGTAAGATGGTTAAGATAATCCCAGCATTGCTGGACAGGCGTTCGGCCGGCGGAGCGGTCCTTATCGACATTGACTGTTGGGCCTTTAAGCTCAATTACGGCATGAACCTGTGGTTTTTTTGCCTTGCCAAAAATACCGATGGCGGCATCTGCCTGTCCGCCGTTTACGGAAAACTTTGGCTGGAAGTTCCAAGTTTCCTTTTTGTCGGCGAAAAAGTCGTAACCCAGCGCATCGCCAAAGACCTCCTTGCAGAACTCTCCTTCGATAGCCGTCTCATTCATTTCGCTGAGTTTACCGCTTGATTCGAGGTCTGCCCATTTGCAGATTATTTCGTGAGCATGGTCCTGCTCTTTGCCTTCAAGCGCTTTATGATGGGATTCTTCCAGAAGAAGATTAGGCAGAAAAAGCGGATGCAATCGACGTCCTTCGCCATATCGCGCTTTATTCAGTTCTGGAAAAAGATGTTCACCTTTTGGAGTCACTGCCTGCCTTTCATAATCCATTATGCGATTACCGCTTCCATTGTCCATCAAAGGCGGTTAGGAGTCAAGGTTCAAAAAAGCGTTCAGCGGGCAGCGGACAGTGAATTTTCCTCCGGAAAATTGAGTCGGGCCCTTCGACAAGCTCCCCGGCCAACAAATTACCGGGGCAGGCAGGACACAGGAGCACCTTCCGGAAAGTTTAGCCGGGCGAATTCACCATAATATTTCTTTGCCGCGGCATCATAGGCGCGAGCGGCGGCGGATTCATCATCGAAACGTCCGAGCCAGATTTTATGGCCGTTATGCCTGATGTGGACAGACCATTTATTTCGCTGCTTGTCGAAATGGACGCCGATGTAACGCGAAGAGGTATTTTTACGTTTTCGCCTGTTACGCATATTTATCGCCTGGGTTACGACGCGGAGATTGGCGCGGCGATTATCGAGAGAATCGCAATTACGATGATCAACGACGAGGCCGGCGGGCGGGTCCATTATTTGCCTGTGTAAAAAGATTATTCTTGAACGCAGGTCATTAGTTAATGCGCTTCGGGCGGCGTAAAGGTTTGAGCCGTTGCCGTGGACGAACCATTTGAAGTGCCTGATTAGATAATAGTCACGCGGCTCTACGATAGTGAAGCAGCCCAAGCCGAGATAAATTTTGCGGAAGGTGTAGCCATAACGGAGCAGGCGACAGGTGAGCAGAGGACAGGTGAAAATAAAGTCGAGACAGTTAAAAATCCTAATTGTTAAATTAAGTTTCATAATTAAAATCTCCCCATATATTCCAAACAACAAATACAAATGAACAAAGACTCAATGTTCAAAACGAAAAGTAACCTGTTGAATTGCCTTGGTCATCAAGACCTGAATCGTGGGACTTCTGTCCCGAAATGCCCGCCTACGGCGGGTAAACTTGCACTGCTGTGCTACTACTGCCGGCACTGCCCCTTCGACGGTTCGACATGCTCACCGCAGGCAGCGCTTCGCTTGCTCAGGACAAGCCAGCGGGTTAGAATTATACCAAACAATACTTATATGTCAAGGAAAATCTAACTTTTTCAAGAAATTTATTTATCTGCCGTAAGTCCTTGTTTGGAAAATGGTTACACAAGACAACAGACAAGGGAGAAGGGAGAAGGGAGAAGTTATGGTTCGGCCATCCCTGTTCGGGAGAAGGCAGATGCTAACCGCGGATGAGGAATGGTTTACCAGTTTTGGGTCAAGGCGGCGAAATCCAGAAAATCAACGCTGCCGCTTTGATTGGTGTCCATACCATCACACCAGTCGGGTGATGAGCAGGGATGGAGCCAGTTATTCGCGAAAGCCACCAGAATATTAATTTTTTCCAGATTCAGCGCCGCATACGCGTCAACGAGGCCATAGCCGAAAATGTCGTCTCTGCCGGGCGAGCCAAGGTCCTGGGCGGAATTGAAAAGAATATTAGAAACCTCCGTAGGGGTTATATTGTAATGGGCAGCGGAGAAGATTAAAGCCGCGACGCCCGCGACATGGGGACATGCCATCGAGGTACCGCTGTAATAGTCATACAAAACACCACTGACCGAAACGGTGCCCGAAATACCCGACTGGGCGAGTATCTGGAGGGCATCGCCATCGGCTTTTGAAATTGATACAACGACAAGAGGAGTTCCGTCATTTAAACTAAAAGTATTAATAGAGTCGTTACCATTGTCTGAGATTATTACGCCGATGGCTCCTTTGGACTGGGCGTGTGCGACTTTCGCGGCGAATGTGGTGGTGCCTCTGCGGATATGGGCGATGTTTCCAGCGACACTATCGGGGCAGGTATCCTGCGGGTCGGCGCCGTCAGCAAGGCCGCAATTGCAGATTTGGCCGGTGACTGAGCCGGGGGCGGTGCCGATTACTAAATATGACTGATGGCTGGTGCTGCTCCATACCGCATCGGCAGTGGCAGTGGTATCAATGGAGATCGGGACAGTCGAGTCAACAGACACGCCCGGGGCGGCAAGCGCGATAGTCGGCCCATAATTTGAGAAACTCGCTATGTTTTTATTCTGGTCAAGGGCCGCGACGGAAATTACGGAAGAGTAGGCGGCGGGGTAAGAAAGCGTGTTTGTGCCGTCATTTCCCGCTGCCGCAACCAGGACCACGCCGTCCGCTAACGCGTTACTGCAGGCGGTATCCAGAGCGTTCGAGTCATCATGGCTGCCGAAGCTCATGCTGATTACTTTGGCGTTTTTACTGACGGCCCATTGAATACCGGAAATTACCCAGCTTGTCTGGCCAGAGCCGGTGTTGTCCATTACCTTGGCGATGAGCAAATCGGCCTGCGGGGCGACCCCGACAACACCGATATCATTATCGGCGGCGGCGATAGTGCCGGAAGTATGGGTGCCGTGGCCGTCAAAATCTTCCACGGGTATTATCGCACCGGTTGAGTCGGTCGCAAAACTATTCGAATCGGCCACATTGCCCCTGTCGGGATGATACATACTTATGCCGGTATCAAGGACAGCGACTCTCACACCTTCGCCTGCGGTTCGGGACCAAACAAGAGGGGCGTTGACCATAGTGATGCCATAAGGAATGGTCTGGGAAGAAGACAGGGTGGTAATACCTCCCGATGAGTAGGCGTTTACATCAGGGCCGCCCAGCGCGTGAATTTTGTAGTCCGGCTCGATGTATTCAACATCGGGATTTGCTCGAAGCTGCTTGAGCTGGTTGGCGTCGAGATGGGCTGCCACAGCGGGAATGATATTGAAGTCACGCGCTACAGGGAACGTCGGGCGTTTGAGCATGTTTTGCTTTTTTGAATGGCTCCTGTAAACGACTATATAATCATCTGATTGCGCTTTGACGGGCTGGACGATTAGCGATAGTGCCGTAAAAAGTACGGTCAGCAGGATATTTGTGCGTGTTATCGCCGGTCCTGAATATCTTGTCGCAAATAAATTGTGCGTATTTTTACCTTTCCTATATAACCAAGCATAGCCCTGCTGCACTATAGGTTATTATACAGGATAATCAGAAATATTGTTCAACAGGCAAAAAAATAATCCTTATAAAGTTAAAAAAAAGCCCCCGAAATATGGGACTTCGGGGGCAGAATTTTTAGGGAATTCGGGCTGAGTTTACGATTTTAGCCAGTTTTCGATGCGGTTGATGCCTTCGGTGATGTTCTGCATCGAGGTGGCAAAGCTCAGGCGGATATTTTTATCGCAGCCGAAGGGCAGACCGGGGACAACGGCAACGTTGGCCTGTTCCAAAAGCGCCTTGGCGAAATCCAAACTGCCCTTCAATTCTATGCCGCCTTTGGTCTTGCCGAAATAAGCGGAGACATCGGGGAAGCAGTAGAATGCGCCTGTGGGCTGGGTGCATTTGACGCCTTTGATGGAGTTGAGGCGGTCAACCATATATTTGGCGCGTTTTTCGAACTCGACGCGCATTTTTTCGACTTCGTTATTGGGGTCTTTCAATGCGGTGATGGCGGCATCCTGCGCGAAGGTTACGGGGTTGCTTGTTGAATGGTCCTGGAGTCGGCCCATCGCTTTAATGACGTCAACGGGGCCTGCGGTGTAGCCGAGCCGCCAGCCGGTCATTGAATAGGTTTTGCTGAAGCCGTTGATGGTGAGGGTGCGGTCGTAGGCGTCTTTGCTGAGTGCGGCGAAACTGATGAATTTTGTGCCGGCGTAAACGAGGCGTTCGTAAATTTCATCGGAGAGGACTGCGACGTCGGTGCCTTCGAGGACTTTGGCTAACTGGGCAAGCTCATCGGGGGTGTAGGTGAAGCCGCCGGGGTTATTGGGGGAGTTGAGGACGAACATCCGGGTTTTGGGGCCGATGGCTTTTTTCAACTGTTCGGGGGTAATCTTGTAGCTGTTCCGGCGGCTGGTCTTGACGACCCTCACCTTTGCCCCTGCCAATTTGATAGCTTCAGTATAAGTGAGCCAGTAAGGCGTCGGGAGAATCACGACGTCGCCGGGGTCGAGGACGGCCTGCATCGCGTTATAGACCGAGTGCTTGGCGCCGATGTTGACGACAATCTGCTCGGGTTTATAATCGAGGCCATTGTCTTTTTTGAGTTTTTCGGCGATTGCTTTTTTAAGCTCGATGGTTCCTGAGGCGGGGGTATATTTTGTTTTTCCCGCATTGAGTGCGTCGATGGCCGCCTGCTTGATGTATTGCGGGGTGTCAAAATCGGGCTCACCCGCGCCGAAGCCGATTACGTTAATGCCCTGTGCTTTGAGTTCTTTCGCCCTTGCGGTTACGGCCAACGTGGCTGACGGGGGTATGGCCTGTGCCCTTTTGCTAACTTTCATAATCATATCAGTCGTCCTTATAATAAGTTCGTAAAGAGTAATATTTATAACCTGACGTGGAATAATTCGTCAATAGTTTGTTTGGCGGGGCAATCCGCCTGCGGCGGATAAACCCCCTCCAAACAACAGGCCTGGGGGCTAACCGATAAGGAAATAAACCCAATCCTACAATTATAATTGGGATTTGACGGCGTCGAGGATGAGCTTTTTGGCATTGACGAGGGGGCCGGGAAGGTAGGCGCCGGCGGCGGCGGTATGGCCTCCACCATCGAATTGGCGGGCGATTTTGCAGACATCGACAGCCCCCCTGCTTCGGAGTGAGCAGCGGATTCGGCCATCTTTTAATTCGACGAAGAGCGCGGCGACAACGACAGAGCCGATGCGCTGGCACTGGTCGATGAGGTTTTCGGTGTCCTCGTATTTGGCGCCGGTGGTTTTGAAATCCTGCAATGTGAGGAACTGCGAGGCGTATCGGCCATCGAAATGCAATTCGAGCGTATCCTGCATCGCAGTCATCAATTTGAATCGCTGGGGAGTAAAGGTCTGGTAGATGCGACGGTAAATATCGACGGGGCTTGCGCCGGCATCGATAAGGTCAGCGCAGTCGCGGAGGCATCGGCTGGTGGTGTTGCTGAAGTGGAACCAGCCGGTATCGGTGGCAACGCCGACAAAAAGGGACTGGGCGATTTTGGGGGTAATGGGCCAATGGGCGAATCGAAACAGATCGAGGACGACGGAACTCGCGGCGGCGGCGGTCGAATCGACAAGCTCTACGTCTCCTAAACAATCGGAGGTAGCGTGGTGGTCGATAACGAGGACAGGGATATCGGCCTGTTTGAGATATTCCTCAAAACCGGGTAACTGGCTGGAGCTATTGGTATCGACGATGATGATAAGGTCGAATTTGTTTTGGGAAAGCTGGTCTTTTGGAATGTCTTTGCCGAGGACGGGGATGGGCTTGTCGAAAAGAAAGCCATACCAGTCGGGCAATGGGGACAGGAAGAGAACCTGAGTTTTTTTGCCCAGCGTCGAGAGCGTTTCGGACATAGCGACGCAGCAGCCGGCGGCATCGCCGTCACCCTTGGTGTGGGTGGTAATCAGCACATTGGCTGATTTATTTATAAGCTCTACCGCGTCCTGAAATTTCAGTTCATTCATAATGGTTGATATTATAGCCCTACCTGCCCAGTATTTGAAATAGTATATCGAGGTGTTTTGCGGCAAGAGCAACGGGCATCGCCGGTTTGGCTTTGCCGGCAAGACAATCGAGGAAGTGATTAATCAGGGCGGGGTCGTCGCCGGGATGCTTTGACATATCGACCTTATAGACGGTGCGTTTTTCAACGCGATTTTTATTTACCCAGAACTTTTCAATCTTGGGAGAATCCCAGGTTGTATAGGAAAATCGTAACGAGCCCTTTGTGCCGAAGATGCGGGTTTCGTTGGGGATTTCGCAGTGGACGCCCGCGCCGCGTTCGTAATAGTAAGTAAGGCCTGTGTTGAATTCCATAAAGGCGGCGCCGTGCTCCTCGACGTCGGATTTGATTCTGGGGTTGGAAAATATTTTTATACCGTTTCTGGCGAAGCGTTTGATTCCGGCAAGTTTGGGGCGGTCGTTTAGGAGGCCGAGATGGAAAGAGAGGTCATAGACGCCCCAGTCGAGGAACGGGCCGCCGCCGGCGAGGGATTTTTTCAATGACCAGACGCCGCGTGGGTTGTACTCGATAAAAGTTCTTCGCATCAGGTGATTGTGATGGATGTGATAGACCTCACCGATGTCGCCGTTATCCAGCATTTTTTTGACGAAATGGAATTTGGGCTGGAGGCGTGTGTGCCTGGCGGAACATTCGAGAATAACGAGGTTTTTGTGTTTTGCGGCTTCTTTAACGAGCCGATTCATTTGCGAACGATTTATCACAAGCGGCTTTTCAATAAGGAGGTGTTTGCCGGCGCGCATCACGGAGACGGCGGCGTCGAAATGCACAAAAGGAGGAGCGGCAATAATAACGGCATCGATATTGTTGTCCCGCAGGATGTCGCGATAATCGGTTGTGCAGTGCGGGATATTATATTTTTTTTGTTTTTCGGCGAGGACCTGTTTATCGACATCGGCCAGCCAGAGGACGTTCGCCTTTTTTGAGTCCAGTATCGCGTCGAAGTGAAAGCCGGCAATCATGCCTGCGCCGATAACACCTATATTAGGTTTGTGTTTCATTTTTTAATCCTTATGAATTAGAAGAGACGAGGGAGACGATAGCTTCCTGTAGTTTTTTGCGACGGAATTTTCTGGGAACTACCCTGAGGTTATCGGATTCGATAGTTTCGCCGCCTTTGAGAGGCGAGCCGAAGGTTTGATTGCACCATTCGGCGAGTGTGGGGACGCGGCCGGTGAATTTTTCGGACCAGTCGAGGCCGAGGTTTGAGGCGACGGTAGTCATCAGAACACCTCCGCCCATAATCCAGCCAACGCCTGCAGGATGAATATGCGTTGGGAGGCGGTCGAATTCATCTTCTATTTCGCCGACAAGCTCCTCGATTATGTCTTCGAGGGTAATCATACCGAGGACGATGTTTTCGTGGGACACGACGATAACGATGTGGGTTTTTTCCTGTATCATCATTTCGAGCAGTTTCGAGAGAGGCATGTCCTCTTTGACCCTGGTGATGGGGCGGGAAATACCTTTGATGGTCGGGTCGGAGGGGTTTACGCGCAGTGCCGAGACGATATCCTTGAAGTTGAGGTAACGCTCGATTGTCTGGGGATCGTTTTCGACCATACAAATAGGAAAACGCGTGTGCATATCGAGGTGCGCTTTGACGAGGGCGTGAGATAAAGTGCTGCCGACGTAAATCATAGATATGTCCTGCGCGGGAAGCATAATGTCACGGACGAGGTGGCTGGAGAGGTGAGCGGCGGCAAGAACGATTTTTTCCTCGCGTTCGCCCATAAGTTTGGACGTGCGCGCCAGCGAGACGGCGGCGCGAAGCTCGTGGAGCCAGGGGGCCTGGGCATCGCGGGTTTCGGGCTGCATTCTGGCAATGGCGGCGACAATTTTTTTGACGACAAACTCGATAACAGAGACAAAGGGGTCGATGATTTTCGCCAGGATTCTAATAACCGGGGAAAGTCGCAGGACAATCCATTCCTTGTTGCTTAGGGCAAACATCTTGGGAACAAGCTCAACAAAGACAATGGTGACAAGCGTCAGCGGAATAATAACAAATGTAACGGCGATGACCTTTGCCAGCGTCATCGAGATATGCCAGTGCTGGGCAAGATATGGAGCAAAGGCATCCTGCGCACCAACGCCACCAGTGGCGGCAGCAATAGTAGTAAACAAGGTAACGCCGAGCTGGATGACGGCCAAACTGGCCTCCATGCGGTCCTTCATAAAGGCAGCATCAGTTGCGCCCTTCTTGTGCTCATTGACGAGAATGGCAATCCTGGAACGCGAGATGGTAGCGAGGCCCATTTCATACGCGGTAAATATCGCGTTCAAAATAAGCATCAAAATTATTACGCCAAGTTCATAATTGAACATATTTGTTCACCTAAATTCAGTGCTGTTTAGCCAAAATTTGTTTTGCGGAATCGCAATCTTTTGCAATTTGAGCGGCGAGCGCCTGTGGGGATTCGAAGCGATGCTGCTGCCTGATGCATTTGACGAAATCCATAGCGAGCCATTTGCCAGACATATCGCCGAGATTTGCATCGAGGACGTGCGCTTCGATGAGCTGGGCGTGCTGGTCGCTGAAGGTTACTGCGTGGCCGATGCTGAAGACGGAGGGCAGGCAGTTATCTGAGCGACAGACATCATCTTCGTCGGCACCGATGAGACAGTAGCCAGCGTAAACGCCTTCCTGCGGGATAATCTGTGAGGGCATTTGCATATTGAGGGTGGGAAAGCCGAGCTGTCTGCCTTTGCCTCTGCCGGAGATTATTTTGCCTATGAGACGATAGGACCTGCCGAAAAGAAAGGCGGCGTCGGCGACGTGTCCCGACTGGAGCATATAACGGATGGTGGTGCTTGAGACGCGAACGGATTGTCCGGTGTGAAGTTTGACGAGTTTTGAGGGGACGACAACGACATTAAATCCATCTGGTTCGGCCATTTGCTTGAGGGTATCGATATTGCCTGCGCGATTGGCGCCGAAGTTGAAGTCGTCGCCCTCGACGAGAGCTTTCGGGCGAACGTCTTTCAGGAGGAATTTATCAACAAAATCGGTTGGTGAGAGGCGAAGCAAGCTGGTTGTGTCTCTGAGAATGATGAGGTAATCGACGCCGCAGTTTTCCAAAAGGTGAATTTTGAGAGGCAACGGCGTGAGAACACCTGGGGCTTTTTCGGGGTGTAGGATAGCGACGGGGTGGGGCTCAAAGGTCATCACGGCCAGAGAAACGCGTTCAAGGGTGGCGATATCACGGGCGACTTTTATATTCTGCTGATGCCCGATGTGAACGCCATCGAAGTTGCCGATGGTTAGGACGCAGCCATCAGGCAATTGACCAAGCTCGGATACGGTTTTCAGGACTTTCATAATCAGGGACTATCATATCTGGTTCGAGAAAAAAGTGAATAGTAAAATTTTGATATGCAGAGCGCAATTACTATTTTGCGTTCTGGATTTGGAGCATGTCATCGTCTTTTGGACCGCGGGGGTAGGTTCTGGCGAGGTCTTTGAGGATATCCTGGATTTTGTCAGGTTTGTCTGTTTTTTCGTAACAGAGCGACAACATTTCGAGCGAGGCACGATAGTATGAGAACGGGTCGCAGGCGAGCGCGGCGGGCGATTCGGGGCCGAGGATTCTAATCAGTTCAAAGTGAGGGATGGCCCTGCGGTAATCCTTTTCGAGGGCAAATATCATCGCGACCCTGAAATGCGCGACTTTGTTGGCGGGGTTCACGTTAATTGCATTGAGGTAGGTATTGACGGCGTTCTGGATGTCACCCTGACTTTTGTAGGCGCCGCCGAGTATGTTCCAGGCGCGGGCGTTGTCGCCGTCGAGGAAAATAACCTTTTGGCACTCCCTTTCGGCATTATTGAACATACTATTTGAAGAATAGGCCTCTGCGCGGGAAATGAGGCGGTTAACAATAATTGGTTTAAGGACAAAAAGAACAACCAGAACAAACAGGACACTCAAAGGCCATCTCATCCTCGGCTTTGCGAGCCAGGGGTCGGCGAGCATACTTTCAAGTTTTTCGTCTTCAGACATCATAGGTAAACCACTCAGGCGATAACAAGATAATAAATTCCGAGCGTAATCAGCATATTGCCCGCGATGAAATCAATGTTGTCTTCGATGCGCTGGATTTTCATTGCCATGAACATAATGACGTCGGTTTTGACCAAAGTTGCGGACAGCGCGACGGCGAGGACGGGCAAACTCTGGCCGAGGGCGAAACTGACAAATATCAGTACGGAATACTGCGCGAGATTATGGGTAACGACCAAACTGGCGAGCATAAGGAGCAGACCAATACTTGTCGGGCAGGTTGGCATTTCAGCAAGGGCGAAGATTGTCCCGAAGAAAAACGCGCCGAAAAATGTAACGTGTTTGAAGCTCTCGTGGAACTGGAAGATACTCGGGAGGCGTTTGATTTTGAGCAGGCCGGCGATGAACAGGCCGAAAACTAAAAGAAGGAAACCGAGCAAATAAAATATGTACTTATTGCACTGGATAATCGTGAAAGCGACCCGGCCGACCATTCCGAGGAACAATCCCAAAACGGTATAGGCGGCGACAAGGCCGAAGACAAAAAGGAAAGTAACGAACAGGGCTTTTTTCTTCGATTCGGTCGCCCCGGCGATGAAACCCAGCGCCACGGGGACACGCACAATTGTGCTTGAGCTAAGCGAGGTGAGGACTCCCGTCACAAAAACGACAGAAGCAATCAATAGCGGCGTATCAGCAATCAATTTTTGAATACCAGGGACCATTCAAAACCCTTTATCCACACCAACAAAACGCCAACGGAACAACGGTGTTTTCGGACTAATATGGCTCTCACTTAAGCAAAGACGGCATAAACTTAGAGATGCCAAAGTGAAGAAATCGTTGCCAATAACAACATATCATCGCGGTATTTATAGGACGCAAATGCCCTTTTCTGCCTGTGTCTGTAGAAAATCGGCAGGAACTAATAATTTTTTCAAATCGTGTTGACACGGGAGATTTTAAGGGCTATATTATTAGCATATGCCAATAACTAATGCTGTAATGAGAATAAGCCCCATCGGAATAATACATACACCTTTCAAGTTGAAAGAGGAAACGCCGATTCAGCCGTTTAAGTCAACCAAGATTGGGCAAGTGGAGGTCTATAAAAAGTTTGCACCCGGACTCCAGGATATAACAGGATTCTCACATGTAATTCTCATCTACCAGTTCCACAAATCAAAGAGCTATAAGCTTATTGTTAAGCCGTTTCTGGACAGCCGATACCACGGTCTTTTTGCGACGAGATACCCGGCAAGACCGAATCAGATTGGGATTTCGGTGGTTAGATTGTTAAGGCAGGAAAAAAACGTCTTGTTCGTCAAAGGTATTGATGTTTTGGACGGGACCCCGTTATTGGACATCAAACCCTATGTCCTGGTTTTTGACACAGCCGAAAAAGTCAAAATCGGGTGGTTAGGGTGCAAACAAAAGGAGAGAATATGAAGATAGGAGTTATCGTTTCAAATAATGATGCGGAAACCTGCTGGAATGCCCTTCGGTATGCAAATTTCTGCCTGGGCCAAAAAGATGATGTAAAGATTTTTTTAATGGGCAAAGGTGTTGAATATCAAAAGATTAGCACTGACAAATTCAATGCAATTGAGCAAGCGGATAAATTTCTAAAATCAGGCGGCAAGATATTTGCCTGTGGGACATGCATTAAATCGCGAGCGCAGGAAGGTTCAGAAATGTGTCCTGTATCTACAATGAAGGACATGTATGAGATTGTAAAAGAAAGCGATAGAGTGGTTACCTTTTAAATTATGGATAACGATTCGGATAAAGATTATGCCGCGACCGTTTAAATGCAGAAGAGTATGCTGCGGCCCTACGGCGGATTATTTCAAGCCGAGGGGTATCCCTGTTTCCGAATTGCAGGAAGTTTGTCTTGCGCTCGACGAGCTTGAGGCCATCCGGCTGGCGGATATCGACGGAATGTACCAGGAGGTGGCGGCTAAAATGATGAACGTCTCAAGGCAGACGTTCGGCAATATTATCGAATCGGCTCATAAAAAAATCGCGGACGCGATTGTAAACGGCAAGGCCCTGAAAATCGAAGGGGGCGTTGTCAAAAGAGTATGCAGGAGAAATATGCTATGAGAATATGTATTCCAACAGGCACAGCGGACGGCAAAACAGCAATAGTCCACGCGCACTTCGGCGGCGCACCGTATTTCACCATTTATGACACAGACAAGAGCGAGGTTGAGGTTGTCAACAACGATAACCAGCATCATTCGCACGGTATGTGCCATCCAATGGCGGCGCTATCGACCAAAAATATCGATGCGGTGGTTTGTGGCGGTATGGGGGCAAGGGCAATCCAAAAGCTCAACGAAGCCGGCATAAAGGCATACAGGGCTGTTCCGGGTTCTGTTGAGGAAATTGCTCAGCAGTTTTCCCAGGGCGGACTTGAGGAAATCACTGCGGAAAACGCCTGCCAGCAGCATAACTGCCATTAAGCGTAATTGCAGGTGAATACCCGTTTTTTAGGCTGTATAGGTTACAACTCGGCCAGTTGCAGGACGAACTGCTCGATTGTGATTCTGGGCAGCAACTCCCCGGCAACATGTTCGTGCGAAGATAATCGCACCCAGGATTGTCGTCGGTGAGAAAAACAGTTGATACCGGAGGGTAGCGACGAGGAGTAACATCAAAAACCGCTGTATGTAAGCCATGTAATAACAAGATGATATGATAATATAATAATATTTTCAGAAAGTTGTTGCAACTTAGTTGCATTTAGGTTAAAATTTTCGGCAAGGTCAGAAAAAATATTGCGGATTTCGGACTCATAAATCGTTTCAAAACCGTTGCTATCAACGACGTGAAAGGACATAGCAGTTAACATCTCGTCAGACAAGCTCATTACGGCAGCGGCAATTGGAATGACGTTTTGTATTTTAAAATAGTTTCTTATCTATCGAGGAGTTGGCGAATTTATGGAAGCTGTTATATTTTCAATCGCAACGTTTTTCTCCACTTTTTTCGGCGGACTGTTCTCGATCAAATTCAAGGATAAACTGCATGCCATTATGTGCTTCACCGCCGGGGTACTTGTCGGCGTTTTCAGCTTTGACATTATGCCGGAAATAATAAACGAGGTCAAAGAGCACAATTTTGACCCGACAGGGGCGATGATTGCTTTTGTGGCCGGCTATATGATTTTCCACATCCTTGAAAAAAGCATCCTGATTCACCACGCCCACGAAGAAGAATACGCCGACCACAAGCATCCACAGGTGGGAATCCTTTCCGCCTTTGCACTTGCAGGCCACAGTTTTATGGACGGCGTTGGCATAGGCCTGGGCTTTCAAACTAATACAAAAGTCGGCATCCTGGTTGCAATCGCGGTCATTTCCCACGATTTCACGGACGGTATGAACACGGTCACTTTAATGTTGATAAATAAAAATACCCCCCGAAGGGCAAAATGGTTTTTACTGCTCGATTCCCTGACCCCGATTCTGGGGGCTGCTTCGACGCTGCTTTTCACCCTGCCGCCTTATTTCCTCGTTCTATATCTGGGCTTTTTCGGGGGTTTCCTGATGTATATTGGCGCAAGCGACATCCTGCCACAGGCGCACAGCAAACATTCTTCCCTGAAAATGATTGGCCTTACCGCATTAGGGCTGTTATTTGTTTTCCTTGTGAGCAAATTCGTTTAAGCCGACTCCGGCCCGACCAGTTGACAATTTGAACGGCGTAGAAAGAAACAATGAAATCGCAGTTAAAAGAAAGAATAGACAATCTTCTTGATTCGGTAAAGATGAAGCGAACGGGGCCGAGGAGGACGATTCTGGAGATTTTGCTGGCCGGCAACAGACCGCAGACGGCGGATGAGATTGTTTCGTCTATTGGTAAAATCGGCCCGAACCGAGTAACGGTGTATCGCACGCTGGAAAGTATGGTCGATGCCGGGCTTGTGCATAAAGCGTTTGTCGAGGAGCGGAGTCAGCATTATGAGCTTGCGGACAAATGCACGGAACATCAATGTCATCCGCATTTTGTGTGCACGGGCTGCGGCAGGACAAGCTGCCTGCACGACGTATCGGTTTCAATGGCGACAAGCACGCCGGTTGGTTTTATAATACAGCGGCAGCAGGTACGATTAGAAGGTTTGTGTCCGAAATGCGCATAGGAACATCTGTAATGAGCAAAACAACGAGAACGATATTGATATTGACGGCGGCGCTGCTCTTCTCGCTGCTTGCGACACAAGCCCTGCTGTTCATACATCTTTTATGTGAAGAACACCACGCCGGGCACGATTCACACGAATGCCCTGTTTGCCAGCAGTTGCTTTCGCTGCCCCATAGTACAACGGTCGAAGAACAAACAGCGATTAGTCAGTATCCTGTTTGCGAACAGAGTTTGATATTTCATATCGAAGTCGCGCCCGCGATTTCAATACTGGGTTTCTTAGGCCCGCGTGCCCCGCCGGTTGTCTCCTAATCCAGGTTAATACCACATTTATTTTTCCCGCCAAAACCATTATCGGTCAGTTGCGGGGACTTTCTATTATCCTATGGATTTACGGAGACAGGCAAATGAATACACGAGCCATCCAGTATGGTTTCTATTTTTTAACAATCCTGTTATTTGCCGGCGCAGGTCGAGCAGAGCAGGTAAATGCGGCTGACAGTGAAATGCAGTCATTACGAGGGCAGGTGGCCGAACTTCAACAGCAAATGAAGGACGCAAATGAAAGGCACACCGAAGAGATAAAATTGCTCAGAGAAGAAATCGAGCTTCTCAAACGCAGTAACGTGGCCCCGCCCGCCGCTGCTCCCGTGCAGGCAAGGCCCGTTGAACCCAAGCAGGCCCCGTTGCCGGTTGCAACGAATGCTGAAAATAAGGAAAGCCCGGCGAGCATCCCTCAGAGCTCTAACCCTGATATTTCGGCGATAGGCGATTTTATTTTTCACGGAGGGCCAACGCCCAGAGGCGAAACGCCGGATACTATCGCAGCCAGCAAGACCGCAAAAGCCCAGCTAAGAGAAGTTGAGTTCGGGTTTTCCAGTCCTGTTGACCCATACGGACGAGCAGATTTAATTCTAAGTATAGAAAGGCAGGATGACGGCTCCTATAGCCCTGATATTGAAGAAGGATATTTCACATACACAGACCTGCCATACGACCTACAGGCAAGGTTCGGCAAATTCTACTCGGCTTTCGGAAAAGCCAATACGTTTCATACCCATGCGATGCCCTGGGTTGACAGGCCCAACGTAATCAGAAAATTCTTCGGCGACGAAGGATTGAACGACGGCGGCGGTGAAATTTCGTGGTTGGTGCCTAACCCGTGGGACAATTATATGCAGCTTACATTTGACGTGCAAAACAACGGCAACGACGCAATTTTTGCGGGAGACCAGGCGCACAGTTTGATGTATGTTACGCACCTGAAAAACTTTTTCGACATCGACAGAGCATCAAGCATCGAACTCGGAGAAAGTTTCGCCACAGGCGACAATGCAAACACCGACGGAGGACACAAGTCAAACGTAGAAGGGCTTGATTTGACCTACAAATGGCGCGACCCGCAATACGGCCTTTACAAATCGCTGACGTGGATGAACGAAATTCTGTTCAGCCAGAAAGAAGAAGGGGCCGAGGACACGGTGAACGCGCACGGTATGTACAGCTCGCTGGAATATCAATTCAACAGGGAATGGAGCGTATTCGGACGATACGATTATACACAGTTTCCCGATAGCAGCAGCTTACATGAGAATTCTTACACAACAGGCCTGACATTTCACCAGAGCGAATTTATGTTCTGGCGATTGCAGTTCGAGCATACCGACGGTGATAATTTCGCGGGCAATGTAAACAGAAATGAGATATGGCTTCAGGCGGACTTTCTAATCGGACTGCATCCGGCACATCAATACTAATAAGAAGGAGACAAATTATGAATTCGATTAAATTTCAACGGGCGTTTCTTTCCTGCTTCATTTTGAGCGTTTTGTTTATCCTGCTCCCCAGCCGGTGTTTTGGTGCGGACAAATTAAATGTTGTAACAACGACCCCAACCTTTGCTTCAATAGCAGAGTCGGTCGGCGGCGAACACGTTTCGGTTACCTCCATCGGCAGCGGCGATGAGGACCCGCATTTTATTCAGGCCAAACCAAGTTATATGATGAAGGCCAGGAAAGCGGACCTTTGGATATGCGTGGGCATGGAACTGGAAATCGGTTATGAAGGTTTGATTCTTCAGGGCTCCCGTAATCCGCGAATACAAAAGAACACGCCGGGCCATTTGGATGCTTCCGAAGGAATTTTGAAACTCGAGCTTCCCACCGGCAAGGTGGACCGCTCTATGGGCGACGTTCATCCTATGGGCAATCCCCATTACTGGCTCGACCCTTACAACGGCAAAATAATAGCGCAAAACATCTGCAAGCGTCTCAAAGAGCTTGACCCGGCGTACGCGGGAGATTACGACCGCAATCTGGCGGCGTTTCTTTCAAAGCTGGATAACGCTATGGCCGGATGGGCTGCCAAACTCAAGCCATTTGAACATTCAAAAATTGTTACCTATCATCGCAGTTGGCCTTATTTTGCCAATCGATTCAATCTTGACGTGGTCGCGGAGCTTGAGCCAAAACCGGGGATACCGCCTGGACCGGGGCATATCCTCGAAGTGATAAACACAATGAAATCGGAGAAAGCCAGGGTTATTTTAATGGAGCCGTTTTATAACCGCGATGACGCGGAAGCAGTGGCGAAGAAGACCGGCGCAAAAGTTGTCGTTGTTCCCAACGCTGTCAACGAGCAGGTTAAAGATTATATAGCAATGCTGGACAATATAGTTAACCGGTCGAGCGAAGCATTAAGCGAGGTATCAAAATGAATGGGATGATTGAATTGCTGTTATTACCGTTTGTGGCATGCCTGATACTTACGGGGATACACTGCTACTTAGGCATCCACATCGTATCTCGCGGCGTGATATTCGTGGATTTAGCTTTGGCGCAAGTGGCGGCGTTCGGCAGCACGGTGGCGTTATTGGCCGGATACGAGCTACATAGCACAGAGGCGTATCTGATTGCCCTTGGCTTTACCTTTGTTGGCGCGGGGTTGTTCGCTGTGGGACGGGTTCGTGATGAATCCGTCCCACAGGAGGCAATCATCGGGATTGTGTATGCTGTAAGCTCCGCCGCGGCAATTCTTGTTCTCGACAAGGCCCCCCACGGCGAGGAGGCGATAAAGGATATGCTGGTCGGAAGCATTCTTTTTGTAACGTGGCCCCAGATATTAAAAATTTCAGTGATATATCTGGCTGTGGGGTTATTGCATTTTCTGCTAAGAAAAAAATTCCTACTAATCTCAATGAATCCGTCACTGGCCCGTGAGAGCGGCCTGTGGATTCGTTTATGGGATTTTATTTTCTACGTTACATTTGGTTTTGTCGTAACAAGCTCGGTGCGTGTAGCGGGTGTGCTGCTGGTTTTCAGTTACTTAGTGGTTCCGGCAGTTTGTGCAATGTTTTTTGTAAGGGGCGTGACGGGCCGGTTATTGATTGGCTGGGGGCTTGGGTTTGCGGCAAGTGTCCTGGGGCTTTATGCCTCGGCAAAATGGGATTTGCCCACAGGGGCTTCCGTCGTAACCGTATTCGGGATAATACTGGCCGTCTGCGCAGGCGCAAAATGCGCGGCCAACATAATGATTCGCCGGCATCAAACTGTGGACAATACCCCCCTGCCGGATTAACATAGGGGGTATGCAGATTTATCCGTTAAAGTTTGGGCCGATATACAAAGAACGAATATGGGGCGGAGATAAGCTGCACGAGGTGTTCGGCAGAGAAATGCCCAAGGGCAAACGAATCGGCGAAAGCTGGGAGCTGGCGGATTTGCCCGCGGATAAATCGAAAATAGTCAACGGCGAACTGGCGGGCGAGACGATTGAATCGGTGATTCGCAAATATCCGCAGGAAATAACCGGGGCGGAACAGTTTAAACTGCCCTTTCCGCTGCTGATAAAACTTCTGGATTGCGGAGATGTTCTGAGCGTTCAGGTTCATCCGGATGAGGCGACCTGCAAGCGTATGGGCAAGGGGAATTTCAAGACGGAGTGTTGGTATATTATCGAAGCGCAGCCGGATGCGGTGATTTATAAGGGGCTGGAAAAAGGAGTGACGAAAAAAAAATTCACGCAAGCGATAAAAGATGGAACAGTCGAGCGGCTGCTCAATAAGGTGCCGGTAAAAGTCGGCGAATGTCATTTTCTGCCCGCGGGGACACCTCACGCGATTGGTGCGGGATTGCTGATAGCGGAGATTCAAACGCCATCGGATACGACGTACCGGGTATTTGACTGGAATCGCGTAGATGATAAGGGTAAGCCAAGACCTTTGCATATTGAAGAGGCGATGGAGAGCATACATTTTGACCCATCCGGCGACAACCTTTCGGTAGCATCGGTCGGGCGACTTGTTGACAGCGATTATTTCAAGGTTGACAAGGGACATCAGGCGAGGAATTGCGAGATGCTGCTGACAGTCGGGAAAATGAAAACGATTATGATTATGCGCGGATTCGGAACAATCGTCTGCGGAGGCCAAACAGTTGATTTCAAAGCGGGCGACACGATACTTATCCCGGCGGCATACGGCGGAGTGATGCGTTTTTCGGCGGAAACGGAATACCTGACGGCAACGATATGAGACAAGGATGAGGTGAAACAATGCAGGTCGTAATGCTCGATAGGATTTGGAGAATCACATTTGCTTAAGCCCAGCGACAATCCGCCGATAAGTTGGCCCGAGGGGAAAACACTGCGGGAGTTTTCAGGGCAATGGTGGGTTGCACATACCAAGAGCCGGAATGAAAAGGCGCTTGCCAATGATTTGGCAAGCAAGGGAATCAGTTATTTTCTGCCAATGAGTTGGAAAGTAAAAAAGACACGAGGCAGGACGATAAAGTCGCTGTTGCCTTTATTTGGCGGATATTTGTTTTTCTGCGGAGAAGAGAGGCAGCGAGTAGAGACGTTAAAAACAAACAGGGTCGCGAACCTGATAGATGTCGCGGACCAACGGCGATTAGTCGAAGAGTTGTCGCAGATAGAGCAGGCGATTGCTGCGGGAGCGGATTTGTCGCCTCACGATTACATCAAGGTGGGCCAGCGATGCAAAGTAATAGGCGGTGCGCTGGCGGGGCTTCAGGGAATAGTGGCACAGACAAGAAACGCGATGCGGCTGGTGCTGCAGATAGATATGCTGGGCCAGGCGGCCAGCGTCGAGATAGGCACGGATATGATAGAGGTTGTTGACGAAACCGAGGGAAACTAAAAAGGAGAGTCGAGTCAGATGAAGATTTGCGTGGTAGGAATCGGGTACGTGGGGCTTGTTACGGCGGGATGCCTGGCAGAAGCGGGCAACAGCGTCGTATGTGTTGACAACGATGCGAAAAAAATCGAGGGGCTGAAGAAAGGCACAATACCAATTTACGAGCCGGGGTTAAGCGAGATAGTGCAGCGCAACGAGAAAGTAAAACGTCTCGAATTCACGACGGATTTGAAACACGGGGTGGATAACGCGCTGATAATATTTCTTGCGGTGGGAACACCATCGCAGCCGGACGGGTCGGCGGATATATCGGCGGTATTGGCGGTGGCAAGCGAGATTGCCCAAATTATGCCCGACTACAGAATTGTTGTCTCAAAAAGCACAGTGCCGGTGGGGACACACAAAAAGGTAGCCGAAGTAATGAAGGCCAAAACGAATAAGCCCTTCGATTACGTAAGCAACCCGGAATTTTTGAAGGAAGGTTCTGCGGTTGAGGATTTTATGAGTCCGGACCGGATAATAATCGGCACGGGAAAAGAATCTGTTCGGGAGATGATGAAGCAGCTTTACGGCCCGTTTATGCGGAAAGGCAACCGGATTATATTTATGGACCCTGCGTCGGCGGAGATGACAAAATACGCAGCCAACGTGATGCTTGCGACGAGGATTTCGTTTATGAACGAGATAGCCGGTCTGTGCGAAAAGATGGGGGCGGACGCGGAATCGGTGCGACAGGGAATCGGCAGCGACTCGCGAATAGGCAGAGCGTTTTTATTCCCAGGGGTTGGCTACGGCGGGAGTTGTTTTCCGAAGGACATCCGTGCGCTGATACACACGGGCGAGAAGCAAAAAATGGAGATGAAGATGGCCAAGGCGGCCCAACAGGCCAACGAGGCATCACAAGAGAGATTCGCAGGACGCATAAGCGACTATTTCAAAGGCAAAGGGGTAACACTCGCGGTGTGGGGACTCGCGTTCAAGGCGAAAACAGACGACGTGCGGGAATCACCCGCTATTAACTGCGTGAATAAACTACTGGAACAGGGCTTTAAAATTCGGGCATACGACCCTGAGGCGGGGGTGACGGCTAAGATGGCACTTGGCGGCAAAATTGAGATATGCGAAAACGGTTATGATGCGCTTGATGGCGCAGATGCGCTGGTAATTCTGACGGAGTGGCAGGAATTTCGTAATCCGGATTTTGAGGTAATCGTTAAAAAGCTCAAGAAGCCGATTGTTTTCGACGGCAGAAACCTGTACGACCTCGACGTCGTGAAAAAAACGGGGATAGAATACCATAGCGTGGGCAGACCAACAGTGAAATAGCATGAATATGGAAACAATCATCAAGGTCATAGGGACGGGAATCGTTTGCATCGGGCTGGTTTTTCTCATCCGGCCGGAGATTATGAGGACGGCTACACGATTCTTCGCCAAAGGCAATCGGCTGTACATAGCGGCTGTGATAAGGTTCGCACTGGCGATAGTATTTATAATGGGCGCCAGACATTGCGGCATAAAATGGGTCATCGTGCTGTTCGGTTTGATTTTCCTGCTTTCAGGGCTGTTGATTTTTATGCTGGGGCTTGAAAGGGCCAAAGGCATTATCAGGTGGTATCAGGAACAGCCAATTGTTATTTTCAGGGTCGTGGCCGGAATTGTGTTAGGGGTCGGACTGATTATTACTTACGCGGCTTAGGTTATACTTATGAAGGCGATAGTAACGGGAGCGGCGGGTTTTATCGGGTCGCATTTGTGCGAACGGCTGTTGAAAGACGGGTGGATGGTCGTCGGGGTAGATAACTTTGACGATTTTTACGACCCGCAGGTCAAACGCAACAACATCAAAGATTGTCTGCGGAACAAGCAATTCGAATTAGTCGAGGCGGACATTCGCGATTCGGCAGCTATGAATAAGGTCGCAGGCGAAGGCGCGGATGTTGTAGTTCACCTCGCGGCAAGAGCGGGCGTGAGGCCCTCAATTGCGCAGCCAGCGCTTTACGCGGACGTGAATATAAACGGGACGGTTACACTGCTCGAAGCAGCCAAAAAGAACAATATAAAAAAGTTTGTGTTCGCCTCAAGCTCAAGTGTTTACGGCAACAATAAAAAAGTGCCCTTCTCAGAAGATGACAATGTTGATTTTCCGATTTCGCCATACGCAGCTACAAAAAAAGCGGGCGAGTTAATTTGTCATACCTACCATCACCTCAACAGAATAGCGATGACTTGCCTGCGGTTTTTCACGGTTTATGGGCCGAGACAAAGGCCCGATTTGGCAATTCACAAGTTCGCCAAGCTCATAGAAGACGGCAAACCGATACCTGTTTACGGCGACGGCAGTATGATGCGGGACTTCACCTATATCGACGACATAATCGACGGGACCGTGGCAGGCATTAAAAAGTGCGCCGGTTATAACATCTATAACCTCGGCGAATCAAGGCCGGTAACAGTCAACGCACTCATTGGCGAAATTGAAAAGGCATTGGGCAAAAAGGCGGTTATAGAGCGGCTGCCTTTGCAGCCGGGGGATGTGGAGCGGACATACGCGGATATTACAAAAGCCCGCAGGAATTTGGGATATAACCCGAATACCGACATAAGCGAAGGTTTGAAGCATTTCGTCGAGTGGTTCAGGCAGTAAAAGCCGCAAAGTATTAATCAAATCTTTTCCCGTTTACCGAGAGCGATTTTGCTTGATTTTTTGGGCTGTTTAGGGCTATGATATAGGACGTCATTTTAAGCAGATTGTCCATGGAGGACGGTGTGAGCAGATACGCCCGAATGTTGGCGTTATGGAGTGTCATCGTTTCAGCATTTTGTTTTGTGCTGACGCAGAAGGCATACGGTCTGAAGGAATCAACCGGCCCCGACGGGTCCGATTCTATAGCGGTGCATCAACTCGGCATTACAGGAGAGGGGGTTAATGTCGGATTCATATCGGCTGGCAACGTGCTAACCACACATGAGGCCTTCAAGGACGCCAACGGCGTTAGCCACGCTTTCAATTACGACTTCACAGGCGACGGCATTTCGATTATCGCTCACGATACGCAATTGGCAGGTATAATCGCGAGCAGAGGCGGAGTTGCATATCCCAATGATATCGGAGTTGCTCCAGGGGCTGATATTTACTGTGCACGGGTTGCCAACAACAGCGGAAGCATTTCAAGCGTCTGGATTGTTAATGCGCTCGATACGCTAATCAATACTTATAACTGCCGGATTATAGTTACCGGGTTTGAGCTTACAGGCATCGACCCCAACGGGGATAATCCATGGACCCGGCTTTACGATTATTACGCATATCAGTATGGTGTGATTTTTACAAACGCCGCAGGCAATGAAAACACTTATGTCGCGATATTCGGTGACGCATATAACGGCATAACCACGGGCGGGCTTCGGCTGAACGACCCGAATAATCCATATGAATATCGAATGGTTGGTTCCGTGAGTGGTTCAGGACCTACAACAGACGGCAGACGTAAGCCGGACATAACCGCACCGTCACAAAACCAGTGGGTGCCAACATCAAGCAGTGATACTGCATGGACAACAACGTATAGTCCGACAGGCGGGGAAACGAGCTGGTCGATACCTCATGCCGCGGGGGCGGCGGCACTGTTACTGGAGCTTGCAGATACAACGCCGGGGCCGAACGATAACGACAGCAACGTTATTAAAGCAATCATTGTTAATAGCACGATGCCTAACGTAAATAATAAAGCCGGCGCTAGCACAAATCCGGCAGACTCGAACAACACCTGGCAGGCAGACAGAGGTTATGGTCGGCTTGATTGTCTTCGAGCTTATCAACTGCTGGATACGAATGAGGTTGAGCCGGGGACAACAATCACACAAAACAAGGGCTGGGGATTAGGCCGGATTGGGCAAGGGGCAACAAATGTTTACACGATTCATATTCCGGCGAGGTGCCGACTTATAGCAACGACCACCTGGCCGCGAAGAATAGCATGGACAGACAAATGGCCAAAGAATGGAATTGTCGATCTGGATGAACTGACAGGATATCTGGCGAACCTGGATATGAATGTGGTTTCCCCATACGAGCCCAACGTTATTTTCAGCAAGGCACAGTTCAGCTACGATGAGAGCGACAACCTGATAAAATGCGACCTGCTCATACTCACGCCGGGCAATTATACAATCACAATTGCTAACAAATCGACTACCAATGAGACGGTGAGTTACGGTTTCGCTTTTGAGCTGCACCCGATTATGGCGGGTGATTTGCCGCAGGTTGATTACATTGTGGACTACAACGATTTATCAACTTTGACCGCGGACTGGCTGTCGACCACCTCGCCGCTTGACGCCTACCTGGCTACCAACGGCATTATAGATTTTGCCGACTTCGCGATATTAGCACAGGACTGGCTGCAAATCGACCTCTTGTATTATCAATATTGAAGCAATTACAAAGCTATAACGAATGAACCAATTTGATAAACAGCAAAGGTGATGATATAGGCCAGCACGGTGAGGGAAACAAACTGGAAGGCGGCCCAGAACCAGGAACTGGTCTCCGAGCGGGTTATGGCAACAGTGGCGAGGCAGGGAGAGCTAATCAGGCAAAAGAGCATTATGCAAAAGCCGACAAGCGATGAGTAATCGGCCTGTAAATGCTGACGGAGTGTTGTAGTGAAGGAATCGTCGTGGGAAGAGACGGCGTATATGATGCCCAATTGAGAGACGAATAATTCTTTTGCCGCGGTTGCACCGATGAGTGCGGTTCCGATTTTCCAGTCGAAACCGAGAGGTTTAATAACAGGTTCGATTGCCCTGCCGACCCTGCCAATAACGGAATTGGCCAATTGCGCCTGCCGGATTTGGTCTGAGGACAGGCCTGCAACAGATTGATCACTGACTCTTGGATAATTCATCGCGGCCCAGAGAATAATGGAAAATACAAGAATAACCGTGCCCGCCTTTTTGAGGTACATCAGGCATCGCATCCATGTATGAGCAGAAAGGGATTTGAAGGTAGGGACACGATAAGGCGGCAGTTCCATAACAAAGTCGGTGGTGTCGCCGCGGAAAACCGTGAGGCGCAAGACCTTTGCGGCGATGACGGCCAGGACAATTCCCGTAAGATAAATCAGCCACAGGACCGGCCCTCGCCAGTTTGGGGGGAAAAAGGCGGGAATGAGAAGGCCATAGATTGTCAGGCGTGCGCCGCAGCTCATCAGGGGCAAAATCATAATGGTTGTGAGGCGATTTCGTTTGTTTTCGAGGATACGTGTGGCCATAATCGCAGGCACTGAGCAGCCGAAGCCGATGAGCATAGGGATGAAACTTTTCCCGTGCAGACCGATTTTGTGCATCAGCTTATCCATAATAAAAGCGGCTCGTGCCATATAGCCGGAGTCCTCGAGGACCGCGATTGCCAGAAAGAGAATGAGGATGTTGGGGAGAAAGACAAGGACGCCGCCCACACCGGGGATTACGCCATCAATTATAAGTGAGCGCAACCAGTTGCCCGCTTGCGCCGGCCAGATTGAAGCCAGCGACACCGAAAGCCAGCTGAAAAATTGTTCCAGCCAAGCCATAGGGTAAGCGGCTATTGAAAACGTTAAATAAAAGACCAGGTACATCATTATCAAGAAAATTGGCAGGCCGAATACGCGGTGAGTAAGGACTGCGTCGGCAAGGTCGCTTGTGGTATGAGTAAGCTCAACGGTTGTTTTTACGCTTTCCTGGCAGGCGCCGGAAATAAAGCCGTATCGTCTTTCGGCGATGATTACCTCGGGGTCGTCGCGGAAAATGGTCTTTAGTTTAGTGACAGCGTTACTAACAACATCAATAAGCCGGCTGTCCTTAATTTTGGCAATTATATCGCTGTCCTGCTCGATAAGTTTGAGAGCAACCCAGTGGGAACCATATTTGACGGCAAGGGCCGGCTGTTCCGAACGGACAAGCGGCTCGATTTGATGCAGCGTATTTTCAATTTCATCGCCGTATGTTATACGATGAGTTCTGGGCTTTCGGGAAGCGTTTGTGACGGCGACAATCGCATCGAGCAAAGCAATCCGGCCTTTGGTTTTGCTGGCAACGGTGCGAACAATAGGGGTTTCGAGAAGTTCTGAAAGCCGGTCGGTATCAAAGACAATGCCCCGCTGCTCGGCCACGTCACTCATATTGAATGCCAGGACAATGGGCACATCAAGTTCGATGAGTTGGGTGGTGAGATATAAGTTCCGCTCCAGGTTCGAGGTATCGATAACGTTAACAATGACGTCGGGTTTTTCATCGATTATAAAATTGCGAGCGACCAGCTCCTCTGCGGAGAAAGCGGTCAGGCCATACGCGCCGGGCAGGTCAACAAACACGATGCGAAAATCCCCGTGCGTGCACGTTCCCTGAACGGTTTCGACGGTCGTGCCCGGGTAATTGGCAACGTGGCGGCGTGCGCCCGTGAGCATATTGAATACACTTGTCTTGCCGCTGTTCGGGTTTCCTGCCAGGGCAACGGTTATTTTTTTCAGCTTGCTATCCGTCATATTCCAGTGAATCAATAATGTTAGGCATAACTAACTTGTAAAGCAAAAAAACAATATTCGGGTGGAATCACGATACCACAATTTTGTCTGCGACCCCCTTGCCGAGGGCCATCTTCGAGTTTTTCACGCTTATGACAAACGGGCCGGATTTTCCATTGCGCACCACCTTTATCCGGGTCTTAGGCAGCAGCCCCATCGTGGTCAGCCGACTTCTCAGGCCCCTGCCTCCGTCGATGCCGACGATACTGACCGTTTCACCTTCTTCCACCTGCGACAATAGTTTTGTGATTGTAGTTTCCATATCTTACCTTTTTGCCCGTTTGACATTAGGAGTCCTTCCGCATCGGGCCTTCTTTTTGGTTAAATCCGTAAAATCCCGCATCCGCGATATTATGACCGGGCCTAAAAGATGTTCCGCTTTGCAGGCCGCTTTTTGAGCAACGGCCGCATCGACATTGAGAACATCCACAAAAAACGACTTTATAATTTCGTGCCTTTGGGCGACACGTCCCGCCTGCGAAACGCCCTTCTGCGTGAACGTAACACAACCGTATGGCTTGTAATTAACAAGTCCCCTTTTGGCCAGCAGCTTCAATGCCCCGGTAACTGATGGTTTAGCCACACCAAGAGATACAGCAATATCGGTGCTGCGTGCCACACCGGAAGCGTCAGCCACATTCAGAATGGCCTCAAGATAATCTTCCTGAGAAGCGCTCAAGCCGTTGTTTTTTACCGCAGCCGTGCGTTTTATCTCAATCATATACTATCTATACGACGAAAAAGTTAGTTATGGCTAACATTTTTGCGTAGCCAGCCGGCTTTGTCAAACATTTTTCGGGATTTTTTACGGTTTGTATCACCGTCGCAAGGAGTGGAAAAAACTTGTTGAACCAAAGGGATGATGTTAGAATAGCTGCAACGGGGCGTGGCGCAGTTTGGCTAGCGCACTTGCATGGGGTGCAAGGGGTCGCAGGTTCGAATCCTGTCGCCCCGATTCATTTTTTACCGCGGAGCACGCAGAGACCGCAGAGCCAAATGGATTTAGGCCCGCAACAAATCGGTAAACTGCTGATAGTCGTCGGGGCGACAATCATCCTGATTGGGGCGTTGTTTTTATTATTGGGTCAGCTCGGCCTTTTCAAACTGCCCGGCGACCTGAATTTCGGCTCGAAAAACTGGCGGGTATTCCTCCCAATAACAAGCTGCTTAATAATCTCGATTTTGCTTACGCTGATTTTCTGGCTGATAAGTTATTTACGCCGATAAATCGAAAGACAAGCGAAGCATATTTAGGGCGGTGAGAGCGGCCCTGGTGCGAATCAAATCCCTCGTATATGAAAACAGGCATTTTTTCGTTTGGCAATTATTCCCGTCGCAGACGCTGATATAAACCAGGCCCACGGGCTTTTGCTTAGTGCCGCCAGATGGACCGGCAATACCGGTTATAGCGATAGCGTAATCCGACTTTGCTTTTTGCCTTGCGGCAATCGCCATAGCAGAGGCGACCTGTTCGCTGACCGCACCATATTTTTCGATAAGCTGCTTTGGCACACCAAGCAGTTCTGTCTTGGACTGGTTGCTGTAAGTTATCCAGCCGTGGGTAAAGTATTCGCTTGCTCCGGGGATATCGGTAATAAGCTTTGTCAGCAACCCTCCTGTGCAGGATTCAGCGACGGTGATTGTCTTTCGGTGCTGCATTAGCCAGTGCCCAATCACTTCCGGCAGTGTCTGGTCATCGACGCCGAAGATGAGGTCGCCGAGAAGCGAGCGGAGATGATTAACGTCTTTTTTGGCCATTTGCTCGGCTTGTTTTTTTGTCCTGGCAGAAGCCACGACGTGAAGCGTTATGACGCCCGAACTGACGGTTGAGTTTATCAGCGGGTTTCTGCCACGGTCCATAAGGTTGCCGAGTTTTTCGGCAAGGGCCGATTCGCCCGCGCCAAAACACCGGACTTTTTTGACAATAGTAAAGCCGCCGGCCCCCTTCTTTGCCAAACGTGGCAGGACGGATTTTTCAAGCATCTGTTTCATCTCGACAGGCACACCGGGCATTGCGAAAAAGAGTTTTTTCTTCATTTCGACAAAAATGCCCGGCGCTGTGCCGAACGGGTTTTCGAGGGGCGATGCGCCTTTTGGAACACAGGCCTGAATGGTGTTTTTTTCCGGCATCGGCAATTCCCTGTCGGCGAAGAATTTTCGGATGTCCTTCAATAGAGCTGGTTTGACCTGTAGTTTGACTCCCAGTAATTCAGCGAACGCCTGTCGAGTGATATCATCATCTGTAGGCCCCAGACCGCCTGTAACGATAACAATATCCGCGTCTTCGGCTGCGCGTTTGAGTGAACGGACGATTTGTTTTATATCGTCGCCGACTGTGTAAACGCTGACGACAGGTATGCCGATTGAAAGCAGCCGGGAACAGATATGTGAGCAATTCGTGTCGGTCGTGTGGCCGTTGAGAAGTTCGTTGCCGATACTGACTATGCACGCTCTAATCATAGCATTTATCTTACAAAGTAATCATTGCTTTGACGACGCCGTCGCGGTAATCGGCGACGAGGTCAAACGCCTCTTTTGCCTGTTCGAGTTTGAAACGGTGGGTGACAAACGAATCGATTACCGCCCTGCCGGAAGCAACGAGTTCCATTGCATGTCCGGTACAGCGATTTTGTCTGCGGACGTTGATAATGGTGATTTCCCTTCTTCTGATATGGTTGATGGGGAAGCTGACGCGGTCGAATTCGGGGATGCCCACAAGCATAAGAATACCGCCGGGCCGCAGAACTTCAACGGCCTGGTCGATTGCGGCCTGCTGACCTGCGCACTCGCAGGCGATATCGACGCCCAGCGGTTCTCGCTGAAGAATATCTTTCACAACATCTCCTTTGTCTGGATTGCCTGCCCAGGTTGCGCCGGCCTTTTTTGCGAACTCAATGCGATAGTCAAGTTTGTCGGTCATATAAACAGCGCCAGCACCCTGTATTTTCGCGGCGGCTAAACAGCTTAGGCCGATAGGGCCTGAGCCGAGAATGGCTATCTTGTCACCTTTGGCTAAATGCGATTGCTGAATGGTATAGACACCGATTGTGAACGGCTCGCAGAGGGCGGCCTGTTCATGAGTCAGTCGGCCATTTGTCGGCAGACAGCAATCCTCGGGCATAACGATATATTCACAAAGACACCCGGCCAGCTCACCCGGAACGCCGAGAAATTTCAAGTTACAGCAGGTGTTCTCTCTGCCCATTTTGCACTGGGGACATTCGTGGCAGGAGACAGCAGGTTCAACGGCGACGGTATCTCCCGGCCTGACGTGTTTTACTTTTTTGCCGACCGCTTCTACGGTCGCGGAGCATTCGTGGCCAACCAAATAAGGGTATTGCACAATTTTGGAGCCGATTCTGCCCGTGAGATAGTAATGAACGTCGCTGCCGCAGACACCAACAACGGCGACCTTCAGGAGGACGTCACCGTCGTTTTTTATCGATGGCTTTGGCAAATCGACGATTCTGATTTGCCTGATACCCGTCAGTACAGCCGCCTTCATTACAAATTCCCCGGCAAAACAATTGTCGCCGCTCCGCTGTTGCGGCCGGCAAAATACCCTGTTGCTTATAGCATAAATTTCGCTGTTTTGCCAGTAGTCGTGAAGTTAAAGGTTTGAAGTTTATCAGATGAATTGTTATATTGTCAGGCACGAGAAAATCTGGCGCCCGTAGCTCAACTGGACAGAGTGCCGGGCTTCGAACCCGGAGGTTGCAGGTTCGACTCCTGCCGGGCGCAGTTATTTGTCAGCGAGGAGAAATCCACCTCGAATACCGCCTCAAGGTGATTGCGTTTGTCCCCGGTAACTCACTATCTCGGCCTTGCGGCAGAAGCGTTAGTTATGGGGCAAGGAAGGTGTCTGCCTCAGAAGCCGGCAACTCTACACCCTGATAGGTATGTGTGTTTTGAATCGTGTAGATATCGTCCAATGATATGTCAACTGTGCGGCCCTTTACGAACGCAACCGAGCCATCGCAGAACAGGACATTTTGACCTCTGCCTCCGTGATTGGGGCTGTTTTGCTTCAACAATGCTTCACAGATATTGATATTCAATGCCTTTTCGGATGATGATACATTCGCGAATATGGGGCTCATATCCGCTATGATTACCTGCCTGCCCATTTTTTCCAGTCCCGCCTTCGGACAGCCGACGCGGAAACTATAAGTAACAAAATTTCGTTTGGGAAAATCGTTGTATTCTTTGGGGTTGTATTTAGATCTAAAGGGTTTATAGGTGGGGCATACAAAATCGTCCGGCTGTAAATAACCATTCTTAACCAGTACCCACATCCTGCGTGTATTTGATACGTTTTCCGGCCCCTGATAACTAACTTTCCACCACGGGTCTCCCGGTACTGACGCCAGCGTCGGCATCTGGCCGTTGTTGTCGTTCTTGTAATTGCTCAGGCCGGTAAACAACCCCGCCATTTGCGAACCACACTTGGTCTGCCAAGACATCTGGCGGGCGTAATTTGTAGCCACATTGAAACCGGTAATAAGGCCGCTACCCACAAGGACAAAGACCGCCACTTTGGCTAATAGGCCAAAAGTATCTCGCCAGAAACCTGTTTTGCGTTTTTGCTCCGCCGCTAAAAGCTGATTCAAACCAACCTGGCTGGTCCGCAGTGTTTGTTTGATACGCCAAATCGTTCCCTCCGCCAGTTCATCAGGACACTCTTCCGGTGTGATATTTTCAAGGGGTGATAATGAGGACTTTATTGAAGTGACGAATTTCGCTGCCTGTTCGTTTGAGAATACTAACTCCTGTGCCTGTGATGATTCTGCTTCTGATGTGAGTCCTATGCAGTAATCGAAGAGAAGCTCTTTTTGCTGATTATTTAGCGATATCATTGCGTCTTTTTGCTCCTAACGACCGTTTTCCAGTCCTTGGCAAACCGGCCTACCGCCGTATGCAACCGGCTTTTCACCGTGCCGATAGGAATACGCAGCACGTCGCTCATTTGTTTGTATGAAAACCGGTTAAAATAAGCCATAACCAAAATTTCTCGCAGATTATCCGGTATATTCGATATAACCCGTCTAACACTGGCCGCTATTTCGCCCTTTTCGAGGTCGTCGTAAGGTCTCTCCTCCTCAGACGTTAGTACGTTGAGCATATCGTCAAACGACATTTCGTCGGAACCGCTCATAGTGCCGATGGACACAGTCGCGGTTCTTTGCATTTTTCTCAGGGCGTCTTTGGCCTTATTCGCGGCGATAGTGTATAGCCAGGGGCGAAGAGGCCTGCTGGGGTCAAAACTGGCCTTGCTGGTGAATAACTGCAAAAAGGTCTCCTGGAAGACATCATCGATAAGGTCGGTACGATTGAGGAAATTCCGCAAAAAGGCGTATAGGCCGTTTTTGTAACGGCCAACGATTTCCTGAAACGCACCCTCCTCGCCTGCTGCGGAGCGGTCGAGCAGTTCGCCATCACTCAGTTTTGCGAAATCGGTTGCCATAGTATCTCTATCTGTTTATTTAGACAATCAAGGATAAAGGGCGGTATTATAACATTTTGCGGGCAACTTAAAACTCTTTTATCCGCAAAATTCCCGCCTTCCTAAATAGCTTATAACAAAATACACAAATTTTTTCAAAAATGTTAGATTTTCCTTGACTTGCGGGCATTGTTTAGTAAAATTGCAACCTGCCAAGTCAGGAGCTTGGCGTAGTAGCGCAGAAGCACAAGGAAGTTGGGTCCCCGCCAAAGGCATGCGGGGATCTCCGCTTCGCTCCGACAAGTAGTAGCCCCGCAGGGCAAGGTTTACCCGCCGCAGGCGGGCATCAGGGACAGCAGTCCCAAGTTTCACGCCAAGATAAGGCCCCCGACTAAGACATTCGAGGGCAGGCAAGTCCAGGAAATTTATTATTTTCGATTTGGTGTTTGTTTGAAACTTGAAATTTGGGATTTCTTTGTGGGTCCCCTGCTGCGGAACCAATGGGGCGGGTTCTCGGGGATCTGCGCTGCGCTCCGAGGAGAGTATTATGAAGATTAACTTAACAATTGGGATACCCGTTTGGCTTGACTTTATTTTCACCTGCCCCCTTCTGGCCTATCGCCTTCTCCGTTACGGCTACACCTACCGCAGGATTTACCTCGGCGAGGACGAATGGACAATTCTCGACCAGCAGGATTATTACCGCTTCGGCAATTTGAAATGGACCATCAGCGGAAACGGAAAGAAATTCTACGCCACCCGTTTCCTAAAAATAGCCCCCGGCAAAACTAAAACGCTGAGTTTACACAGAGCAATTATGAACGCCCCTAAGGGCCTTGTGGTTGACCATATAAACGGCGAGTCGCTCGATAATAGAAGGGCAAATCTGCGATTGGCAACACAATCGCAGAATTCCTGTAACAAGCGAAAAAGAAAAAATACCTCGTCACAGTTCAGAGGGGTCAGTTTTTACAAACCACAAGGGGTGTGGAATGCTTACATTAATGTGGCGGGGAAAAGAATCCAGCTCGGCTACTTCGATTCTGAAATTGAGGCAGCTAAGGCATATGATGCTGCTGCACGGAAATATCATGGGGAGTTTGCGAGATTGAACTTTCCGGAAGAAGTGGAAAGCGTGCAGGGCAGGCAAAAGGTTTAGACACCGCCGTGTTATGCGACGGCCTGTCGCTGATACAGGTATTTCTGGAATCCTGCGAACACCTTGCCAATCTCATCCGGCCTTCCCAAATCAGCCACGGCATCGGCGATGGAGTCATGATACTTGAGCCGCAATAAAGGATTGAGCTTCTCCTGGGCAAGCTCCTCTACGCCGACGCTGACATAATGCAACAGAACAAAGTCGAGAAAGACCTGCTGCTTGATATTGAAATACTTGATGATGTTGACCTTGGCATTTGCAGCGCGTTCTTCGCGTGTTACCGGCGGGAGGGCGTAGGCCACATGCGCCAGCACGTCGAAAATGTCGCTCTTCTCTGCATCGATGATTTTCTGCATTTCGGCCAGTTGCTCACCGCCAAAGCCCTTCTCAGCGAGACCCTGCAAGAGTTTCTTCCGCGTATCCGGCGTGCTCCACAAGGCGCGGAGTTCCTCTTCGTTTTTGAAAAACTCCGGCAGTTTGCCAAAGAGCAGTTCCATAAATTGCTGCGCGGACATCGGTGTCCCGTCGGGATGCCAGAAGGTCGTCGCCATCATATGCTGGATAGTGCGTTCCTTGCCGTCGGCAAGTTTTACTTTTATTTTCTTTTTCTTATTGCAGATACAACGCAACATTCCGCAGACCGGGCAACGCTCTTTAGGGCATTCGCACGGTATTTTGCCGCATACTGGACACGGTTTCGGGGGCGTCTTTTCGCATTCGCAGGGGTAGCAACCGCATTTCGGACAGGTTTCCGGTTCCATCGGTTCGCCGTCCCACTCCGGATCGTTGAAATGGTGGTGCGCCTTCACGAAGTCGTATATCGTGAAGTAGTCCTTGCCATCGTAAAGCCGTGTGCCTCGCCCGATGATTTGTTTGAACTCAATCATCGAATTTATCGGCCGCATCAGCACAATATTGCGGATGTTTCGGGCGTCCACGCCGGTGGCGAGCTTCTGCGATGTGGTCAAAATCGTCGGGATGCTCTTCTCGTTGTCCTGAAAATCGCGCAGATGCTGCTCGCCGAGAGCGCCGTCGTTGGCCGTGACCCGCTGGCAGTAGTTCGGGTCGGTGCTCGTTTTCATCTGGTTGATGAGGTCACGCACAGCCAGCGCGTGGTTCTGCGTGGCGCAGAAAACCAGCGTCTTTTCGGTCTGGTTGATTTGCTCCATGAAAATGGCGACTCGCTTCTTCTCACGTTCCTTAATCTCGATAATTTTGTTGAAGTCCTCTTCCTCATACCTCTTGCCCATCTCAATCTCGCCTTCAATCAGCGTATCGTCGGGCGTATAGACATACTCGTCGAGCGTTGTGGAAATCTGCTTTACCTTGAACGGCGTCAGGAATCCGTCGTTGATACCTTCCTTTAGGGAATAGATATAAACCGGCTCGCCGAAATACTTATAGGTGTCCACGTTGTCCTTGCGCTTTGGCGTTGCTGTGAGGCCGAGCTGCACCGCCGGGGCGAAATAATCCATGATGCCGCGCCAGTTGCTTTCATCGTTGGCGCCGCCGCGATGACATTCGTCAATGACGATGAAGTCGAAAAAGTCCGGCGGATACTCGCCGAAATACGGTGTGTCGTTTGGCCCGCACATAAATGTCTGGAAAATCGTGAAGAAGATACTTCCATTGGTAGGCACTCGTTCCCTTCGCCGAATCTCATCCGGCGAAATCCGCACCATTGCGTCTTCGGGGAAGACAGAGAATTGGTTATAAGCCTGGTTGGCGAGGATATTGCGGTCTGCGAGGAAGAGGATGCGTGGTCGGCGCGATGGTTCGCGACTCAAGTTCCACCGGCTGTGGAAAAGTTTCCACGCGATTTGAAACGCGATGAATGTCTTGCCCGTGCCGGTAGCGAGTGTGAGCAATATACGATTCTTGTTTTCCGCAATTGCTTCCATCACTCGTTCAATGGCGATATCCTGATAATAGCGACTCGGGTGCGAGCCGCCCTTGTCTTCAAAAGGTATGGCGGCGAAACGGTCACGCCAGGCGTTCTGCTCGGAAAATGTCATCGCCCATAGTTCGTCCGGCGTAGGGTAGGCAGTTACTTCGCCTTCATGGCCGGTCTTCATGTCGATGCCGTAAATACCCTGCCCGTTGGTGGCATAGGTGTAACGAACGGCGAGCTTCCCGGCATAGTTCTTCGCCTGACCAACGCCTTCGGTCAACTCTTCATCCCACGCCTTGGCCTCGACAACGGCCAGCTTGGTATTGCGATATTCCAGCACGTAATCGACAATGAGCGGCTTGCCTCGACGGCCAGCGCCCTCGATCCGGCCTGGCGTTATGGGATATTCGCGCCGGATTTTGCTGCCCTCGACGACGCCCCAGCCCGCCGCCTTCAGCGCGGGGTCAATATGTTCTGCTCTTGTTTCAGCTTCGTTCATACGCTGGCTCCCGCAAGTTGGCCGGTGAATGCCTGATGTAATAGTGACTTCTTCAACGACTCCAGCGCGGACAGTTTTTGCTGATAGATGGATTCGAGACGCTGAGTTTCTTCGCGTAGGTCTTTGAGTTTAGAAACAATGGCATGCTGTTCGGTAAGTGATGTGGGGAATGAAACGATTACCTCGCCAATTTTCGTTGGCGATGTATGCCGCACTTTTACACCCGAAGCGCTGTCGTGAATCTCCTTCCGCACTGGTTGTGTGTTGAAAACGTGGAAGAAAAACTCGTTGGTCCACGGGACGCCGGGTTTCTTCGTGACGAGGCCAAGCCGTTGATTATGGAGAAACCTGTCCGATTCTGGAACGAGGATGGGGCTACCAAGCAAACCCGCTGCTTGTTCGGTCATTGCTACCAATAAATCACCTTTGCTCAGAACATAATCACGTGGAATTTCGCCGATGTAATATTTCTGTTTCTCGCCACGGTAGCGATAACCGCCAGACTCGTAGAAGTTGCCGGGCGTCAAGAGGACGTAATCGCCTTCGGACGCGAAGAACTCGCTCTTGAAGGCGAAACCGTGCTTGATGTCGCACAATTCTGACAGCGGCTTCTCCACCCATCCCTTGCCGCGCTGGGTGAATACCGAGTGGAGGTGGCTTTCAAAGAGGACGTGGGTGTTTTGGAGATTCTTTTCGGTGTTGGTTTTGGCGAAAGCGATACCCTCAAACACTTCGTCGAGGATGCCGACTATCCGCCGCTGTTCGGGTATACTCATTGGAAACGAGATGGCTAGAGGCATCAAAGATGTCCGCGTGATTTGCGGTTGTGCCGTTCCGGTGATTGCGTCTGCTAATTCAATTCCGCCTTTCAAAGCATATGCGAGGAAAGGCAGTTCGATCACACCATTCTTGGGCTGAACAACCATCGCGTTGCCGTTGATCCATGCACGGGGTTCAGTGATATGCACAGTTCCACATGACCCGCGACAGCCGAGAATTAGCTGTGGATCTTCGTGATTAAATTGATTGTGCCAGCCAATTCGCCCATTTGCTCCATACACGGGAAATTCGCCCGCAACCATCTGATTCTGGCTGATAGTTTCCGGCTGATAGACGTGACATACATCGCCAAGGGTTTTAGTCTGCCACCCAGCTTTCATAGCAACTCCCGAATGTTCCCCAGCACCTCCGCGCTCTCGGCATCCAGTGCGATGATTTCGTCCATGATTTCCCGCGGACTATGGTGTTTAATTTCTTCGCCGCCATTGGGATTCTTTACAGAGAGGTCGAAGGTTTCCTGGTCGATATTTTTCACGTCCACGCTCCAACTTTTGGGTGAGTCGGCGAAGGTCTTTTGTAGCTTCACGAACTCGGCGAGGTCATCATCGTTGAGCGGGTTGGTCTTGCCGAGGTTTCGGCCAGGGTCAAGCTGGTAATACCAGATTTTGCGAGTGGGTGCGCCTTTCTCGAAAAACAGCACCACGGTCTTGACACCCGCGCCCTGAAACGTTCCGCCGGGGCAATCGAGCACAGTGTAGAGGTTGCAGCTTTCCAGCAGAAGCTTCCGTAAACTCGTCGAGGCATTGTCGGTGCTGGAGAGGAAGGTGTTCTTGATGACCACACCGCCGCGTCCGCCAGCCTTGAGCATCTTGATGAAGTGCTGGAGGAACAGGAAAGCCGTCTCGCCGGTGCGGATGGGGAAGTTCTGCTGGACTTCCTTGCGCTCCTTGCCGCCAAAGGGCGGATTGGCAAGCACCACTTCAAAACGGTCTTTTTCCTGAATATCGGCGAGGTTTTCGGTGAGCGTGTTGGTATGGATGATATTAGGCGCGTCGATGCCGTGCAGAATCATGTTCATAATCGCGATGACGTAAGCCAGTGATTTCTTTTCCTTGCCGTAGAAGGTGCGGGTCTGGAGCGTGGTTAGGTCTTTGGTGGTGAGCTTGCCACTGGATTTCAGGTAATCGAACGACTCGCACAAGAAGCCCGCTGAGCCGACCGCGCCATCGTAGATGCGCTGGCCTATTTTGGGTTTGACGACCTGCACGATGGCGCGGATGAGCGGGCGCGGTGTGTAATACTCGCCGCCGTTGCGCCCGGCGTTGCCCATGTTCTTTATCTTGGCCTCGTAGAGGTGCGAAAGTTCGTGTTTTTCGTTCTGTGAGCGGAAGCGCAGTTCGTCGATGTGGTCAATTATTTCGCGCAGGTTGTATCCGCTTTGAATTTTATTTTTAATTTCGCCGAAGATTTCGCCAATCTTATATTCGATGGTGTTCGGCCCGCTGGCCTTCTGCTTGAAGCCATGCAGGTAAGGGAAAAGCTTCTGATTGACGAAGTCGCGCAGGTCGTCTCCGACTAAGGCCTTGTTGTGGTCGAGCTTGCCGTCCTTATCCTTGGGCGCGGCCCATGTTTCCCAGCGGTAGGGTTTATCGAGAATATATGTATATTTTTTCCCTTCCAGTGCGGCCTCATCGGCCTTGTCCTGTTCCAGTCCGTCGAGATATTTCAGGAACAGCAGCCACGACGTCTGCTCCGTGTAATCCAGTTCGGTAGTGCATCCCGCCTCTTTCCAGAGAACGTCGTCGATATTTTTGAACGCCTGTTCAAACATGGACACCTTTTCTTATAGAACCTTTGTCGCCGCCATCTTGTTTTCCCTCTTTGATGTTCCTATTTCCCCTGATACTACCACCCCCATACCCCCAAAACAAGTCCCGATTTTTCGTCAAGAATCGTGTTTTGGCTGCCAGAAGGCAAACCCGGCAATAAAGTAACCCCGGCATAAATGACGGGGCTAAATATTATTTGGATGACCCGCAGGCGGGCCTGCGGGCTAACCTGTTTTGCAGGCAGATACTTGCGACTTTTTTAAGGTGAGATAAGCCGGGGCGGAGAATCGGGGAATGGGCGAAGCGGGCGTGGAATTCATCTTCGGTAAGGTTGAGAACCTCATTCAAATCAAGGTTGGCACGGTCGGGATGAAAAACAAACTCCTTGTTGGCACAGGAAGGCGCATTTTGCTGATATGGGCAGGCAAGCAGACATTCGCCGCAGCCGAAGAGGTGATTTCCGATTTTTGGGGCGAGGTCGGCGGGAATATCGGTGTTGGCCTCGATAGTCAGATAGCTGATACATTTAGTGGCGTCGAAAGAGCCATCGGGCTTTAATGCCCCGGTGGGACAGGCGACGATGCAGCTATCGCAGCCGGGGCAGGATTCAGTCATCGGCTTATCAGGGTCAAGTTCAAGGTTTGTTACGATTTCGCCAAGCAGGATTTGAGGGCCGAGGCGTGGATTGACGAGCATACGATTTTTGCCGATGATGCCAAGCCCCGCTCTGAAGGCCAGCGCACGTTCGAGCAGAGGCGATGAGTCAACGCATATCTTGAACTGGAGGCAGGGGCAGGTAACGGAAATGATAAAATCAATGAGCTGCCGCAGCATTTTTTTCAGGAATGGGTGGTAGTCATCATATTGCGCGAAGGCGGCGACGCGGCCCTTCCCGTCACGCGACATTTCCGGCGCGGAGGGTGGCGGTTTATAGCCCAGACCAACGACAATTACGGATTTAGCACCGGGGAGTAATTCGGCGGGGTTGGTGCGTTTGCCGAGGTTTCTGTGCATCCATGTCATCTGGCCCGCATGGCCGGCATTGAGCCAGGCGAGAAGGCGATTGACCTGCTCACCGTGCACGGGCGAGGCGTCGGTGATACCGACAAGGTCGAAGCCGAGGGCAAAAGCCTTTTGTTTAATCTGTTCGGTAACCATCATTTTTTGCGCATACTAAACGGGTGTAGTTCAGCATTATACCACTAATAACGGAACATAAAAGCTATTAGAGAAAATACGTTCTAAGCGACGATATAAGCAGATATGTTGGCAATTTAGGGTAACCTGGAGACGAAGATGGAACAAGGACTGACGGGGTTAATAGGTGGGTCGGGGCTGGGTGATGTGCTGGCCGATAAAATAGAGAACGCGAAGTTTTGCGACGTGGCGACGCCATTCGGAAAACCCAGCGACAGGATTATGATTGGCAAGATAGGCAAAAGACGGGTGGCGTTTATCAATCGCCACGGCCGGGGTCACAAATTATCGCCCAATGAGGTCCCATACGCCGCGAACATCTTCGCCCTCAAGAAGCTTGGCGCTCACGCGGTAATAGCGACGTGCGCGGTGGGTTCGCTTCGCGGCTCAATCCGCCCCGGCGAGCTTGTGATTGTTGACCAGTTTATCGACCGAACCTTCAGACGGCAGAGCACTTTCTTCGATGGATACGGGGCCGTACATACTGAGATGGCGCAGCCGACATGTAATCGACTCGGAGACATTATCGCGGAAGCGGCGAGAAAATTAGCCGTCCGGACACATCGCAAAGGGACATACGTCGGGATGGAGGGGCCGATGTTTTCGACGAGGGCGGAGTCGCTGATGCACAGGATAATAGGCGGGGATTTGATAGGGATGACGGCGATGCCTGAGGCGAAATTAGCCAGAGAGGCCCAGATGTGCTATTCGCTGGTCGCGCTGGTGAGCGATTACGACTGCTGGAAGCCGCAAAAGAAGAGAAGGGACAAGCAGGAGCTGCTGCGGGAAATAATCGGGAACCTGAATCGGGCAAGCGGTCACTGCCTGAAACTGATAGAGACAATCCTGGTGAATAAAAACGAGCTGGTTTGCGAAGAGTGCGACTGCAGGCGAAGTTTGGATTTGGCGGTGTGGACAGACGCAAAATCGATATCCGCGGCAGAAAGAAAAAGGCTGAAAGTATTGTTTGAATAAGAGAAATCGGCAGGGTAAACCCCGCCTTACTACCTACAACTAAAACGATTTACGAACAGAGGTTTCGCACGGCGGTGACACAATCCGGGGAATCGTTTTTAGGATAGCGTTTCTGCATCGCCGCGGCGACGAGGCCTACGAACATCGGCTGGGGACGCAATGGGCGGGAAGTCAGGCAGGGATGGGCCTGAGTGCCTACGAAGTAAGGATGCGAGGGTATTTCGAGAATTTGCATAATGGGTTGTCCCGGCGCTTTGCCTGAAAAAACAAGGCCCGCTTTTTCGAGCGAGTCAATATAACGAGGGGCAACTTCGTAGCGGTGCCTGAATCGCATCCTGACGGAACGGGCCTTTGCGAAGAGCTGCCAGGCAAGCGTCTCGGGTTTAAGCTCGATATCGAAGCCGCCGAGGCGCATATTTCCGCCGAGACCCTCGATTTTCAATTGTTCCGGAAGATAATCGATAACGGGTTCTTTGCAATCCGGCTCAATCTCGGTGCTGTTGGCGCCGGCTAATCCGCAGACGTTTCGGGCGAATTCGATTACGGCCATCTGGAAGCCGAAGCATATACCGAGATATGGGAGGTTGTTTTCGCGGGAGTGTTTGACGCAGCAGATTTTGCCTTCCGCGCCGCGCGTGCCGAAACCGCCGGGGACGATTACGCCATCGACGTCGGCGAGGTGGGTTGATACATTGGCATCGGTGAGGTTTGTCGTTTCAATCCATTTTATATTTACCTTTGCGCCCAGCGCGATGCCCGCGTGTTCGAGGGAGTTGATGATTGAGGCATAGCTGTCGCGGACGGAAGTGTATTTGCCGGTGATGGCGATTGTTACGGGTTTCTGTGCGGCGTCAATTTTGTCGGTGAAGTCGCACCACTGCGCCCAGGATTTGCGTTCGTGGCGGAGGTTGAGGCGGTCTTCTATTTTCAGGAGACGCGCGACCTCGAAGTCGAGGCCCTTGTCACGGAGCATCGCGGGGATTGTATAAATGCTTGCGGAGTCGTGCAGCGAGATGACTCGTTCAAAGGGGACATTGCTATAGACGCTGATTTTCTGGCGGACGGTTTCTGTAACGGGACTCGTCGCCCGGCAGGCGATAATGTCGGGCTGAACACCCAATTGCATCAACTGCTTGATTCCCAGTTGCGCGGCCTTTGATTTTTGTTCGCCGAGTGTTTGCGGTTCAAGAATATACGTCAGCGCGACAAAGCAGGCGCTGTTGGGGCCTTCTTCGTAGGCCAGTTCGCGCATCGCCTCGATGAAGTAGGCGTTTTCGAGGTCGCCGACCGTGCCGCCGATTTCGACGAAGACGATGTCGGCGTTCGATTTCATCGCGAGATTTCGCAGCCGTAATTTTACTTCGCCCGTAACATGCGGGATCATCTGGACGTCTCTGCCGAGGTAATCGCCACGGCGTTCCTTGTTGAGGACGTCGTTAAAGATTTGGCCGGAGGTGCAGAAGTTCGCCCTGCTCAAATCCTGGTCGAGCATACGCTCGTATGTGCCCAAGTCCATATCGCATTCCATACCATCGTCGAGGACGAAGACCTCGCCGTGGCGGAATGGGTTTAGAGTGCCTGAGTCGATGTTGAGATAACCTTCGAGCTTGATGGGGGCGACCTTGAGGCCCTTGTCCTGCATAAGCTTCGCGAGACAGGACGAGAATATGCCTTTGCCGAGGCCGCTCATCACGGTTCCCATTACGAATAGGTATTTCGTTTTGCCGGGCTTGTAGCCGGGCGGCATAGGCGAGAAAAATTCGCTGTCGGTCGATGTCTTGCTTACAGATGTCAGTAATTCGCTATCCTTCATAGTTCACCTTTTTGCCACAGAGATTAGTTATAATTTCTTAAGATTCTGCTTGTCCTTGTTATTTTTTTGCGCCGGCTTTTTCAAGAAGCGACACAATTTCATTACGGCCATTCTCTTTTGCTATGCTCAAAGGCGTATAATCTTTCCCATTATTGCTCACCTTGACATTGACATCGGCCTTGGCCGCCAGAAGCAGCTTGACGACTTCGGTATAACCTTCTGCTGAGGCGATAAACAGCGGAGTAAAACCATTGTCGGTTTTCTTGACATTTACATCAGCGCCTTTTTTGAGGAGGAGCTTGACCGCCTCCGGATAGCCCTCCAGCGACGCCTGCCACAAAGCGGTTGTGCCGTCGGATGCCTTCATATTTACCTCGGCGCCTTTTTCCAGCAGAAATTTAACCACCTCTATCTTGCCCTGTCGCGATGCCATCCAAAGAGCAGTTTCGCCGAAGCCGCTCTTTGCATTTACATCGGCCCCCTTTCCCAGCAGGAGCTTAACGATTTCCAGATGCCCCCCTCCTGCTGCCATAAACAGGGCGGTGCGACCATCGGAGGTTGTCTTCACATTGACATCAGCGCTTTTATCGATGAGGAATCTGACCACTTCCTGATGGCCCTCCAGTGACGCTATCCACAAAGGGGTTGCGCCGTCGTTAGTTCTCTTCACATCGATATCAGCGCCTTTTCCCATCAGAAGTTTGACAATATCTGTCCAGCCATGCCAGGAAGCAGCCCAAAGAGCAGTTAATCCGTTGTTGCTTTTTACATTTACATCAGCGCCCTTTTGCAGGATAAGTTTGACGACTTCTATGTGGCCGTTATGCGATGCAATCCACAAGGCAGTTGTGCCATCGTCGCTTTTTTTCATATTCACATCAGCGCCTTTTTCCAATAGAAGTTTTACGACCTCTATATGGCCTTCCTGCGACGCTATCCACAAAGCGGTTACGCCGTCGGTTGTTCTTTTATCATTTGCATCAGCGCCTTTATCCAGTAGAAGCTTGACGATATCGGTATGCCCCTTCCACGACGCTGCCAGCAATGCGGTTGTACCGTCCTTTGTTCTCTTCGCAGTTATATCGGCGCCTTTTTCGAGGAGAAGCTTGACGACCTCGGTATGGCCGTTCTGCGAGGCCATCATCAAAGCAGTCACACCATCGGTTATTTTTTTCACATTTACGTCTGCACCATTGGCAAGAGCCGTTTGAACGGCCTGCAGGTCACCGTCTTTTGCGGCTTGAAACAGTTGAACGTTTTTGTCTGCTACGTCCGCACCGGCGAAGCCGGCAAATATCGAAGAAATACACAATATTAAAAACAGGATTCGTTTCATGGGATTCTCTATTTTTTATTTTTTTCCTTATCATCTCCGCCAAACTTACTGCGGGCAAGTGTGGCCTTTATAACGTTTTACAAATTCCTCGTATTGAACAAGGGTGTCGATGCCGGCGCAGGTGTGCTTTACTTTGGCGACAAGTATATCAAAGCCATTTTCGATGGCACGCAATTGTTCGAGTTTTTCGAGTTTTTCCAAAGGCGTCTGCAGCAGCTTTGTTATTTTCAGCAAAAAATCCCTGCGATAAGCATATATGCCGATATGACGAAGATAATTCTTTATTTCACCTGTCCCGCCCTGCTGACGGTCGTATGGGATGACGGAACGGGAGAAATAGATGGCTCTGTTCATTGTTCGTTGTTCATTGTTCGTCGTAACAACTTTCACAATGTTTGGGTCGGCGATTTGCTCTTTGGTATCAAAGTCGGCTACCAAGGTCGCCATTTGGCATTTGGAGTTATCAATAAGAAGCCGGGCAACGGTATCAATATTAGCCGGATCTATTTCGGGTTCGTCACCTTGTAAGTTGACTACTATATCGAAATCCAGCCCCCCTACTGCTTCGGCGATACGGTCTGTGCCGCTTGGGCAATGGGGGTTAGTCATAATACATTCCGCGCCGAAGGATTTGGCGGCATCAGCGATTCGCTTGTCGTCCGCGGCGATAATTACCCTGTCTGGTAATTGGGCGAGTTTGGCCTGTTCGTAAACGTGCTGGATAAGGAATTTGCCTGTATCTTTGGCGAGAACTTTAGCTGGGAATCTTGTCGAGCCGTAACGGGCTGGAATACAAACTATGATTTTTTGTTTTGGCATCGCCAGTAGTTCGACCTTTCGGTACTACTCAGGGCAAGCTGTGCTCACCACAGGTAGTTTTTTTTCCAAACTACTGGCATATCATATTAACAGTATCGCCGGTCTTCGTCAAGACAAGTGCAGCGAGAATTTATAAAAATATCGGATTTGGCTGCGGCCCGGATGGGCAAAATACCATCATTTGGCAACAACAGTTTGACGCCGGATGCGGGGGTCTGAGAAGACATCAGATTCGTCGCGGGATTTGGTGGAGAACTCAGAGACAATGGCGCCGTTTGTGCCTGCCTGGAACCAGTGCCATGTATTGGGGGCAAGAGTGTGCTGTTGGCCGGGGCTTAGAACAATTTGTCGCCAGACGGTATAATGTTCAACGCTGTCTTTTGGCGGTTTGCATTTGAGTTTGGCTGTGGGCCTGCCTTCGACATAGAGATACACCCTGCCCCATCGGCAGCGGAAGGTTTCTTCTTTGCCGGGTTCTCCAGCAACTGGCGGATGTTTATGCTGAGGGCAGGTCTGCTTAGGGAGCAATATCAATTCTTTTGTGCAGCAACGTTCGGTATTGAGGTAAACAATCAACTGCAGGCCGGTGCTTTCGGGGTGACCAAGGCCGAAATCCGCGGTCTCCACATTCTTTGCTTCTTTGGGTGTGATGACGATGTGCGCCTTTTTGAGTAGCTTAAGCGATTTAACAATCAGTTCCTCTTGTTTGTTTTTTGTAATCATAAGGTAAATCGGCCTCATCAACGCAGCGGCCAAGCCGCCGCATTAGCGCCCATAATGTTCTTTCCTTTTCGCGGCGAGTTTAACATACTCATCGGTATTGAGCAAATCAAGGTATAGAGAATCTGTCGTCTGCTTTCGGAGGGTGTAATACACAGAAAAATGCTTTACAAGCGGGTAATTAGGTGAAAAATAGGCAGGCAGGTTATAAGGAGAACGGAATATGAAGAGAATTTTGCCGGTTGTCATACTTGTGATAGTGGCGGCAGTGCTTATCGGAATCGGGATTTCCAACAAGGGCAAGGGGAAAGGCAAATTGCAGGTAGCGGTAATCCCCAAGGGAACAACGCACGTCTTCTGGCAATCGATACATCGCGGGGCGTTGAAGGCGGCGGAAGAATCGGGAGCGGAGATATTCTGGAACGGGCCCGACCGGGAGGGCGACAGGGAAAAGGAAATTCAGATTGTTGAGGATTTCCTCACACGGAAGGTCTCAGGAATAGTGCTCGCCCCGAATGACGACAAGGCGCTTGTGCCAATTGTGGAAAAAGTGGCGGCAAGCGGGATACCCTGCGTGATTATCGACTCGGCCATCCAGACGGACAAATATCTCTCGTTCGTCGCGACGGACAACTACCAGGGTGGGGTACTCGCCGCCAAACGTATGGGCGAGATTCTCGCCGGCAAAGGAAAAGTGATTGTCATAAAATACGCACCCGGCTCGGCCTCGACGGTCGAGAGGGAAAACGGCTTTATGGACACCATCAAAAAAGATTTTCCCGACATTATGATAGTCGATACCAAGTACGGTCTCGATACCGTCGAAACCGCTCTTCAGGCAACGGAGGATTTGCTGACCAAGAACACATCGCTGGACGGGCTTTTCGCGTGCAATGAATCGACTGCGACCGGCGCTATTCGCGCGCTGCAAAGCGCAGGCCGGGCGGGAAAAATTAAAATGGTGGGCTTTGACGCCGGAGCGCTGTGTATTGAGGAGTTAAGAAAAGGCAATATCGATTCGCTTGTCGTGCAGAATCCTTATAAGATGGGTTACGAAGGCGTAAAATGCATAATCGACAAAATAAACGGCAAAGAGGTGCCGAAGCGGATTGATACGGGTGTGAAACTAATAACCAAAGAAAATATCGACACGCCGGAGATTCAGGCATTATTGAAGTAGCAAGTCAAACTATCGAAGGTAAAGCCCCCCCTGCTATTGTGATGAGGGGGATATCGAAGCGGTTTGGGCCGGTGCGGGCGCTTAGCGAGGTTGACCTGACGGTTGCCAGGGGGAGGGTACACGCGCTTGTCGGAGAAAACGGCGCTGGCAAATCGACGCTGATGAAAATTCTCGCCGGCGTCTATAAGCCCGACAGCGGGACAATTGAAATCGCTGGCAAACTGTGCGAATTTGAGGGACCCCAGGAGGCAATTGAGGCGGGCATATCAATGATATATCAGGAGCTTGACCTCGCGGAGCATTTGACAGTCGCGGAGAACGTGTTTCTCGGCCACGAGCCGGCGGGAAAGATACCTTTTACCGTTGACCGAAAAGCAATGATAAACAGGACCGCGGAACTGGCCCGAAGATTGAACTTCGATATCGACCCGACAAGCATTGTGAAGGACTTATCGACGGGCGATTGCCAGATTGTCGAGGTCCTCAAGGCGCTGATGCGCAACGCGTCGATAATCGTTATGGATGAGCCAACATCGTCACTATCGGAGAAAGGCACACAACGACTATTCCAGGTGGTGAGGGAATTGCGAGAACAGGGCATATCAATCATTTATATTTCGCATCGGCTGGAGGAAATCACAGGGCTGGCGGACGATATCACCGTGCTGCGCGACGGCCGTGTCGTGCAAAGTGACTCGGCGAAGAAAATGGATATTCCGCAGATAGTGCGATATATGGTCGGCAGAGAGCTGACGGAATTATTCCCGGGACGAAATGTAAAATGCGGCGAGGTCTGCGTAAAAGTGGAAAACCTTTCCTCGGCACAACGCGTAACGGATGTTTCTTTCGATATTCGGGCGGGCGAGATTGTCGCAATGGCGGGACTTGTCGGGGCGGGCAGGACAGAAGTTGCCGAAACCATATTCGGGGTCGTTCCCAAAATCACCGGCAAAATTATTATCGACGGCAACGAAATAACAATCAATCGCCCCGCCGACGCGATAAGTAATGGTATCGCCCTGCTTACGGAAGACCGTAAACGGACAGGGCTTTGCCTGCAACTGCCGTGCAGTTGGAATATCACACTGCCGAACCTCAAAGGAATCGGGATGGACAAGATTATCAACCCGAATAAGGAAAACAAAATCGCTGATGAAACAGCAAGTCATATTAGCATTAAATGGCTCGGACCACAGTCGCCTGCGGAGTCCCTATCAGGCGGCAACCAGCAAAAGGTTTTGATTGCGAGATGGCTTTTGGCAAAATCGAAATTTATGATTTTTGATGAGCCGACACGCGGAATTGACGTCGGAGCGAAAAAAGAAGTTTACTCGCTTTTGAATCAGCTCGCTGAACAGGGCAAAGCGATATTATTCATATCATCGGAGTTACCTGAGCTTTTCGGGATAGCGGACCGGATTCTGGTGATGAGGCGGGGTCGGCTTGTGGGCAATTTGAAAAAAAGCGAAACCACACAGGAAGCAGTTATGCATCTTGCCGCCGTGGACCCCGTTGGAAAATCTGCGACCGGAACGACTAAAAACCATCAGGAGAACATGCTTTCCAACGGGGTAGAAGGAAGTTAAATGGGAAAATTTATAAGACAGTTGCTGCCGTTCGGAAGTTTGATGCTGATTGTATGTATCCTCGCGGCGTTGAGGCCCGATACTTTTTTAACGTTTGATAACTTCCTCAACGTATTGAGGCGTTCGAGCGTTTACGGGATAGTCGCTATCGGGATGACCTTTGTGATTATATCCGGCGGCATCGACCTCTCCGTTGGTTCGATGCTGGCGGTATGCGGTATGATTGGCGCGTGGGTAATGGGGACAACAGGCGGTGTCGCGGGGACAATCGCGGGCGTCGCCGCCGGGTTACTTAGCGGATTGGCCAACGGGTTACTGATAACTAAGTTTCGGCTTCAGCCCTTTATAGTAACACTGGGGACAATGAGCTTTTTCAGGGGAGTCGCCCTTGTGATGAAGGACGGCCAGCCGATAAATGTGCCCGATTACAAGTATCTCGGCGAGGGTGTGATAATGGGTGCGCCCGTTTCGGTGCTGATTTTCGCGGCAGTCATACTTGTCGCGATGTTCATTCTCAAATACACGCCGTTAGGCCGATATACATACGCGATAGGGTCGAACCGCGAGGCAGCGTTTCACGCGGGCGTTAGAGTAGAAAAGAACCTGACGTGGATATACACGATAGTCGGCCTGCTGGTTGGAATAGCAGCGATGATACAGGTGAGCAGAACGGTATCGGCACAGCCGACGGCCGGACTGGGGGTGGAACTCGACGTAATCGCCGCGGTTGTGATTGGCGGGGCGAGTTTGTCGGGCGGACAGGGAACGATTACCGGGACAATCATAGGGACATTATTGATAAGCTTCCTGCGAAATGGCTGCACCCTGCTCGGAATATCGACCAACGCCCAATTGATTGTTATCGGTATGATTATAGTCGTCGCGGTCGCGGTGGACCAGTTGGCGCAGGCCCGGACGAGAAAAGCCGGGATTTAATGGAGATGTAACAAACCGGAAAGGTTGGAACGAATATGCTTAAAAATATCCCAGCGATAATATCTCCGGACTTGATGAAGATTCTTATGGAGATGGGACACGGCGACGAGATAGTCCTGGCGGACGGCAATTTCCCCGCCGCCAGTATCGCGCAGAGACTTATCAGGTGCGATGGTCATAATGTCCCTGAGATTTTGGAAGCGGTCCTGAAGTTTTTCCCGCTCGACCAGTACGTTGAACACCCCATTGCGCTGATGGCGGTTGTGCCGGGGGACAAAACAAAGCCGACCATCTGGGAAGAATACCGCAAAATAATCAAGGCGGGCGGCGAGAAATTTCCCGATTTTGAGTTTGTCGAAAGATTCGCGTTTTACGAAAAGGCAAAAAAGGCATACGCAGTTGTCGCCAGCAGTGAGAAGGCCTTATACGCCAGCATAATCCTCAAAAAAGGTGTTTTATAATCCTCGATTAAACTGATTTTGCGACGCTAAATTATGAGACCATAGCGATAAAACACTTATTTTGTAAATTTTTCAGGATTGGTTATTGACAAAAAAGCCGGAATGTGGTAGAATGATATGATAATGCAGAATAACCGTGGCAATTTGTTTGGTTGGTGGCGGCCTGTTGGATAAATCCGGCGGGCAGGCGGGAAATCTGCACTAAGAAAAAACAATAAAATCAAAGTAATTTACGCGGCCTGTTGGAATAAAGACAACAGGCCGCTTTTTTTATTGTAATTGGAACGTATGCAGATAAAAATGACGCTTTAAGGACACGCTCTTATGGAAGATTACAAGCAGATAATAGAGAACGCGAAGCCAGGCGAGATAATCCCGATTGTCAAACGAATCGAGATGGCTGACCCGATGGACTTTTTCGCCAAGATAAGCGACTACGGACGGACGAAGAACTGCTGTCTATTGGAGTCGCGGGAGTATCTGGCGGGAAGTTCCGCGCTCAGTTTCGGGACGGCCAAGCCGGCGTTATACCTGACGGGCAAAGGAAGGGAATTTGAAATAAGGGCGCTGACCAAAACCGGCAGGAGGATGATTAAATACCTGACCTTCGACCCCAAAAGATTCGGCTTTTGCGAAACCGCGGACTTCAACGCCGAACGGATTAAAGGCACAATCAGAAAACCCGCTGGATTAGTGGATGAGCAGACCCGCCTGACAAGCACAAACCAGATGGACGTCCTGCGTGCGGTAGCTTTCTCATTTCGGCTGGCAAGCAAGCCGTTCCGCGTCACCTGCGGATTGCTCGGCGCGTTAAGCTATGACTTTATCGACCAGTTTGAAAAACTGCCAGCCAACGAAACCGACCTGCTCGGCAATCCCGATTATGAACTGTACTTCGCGGACAATATCTTCCTGGTGGACCACGAGCGAAATGAGGGCTATGTGGTTGTTAACGTGATAATCACCAACGGCAACAGGGCAGAGGTAATAAACGAGGCGCAGGAGTGTTTCGACTATTATGAAAATATCGCCCGGTTCGAGACGCCCAAGGCAAAAAAACACGAAGCCCCCCTGCCGAAGCCATCGACCGATACAAACCAGAAGAAATACGAGGATATGGTGCGGTCAGCCAAAAAACACATTTTGGATGGGGACATTTTTCAGGTTGTCCTGAGCAGGACGAAGGTTGAGCCGTGCGCTGATGAGCCACTGGACGTGTATAAGCGGCTGCGGGAATTGAATCCGTCGCCTTATATGTTTTACATAAACACGCCGAATACGACGCTGCTGGGGTCAAGCCCCGAACTAAATCTGCGGGTGAGCGGGACAGAAAATCGCAGCGTGGAAATCAGGCCGATAGCCGGCACAAAGCCGAGAGGCAGGGTCAACGGCAAAATCGACGCGGATATCGACTTCCGATATGAGGCGGAATTGAAAATCGACCGCAAGGAATTAGCAGAGCATATGATGCTGGTCGATTTGGCGAGAAACGATATCGCCAGGGTGGCACAGCCGGGGAGCAGGGTTGTGACGGAACTGCTGACGGTGGAGAAATACGAATCGGTGCAGCATTTGGTGAGCAACGTCAAGGGGACATTAGCGAACAATCTCGACGCGTTGAACGCTTATCTTGCGACGATGAATATGGGGACACTGACCGGTGCGCCGAAGATAGAGGCGATGAAGATTATCAGGCAATTAGAGAAGACAAAACGCGGGTACTATGGGGGAGCGGTGATGTACCTGACGGTTGACGGGCAATTCGACAGTTGCATTACGATAAGGAGTTTGCAGATTAAGGACAATAAGGCGTATATTCGGGTCGGGGCGGGGATAGTACACGACAGTGTCCCCAAGACGGAATTCGAGGAGACGGAGCACAAGGCCGGGTCGTGTATGCGGGCATTAGCAAAGAAATAAACGAGGATAAAAATATGAGCGATAAAAAAAGAAAAGTTTTATTCATCGATAATTTTGATTCGTTCACGTATAACCTCGTGGATGACTTCTGCAAGCGGGACTGTGAAGCGAGGGTTTACCGGGCGGACACGCCGATTGAGGATTTGAAGCAGGTGGCGGAAAAGTTCGAGCCGGATTTGTTGGTGATTTCGCCGGGGCCAGGAACGCCCGCCACGTCGGGTGTAACGCTTGCGGCAATTGATTATTTCAAGGACAAGCTGCCGATATTCGGGGTATGCTTAGGACACCAGGCGATAGTGGAGTATTTCGGGGGCAAAATCGGGCACGCCCCTGAGCCGGTGCACGGCAAGCCCTCGCGGGTAACGCACAACGGGAAAGGCGTATTCGCCGGGGCAGAGAATCCTCTGCAGGCGGGACGATACCACAGTTTGTGCGCATTGAGTATGCCGGAATGTTTAGAGGCGACGGCTGAATTCGAGGGCGTGAATATGGGCATCAAACACAAAACACTGCCCATATATGGCGTGCAGTTTCATCCTGAAAGCATTCTCACGCCGGCAGGCGGCAAAATCATCGAAAATATTTTGAGAATCGCTGAAGAACACACAAACAAACAAAGGGTTTGAATATGGCGACAATAGCCGAATACATTGAACCATTACTTCGAGGTCAACACCTGACCTTCGAACAGGCGGGCAAAGTCCTCGATATTATTTTTGAAGGCGAGGTGCCCGAAGTGCAAATCGCGGCTTTTTTAACCGCGATGCGATGCAAGTCGGCGACCGCCGCGGAATTTGCCGGGCTTGCGAAATCGCTAAGGGGACACGCTGTGAAGGTGGACGCCGGGATTGATAATCTGGTGGATACCTGCGGGACGGGCGGAGCGGCAGTAAAGACGTTTAACATATCGACGGCGGCTGCGCTTGTCGCGGCGGGCGCAGGGGTTCGCATCGCCAAACACGGCAATCGTGCGATAACCAGCAAATGCGGCTCAGCGGACGTGCTGGCGGAACTCGGCGTCAATATCGAGGCGGGGCCTGATACGGTGGCTCGCTGCATAAGGGGGGCGGGAATAGGATTTATGTTTGCGCCGAAGTATCATCCGGCGATGAGATACGTCCAGCCGGTGCGTAAGGCGCTGGGTTTCAGAACGATATTCAATATATTAGGCCCCCTTGCGAACCCGGCCGGCGCGCAGGGACAGGTTATGGGCGTGCCTGAACAGGGTCTGATGCCAATCGTGGCAGAGGCACTGCACTTGCTTGGCGTGAAACGGGCGATGATTGTGCACAGCGACGGCCTCGATGAAATCAGCACGATGGGGCCGACAAAGATTATGGAACTCAATGCGGGCAAAATAACCGAGTCGATGCTGAACCACGCCGACTATGGGATTAAAAAGGCCTCGCTCGACGACCTCAAAGGCGGCGACGCCAAAAGCAACGCCGAAGCAGTAAAAAATATAATAGGCGGAAAGGAAACCGGCCCAAAAAAAGATATAGTTGTACTTAACGCGGCGGCGGCGATAATTGTGGCCGGACTGGCTGAGGATTTTGGTTCCGCGGTGCGTATCGCCGGGCAGGCAATAGACAACGGCGAGGCGACGCGACGGCTGGAAAAACTGGTCCTGGTTTCAAATTTATCTGCCGTGGCGGACGGTTGAGAAAGGGATTTCAATGAGAATGGTGTCTGTCAAAGTGAAGATTTGCGGCTTTACGAACTATGACGACGCAATGGCGGCGGCGGAAATGGGCGCGGATATGCTGGGTTTCAATTTTTACCCCAAAAGCCCGCGATACATAAAGCCCGCGGACGCGGTGAAAATCATAGACCAGATACCCGCTTTCGTTGATATCGTGGGCCTGTTCGTCAACGACACCTTCGAACGCATCGAGCAGATAATCGACGAATGCCGCCTCGACTGGGTACAACTGCACGGAGATGAAAGCCCGAAATACTGCGAGCAATTCGGAACACTCAACGTGCGGACAATGAAAGCGATTCGCGTCAAAGATGAAAAAGACATCAAACGCGCAGAAGAATATTATACCGACGCTATTTTACTCGACGCCTTTGACCCGAAGAAATATGGCGGAACAGGACTCGTCTTCGACTGGAACATAATAGGCAACATCAGCAAACGAGTATTTCTGGCGGGAGGCATCAATGCAGAAAACATCACAAAAGCGGTGGAGCTGGGCATCTACGGCATCGACGTTTGCAGCGGCGTCGAGAGCAAGCCGGGCAAAAAGGACCACGCCAAAATGCGGAAACTTTTCGACATGATACAGGATTTGCGAGGTTAATAAACGATTATGAAATACAAAGGCAGATTCGGAGATTATGGCGGTTTTTATGTGCCGGAGGTTTTGATACCGGCCCTTGAGGAGTTGGAGAAGGCGTTTTACCGATTCTACAAAGACAAGAGTTTCGTTAACGAGTTGTCGCGGTTGATGGCGGACTACGCGGGCAGGCCGACGCCTTTATATCACGCCAAACGCTTCAGCGAATACGTCGGTTTCAACGTGTATCTCAAACGTGAGGACCTGCTTCACGGCGGAGCGCACAAGGTGAATAACACACTGGGCCAGGGGCTGCTCGCCAAATATATGGGCAAAACAAAACTCATCGCCGAAACCGGGGCGGGACAACACGGCCTCGCAACTGCGATGATTGGCGCATTATTCGGAATGGAAACGAAGATTTTTATGGGCGCAACCGATGTCGAACGCCAAAGCGTCAACGTCCACAAGATGAAACTTTGCGGCGCCCAGGTCATATCCGTCAAAGGCGGCACAAGCACACTTAAAGACGCGATAAACGACGCCCTTCGGTACTGGACCGCCAACGTGACAGATACATTTTACCTTTTCGGCACAGCCGCCGGGCCGCATCCGTATCCCACGATTGTGAAACACTTCCAGAGTTGTATCGGCAAAGAGGCACGTCGGCAATGCCTCGCCAAACTGGGCCGGCTGCCTGATATGGTACTGGCCTGCGTCGGCGGAGGCAGCAACGCGATAGGAATATTCTCAGGTTTTCTGGACGACAAAGACGTTCGGCTCATCGGCGTCGAGGCCGGCGGCAGGAGCTTATCCAGCGGCAGGCACGCCGCGTCAATCTCCGCGGGAAAACCCGGCATTCTGCACGGCGCAAAGGCGTATCTCCTGCAAAACGCAGACGGTCAGGTAAACGACACTGAAAGCGTCAGCGCAGGACTCGATTACCCCTCGGTCGGCCCCGAACATTGCTACCTCAGTGACATTGGCAGGGCCACCTACGTCGCGGCGGAAGACGAAGACGTCCTCGATACGTTTGGCCTGTTGTGCAAAACAGAGGGGATTTTGCCAGCACTGGAAAGCACACACGCTCTAGCTTATCTGGTAAAACAGAAAGGTAAACTGCCGGCGAAGACAATCGCGGTCGTGAACCTCTCTGGCCGAGGCGATAAAGACGTTGGTATCGTTGAAAAATTCAGACCAGTGAAGGATTAACGAATGAAAACATATAAACAAGTATTCTCAGAATTGAAACACGCGGCCGTTATACCATTTTTCGTAATCGGCGACCCGGATTACAAAACGAGTTTGAAAATTGTCAAATCAGCCATCGACGCCGGCGCGGATATCCTCGAATTAGGCATACCATTTTCCGACCCGATAGCTGACGGGCCGACGATTCAAAAAGCCGACATCCGCTCGCTCAAAAACGGCATGACCGTCAAAAAGGCGCTAAAATTTATCACGGAAATCAAAAAGCACAAAGATATCCCCATCGGCCTGTTGATGTATTACAATCTTATTTTCCAATACAGCACGGAAAAATTCTTCCGCGATTTCCATAAAGCCGGAGTCAACAGTGTTCTCGTCGCCGACCTGAGCATCGACGACGCCAATGAGATTATAGGCCCGGCGAAGAAAGCCGGCCTCGATACCGTCTTTATGGTTACGCCCAACACTTCAAAAGAGCGATTGAAGTTCATCGCCTCAAAAACCACCGGCTTTATTTACGCCGTATCGCTATTGGGCGTTACAGGCAGCCGAAAAACATTATCAACTTCGGTTAAAGGCCTTATCAGCAGAATCAAAAAAGAAACCGATGTCCCGGTATGTGTCGGCTTTGGCATTAGCACCCCTCAGCACGCCGCACAAGTCGCAAAATCAGGCGCCAATGGCGTTATCATCGGCTCAAAAATCGTAAGTTTGATTGAAGATAACCTCAAAGACAAAAAGAAATGCCTAAGCGAAATATCGAAGTTTATAAAAAGAGTAAAGTCGGTTATTCCAGAATCCTGACTACCCCCCTGTCGCCATCCACCTGGATGGTCTGGCCGGTTTTGATTATTTTTGTCGCGTTGCCGACGTTTACCACGGCGGGGATGCCGTACTCGCGGGCAATAATAGCACCGTGGGAAAGCAGACCGCCCTGTTCCATAACAATACCGGCAGCGGGTATGAAATACGGCGTCCAGCCGGGGTCGGTAAATGGAGCGACGAGGATTTCACCGGCTTGAACCTGCTCGTTGTCGTCGGCTCTCAGTATTACCCGTGCCTTCCCGCTAACAACACCGGGGCTTACTGCCAAACCCTTTAAGTGTTGGGCATCGGCCTTTACTTCTTCAGGAACATACCTGTCAGGGTCGAACTTGCCAATGATTAAATTGGGCGGCGTTATGGACTGCCATTTCTCATACTCAGCCCGACGAGCAGCGATAACCTGTCTGATATCGACTTTGGATTGATTCCGTGTCAACTGACCAAGCTCCTCTAACTTAAGGAAGAAAACATCGTCGCCGTCCCCTATTAAAGAGCGATTTGCCAGCTTCCGGCCGAGTTCAAGCAGCATCGAACGAACAGATGCCATAAGTTTTATGGCTTCGCTCTTGAGGTTCTCACGAAAGGCCGAACCATACCGGGCTCGAACAAGCAGGTAATTGAAAACAATCCGTTTGACCGGATTCCTTAATTTTCGACGACACTTTTTCACAAGTTGCTCTCTCTGCTCAGCAATCCTCCTGCGGTTTTCCAGCATGTCGGACTTTTTAATGGAATCAAGATAACCGCGCAAAATGCCCAGGATGTAATCCGGCGTCTCAGACCACCGCCTGTTATAAATCTCCAACTCGCCTCGGCAGTGATGCCCGTGGACCTTCATAAAACGCTTCCACTCAGTTAAAAACTCCTCGCCTGAAGAGTTTTTAATTAACTCCTCGTACACAACGTCCCATTTGACATTTGATTGTATCAGCTCCTTCAGAATAGAACTTTCGTTGACTTTCACGGCCAGCCGCCAAAGGTCGAGCCCCGCTTCCGCGTCTTCCATATTGCCCAGGCCCGCAAGCAACCTTCCTGCACATGACTGTTCATCGGGAAGCCATTTTCTGCATACAATATTGAGCAGCGGGAAATAGACCATCCAGTAAATCATGCAAAGGAAATCAAATCCGCTGATTACCCTCTCGATGAGGTCGGTTCCGGCTTCCGTCAGACAGTCAACCAGCCGTTCAGCAGACAACCCGGAAGTATCGATACAGGCCCATTTTTCGTTTATCTTCCTGACGTTGGCGAGAATGGACTGCGATTTGCGGCGTGTATTACAAAGCACACTGGCTATCAGCAAAGGCAATCTCAAAATGAACCTCACGCGATTGTGCCGAATTCCGGGCAGGTCTTCAGTTGGTGTATTTCTGAGTTTTTCAATCATCCGTATCATCTCAGGTTCACTTCCGGCAAAACTGTTCCAATCCAGATTTCTTGTAATCCTGAATTGCCTTGTTACAGCGGCCCAGAAACCGACATTAAAGTACACTCGGCCAGCAACCAGGTCGTATATTGGAATATTGCCTTTATCAATGCACAGTACATCAATGACATAATCGAAGGGGTTCTTTGTAAGGGACTCAAGCATCCAGAATGTGGCCGGCGTTACTGCATCAGGCAATACCTCCTTCGCAGCAAAACTGGCCCAGATTTGCCGGTCTTCCCAGAATTTTGCTCTCGATATGGTTGTAATGGGTCTGGACTGAAGCAGAAAAATCTTGTCCTGGCGAATGGCCCATTCGATGTCCTGGGGACAGCCGAATTCGCTCTCGGCTTTTATAGCGAGCTTCGCGAGTTTTTGAGCGGTCTGGTTGTTGATACAATGGGCAGATATCGTTCGTGAGAGAACGTTAAGCCCCTTCTTGTCCAGAACAACACGGTCAGGAGAGACCTTGCCTGAAACCAATGCGTCGCCGAGACCGAGACAGGCCTCGATAACAACGCGATTATTGTCGCCGTTAACAGGGTCAGAGGTGAAAATTACACCCGCGACATCGGCGGGAATAAGGGACTGGACGATTACAGCCATTTCGACCTTCGAATGGTCGAAGCTATTTTTTTGCCTGTAGCTGTATGCACGCTCGGTCCATAACGAGGCCCAGCACTTCTTTATGGCAATCAGGCAATCTTCGATGTTGGAAATCCCAAGGTATGTGTCGTAAAGGCCTGCGAAGGAATGACCGGGCAGGTCCTCTGCGGTGGCCGATGAGCGAACGGCCAAACTATTGGCTGCGAGAGCATGGTAATGCGATTCAATTTCAGCAGCAAGTGAGTCATCCATCGGTGATTCAATGATAGCCCTGCGCACATCTGACAGGGTTTGGGCAATGTCAAAGCCTTCAGGCCTGCCGGGCAATAAAAGGCCGTCTTTAATCATCACTTGAGGAGATGCAGCGCCAATATGTAATCTGTATGAGTTGGCAGCAATACAAAAGGCATCAGGAACAGGCAAACCCAGGCGCTTCAGGCGCCAAAGACCGACCGCCTTTGCCCCAACAATCGACTGGTCGGAGCCCCTAACACTGTTCAGAGGCATAATTAATCTATTGTGCTTCATCTTCTGCGGCATCTATCATAGCACTTAAGGGCCATAATGGCAAAAGTGCAATCAGGGAATCAGTCTGATAAATCAGAGAAATTTTTCGCACTTTTTTCGTGGCGAATAGTATAACTCTGAAATAAAATATGAAGCTGAACGTATAATCAGAAAACCGAATTTGAAGATAAAATTTCACGGAGGGCAATATGAGCAAGATACTGTACATCAAGGCGTCGCCGATGGGCAAACTGTCCTACTCCACGGCAGTAGCGGATGCTTTTGTGGATGCGTATAAGAAATCGCATCCTAAAGACCAGGTAAAAACAATAAACCTGTTTTCAGCGAACATTCCTGAATTTGATTTTGTCGCGGCCTCGGGCAAATACAAAGTTATGCGAGGCAAGCCGCACAGCCCGGAGGAAAAACAGGCCTGGGACAAGGTTGTCGCAACAATCGCGGAATTCAAGGACGCCGACAAATACGTCATGGCGGTGCCGATGTGGAATTTCTCGATACCCTACCGGCTCAAGCAGTATATCGACGTGATTGCCCAGCCGGGGCAGACGTTTACCGTCGATTCGAGCGGCAACTACAAAGGATTAGTTACCGGCAAGCCCGCCTTTGTGGTTTTTGCCCGCGGTGGCGAGTATGCGAAAGGGACACCGGCGGAACAATACGACCAGCAAAGCAAATACGTCGAGTCGATACTGCGATTTATGGGGTTCACCGATATAAGGTCACTTATGGTCGAGCCGACGCTTGCGGGCGGACCCGAAGTCGCCGAACAAAAGCGGACGGCCGCGATTGAAAAAGCAAAACAAATGGCCGGCGAATTCTAACCATAAGAACAGCGAATCATTTAGCCCGGCAGCATGCGTCCAGTCGCACAAACAGGTTATTTATTAGAACAAGGTCATCGTTAAGCTGCACCTGCAGGTTGTTGACCTGCTTGACCATATCCTTATTCAAATCGCCGATGGTCTTGTCAGTATTCTGATAATCCTTTTTAAGGTCCCCGGCGGTTTTATCGAGGTATTTGATGCTCTCATTGAGCTTGACGTTGCTTTCAGCGACACTGCGTTCGAGTTTTTTGAGCCGATTTTCCGCTTCCGCATCATACTCTAATTTTTTCAGTTTTGCCCGTGATTCCACTTCCCTCGTCCACACCTCTCTGTCATCCTGCACTTTTTTTATCGCCTTGTCGATATCGGCTATTTTTTCACTGTCCGCGCCGCCCGCCTGCAACGACTGTTTGGCCTTTTCGTAACAGCGTATTGCCTCAATGAAATCATCGGGGTCATCCACGAAATCCCATGTCCTAGCCGTGAAGTATTCGGCAAGTCGGCTGTAATACTGCCACTCAGGCATCGGCCTGGTCCTCACTGTGCGAGTATCGACTTCTCTTTTGCTGTAGGTCCTGGTGATAACCGTGCTTTCGAATGGCTGTTCCACAATAAGCTGTGTGGCGTCATCGCTCAGCAGTTTACCCGATACGGTGTTCCCGTCGCGCATATAGAAATCGACCATCGTTACCGATTCGACTCTGGCCCTTGGTTTTGCGACGGTAATCGGTGTTTCGGAAACCGGAACCGCAGGACGAACCGCATCTACTTTATTCGGCTCGTCAACGCTCGCGGCAAAACCGTTGAGCAGCAAAACGAGGGCTGTTACTGTAACCGTTAGAAAAATTATGCGTGCCATTTTTATGTCCTCCAAATATACAATTTCACTCAGACGGACAAGATTATAACAGATTTAACGATGCGTGGAAAGGTTGACTTTAGATGTCAGGTGGTGACGAGCAGATATGCTTGTATGAGTTCGGCAACGCTCCAGGCCTGGGCAAAACACCCTTTTGGTCTTTGCGGCGGGTCGCCGTCGAATATCTCGCAGATATTGCCTATGCAGCCATCGCCGGCCAGATGGGTCAGCAGTGGTTCAATGAATCGAGCGGCGGCCTTTTTGGTTTTGCTGTTGGAGCCATTGACTTTGAGATACGCCGAGACAAACGGGCCGATGAGATAAGGCCATACGGTCCCCTGATGATATGCCCTGTCGCGTTCGGACTGGGGGCCTGTGTATGTGCCGCAGTACCTGTTGTCGTCGGGGGACAGCGTTCGCAGACCGAATGGCGTGAGAAGTTTTTCCTCAACAATGGCCACGACCGCTTTTTGCTGCGTGAGCGGCAATGGCGAGAAAGGCAGGGACACGGCGAATATCTGGTTCGGGCGAAGCGTCGCGTCGAAAGAGCCGTCGGGCAGGATACAATCGTTTAGCCAGCCCCATGACTGATTCCAGAACATCTTGCAGAAACTCTGCCTCACAATGCTCGCCCTTCCCCGCACCGTATTAAGCAGTTGCTTGTCTTCGCTCTCCGTATCCGTCAAATACTGCGCAAGCAGCATCAGCGCATTGAACCAAAGCGCGTTGACTTCTACGGGTTTGCCGTATCGGGGCGTGAAGGCGACGCCTTGGTATTTGGCGTCCATCCAGGTAAGCTGGGTACTCCCGTCGCCCGCAGTTATGAGGCCGTCGTGGTCTGCGTGGATGCCGAATAGCGTGCCGTGCTGATAAGAGTTGATAATCGAAATAACAGCCGGCAGAAGCTGCTCCTGGAAAGTCAGACGGTCGCCCGATGCCTTCAGATACGCAAAGGCGGCGTTTATAAACCACAGTGACGCATCGACGCTGTTAAAGTGGGCGACATTGGAATAGTCGTCGAACCGGCTGGGTATCATCCCACCGGATGCGGCCCCGGCAAAAGTTACAAGGACCGACTTTGCCTCGTCGAATCGCCGCGCCGCCAGAAGCAATCCCGGCAATGATATAAAGGCGTCCCTTCCCCAGTCGGAAAACCACGGAAAGCCCGCGAGAATCGTTGTGCGCTGCGCATTGTTTATAACGCGTCTCGCTATAAACTGGTCGGCGGCAAGGTAGAGCGTCTCCAGCGTTTTATCGTGTTTCGCCGGCGCGATTACCTCATTGTGATGTACGGCGAGCTGTCGGATGACCTGTTCGATATCCGGCAGGATAAATTTATCCGCCGTGGCGGGCTTCCCCGGCTTATCGTCCCTGCTGAGGTTGGCCCAGAAGACCAAAGTAGTCGGTGAATCGATATGACACCTGAAAACGCCGGGGCAGAAGAGGTCTTCGGTAAAGTCCTGACCTCTTTCCCTGTCGGCCCGATACTGGAAATTGAACCACCATTGCGCATCCTCTTCAAAAATCGCGTCGGGGCAACTCAAAAGTAACCGGCAGCCTGCGGTGAGCTTGTCGAATCCGGAATCGGGGGAATCGTGACGTATAAGCAACCCATCCACGACGGATTTGGCTGTAATATGGGCGTCGGACTTCTGGAGCAAATGAAAATCACGCAGAGCGACAAGCGGACGAATGGTAAAATCAATCGGCTGCGGGACTTCGTCAAAGTCGTAAACAACAGCCGCCGTATCCTCGTCTCGCAACAAATAGACAGATTTAGTCAACTGAAGCTCGCCAAGCCGGTAATGAAAATGTGCGCCGAAATCCCGGCTAAATCTCTTGAGACGCATATACCAGTCGGGCAAAATCCTGTCCGGAAATTCAACGGTGCCAAGATGAAACACGCCCGGCCCCAGGAATATCGTCTCAAGGCAGTTGGACAACGCCAGTATTCTGTTTGCGGGCGGGTCAAGGGCGCCAATCAGCAGGCCGTGATAGCGCCTGGTATTACAGCCCACGACGGTAGATGAGCTGAAGTTCCCGCGCGTGTTGGTAAGAAGCCATTCCTTTTCCAGCAATTGCTCAATCGGCGTACCCGTCGTATCCACGGATATACCGCGATTATCGTTTGTTTTTTCAAGCGTCAGCATATTATTATCCATCTGAATATATCGTCCTCTTTGGCAAGGATAATTTAATCTCGTTTTCTTCCTCCTTGCCTTTTACCCGCCGTAGGCGAGTTCGGGGTTGCCTACTTATAAATCAGGTTAAACAATTTGTTTGCCTGTTCGGTATCCAGGGTTTTTAAGATCTTGTATTCTTCAAGAGCTGAATCCTTGTCGCCGGTTACTACATAGGTAACGCCAAGATTATAGTGTGCCTCGGCATAATCCGGCTTGATTCTTATGGCCTGCTTATAAGCTTCTATCGCATCCTGGTGGCGGCCAAGTCTGGGGTAGGCATTGCCGAGATTGTAGTATGCCTCAGCCAAATCCGGCTTGATTCTTATAACCTGCTTATAGGCTTCTACCGCATCCTGATAGCGGCCAAGTTTGCCGTAGGAAAGGCCAAGATTATAGTGTGCCTCGGCATAATCAGGCTTGATTCTGACGGCCTGCTTATAGGCTTCTATCGCATCCTGATAGCGGCCAAGTCTGTTGTAGGCATTGCCAAGATTATAGTGTGCCTCGGCATAATCCGGCTTGATTGTTATGGCCTGCTTATAGGCTTCTACCGCCTCCTGCCAGCGGCCAAGTTTGCCGTAGGAAAGGCCAAGATTATAGTGTGCCTCGGCTAAATCCGGCTTGATTCTGATGGCCTGTTTAAGGGCTTCTATCGCATCCTGATAGCGGCCAAGCTCGAAGTGGGCATTGCCAAGATTATAGTGCAGCAACGGAGCGTTGGGTGCTTTTGACAACATGTATTCAAGAAGGCCGACTGAATTGCGCCAGTGAGTGAGGTAACCGCGCGTCGCAAGGGATTCGGCAGACGCCAATATCAGGACAAGCAGGATTACAGCCACATAAGAGGCGAATTTTAACCGCAAATTACACAGATTTTTAGCAAAAGAACATAGAAAAGAAGTGAGTATCATTAACAGACCGAAGGAGGGGAGATAGGCGAACTTGTCTGAGGCGATTACGTTGGTAAAGCCAATGATGCCCATTGTGGGTAATATCGCTATGAAGAAAAAGAGCCAGCCGATAAGGGCCGCCCGTGTCCAGCGGAGGGAGATGAGCAGCAGTGGGATTAAAATGAAGGTACCTATAACGCCTGCCAGAACCATCGGCTGGGAAAAATTCAGGGGGGCGGGGAAGGGGTAGTGTGAGGAGAGATTTATCGGCCATATAATTTTACACAGATAAAAGATTATGTTATGGCAAAGCGTGAAAAAAACACGCCCAATGCCCATCTCGACGGGCGAGGCGGTGACGGCAGTGCGAGTTTGGGAGATATAGGTTATGACGGCAAAGATACCGCCGAGGATAAAAAATGGGATTTTTTCAAGAAACGACTGCCATTTGACCCTTTTTAATGGCCAAAAATCGAGCAATAACATCAGAACAGGCAGAGGCGTGCTGGTGGGCTTGGACATAAGGGCGAGGAGGTAGAAGAACAAGCAAGCGATGTAAAAGCCCCAGGTAGAGTAGCCCACAGGGGGCTGGTTCCCCGCCCCCGCCTTCGCGGAGTTGACAGTGCGCGCATGCGTATAGCGGAGGTAGAAGAGGAGCGACCAGAGGGCGAAGAAAGCGGCGAGAAGGGTTTTTCGTTCGCCGACCCATGGGATAGTCTCCACCGTCATAGGATGGAGGCCGAACAAGAGACCTATGGCCGCGGCAATCCACACCTCACCAAAAAGCAGATAGAGCAGCACAATTATCAATGCGGTATTCGCAGCGTGGAGGGCAAGGCTTGTGCGATGGAAGGGCAAAAGATTTTCGACCCGGCCTCCAAGGGAATAATCGACCATAAGAGAAATCATCGCCAAGGGTTGATAATATCCTTTTACCGTTGACGGTTCCAAAACTTGAGAAAGGAACTTCCAGGCGGAAAAGCAACTGGGGCTTTTGACCAGGGTGTTATTGACAAGATACTGGTCATCGTCGAAAGACAACGCCTGTGCAGAGAGGGCTGGCCAATGGACGGCAATAACGGCGGCACAGACACAGGTGATAAGGATGGCCAACAAGACAGCTTTTGAGGACATCAATTTTGCTCCAAGTATACTATTGTCGATTATATAAATTATAAATCAAAAATCAAATAGTAAAAACGCAATTATCCGTGCTGAAAAATTTGGCCACCTATAAAGAGCGTATATCGTTGTGGGTTCTGCGTATCTTCGTGGTGAAAAAAACAGCGAAATCTGCGTTACCTGTCCTGAGCAGTAGTCGAAGGAATCAGCGTCAAAAAATCTCTGCGGCGACCGCGTCCACCTGTGGTGAGTCCTGTCGAACCGCCGTGAGCGATTCGGCGTTTTGCGCAACCTGGCCAACCGGGGCCGCGGGAGAATGTTTGACGCACCTTAGGTGCAGGTTACCGAGGATATTCATAAAGTTAATGTAAGAGTCGTATGGCGAATCGTAGGGATTGAAATACTTATGCACGTCCCCATCCGCGAAATACTTTGTGCACATATAATAGAAATGGTCCGAGGTCTGGAGTTTACGCCAGTCGCCGATAAGCTTGGCGTCGCCGGAACCTTTTATCTTCTTTTCGAGACGATACAGTTCGTGAATGGCGTTGGACTGCATCGCGTTGCCAAGCCACGCCGAAAGGTCTCTTTCGGTGTCAGCCCAGCTTATCAGGTGAGGGACGTCAACAACGCCGACGGGCTGATACGCTTTTACGACTTCGCTGGGCGTTTTGAAATTGTTGTCCGGGTGCCTGAGGATTTCCTCCGGCAGATGGTGCATAAAATCGAAGATGCCGGTTTCCTTCCACTGATGCTCGCCGAATGTCTCGTAGTCCATAAACAGGTTGACGACGAATCCGTTGCCGTTGACCCTGTTGACCCAATGCGAGAATTTGTCGGCGGTCAGCGGCCACTGAGACCAGTCGCGATTGGAGAACCGAAACGCGATATCGTCGCTCAGGGAGTAATTTTTAAGCAGGAGCCGCAGGCGATTGCAACCTTTCGGGGTATAGACAAAATTCGGGCTTCGATAGCCGAGGATGTGGTCCGCACCTTCACTGATGATCGCGTCGAAGCAACCCATCGACTCGATTAGCGACGCCAGGTCGTTATTGTAGATAAGCTCGGTATTTCGGAAGACACGGGGCGTCTGACCGAAAAGCTCCTGAATCCTCTGGACCTGCTTGTTGACCTGGGCGGCGAACTCATTGCGGGAATAGAGGAAACTCAAGCTGTGGTAATAGGTCTCCGCCAGGAATTCGACACAGCCGGTTCGCGCAAGGGCATCGAAGGTGCTGAGAACTTCGGGAGAGTAGGCCTCAAGCTGTTCGAGCAGGACGCCCGTAACGCTGTAAGCAACCTTGAATCTGCCGTCGTATTTGCGAATCAGGTCCAGGATAAGCCGGTTGGTCGGCAGGTAGCACTTGTTGGCGACCTTTCGGCAAATCTCGGCGTTCTTGCGGTCATCAAAATAATTGATGTTGTTGTCAAAGATGGTGTAATGCCTTAGACGTGTCGGCTGATGAACCTGAAAGTAAAAACAAACTGAAGCCATTCCTTGGTTCCTTATCGAATGATTTGTCATTCCTGCGCAATTTATCCGCCTGTGGCGGAGCAGGAATCCAGTTTCTTATTTATACTCCCGCCCCAACGAGTGCTTCCTCATATATTTTTGCGCATCTTGCGGCGGAATCTCTCCATCGTAGTTTTCTCACTTCGTAGTTGCCGTGGCTTCTCAACGTAACACCGAGAGGCGGATACTTCAAAACGGCCACTATTTTATTCGCGATTTCATCAACATCCCAGAAATCAACTTTCAACGCGTGCGTGATGACCTCTGAGACGCCGCTTTGCTTGCTGATAATAATGGGGACATCGTTGTCTAACGCCTCTAACGGCGCGATGCCGAACGGCTCCGACACCGAGGGCATAACATAGAGGTCCGCCATCTTAAAGATTTTATTGACGTCCTCGCCGCGGAGAAAGCCCGTGAACAGAACCTTGCTTCCGATGCCGAGTTCGGCGGCCATTTCAACCGCGCGATGCATCAGGTCTCCTGAACCTGCCATAACGAACCTGACGTTGTCGATTTTTTCGAGGACTTTTTTGGCGGCCCTGAGGAAGTAATCCGGGCCTTTCTGCATTGTGATTCGTCCGAGGAACAGGACGATTTTTTCGTCTTTCTTGATGGTGGTATTTCCGACGAGCAGGTTGGAGTTGCCGTTTCTTTCAACGCCGTTATAAACGACCTCGACCTTGTCGCCGCTGATTCCGTACCGGCTGATAACTATGCTGCGGGTCAGGTAACTTACTGCTATGACCTTGTCGGCGGCGTGCATACCCATCCGTTCGATATCATAAATCATCTGGTTGACGTGCTCGCCGCTACGGTCAAACTCCGTTGAGTGAACATGGACAACTAACGGCTTGCCTGTCGCCCTTGCCACCGCCGCCCCCGCCGGATAAGTCATCCAGTCGTGAGCGTGGATAACGTCAAATTGCTCATTGGCCGCCAGTCGAACAGCGAGGTCCGCATATCGCTGAACCTCGGTGTACATATCGCCGCTATAATCAAGCGTTCCCACAAAATTGCCTGTCCTGCCATGCGAGGCCTGCATCTGCGAAATGGATTCCTCCATTTTTCGCTGGTAGTTGTTGGCGGTCAAATACGGCTGCAACGGGGAGCTTATCGTCCGGAAAACCACATTTTTCAACTGTTGCACCTTCACCGGCGTATGAATCGGCTGCTGCATCGTGGAACCTACGAGTTTTACATGCGTGTCGTGACTTACGAGTTTTACATGCGTGGCGTATTTACTTTGCACCACGGTAGGCAAAACGAACGTAATTTGAACGCCCATCTCGTCGAGCGCTTTGGTCAGTCCATAGCACGCCGTCCCCAGCCCCCCACTGATAAACGGCGGAAACTCCCAACCAAGCATAAAAACTTTCATCGTATCCCTCGTTGCTTAACAGTCGTAACCATCCAACAACCAATGAGTTACAATCAGCCGACCTGTCAACATCGGCAATGTAAACTCAAAGCGGTAAAACAAAACCACCACTTGTCTTACAAGTTCGCTATCGACAAGAAGTTAGACCATCTTTATCGCGTTCCGAACCAAAAATAACACGCCCAAATATCACTTACCTTATGTAATAATCGGGATTTTAACGCCTGGCAGTTGAACAATTCTTGGTTAATGCGGCAAATCGAGCAAAATAACGTGGTATTTTACCGGTCGCACTATGGGTAAATATGCCCTATAGACGTTGAGTAAATTTTTTCAACAATTTGCGGTATTTCCCGACATGAAGCCCGCTTTGGTGTGTGAACGACTGATAACTCGGCGCACACCGATAGTATCGCAACGGCGAACCGGGCGATTTGAGAAGTGAGAGGGCAGAAAAAAGGCCGATTCGTCCGGAGACGAACCGGCCTATTCACCTCATACCCTTTTTAGCGCAAACTGATGAAAACAAAGGGCTTATGTGATGGACCGGTTATAGGTCCTGCGGCTTAATAGTGCTGCGGCGGTTTGCCTTTGTCCTTTCAGCGGCGTGGTCGAGCATGCAATAGACCTTATCGCTGATGGCGCCGATTGCCTCGGACGAGGTCATCATTTTCTTGCTCTTTATGTAAGCTCTTACTTTGCTAGCCACAACTAAAACTTCCTTTTGCTTTGCCATGTTCCAAAAACCTCCATAAATTAAGAACCCAAAATCCAAATTAGCCGACCCACACCATTGAGTCAGCAAACGAATTAAACGTCTTATATGAGGGAAAGGCGGGCCGTTTGCAACAAAAAAATGCGTATAAATGCAAATTTTTAATATGGTGCCAAAGGGGTTATTTTGAACAATCGGCTTAAGTTTTTGATAAACAGGGCCTGATGTTTTGACGAATAACTTTATGATGAGATTTTAGTGGGTGTTATTTTCGGACACAAGGGGTCTTATAGTAGGGAGATGTAAAATGAATAAGCGGATTCGCAAGACACACAAATCGCATTCGACACATATCGGCAACCCTGGTTCGGCACGAACTTCGACTGAGTTTGGCCGAAAGCCCTCCATCGGAACGAGAAGTCGAGGCCGGGGGACACAGGAGCTTGTAGTGGTCGCAACGGCGAGCACAATGGACGAGGCAAAGGAAAGTGAAACGCTGCTGAAGAACAACGAGATACCGGCGATGGTTAAGGAGAGGCCGAATGAGTTCGGGGAAGGCACTCATTACGCGGTGTATGTGCCGGAAGATATGGCGGACGAAGCCCACGTGGTAATCGAATCGCAGGACGCGTATGACGATTTTTACGACCTCGGACTGAATGATGAGAACGAGGATGATTTAGAGGGTGATATTTTTGAGGATTAACTTTTAGCCACCCCCACACTTGTCTTCGACAAGTAACCGTGGGGGCAGGCAGATTACACGGAAATAAATTAAAACTGGATTCCGGCCAAAGACGTGCCGAGGCAGGAAGGAAACGATGGAAACGAATGAACAATCCAATGAGCAACAGCCCGTGGAATGCAAAGTGGAAGAGGAACACAGAGCCAGGGACGACCGCAGAGGCGGCGTGGTGGACAGGCGTCTGGGACTTGACCGGCGGCGTGGGCCGGGTAAGCGCAGGAGTGATGATCGCAGGAGCGCTGAAGAAGGACAGATGTCGGATGAGCAATTTGAGTTCCTGATGGCCATCAATGAATACAAAAAGGCCAACGCCCGCCCATTCCCGACGTGGACAGAGGTGCTGGAGGTAATCAAGGCCTTGGGCTACAGGAAAACTGCTGAGCCGAGCGCGCTGGCGGAACACAATAAGAACGGAGGACAGAATACTGAGGACTGAAAAGCAGCGTATAGCGGATAGTTATTGAAAGCCCTGTCGCAAGATGGGGCTTTTTTGTTTTGGCAGGCGGAGAAGACCCGGCTTCGCTTTCAGCTACGCCGTGGCGAGAAAAACCTTGCTGAACAGGGTTTTGACGGTAAACTCTGCGGGATTTATTGACGTTAAATAATATGTAAACACTGGGTAAGAAAGGAACAGAGCGTGCCGGAATATTCGGTTAGTCCAGATGGCAAACGATACCCCCTGCCAAGTCAGGAGGAGTACGCTCAGGAATTCAAGCGTGTGGAAACATTGGCGGAGGCGGCACGCAAACAAGGCAAAGAGGTGGTGGTGGTAATGGGGGTGGGGTTTGTTGGGGCGGTGATGGCTGCGATTATAGCTGACACGAACGACAAGAAAACAAACAAGCCCAGCAAGTTTGTCATCGGATGCGATTTGCCCAGCGATAGAAGCTACTGGAAGATAATGATGCTCAACGATGGGCAATCGCCGGTGAAGGCGGAGGACCCTGAAGTTGCCCCGATGATAAGGCGATGCGTGTTAGAGAAAGAGACGCTGACGGCCACATATAATAATGATTGCCTCAAGCTGGCGGACTGCGTAGTGGTTGACGTGCAGTGCGATTATACCAAGCAGGACCTAGGGAATATGCGGACGGGCAATGTGGAGATGGCGGCTCTCGAGGCGGTGATAAAGACAATCGGCGGGAAGGTCGGGGAAAAGTGCCTGACGCTGATAGAGACGACGGTTGCGCCGGGGACGACGGAGTATATCGGCTGGCCTATAATGAAGCGGGAATTCGCGGCCAGAGGGTTAAAGGGTGAACCCCTGCTGGCGCACAGTTATGAGCGAGTGATGCCCGGCAAAAATTATGTTTCGTCGATTCGCGATATATGGAGGGTATGTTCCGGATGTAACGATGAGGCGAAGCAGCGGGTGGAAAAGTTTTTGCGGGAGGTGCTGAACACGGAGCAATTCCCGTTGACGGTTATGGACAGGCCCATCGAATCGGAGACAAGCAAGATTATTGAGAATTCGTTTCGGGCAACAATGCTGGCGTTTATGGATGAGTGGAGTTTGTTCGCGGAACGCAACGGGGTTGACCTGATTAAGGTAATCAAGGCCATAAAGATGCGGCCTACGCATAATAATATGATATTTCCCGGGCCGGGCGTGGGCGGATATTGTCTGCCAAAAGACGGCGGGCTGGGGTTCTGGGCGTATAAGCATATCCTCGGCTATGAGGATGATATATTCAAAATGACGACGATGGCGATTGATATCAATGATACGCGGTCGCTGCACGTCGCGGAACTGACGCGCAATGCTCTTCGGAATATGGGCAAAATGGTCGCCAACGCAAAGGTGCTGCTTTGCGGGGCGAGTTATCGCCAAGACGTCGGCGACACGCGATATAGCGGCTCGGAAATCGTCGTGCGCAAACTGACGGAGATGGGTGCGGAGATGTCGGTCCATGACCCCTACGTTGAACACTGGTATGAATTAGAGCAGCAGGATACATTTCCCGCGCCTGGGCAATCGTGGGCGAGATTCTTCCATAACCAGGAGGATTTGGTGAATATACGGGTGCAGCAGGATTTGCCGGCGGCGATGAAGGGAGTTGAGGCGGTGATTTTAGCTGTTCCGCATAAACAGTACCTGGACCTCGAGCCGGCCAAAGTTGTGGAGTGGGCAGGCGGGCCGATTGCGATAGTTGACTGCTTCGGGATTTTAGACGATGACAGAATTCGGCGGTATTTCGAGCTTGGCTGTGAAGTCAAAGGCCTCGGCAGAGGACATATACAGAGGATAAAAGAGCAAGTCCGCCAAAGACGGACAAATTAACACTGATTTATTTTAGACGCTGATTAACGCAGATTAACGCTGCTATTTAATAACAAAAATAAATCTTAGTGCCTCAGGGTCTTCCGGCGCAAGCCGTCCCTTTCGGGAGTGGTTAAAGTTAAAAAAACGACTCCCCCGCTTACCGGCCTTCGTAACCCGCTTCGCAGGGCGATGAATGGCTGACAACTTTTTGCTTCTAAAGCCCATTGTCCTACCCTCAGCAAAATAGTATAATCAAACTCGCCTTTGGCTGGGGGACAAGGAATAGTAGGACTATTTGTATCTTATGGCGAAAATAAATCTTGCCGAATATGAATTACCTGTTGCGGATACGGAACGCCGCAAAACCTGGATAAAGCTGCTCATATACATCGGGCTTGCGGCGGGAACATTTGCAGCATATGAGCCGATACGGAAAAACACCTTTGTCAACTATGACGACAACAGATACATAACGGAAAACCCCAACGTAAGGGGTATAACACGAACATCGATAGTCTGGGCGTTTACACAGCCGCATTCTTTTATGTGGCATCCCTTAACCACGCTCAGCCATATACTTGACTGCCAGCTCTTCGGGCTAAACCCCATCGGGCACCACCTCGTCAGTTTGCTGCTTCACATCGTCAATGCGCTGTTGATTTTCTGGATTTTTAATAGTGTGACAGGCGCCATCTGGCCAAGTGCGTTTGTAGCCGCGGTCTTCGCACTGCACCCGCTTCAGGTGGAATCTGTGGCGTGGGCTGCAGAGCGAAAGACGGTATTGAGCGGACTTTTCTGGTTTCT
>JBEKWM010000009.1:0-101049 GCA_049513025.1 Sedimentisphaerales bacterium
CTGCGGCGACTGCGCCGCCGACGCCCTTTATAAACTCACGCCTGTTAATTTTGCCTTTACGCGACCCCACTTGATTCTCTACAAACTTTTAAACTTACACTTCCGATATTAAACACTTGTCTACGCAACTAAGCTTCCAATTTCATTAATAATCTTATATTTCACAGTTTTTCATACGGCCACCAAAAGAGAACACTGAGAGTACAAACTTATAGACCCGGCGAGGGATTATCAAGAATTATTTAATGTGATTTTATCGAGCGGAGTAATTTTTCATATACGCGTATATTGCCATAGCGGTCGGATAGGGGGGCTTTGATATAAAGGGAGGCGAAGAGGTTCGCCATCTGGACGGACTCAGCAATATTTATCATTCCGGTTTTGAAGTCATTTATATTTTTTAAGATATAGGCAACGAAGCCAGCGCGGAAAGAATCGCCGGCCCCGACAAGGTCAACGGCGACGCCGGACATAAATCCGGAAGCGACCATCAGCGGACCGGTTATACGGCCTAAAGCATCCCTGTATATGACGGCGGCGCCATCCCTGACCGTCACACCGAAGACCCTTGGGTTTTTATTGCGCCAAAACTTTTCAGAAAGGGATTTAAGGAAGGTATTGATAAATTCTTCTTCTGAGCCGCCAGAATGATTTCTTTTTTCGCCAATGGTTTGGTGAATCAATCTTGCTTCATCGAAAGAGGTAAAAAACAAGTCAAGCTCAAAGAGCAGGGGCTCAAGAATTTTGTATCCTTCGATCTGCGAATTGGATTCCAAAAGCAGCTGAGGATTATTTGTCAAGGTATGGCTGTCGGCGATAGTAACTATGCCTTTTTGCGAGCAAAAGCGGATAAAATCAGCCAAATCTTTTCCGCCGTTGGCGTCGGCCTTATCTGAAAGGCCTGAATACATATAATAAACGAATTTGGGATTAAGCTTTACGATGGATGATTTGAAGTATTCGAGGTCAAAGACATCGTTGGCGTTGGGGAAATAAACTATGCCACCTCTTTCGCAGTCGCCTTTTTCATAAATAAAAGTAGTGCCGGTGCCGAGGTCCGGATGGATAAAGGTCTGGGACATATCGACATTGTTATTGACCATAGTATCAAAGAAAAAACGGCCCTGGGCATCGAGGCCTGCGAAATCGCCGCGTCCGAGATTAACGCCTACGGCGACTTTCAAACCGGCCCTTGCCAACAAAGGGGCGGCGTTTCCAGGGCCACCGGCGGAAGCGAGGCCCTTATCAATCCACTGTTTATACTGAAGCTGAGAATAATCAGGCATATAATCGGATTTGCATTTGGCGAGTCCGCCTGGGGCAACAAGTTTTTCCACGAATACGAATTTGCTGCTTCTAAAGTCAGCGACAGCGGTGTTCAGGATAAATACGTCGATGTCCATTGTTATCAAGTATTTAAGAAGCCGGTAAAAGTATTCGAAAATCAATATATTCCTACAAACACTCCTGGGCTTTTCCGGCGCAACCGAGGACGCGCAATTTGTGCTTAACCATTTCCTTAATGGCGATACTAGCGGGTCCGAGATAATTCATGGGATCAATTTCCTTTGGGAGTTCGGCAAAAACCTGCCTGATTTTTGCGGTCATGACCATTTTTAAATCCGTATCAACATTAATTTTACAGACGGCCATTTTAGAGGCCCTTCTTACGGCGCTTTCGGGAACACCCCTGGCATCGGACATATTGCCGCCATATTTATTGATAAGTTTCTTAAAATGTTCGGGGACACTGCTTGCGCCGTGCATAACAAGTGGGAAGCTGGGGAGCTTTTCCGCGACGGCGGCCAAGACGTCAAAGGCGAGTTTCGGCTTGTTTTTGAATTTGTAAGCTCCGTGACTTGTTCCGCAGGCGACGGCGAGAGAATCGCAATTAGTTTTTTCGACAAACTCAACCACCTGGTCCGGGTCGGTCAGGTTGTTTTTGACGTCATCGCGCGTAACGCCATGGACATTTTCCTCAATACCCCCGATTTTACCCAATTCGGCCTCGACGACCACGCCACGGGGATGTGCGTAATCGACGACCTGTTTTGTTAAAGCGACATTCTGAGCAAAAGGCAGATGCGAGGCGTCAATCATCACGGAGGTAAAACCCTCATCGACACATTTTTTGCAGGTCTCGAAACTGTCGCCGTGGTCAAGATTGAGAGCTATAGGGATGTCGAGATTAAGGGCAATGACGGCGTCGATAAAAGGTCTAAGATAACTCATATTCGTATATTTTCTTGTGACAGGTAATATCTGGAGTATCAGCGGGGCGTGTTCCTCAGCAGCGGCTGTTACAATCGCTTGCGTAATTTCCATGTTATAAACGTTAAACGCGCCGATGGCATAGCTGTGATTATACGCCATTTTGAACATTTTTATTGTATCTACCAGCGGCATAACAAACTATCTCCAAAAATGGGAAAGCAAGCTCGTTCGGCACTATTCATCTGACATTTCCCATATTAAACACTTGTCTAAGCAGCCAAACCCTCTATGCCTTTTGCCCCCAGCCAAAGGCGATTTTCATTATACGCTGTACAACCGGACAGGCAAGGGAAATGAGGATAGATTTAACGCCTTTTTGCTGCTATAAATATGTATATGAATGTTTTTGAAAGGACGGATTATATGGCAGACAAAACCGTTTCATCAGACAGCCCGGACAAGACGCTGGGACGGCGGACCTTCATCAAGCAAACGGCGGCGGCAGCCGCGGCCTTTGTCATTGTGCCCCGGCATGTGCTGGCTGGCGCTGGAGAAAAGGCCCCAAGCGAAAAGCTGAATATCGCCAGTATCGGCGCAGGCGGCATGGCCGCCACGGATATCAAGGCTTGCTCCACACAGAACATCGTCGCCCTGTGCGATGTTGACAATAAAAGCGCAGGCGAGATGTTCGGCGCGTTTCCGAAAGCAACCCGTTACAAGGACTTCCGTGTTATGCTGGAAAAAGAGGACAAGAACATTGATGCGGTGATTGTGGCCATTCCGGACCATAACCATGCCGTCGCAGCCATGGCCGCCATCAAAATGGGCAAACACGTATATTGCGAAAAGCCGCTCTGCAAGACCATTTTTGAGACACGGCAACTTATGGAAGAGGCACGCAAGGCCAAAGTGGCTACCCAGATGGGTAATCAGGGGCATTCAAGCGAGGGTATGAGCTTGATGTGTGAATGGATTTGGGATGGCGCCATCGGAGCAGTGCGGGAGGTAGATGTCTGGACTACTCATGCCGTCTGGCCTCAGGGGATGACCAGCCGCCCGGCGAATGCTCCGCCAGTGCCTGACACCCTGGATTGGGCCCTCTGGCTGGGGCCGGCCCCTTACCGGCCTTACAACCCGGCCTATGCCCCCAGCCTCTGGCGCGCATGGTGGGATTTTGGTACCGGTGCCATCGGCGATATGGCATGCCATAACATGGATCCGGTGATGATGGCCCTGAAACTGGGACATCCTGTCAGCGTAGAAGCGTCCTGTTCTATTTTTGTTCCCAACATAACCTGGGATAAGCCCTTTAACAATGAAAGTTATCCACAGGCTTCCATCATCCGGTATCAGTTTCCGGCCCGCGGTGATTTACCGCCGGTCAAGATGACCTGGTATGATGGCGGACTTATGCCGGAACGCCCCACGGAACTGGAAGAGGGACTTCGCATGGGCAACAAGATGGGTGGCGTGATATTCAAAGGCGATAAAGGAAAACTGATGTGTAGCAGCCACAGCGAGGACCCGCGTCTGATTCCACAGACCTTTATGCGCGAGTACAAGCGTCCGCCCAAAACCCTGCCCCGTGTGGGCGAGCACCATAAGGAATGGATTCGCGCCTGCAAGCAAGGGATACCTACCGGCTCCAACTTTGAATACGCCGGTCTGCTGACACAAGTCGCGCTTCTGGGTAATGTTGCCCTGCGATTCCTTGATAAGAAGCTGCTCTGGGATCCGGAGAACATGAGAATTACGAATGTACCGGAGGCCAACAACTGCCTGCATTACGAATACCGCAAAGGGTGGAGTTTATAGCGAGGAGTCATCTCGGCGCCGTCCGGCGATAGTATTGCGCTGGGCCTAATCGGCACAGGCACTGTTTGCCGTCAGCGTCAAGTAGTACCGACATGTTAAACTTCGCGTAAGGTGCAAATATTCACATATTTATCAGCGATTAGATTCATCATTATCTCATAAATTTTAAGCAGCCCTTTGATAACTTTTTAAAAGACCGCCGAGAAATTCTTTTCGAATAATATTCCTACAGCTCGAAACTCCCGTTAAGAAATACTATCATACTTTGGCCTATTTCTTAACGGGGAGCAGTATAATTCGCTTTAATCATTTTTGCCTTTCAAACAGAGCATCATTGATTTTGGCTACGGGATCCCCTCAAAAATTTGATTCTTAAATTAAATTTTTGCCTTATAATCTCATATGTTTTGCTTTTTGGCTATTAGTAAGGGCCAGAAAAAATGTAATAGTTTACTTATTTTCATTAAGTGAATTACGTAGAAAAAACGGTGAAGAATTATGAAAAAAGTAATACATTTTCAATCTGCACTTGTAATTGTCTTGCTGAGTTCGTTAACAAATCAGGCCGATGCTGTCTCTATAACTTCAATTTCACAAAATGCCTCATCTGTTGGAAGATTCGAGAAATTCGAGATGACCTTTATGCTCGACCGCAACTATACGAATCCTTTCGATATAAATATCGTTGATATAATGGTTAATATCATAAAGCCGGATGGTAATAACGTGGCGGTTCCAGCTTTTTATTATAAGGATTACGAACAGGATATGGATGGCAACTACATCAACGGCAAAAATCCCTGCTGGAAAATGCGCTTTGCGTCAAATCAACTCGGCGTTCATATCGTCAATCAAATCAGGATTATCGACCAAAATGGCTCTTATGTAACTGACCCCAATATTTCTTTTAAATGCGTCGAGAGCGGCAAAAAAGGATTTATCAGGGTTGACCCGAATAATCGGGCATTTCTGAAGTATGATGACGGAAGCACCTGCCTGAATATCGGTGAGAACGTCGCCTGGAATATCGGCAGGATAAACGGCTGGAACAATTACCTGACCAAAATACATAAAGCGGGCGGAAACTGGGTTCGGCTCTGGATGTGCAGGTATGGAACCGATGGCGGAACGCTGCTCGAATGGAAAGACGGGACATATAGCGGATATTTTGAGGGGGCGGGAAAATTATCGATGCAGATTGCGCTTCGATTAGACAAATACATCGAAATCGCAGAGCAAAATGGTATTAATATTCAGCTTTGTTTGCAGCATCATGGCCAGTTCAGCACAACCTCGAATCCCGACTGGAACGACAACTCTTATCGAGACACGGCAGGCGGCTGGCTAAACAATCCTGCGCAATTTTTCAGTGACGCAGAAGCTATAAGATACACGAAAAATAAGTTTCGTTACATTATTGCGAGATGGGGGTATTCGACGTCAATATTCGCGTGGGAGCTTTTTAATGAAGTGCAATTTACCAACGGCTGGAGAAGTAATCGGGAAGATGTGATCAACTGGCATAATACAATGGCTAAATTTATTCACAGCATAGACCCTTACCAGCATCCAATCACAACAAGCAGTCACGGAAGCGGTTTTGAAAATTTATGGAATTTACCCGATATCGACCTCGTCCAGGAACATTACTATGGGAACGATACGATACACATATTTGAGCGTACTGCTTCAGTATTAGCGGGATTCAATAAGCCGGTGATTATAGCCGAGTTCGGATTAGGAGGCAATTCTGAAGGCAAAACGCAGCCCGAACCTATGGCGACACAGTTAAAAGAAGGTCTTGAGATGCATAACGGCATCTGGGCGAGTTTCCACGTCAAAAGCAGCGGGCATATGTGGTTGTGGGACTATTATATCGACCCCTGCAATCTCTATGGAGTATATACGCCGCTTGCGGTTTACGCCGCTAATGAGAACCTCGCCGACTTAAATTTAGTCAAGGCGCAAAGAGTCATTTCTGGGGCCAAGGCATGTTTTGTCATTCCCGGGCTTAATGAATTCCTGGCGGCATCAACTCAAAAGGAATTTATTCTGCAGGGGGATGATTTCCCCGGGGCAGAAAACCTTTCAAAATGGCTTCAGGGTTCAACTCAGCAAGCCATTAAGTCGGACCCCATTTTTCATTTGAATACACAGATAGGCGGCACTCTTAAAATTCATATAGTAAATGTTTCTAAAGATGGGACTAATAAAATCCAGGTTCTTGTCGATGGTAAAGTGGTTTACGATCATATCCAAATCAACAGCAAAAAAAATTATATCATTTCAGTCCCGTATCCGGCCAAAACGCAAACGCTCCAGATAAAAAATACAGGCGAAGAATGGTCCCAGATAAGCAGTTATGAATTCGCACCTGATAATATGTCGAAACTGGATTCCATTGGTTTGGTTAGCAATAACAGGGCCTATATATGGATTTATGATGTCAATAGCCAATATGGAATAATAAATAATGGCATATTTCATAATGAATTGATTTATGTTAAAGGCCTTGACGATGGCCGATATACCGTGGAGGTTTACGCGACACATGGCTCAGGCGGCATAATCGCCACGGGCAAGGCCGATTCCTCTTCTAAAACATTGACTTATACACTCCCTGATTTCAGCAAGGATATCGCGGTGAAAGTCAAGCCGGCACTCTAAATTTGAATAGATTAGGTTATTTCTTGATATGATTCGATAGTTGGTGTATGTTGTACGGTGCAAAAATTCATCAGACGTAGGGTACAAAAACTCATCCTGTACTGTAAAAATATTTGTCTCACCTATCAGGCCGCCTTCTTGTATGACTTCAAAAGCCCACCAAAACACTCCTGACATAGGAATTATATTGCAGAACCAAAGGGACATCGACTAATTTCAATAAAATAAGCTGCTTGTAAAGTCAGCTTTCCTAAAAATTTAGTGTCGGATGAGTTTTTTTATAGTACTGGCTAAAGCAGAATCTTTGAATGAAATAATTGGGTTTAAATTGGCTGCCGGCTTTTTTAGTGCGATATTCTTTTCTTTATTTTATCATTTAAACTGCTCTCGTTAATCTTTGAGGCCTTTATTCTATCTGTAATGCTTCTGTGCCATTTTATGTCTCGCCACATCCCGGCAAATTGCGGACCGCAGAAATTGCTAGTCGCAACGGCTATCCACTGACCCGTGGCCGCAGCCGTTAAAGTCCCCAGCTCACATAGGTCTTTTACCCAATCCCAGTTGAGCAGAGGCCAATCCTTATAATCAACAACGCTCCAGCATTCAGTGGTTATCAATGGTAATTTTGCATTTCTCGCATTTTCGGCAAGAAGTTTAATTTTGTCAGTTAACAGTTTTTGCCAGTACTGAGGCCTTTGCCGATAGGTTTTTTCACCTTTTTCAACTAAGTTTTTAAAGTCCTGGGGGGAAAAACGGCCGTAATTGTATCTGACAGCCTTAAAGAACTCTCCGTTATTTTCCTTCGCCATCCAAACGTGATGTTCAATTAAGTCGAAGAAAGACAGATTTTTTTCGCTGTAGTATTCAACTTGTTCGCTGTCGAACGAATAACAGAGCGGAATATCAGGATATTGCCTGCGAACCACTTCAATGGATTCTTTCATCCATTTTATGGATTTATCGGTGTGCCAGTACCCCCATGTTTTTCCGGGTGGGTCGTTTTTAAAAAACGGTGCCCAAAGGTCGCCTGGCCACTCGTTGCATAAATCAACATAAATAATGTTATCAGTCAAGTTGTCCTTTCCAATCGTATCCATAGTTTTCAGCCAATTTTCCCCCATTTTTTCTGGTGAATTAATTTTCATCCGCGTATTGTCGATGTCTTCGCGATACCATGTCGAGAGCGCTACTTTAATATTTCGGTCCCTGCATTTTGAAATAAAAGTATTAAGGGCCGGCTGAACAACAACCTTGTTAATGTCGGGACTTCCCCAAACCTGCTGATTCCAAACCGGAATCAAAGTCCATTCTTTGGCAGGATTTTCGGAAACCAGATGAGGATAAGCATCGATGCGCACAGCGTTGTAGCCGCGCTCAACCAATTCGTCGAGAATTTTATCCCAGTCCTCATAACCAGCACCGGGCCAGCGACGCTCAAGCCAGGAAAAATCCCACATAGTAATGGCTAAAGGCCCCGTCTGTTTTTGTTTCACTGCATTAATATCATTTGAAAAAGCAGTTGTTCTAGACACAACATCGCCCAGCACGCCTAAGCCGGAAATTGTCGCAAATTTTCTCGTAAAATCGCGTCGCTTCATTTTTTTATTCGTACAGTAAAAATTTTTTCAAAAATTCCCAGATGTATTTTTAGACCCTTGCGTGACAAACGTTTTAAACAAACGTATCGCTTGCGCTTGCCTATTTTGACATTTCCCTTTTTTAAAATCGATATAATCAAATAATTACAATAAAGGGCGTACCATAAAAATATTCATCCCATCCATCAGGCCGTTCTCCTATATGACTTCAAAAGCCTACCACGACGTTCTAAATGAATTATACTGCATAACTGCTGGAAATCGACCAATTTCAACAAAAGAAGCTGCTTTAAGGTCGGCTTCCCCAAATATTTAGCCCCGGATGAGTTTTTTTACGGTACAGGAACAGCCTTATTCACCTTGTTGCCTCTTATCTGAAAACCGGTAATTTTGTAAACTCAAATGGGACGTCTCAGCCAAGACGAAGCTCTTTGCTCGATTCCCAAAGCCCGTGGATGTTGCAATATGCCAGTGCGTGCAGTGTCCCGGGTTTGGACGTCTTCATCGAAACTATTACTTCGTGATGGGTATAAACAGGCCCTTTGTTTGCGCCTTCCGTTGATTCGCCGTGAGCGTTAAACTCCGCGTGTGCCACCTCGTATGCGAATTTCTCACCCTCGGCGTGAAAATACAGGTTTATCCAGCGAATGTGGTGTTCGGTTGTGTTGGGATGGGCAATCTCTTTGCCCAGTGTTACCTTGACCTGGAACAGTTCGTTTGCCTTCACCGGGTCCGAGCATTCGATGACCGGCACGTGCTTCTCTGTTTTCCAGTCCGCCTTTTTGATATGTGAACTCAACTCCGCCATAATCATACCTCGCTTTCATAAGTGACAATAATGTTCTGAAAAAAGAACAGTATCTGCCGCGTAAATTAACGTTATACCCCGTACTGTATAAATATTCATCTCAACCATCAGGCCGCCCTCCTGTACGACTTCAAAAGCTCACCAAGGCACTCCATTATATCGCAGAACCGAAGGGAAGTCGACCAATTTCAACAAAGTAAGCTGCTTGTAAAATCAGCTTTCACAAATACTTAGCGTCGGATGAGTTTTTTTGTAGTACGGGCTCAAATTTCAAGGTGCAGACCACTATACTTCTACAAAATTATATTTAACGGTCCACCCAGGCCATTTGCTGCGGCTCATATCGCTCACCGGCTTTTTCCCTGGCAAGCCCATTGAGGGCCGCAAGGTCATTTTCTCCGAGATGAATTTGCGATGCGGCGGTGTTCTCTTCGAGAAATTTTACGTGCTTGGTGCCCGGAATCGGGACGATATTTTCGCCCTGATGTAGCGTCCAGGCAATCGCTATCTGAGCCGGGGTCGCTTTGTGCTTAACAGCTATTTTTTTAACGGCTTCGACGATTTGTAAATTCTTTTTAAGGTTGTCGGGCTGGTAACGCGGGTCGTTGCGGCGAAAATCGCCTTCGGGGATATCCTCATATTTTTTTATCCGGCCCGACAAAAATCCGCGCCCCATCGGCGCAAAAGGGACCAGCCCGACACCCAGCTCTTTCAATAAAGGAATAATCTGCTCTTCCAGTCCTCGTTCCCACAATGAATACTCCGACTGCAGGGCAGAAATTTTATGCACTTTATGTGCCCGCCGGATAGTTTCCGGGCCTGCTTCGGACAAGCCCAGATAACGTATCTTGCCCTCGTCAACAAGCTCACCCATTGCGCCGATCACGTCTTCAATCGGCACTTTGGGGTCAACTCTGTGCTGGTAGAAAAGGTCAATCGTATCAACTCCAAGCCGACGCAGGGACGCGTCACAATCCTCTTTGATTTTATCCGGGCGACTATCCAGCTTGTAAGGCCATTGGCCTGTAATATCCCAGCCAAATTTGGTGGCGATAATCACCTGTTCGTGTTTGCCTTTCAACGCTTTTCCGAGCAGCTCCTCGTTTTTGAAAGGCCCGTAAACTTCAGCGGTATCAAAGAAATTGACTCCCAACTCAAGCGCACAATGGATAACTTTGATTGACTCAATATCATCCCGCTCATCGGCGGTGCCATAAGATTGACTCATCCCCATACAGCCGAGCCCTATACAGGACACTTCAAGGCCTTCAGTTCCGAGCTTACGTTTTTGCATATTACCTCCACTCACTATTGAAATAGCTTAAACATTCTTCAGTAATCGCTCTACCGGCTTTCAGCAAAATAAGCTGCTTTAAGGTCAGCTTACCTAAATACTTAACGTTCGGATGAATATTTTTACAATACGTGAAGCAGAGAATCACACCTTTGCCCGTAACATATAGCCAGTGGTTCCGTCACTTCAACTGCGAGGCCGCAAAGTCCCAATTGACGAGATGATCCAGAAAGGCCTGCACAAAGTCCTTGCGGCGGTTCTGGTAGTCGAGATAGTAAGCATGCTCCCAGACATCACACGTAAGGAGCGCGGTTTGCCCGTGTGCCACCGGTGTATCCGCGTTCGACGTCTTGACAATCTTCAACACGTCGCCATCCTGCACAAGCCAGACCCATCCACTGCCGAATTGCGAGACGGCCGCGGTCGTGAAGGCATTCTTGAACTCATCTAAACTCCCGAAGGACTTCTCGATAAGTTCCAGCAGACGCCCGGTGGGCTTACCGCCACCGCCGGGCTTCATGCTTTTCCAGAAGAACGTGTGGTTCCAGACCTGGGCTGCATTGTTGAAGACGGCTGCCTTATCCGCCACGCCTGCAGTCTCCTGGATTATCTTCTCCAGCGGCTGCGTCGCCCACGGTGTGCCTGCGACCAGTTTGTTCAGGTTGTCCACATAGGCTTGATGATGCTTGCCATAGTGGAAGCTCATTGTCTTGGCGGATATATAAGGTTCCAGCGCATCCTGTGCATAAGGCAGCGGCGGCAGTTGAAACGCTGGCGCCGTGCCCGGCGGTGAGGGTTCAGCCGCCTTGCCTGTGACGGCCAGACCCACCAAGAGCACCAAAGCTGACACCACAGACCAAACCTCGGTTATGTATGACTTCATACTACACACTCCTTAATGTTGTTCCCGGTTCCTTCATTTGCTCCATGTTTTTTCGTTCTGCTTCTCATAATTCAGATATAATCAAGCCAGACACGCTATCACCGAAAGCTACTTCATCGCATTTTTCATATTCTTACCTGTACAATCATATCTGCGAAGAGTAATAACCCAATAAGGGAAAACCTTATTTGCCGCATCTAAAAAGCTTAGACTGTGCCAGCGGCAATGCACACGGATTCATGGGTTTCGCATACTCTCTGATCTGCCCCTTTTTTTTAGTACCAGTTGTTGTGAGAGGGTTTCCGACATAGGAATCATATCGCGGAAACAAAGGAAAGTCGACCAGTTTCAGCAAAATAAGCCGCTTGTAGGATCGAGTTTCCCCAAATACTTGGCATCGGATGAGTTATTGTTGTGAATTACTCTTGTAACCCTCCGCATCCATAAATTGAATTTGACTTTCATAATCGGTCTCATTATCCTCACCTCACAGATAACCCTTATGCACTGATAACCCAGCCGCCAGGGCAAAAAGAACAAAGTATTTGCATAAGTTGTATTTATAAATAAAGTGGCAAAAATCTTTATCGTTTTTATTGTTGCTGGTTCGATGGTTAAAAAATAAAGAGGTATTACAATGAATTGTAAATGCGCATTTCGCCGCAGCCGGCAGCTATTGTGTCTCCTGCCTGTCATAGCGTTATTGTCCGTTGCGTCGGGCGGTGAGGTCAAAAAAGAGAGTCCCAAAAAGGAGATGCACATGACGGATATTTATGATTTCAAAGTCGCCGACATTGACGGCAATGATGTGAACCTCGCCGACTATAAAGGCAAAGCTCTGCTCATCGTAAACGTCGCCAGCAAGTGCGGCTTCACGCCTCAGTATAAAGGGTTGGAGAACATCTATTGCCAATACAAAGACAAGGGGTTTGAAATCCTTGCTTTTCCGTCCAATGATTTTATGGGGCAGGAGCCGGGAACAAATGAGCAAATCAAAACCTTCTGCCAGCTCAATTATCAGGTCAGCTTTTCGTTATTCTCGAAGATATCTGTCAAGGGCGAAAATATTCATCCGCTATACAAGTTTCTTACTGAAAAGAGCACCAATCCCAAATTCGCAGGCAGCATAACATGGAATTTCAATAAATTCCTAATCGACCGCAAAGGCAATATCGTTAACAGATTCGACTCCCGCGAAGAACCCCAAAGCCCTGAAGTCATCAAAGCCATAGAAAATGCTTTGCAGTAATATATGTTCAGCGGCCACATATTCTGCCGTGTTCACGCTGACAAAAGCAAACCGCGTCTGTGAAGGATATGCCGTACTATAAAAATATTCGTCCCAACCATCAGGAAGCCCTCCTTTACGATTTCAAAAACCCGTCAAGACGTTTCCGACATAGGAATTATATCGCGGAACCAAATGGACGTCGCCCAATTTCAGCAAAATAAGCTGCTTGTAAGATCGGGTTTCCCAAAAACTTAGCTTCGGATGATTTTTTTATAGTACGGGATGCGGATTTTTATAACCAAATTATTTTAAGGCAACGGCGGGGCGCAAGGCGTCTGGCTTCGTATTGATTTTAACGGTCGATGACTTTAATGCCGGGGAGGTCGCGGTGAGGGTCAGGACACCGGGCTGCTGCCGCGACTGGATAATAATCTGCGCGAGGCCGTTGAAGACCTTACGTTTCCAATCCCTTGAGGGGATAAAGACCTGAACCACGCCGGGGTCGGCATTTAACTCTTCATATTGACGCCTCACGACAAGAGGGGTACCCACCACGGCATAAACATTATTGCCTTCTTTTAAGATGCCGAGGTCGAGCTTAAAATTCTGATTGGGGGCATTACGCTTAATGCCCTGCGAAATCAAATGGCCGTTAACATAAATGGACTGATTGTCGCTGATACTTTTTGTGAAGAGAGAAATTTTCATATCATCGCTAATGGCGGGCAACTGGAACGAGCCGCGAACGGCAATCAGGTTATCCGTCTTCGGGGTATTTACTTCGACGGCCTGCTTGAAGTCGGCCCAGTTCGAATCGTTGAAATCATAAGCCGCCTGTGGGAAATTCTCTTTATCGGCTATGAACGCCATTTTCAATTCTCTAATCAGCTCAGGCCTTGTGGTATCAAGGAACTGGTCCGGCTCATGACTGGAGGGGTCGCCGTTTCCGACACCGATGATTTTGCCCTGTCCCTGGAGAGCGAACGATATTTCATTGCCGGCGGTGGGGACAATTCGTCCCTTATCGTCTTCGACCTGGACAGTTATTACCGATACGTCTTCGCCATCGGCCTTAATTGAAACGCGGTCGGGAATAAGGCGAATTACAGCAGGTTCACCTGTAGTTTCGACTTTATCAGTGACTATTTCTTTGCCTGCCTTATAACCTCTGGCGAGAAGCGTACCGGGGATATAATTGACATCCCATTGCGCGTGGGAAAGTTTCGGCATTGGTTTGCGGCCCAGGGATTTATCATTGAGGAAAAGCTCGGCTTCGTCGCAATTGCCGTAAATCCAGACATTTATGGGTTTGCCTTCTTTGTCTGCCCAATTCCAGTGAGGGAAAATATGCAGGACGGGTTGGTCAGTCCAGCACGCTTTTAGATAATAGTACGTATCTTTCGGGAAACCGCAGAGGTCCATAATACTGGATTGCGAACAGACCTGGGGCCAGCCGAAGGGGTTTGCCTCGCCGCGATATTCGAAGCCGGTCCATAAAAACAATCCGGCGACAAACGGTCTTTCGGCACAGAATTTAATTCCTCTTTCAATGCTGCGGTTCGGTGATTTTCTATCAGTCGGGGCCATGTGTGCGTTTGGCCTGTCATCTTCGTAAACTCCGCGTGTTGCGCTGGTGGTACCTTCTTCGGTAAACACAATGGGCTGGTAAGGATACGCCACATGGTGCTCGTCTATATTTCCCATAGTGAAGTAGTTGTATCCCATAAGGTCAATAACCGTTGATATGCCTTCAATCCTGCCCCCGCTGACCGCGGCGGTGACTCGGCGGGTCGGGTCAAGACGCTTTACGAACGCCTGCATAGTCGAGGCAATGCGTGCGCCTTTTACGTTTCCTTCGATGGCCCATTCCTCGTTGCCGATAGACCATGCGATAACGCAGGGATGATTGCGGTCGCGCAAAATCATTCTTTCGAGCTGCTGGAAATGTTCGGGCGATACTCCCATCAAACGGTTCTCATCGAGGACGAGCATCCCCAGCCGGTCACAGGTATTGAGCAGTTCGGGCGTGGGCGGGTTATGAGAGCAGCGATAAGCATTGCAGCCCATTGATTTTAATCTGGTTATCCTAAATTCCTGCAGGGCATCGGGTATGGCTGTACCCACGCCAGCGTGATCCTGATGATTGTTTGTGCCTTTAATCGCGACGTGTTTACCGTTCAAAAAGAAACCTTCATTGGGGTCAAAACGAACCGAGCGTATGCCAAAAGTGGTTTCATAACGGTCAACCGTCTGACCATTCGAACTGAGGGTCGTGACGAGTTTATGCAGATAAGGGGTTTCGAGAGACCATAGTTTGGGATCTTTGACATCCATGAGACAGGGGTATTCTTTTGTTTCGCCTGGTTTGAGGACGAGGGATTTTACTTCTCCCGATGCGACCAGTTTTCCATCGTCATCCTGAATAGTTTGAGCAATATCAAAAGCGGCCTCGTTATTACCGTCATTGGCGACGGTTGTCCGGGCGGTAATTTGGGCTGACTTGTTATCGATTTGGGAAGTGACGAAAGTGCCGTATTGGGCGACGTGCAGGGGCGATTGTTTAGTGAGCCAGACGTGGCGATATATGCCCGCCCCTTCGTAAAACCAGCCCTCTTCCATGGTGACATCGACGCGCACGGCGATTACATTCTCGCCGCCATAGTTGAGGTAATCGGTAACATCGTACTGGAAGCTGCTGTAGCCGAAGTGTTCAGTGCCGATGTAGAAACCGTTAATCCAAAGGCGGGAGTCACGGTGAACACCGTCGAATTCGATGATGATTCTGCGGCCGAGGTCGGATTGAGGGATAAAAAACTTTTTGCGATACCAGCCGATGCTATTTTGCGGGAAAGCTCTTCCGACGGCTTTATAGCCGTGACTGTGGCTGCCTTTGCTGTCGAAAGGCATCTCTACCGCCCAGTCGTGAGGCAGATTGATGGTGCGCCAAGCGCGATCGTCAAAAGCGCCCGACGCGGGGCCGTCGCCATAACCGGTTTTTGCCCAATATGAAAAATAGGAAGTGCCGTGCTTGAAATCTTTATCGGTATCGTAAGCGTGGCCCAGGGCAAACAGCCAGTTAGTGTCCATTAACAGCCGTTCCCGCCCATTTGCTGTTTCAGCAGAAGCTCTTCCCTGACAAAAAACGAGTACAGATAAGAATATTGAAAATATAACCAAAACCTGCTTTTTCATAAAATCCTCATATTCATAAAATATGTGTCAACGTCCTTGAAAACGCAATTCTTATTATAATTTTTACGGCAAAGCTGGAACGATAATCGACGATGATTTTACTTCTATCTCGATTGAGACCTCTTTCAATCCGTCGGCGCGCGCAGTCAGCCGAATTTTGCCGGGTTTTGATTTCGCCTGGACAATCGCAAGACACAAGCCGTTGAATGCCTTTCTGTGGTCGGCCTGGAATGATTCGTGACTGTTCGGCCTGCCGTTATCCACCCCAATGATTCTGCCTTCGCCCTGAATCTCGAAGGCGACGTCATTGTCCGCCGTAGGTACAATATGGCCTTTGCTGTCCAGTATCTGAACCGTGACGTTGGCCACGTCCCGGCCGTCCGCCGCAATGACGTTTCGGTCAACGGACAAGCCAAGTGCAGCCGGCTCACCTGCCGTAACAATTTCTATCGTGGAAACAACATTGCCGTCCTTCGTCCCTACGGCCTTCAGCGTGCCCGGCTCATAAGGAACGTCCCAGGACAGATGCAGGTCCGCCGTAGTCTGGGGAGTCCTGGCCCGTGCCGGAAAATTTCCGTATCGCAGCTCCATCCCCGGACGCGGGAAAGCATAACCTTTCACGCCGAAGGACTTTCCGTTGAGGAACAACTCCACCGTATCGCAATTAGTGAAGCAGATAACAGGGATAATCTGCCCCTCTTTACCGCTCCAGTTCCAGTGGGGAAAAATATGCAAGACAGGTTTTTTTATCCACTGGCTCTGGTAAAAATAGAATCCGTCCTTTGTAAATCCCGCGGTATCCAGAACCCCTGCGGATGAATTCTTCGAAGGCCACCGGGACTCGCCCAAATAATCAATGCCTGTCCACATAAAATCGCCGGCCACGTAGTCATAGGTGCTGACGAAATTCCACAATTGCTCAACGGCAATCATCTGGCTTAGCCCCCTTCTGCGGAAAGGTCCCCCTTCGCCTGTGCCCGGGAACAACCCGCGATAGTCGCCCCTGAGACCGCCCATAGATGAGCTTTCCGTGCCGATAACCTTTCTCTGGGGAAAATCGTGCCGGTCGATGCTGTAGTATTTCTCGGCCCGGTCGCGCCAGCGGTCTACATAGTTGTAACCGACAACGTCCAAGAGCTCCAGAAACGCATTAGACACATGCCGTGGTTCGGCGGCAATCTGGTCGCAACCCGCAGTCACGAAACGTGTGGGGTCTTCCCTGTGAAAAAGTTCAATCAATCGGTTGAGCGTCCGCACTCCATTCGGGTCGGTCTGGTCTCCTATTTCATTGCCCGCGCTCCACAGCACGACCGAGGGATGATTCCTGTCGCGATGAACGAAGCTTGTCACGTCTTTCTCCGACCATTCGTCAAAGTAGAGATGGTATCCAAAGGGACCTATCTGTCCTTTGGGAACTTTCCACTCGTCAAATGCCTCGGCCATCACCAGAAAACCCATCCGGTCGCATAAGTCGAGGAATTCCGGCGCCGGCGGATTATGGGAAGTCCGAATGGCATTGCAGCCCATGTCTTTAAGTATTTCGAGCCGCCGTTCCCAGACTCGTTCCGGCACCGCCGAACCCACACACCCGCCGTCGTGGTGCAGGCACACACCATTGAGCTTGACGTGCCGGCCGTTGAGCAGGAATCCTTTGTCCGCGTCAAAAACGACCTCCCTGATTCCGAAGGGCGTGTCGTATTCATCCACCGTCTTACCGCCTGAGCAAACCGTGCTGTGAACCCTGTAAAGATACGGGTTGTCCACCGACCAGAGGTTAGGGTTCTCTATTGTCAGTTCCTGCGTTAGCTCATTCTCATCATTGGCCGCAACATCCGTACCGCCCTGCACCGTCCCCACCACCTTGCCGTCCTTGTCGATAACATCCGTAGTCAGTGCGCAATGGGCAGTAACCCTGCCTTCATTGCGGACCAGAGTTTTGACTTGAACCAGCGAAGACGTTTGAGACACTTTCGGCGTAGTAACGAATGTCCCCCAGTGAGCGATATGGACATCACCTGTGACTAGCAGCCAGGCGTGCCGGTAAATGCCGGAGCCAGAGTACCACCGCGAATTGGGCTGATGGGAATTGTCAACTTTCACGGCAATCACGTTCTCGTTTCCGCCAAACTTCAGGTGAGGCGTAATATCGTAATAGAAGCTGATGTATCCGAATGGCCTCTTGCCCATGTATTGCCCATTGATCCACACCTCGCTGTTTTCATACACGCCATCGAATTCTATAGTTATCTGTTTGCCTTTGTAGGAGTCGGGCAGGCGAAAATGCTTCCTGTACCAGCCGACGCCGGCAGGCACATAGCCCCCTTGACCGCCTGTCGGTTCCTTTTCGCCGAACGGTCCTTCGATGCTCCAGTCGTGAGGAATGTCCAGCTTGCGCCAATCTGCATCTTTGAAATCAGCCATTTCAGCGCCTGGCGCATCGCCTTTGAAGAATCGCCAGCCGAAATCCATTAACAACCGCTCACGGCCCATCGGAACCGCGTTTGAATCGCTTGACCTAGCTGGAGCTGCCATAAGGGTTATGAAAAAGAATCCAGCGAAAATCAGGGCGGCAGACAGTGATTTTTTCTTCCTCTTCATTTTATCTGTCCCTATCAAAAATTCCGACCTTGTTTATTTACAAGGACTTATGTAGAATTCCGCAATTTCATTTAAATTAGACTTTATAGAAATTTTCAGAAAGAATCAATGTCTAAATTAATAGCAAAACTTATCTTCGGCCTTATAAGGCTGTACTGTAAAAATAGTTATACCACCCATCAGCCACCCTCCTGTACGACTTCAAAAGCCTACCACGACGCTCCCGAAATAAGAATTATAGCGCAGAACTGAAGAAGGTCGACCAATTTCAGCAAAATAAGCTGCTTGTAAGATTAGCTTTCCCAAAAACTTCGCATCGGATGAGTTTTTTTATAGTACGGGGTGCGATTTACTAAGTTATGTAAAAGCTCCCAACTTGATGTTGAGGGGTTGTTTGGCTAATCGCAAATCCGCCAATTCGGCGGCGTAAGCTCAGGGATTTCCCATTTACTGCCGCAATGATGGCAGGTCTCCATATCTGGCCTTCGTAATCTCCCGCAATTTTGACAGGTAATCAGAACCTCTTTGTGCCGCGTAAGCCGATAAGTGATATAAGCAGAAAGACCAAATGCAATTGTTCCCGCCGCCCACCACGTCTTCGCCGTTCCGGAAAGGCCGACAATTGTTGCATCTTTTCTTACACGAAACGCAAGCCACACTGACAGAATCAAAGAAGGCCCCATCAACGCCAACGCAAGAAATTGTTTCTCTAAGAATTTCTCCGTGCCGGCTCTTCCTAACATACCCATAAATGAGTTTGGTAAAACAAACAACGCCCGATGGCCGGCGCTCGCCTCGATAATATCTCCGCACAGATATGATGCTATCTCAAACACCGGCGGCTGAAGATTCTCAAGAAGAAAAAGAATTTCCGTCACTACCGGCTCATCAGAAATGGCAGAGTACATATACTCCACGGTGGATATGCCATTACTCTTGCTATCGCCGCGATAAACAAGCTTCCCATTTGGGTCAAAAACCGCAACTGCCATTGTCGTTCCTTCTCTCGATGCACAGGCCACGTTCATCCCAAGATATTTGACATCAAAATTCTCTGGCGGTTTGTTGGGGTCAGCAGGCAATCTCAGAATTGCGTAAACCGGCATAACTTCATAGGCAAGCACGTTCCGTGGATTGGCAATCTCACTTTGCTGCCCCAATTTAAACAACGACTGTGGAACCGGCAGATACCCCGCCTGCACAAACGACTCCTCCTTTGTATTATAAATATAAATTCGCCCCGTCTTGTCTAATACGGGAATATATTTATAGGTCCCTTCCCGTCCGATGAAACTGTATCTCTCGCTCGATTGAGCACCGCCGGACAAAAACAACCTTGATTTCTTCCACTGGCCCTTCTCGACCTCCGGCTCATCCCACACAACGTTCAAGGCCCTATTATTGTGCCACTTTTCGATGCCTCCTACTCGACAAGTTGCAATCGGCTCGCGCCTATCTCCTTGTGCCAGTTGCAGCCCTTTGCTGACGCTGCCTCCGGCAAAATCGATTACATAAAACCGACGCATCCTCTTGTCGTAAAGGCCTATCCGATTGGGGTCCCACCCTTCTGTTACAATCGGGTCGTAGAACCGGCCGAGTGATGCCGACGCCGTCTCAGAGATTCCGTTCGGGCCGGCAAAAAATTCCGCCTCTCTGGACGCACCCTTATCATTCGGCTCAAAAGATTCATAGTTACGGATTATTAAACCGCTGCGCTTATCGAGGCAAAGGTAGTTCTTGTTCTTGTCCTCATACCAGTAGTAAACTCTTTCATTAATGTCACGATACGGAAACACTTCTGCCATAATATCCCAGGAGGCGCCGATGGCACTACCGATGACAATCGCTGTATTTCGACTGGCATAGACCTGGGAAAATCGAAAGTTTGGCTCGTTTGGGCCTGGCGGTTCTGTTTGGGATTGAACTAATAAATTCGCTTGTTGAGGTGCCGGCTCGCCGGGGACCAGTCCCGAAGGCCTGATTATAACATCAAAAGATTGTGCGGGTAGTTTACTAATGAGCTTGCCCCAGAAGAAAAACCTGCCCCAGAACAAAGACAACGAGAACAATACTGTCACTACAATTCCCGTCGCGATTATGTTTATCAGATTACTGGTCGGCTTATTCATTTGCTTGTCTCCTAAAGGGCAGCCGTCGAAAACTTATACCACGCTCGTATCAGGCACGCCGCAATTAAAAAAAACAGTATCGCGTAAATCTCCCAGCCAAAGCCCTTTATCAGTATAGCCGGAATCAAAATAAAACTCAGGCCAAGCGACCCAAGCGTAGGTCTTACCTTATTTGATGTCCACCCGGCCTGCAAACCTATGCAATAGCTTGCAAATCCGAGAACAAATGCCGGAACCAGGATTGCAAAATATACCCCTCTGTGGATGGGCAGAAACGATACACCAAGCCTTGAAGCAGCCGTAATGATTGTCTCTGCAATTGGAACAAAACCAATTATAACCAGCAAAAATCCCGCAATGACACGCGCGGTGAAAATCTGACCGCGATTGACCGCCAGTGTTGCCAATAACGCTGAAATCTTTTTTGTCTTGTCCCAGTACATCTGCGCCGCACCCATCGCACAGAAGGCCATCACTAATAAAACTGAAATCATAGTGCCGAAATTAACGATGACGGATTCAACGGATTCATATTTTCCGTCGTAAAACTGCTGATAGACAACCAATATACTGAAGATGACCGCCAGAATTACCGCCGCGATGAAAAACACACGATTGTCTTCTACCTCTCGGATTATCAGCGTGAACATATCGGCTCTCCTTGTTCATAATCGACCGCTGCGTCAGTCCCCGACGCCGTGCATTCGATGAATATCTCCTCCAGCGTCATAGGTATCTCCGTGCAGCTTGCCGGCTTGAAAATATTGAGAATTGCTTGTTTGTTTTCGTTCCAGTTTGCTACGGTTATAGTCATCTCCCTGCCCTGTCTTCTTTGGGCTATTATATCCATTATGGGAAACTCCATCGGCGGCTGGCCATCAAAAATCAACCTCAATTTTCGCACCCGCTTCTTCAGCTCATCCAACTCGCAATCCACAACTAATTTCCCCGCCCTAAGTATTCCTATCCGGTCCGCAAGACGCTCCACGTCGCTCAGGATATGAGAGCAGAAAAGGATTGTCCTGCCGTTCTGGCTTATAAGCTCTATCGCCAGCTCCAGAAATTGCCTCCTCGCAACAGTATCCAGCCCCAAAGTCGGGTCGTCAAGAATCAAAAGCTTTGGCTCCGTCGCCATCGCAAGCGACAAATTCAATTGCGCCCTCATACCCCGCGAAAGCTGGCTCGCCTTCCGCTCCATTGGCAGCCGAAACGTCTCCAGAAGCCGACGGAAAAACTGCTCATTCCACCGAGCCGACAACCTCTTATAAAGTTCCACAATCCGACGGACACTGTAGTTCGGGATAAGGTTATGTCCTTCCGCAACATAACCTATTTGCCCCAATACTGACGCCGGCAATTGCCACGACGAGGCGCCCAGCACATTTGCCTCTCCACGCGTCGCCGGCTCAAGACCAAGCAAAATTCTGATTATCGTCGTCTTGCCCGCACCGTTGCGTCCTAATAAACCATATATACCGCCTTGTGGTATCCTCAGGTCGACACCGTCCAGAACGCATCGCCCATCGAAATACTTCACGATATTTTCGGTTTGTATTGCATATTCGCTCATAGTATGTCCTCTCAATCACTTGAGATTGAATTTTCCGATGGCCTCGTTAAACCATTTCAACAGGGTCTGGCTGTCAATCTGCATATGAAATGCGTCCACCACCGCCCTCTCCAAATCTTCACAGATAATCCTCTTCTTGACCGAACCGCTCAAATCGCTGTCCAAGTTCGCCACAAATGTCCCCGACCCGGGCCTCGTTGTGATAATCCCCTCACGCTCCAACTGCTGGTATGCCTTGGCAATTGTGTTCGGATTAATCGCAAGCTGCCCCGCTAATTGTCTCACCGTCGGCAATTTTTCATCTTTACCGAGCCGGCCAATCGCAATATCGCGTTTCACCTGGTCTATTATCTGCTGATATACGGGCCTGTCCGAAGCATTGTCTATTCTAATCTGCATATCTCAATCTCTGTACATGTCATATCTCAACTATTACAAGTATATCACTAACATCGTCCTCGTCAACACTTTTTTTGAAATTTTTTGCAGAATTTTCACCTATCGCCGGTCAACCGGCCATATCCCGTTGTCAAATAAGAAGTTACCCCGTACCGTAAAAATATTCGTCCCACCCATCAGGCCGCCCTCCTGTATGACTTCAAAAGCCTACCACGACGCTCCCAGCATAGGAATTCTATTACAGAACCAAAGGGAGGCTGACCAATTTCAACAAAATAAACTGCTTGTAAGATCAGCTTTCCCAAAACTTATCGTCGGATGAGTTTTTTATGGTACGGGGAATTCCAGTCAAAAAAAATTTAAAAATTTCTTAAAAACCTCTTGACAGATTAGTTAGTGTATGTATAGTTAATGTATGAACTGTTATTTGCCGACAAGGAAATTGATATGGCTTTGAAAGAAGAACTCGGGTTAAAAAAGGATTTCGCCTCGCCTGCACATGAGGCGCTTTTGAGCATATACTACACCGCTTCGATAATGAAAAAGCGGGCGGATGATTTTTTCGGGCAATTCGGCCTGACGGACGTGCAATTTAACATGCTGAACCTGCTATATTACGAAAGCGGCAAAGAAGGCGGTTTGAGCCAGGCCCAAATCAGCGATATGATGTTAGTCAATCGCGCCAATATCACTTCACTTGTGGACCGGATGGAAAAGGTGGAGCTTGTAACCCGCACCGCCCACGCAAACGACCGACGATACAATATTATCAAGCTGACCGGCAAAGGGAAAAACCTCTACACAAAGGTTGAGCCGCATTACCTCGCAAAGGTACAGAAAGTGATGTCTCCGCTGGCTGCCGCAGATATACGAAAGCTGACTACAATACTGGAAAAGGTGCGGAGAACTATAAGAGTTTAAAAGTTTAAGCATAAAGGGCTGTTGCCTGATTGTTTCGGGTCAACAGTTAATATATTAACTGTGTATATGGCAATTAACTTGGAAAGGAGAACAAAAATGGCTGCGATAAAAACAGATGGTGGCCAGATTGGATGGCGTTTTGGAATACGGTGGGTACTGCTTACAATTGCGGGGTGGGCTATTGGCTTTCCCCTAGGCTTTGTCTTGGTGCCAGTTGCAGGATTGATTATCGGCCTCCACGAGGGCTCCGACTCCATCTTACTCAAATTAGGGCTGGATAATGCCGCGGTATTTATCGTCGTAGCCGCCGTGGTGAGCTTGATGCAGTGGCTTGCACTACGGCGTGTCGTCCAGCGGGCTGGTTTTTGGGTGCTGGCAAGTATAATAGGATTCACTATATCCTCAAGCATCCACGGAGTCGTGTGTCATGTCTACGGATACCCCGATGACCTGGGTCCGCTTGGCGCTCTGGTGTGGACATTATTTTTCATTTTGGGCGGAACACTAACGGGTCTGCTTCAACAGCGTATATTACGGCATCAGGTACGCCGGTCAGGATGGTGGGTGCCTGCAAGTGCGGCCGGCTGGGGCTTAAGTTTGATTGGACTGGCAATAGCTTGCTTCGTATTGCCCACGGGGAGGAAAGGGCCCGCGCCCTTTGTATTGCTTTTAATCCGTGAGCTAATAGTGCCTACAATAGGGACAGTCCTTCTCGGGATAGTAACAGGAGGAGTGCTGATTTGGCTGTTGAGGCAGCCGAGGCAGCAAATGCCCTGTATTACAACTTAGAAATAAGCGACTATTAGGCCAATTGTTTTGGGTTAATAGTTAATATGTAAACCTTATATGTAGCAAGTGTTTTAGAAAGGAGAACAAAAATGGTTAAGGAAAAAGGTACAATTCGTTTATTTGCCGCAGTATTGGTGCTGTGGGCGGGGTTGCTGATTTTTGGCGTTCGGCCGTTGCCGGCACAGGCATCATCCGAGCAGAATGCGGCACAGGCCCAGCGCCTCGCCAAAATGAAGAAATGCGACCCGAATAATGTATCGCTTGACATACTGCCGGTACAAATTTGGTTTAAACACCCTATGATTACAAGCCGTATAGTCGCCAACGTGCTCGGCGGGGTAGCCGAATCGTATGGAATGAACAATCTCGATGCACTTGATACGGAATTTGTCCCGCCCGCCGAGGCCGCGTGGGAGCAGGTGCCGGTGCTTCTGGCTGAATTTCTGAAGAAAAATCAGCCGAAGAGCGAATACGTTCTCTACGCACAGTATCTGGGAGACACGAATATTGGGCCTAAGCCGACCGAGGTTCGCTTCGTAGTAACGGACGCGGCGGGCAATCTGGTGCTGAGCGACCGCCAGACTGACAAAGATGAGGATTTCAAGCGGATAGTGTCCGGTGACCCGGATGCGATGGGATGTTCCGTGCTTGTAGCGGAACGGCTGTTTTCTCGACTCGGCTGGCAAAAGGTCGAAGGAGAACCGCACGGAAAATTCGCACGCAAGTGGGCCCAGGCGTCCGGAACACCAACCGATGAGGAACAGGCGGCTATGGAGAGATGTCTTGAAAAGTTGAAATCCAGTGTGAAGACAAAACAAATCGCCGTTTATTCTACGTGCATCGGCGAACAGCGTAACACCGAGAGCGCAGCCCGTCTGGCTTCTTTGGTTGCCCAGCAGGTTGGCTGTAAGGCAATAAAAGTTGATAAGTCCGTCTCCTTCCAGCGTCAGTCGACCGCTAATGAACAGAAGCTTCTATGGGACCTGGCGCGGGCGTTTCGCGACTATCTGCGTGCAAATCCGGCCGATTCCAATTACGCAATGTTGGCGGAGTATTTTGTTAATCCTGCCGGCGGACCGGTTGGTGCGGTGCACTTTGTGGTTTGCGAGAAATCAGGCGACTGGGTGCTCGTCGATTTCCAGAACAGCACACACGAGGATTTCCAGCGAATCTCGCCGAAGAGCGTCGAGGACTGCGACCGGTTGGCTGTTGAACGCCTTGCGAAACGGCTCAAGTAAGTTGAAGATTTGAAACAGCAAGAACCGACACCACAGGAAGTTTTCGAGAAAATGAACCACACCTGCAACTGATAATGGCGTGAACTAAGAGGTAGTGAATTTGTATATGGATAGGAACTGTGAATAGTTTGTTCAATCCGTTGACTATCTTTTAGGGTTTTTGCGAGTTGTAAGAGCACAGCAAAGGCAATGGGATATATAAAATGTTTGCGAATTTTCAACTTTCAATAACTAATTGATATAACAACACCTATAGAACATGAATTTTTGCGAACTTAGAGGATAACAAGCCCTCAGGTTGTAGTAAGGTTGTATGCATCGGATGAGTTTTTTTATAGTACGGGATAGAACAAAAGCTGTCGAAAACGAACTAATCGAGCTAAAAAGTTTGGCCAGCGGTAACACTCATGCTTTTTGTTCTTTCTTGTTAAATAGGAGTACATGATCGTATTATTATTCGCTAAAATGGCAAAATATGCAGCAGCACGGAAAACTGAAAATTTTGTTTCTTTGCACCGGCAATTCCTGTCGGAGCCAAATGGCCGAAGGCTGGGCAAGAAAGCTAAAAAACGATTCGATTGAACTGTCTTCGGCTGGTATCGAGCCGCACGGTCTTGACCCGATTGCCGTCAAGGTTATGGCTGAGGCTGGCGTTGATATATCGAATAATCGCTCAAAACACCTCGACAATTTCAAAGGCGTAAATTTTGATTTCGTTATCACCGTCTGTGACAACGCCCATGAACATTGCCCTATTTTCCCAGGGAAAACCAGAGTTGTTCACTTCGGTTTTGATGACCCGCCTCGACTGGCAAAGCAGGCCGAGACCGAGCAGGAAGTATTGAGCATTTATCGTAGAGTGCGTGATGAAATAAAGGCGTTTGTGAAACAATTACCAGATAATCTGGCGGAATGATACCGAAGCCGATTCGGCTTTTATATACTTAACATCTTTTCTGAGCAAATTCGTTTAAAAGCGATATAATCCTGCTCCTGCTGGTTTTCGTTTCTGCAAATCTCCAGCATTCGATGGTTCTCATAAAGCCACGATTCCGCCCCGGGGCTTTTACGCATATCGAAGACAAATCTGATATTGACGCTGACTTCTCTCAGTGGCTCAACACCAGGTTCGCTGGATGCAAACTCCATTATCTCATCGATGTCTTCTATTACAACGCCTGTATAATACTGCTGATATTCCCAGTGGTGCGACACAATTAGTATGCAGCTTAGATTACTGAATGCTGAAGGCCGACCAAGCAGCAAAATGCCCGGGTCTATGACTGGTATATATAAACCGTTAAATTCTATAACGCCTCTTATATGAGTAGGCTTCTCGTAATCGAGCTTTATCAGCTCCCGGCAGCCCATACAGCGTAGGTTCAATCTTCGCGCTCTGGTTTCAGGCGCAAGCAGGAAAGTTGTAAACCAAGAATATTTTTGCTGGCTGATTCTGTCAGCTTGCTGCGGCTCTTTTGTCACTGTTACCATTTGTTTACTCCTTAAACATCGAACACCATCGAACTTCCTTAATTATTACGTCCTCAGTCTAAAAAGGGGTTGTCAAGATATGATTATATGTTTGTTAGAAAGCGGTTAATTGTTGTTGGCATTGATGTCTGTATGATGGCTGGATTCAAGAGAATACCCAGCAACTATTTGTAATCTTCTGTGCGATGGCGGGCGATTTGTCCCTCGACCATATAAATAACATCTTCTGCGATATTGGTGGCGTGGTCGGCTATTCGCTCCAGATGTCTTGATACAGACAACAGGTGAATCAGCGACTCCAGTTGTTCGGGATTAGTTCTGATGGCATCCTGAATTTTGATATACATCTGCCTGTTCATCGCGTCAACGGCATCATCGCTTGCACAAACCTCTTGAGCCAGCCCTGGACTTAGGCCGATAAGCGCATCCAAACTGTGCTTTAGCATCTCCTGCACTTTGTCAACCATTTCAACCAGCCCCAGAGGAAAACCAACTGGAGGATGTTTTGACAGAAACGCCGAACGCTCCGCGATATTTACCGCCAAGTCGCCAATGCGTTCGAGGTCATTATTGATTTTCAGCACGGCAACGATAAAACGCAAATCAATTGCGACAGGCTGATGGAGGGCAAGAATCTTGAGGCAGTCCTCCTCTACCCCGACTTCCATACTGTCAATCCTGGGGTCGTTTTGAATTATCTTCTGGGCAAGGTCGTAATCACGATTTTCAATTGAAAGCGTGGCTTCGCGAACGGTTGCCTCAACCTTGGCGCTTAATGTAAGCAGTTTCTTTTTCAGATTTTCAATTTCTCGCTGTAAATGAACCGGCATTTTTTAATCCTCATTATTAAAGTGTTTATCCGAACCTGCCTGTTATGTAATCTTCCGTCTTCTTGTTGGACGGGTTCTCAAAAATCTTTGAGGTACGGTCGTATTCTATAAGCTCACCGAGGCAGAAGAACGCGGTCATTTCACTGACACGTGCCGCCTGCTGCATATTGTGCGTGACAATGACGATTGTGTAATTGTCCTTGAGCTGATTGATAAGGTCTTCGATTTTGCCCGTGGCGAGCGGGTCGAGGGCGGAACACGGCTCATCCATAAGCAGCACCCGCGGCCTGGTTGCCAGTGCTCGTGCAATACACAGGCGCTGCTGCTGGCCGCCGGAAAGAGCCAAAGCGGATTTTCTCATATTGTCTTTTACTTCTTCCCACAGAGCAGATGCCTTCAAACTCTGTTCGATAATTTCATCCAGAGCTGTTCTTTTTGTGATGCCCTGCAAACGCGGCCCGTATGCCACGTTGTCAAATATGCTCTTGGGAAACGGATTGGGTTTTTGAAAAACCATCCCGACCTGTTGGCGAAGATTAACGAGATTGACCCGCTTGTCGTAGATGTCCTGGCCGTCCACAACCAGCTTGCCTTGCGTCCGAACACCCGGTATGAGGTCGTTCATACGGTTTATGCTGCGAATAAATGTGCTTTTGCCGCAGCCGCTGGGGCCGATTATCGCGGTGACACTGCACGGATTTATATTCATCGTAATGTTCTTCACGCCCATCGTTGCACCATAGTAAAAGGTGAAGTCCTTTGAGCTTATTATTGGACAGGCACATTGAGCAGTTTCCCCGTTTTGAGTTATCTTGTCGAGCATATTCTCTTTCATAATCGGTTCAACGCTCTTTTGCTTCACTGACTATAAAAGTCGCATAGTCGCCATTGTTTAATGACCCGCCAGTTTTTGAAATACCCTTGAACGAAGAACAATTGCCACGGTATTAAGACAGAGAATCAGCAGCACCAGTGTCACTACCATCCCGAACTGGTTATGCGGCATCATAGCAGCCAGCTTGTCTCCGACGGCCATATCATAACTGCCGTAGGAAAGCGTTCGTGTCGGGTCAAATATGGACTTAGGCACCGGCCCAAGCGCAACCGCCCCCGTAAACAGGACCGGTGCCGTCTCACCTGCAACCCTGCTCAAGCTCAGTATTACGCCAGTGAGAATTCCCGGCAGTGCCGCTGGCAGAGTTACTTTGACAAACGTACGGAATCTGCTTGCCCCCAAAGCCAGTGACGCTTCTTTGTAGGTCTGGGGCACACCTCGTATCGCCTCCTCGCTTGCACGTATCATAACAGGCAATGTCAATACGGCCAGGGTCATCGAGGCAGCCAGGATGCATCCCTTTGAAGGCGCTCCAAAAAGCGGCAGGAAAAACAATACGAAAAACGCGAGCCCAAAAAGGCCGAAAACAATACTGGGGACGCCCGCGAGGGTATTGATGCTCATCCTGATAATTCTGATAACAAGATTATCTGATGCGCATTCCACCAGATAGGCGGCGGAAATAACGCCGAAAGGCACGACAAAAAGCATAGCGAGCAAGGTCAATAAAAGCGTTCCGAGAATTTCCGGGCCTACGCCGCCGAAGTAATGGCCGGGAGTGCTGTCGTCTATGAAATACTGCCAGTAAAAAGTAGGTCTCGGCTCGAGCATTTCAGGCATATTCTGCTGAATGTAAATGAAAAGGCCCTCAATCTCCGTGCCTGCAAACCTCTGTGAACGAGGCGTGAGACGTTTGACCATCGGCTGTCCTGGTCCCTGATTAACCCATTCCTCATACCATAACAGTTGGCCAAGCAGCTTTTGTGCCAGGTCCCAGCGGGTAGCCCCAAAACGATTCATCATCAAGGCTGGCGTTGCCGTTCCGGGTGTCGGCCCTAAGAGTTGGACTAAAATATCTTCCACCTGCCGAAGCTCCTGATAATACCTTTGGCGTTCGGCAAGATTAATCCCGTGTATGTCTTTGCTATACTGTTCGGCAAGCTCTATAAGGCCTGATGCGGAGGTATTTTTAAACCGTGGGTCGTCTTTGAAGTTGAGAACGTACGCTAAGGATTCATTTACTTCCGCTGTGTTCGAGCTTGCGAAAGCCGATTCGAGCCGGTCACGAATATTTCTGGTTACAGAACGCAGTTCGGCAATATCCTCCGCAGACATGTTTGTTTGCCGGAGGTCGTTTCCGAACTGACGGTAAACTTGTCTTGCCTTCTCTATAAGGTTCTCGGAATCGATGCCGCCTTTGAATTTTTCGATTGCGCTGTAGATTTTCGCCCGTGCGATTTTCGCCTGTCTGTCTTCCGCCGCTATCTTGTCCTCATCGCCCCGGCCGAACAGCACTAATTGCATCTTCCGGAATTCGATTGTCTCCTTGAATACGACCGCCGAACCTCCGCGCCAAAGCATCGGCCCCAGCACACCCGCCAGAACCAAGCACAGGCAAACCACCGAAGCCCCCGCGACAACGGTGAATATCTTGTCCAGCGCGATTCGTATACCTGGTCTCATCAGCGTTTACCGCCTGCCTTTTTGGCTCGTATCATAAAATATTCGCTAACCATATTCAGGCACAAAGTTATAACCAGCAGAAGCAATCCCGCCGCGAAAAGCGCCCTGTAATGAGGGGAGCCCTTTTCTGTTTCGCCCATATCGCCCGCGATTGTCGCCGTTAGCGTCCGAACCGATTGTGACAAGTCCCACCACGGGCTCGGTATCTGCGCGGCGTTTCCCGACGCCATCCACACAACCATCGTCTCGCCAATCGCCCTCATCATTCCAAGCACAACGCCTGCGATTATACCGCTGTGTGCCGCCGGTATGACAACTTTTAAAATGGTTTCCATTCGCGTCGCACCACAACCGTATGACGCCTCTCTCAATTCCCTTCCCGTCGCTGAAATCGAATCTTCCGAAACGCTTATTATCGTGGGTAATGCCATCACCGCCAGGACAAGCGATGCGTTAAGTGCATTCGTGCCCGTAGAAAACCCGAACTTTTGCTGCATCCACGGAGCCAGAACCATCACCGCGAAAAAGCCATAAGCAACCGATGGTATCGCCGCGAGAATCTCAATAATCGGCTTAATAATGTTCCTGACTTTCATCGAAACGATGTCGCTCAGGAAAACCGCGGCGAGAATTCCTACCGGCACGGCAAATATAATCGAGACGATTGTTACGTATCCCGAACCCACAAGTAATGCGAGTGTCCCGAATTTAGGGGTTACCGCTTCGGGATACCAGGAGGTGCTTGTGAGAAATTCTTTTATGCTGAATTTAGCGAGAAACGGCAGCGCTTCCCTGATAACAAACAGGAAAATCAGAAACACCGCCAAAACAGATGTGCATGTAATAAGAAAAAGAGCCGTCCGGCCGAGATGAAGCGTAAGGAAACCCCTCATATCCTCGGTCGGTGTAAGCACCAGCGGCCGATGTGAATCGGCCGCCGGCACTAACGTTTCTTTTAAAGTTCCCTGCATTGCTTTAATCGCTGAACTCCCAACAACAGGTAATTAGTAGCTCGTCACAGGAACAAATCCCTTCGCCAAAATAATTTCCTGGCCCTTTTCGGTCAGATAGAACGTGCAAAACTTAAAGACCGTTGACCCAAGTTTTGGATAGCCGTTCGTGAACATAAACAAGGGTCTCGAAACGGGGTAAGTGCCGTTTGCAATGGTCTGCTTTGTCGGCCCAATACCGTCGATTTTCAACGCCTTGACGTCGGCATCAACGAAACCAATACCGACGTAGCTGATTGCCCCGACGGTGGTTTTCACTCGCGCCTGTGCCTGCGGATTAGAATTGACGTATTCAACGTTCTTGGCCAGCTCTTCCTTATCCATAATCTTCTCGTGGAACGTCTCGTATGTCCCTGATGATGTGTCCCTGCTGACAATCACTATTTCCGCATCAGGGCCGCCTATTTCTTTCCAGTTCTTGGTTTTGCCCTTGTAAATATCTCGCACCTGTGCCGTAGTCAATGCGATTACCGTGTTCGACGGATGCACGATGATACATACGCCGTCCATCGCAATCGCGTGTGCTACTGGAAATACGTTGTGGTCAACTGCCGCTTTGAACTCTTTATCCTTCATAAACCGGCTCAAAGTTGCTATATCGCATCGGCTGTCAATTAACGCCGCCGCCCCGTCGCCGGAGCCTGTCTTCTTGACGGTAATCTCAAGACCGGGGTTGGTCCTCATAAAATATTCCGCAAATGCGTCTGCAATCGGGCCGACGGTTGTTGAGCCGTCAATTTGCAGCGTCTCCGCCCGCACCAGACCAGTGACTGCGAGCATAGTCAAAACTAAACTACATATTAATCTCTTCATTTTGTTTTTTCTCCTTTCAAGATTAAACTACGCGAGCATTGTTAATATTTCGTTAGTTTTACGTTAAAATTTTGTTAGCCCTGCACCATTCTAAAACTTGAACCCCAAATCCGCCTGAAGCCGGCGATACTTATCATCCGTGGTTTTATTTTCATCGAGGAAGTAGGTCAGGCCGGCCTGGAAATTCTTCGCCAGTTGATAGGTGAAGTTAAACCAGTGCCCCCTGGCGTTTGTGCCGCCGCCGTCGAAATCGGAATCGTTGAATTGGCCTACCACGGCATCGGACTCAACTTTGCGATAGTTATAGCCGATTTGCCAGGAGCCGGGGTCTTTGGCCTTGTTAAATGTGGTGCCGATGAGCCAGGCATTGCTCTTTGAACTGGGCGCATCCGTGTTACGAGCAACATCGCCATACACTGCGACCGGGTAATTCGCGATTTTAGTACCGTATTCCGCGAAACCTTCTACGATGTCATAACCATATTTGTAATTCCCGGCGACTGAGGATGAGGTGTTGCCGAACAAGCTGTACTTGCCCCACAGCGAGCTAATGTTGGGTTCTCCCTTGATATTTCCGTATGTGTAATAGCTCATGCCGCCCAGCAAATAACTTTTATCCTCAAACGTATTCTTCAGATAACCCTGTATCCCCCACAGCGAGGTGTCCGCGGCAGTAGCGGTGTCGGGATGTCCAACCCAGAATCCGCCGCCGTTGATATATGCCTTTAACGAATCGTTAATCGGCAGTTCGTATTTGACAGCCAATCCCTCCGGGTTCAAATCGTCATCCCAGATTAACTGGTTGTCGCCGACGCGGTAGAATGGCCTGGGCATTTTGCCGCCTATGAAGTCAAAACCCGTTATATCTTTAGGGTGCCAGTCAAAATATGCCTGGTCGAGCCAAATCGGTTTTTTGCTGAAGGCATCCCCCTCGGTCTGGTTTGTCGAGACAGGGTCAGCCGCACCACTGGCCAAACGGAATCCAACGTCGATGTCCTCATCGACCTTGTCATAAAGACCTATCCTGGCGCGAAGCCGATTCCGATTTATGCTGTCCGTCCATTTGCCTTTGCTCTGTGAATCAATCCCCTCGTAGCGGTATCGCAAATCGCCGCTGATTTTCATGTTCTCCACCCACTTTAGTTTTTCCGGCAATGCTGTCTGTTTCTGCTCTACGGCCTTGTTGACCTCCTCGGCGACGACCTTCTTCTGCTGCGCTTCCATCTGGTCAATCCTGGCCTGCAAATCAGCTAACTGCTTCTTCATATCGCTGATTTCGTCCGCTCTGACGCTGCAGGCAAAAACCAAGCTCAGCAGCAGACAACCACAAATCATCCTTAATTTATTCATTACTCGTACCTCCACAAAAAACTGTTTTATTACTTGAACGCTGACCCGAGACCACCCCGGATGGCGTCGTACCCGTTTAGGTGGAATATTATTTGAGCTTCGCTAAAGGCCTGTTAAATTGATGTTAGAATTGCGTTAATTAAGGGAAGTTATATTCGACAGTAATTAGAATAAGTCGAGAAAATGTTTATCTGACAGGCAGGTGAATAGTGAAAGTGCTGCCCTGGCCTGGAGAGCTTTCCACGGTAACCGAACCGCCGTGAAGATTGGTGATGTGCTTTACTATCGCAAGGCCAAGGCCCGTTCCGCCGAGTTTCCTCGTGCGGGCCTTGTCAACAACGTAGAACCGCTCGAATATGCGTGAAAGATGGCTCTTTTCTATGCCGCAGCCCGAATCCTTCACCGCGATAATCACTTCCTTCCCGGCCTGCGGTGAGCTTGTCGAATCCGCCCCGCGTGCGCTTATCTGAATCGTGCTTTCAGCGGGACTATATTTAATGGCGTTATCAACGAGATTCAAAACCGCCTGCTCAAGCAAAGTAGGATTTATCAGGGCTTCCAAATTATCGTCGCAATCGATATCGATTTTGATTTTCTTGTCGCCTGCCTTCGGGCCGGAAAGCTCAATTGCCGATTCCAGCACGGACCTGACCTTTAAATGCTCCATCGCAATCATCCTGGTCTGGCCGTCTTCTTCCAGGCGAGACAAACTCAGTAAATCCTCGATAATCGCCATCAGCCGGTCGGTATGGCCCGCTATAATGTTGAGAAATCGCCGCGCCTGTTCGGGTTCGTTAATCGCGCCGTCTAAAAGTGTCTCAACAAAGCCCTTGATAGAGGTAATCGGCGTTCTCAGTTCATGAGAAACATTTGCCACAAAATCGCGTCTGATGTTTTCCAGCCGCTGCATCCTCGTCATATCGCTCAATACAATAACAGCCCCGCTTTTATTGCCCTGATGGTCGGTAAGGTATGTGCCTCTCGCCCGTAGCGAAACGGGCTGCTCTGCCGACAGGGTAATATCCTCTTCCGTCGGTGCTGAGGACATCAGGGTATATCGCATAAATCGCTGGATGTCCACGTTTCTGATGGCCTCCTCAATACTGTGTCCTGTGGCCGAATTGCCATCTATCTCAAGAAGCAGCGCCGCCTTTTTATTAATACTCACGACTCGTCCATCCAAGTCCACAGCTATTACGCCCTCGGCCATACTGCTTAAAATCGCTTCAAGCTGATTCTTCTGATTTGTTATAGTTTCGATTGTCCGCTTGAGACGGTCTGCTGTTTCATTAAGCGCCCCGGCAAGCTCGGCGAGTTCTTCAGAATCAGGCACAGGAACTCTGTGGTCTAACTGGCCGGCTGCGAATCGCTTCGCGGCATCTTTCATTTGTTCGATGGGCCGCGTTATCTTACGGGATACGACCAAAGTCACACCTGCGGCGCAGATGGCTACCCCCACAACTCCCCACACTATTTTTGTGTAAATATCGTTCAGTGCCTTGTCAACAGCCGTAACTGAAAGCGAACCGCGAACAACCGCTATTGCTTGCTCCTGCTCTTTGAGAGGCAAGGCAATATACATCATATTTTTGCCTAAGGTGTCGCTGAATCGCACGCTCATGCCGGTTTGCCCGTTCATTGCCTGCCTGAACTCAGGGCGGTCCGCGTGATTTTCCATATGGGCCGGCTGCTGGTCCGAATCGCCAACAACCTGGCCGTCAGGGAGTATCATCGTCAGGCGAATCCCGGCGATTGTACCCAGTGATTTACATAACTGGTCAACTTCGGAAAAATTTTTCTGGCTCAAAGTGGGCAAAATCTGCTGGCCGGCAAGTTGAGTCCTTGATTTAAGGTCGCCGGCAACCTCATCGTAGTAAAACCAGCGGAACGAATAAGACGCGTACCAGCTTAAAAGTACAAGCGCCAGAATAGTAATTATCAGGTAGGGAAGGTAAAGCTGCCAAAGCAACCGCTTCTTTGCCATCAATTAGTCCTTGAAACGATAGCCCACACCTCTTACGGTCTCAATATATTTTCCGAACTGGCCGAGCTTGCGCCTTAAAGAAACAATCTGCACGTCCACGGCCCGGTCGGTCACAACATAATTACTCCCGCGAATCGCGTCAACTATATTGTATCTGCTCAGCACCAGTCCCGGTCTCTTCGCCAGCGTATAAAGAATCATAAACTCCGTAAAGGTCAGCTCAACCGGCTTGTTTTTGAGTTTCACCTCGTATCGGGCAGGGTCTATGGTAAGGTCGTGAATCTTGACCGGCGTATTTTCCTGCTTTGCCGCTGTTGCCCTGTATAGAATTCGCCGCACCCTGGCAATAAGAACCTTTGGGCTAAACGGTTTTGTTACATAATCATCCGCGCCTACCTCCAGGCCGGAAACAACATCGGACTCCTCGCCTTTGGCGGTCAGCATTATTATAGGTATAGAACTGGTCTTCGAATCGGCCTTAAGCTGCCTGCAAACCTCGATACCGTCTATCCCCGGCAGCATACGGTCAAGCAGTATAGCGCTTGGCAGGTTGGCCTTTGCCTTTTTCAGCGCCTCTTCGCCGGTGGTTGCCGTCTCAACTTTAAATCCTTCTTTGTTAAAGTTGTAACGCACCAGTTCCAGCACATCTTCTTCGTCATCTACAGCAAGTATGCTTCCCCTAACCACTTGTATCCCTTTCCCTATGTTTTTTAATCAGTATCCGCTGTCTATGTTAGCAAATGATTAGTTTAATGTAAAAACTTTGTTAGACTGAGATTGTTAAGGCACGAATACACACATATGATTCCTCAAAAGATACATCATTCTATACTGCTCCCCGTTAAGGAATGGTCCAAAGCATGGTAGGATTTCTTAATGGAAGCACCACATGTGTCCCAACCAGCAACACATAAGCCAATAATCACCAAAATCGCGCTCGCCCAATTATATGTATTTTTCGTATTGACATTCCGAATATTCAATATTATAATGCGAGCATGATAAATCGAAAATACTATCTTACTTAAGCAGGTATCGACCGCATTACGTCGATCACCAATTACGGCATTGTTAGGACCACGACAATGCGGGAAAACAACTTTAGCCAAAAGTATTGCAAAAAAAATGCGGGGCACCTATTTTGACTTGGAAAGCCCTGTAGATGTTCGTCGATTACAGAATCCCGAAATGGTATTCGCTGATCTGCAAGGATTGGTTATTCTTGACGAAATACAGACTACGCCTGAACTTTTTGCAGTGTTGCGTGTTGTGGTTGATAAACCTAAAAATAAATGCAATTTTCTCATTTTAGGCAGTGCTTCTCCGAGCATCGTAAAAAACGTCTCTGAAAGTCTTGCTGGCCGTGTCGAGTTCATTGATATGTCGGGCTTTACTCTTGAGGAAGTTGGCATTGAGAATTGGAAAGCCCTTTGGGTGCGAGGAGGCTTCCCGAGGTCATTTCTTGCCAAACGCGAGAAGGACAGTTTTGCCTGGCGTGAAGGTTTCATACGGACATTTTTACAACGGGATATTCCGCAACTCGGTATAAAGATCGCTGCTCCGGCGATGCGGCGGTTCTGGACGATGCTGGCTCATTATCATGGGCAGGTGTGGAATGCCTCCAGAATTGGGGCCTCATTAAGTATAAATGATAAGACCGCCCGTTCGTATTTGGATATACTGACAGAAACGTATATGATCCGGCAGTTGCAGCCATGGCATGAGAATATCAGTAAGCGACAAGTCAAATCGCCCAAGATATTTTTTCATGACACGGGCCTATTGCACAATCTATTGTCCCTGCAAGATTACAGTGCCTTAAGTGGACATCCGCAAGTTGGGGCGTCATGGGAAGGCTTTGCACTGGAGCAAGTGCTACAATCTGTAAAACCTGCCGAGGCTTATTACTGGGCAACATACAGCGAAGCAGAACTTGACCTGTTTTTTATTTTGAATGGCAAACGATGGGGCATTGAATTTAAGTTCAGTGAGGCTCCAACATCGACACGTTCAATGCGAATCGCGATTGAAAATCTTAAACTCCACAAGCTGCTTATTGTATACCCGGGAGATACTGCATATCCTGTAGATGAACATATTGCAGTGTGCCCGATTGACCATGTTTTTCGATGCGTCAATGGCGAATAGGATGGTAGCTGAAATTTACATTTAATCTCCGTTCAACGCATCAGTGATGATACAGGATTTACGCTGTCCCGGAAAATGCTGTTTTAGCCATAACAGCGTGGCTGTTTATATTACGTATTTTCGACTGTTTTCAATCACACGGTCCGTCTGTGCAGAAACATCCTGCACATACCTTGTTGCCATTTGCAAATCCGCATGGCCAAGGAGTCTTTGAACAGCAAACGGATCGCCTGATCTTGCTGCTATCGTTGCAGCCGTTCTTCGTAGGCTATAAAAACCCGTTCCTTTAGGAACAACAAGACCTGACTTTTTAATCAGCCTTGAAAATTTTGTCGTGATTGTATTCAGGGTTGTATATTTCCCGTTTCCATTACCATCTGTCTTCAAAAGCGTCTGTACATACGGGTTACCTCTGGATGTATAAAAAACGAGCTTACCAGTCCTGGGAATCTTTTCTAGCGATTTGACAGTTTCCGGCCATAATGGCAAATCCCTTAAAATTCCTGTTTTTTTTCTTGCCAGTTTCACTCTGGCACTGACAAGATCCAAATCACTCCATTTAAGCTCCGAACAATCTGTACAACCAAAACCGCAATTTAATCCAAGCCATATCATGGCTCTCATTTTTACATCAGCAGCAGATAGCAATTTGTTGACCTGTTCCGGATCGAAAGTGAATTTTTCCTGGTGAACGATCTTGCCTCTTGAGACAGCATCAATATTTGGGATGTTCACAAGAACATCGTTCTTTCTTGCCCAATGAAATAACGCCTTCATAATACTTATATGCAGGTTCAACCTGCAGACTGATACTTGGCTTTTCTGTATCCTTCTTTTGTAGTTCTGCAAATCCAAGGTTGAGATGTTATTGATATCTATATTCTGACCCAGAAAAGCCATTAACTTGTTAAGGCTGCCGATTTGTTCATTGTGGTGGCTTGCAGTAAGGTCATTTGCCTGAAGCTTTGAATATTGATACTTCAAATACATATCACAAAGCTGTTTTAACGTCATATTATCGCTTGTTGGTTTTTGTTGTTGCAGATTGTTTTGACATCCGTGTAGATATGTTGCCTGATCCAAATATCTTTGTAGTGCCTCTTTTTTGTCAGAACCAAAGTAATACATTTTTCCTTTAATCTTCTTACAGTATTGTCCCGTTGGATGAAACGTCAGTGGGAATTTGTCCGAACGTGTTTTTCTTTTTAGAGTTTTCATAATCCTGCCTCCTTATAAAAATGGTTTACATTTTTCATATAATCCCGAATCAGTTGTAGTCATGGTTGTTATTTTCAAAAATACACTGACAGTCGGTAATCATAACAAGCTTCAAAATATCAGCTTATGATTATTATACGAAATGAAAGTCAATAGGTTATATAATCCGTTACAGCGTTTTGCAAGTATTTGTAAATAAAGACGTATGATGCTGACCGAGCGTAACCGAAGCCCAACTGTATATTGTTGGCGCAAATTTTGGTGCAACTCACAGGCTCATGTAATCCAAAGTAATCGTCGAAATGGAACATATCTAAAACCACCAACTAAATTGCTTAAGCAGAAACATCAGCCAATTCATTGCTTCGTGTGTAAAACGATTTGAACATCTGTTGAACATTACGTAGCGGACTCATCTCATGCAAGTGTTTCCTATTTCATGGGTCGACTATTCTTATGCTCGAACTGAACCGGAGATAAGTCAGGTACTTTTATCCTTGTGTGGGGGTAATAAGTGTGATATAATTTATTTTATTAAATTTGGGATTGCAGAAGAGAAGGAAATGGATTTCAAAAAGATAATTTTTGTTTATTACATAACGATAATCAGAATCCTTTAAAGAAATGTGAAGATGTCAGGAATAAGCGCTATTTAGAAGAGGTACAACAAGTTAAAATCGCAAGGTTCCAATATGGGGCAGATAGCCAGAAAATTAAAATATCTTGCATTATTCGGCGGTTTGCTAGTATCGGGACTCGCTATGAGGGCAATCGCTCATGATATAATTCCACCTGATTGGCGAGGTCAAGACGGAAGTACGTACCAGATGTGGACTTTTAGCAACAATGGCAATCCGGTCTTAGCTGATGTCATGCAGAATGAATACGGTCAAGCCGAAGCTAAAATCACAATTGGTGCTTATGGCTCTGGTTGGTGGAACCAGTTGCTTGGTTTGGGAACGCAGACTGGGTACTGGGACCTCGGCGGCAGCGGAGGCCGTATTACCATTCACATTGATAACCAGCCGCAATTGCTGCTATCCAAAGAGATATGGATCCAGGTAACATACTTCAAAGATATATCAGAGGTACCAACTGTGCAGATATCCGGGGCTACTTATGTAGCTGGCACGACAGTTGTGGTCGAGCAAGTGCAAACTGGTGGCGCTTGGTATTTGGCTCAGAGTCTTTGGCGGATTTCGCCAAGCCCAAGTCAGGAAGAGATTATTATTAATTCGGATCCCAATCATGGCTCAGTCATTGACCAGATTGTTGTAGATACCAGGGTGATCAATTGTATGGTAGATTTTGACAAATTATCGAGATTCTGTGAAGAATGGCTCCAGCAGGGAACGGCGTTAAACGCAGACCTTAACGGTGATGAAATTGTAGATTTCAGCGATTTCAGTATCCTTGCAGTTTTTTGGTTTAGTGAATGCCCCGCTGGATAGCAATGGTCATAAGACCATTTTGGTCACGCGAGAGAATTGATGGAGGGGTTGCATTATTAAACAAAGCGGATTTATAGCAATGGTACTGCTATACTGCTCGTGGATATCGATGGGGAAAGAAGAAAGACTCTTAAGGAAAATCCATTTAATGTGTGGTAACAGCTGAAACTGGTGCCAAGGTGATTAAATACTACCTGCGATGTTCCTCCTCCCCAGATAAGGGATAAAGGTTGAAAATTTGAGGAAAAACCCGTTTTTTCGGCAAGTCAGGTACAAATCCAGCAAAAATAGCTGCCATAAACCGCATTTTTGAACTTCAAAAGTCATTATTAGGCCACTAGGGTATTTCCCTATTTTCAACTAAGGTAAAACCTTAAAACCTGCGGGTTTCCACAGTATAAGGGCCTTAGATGAGAAAGTATACTTAAAACCTCATTTCGTGGTCAGTCCGCTCTGGACGGAATGTTGCATATGATAGAAAGAAGGAAGAAGCGTGATGAGAGGTGAAGGTGGGAAAAACAGGTTAAGGCGGGAAGCCGAAAATCATTCCAAAGGTTTCGTGGCATACCTAAATCACGCTCAGTTTTTCTTGTATCAATCGCCCAAAGTATTTTTATAACCTAATCGGAACGGGACGGAAGGAGGAATATAGAGAATGGTGTAATTTGGTTCACTTTTGTTGGTTGTATTTTGTCTGTTATTCCCCGGGTGATTGCTGTAGTAAGCAGTATTCATTGTAGGCTGCAGTAGGCAATAGCAAAATGGCGGAGGTTTCAGTTGTAAGAGTATTGTCTTCTATGCATCATGTTTGGAGATGCTTAGAGATATGAACGAATAATATTAATTTTAGTAAGGAGAAAAACAATGAAAAGTAAATTAATAACAATTTGTGCTGTAATGGCGGCTCTTTTACTGTCGGTTTGCCCTGCTGGTGCAGACCAGTTCATGAATATCACATTTGATGGCGACACTATTGGGTCAGCACCTGCTACTGGCACCTCGGGATCACCGATCACGAAGATTGGAGCCCTTGGTGGCTACACCGCGACTGATTATTTCAGTCCCCCTACGGCTGATTGTGGTACCATTATTGTCGATAATGTCGCCGGTATGAGCAAAGCCGCTGTATTGACTACAAATTCTGCCAATGGTGAAATAGGCGCTTTGTTTATGGACACCGGCCTTAGTGTGGTTTCGTCTAAGTTAAGTGTAACCTTTGATATCGCCGTTTTGGCCGCACCGGCAGCCGCTACGGCTCAGGCGCCTTATTACCTGAACGGCACCTCAGAGACTGCAGGCGTTCTGTTTGGACTTAGAGCTTATGCAAGCACCATTGGACAGTGGGCATTCAGCTTTGCAGTAGCACCCACCAGTGCATCCGGCGGTGTCTTTGCGTTACGTGACAGCACTAATACTCAACTAACTTCTTTCGGCAGCTACGTCAACGGCCAGAAGTACAGAATTACGCTTTCCGCCGACTATTCGTTGGGAACGGTAAACGCGTATGTTGACGGTGTGCTGGCTTTAAGCGGATACCCTTTAAGGGGCGGTGTAGTAGCCGATCCAACGCCGTTCAGTGAGTTGTTCATATATTTTAATGGTGAGAGCGGCTATTCCAACCAAGTCGCAATTGATAATATTCAGATGTTCGATGCCGCTGTTACAACCTGGGATGTAGCGACGGTTCACGGACAGAATCAGTTCACAATCAGTCCGGATAACTTATCGCTGCATTACAATCCGCAGGGGTGGACGGACTATGCATGGTATGAGAATAATGGATCGGCCCCTGGAACGTTCGCTACAACAACTGCGGGACCGCATGCCCCATTGGTCGAGAATCGTTCAGGCATGAGGACCTTTGCTACCACAGATGTTGCGGTCGGACAGAAACTAAAAGATCTCAAGCTCGTGTTCGACTTCAAGACAGCTCTGGGATACCCCACCATCAATTTCTTTATGACCGATGGCGCAGGCAAGTTCGGTATTTTTGCCCCGACCTCTTTGGGGATTGGTGTGGTGGGCGGAATAGTGGTGCTTGATGCCGATTGGTCAAGAATGACAATCGATCTGACTCAGCCGAGCATACCCGATTCTACTAATGTAGCCGTTTATGAACACAATGGTTTGGCAGCCGATAAGATCTACCCATTCACCACTATGCAGTGGGGAGATATTAAGGACCTTAATATTGCGGGTGTGTATGACTACCAGAGGAGTCCGACGAAAGGCTGGAGCTACTGGGGTAAAATGTTCGACAAGATCAACACCGCTGGCAATGCAACTGTTGTCAACGGTCACGGCTTGGCACTTATCTGGGGCGACACCGCCAACAGCAACAATGCCTATGGGTCAGCTCCGCGAGAAATCAGAAACGTAACCGTGTCCTTTGGCGGAACAGACTATACAGGCACATTTGCCAATGCTCAATATACCAATGTTTTAAAACTTGATGTTCAAGACAACCCTGTTTATCTAAAGCCTGGTGAATTTGTTGTAATTGATATGGATGCGTTGGCTCTTGCCCAGGATGTATTTGGCTGCCAGGCGGTATTGAACTTCAGCTCAACGTACTTCATTACCACACAAACTGGCCTTGGATCGCCAATCGTGGCCCCGGGCGGCGGTGTCTGGAATGAGTTGATCTACGATATCTGGAATACCGGCGGTGACCTGGATGTTGCTGTTGGTGTTAACCTCGACTTGGGGGGAGTAGGTACTAAGGCAGATGGTACTGTTGCCAAGTTCACATTGACTGCTACAAACAACGAAGGAACGACACAAATGGTTTTCAGGCCTGACATTAATGATATTGAAGGAACATTCTTTGCCGATGCCGATGCCCAGGCCGTTTATCCTGGCAGCAAGCTTGACAGCCAGACAATTGTTATCGATGGCACATCGCCAACAAGTGTGGTCATAACTGCAGACCCTGTCAGTTGGACGAAAAACAGCCCAGTAGTGTTGACATTCTCCGCAACAGATGCCTTGAGTGGCATTGATCACTACGAGTTGTCACTCAACGGCGAGGGCTATATCACTGCGACAAGCCCGTACAACTGGGACGTCAATGCTTTGGCTACCGGGACTTACCCGGCCACGGTCAAGGCGATTGACAAGGCCGGAAACGAAGCGACCGCCAGCACGACGGTCTACATTGACAAGACTAATCCGGTTATTTCGATAACATCTGCCAAGCAGAACAGTTTCGAGCTGATTCCTAGCGGAACAGCCGTGCAGGGTGTTGTCAACATTCAGGTGACCGCAAGTGATGTAACCTCCGGCCTTAACGGACATCCGACTGTTACGGTAACTCCAAATGGTGGTTCGGCTGAAGCGGCAACCTATGTGAATGAGAGTCCATCCGGCACGTTCAATTATACTTGGACGGTATCCTCGACAACTGCAAACGGAATGGCAACAATTAATGCCTCGGTATCCGATAATGCAGGCAATTCCAACAACGCTACACCACAGACTTTCAACGTCAACAAGAACCAGATTACTGGCCAGGTTGAGTTGCAGAGCTTTGTTGGTGCAAGCCGTGCGGTAACATTTGTCGCGACCGGCGGAACCAAGAAAACGTGGACGCAGACCCTGACATTCTCCGGCAGCGTAGCATCATACACATTGACAGATGTTCCTGCGGGTACAACCAACCTGAGCGCAAAAGCTGCATGGAATCTACGTAAAAAGTTGGCCGTGACGCTTGGCAGTCAAGGGCAGGCAACTGCGAATTTCACCAGCTCGGCGAAACTGCTCGGTGGAGACATCAATGGTTCAAACTCCATCAACATTCTGGACTATTCAATCTTGAAAGTTAACTATTTTACCTCAAATGCCGTTGCCGATATCGACGGTAATGGTGTGGTGAATTTGGTGGATTATTCGCTGATGAAAAGCAACTGGTTTATGGTTGGCGATCCAGAATAGGGCAAGGCTGCTTTGAAATGAGTTAGATTGGCTTGGACGGGAGGTCAGCAATGGCTTCCCGCCCAAGCTTTTGAATGAATCTATAATTGACCTATTTGCTAAGATTGATATGAAGAAATTGTCCTTTGCAACAAGCGTGATTGTGGTTGTTATAATCCTTTCACTGAACATAGCTACCGCAGTTGCGACAACTTCGTACCAGATTGAATCGCTTGGACCGCTCGGCTATTTCTCCAGAGCTCGTGCAATCAGTCAAAATGGGCTTATTGTAGGGGAATGCGTACTTTCGCCTTCTGGCGAACATGCCGTTAGCTGGGATGGGGGTACGTTGGCAGATCTTGGCACACTGGGCGGCTCAAAAAGCAGGGCTTTCAGTGTGAATTCGTCCGGATACGTTTGTGGGTGGGCACAGAACGTCACCGGACAGACCAAAGCTTCTCTATGGCACGACAATCAGGTGTTCGAACTGCCTGGACTTGGAGGGTCGACCAGTTCAGCATGGGGGATAAATAGCTACGGTGATATTGTTGGCAATGCTTATATAAACAATAGTGTCTATCATGCCTCCTTATGGCGAGATAATTCGGTGTTTGACCTGGGTACTCTCGGCGGCCAATACAGTATTGCATATAGCATTAATGACCAAGGACAGATAGTCGGAAGTGCCGACGACCTTTCTGGCAGAGAATGGGCCTGCTTATGGACAAACACAACAAAACTCGATCTTGGAGGACTTCCTGGTGGCACGTGGAGCACCGCCAGAATGATAAATAATGCCGGTCAGGCGATTCTTTGGGCGGATACTACCGGGGGTGTTGATCACGCTGCGCTGTGGCAGGACAATTGCGTATACGATTTGGGTACTTTGGGCGGTCAGGACAGCTGGGCTTACGGGCTTAATAATCTAGGTTCTGTAGTGGGATGGGCTGAATTGGATGCAGGTAATTACCATGCGTTTATATATGATGGTTCTCATATGGCAGACTTGGGCACGCTGGGTGGGTTATTCAGCAGTGCTTACGCAATCAATGATGCTGGTGTTATCGTCGGCACTGCACAGGATTCGACCGGCCAGTGGAACGCTGTTTGTTGGGTGCCTGTACCGGAACCAAGTACTCTGTTCCTAATGGCAGTAATGATCACTTTGAAGAATCTGAAGTTTTCGCGAAAAGCAGGTCACAGCAGATTATTCGTGGTTTAAGTTTTGTGCAATATTATTTTTTCATGGGTGAATGTAAAAAAGATTTTATTAACGCTATGACCTTTATAAAGGGAAAGAAGCGGAAAAAGTATAAAATGGGCATCTATGACATGAAATCATATAAATACATTTGAAGTAGCCTGTGGTGCTTAATGGCAACCACTATTTTATTAAGGAATGTGAAGATGAAAGACTCATTTAAAATTTGCCTGGCAGTGTTGATGATTTTGGTCTTTGTTGAAGTTGCCAGGGCGGCGATTTGGGAGATACAGGATGCTGGTTTGCAGGACACAATGAATTTCGTGAATATCGGCTGGGGTACCGATGGTTCGCTCAACAGCAGGTCAGACATTCCCGGCAACCCAGGCACGCGGTTCAATGTCACGCTGACCGGCAGCGGCTGGATGGATATTACCATAGGTGATAATTACGACCTGCCCACGGACAATGCAGGTATCGCTTCAGCAACGGGCAATGGTGGCGACCTCAGCGCATATACTGAATATGCGATGGTCATCCATAATCCCGGTAACAAGGGTTTCTTTGTCGCGCTGTTTATGAACACCGGCTGGACCGGTCCCGAGATTGATCGTTATTACCAGAACGGAACCGGCGATATGACGTGGATCGGCCCCGGCCAGACCGTCACGTTAACGCTGGATTTTGCAAATGCATCACTTTGGACCGGTAGTGCATGGAATGTCGGACAGATTGTCCAGAATATCGGCCACGTCACCAATATCGGCTTTAAGATTGGCGGGCATCTCGGCTCTGTGGGAGAGGTAGATTCTGGTGTGGCATTCGATGTTGACGTCGTCTCAAATATCCTTGAGCTGAATGTTCAGGCCGCCTCGGTGTATGTGAAGCCCGGCGAAAGTGTAATTACGGATATGGACGTCAAGCACCTCATTCAAAGGGTTAACGGCTGTCAAGCTATGTTGGGGTATAGTTCTACTTATTTTCCGGACCCAGTCGGGCCCGTGATTGCAGCCGGCGGCGGTGTGTGGGATTTGGTGATTTACGACTCGTGGGATGTCGGCAGAGGCATACCAGGTGAAATTGACACCGCCGTGGGTGTCGACGCCCAGGGTGCAGTCGGCACTGATGCGGATGGCACCGTGGCAAAGATTACACTTAGAGCCGGCGTTATCGAAGGAGTTACTCAAATTGTGTTTCGTGCTGATGATCCGGACAACGATACAAGGCAGACATTTTTGAGCGATATGAACGCGGTAGCGGTTTGGCCGAATAAATATGACAGCCAGAACATCGTAATCGATGGTACAGCTCCAGTAATAGACATTAACTCTGCAAAGCAAAACTTCGTCGAACTACTCACCGAAAATGGCTCTGTTACCAATGCAGTCCAAGGCGTTGTGAATATCACTATTACTACCTTCGATGTACTGTCTGGGCTGGATGGGACTCCGAGTGTCACGGTGACACTAGATGGCGGGTCTGCTGAAACAGCCGCTTTTGTCAGCGAGAGCCCGGCTGGCACATTCAATTATACATGGGCTGTAACCTGCAGTACGCCCAATGTCATGGCAACCATTGCCGCTCAAGTACTGGACAAATCAGGTAATGCTGGTGTGGCAACAGCCAAACACTTTAATGCCAGTGTGATACGAGGGCAAATTCTCAACGGTGGCTTTGAAGAGGACCCAGATGTGCCCCTGTTCTGGCAATCTACAGGACGCGTTCCTGAAATATTACAGACATACACAGCCTATGATGACAGAGGTCACGGACTTGCAACTATAGATGCATTTGAGGGGCAGTATTTTGTTATGCTCGAAAGCGGCGGCGGAACTCCTGATACAGCTTACAGCCAGTTAACCCAGAGAATTGTCGTAAATGCCGGTCAAAGCATCACGGGGGCTTATTTCTTCGCCACAATCGATCATTTACCTTATAACGACACGGCCACCATAAAGCTCGTTCCAGATCCCTGTTCCAGTCTTACTGAAATTCTGTTAGCCCGAAAGAGTGTTGCAGATGTAAACAGCTATGACTCGATGGAAGGTTGGGAGGCATTCAGCCACACTTTTACGGCACTTGAAGCCGGCATTTATACATTAGTTCTGAGAGTTGAGGATGCGATAGACTACGTCACTCCCTCGTATTTGGCGGTTGATGCCTTGAAAATAGAGTGCAATGGCTCACTTGCAGGTGATTTAAACGGCGATTGCCGCGTTGATTATTTTGACCTCGCTTTGCTGGTAGATCAGTGGCTAAATGAATGCGACAGTTCACCGTGGTGTAATGATTCGGATTTAAATCACAGCGGCAATGTTGATTTTGTTGACTTTTCAATTCTCGCAGATAACTGGCGGATAGGTTGTAACTCCACCGTCGACGAGCCGTGTGAGCACTAAAATAACGTTGAGTAAAAATTTGATACCCGAAGAGGGAATGGATGTGCAGAAAATAAAGGAGATTGGCAATGAATAAACAATATAAAATAAATAATAGATTGTTTGCAGTCAGCTTGTCAGGTTTGATGATCCTTTTAATGTCAGCTAGCGTCTTTGCTGCAGATTGGCTGAACAGCGACTGGGGTTATCGCAAAATTATCACCATCGATAATAACAGCAACTCCAACTCTCTGACAAACTATCCTGTAATAGTGCAACTCGGCAGCAGCAATTTCGACTTCAATTTGGCCGAACCCAATGGCGGGGACCTGCGATTCACCAAAGATGACGGCCTAACACCCCTTGATTTCTGGATTGAAGATTATAACAAAGTCACACAATCCGCCGTGGTCTGGGTGGAAATTCCCAGCATTCCATCTGCGAACTCAGTAAATATTTATATGTATTATGATAACCCCGGTGCCGCCGCGGCAAGCAATGGCACGGCAACATTTGACCTGTTTGATGATTTCTCAGGAACGACGCTGGACGCCAGCAAATGGAACAGCGGCGGGACTCCAACAATAGACAGCGGCATACTTACGATTAACAGCATCGGCCAATATATAAGAAGCAAGCAGACATATCTCTACAAGGCATTTCGGACAAAATCAAAATTTGCAAGCTATGCGAACTGGGGATATCTGGGATTTAACATAGCTTCGCTTTCGGTAGGAGGCAACGATGCAATGATTTTGTGTTTCAATGCATCGACCGTACAGCCCATAAGCTCATCCGGCGGAGCGTGGACATGGGGCAGCAGTATAACCGCAGATACAAACTGGAAGAAATGGGACGTTTTATGGAAAGCCAATGAAGTAAAGTTTGTCATGGATGGAACAGTGATAACTATCAACACAACACATGTGCCGTCAATAGCGTTGTACGCACAGATAAATGACAATTCCGGCAGTCCGATAGTCCAGACGGACTGGGTTCTTGTTCGCAATTATTCATCACCGGAGCCGACTTCGGTTTTGGGACCGGCTCAACAGTGCCCTCCAATTCCGAAATTTATATCGACTCCTGTAACGGACGCATTTGTCGGCGAAACATATATATATGATGCTGACGCAAACGGGGCCGAACCGTTGAGTTACCAGCTGGTTGTTTATCCGGAAGGTATGATAATTGATGCCAATACCGGTGTCATAAGCTGGACGCCAACAGAAGAGCAATCAGGAAATAATGACGTAACGGTTAAAGCCACAAACGAAAACGGCAGCGCTTTTCAGAGTTATAACGTGACCGTTTCGAGGCGGCTGGATCCATCAAGATGGATGTATAAACGGCAAATCATCATAGATAATACTACCAACCCGAATGACCTTAACGACTATCCTGTAAAAATCATTCTTGACAGCAACGATTTTAATTTTGCCGATGCGAATACGAATGGTGAGGATATAAGGTTTACAAAATCCAATGGTATATCTGCAATCGATTACTGGATTGAAACATGGGACAGAGACAGCCAGCATGCCATTATCTGGGCAAATGTGCCGATTATCCCAGCTTCAGGTTTGACTGAGATATATATGTACTATGGTGACCCTTATGCTAATGCTGTCTCCAACGGAGATGCAACCTTCGACTTTTTCGATGACTTCAAAAAAGTTATTTATGCCCCACCCGGTGGTGTTTACGGGAATTGGCCGCGAGTCGTCATAGACAACTACCTCGACGGCGCTCATAATGTCCTTGTTGAAAACGTTGATGATGATAATAAGCCGGACATAGTAGCCGATGCTTACCGCGCAGGTGTAGTTGTCTGGTACGAACATCCATCAGACCCTGTAAATGACGTTTGGCCAAAACACATCATTGACAGCGACCTGCCAAACGCACATGATATCGAGATAGGCGATATTGATGGAGATGGCAAAAGAGACATAGTTGCGCTAAGTAATTCTGCAACCTGGCAGGATTATACTGCCGGACAGGGTTATTTATGCTGGTATAAGAAGCCTGATAATGTCCACGCTACTAGTTCTTCAGGATGGACTTCTAAATCGCCCCTGCCCAGTCCTTTGGCTGATTCTGGCGCCGCTGTGTACAACAATAAACTCTATATATTCGGTGGCCATCATTTCGGCGGTGTGGATCCACAAAATGCATCATATTTCTATGAGCCGACAACGAATACATGGACGCCGATAACAAATATGCCCACTCTCCGCTGGGGACAGATGGCTGTCGAGTTTAATGGCAAGATACATGTTTTTGCCGGCAATAATGGTAGCGGAGGATTAGCGCTACACCAAATTTATGACCCGATAACAGATTCATGGAGTACGTCTACTGATGTTCCCGCCGGAATAGCAGACCATGGCCTGATGGGCATAAAATACGGAAATTATATCTACCTGTTCCGCAGCCAGTACACCTACAAGTATGACCCGGCCAATGATACATACGAACGCAAAGCGGACATCCCAACGCCGCGCGTATGGGGCACCTGCGCCCTGGTCAATGACATTATCTACCTCATTGGCGGTGGCCCAGATAGTGCAGGCAGCGCAAACGAAGCATACAATCCAGCGACGGATACATGGACGACAAAAACGCCAATGCCGGTTGCACGATGGGGAGCGACACGAGATAATCCCGTCATAAACGGCAAGATATACGTAACGCACGGTATGCTTAGTGATTTTTATACAACGAACTATGTCTATGACACAGCAACCGATACATGGACGCAAAAATCCTCCGGTATGAATCCGAGAGACGGCGTCAGTTGCGGAGTAATAAATAATAAGCTATACGTCGCCGGAGGCAGGGACGATGATATTCTTGGAGGAACCGGTCGAACATACGTAGAGGAATACGACCCGGTTAATGATATCCCGCAAATATGGACAAAGACAATCATCGCCCAAAGCGGGCGAGAAGGTCTGCTTGACTGTCGCTCAGCAGGATTGGGAGACCTTGATGGCGACGGAAATCTGGATATAGCCGTGGCAGTGGATGGATATCATTACGGAACTACGGGTAAGCTTTTGTGGTATAAAAATCCGGGCGGAACCGATGCGCTGGACCCCAATAAATGGCACCAATACCTCATCGATAGTACGCAGGGTAATGGTTGCGACGCACAAATTGGGGATATAGATGAAGATGGTCACCCTGATATTGTTTACTGTGCAGATTTGGGCAGCCCATTGGCAACATTTATTTACTTTGCACCTTCTGACCCGACCAACATAGCAGGTTGGCAGCGAATGGCAGTAGCAGGTGGTTCCTATCATTGTTACCTTGTAGATTATGATGGGGACGGACACCTGGATATTCTTCTGGCCAGTATTGACCGCGGTTGTGTTAGCTGGCTGAAAAATCCTCTGCCGGCAGATCCGAGGAATCCTGCAAACTGGAAGGAATATATTATTGATTCCGGTGGACCTGTTCCGCGGTTTAATCGTGTACAGGCCGTTGATATTGATGGTGATGGTGATTTGGATATGGGGGTTGAAACCAATACAGGAACCGGCGGCGCTTTCAAGTGGTATCGCAGACCCTCTGACCCCACAAATATAAGCGGTTATGACATATACACAATTGATGACGACCCCTGTTATACTGCTTATGGCCACGACGCATATTTTGCAGATATTGATGGAGACGGGAGAGTTGATGCTGTGGGTGCTGCGGCTGGAGCAGACTACGGGTCAAACCAAGGTAACAAAATCACCTTGTATCTCAACAAACCCGGTTTATCGCCTGTGATTTTAGATCCCAACAAATGGACCTATAGCGACTCGACAAATATTTTTGATGGTGTTGTAACAGTGAGCACCACAAGTGGATATCTCCGTTCAAAACAAAGCTTTCTCTATAAAGCACTTCGCACAAAGGCCAGATTTCAAGTTTACGACGACTATGGATACATTGGTTTCAATCCGGGATACCTCTTAGTCCAGCACGATGATGCGATGTTCGTCTCTTTTAAGACCCCGACAGTACAGTCAATTACCTGTGCCGGGGATTTATTTACCTGGGGTTATAACTACAACGAGGGAACCGACTGGAAAACATGGGACATACTCTGGAGACAAAACGAAGCAAAGTTTTATGTCAATGACACTTTGCGGGCCACCCACACAACCACCGTCCCTTCTATCAATCAGTATGTCCAGTTTAATGATGTTAACAATAAGCCTACTACCGCTGTCGAACAAATCGATTGGGTTCTTGTGCGCAATTACTCTTCACCTGAACCAAATGCTTTGGTCGGCCCGGCCATACCAATACAATTCATCATCACCGCATCAGCGGACGCGAACGGGTCGATTAGTCCGTCAGGAACGATCACAAAGAACTCTGGGGACAGCCAGTTGTTTACGGCAACGCCTTCTGAAGGTTATACGGTTGATAAGTGGTCGATTGACGGTGCCGTGGTTCAGACCGGTGGCACGACCTACACACTGAGTAATATCGTTGCCACACATACTGTTAGCGTTATGTTCAAGATACAGACCTTCAGCGTCACTGCCTCGTCTGATGCCAACGGCTCTATCAGTCCATCCGGGACATTCGGCAAGGACTACGGCTCATCTCAATTGTTCTCCGCTATTGCTAATACTGGCTATACGGTTGATAAGTGGACAGTGGATGGCAATGTGGCTCAGACAGGCGGAACCACCTATACGTTAGGCAATATAACGGCCGCTCATACTATTGTGTTGAGCTTCAAGATGCAGACCTTCAGTATCACGGCTTCATCGGATGCCAACGGTTCTATCAGTCCGTCCGGGACATTCGGCAAGGACTACGGCTCATCTCAATTGTTCTCCGCTATTGCCAATATCGGCTACACGGTTGATACATGGTTTGTTGACGGCAACAGCGTCCAAGCAGGCGGCAGCACATATACACTGACCAATATTCAAGACAACCACACTGTTTATGTGGCATTTAAATCAAGCGGTAAACAGATCGCGGGCACGATAGATATAAATACTCTTTCGAGTGCATCTTACAGCTTCAATCGTGCTGTCGTATTTAAAGCTACTGATAGTTCAGGGAATGTTCTGAAGCAGTGGACCGTGACGGTCAATTTTACGAATAATACTGTAATGAGGTCCGCGAGTGGTTCCTACACATTGGCTGATGTACCAAACACTACAGCAAATCTCAGTGCGAAGACCGCCTGGAGTTTACGGAAGCGCCAAAGTGTGGTGTTTAGCGGCAATTCAGCAATTGCTGACTTCACCAACAACAACGCGATGTTAGGTGGTGACTTGAATGGGAGTAACAGCGTTAATATCATGGACTACAGCATTCTTAAGAGTAACTGGTATACGACCAATGCTTTGGCTGACATTACTGGTGATGGAGTGGTTAACCTGTTGGACTATGCAATTATGAAAGATAATTTCCTCAAAGTAGGAGATTCAGAATAGCTTCAAAAGCAAAGATTACGCTTAATGAATATTCTGTAACCTCTTGTTTATGAACAAGTTACAGCAAACCATTTTGTGGTGTCTGAAAATCACAAAGTTTGAACATTTTATGCTTGCATTAAATAAGCCAAGGTGCTATAATAATTCACGTATTAAAGAGGGATGAGAGATCAATGGGATTTGTCTTGGATTCGCCACGCATTTTTTATCTATAATGCATGACGGGTGCGCAATTTAACAATCGACAATCACGTTTTTTATTAGGAGGCAGTGGAAAATGCGAAGTACAATATTAATCTCAATGGGAATTTCAGTATTTCTGGCAGTTTCGTCGGTTGCGATGGGTAATGATTTGCTGCCACCGCCTTGGCGTGGCCAGGATGGTTCTACTTTTCAGAACTGGCAATTCGACAATGATAACAACCCAGCTGCACCGGGCATAATCAACAATCAGTATGGCAGCGCCAGCGCAACCATCGTGATCGGTGAAGGCGGAGCAGGTTGGCTGGATCAACTGTCCGGGATGGGAACTCAGAGTGGTTACTGGGACCTCGGTGGATCCGGCGGACAAATCAGCATAAATATTGATAATCGTCCCGTAGCGCTTCCGTACAAGGATATCTGGGTGCAGGTTACCTACTACAAGGATATATCACAGGCACCGATTGTTGACATTCCTGGCGCAACTTTTATTGACGGATCTTCTGGAATTCTGGTTGAAGACACCGGTATGGGTAGCGGTTGGTTTCTTGACCAAAGCATTTGGCGGATTGAACCGAATCCTGCCTCTGAAAATATTATACTCACTTCAGATGCCGCGTGGGGCTCTATAATCGATCAGATTGTAGCGGACACGATTTGTATACCTGAACCGACGAGTATGTGTCTGCTTGGTTTAGGCGTATTGGGTCTGCTGAAAAGACGCAGAGCGTAAAAAGCTCGAAAAGACAATCTGTTTTATAAAACAGAGGGCTGTGTCCAAACAACACAGCCCTTTTTATATTCAGGATTTTAGCCGATATTAAGCCTTGTGCAGCGTCAGCTAAAGAGACGCAGTTTGAGACATTTTGTTAAGAGAGAGATTCAAGATGTTTCCTGGGGGGAAGGCCATGTGAGTTCGAACTGATGGAATTGTCAAAAATTCCTTAACTTTTTTGTTGTTTAACGGGGAGCAGTATACTATGAATTAGAGTATCCACGTTTGAAGTGCTCTCCGAAATTTGGTTCAAATTTGGTGGAAATTTACTTCTAGAATCTTACCTAAATTAATAATTTTTCGCTACAAATCTTATCCAGACTAAAAATACAAGATTTTTTTAAATCTTTGTTAGCTTCTTTAGCATTTATAGCTTATTTTTTTATTAGCAGGGTGTTATCTTAATACGGCAATCATTACGATTTAGTTTTTCATCACCCTCCTCCGAAGCCAGATTCTTTTTTCGGAATCTGGCTTTTTTATTTACGACGTGGCTTTCCTCATCGTTAATTTTTAGCTAAAAATGAACAGGGTGTGAGCACAACGCTTAAGGCCCTTCCTTTGTTTCATACCTCGTACTATAAAAATATTTATCCGATGCTGCTATGAGGGCAGCCGTCAACGGTTATGATTTATTTTTTCTTTTTAATTCATAAGCACACTTTCTCCGTTGTCTGTGACAGTTCCGGCTCAGTCTGCTATTCGTGCTCTTAGCACAGGTTAACCATCCATATTTAACCATCAGGGCACTACCATCTAAGTTTCGTGCTCAAGGCACAAGCATCGGATCGTAGTCGCCCGGACGGATTCGAGCCGTATACTGCCCGTCAGCAGCAGTTAAATCCCGGTATTGCTATTTAGCACAACCTCCTACACGGCACAGGAATAAGGTTTATTGTCACAGGCCATTTTCCACAGATGCACGGCGAGTTTTCTGGCCATAGCGGTGATGGCCTTGTTTTTGTGACCGGTATTATGAATGAGCCGGCAGAACGTATTGTAAGCATTGGGGTCTTTTCTTATCCACAGCCAGGCGCCCTGGATGAGTGAACAGCGAAGCTGCGGCCTGCCGGTTTTAAGGATAGGGCCGTCCCGCAGCATCTGGCCTGATTGTCTGACGGAAGGAGCAAACCCGACGTATTTGGCCAGTTGGGTTTTATCTGTGAACCGCCTTGGGTTGAATATCTCGGCGGCGAACTGAGCGGCAATGACTGGTCCGACGCCCGGATGAGTAGTGAGCAGTTTACACATTGTAGAGTGCGGTTTTTCACTGAATGCCTCTTTGATTCTTTGTTCGGTGAGTTTGCGTTGCTCTATAATGAAGGAAAGTTCATCGAGCAGTATATCGAGGCAGTATCGCAGTTGTTCCGAAAGAAGGACTTTTTTAAGGTATTCGACGGCGGTTGCCGACCAGCGTGAAAGGCCTTGCGGCTGGTCGATTCCATGCTGAAGAAGGAATCCTTTTATCTGGAGTTTGACACGGGTTTGTTTTGCGACCAGTTGCTCCCGCAGACGAGTGAGTTGTCGCTGGGCTTCCTGATGTCTGGTGGGGATGGCGATATGTCTGAGCAGTCCCTTTGCAGCGTACTCGGCGAGTTTGCGGGCATCGAGAGAGTCGGTCTTTGAATCAGGTGCAGATTGTCGTGGTGTTTTTGAAGGCGCAACGACGTTTACAGGCAGGTTAACATTCTGCATTGCTCTGGCGAGGGAGTACCCTGTCGGGCCGGCTTCGTAAACAACCATACGCAGGGCAGGGCGAAGTTTGTTGAGCGTGTCGATTAGTTTTTCGCTGTCGGGCGGCATAACGAAATCAATGGCTGGTGCGTCATTGAGAAAAAGTGCGACGTGGAGAGATTTTTTGTGTGCGTCGATGCCGACATACAAATCGTCAGCCGGGGTCAGGTGGATTGCGTTGAACCATTTCTGCTTTTTTGATACTGTTGTCATAGGTCATTCCTTTCAATAAGGTTAGATTTGTATATTGTGCAAAGCATAAATCATAACCGTTGAAAGGATGACCTTCATATTATCTGAGTTTTTGGGAAAGCTGACCTTAAAGCAGCATATTTTGCTGAAATTAGTCAATTTAAGCCGCCGCGCACCATTTTCCCCAGAAGGCGTTTTTCATGTGAAGCGGCCACGAGCGTGCCCCGCTATTGAGACCTGGGGGGCAATTAGAATCCAAATTATTTAAAAATTAATGTCTCGGCGACATACAACCAAGCTACAACCTAAAGACCAAATAGCGTGCAAAATCGCAAAAACGGTATAGCTATAAGATTAGTAATATCAAGGACTTAAAAAAAATGCAAAAAACGCAAACATTTTATATATACTATCCCCGAGCCCACCACGCTTTTACTGCTCGGCCTCGGTGCGGCGATACTGAGAAAGAAACGCTAAATATTTCGCTTTTTCAATACAGGTTTGATATTCTATTGAAAATGAGACTCAGCGGCGTAGCTGAGCAGATTTAACCGAAATGCCCGCTATGGTTTGCACTACTCGCCGGCGGAAAGCAAAACCGAGCAAGCGATTTCGCTTTTTTCTCTGCGTTTTACCCCCACCCTGCCATTGTCCTTTGTAATATTATCTTCACGGATATCGGGTTTGGCTTCTTCCCAGGAGATTATTCCCCATGCCCCGTTATTCTCGCATTTATTAGCGATTATTACGGCTGTCGTTTTCCCGCCACGAACGGCAATTCCACTCCAGGTATTCTCGGAGCAAACGTTATCGTTCGCATCACCAGCAGCCCCATTCTCAAATATTATACCTGAGTAGTTGTTCTGTATGCACTGATTGCCGACCAGTGTCGCCGACGACCCGTTGCCATCCACAGCTATCCCGGGATAATTGTTCCTTTGGCATTTGTTGCCGCGTGCCGTCCCCTTTGAAGCACCGCTGAAGAGTATGCCTTCTTGACGATTGTCGCTGCACACGTTTTCGATGACATTCATTTCGGCGTTCTCCCAAAGCATTATGCCGCGTCTTTCGTTGTCCGTGCAGATATTTTGTTGAGCGACGATACTGTTCGCGTCCCTGGCAATGATGCCGTCCACGCCGTTTCCATTGCAGGTATTGCGTTTGAGGACTACAGGGTTGGACGTCTCATACACATAGAGGCCGCTGTCAATGTTGTTGTTGCACATATTTTCCTCCACCAACGCCCTGGTGCCGGTACCGATGCGAATGCCATCCTTGTGATTTTGCTCACAAATATTTCTTTGAACGGTGCCTTTCGACCTGTTATCAACCACTATTATTCCATTGAGGATATTGCCGCTGCAGATGTTTTCCTCGACAGTTCCGCTTGCGCCGAGCGATATTAAAAGACCGTCTTTCTGGTTACCGGTAGAGGTGTTCTTTTTTGCCGTGATTTGAGTGCCATCTTTGATTGCTGAAATCCCATAACGGTTATTTTCTCGGCAGTGATTGCTCGTGAGAGTTACTGTGCCGTTGACGTCGAGGACGCAGATTCCGTCGCGGTTGTTGATGCAGTTGTTATCTTCTATCGTTGCCTGGGCGTTTTCCTCGATGAGAACACCGTCGCACTTGTTATACTCGCAGAGGTTTCTTCGAATAGCGGCCCGTGTCCCCTGATTTATCACCCAAACTCCGCACCAGCTGTTCCGCGAACTCACGTTGTCTTCGACGGTGCCCAATGCGCCTATGTCAACATTAATACCCGAGTACTGGTTGTCGATGCAGGTATTGTTCCTTGCCGTTATTCGGGATTGAAACCCGCGAATCCAGATGCCGCCCCATTTGTTTTCGCTGCAGACATTTTTTTCTATGAGGCATTGTCCTGTGTTGGTAGCAAAAACGCCGGCGAAAACGTTATTCATACATCGGTTTTCGCTAATGGTGATGTTTTTTGACTGCTCCACAGAAATACCGCCTGAATTATTGTCGATGGAATTGTTGCGTTCTATGAGCAGGCCGTTGGCGTCGATGGCGTATATACCGTTGACGCCGTTCTTTATGCAGTTATTGTCGCTGATTCTCACGTTGGGGGCGATGTCGTCGGGAAGGCCCGCCGGCTCATTACTGTCACGCCCCTTTGACGTCGCCGCCTGGCTTGCCACGGGTTCTTTTTTGCCCATTATAACTATTCCGGACGATTTATTTTGTCGGCATATATTTCCGGATGCGAGTCCCCCGGCACCTTCGTTGAAATATATGCCCTCCCTGCCGTTATTGAGACAAATGTTGTTGCGAACAACGGCATAAGTTGTCTTTCCGAGGATGTAAATACCCGCCTGGTTACATTCCTCGACTCGACAATTCTCGACAGTTGCCTTTGCCCCGGCGCGTATGTTCGTTCCGCAACCAGTGAAACCCCTGATAATGCAATTTTTAAGGGCCAGCTCGCCGCCGGAAATATCAATGCAGATGTTATATTTGTCTTTAGCGTATTCGAAGGTCAAATTGCTTATGGTTACCTGCGAATTATTATCAATACTGACGGTGCCGTCCTCGATACAACCAATTATTTTTACAAGGTTTGGGTCTTTTCCGGTCAGGCGAATGCTGTTTTTTATTTTAATCGTCTCATCATAGATTCCTTTGTTTACAAACACAGTGTCGCCGGGTTTGGCTGCGTTAATCGCTTCCTGGATTGTTTTGTAATTCTCAGGCACTACGATTATCCGTGCTTTCTTCGGACAGCCCTGCCCCATAATACAAAACGCAGTCATCATAGATAGAATACCGAACCTGCCTGCGATAAACATTCGTTTACTCATTTCGCCGCCTCTGCTGTTTTCCGGCTGTTCGGCTCATTAACATCGTTTACGTCTTTATCCGAATCCAAATTCATATTCCAGGGGTATTTGTTCCACGGACTTGAGGGCATATCGAGTAATCGCTGGACGGCATCTTCGTATAAAGAGCTGTCCGCTGCCGTTTCCTTGTAGCTCCAGAATTGCCGGCCAATCAGGTAGTTGCAGCCGAGGTCCTCCCATGAATCGAAGGTGCTTTGCAGTTTGCGGGCGACAGGCATTATCTTTTCCCAGGCCTCCTGCTCGCTAAGCAATCCCATGGTGTATCCCCATCGGCAAAGCGCTACGTATCTGGTAAAGTCCCAGCCGAGAATGCTCTTTTTGCCGAGTTGGCCGGAAAATTTTCTTGCGACCAGAAGTTTCTGTATCTTTTGCTTGTCGTCGCCGCCGGCCGCAACGATGGCATTGAATTGTTCGTCATTCAAATCCACAACGGTTTCCGCAACACGCTCGAACGATTTACGGTGTCCTTCGGTTTCAAGCCATGACAAAATATCGATTAGCTCCTTTTTGGTTTTTATGCCCCACCATTCGTCAAGCAGCCCCCTGAGGGAATTTACGCTTGTTTCGGTGATTTTACACGTCGCCAGCGTATCCATCCGGTCATGATTTCTCTCAATCAAAACACCGGAACACCCGATTGCCCAACCCCTTGGCCCGGTTACCGTCAGCAGTTGAGGAGGATGCTCAATTATCCTTTTGGCGCTTATCGAGCCGTCTATTGGATCGATGATTTCCTCGAGTCGATACTTGATATCGCCCTGTGAATCTTTCAGACGCTCTTTGCAAAACCTCATCACATCAGGATTTTGTTCGCACATATTTTTGAGTATATCCGCGGATGCTTCCTTTGCATCATTGACATCATCCGCCGACATATTCGGGTCCCGCAAAACAAGTTTATGTATCAGCTCGTCAATCACCTCTGTCCTGCCAGTAACGACAAATTTGCTCCAAAGCATATAGACACAACCGATGGGCCCTACATGCTCCGAAAGCTTATCAAAGCTCAGCGGAATCCCCGCTTCCAGCATGTCCTCAATCTGAGCTTTTTGCCTGATGAATCGCCCTGCTTTTAATTCCCTCCGGAAGTACTCCTCGACATCTTTGTTCCAGCATAGTTCTAATACTTTCAGAACAAAAAGACGCTGCTTGTTATTTGCCGGCTCGAAAAGATTCTTGTACCCCATTACAACATTTGGTTCGGACTTGCCGGCCAACGCAAAAAAACAGGCGAACTGAAGCTCGTCGGCTGGCGAGGCTTTTTCACAAAAGTCAGATTTGAGTGTCGTTTCGAGGGCACCAACAAGTTTGTTTGTCTGCGGATTGCGATAATAGGAAATCATAAACCCGTAAACTTCTATGACATTATTGAAATCGTTCGAAGTAGCGGTAGTTACAATTTGATGTTGCTCCCTCGTTATATCCGCCGTCTGGTTTGGATTCTCCGCCCCCATAGCAAATGATGAGATTGCCAATATGAGGCATAAAGGAAATGCAAACCGAAATTGTAAAAAAGATATCATATCGGAGATTATACCTGCTGGGGAACGGGTTGGGAAAGTACCTTTTCTGGTGGCTATTATCCCCGAAAAAACAGACGACCGCTGCACTCTTTAACAATCTACCAGACAACAGTTTTCGGGGTTGCTATGCGGCGGTCAGGTTTGTCTGGGATTCCCCATTTAACATGGTATATTCTTGCTCAGCTACACCACTGAACTTTTCGTTTATCAAAATACCAAATCAGTCTGAAAGATGGAACTTTTTTATGACCTTCTGGCTGTAAAAAGTGATGCCAATCCATACAACTACTCTACAACCCCAAGGTTAAATAGCATGTAAAATCACAAAAATTGTATGGCTGTAAGATTTGTAATATCAAAGACTTAGAAAATTCTAAAAAAACGTAAACATTTTATATATCCGATGAATGCTATTCAACGCTATCAGTTTGTACGCCGTGCTATAAGGAAATTCATCCGACGCTACGTTTTGGAAAAGCTGATCTTAAAGCTGCTTGTTTTATTGAAATTGGTCGAATTCCTTATGGTTTTGCGCTATGATTCCCGCTTTTTATTGAGCAGATTTAAATGGTAAATCCCAATTGAGATTTTTTAGTATTGAAGCTATCCAGTAAATATGTTAACTTACGGCCGGGCATACTTTGATAAGCCGCGAATAGAGCGAGTATAGGTTGCTTAAACGGAGGGATTTCCGTGAGCAATGACGAGGGAAAAAATAATAATCAGCCGGACGGGCAGGAAGTTAAGCTGACGTCGATTTTCAACGAGGCAATCAGGATAGAATCGTCTTCTGAGCGAGATGCTTTTATCAAATCTGCCTGTGGAGATGACACAGCCCTGCTGACTCGTGTCGAAGCGTTACTCAAGGTTCACTTTGAAGGCAAAGGTCATCATAAGTCGCCACAGGGCGGTTTAAACAGCACGCTTTCGGCTCCTCCACCGACCGAAGGCCCCGGTATGAGGATTGGCCGCTACAAGCTGCTCCAGTTGATAGGCGAAGGTGGTTTCGGGGTCGTCTATATGGCCGAACAGGAAGAGCCGATTCACCGCAAGGTCGCATTGAAGATTATAAAGCTTGGTATGGATACCAAACAGGTTATCGCCCGCTTTGAAGCTGAACGTCAGGCCCTGGCTCTTATGGACCATCCCAACATTGCCAGGGTGTTCGATGCCGGTGCGACGGATACGGGCCGTCCCTATTTTGTGATGGAGCTGGTAAAAGGCATACCTATTACCGAGTATTGCGATAAAAACAACCTCGACACAAAAAAGCGCCTGGAATTGTTTATCGATGTGTGCAAGGCGGTCCAGCATGCGCACCAAAAAGGAATCATCCATCGGGACATCAAACCTTCGAATGTGATGATTACGCTACACGATGGCAAACCGGTGCCGAAAATAATCGACTTTGGTATTGCCAAGGCGACACAGCAACGTCTCACTGAAAAAACGCTCTTTACTGAATATCGGCAGTTCATAGGCACGCCGGAGTATATGAGTCCCGAACAGGCGGAGATGAGCGGACTGGACGTTGACACTCGTACCGATATTTACTCGCTCGGTGTTTTGCTTTATGAGCTTCTCACCGGCACCACGCCGTTTGAAACCGACAAGCTCCGCAGCGCCGCCTATGATGAAATCCGCAGAATCATCCGTGAAAACGATCCGCCCAGGCCGTCAACGCGATTGAGTACTCTCGGCGAGGCGCTAACCGATATTGCCAAGCACCGCGATGCTCAGCCGGGTGAGTTGCGCAAAATTGTTCACGGCGATCTGGACTGGGTTGCGATGAAGGCGCTGGAGAAGGACCGCACCCGCCGGTATGAGACAGCCAATGAGCTGGCAAAGGACATCGAGCGGCATCTGGGCGATGAGCCGGTTTCAGCCGGTCCACCGAGCGTGAGGTATCGGCTGCATAAGTTTGTCCGCCGTCATCGAACTGCTGTGGCAGCCGGCCTGCTGGTCGCGGCGGCGATAGTGGCGGGCTTCATAGTTAGCACCGTGATGTACTTCAGGGCTGAACGACAAGCGAGTATTTCGCAAGCCGTGAACGAGTTCCTCAACAAGGACCTTCTTGAATCGTTTGACCCGGACAGGGCCAAAGGTCATGAAGTAACCGTTATGGAGGTTCTGGATGCCGCCGCGAAGAAGCTCGAAGGCAAGTTCAAGGACGCACCGGCTATTGAGGCATCGATTCGTGATACGCTGGGGACGACATATATGAATTTAGGCAAGTACAAAGCGGCTGAGCCGCATTTAGAGCGTGCGCTTGAGCTCCGTCGAGGTCAGTTCGGCGGGGAGCATCTGGACACACTGCACTCCATGAATAGCCTGGGCTGGTTGTACGGCAGGCAGGGCCGTTACAACAAGGCGGAGCCGCTGTTTGTCAAGGTGCTGGAAATCCGGCGGCGCGTACTGGGTGAGGAAAATCCAGATACGCTGAAGTCAATGGCCCAGCTAGGCTGGCTGTACGCCATGCAGAACCGTTTCAACGAGGCGGAGCCATTGTTAACCAAGGCGCTGGAAATCCAGCGGCGCGTACTGGGTGAGGAGCATCCAGATACCCTGTGGTCCATGCATAATCTGGGCTGGCCGTACTTATTGCAGGGACGCTACAAAGAGGCGGAGCCGCTGTTAGTCAAGGCGTTGGAAATCCAGCGGCGCGTACTGGGTGAGGAGTATTCAGAGACCCTGTGGGCCATGAACGAATTGGGCTGGATGTACGAAACTCAGGGCCGTTACAAGGAGGCAGAGCCACTGTTAACCAAGGTGCTGGAAATCTGGCGACGCGTATTGGGTGAGGAGCATCCAGACACCCTGTGTGTCATGACCCGGCTGGGCGGGCTGTACAGCAATCAGGGCCGTTACAAGGAGGCAGAGCCACTGTTAACCAAAGCGTTGGAAATCCAGCGGCGCGTATTGGGTGAGGAGCATCCAGTCACGCTGGTTTCCATGAACGGCTTGGGTTATCTGTACGTACTTCAGGACCGTTACAGCGAGGCAGAGCCGCTGTTAGTCAAGGCGCTGGAAATCCGGCGGCGCATACTGGGTGAGGAAAATCCAGACACGCTGGATTCCATCGACAGCTTGGGTTATCTGTACGTACTTCAGGGCCGTTACAACGAGGGGGAGCCACTGATAGTCAAGGCGCTGGAAATCCAGCGGCGCGTACTGGGTGAGGAAAATCCAGACACCTTGTTGTCCATGAACCACTTGTGCTTGCTGTACGAACGTCAGGGCCGTTACAAGGAGGCAGAGCCGCTGTTAGTCAAGGCGCTGGAAATCCGGCGGCGCGTATTGAATGAGAAGAATCCGAACGCGTTGGATGGACTTGCCTGGTTGCAGGCAACTTGCCCGGTGGCTGAGGTGCGCAAGGGAGCGAAGGCGATTGAATACGCCACCAAGGCCTGCGAGCTGACGAATTGGAAGATTGCTGGCTATGTCAATACCCTCGCAGCAGCTTATGCCGAGGCCGGCGATTTCGACTCCGCCGTCAAGTGGCAGAAAGAAGCTATTAACTTATTGACTAAAGAAGAACCAGCCGGGCGGCGAGCTGAATTTGAAGCCCGGCTCAAACTATACCAGTCGGGCAAGCCCTACCGCGATGCTCCATAAGCCACGGCAGGCCGAGCAATTGCGGGAAGAGCTGCCGCGTAAGGAAGGCACAAAATAACAGTAGATTTAGGAATTGTATGGTTGAAGGAGTTGGAAAATGGCCTCATTAATTGTTTTAGATGGTTCGCAGAAAGATAGTTATTACCCGCTTGGCCGGCGAACAACCGTAATAGGCCGGGATGAGGCCCTTTTGATTCAGATTCTCGATGAACGGGTCTCGCGAAAGCATCTGCGAATCAGCTACGACAAGGATAAGAATGAGTATCGCGCAATCGATATGAGCAGCAAACACGGCGTGCTTATCAACGGCAACAAAATCAAAGGCGAAACCCCTCTTGCGAATGGTGATTACATAACTATCGGGACCACTACGCTCTGGTTCACCGTGAATGATTTTCCCGACAAGGATAGTGCCTTGTCACACTACAAGAAGGTTGGCGAAAGGTCTCGCCCGACATTTATTGAGTAGCCCAGAACTCGTACTATAAAAAAACTCATTCGATGCCAAGTTTTTGGGAAAGCTGATCTTATAAGCAGCTTATTTTGCTGAAATTGGTCGACGTCCCTTCGGTTCCTCGATATGATTCCTATGTCAGGAGCGTCTTGGTGTGCTTTTGAAGCCATACAGGAGGGCGGCCTGATGGATGGGATGAATATTTTTACAGTACGAGTCATGATGAATCTAATCGCTGATAAATATGTGAATATTTGCACCTTACGGGCGTTTGCAGCAAATTGGTTTGCTGGCCTTTAGTTTGTTGAGTTCTCTGGCTTCTCACTACTCGTAACGCAAGGCCTCAATCGGGTCTAAGCGAGATGCCTTCCACGCCGGATAAAAACCGAAGATAATCCCTACGCTGGCGGCGACCACGAAAGCGGCTACTATCGCCGGCACCGATGACATTGTCTTCCATTTCAGAAACATCGTAACCGCGATTGAAGCGCCCCGGCCAAGCAATATGCCCGCCGCCCCGCCGAGGAGGCAAAGAATAACCGCTTCGGTCAGGAACTGGCGAAGGATGTCCTTGGCTCTTGCGCCTATCGCCATCCGGATACCAATTTCTCTCGTTCGCTCTGTTACCGAAGCCAGCATTATGTTCATAATACCGACACCGCCGACTATAAGTGATATCAACGCTACGCAAGTCAACAGGTGTATCATTGTCTTCTGCGTCGAGGCAAGTGTCTGTGAAATTTCCGTAAGGTCACGGATTCTAAAGTCGTCGGGCTCGCCATCTGGTATCCGGTGCCGTTCGCGGAGCAAACTCGTAATCTGGCGGATGGCCTGCGGTATTTCCTCCTGTGAGATCGCCGAAACCCAGATGTCGTCTAGGTCGTTAAACCGCGTCATCTGAGGTCTGTTTGCCGCCTGGGCAGCGGACTGCTGCGGGTAAAGCTGGACCTGCTGGTTTGGGTAGAGCTGGCCAGGGGCTTTTGCCTGCGTAGTTGATGACGGCGAGGTCGTTCCGGCAGTTTGGGATTGCCGCGAACCCGACAACTGGAATTTGACAGTCGTCCACGGCGCGATGACAAAATCATCCTGGTCTCTGCCCATCATATTCGCCCCTTTTGCGCTGAGGACGCCAATCACCTTCATTGCTACGTTCTTGACGCGGATCTCTTTGCCTATAGGACTCTCGCCTTTGAAAAGCTCCCTGACAATCGTCTGTCCGACTAAGCACACCCGTGCTCCGCTTAGCACGTCGTGTTCCGTAAATACCTCTCCTTCGGTCAGGTTCGTCCAGTTGCGGACCACCAAGTAATCCGGTGTTGTCCCCAGTATGTTCATCGGCGACCAGTTGCGATTGCCGTAAATGATCTGGACCCGGCAATCAACGCTTGGCGCGCCATGACTAACTGCGCTGCACTCCCGGAGTATCGCGTCGCAGTCATCGGGACTGAGCGTCACTTTGCCACCGCTGCCGGAGCTGATACCCGCTACGACAACTTGGCTGGGGTCTATCTGTACTACGTTAGCGCCAATTGCCGTGATTGTCTGCTGTATCGAATAGGATGTTCCTTGACCGATTTCGATTATCGCGATAACTGATGCGATGCCGATAACGATTCCTAAGCAGGTCAACGCCGACCTCATAATATGCCGCCTCAAAGCGTGTATCGCCGTCCGCAGCGTTCGATATAACGAGTGCATTATTGGCTTAACTCCTTGTTATTTTATACTCTTGTCGCCGTACCCCTCGGCAAAAACCCTTCAAAACAGGGTATTTCGGCCGACGACAAACTGTATTATCCGGCATAAGTTAAATCAAGAACCCGGCGTAAACGGTTTTTTTATTTTGCGGCTGGACCGACAATCAGCAATTCAAATGAGTCCGACTCAAAGTTTCTGCGGCGTCCGCCTTGTTGCTCTCCCGGTGCAGATGGTTTTACTTTCGCCGTAACTAAGTATATCCGGTGCGTTTTCGGGTCCAGCGCCATAGTGCGTGCCATTGGCGCCGTCGCCACGGTTTCGACAACCTTGAATTGGCCGGCCGGTTCTTCCTTTATCACCGTCAATGTCCCGTCCTGACCATTGGAGCTGAATACAAGACCTGTTTCGGGGTCAAAAGCCGCCGCGTCAGGACCTTTGCCGATAGCCGGCGTCGCCAAACTCTTGCCCGTCGCGTAATCGGTTATCGCCATTTTGCCGTTCGAGCAGACCGAAAAGAGCCGCTTGTTTTTGAGGTCAATGGCTAACCCTGTGGGTGATTCGCAGGGCGCAATCGACCAACGGTTTGTCACGGTCAACTTTTCGGCGTCTATCACCGCGATTTCGTTTTTGTCCTCGATATTGACAAATACCAGACCCATCTCATCGGATTGCGCGAATTCCGGCTTGCCGCCTAAAGGTATGGTTCCGATATTCGTGTCTTTAACGGCGTCGATAACGGTGCAATCTTTGCTGCCTCCGTTGAATGTGAAAACGCGTTTTGTCGCCGGGTCGAACAAAATAGCATCGGGCCTGTTGCCGACCTTAATCCTGCCTGTTTCTTTCAGCGTTGCCGTGTCGAAAACAGTTACCGAGCTGTCGCCGCCGTTGCTTATGTAACCTTTATTAAGCCCTGTGGCGATTGCTACCCCGTGTACGCCGGGGGTATTGTTTATGTCGCCGATTACTTTTTCTTTCTCCGTATCGAAAACAACGACGTGACTCTGGTGCGAGATATAACAACGCTTTGCGGCGCTATCGACGGCAAGATAATCCCAGCCGCCCTCACCGCCTATGGGCACCCTCTTAATCAGCTTGTAGCTTGTCTCTTCGCCTGATGCTACAGCGACGAGTGCCAACACGCAGACAATTGCCGTTATTGACAGCACGCCTTGCAAAACCAATCTTCTCGTAACCATTTGTTTTCTCCTTTTTCGCCTGATTTTTGTCGGCCGGTTTTTTATATCGCAATAATTCTCCGATTCTAACCTGCCCGGTTCACGTTTTTCAATAACCTTTTGCCTATCCGTCGGCATAATTAACCGACAAGACGGATTTCGCGGACAAATATTGCATATTTCCCAAATAAACTCCCCTCGACTGGTTCGACAAGCCCACCACAGGTAAGCTGAGGGCAGGCCCTTCGACGCGCTACGCTTGCTCAGAACAGGCAGGACGGAATATTTCTGGCTCCCCGCCAAAGACAATGCGGGGATCTCCGCTGCGCTACGAGAAGTTCAGGCGGGCGAATTCCCCGTGATCTCGTACTATAAAAAAACTCATCCGACGCTAAGTTTATGGAACATCTGGCCTCATGAACCCTTGATTATATTGAAATTGGTCGATTTTCCTTCGGTTCTGCGGTATGATTCCTTTGTCGGGATCGCCTTGGTAGGCTTTTGAAATCGTACAGGAGGGCGGCCTGATGGGGGGATGAATATTTTAATAGTTCTAGTAGGGCTTACGGGATCCCGCGCTATTTATATTTCGGGGTAATTCTATTGCACTCTGAAACGGGCGCATCCAACTCATGCCCACGAGATTCTCGTGAAATCTTCGAACCTCGACGCTAATATAAGCAACAATGCTAATCGATCTGATAACACATTACGGTTATGTTGCCCTGTTCGGGCTTTTGATGTTCGGGACTATAGGCTTTCCGATTTCGGTAGAGCTTTTGCTGCTTTACGCTGGCTACAACGTCTCAATGAACCGAATGGCCCTCGTACCCACCATCGGCACAGGCGTACTTGGGGCCATGTGTGGCGTCACAGTCGGCTACCTGATAGGCCGATTTATTGGTCTGCTGGCTATTCACAGGTTTGGACGATTCTTCCACATTACGGATGAAAATCTCAAAAAGGCCCATGATTGGTTTGAGCGTTGGGGAAAGTGGACGCTTACATTCGGTTACTTTATCCCCGTCGTGCGCCATCTTGCGTCAATAGTTGCAGGCACTTCTAAGCTGGCATGGCACGAATTCGCTATCTTCGCTTATAGCGGCGCATTGATATGGGCAAATGCTTTCGTTCTGACCGGTTTCTTTCTCGGCCCTGAGACTCTCAAGATAGCTAAGGTCGTGAACCGTGACCTTACATTGTTTTCAATAGCAACCCTGCTGAGTGTGACCATCATTTTGTTTGTCAGACACTACCTGATGCGACGGAAGAAGAACGCCAATCGAGGTACGTAGAACATGGAAGAGATTTTCTGCCTTCCCGTACTATAAAAAACTCATCCGATGGTAAGTTTGTAGAAAACTAGTCGACTCTTCTTCAGCTTTCCATATGTTGCTATGTTATTAAGACATCCTTTTGACCTTGCTGATGACCAGTAAAGTTTTTGGATGCAAGTGAGAGAAAACCTACAACCTCACTACAACCCAAAAGCCCAATAGCTCATAAAATCGGAAAAATCGCTAATACATAAGATACGTAACATCAACGACTTAAAAAATATTCAAAAAACGCAACCATTTTATATATCCGATGAATGCTATTCAACACTATCAGTTTGTACGCCGTAGTATAAAAAAACTCATCCAACGCTAAGCTTTTAGGAAAGTTGAGCTTACAAGCAGCTTATTTTGTTGAAATTGGTCAACTTTCCAGCAGTTATGTTGCATAATTCATTTGTCGGAAACGTCTTGGTGGGCTTTTGTAGCCATACAGGAGGGCGGCCTGATAGGTGAGATGAATATTTTTACAGAACGCCCAAGACAGTGTAGATTCACAGAGCCAAGGTTATGGAGAAACTTCAGATACGTTCTGCAGCGCCGTTGGTCCGATATCTAACGAAACACGAGATATTCGGCAGATTCTTAACACAATAAAATAGCAATTCTTAATCACTCACATCATAAAATACCACGCGTATCAGTGTAGGTAATTCCATTTCACATAATCACCGGTGGGTTATAGGTAATAATCCTTAGCAATATGGGTGAAAATCCTCGTTGGGTTCCTATTGTTGGAAATCGATAATCATACCTCAACACTCATAATTACATCCGATAAAAACGGCCCCCAAAGAAAATTACATCTTTACTTAATTGCTGACCAGACAGGAGGTTACGGCTTTTTCAAAGCAGGGGGTTGAGAAATTAACCGCTGTGCCAAAATCGCCGATTTAACAGGATATACGAATTAAATCAGAAATTTCCATCGCAAAGGTAAAATTTAAGGAAATGATTTAATGATGTCCGCCAAAAAATGTTCTTTGTTAAAGCTGTTTGGGCTTATTTGGTGTCTGCTGTGCGTGCTTGGCACAGTTGCGCAGGCAATTGCCAAGGACAATGAGCCAGTCACACAGGCAGACCTTTTTGAGATGCCCCTTGAGGAACTGGCAGAGCAATCCTTTACCGTTTCCGGCGCCTCGAAATACGAGCAGAAAACCAGCGAAGCACCTGCCTCGGTGACAATCGTTACGGCCGATGAGATTCGCAAATACGGATACAAAACGCTGGCGGATGTTCTGGAAAGCGTTCCAGGAATGTTTATTACCTACGACCGCAATTATCACTACGTCGGCGTTCGCGGTTTTTGTAGGCCAGGCGACTACGATTCGCGAATCCTGATACTGATGAATGGCCATCGCGTCAACGATAACGTAGCTGACAGTGTATCAACCGGCACGACATTTCCTATCGATGTTGACCTCATCGAAAAAGTCGAGGTCATACGCGGCCCGGGCTCTTCGCTTTACGGAAGCAATGCCCTTCTGGCAGTCGTTAACGTCATAACCAAGGACGCAAAAACCCTCAAAGGCGTGGAAGTTTCGGGCGAGGTTGCGAGCTTCGATACACAAAAGGAACGCATCAGTTATGGTCAAAATTTCGACGAAAGCCATAACCTGCTTGTCTCGGCAACCTCATATAAAAGCGACGGTCCCACATTGCATTTCAAAGAATTTGATACCCCCGCGACCAACAACGGCAACGTCTCAAACGACGATGACAAATATTACAACCTGTTCTGCACAGCAACAGCCGGAGATCTGAGTTTAATTGCGACCTACCTGCCGAGAGAAAAAGGAATTCCGACCGCATCGTTTGACACAGTTTTTGGCGACTCACGCACAAGAACCAACGACGATATGGCGCTGGTGGGCTTAGAATACAAACATGATTTTTCGGATGATTTCGCCTTAAGAGGGCGAGTCAGTTATCATCATTACAACTACGACGGGGCTTATGTGTATGATGACAGCGGGCTTTATGTAAACAGGGATAACATCAGAGGACGCTGGTGGGAAAGTGAACTGCAGTTTATCGCAAAGCCCATTGAAAACCACAAGATTACCTGGGGAATCGAAGACAGATACAACACCACACAGGACCAGAAAAACTGGGATTCCGCCGTCTATCTGGACGACCACAGACACAGCAATAACTGGGGTATCTATGTCCAAGACGAATGGAAGATATTCGACAAATGGACACTAATAGGCGGGCTCCGCCGCGACGAATATGAGACAGTTGGCGGGGCAACCAACCCGCGGCTGGCGCTTATTTACCAGCATTCAGACGCCACAACGCTAAAGCTGCTTTATGGCCGGGCATTCAGGGCGCCAAATCCGTATGAGCTTTACTATAACGACGGCGGGCATACTATGAAAGCGGCAAACTCGCTAAATCCCGAAACAATCGAGACATACGAGGCCGTGCTCGAACAAAAACTGAATAAAAACCTAAGCGCAACTGCCAGTGCGTTTCACTACACAATGTATGATGGTATTGAAGAATACCTTGACCCTTCAGACAACCTGTTTGTATTCAGAAATCTCAAGGAGGTCAAGACCAATGGAATCGAGACGGCCATCCTCGGCAAATGGGAAAATGGAGTCAAAGGCAGAGCGAGTTATTCTTTTGTAGAAGCCAGAGACGAGCAGACCAACGGGATTTTAGTCGGTTCTCCCAAACATCTTGCAAAGTTTAATGTTATCTCGCCGGTTATACAGGACAACCTGTTCGCCGGCCTCGAAGTGCTTTATACAAGCAGTGTAAAAACGCTTACAGATAATTATGCCAACGACTTCTGGATTACAAATCTTACATTAACCTATGAAAATATAGCCAAAGGTCTTGAACTTTCGGTAAGCGTGTATAACTTGTTTGACGTTCACTATGGTTACCCCGGCGGAAGCGAACACAGGGAGGACATTATCGAACAGGACGGCAGAAGTTTCAGAATTAAACTAACGTACAGGTTTTGATAAATAATGAAAATCAGAGTTTACAGTTTGATGTTGCTGTCGTTAATGCTCGCGACCGTCGTCTGCGCAGGTGATGCGCCTATACAAGGCAGAGAGCACCAGATAAAAGCTGCTTTCTTGTATAACTTCGTCCAGTTCACCGACTGGCCCGCTGGCAAACTCGCCGAGCCGAATACGATTACCATAGGCCTGCTTGGCGAATATCCATTCGGCGACGCCTTTGACCCAATCAAAAACAAGATCGTTAAAAATCAGCGTCTAAACATCAAAAACTTCGGCATGTTCCGCAAATCATTCTCGTCCGGCGACGCGGGCAAACTGGAATTCGCCAACTATATCGAACAACTAAGAAAGTGCCACGTCCTGTTTATCTGCGATTCGGAACGTGAGAATTTCAAAACAATTCTCGACGCCGTAAAGGGCTACGGCGTGCTGACAGTCGGAGAGACCGAGGACTTTCTCGATATCAATGGAATCATCACCTTCATACCGGGAACCGAGAAAGCGATTTTTGAAGTTAATCAAAAGGTCTGCAAGCAGGAAGGACTCAAAATCAGCTCCAAAGTTCTGCGGCTGGCAAGAAAAGTCATCGCAAATAAAGACCCTGACAAAAACAAATAGCTGCGTTAGTCAAAATTGCCGTAGTATTCCGGCCTGCCGTCGTCACTGTCGTATCGGTCCGCCTCGGTAATATCCGCGTTTATCCTGATTCGCTCGATATGCTCGGCTTTTTTAGCGTTACTAAGGGGCAGAACACCTGCCATTGCAGAGCTTTTTGAATACAACCGCACTACAACTGAAAGACTCGTTATCTGCCGATTTCAAAAAAATGTCCTTTTGTAAGTGTCTTCATTTCAATTACTTATAAAAAATGTAAAATTGGCAAACATTTTATATATCCGTTTCACGTTATGACTTTTTGCATCAATGAAGCCTCAACAAATCTTCGTATTGAATGTCGTATTGAATACTGGATACCTTATACCTCACAAAACTTAAATGTGCCGTCGCTGACTCTCTATGAGGGGCTCATAAACCTGAAGAATAGGACAATCGTAGGACAGTCAGGCTATGGCCTACAAATTCATATTTTGGAAGTCCATACAATCTTAAAACCATTATCAACTGACTACCTACGCAGTACACACTGGCTGCGCACTGAGAACCGACTGAAAATTTACGCTATATTTACGCTCAAGGCGATTTTTGGTGAAAAATCCTGCAGCCTAAAAACAAAAAACCCTTGTAACTAATTTAACTGCAAAGGGTTATAAATGTGCAGCGTGGCCTTGTACCCTCCGACAATTGTTGTGACTTCAGGCGGCAGCTGAGAGACAAAATCACATATCTTCTTAAACTTGGTTTCCCATCCGATGCTGATGTAAAGCAGGTCTATCTCGGCCCTGATGAACTCGCTGAGCTTCTTCGGGTCCTGGTAGGCATTCTCATGCCGAAGATCCAGAAACGTTATCTTGCCGACAAGGCCCTTTATGCTTGCAACAATATACTCAAGGCCAGTCGGAGGGAAAATCCCAAGGGTTGCGGTATCATCCCCGAAGTACGGGCTCAGAGCAAGAACATGCTTGTAATTTATCATACACTCACCATGAACGCTAAGCTCGGTCACATGAGTCCTGATTTGACGTCTTAATCATATCTTCGGCATGCTCGCTATTACTTGGAAGCTCGATTGTGACTTTGATTTTCGCTGCAGGCTCTATGATTAATATGCCATATATAACATCATATTTATAGCATAATTGCAAGAAATTATTTTGCCGGATTGCATTTTTTCCTTTTATATTTCGATTTTATAATTGAAATGTGTGACCTTCGAAACCAGGGTGAAATATTAATCATTGTTACTGCATAAAAATTGAAAGCCGCCCCGCCTTCGGCAAATTAACTGAACCTTTTTGTTTTGACTTTTCCTGCAAAAGTATATAATAACAGTCGCCTTTGCATGTTGGAGCAAAAGGCAGCACGGTCACGGCCGCGTGGCCAAGCATTTAATACTATAAATGTGAGATTAAAAAATGGAGGCAACTGGATCAAGTAAAAACTAAACATCGGATGCATAGTTTTGGAACATAAGGACAGGAGTTCTCTGTGAACCAATCGACGAAAACGAAAATGCCCGTTCTTTTTATCGGCCACGGCTCGCCGATGAATATGGTGCTGGATAATTCATTTACCAGGAGTTTAAAAGAACTCGGCAAAACACTGCCCAGGCCGAAAGCAATCCTCGTAATTTCCGCGCATTGGTTAACGCAAGGTACGTTTGTCGCCTCGACGGCAAAACCCGGCATGATTTATGATTTCTACGGTTTCCCGCGGGAGCTTTATGAGGTCAGGTATAATTGCCCCGGAGCTCCTGAGTATGCACGTATGACATGGGATTTATTGGCCGGGAAAAAAGAAATCACTTGTGATAATTCAAGAGGTCTGGATCATGCGTCTTACTCGATTTTAAAATATATGTACCCAGAAGCGGATATCCCCGTATTCAATATGAGCCTCGATTATACTTTCAACAGCTGGGTGGAAAAATGCGTGCAGACGCATTACGACCTGGGATTGCAGCTTCGGCGATTAAGGCAGGAAGGTGTATTAATTATCGGCAGCGGCAACATGGTCCACAATCTTGACCAGATAGATTTCGATATAGAAGCCAAACCTTATAGCTGGGCAGCGGATATTGATAAGCTTTTCAAGCGGGAGCTGGAGAAAAATAATCACAAATTTTTCATCGATTTTCCTGAATCCGGCACATCCGCCGTCCTTGCTGCGCCGACATTGGACCATTACCTGCCGATGATTTATGCGCTTGCTTTGCAGGAGAAAAACGAGCATGTGCAATTTACATATGAAGGCATCCAAAACGGCTCAATCTCAATGAGAGGCTTTCGCATAGGATAGCCCGGAAGAAAATTTCGTGGAGGTTTCTATGGTGCGAAAAATTAAGAAAATACTGAAAAGTAAACCAACTATTGAAGGTGCAGGGGTACATTTGAAAAGAGCGTTTGGGTATTATCATGTGCCGCAGTTCGATCCATTCCTGATGCTCGATGATTTTCGTTCCGACAACCCTGACCATTATCTGCCCGGTTTTCCATGGCATCCTCACCGAGGGATAGAAACGATTACCTATGTCGTGCAAGGGAATGTTGAACATGGCGACAGTATGGGAAACAAAGGCGTTATTTCACCAGGAGATGTTCAATGGATGACGGCCGGCAGCGGCGTAATACATCAGGAGATGCCCAAGGGCGATAATAAAGGGTTCATGGGAGGATTTCAATTATGGGCGAACCTCCCCGCAAAGCAAAAAATGATGGACCCACGCTACAGGGATGTGAAGGAACAAACGATTCCGGAGGTAAAACGCAAAGACGGAACAGTCATCAAAGTAATCTGCGGAAAAGTCGATGGCGTGCAGGGCCCGGTAAGAGATATCGTGATCGACCCGGAGTATCTGGACGTGTCGGTACCCACCAATACATTGTTTATCCATCACGTAAAGCCTGACCATACGGTCTTTGCTTACGTATTTGACGGGGAAGCATATTTCGATAAAGGCAAAAATTCATTTGCCTACGAAGTCGAAGGTGTAAATTATTTCGATTTTAAGCGGGAATGTCTTATAGGGTCTGAGAGCGTCGTGCTCTATGAACAAGGAGACGAAATTAATATTACGGCAAAAGATAAGCCTGTTAGATTTCTTCTGATTTCCGGAAAGCCCCTGAAGGAGCCGGTGGCGTGGTATGGCCCTATCGTTATGAATACGCAAGAGGAGCTTGAGGCGGCTTTTGAGGAATATAATAACGGAACGTTCGTAAAAAAAGAAAAAAACGACTTTTAAAAAAATGATATGCAGAAAGGAAGAACATGAAAACAAACAAACCTTTTACCATCCTCGGCATTGCCGGCAGCCTTCGGCGGGGATCGTATAACAGGGCTGCTTTACGTGCGGCAGCGAATCTTGTCCCGGCTGGAGCCAAGCTCGATATTTTTGAACTTGACGGCATCCCCGGCTTTAATCAGGACGACGAGAACAATCCGCCCAGCAAAGTCGTGGAGTTAAAGAAGCGTATACGCGAGGCGGATGCTATTTTATTCGTGACCGCGGAATATAATTATTCTATTCCCGGGGTGCTGAAAAACGCGATTGACTGGGCATCAAGACCGTACGGCGACAGCGCATGGGCCGGAAAACCGGCGGCCGTCATGGGCGCTTCCGTTGGGGGAATCGCTACCGCGCGGGCGCAATATCATTTGCGCCAGGTATTTGTGTTCCTGAATATATTGGCAATCAACCAGCCGGAAGTAATGATTGGTAATGCTGCCGAACGCTTTGACGCACAGGGAAACCTGACGGACGAGAATACAAAAGAGCACATCCGCAAACTCCTCCAGAGTCTGGTAGAATGGGCCGTCCGCATTCGGCAGCCCTGAACAGCGGATGAAAAACGACGCTACGAGAACGCCAAACTCCGCGTCCAGGCCAGAAAAGATTTGTTGACTAAGATCAGCCGGTAATGTCGCTACCGCACCATGGCGTGCAATTGACCCCCCTCGGCGTACTATAAAAATATTAACCCGATACTAAATTTTTGGGAAAGTTGATTATAAGCAGCTTATTTTATTGAAACTGGTCGTTTTTCTTTAGGTTCCGCGATATAATTCCTATGTCAGAAACGTCTTGGCTATTTTTGAAGTCATACAAAAGAGCGGCCTGATTGGTGGGATGAATATTTTTACAATACGGGGTAAGGTTATTGGTTCCTGATATTAGCAAAAACATTAGGATTAATTTAAGCTTTTTAACATTAATTTCACAATTTCCACAATGGTTTCGGGCTTAACTAGGGCGGTGTTAATAGTAATGTGGTAATGGGTGGCATCTCTTATGTCTGTAAGGAAATACTCTTTGACTAATAACTCGTGCTCCCGTTCTGTCTTAGCAATGTGTTCTCTCGCCTGTTTTTCAGATAGACCAAGTTTCTCGATAACGTTTCTTACTCTGGCATCAAGCGGGGCTACGAGGCAAAGGCCGAGCCTTTTACCCGGCGGAAGCAGGAAGTTACCCGCTCTGCCAAGGATCACAGCATTTCCATGGGCAGCTATTGTAAAAACAACTTTTCTGAGACACTCCCAATAGCGATCCGAGGAAAGGCCGCGATTTCCTTCAAACGCGGTCAACCAATCATTAAGTGCCGACTGGTCTTTTTCATCCAGGGTGGCGACTACCTGCTCGCTCACATGAGCGTCTTTGGCTATCTGCTCCACTATTTCCCAGCTATACAGAGCCAAGCCAAGCTCTTTGGCAATTTTTTGGACTATTGCTTCGGCGCCGCAACCCGTTTGCCTTGAGACAGTGATGACCGGTCCGACAAGAGTTTTCGGATGTTCTTTTTCAAGTTTCCATACAGGAATCTGAGCTTTCAAGAACCCTTCCATGAAATCAAGTGAGACCATAAGTTTTCTCCTGTACCATTCCAGCAAAAGCGGAACAATTTAATATTCGACTGGGACTTCCCATATTCAACGCTTTGCTACGCAACCAAGCCTTTCAATTCCACAGATAATATCAAAATCTTCTTTCACCCGCAATCGCTGAAATTCTGATGACCTTGCGGCTGTGATCCGGGAGGAGAATCCGTACAACTATACTACAACCCAAAGATTAAATAACGTGTAAAATGGCAAAAAACATGAATCCATAAGGCTTGTAATATCAAAGACTTAAAAAAAACGCAAAAAACGCAAACATTTTATATATCCGATGGTCGTTATTAAAACTCGTCGTTTGTACAGTCTTACATGACATGAGTATTAAATGTCCGCCAATAGGTAGGCGTAAATCTCCAGTCAGTTTTTAGTATGTACTGACTATGTAGCCAGTCCGTAGAATCGGGCATGTTTGAAAAGCCAAAGAGTTCATCCCAAAAACTCATATACACAAGATTGGAATTCAGGTATAATTATTGACAAGGTTTTTTGGGGCAATGAAGAGCGTGAGGCGTAAATATGAACTTATCAGAATACTTTGAAAATACAGAGGGTACAGGGGTATTGGCTACCACTGACAGCGCAGGTAATGTTGATGCCGCTGTTTATGCCAGACCTCATTGTATTGATGAATCAACTGTTGCGTTTATCATGAATGAGCATCTGAGCTACAAAAATATTACATCGAACCCAAGGGCAGCATATTTGTTTTTGGAGAAGGGTCCCGGCTATAAAGGCAAAAGGCTATATCTTACGAAAACAAAGGAAACTGAGGACGCGGAACTGATAACTTCTATGAGAAGAAAAACATCAGGCAAATATCCGGTGGATGAGCCTAAAAAACACCTTGTATATTTCAGAGTTGATAAAGTCAGAGCCCTCACAGGAGAGGAGCCAGGATAAAACCGAGTTTGAAACTGGAGAGGCTGCAGACTTGATATGGGACGCTTCAAATTTTTAATTTTTATTATGCCGTTGCTATTGTGTTCGTGTTCAACGGAGAAAAAATTGGGACTCGAGACAACTAAATACACGGTTCTCGAAAAACAGGGGAAATTTGAGCTTAGGCAGTATGAAGCTCACATTGTTGCCCAGACGGCAGTCGAGTGCAATTTTAACGAGGTTGGCAACGTAGGCTTCCGCAGACTTTTCAATTATATTTCAGGCAATAATCGCTCAAAACAATCTATCGCAATGACAGCGCCGGTAAATCAGCAGGTAAATCATGAAAAGATAGCGACGACCGCCCCAGTGAATCAGCAAAAGACGGAAGGTAAATGGCTCATTACCTTCACGATGCCTTCCAAATACACCATGGCGACTTTGCCGGAACCGCTGGACCCAAATATTGAGTTAAAAGAAGTGCCTGTGCATAAAATAGCAGCTGTCAGGTACTCAGGCACATGGAGCAGAAAGCGGTACGAGGAGAATAAAAAGCAATTGGAAGAGTTTATAAAAAGTAAAGAACTGAAAATGGCAGATGCAGATATTTTTGCCCGTTATGACCCGCCGTTTCAGTTGTTTTTTTGCGTCGCAATGAAGTTCTAATTCCAGTCGAGTGACATCGTAGACTTTGTTGAAATGTTAATGGTGTATTATATAAAATTCATCCGGAGCTAAGTTCTTTTAATAGCTAACCTTACAAGCAGCTTATTTTTGAAATTGGTCGGCTTTCCTTCGGTTCTGCGATATAATTCCTATGTCGAGAGTATCTTGGTAGGATTTTGAGGTCTACAAAAGGGCGGCCTGATGGATGGGATGAATGTTTTATAGTACGGCCTACTGCTGTGGTGGTTGCATTTGTCCATTTAGTCGCGATTTTAGGTTTTGAATTCTGGAATTTAACGCATCCAAACCTGGATAATTCGCATCTGTGGCACGAATTTCCCAAAACAACCGTTCGGCTGCCTGCCAGTTAGTTGCATTAAGATAGCTTTCGGCCTCCTGAAGCTTGGTGGCCAAAGAAGCATTTTGCAAGGGTTTCGATGCAGGAGCAGGAGCCGGCGTTGGCACTGGTGCAGCATTAAGCGTCTTACTCTTTGCTTTTTCATTTTCCACTCTGGAAGCAAGGGCGACCAATCCCGGATAATTCGGATTTTCTGCACGGATTTCCGAAAGCAGTCTTTCCGCCGCCTGCCAGTTACCTGCATCCATATGTGCTTGAGCTTCCAGCATTTCGGTCGCTAAAGGATCGTTATACCTTAGTTCGTCTTTATGCCCTTTCTGGGGCGTCATGACTTTAATAGTTTTGTACGAAATAATGACCTGATCATTGCTGTCGGTCGGCATGGGATTGGGCGAGGTCTGGCACTGCGAGCGTTCAGCCTCGTATCCTGCCATGCCAAAAATACTTGCTTCACAATATGATGCTTCAGCGCTGGCCCGTTTGGCGTCTGATACAATTGTGTTTGTCTTTGCGTCGAGTACATAGTAGGTAAGTTCGCAACTGGCCGTTAGTATGTCGCGCCAGACGATAAGACTGTCCTGTTTGCTGCGATTTGTCCCAAGAACATCAACCAGCACATACAGTACATAGTTAGGATCAGGTACGGTCACGACTATGCCGTTAACACGTAGCCGCATCTGCAGCGAAGCCTCTAAATAGGCAAGGTCCTGATCGGTGGCGAAAACGGTCGGCCATGCGGTGATATTGGGGTTGTAGCCGAGGTTCGCGCTAAAACTATCCTCATTGTGAATCATGTATGGCGCCTCATAATTCGTAGCGTTGTAGCTGTAATTTGCGGAGGCTGAATTAAAACCGGGGAACATAACAGTTGCACCTCCATTATGCGCCAGAGTTACTATTGTGATATTGGTCTTATGGCCGGCCAGGCATTTTATATCCAGTTGTGCAACCGTATTTCTGATAGCGGCAGAAATTGCGCGTTCTTCTTCGTCAAATCGCTTGCCGCCGCCGTGTGAAGGCATAAATCGATACGTATTGCATCCCTGCACAAATATACATAAAGTCATCAATAGACTGATCTGAGCGATCCTACTCATTGTTCATACTCCTGCCAAATAACATTATCTGGGATTTTCCACATAACATTTTATATTCTTGCTCAGCTACATCGCTGAGCCTCATTTCCAATTGTGAATTAGCTGCCAGGACTTAATCTAAACAAATTCCGTGCAGCAATTTATTTCCGGACAATCATTTGGCTTTTGCCGGTTTATTTGGCTCGCTCTGCTTGATAGGTTCGCTCGCCTTTTTAGGCTCGACGGGCTTAACAACTTCTTTGGGTTGATTCGGCTCAGCTGCACCAAGCAGTCGCACGTTGTCGAAATAGAAATTGCCGGCAGTGTTCACGTCCTGATAGTTTGTAATTAGAATGATGATTCCCTTTGTCAGTTTCGGCGGGGTTTGAGGAGGAATATCAAAAGTAACCGTAACCGTTTTATCTGCCTTGCCGTCCCATGAAATTTCTCTCTGATCTGTCGTCGGCTCTATTTGCTGCCAATCGCTCTTATCATCCCGGATTATGATACATTCGATTGCCTTTACAAAACCGGAGCCGATGCTCCACTCTTTGGCCTTCAAAGTTACATCCACTTTTAGCTGTGCGGCTTTGCCGAGGTCTGTCAGCAGATTTGTGTCGCCCGAAAAATCCAGCGATACTGCTTTCTGCCATTCGGGCCTTGCAAAAACCTTATAGCTGTAATTGCCTAAGGTAGCGTTCTCCCTGACGGCCTTGGCAGTCGTTCCGTCGAGGGCCTCAGGGTCCACCTTCCAGCCGTCATCGCTGCCCTCCCAATTGCCTATCACCAGAGGCAAGTCGGCGTAACTTATGTCGGCCAGCCCCAGCGTTATCGCAAGACATATAAAACCACAAACTCCGATACGGCTCATTAAATTCACGTTCATGCTCTTTACCTCCTTCATATTATCAATTAGTTTTTATTTCTTCGCTGCTCGAAACTAAGGCGATGTTATAAGTGACATTCACGTCGAAGCTCTTGCGTAAGGTCGTCATGACCGCAGCGTTGTTGTATAGGACTAGGGAGCTGGCACCAGTGAACAGCCGGCAAACCAATAGACCTGATCGGGGGCGGTGGCAAGATCGGTAAACGAGATGCGTACATTGTTATCATCCCATGGCGCGACAAACGTGAAGTGCATCTGCTTCCACTCGGTAGAGACCGGCATCTTTTCTTGCGTGTGGTGATCCCACGGTTCGTGGTTTTGCATGCAATTCACTGTGACGTTGCAGTCGCGATCGGACTTGGACCAAAACGTCATGACATACGTCCTGTCTTTCTCGACACGCATTCCTGTCTGGTAAACCTGCAAACGCCATGCGTGGTCCCCGATGGTGAGCACCCTTAGACGAAGAGCGGCTGAACCATCCGGCCCTTCTTTGACATACTCGGCCCGGCCGGTTGCACCGGACTCCTCAACTACCCAGTGGGCGTTACCATCAGCGAAGCTGCCGTTGACGAGCATCTCAGCGGTAGACCGAACCGCAGCGGTGATATCGTTGTGTGGGAGAGTGGCGGCGACTCTGGAGGCTATGGGCTCGGGTGACGGGCGACCCGTCATTGACGCACCAGCCGAAAACAGGCAGGGAATCTCACAGTTGCCCCCCATACCCAACGTCTTGTCCATTCTTTCGATGACTGGCAGATAGAGAGGGTCCCGATACCTTAGGAAAGCATAATCGTAGGCGGTGACTCCTTGAAGTCTGCTGAATTCTCTGTATTTAATCTCCAGTGATTCGGAAGTAGACGCTTCGGTCGACGAGAATGCCAGTGGGTAGTCAAAGATCTTCTTCATCGTGGCATCATGGTAACTGTAGAGATCGATTCCGTGGTGCCAGCAAATCTCAGCAACGCTGGCCATGATTGAGAGAGAAAAGAGCTGCGACTTGGTATCCGATTTGTCCCAATTTTTGTCTTGATCCACAGCGGCGGGGTTGAACCAATACCCGAAAATCCCTCCCGTCGGTTTCTCCTGAGTACCGTTTAATCCATACAACGCCGCATTGGTCAAAGTACTATCTTCAAGTGTCATCCCCGCAGCGAAAACCCCATAGAGGCACATCATCCCCCAATTTTGAAGACTGGTGAACATGTAGTTTTGTGACTTGAGATGGTAGGCTAGGGGTCTGATGAGATTGTCTTCAACCTGCCTGCGCTCTTCGGCGGTGAACCTGGCAAGGTTGTAGATTTGATCGTATCCGTTGCAGGTTTTGACCAGAAAAAGGGCGGTATCGCCGCCATCAAAACCGAAAGGCTCGAAATGGTTTTTCCACTGTGGATCAACGGGTGGATTGCCCTTTTCGTACCCGTAAACATCAACAAGAGCAAGGAGGATATTCTTGGCATAGTCAGCATACTTTTCACTTCCGGTAAACGCGCAGAGAACACCTAAGTCGTACACATCATTGGCGAGCCGCTGTAGTTTCGTGTTGAACTTCCACTCCCATTGATACTTGCCCGCTGCGTTCTTATAGCCCGCTTTGTATTCGGGATAGATCCATTGTCCTTCTGAGTTGGTTTCGTGTTTCGGCACGCCCAGCGGTTGTTGAATGCGTTGATCTCCCCATTTCTGCAAGCGGGCAAATTCCGACTTGAGGTCACTATTTCGAGTCAACTGTTCCCGGTATCGTGCAATGTCTTCGTTGTCCATCAAGATGCAGGGGTGACCTTGGCTCATCCTCGGACTTCCAAAAACAGTTGCCCTGCCCTCATTCGAATCGCCCGGCGTTGGTGAAGTAACGGATTGTATATCCGCAGAATATGCTGTCTGATAACCGCTCAAAAGTATTGCTATCACGAATCCGATAATCAAATATCTAATCATAAAAATCTCTATTCGAAAAGTTTCAGCCAAAACAACTATAAAGCATTTTGTCTCGCGCTTCCTTGTTCGCTTGGCCTATTCAATTCTCATCGCGCAAATAGTCACATCAGGCAAGTTTTTCGACTGCTTCTCGGACAAACCGGGCAATCGGCATATGCTGCGGACAACGCTGCTCCGCAAGGCGATAATCAGCAGTCAACAAACTTGCCCTTGCATCAGCGGGTATAGCGGCGAACGCCTGTTTTGCCAGTTGTGTGTCACCGTAGCTGTTGTGATACATAAGCGACCGCATAACGTCACTGACGTTTGACACACCGGCAGCGGCATCGCAGATATGAGCGCAGCCGGCACAATAACCGCTGCAGGTTGCGATTGCGTAAGCGTCGAGGGCGTCTTTGTCGTCCTGCGCCAGTTTTGTCTTATCAAGCATCGCGGCGACGTTTTCATTGATAACGCCGACGCTGTTCATACCAATGGTAACGGCTGAAATTCTCTCGTCTTCAATAACGGCCTTTATCTTAGCCTGGCCATCGGTGAAACCTTTCGCCGTAAAATGTTCTATCAATTTTTTATCCTCGTCGGTTTCAACCTTAACACTTTTCTGTGTTTTCATAGCGGTAAGCGCTATTCCCGCTTTATAGCAAGCATCGACGGCCTTTTGCATCTCGTCGTCTTTCATCAGGCGAAAGTTGTATGTTGTAAGGATGGCATCGACCCAGCCGAGCTTCGCGGTGGCAAGCAAATTGGCCGCCATATTCTTGTGCGTGCTGTAACCGAAGAAGCGAAATTTCCCCTGCTTCTTCATATTTTCCGCCCAGGATTTGTATTCGGCCCTCAGCTGCGTCATAACATCAAGACCGTGGATGCCACAGTAAAGATCCACATAGTCGGTATTCATTCTTTTGAGCGACTCCTGAAGCTTTTCTTCGGCCTCTTTAACGTTTCCGGCATACGAGGCCTTGGATACAATAAACAGCTTCTTTCGCATTTCTGGTCTGGCCGCGAGGAACTTGCCAATGCAAAGCTCGCTGTTGCCGTTGGTGTAAGCATGCGCCGTATCCCAGTATGTTATGCCCCATTTCAATGAGCTTGCCAGGATGACCTGTTCCGAAAGCCCTATTGCTCCCAGCGACAAGACCGAAACTTCCTGGCCCGTTTTGCCGAACTTGCGCATAGGCACCTGAGGAGTTTCACTCTGCTGTTTTGCGCCCGCGGCATTCGGCTCATTTGAATCCGCTTTCGCCTTTGAGGCCAAAACCGAACCCAAGCCCACCGCTCCGATTGTTCTCAAAAAATTCCTTCTGTTAAATTCGCTGCTCATCGAGCACTCTCCATAAGGAACTCACTTTTAGTTCAGGTTATAAATATAGGTTGAACTATTATCTACCCCTATTCTGTTCATCTTGTTCTGCTATTATAACAACAACCTGCGGTCTGTGCTTCTGGTTTCTCCTTCAGCGGTAATTCTTATCGCCCTTTTACCGCTTACAGGGCATTCATGCTCGCATACGCCGCAGCCGGTACGCTTTTCGATATCCACACAGGGCTTTTGCAATCACAATTACTTATTATTCACATATCCGGCGGGGGGTTTCTGTGCAGTCATAACCGCTACCGCTGGGAATATCACCCCAGACAACCTTGCAATACCATCGCAGGTCACAGTCGCAGTTATCAATATCCACAGCGTTACCGGGCAATGCCAGTTTTATGACCTTAAGGGTGTGAGGATCGGTCCATTTCTTGTATTCAGCGTGGCCGTCCGCAAAGGAAAAAGTCGTTCCCATTCCATGCCGCGCAGGAGGCGTCCAGCCGTAAGTTAAACCGCCGTACCTGTCGTAAGGAAGATAAGCTGCTCCCTGTGAAGCCTTGCCTAAGTCTATAAAAACGGCCCTCTCGGATGTTCTTTTAATCTGACTTTTGAGTTTTATCGTCCGGGAAATAGAACCAGGACCGGCAGAACCAATGGGCGGGCTGGCCCACGTTTTTATTGAATGAACATTAGAGTATGTTACAAATTCCCCCTTTTCACCGACTGGACACCGAAAAATCTTGTAATCTTTGATGTATTTAAACAGAAGCCCTTCATCTATGGCGTGATACCATTCCTGCTGTTTGCATTGGCCGTTCTCAGCGTAGCTTTCAGAATAAGCGGCGTTATAATTCGTAGCCATGCTTGGCGGCATTGAATGAGGGAATGGATGCGGCCATTCATGCCAGGATAGTTGCGGGCCCCCGTCTGCCGGCGCAAATGACCACGAATACCATATATCGCCTGACGGAACCTTGTCGTTGTTCTCATCGCAATACATATTCCAGCAGATTTGCAGTTGTTTGAGTTGGGCAAGGCAGACGGCGCATTTGCCCATTTCCCTTGCCCGGCTCAATGCCGGAATAAGTATCGCCATAAGTAACGCTATTATGGAAATAACAACAAGAAGCTCTACGAGCGTAAATCCTTCTTCGCTGTTCCTGCAAAAGACAAATCTTCTCTTTTTTCCGGCGTTACTAATATGCGTCACCCTTTAGCTGGGATTTCCATATAACATTGTATATTTTTGCTCGGCTACGCCATACCAAATCTGCCTGAAAAATAGAACTTTTTTATGACCTTCTAGTTGTAAAAAGTGAGGAAAATCCATACAACCAAACTACAACCCCAAGGTTAAATAGCGTGTAAAATCACAAAAAGCACGAATCTATAAGGTATGTAATATCAAAGACTTAAAAATATCTCAGAAAAGGTCAACATTTTATATATCCTATTTTCATGTGAAAATTTTTAAAAATCTTTGTTTTCAAGCTAATATTAGAGATGTTTTCCCTTGGCACAGATGAAATTTTGTATGCGTGGAGACATAATAGAGACATGATTATGAATCGCTTGATTCATAAAAGCCCGGCTGATTATAGTTACCGCAGGATGCTGTCATGGTTCTACATCAGACGTTATAACCTCTTAAAAATGCGCGGCGGGTTGTAAAATCAGTCATAACATCAAGTTTACATGACATTCAAAAAACGCATGGTTTTTACCATGTTAAGTTGCTAAAATATGCTCGCCAAAAAATAATCCAGGAAAGATAACAACTTACATCACATTCTTGATGCCATGAGTCCCTCGCGGGAGTATTTCGTGTATGTTTTCAGATTAAATGAGAAAGGGATCGAAGGCTCGGTAGTTTAAAAGAAGGCGGTTATAATCCCGCCCCCTCTGTTGTGTTGCTTCTTTGAAGCGGAGGTATGAGAACACGCCTGACGCGAAACTAGGGAATATGGGTTTTCTGACTGCTGCGCAGGACTTTTATCAAGAAGGGAATCGCGACGAACCAATTTTTGCGAAGAGGACTACGACAGACCGCGGCTGAGCCGAATAGGTATGGCCCGTGATTTCTGGTGATGCCTGCCATTCGGAAATGTCATTCGGCGAATCAAGAGATGTGTCTATCCATCTGTGCCAGGGTCCGCCGTTTGTATGTGTCATCTGTTAGTTGTCCCGAAGCCCGGCGGCCGGCAACACAGAGATTTCGGCAGCGTTCGTCCAGCCGTTTTTGTTGATTTCCTGCAAGGCCGTGAAGCGGAAGAATCGGGCGTCAACGGGTGCGAAGCTGACTTGCTGGGGCGACGGGTTGTTCCGAATGTTGGCGAACGTGCCCGAAGCGACATTGGTCGTCCAGGCGACTCCATCCATGCTGGTTTCAAAACGGTAATTTTCGGCGGTGCCATTGAGGTTCCCGTCCTGGCGCGGCAGATAGGTGAAGCCGGCAATCCGATGTGAAGTTCCCATGTCAATCGTGATGAAATGAGGCAGCTTCAGATCCTCATTCCAGCGGGTGTGCCAGAACGTGGACGAGTTGCCGTCAATCGCATTGGCGGCGGCGTTGTCGCCTCCGGCGGTTTCCTGGCTGTCCACGGTGACGACTTTCCAACCGGTGGGCGGCATGCCGGCGAAAGTTTTTGAAGTCACGATGCCAAGCTGGCCGTTTGGCATGACGCAGGCAGCCTGCACGGTGCCGGTCAACGGCAGGGAGATCGGTGAACTGTAAGCTGCAGAATTGGCCGTCGGCGTGTTACCATCAACAGTATAAACCATATTTAAACCGCCGGTGTTGCTAATCGTCACTTGGCCGTTGGTGTCACGATCTGAAATGACGGGAGACTGGCCGTAAACGGACTGCTTGAAGAGTCCGATTTCTGCCAGCGTCGGTTCCAGGCGTGAACCGATAATGCGAATGCGTACCTGGCTGGTGGTCACTGGCGATTTCAGCCGTATCAGCCGTTTGTGCCCGACGGTCGTCAGTTCGTCTGACGTCACTACCTTGACCCACGCCGATCCATCCCATGTTTCAATGGCAAAGGACTCGATTCTCTGGCCTCGATGATCCACCGCTTCCTGCAAAGAAACGACATCGAACGTGACCGATGCCGGCAGCGTCAACGTCAAGGTGGCGGTGGTATGTCCCGGTGCGGCTTCCCACCAGGTGTCGAGGTTTCCGTCGAGCGCCAGCGACGGGCTGTTGGCGGCATTGGAATTGTCGGCCGTCATTTTGCTGCCAACAGCAAGGTCTTTGGCGAATGTATCCTTAATCACCTGCGCCATCCGGCTCAAGGCTTCAAGCTGATCATCCGGAATCAGACCACGCTTGTCGGGAGAAAGGTTCAAAATGAGATTCCCGTTACGACCGATTGATGTGTAATAGATATCCACCAACTGCAGCAGGCTTCTGGGATGCTTTCTGGACCCCCAAAACCATTGGCCGTTGGCGAGAATGGTGACATTGGTTTCCGTCGGATACCACCAGAGATACGAACCGGGCTTGAGTTTGGCGCGGCTGCCGAGGTCCCATTCCTGTAGATCGGGCCAATTGAACTTATCAGGGGACGTCGGCAAGGGAATGACACTCCATTCCGTGGTGCGCCCGACGCCACCCTCATTGCCCACCCAGCGCCCGTCCGGCCCTTTGCCGAAAATAATCGCCCCGGGCTGCAGATGGCGGATCAGGTCAAACCACGCGTTATAATCATAGGTCTCTTTGACGCTCGGGTCCGGGTTAGCGCCGTCAAACCAGACTTCCTGGATGGGGCCATACTCGGTCAGCAATTCGTAAAGCTGGTTGAGAAAATAGCGATTGTAATCATCCACCACATATTTGTAACTCGTGAAACCGGCCGGCGGTGTGCGGCCCAAAGCGGGATTGCTCTTGAAATCAGCGGGATCAGTGGGAATAACGGAAGAGACGCTGCTGCTGCCATTGCCATAGTAACCGGCAGGATTTTTCGGATTTGTCTTCAGTTGGTAAAGGTCGGCGGGTGAAAGATAAACACCCAGCTTGAGACCATGCTTACGGGCGGCATTAGCAACAGCTCGGACAACATCGCCTTTGCCGCCAAGCCAGGTACTCGATGCGACCGAATGCGAAGTGTAGCGGGTAGGCCACAGACACAATCCATCGTGGTGCTTGCAAACGAGCACAATCATTTTGCCTCCGGCATCTTTCATCGCGCTGACCCATTGGTTTGCGTCAAACGCTGAAGGATTGAACTGCGAGGGATCTTCACGACCATTACCCCACTCAACGCTTCTGAATGCGTTCACGCCGTAATGAAGGAAAAAGGTCCACTCCAGCCGCATCCAGTCTGACTGATTGGGGCGTGGCAGAACCTTTGCCGCTTTTTCAGCAATAACGGACTCAGAATCGTTTTTGTAAATCACCTGTTGCGTGGCATATGCAATCGAATCGTTCGCTGCGGCTATTTCCCCGTTCACATCTACCGGTCCCGGCCCGGCAATCGAAACAGGAGCTTCCGCCTGGGCCGCTGTGTCAAAAAAACACGGAACAATCACCAGAGACGCGAGGATTATTGATAAGATTGCAAGTATCTTTTTCTGCGAATCTGTCATTGTTTTGAAATCCTTTCTCTTATACCTCTTTTTTATTTGCTTTGAACAGTAACTTCCACCGGCATCAGGCCGTCACTTTCAGCAATAATTTTTATAATACCGCCTTGCCCTTCTTTTGTCCGGACAATTAAAGTTTCTTTGCCATAGAACAATTTATGTTCGGTGTCCTGGAACAATTCAAATGAACGGGGATTACCGTTATCGGCGCCTGCAATTTCGGCAGGACCTTCGATTTTGAATTTAACCAGGTTATCTGCCAAAGGACAAAGCGTGCCGTTGGCATCGATTGCTTCGATTAGTAGATAGCAAAGGTCATCGCCTGTCGCAGCAAGTTCTTTTCTATCAGGAGTCATTCGAAGCGACGCAGGTTCGCCGGCTGTCTTCATTATGGCCTGACCAATTTCTTTTCCGTCTTTATAGGCAACCGCCTTAAGCTCTCCGGGTTCATAATTTACGTCGTTGAAACAGATACGGTATTTATCTATCACGCCATAATAACCTGGCCCGGCCTCTTTTGCTTTTGACTTTTTGCCTTGAGACTGACCATTAAGGAAAAGTTCTGCGGTATCGCCATTGGTATAAATATAAACGGGGACATTTTGCCCCATTCGGTCCGGCCAGTTCCAGTGAGGCAGGATATGGACGGTAGTCTTATCGGGCGCCCAGCGGCTGCGATATAAATAGAATCTGTCTTTTGGAATACCTGCCAAATCCACAATGCCGAAATAAGAGCTTCTTGCCTCTTTCGTGAAAGGTTCAGGCTCGCCGAGATAATCGAATCCAGTCCAGACAAATTCTCCACTTACAAATCTATCTTTATCCAGCAAATTAAATTCGATATCCGGTATATCGCACCATCTGGAGGTTCGGTCATAGGAGCTGACCTGATATACATTTTTTGCTAACTCTGATTTATTCATTTGAAGCGGGAAGTCATAATAACCTCTTGAGCTGACGGCTGAAGCGGATTCGCTGTAAATAATCGGTCTATCCGGAAACATTTTATGATAGGTCCCATAGCTGCGGTGGTAATTAAAGCCGCCTATATCGAGGCTGTCGTAAATATGTTTTGAAGCATCCTTGTCATCATTGGAAGTCAAACTGACAGGTCTTGTCAGGTCATATTTACGGAAATAGTCAGCCATCATTTTTACACGTTCCGGATTAATCCCCTGTTTATCCCTGGGGATTTCGTTGCCGATTGACCAGACGACAACGCAGGGATGATTGCGGTCGCGCATCACAAAGTTTTTTACCTGCTTTTCGCCATATTCCACGAAAGGCGGTTTGTCCTCAATTCTGTCGGCTGTTTTGTCCCATTTATCAAATACCTCATCCCAGACAACAAAGCCCATCTTATCACAAAGTTCAAGCACTTCCGGTGCGGGCGGATTATGACTTGTTCTAACAGCGTTTACGCCCATATCACGCATAATCTCAAGCTGCCTTTCCATTGCACGTGTATTGAATGCGGCTCCGAGAGCACCCTGGTCATGATGCAGGCAAACTCCCTGAAGCTGGACTCGCCTGCCATTAAGATGAAAACCATCATCGGCGGTAAATTTGAATTCACGAATACCGAATGTTGTTGTATCATTATCAATAATCTTATCGCCCATACGCACGATTGTTTTAGCCGTGTAAAGTTTCGGACTTGTGATGTCCCATCGCTGCGGATTTGGAAGAACAAAAATTTGATTTATATCCCTTGAGCCGTTGGCCGGAATTTTTCCATTTTTTGTTTGTGAGGCAATCATTTCCCCATCGGGGTCAATCAAGGCAACATCAATAGCTATATTCGAATTTGATTTATTGTGATTTTCAATAGTGCTGCAAACATTAATTGTTGCGGAATCATCAGTGACTTTAGGTGTGGTTATATAAGTTCCCCAATGAGCGATATGCACAGGCTCTGTTATTGTCATCACAACCTTTCGATAAATGCCTGCGCCGGGATACCAGCGTGAGTAGTGTTTACGGGTATCGGCCTTTACGGCTATGATATTTTTCTCGCCGAATTTAACAAATGGCGTTGCATTGACACTAAATGACATATATCCGTAATCCCATTGACCCGCTAACTGGCCATTGACATAAACCTTCGGAAATGCCATTACGCCGTCAAAATCGAAATGGACACGCTTGCCCTCATCGTTTTTATCGAGAATAAATGTTTTGCGATACCAGCCGACGCCCGCCCACGGCAGTTTGCCCGTAGAGCCTTCTACTTTTTCATTGAATGGCCCGGTAATCGCCCAATCATGCGGCAATCGCACCGGCTGCCAGTTCGTATCATTAAAAGTTACAGCTTCTGCTTCATCCATGTCGCCTCTTGAGAATTTCCAGTCCTTATTGAAATTTACAACCTGCCGGGCTGTTGAATTCGTTTCAAAAAATGCTTGAATTTGTTGTGAGCTTATTTTATTGCTTTGCTCGCATGATAAATTCGGTGATAAAAGAATGGATAAAATTGATGTCATTAAAATTATCTGCCTGACTTTCATTTAATATCTCCTAAAAAACTCATGATTAAATCTCACGCCTTTTCCTGTTTGGGCGAAATTTTTAATGTATAAGCAAATTCATTTGGTTTGGTTTTGGGAAGATTTACTGTAAGACCCTGGTCATTTCGGTCAAAAGTCAAAGGACTATCGGCTCCGAGCATTTCTATTTTTCCGATTTCTCCAGGTATGTTTTCGCTTCCTTTTGCCAGAGATTTAATTACAGTTTTTCCATTTTCGGGCCAGGCCATGGCAAATGCGTATAAGACATCTCCCTTTGTAGTGAAGCGAATGTCTTCGGCAGTATATCTTTTCACATCTGATGTCGCGCCTTTTCCCGTTTTATTTATTGTAGCGGGACCTTCACCGTAAACCTTCCACGGGCGGGACGCATAAATTCCTTCTCCATTTGCAGATAACCACTGGCCAATCCCCTCAACAACTTTTACTTCCAGCTCATCAATGGTTCCATCGCCGCGGACTGGGACACTGAGCATCAGGTTTCCGTTTTTGCTGACGATGTCAATGAGCATCTGGACGACCTGTTTTGGGGTTTTATATCCGCGTCCGTTATAAATCCTGCGGTCATAATGCCATGAGCCGATACAGGTATCTGTTTGCCAGGGCAGTGTCTCGGCGCCTTCCGTAACTCCTCTTTCGACATCATATAATATGGCTTTGCGATGTTCGGGTTTTAGTATTTTGCCGGTTAAAACAGCCTCGAGTTTTCCATTTTTTGCCAGGTTTGTATTATAAAAATATGCGGCAATTTTAAGACCAATATCGCTTGTCGGATAAATCGGCAAAATTGTATCATCGAAGTAAATCAGGTCCGGATTATATTTGCTTATGAGATCAATCGTGCGATTATAGAATTTTTCAATATATCCCTTATCAAGAGGCGGCTGTCCTTCCAGCGTATATTTATATGTGCCTCTGCGATGATACTGAGCATACAGGTCCTGGGGATCGAGGCCATCCCACCACTTACCTTTGCCATCGGCTTTTGTTAAAAGGCCGTCATAAGGAATACCGGCAAATTCACCTTTATTATCCCACCCCTGGGCGGGCTGGAACCAGTCCCATGTTCGGGCGGCATGAACAGAAATCGCGAAACGAAGACCTGCGTCACGGACTGCCTTTTCCCAGCCTGCTATAATATTTTTCTTAGGGCCGATAGCGACGCTGTTCCATGGCTGATATGTGGAATCCCATAAATCGAGATTATCATGGTGATTGGCCAAGGCACAGAAATATCTGGCTCCCGCTTTTTTATAAAATTCGATAAGCGATTTGGGGTCCCAGTTTTCAGCCTTCCATTCGTTGATAACATCTTTGAAGCCGAATTTGGAAGGATGACCGTATTTTTTACAATGGAATCTGTAAATTTGATTATCCTCATAATACATCTGCTGGGCATACCAGTCACCCATTTCCGGTTGACATTGCGGTCCCCAGTGTGCCCATATTCCGAATTTCGCGTCACGATACCAGTCAGGAACCTGGTAAGCCGAAAGAGATTCCCACGTTGGTTCAAATGGTCCTTTTGCTGTGCCGAAACCAGGAGGAGCAGGTATATGGGCCGGTGCGGGAGGTATTTTAATTTTAGGAGCGGGCACTGGTGCGGGCTTATTAGGTTCCTGGGCAATTGGTTTTTTGGTCTGCTGCTGAGAATGGCCGCAAGAAGATAAAAAAGCTGCAGGTAAAGCTCCGGCCAACATCTGCATAATTTCGCGTCTTGAAATTTTCATAAAAAATTATTTCTAAATATTTACTTCACTTGCTGTTGGCTTGTTTTAGTGCTTTGCTGGCAGGATAAATTAATTGACAAAAGGATGGATGAAATTGATGTTAATAAAACTATTTTCCAGATTTTCATGTAATCTCTCCAAAAAATTCCTGATTAAATCCTATCTCTATCTACCCCGCTCAATAAATTACTTTAGAATCGGGAATTAATACCTGTATCTTATTGACTCTTGATTTTCTCATCATATTTAGTATAATGCACATATGATTGCAGTATATGCCAATTGTTGTCCAATAGATGTCTATTATTGACTTTTATGGATTATTTATGGTTCCTGCTGATAAAAGAGAGCCGGATTTTTTTTCCAACCAGGTCCTGGAGGCAAATCGTTTTTATCTAAATACCCAATCTCAAAAAAATCAAAAACTTAAGGTCATATGCGGCGGCCGGGAACATTGTCAGCCAGGGTATCGAATCGATCGTTCTAATTTCCCTTTTTACTCCATTGAATTTGTGGCAAGTGGAAGAGGCGCAGTTGTTCTTGATGATAAAAAATATACACTATTTGCCGGAAAAGTATTTTCTTACGGCCCGGGTATAGCTCATATAATTACAAATGAAACTGAATTTCCTCTGGTCAAATATTTCGTCGATTTTACCGGGCCCGAAGCTTTAAAAATGCTGCGAAAATTCCGTCCTGCTTTGGGAAGCGCTGTTCAGGTATCTGCGCCTGATGCGATAATAATGATTTTTGAAGATCTCATAAAAAATGGGCAAAATGGCAGTTCTTATACTCCCCTTTTATGCACGGCCATTTTGCAGCAGCTCATTTTTAAAATCGCCGAAACTTCTATAATTGAAAATACACGAAAGTCTGCTGCTTTTTATACCTATCAAAAATCCAGGGAAATCATACAGAAGAATTGCCTTTCGATACGAAGCCTCGATATGATTGCCGAAGAATGTAATATAAATAATGCCTATCTTTGCAGACTCTTCAAAAGATTCGACCGCCAAAGCCCATATCAATATCTGATGCAAATGAAAATGAATCTCGCGGCACAGCGGCTTCAATCACCAGATTCATCGGTAAAGGAAGTGGCGCAGGAATTCGGTTTCAGCGATCCTTTCAATTTTTCCAGAGTATTCAAACGGATTTTTGGTATACCCCCCGGCACCTTTAAAAACTTACGTTAAAAACACGGAGACTGCGAATTTGAAATTTTAAGAAGTAAAAAAGGGCCGCAACAATTTGCAGCCCTTGTATTTGCTATCAACTCATCCTTACCAGTTTACTCGCCGCCGTATAGCCACCATTCGGCAAATATCATCAGGTCATCAATTTGTACACTACCGTCGCGGTCTCTGTCGGCTCCATTACACCAGGCGTTTGACCGGGAGCAGTTGGTTTTTAACCACTGGGGAGCAAAAGTCGCGTAATCCTTGAAATTATACAACCAGGGCGACAGATATGCCCCGTCAATTACCTGTTGAGTCGCTATACCCGGCCCCTGCCAGGCGACCGCGATATTGTCGCCGCCGCCGCCTTCTTTTTGTAATGCCTCGATGTAATATTTGTGCCCGGCAAGTAGTGGTTTTGGCGACGATGTCTGCGAAGTATATTTAGTCCACTCGTGTGAATTGGTCCAGTCGTTTACATAAGCTATCAGGATGGCATTACTGGGGTTGTCATCGGTGCTGAGCCATAACTGACCATTGTCGTCGCTTGCAATCCAGAACGTGTAATTGCCGTTTGCAGGTGGATACAGATACCCGCGAATCCGCGTTCCGTAATTATCCGCCCAGTCCGTCGGGGCCTCCAGCGAGGTGAGCAATGCTCGCCCATTCGGGTTCGTCGGATAATTTATGTCCCCCGTCAGGTTGCTGACCGCTGTTCCGGAGATTCCTGTCCACCATTCACGAAGAATGAAGCCGGTGGCATCGCCGCTGACAACATTGATATTTACTGCTGTTGAGTTAGTTGGCCAGCCATTATTATCCGTAGCCCGTGCGAACAAACTGTATCGGCCCACGTTGACATCGTTCCACGTATAAGAATACGGCGGTTCTGTAGCTTCACCAAGTTTTGTCGAACCCTGGAAGAATTCCACTTTTGTTACGAAGCCGTTAACAGCGGAAGCATTTGCCTCAATGACAATGTCGTCTCCCGATGAAAATCTATCGCCGTCGAGAGGCGAAGTTATGGAAACGTCTATCGGGGTTACCTGAAGCACAATATGGCAGACACTTGTTTTGGGAATAGTATATGTAAAGGAGTTATTTGTTATAGAACTGATTGGGGTTGTGGGTGTAATGCTGGAGCTATTGTTATCGAATTTCCAGACCCTTCCGGCCAAGAAGGTTTGTGGACTGTTGATATTGAATGTCCCGGTAATATCGCTGGTCTGGCTTTTATTGATAACCATAAGATGAAGCTCATTGGCATTGCTTGCGAATACAGAGGCGTAAATAGAGCTGTTCACCTTATCTGACATAGCCGCAGGAACATTGGTATCACCGAAAGTCGAATGGAGACCGTCGTAATTCCTGTACATTGTTACCGCTGTGTCAATATAGCCGCCACTTCCCCAGTAATTAGTCATATATACACCATATTTGCAGCAAATGCCTAAGAAATCCGCTGTGGTAATACCGGTTGCCCATTGCGTAGAAGGGCCCCAGGTATATTCCGAGATTCCTATATTGGTGTCCGGAAAGTAAGTCTGTATGTCAGATTTAAATCTTGTGAGAATCGGCAAAAATTGCGCCCAATACGATTGGTTTACCCAGCTTGAACCGCCATCAGGATAAGTCATATGAGGATAAACATAATCTTGGTCCCAAAGGGTTCTCGGCGCCTGCATTCTTGCGTTAAACAGTCGAGCATCGTTAATACCGTCAGTACAAATACCATGGCCGTTGCCATCATCCTCCGGGGGATACCAGTGAACATCAAGAACGTCGAGAAGCCTTCTTCCATTGGCATCCGACGCCTTTTTCATTTCATCAAGATAATAACTTATGAACCAAGGTCGGCTTCCTTGCACGCTTGACCAGTCGGATGCACCGCACAGATTTAGGAACCCCGTGAACACGCAAAGGACAGGTCCCGTTATTTGGGCATTGGGGTCAACATTTTTGACTGCTGTCGCACAAGCAACGCCTTTGTCTCTAATTTCCTGGCATAAGGGATGTGCCGGGTGAACTTCGTAGTGAGTTGCATTCCAAATGTCAACCTCATTATCCAAAGAGTAGAATTTGACTCCGGTCGGAGTGCCTGCATAACCATATTTCCAAACGAGAAAATTCACGAATTCATCCATATAAACAACGCCGTCGGAAGTGTTTGGATTGTTCGGCGGACTGCAGAATGGAGCGCCTTTGGCGAATTGAACGGGATAAAAATACTGCGATGGGGCCGGTTGGCTATTCAAATCCACCCCAGAGATTGGCGCTGAGACGTAACCTGCCAATTGCAGGGTTACTATAGAGTCCTGGTTAATTGAATTAGACTGGTCGATGAGTTTAGTATAGCCCAGGCCGGGTACCGGGGGATTCGATGAATCCCACATCGTGTCGTTTTCAAAACGATAGTCAGAACCGGCATTGGACCAGTTGTTTTCCCAGTTATAGGCGGTGCAGCGGTTTCCGCCGATTCTTTGAATGGTGTAATCCGTGTTCATGTAAAAGTTTGTGCCGTATATGTATTTGCTGATGGGAGTTCGGCCCGTATCGGTTTTAATGGTATAAGTAACATTAATAGGGGCGGCTTGGATCGATAAATTTAATGAAATAAATAGCCCCGATATGACGAAAATTATGACCTGCTTCATATTATTTTCCTCAAAATAAGGCGATGCTCTGCTTTAAGGCATGGCATCATATAGTATAATGCATATTCGACTATAGAAGATATGCCATTTGTTGCCCAATAGATGTCTATTATTGACTTTTTACAGAATTGATATTTATGATTTTTAATGCTAAAATAGAGTCGGATTTGTCCCAGCCAGGTGGCACAATCAATGTTCGACGCCCTGGACCTTACCGGCTGGAACTATCAGCGAAGATACGCTCAATACAGGACTCGTTATCCGGATAAGCCGATTATTTACAGCGAGTCGGCTTCCGCGTTTAGCACACGCGGCTTTTACGAACTGCCTTTGCGTGGTTCGAAGACGCAGTACTCAAGCACGTTCCAGGTTGATTCCTATGACCGCAACGCTGCGAATTGGGCGGATATACCGGACCGTGAGTTTGCTTTGATGGAAAAGGACAAATTTGTCGCGGGCGAATTTGTCTGGACTGGTTTCGATTATCTCGGCGAGCCGACGCCTTACAGCAAGCAGGCGAGAAGCTCATATTTCGGAATCGTTGACCTCGCGGGCATACCCAAAGACCGGTTTTATCTCTACAAAAGCTACTGGCGGCCTGATGTTACTACTATACATATATTGCCTCACTGGAACTGGCCCGACAGAGTCGGGCAAAATGTTCCCGTATATGTCTATACCAACGGCGACACGGTTGAGTTGTTCCTCAACGGCAATTCATTAGGTAAACAGACCAAGGCAAAAGAAGCGGGGCCGTCTTACTATGGTTCGATAGACAAGTACCGCCTTTGTTTCAACGATGTGAATTATGAGCAGGGCGAATTGAAGGCGGTCGCTTATAAGGATGGCAAAGAGATTGGACAGGAAGTTATGCGCACGGCGGGTGAGCCGGCGAAAATCCGACTTACTCCCGACAGGAAAGAACTCTCAGCCACAGGTGATGACCTCTGCTATATCCTTGTTGAGGCCATCGATGCCAATGATACGCTGTGTCCCCTCGCAGATAATTTGATTAAGTTCAAGGTCGATGGCCCCGCTGAAATCGCAGGAGTCGATAACGGCAATCCTCTTTCTTATGAGCCGTTCCAGGCGGATTACAGGAAACTATTCTACGGCAAGGCAATGCTGATTTTGCGGACTAAAGAAGAACAAACAGGCGATATCCGTTTAATCGCCGAAAGCGACGGTTTGCAATCAACCGAGGTAAATGTCCAGAGCCGGTAGGCGTTACAAAAAAATATTGAGGTCTCAACTGATTGGCGTCTCAAGTTCTGTTGTTTTGTCCTGACGATAGGGAACTGCTTCCGTCAATAGTCCGGATAACCTCTTATCCATTCCGGCCAGGAAGATGGCACGACATGGCCGGCTTTTGTCCAGATTCCATTTGTGTTGAATTGCTTATGCCACTTTAGCTTCCATAATTCTTTTATCCCTACTTTCCTCGCGTGGCCATCCAGAAAAACGCAACCTACATATCCTCTATGTCGGTTGATGGCATATCTTTTAATTTCGTTGGCGCCTACCCAGGCGTCTGCTTCACTTAATGCGGGACCTTCGGTGTCCTCCGGCCAGCCGTCAAAGCGCAGGGCATCAAGAAACAACGGGACTTCACTTCCCCCTTTAGAATCGGGGGTTCTCCAGTTTTGGCTCCCTGTACTCAATGTATTGCCATTCATGTTCAGGCAATAGCCGTTTATGCCGTAACTGCCTGCTATTCCATATTCATTATCACATAAACGGCGCAAACCTGCGGATGTTATACTACCTCCTATGGCGTCTCCCGGCGGGTCATTTGTGAATATTCCCCAGGCAGCCATGAAAGTAAATTCGCCTGTCATATGGTTGAACTGGTCGTTTATCGGTTTTCTGGAATTGGGGCAGAACCATAGTTTATTTTTTTTCCAACTCTGGGTTTGGCAGTCAAGCTGAGCAGGCCACCAGAATCCCTCACTGCCTGTTACAGTAGAACCAGACCAATAAGAGTTTTTATTACCGTCCGCATAAAGATAAGCGATAACTCCCCACTGTTTGAGATTTGCGAGACAAGCAATCATTCTCGTCTGCTCTCTTGCCCGGCCCAGCGCAGGAAGTAATACGGCCATCAACAGAGCGATGATGGCGATAACAACTAATAGTTCTACTAATGTGAATCCAGGTCCGTTGCGTTTGCTCATAATAATCCTAAATTTTACCACTCCCGTAAGGGATGTCTTCCGGCGGAAGACACCAAGGTTTATTCACATTTTTTTCTTAGTGCCTTTGTGACTTTGTGGCTAATTCTCATTTTGCACGAGGCGGGCTAAAAAAAGAACGCCATCTTTTGCTCAACATCCACCATTTTAGGCATATAATACGGCCGTTAAGAAACTAAAAAGAGTTGCGATTCTACCGTTTTAGCGTTGGCGCAGAGTACCTTCAGCAATTTACACATGCCTAAAAATAAGCGGGGCCTGTCCCGCCCAATCGGCGCTGCAGGCCCCGTAGAAAACACTAATTCACAATTTGCGTTTGTTACGGCCACAGTATCTGTGTATGCCACTGTTTTTCCATTATAGCCATGTCGCGGAAGTCGACCTTCTGGTTTGGGTCTGTTAACGGTGATGTTGAACCATCCTTGTTGAGATTAGCCGGGGAAACCAGCGGCAGTACGATATGTCCAGTTCCATCGGTTGTTATGTAAGCAACTTCTTCCGCGGACAGAGCATAGTCATACACCTGGAAATCGTCGATGTAGCCCGCCCAGTTCCCACCCCAACCTCCAAGGCCGATAGTGAATGCAGATACTGGCAGTGGGAACAACGGTCCGTAAATATTCGGGTCACCGGCATTCGCGTCGGTGTCGGCTTCCTGCTTTAGCAAAGAGCCGTTACAGTACCAGGACAATGTGTGGGGTGCCTTGACAAAGGCCCAGTGGTTCCAGCGGGTGCCATAGTTAACCATTGACGTGCTTGGCCCCATACTAAAGCCCAGATTACCAGGCTTAGACCAGCCAGCCCAACAATTATCAGCACTCCAATCAAGATTGCTGTGGTGATGCGGACAAGCTATCTCCGTTGCATCATTGCCGTTGACGTCCTTTACTACGATAAAGCCGTATATCCAACCCGTAAAATCAGGAGCGTTCACAGATGCATTTATCCAGGTTGAGAATGTTATGCCGCCGCCATCAGTAGCATGATTTGGATCACTCATAAAGCTTAGCGCTGATGTGGGACACGACACGTAGCTGTTCCAACCGGAAGGCAGATAGAGACAGTTGTTACCATCACGGCCACCGCCGACTTTCCAGTTCATGGCGGTCCAATTGTTGATAGTGCCTACATAGTTGTTTGCGTCACCTGTCCCGGAGTCCTGTGCCAGAGACGTTGTTCCGGTTTCCTCGAATTTGTACCAAAGTATCGGAGCTTTGTGGGGTGGCGTAGCTCCTGGGAAAGTCGGGTTATCCGCATGCTTGAGCCAGTTGTTCGCAAGGACGTCGAGATCGTTGAGGTCAACGTAGCAGTCCCCGGTCAGGTCAGCCGTTGGGCCGAATGCCGGAACGCACGTCGCAGCGTACAGCCGGATATTGTCGAACATCACGACACTGTTGACGTCGTGGCCATCGGTATCGAGCGTGTCGCCACGTACACCAAAACCTATGGAGAAGCCGCTTATCGCGTTCAGGTTCACAGCATGTGGAGCGCCTAAAGCGTTGATGTCGGTGAGCCTGGTGTACCATGATGTCCAGGTATTACCCAGCTGAGCATTGGGATCTGGATTCAGGTAAACGGCTATATTACCCGATGTATCTTCAATCTCCACATACATCCTGTCCAAGTCACCAGTACAGTATTCGGATTCGGGGTTACTATTAGCCGCGTTAGTTGCGGCGCCTTTATAATCGACTCGCAATGCCTTAGGCGCGGGAGAAATAACGCCACCGCCTGTAAAACTGGTGCCTTTGTACGTATGTTTGGCCTCTGAGAAGCTCGAGCCCGCGAAAGCGGGGTTCGTGCCGTCGTTGTTATATGTATATTGCATATACTTCCCGGATGAATCTCGTATCAAAAGGCGTCCAGCCTTGCCCTTGGCGTTAGCGCTGTTGCAACCGT
>JBEKWM010000010.1:0-160808 GCA_049513025.1 Sedimentisphaerales bacterium
CCGTGCCTCTGTATTGTCCGTCCGTATTAGTGGTTTTTGCGTTGTTGACAGCACTGGAATTCGTGCCGAAGTATACCTGGTGTCCGTTGGTGGGTTGTACCCAGTCGCCAGCCGACCAGAGTAACTGCAACGCCGCGTCCAGTGCTCTGCCGGTGCTTGCGTCGTTTACCGGCTTGGGATTGTAGGCCTTGCCGTCATGGGTTGTGAAGCTCCAGACCAGGCCCTTTTTAAACCCGTCACTAACGCTGTTTTCATCGACTCTCCAGTAATAGGTGGCACCGAGAGCGAATTTATTTGGGTCTTTGATGGTAAAGCTGCACGGGTCGTTGTTATCGTCATTTCTGGAACCCTTGTATTGCGGTGATGTCTTTGTTGCGGTGTTGATGTCGGCAAAGGACGTTCCGAAATAGATGTCGTCATTTGCATCAATGTTGTTAAGAGTACTCTCCGTCCAGCTAAGCGTAATGCTGCAGGGATCATTGGCATCATAGGGGTTTACTTTGTAATGAACGTTTGTTGCGCCGTTGACCGGTGTTGGGTTCCAGGTGCAATAGTTGACCTCGGTACACGTTATTGACGTATAGTTGACGTCAAATACAGGTGACCCGAGGACGCCGCGTGAGGAGTAAATACGTCCGGCTGTTATTAAATTGGTTAGGGTCGTTACGTCAATGGTAGGGTCACTGCCTGTAAGTTTCAGTGTGCCGCCGCTGATGTCGATTTTGTTTTCGGGGTAGTCCGTGGAAAAGACAAAATTACCATCTCCCCAGGTCTCCAGTGTTCCGCCATAGAGGGTGATATCACCGTGCTGGAGCGCGATTCTCGGGACACTGATAATTCCGCCGTACATGATTACCCTGCCGACGGAGGGGGCGAACTGACCGCCGATAACAAGACCTGCAGAACCAGCGGACTGCGTAGTTACCGTGCCGCCATGTACATACAGTATGCCCGGGCTAAAGCCTGGGGCGCTGGTGTCAAAGGTACCCCACGTAGCGCAGTTGAGTGCGGATCCGAAATCTAAAGTTCCTGAATTCATATCGACTGAGGAGAGCCCTCCCCCTGACCATGGCTCTATGTCCAATGGACTGCAGGCCGCATCGCCATCGATTCTTGGCTGCGTATAACCTGGTTGGATGGCCGCCCAATCGCCACCCGTCGGCACCGTACCACCCCAGTTAGCGGGGTTAAACCAATTGGCATCGGTTCCGGCCCAGTTAAGCTGGGCAGCTATAGCAGAATTGCTTATAGCCAAAAAACATAAAAGGGCCAAAATAAATACACTTTTCTTAAACATTATTTTTCCTCCTTATTCACCTTAAACAATACTATTTTCCTACTTATGAAACTATTTATGCCTGGCGAATACCGCCAAGTCCTATTTCAATCAGTATCATACCAGAACAATACGAAAGAGTTTACGGTTTCATAAAGTTGTTTTGACCATAGGTTGCTCACAACATTTATCTGTCTGAAGATTGGCACTGAAACATAACCTGCCATTTGCAGAGTAATTATCGACTCCTGACCCTGTAAATTAAACTGGTCGATGATTTTAGTTATGCCCTCGCTGGGTATCGCATTTGGATCAAATAACTGGTCGTTTTCATAATACCAGTCAGAACCGGCATTGGACCAGTTGTTTTCCCAGTTATAAGCGGTGCAGCGGTTTCCGCCGGTTCTTTGAATGGTATAATCTGTGCCGTTGCCCCAGTTGGACCCATAAATATATTTGCTTATGGGAGTTTGGCCCGTATCGGTTTTAATGGTATAAGTGACATTAATAGGGGCGGCTTGAATCGATAAATTTAATGAAATAAATAACCCCGATATTATGAAAATTATGACCCGCATCGTATTATTTTCCTCAAAATATTTTTCATACAGGCGATGCTATGCTTTAAGGCATGGCATCATATAGTATAATGCATATTTGGCTATAGAAGGTATGCCATTTGTTGCCCAATAGATGTCTATTATTGACTTTTTACAGAATTGATATTTATGATTTTTAATGCTAAAATAGAGTCGGATTTGTCCCAGCCAGGTGCTTGAAACAAACCGCTTTAGTTATCCGCTTGATCTATTGAAAACCTTAAATAATTTCAAACAAATGAATTGATATATGGCATATGAAAACCAAAAGAACTATAACCAAATCGCCGATTAAGCAACCTTTTTCCTGTAAATTTTGTTTTCGTTTAAATCAGCGGTTTCGTTCTCGTTCTCCAATTCCAATCCGCCACACGAATGACGGGCAAACGTTAAGTATTTTTTCTCTGAAAGCCAATCATCACTGATTTCCATTTCAATCGCACTTACCAGACGCAAAAGCGATTCTTCGTTGGCGAATATCCTTGCGACACGCGATCTTCGATTGATTTCCTGATGCAATTGTTCAAGCGTATTGGTGGTTCGTAATCGCCTTCGATGTTCCTTAGGCAATGCAAAGACGTTCAAGCCGTCCTGGATATTATCCTGCATCCACTCAGCGAGTTTCGGCGCGACTTGTTTGTATGTTTCAACACACTTGTCAAGCCGGTCTTCGGCAGATGCTCTATCCTTCGCATTAAAAATGTCCCTGATGTCTTCGGCGACCTGCCCCCTCATAGAAGACTTCGGAACATAGCTTGCGGCGTTTCGCTGCAGATGACACTGACATCTCTGCCAAGTTACGCCGAATTGTAATCTAATGGTTTTTGCAGTAGGCGATTTTTACCTACCATCAATATAATTGCCATTAATCACAGCAGGGTGTAAAAGTGAAGCTGTTACTACATTGCCAATTGCAGAACGAACTGCTCGATTGCGATTCTGGGCAGCAGTTCCTGTACTATAAAAAACTCATCCGACCCTAAGTTTTGGGAAAGCTAACCTTAAAGCAGCTTATTTTGCTGAAATTGGTCGGCTTCCTTATGTTTACTCGGTATAATTCCTACATCGGAAATGTCTTGGTGGGCTTCTGGAGTCATACATCATACAGGAGGGTGGCCCGATGGGTGAGACAAATATTTTACAGTATGGACCTATTTTGGTTGATACGACGTACAAAAAATAAAAGGTCAAGATTGCCCTTTTGAAGGCCTGTACTTAATACTGTAAATCGATCCAATTACCAAAAGTAGAATGCCCCACCAGATGTCCGCGTGCAGATTTGCCAGCTTCACGGGATTCTCAGGCGGACAGATTACGTTGTATATGCCGCATCCGAGTATCAGGACGCCATATACCGTTAGCAGCAGGCCAATGAAGAACCATATAGGAATTTGATGTTCATTATGCATATATTGCTCCTTACCAGAATACGATGTTTATGACTACCAGCACGACGAACACGGCCGCCGCCCAGAGTTTCGGGTTATGATACCACAGGCACGGTCCTTCGTCCGGGATATCCGTCAGGCCCATCACCAGGTTTTTCAATTCCTCGACCGGCTTGGGTTTGGTGAAAATACTTACCCCGATTGTTACGCTAAGGCACACCAGCAGCGACCAGAACGCGCTATACATATTGACGGCCATTGGCTTGGCCTTCTCGGAACGGGCCACGTATTTTGTGTGTGCCGGGTTGAACGCCGCAGCATCGAACTTTTTCGCGATATACGACGCTTGAATCATCACGCCGGGCTTAATCGCCAGGGAAATACCCTCCACGCCGAACTTGATGTGTTGTTTGGTGTCTGCCTCCGCCGCGTCTGGGACGAGCACTCGCAGGTTCTTGGCGATAGAACCATCTTTCACCACACCGGACAGTTCAATGCCTGTCTGCGGCGCCACATACTGGCCCGACGTTACCGGCTCTTTGCCGGCTTCGAGCGGTATTGCAACGTTCGTGGTCCGGATTTGGCCGCTTTCGACTATCACCTGTGTTATCTTGTAGTCGCCCTGTTTTACCACTGATATCACGGCATTATTGCTGATTAAAACCGAGGGATGCGGTCTGGAACCTTCGGGGAACGTGTGAACGAAAAACCACATACTCATAGATACAATTATTGCGGCCAGAAATCCCCAGAAACCGCCCGCTGGCGTTGCTCGCTTCCACAACATCCCCAGGATTATCGTGCCGAACAGCGGTACGATGAAGAAGAACACAAGCACCTGCAGGAACTCAAGGATGTTCGAGAAATAAAACAGAGCGTAAGCGGTGGCAATGGATATCAGCACACCCAGTATCGAGCACCACCGGCCCATGCTCAGATAGTGCTTGTCGCTGCCTTTTCTGTTCAAGAGCGGTTTGTAAACGTCATAAGTCCACACCGTCGCAAATGCGCTTACGTTGCCTGCCATACCCGACATAAAGCCGGCAATCATCGCCGTCACACCCAGCCCCAGCAGACCGGGTCCGAGATATTGGCCCATCAGCAGCGGCAGAACGTCGTTGAATGTGCGACAAGTAATGTTGGCACGCGGGTCGCTCTCCGGCACTAATATCATTGGCGTTCCGTTTGGGTTAAGCAGCACTGCCAGCCCCAGCAGGCCGGGGATGGTTACGATAATAGGCACAAGCATTTTGAGCATTGCCCCGATAACCGTGCCATTCTGGGCGGAACGCAGGTCCTTGGCAATGATGACCCGCTGAACCTGCAAAAAGTCCGTGCACCAGTAGCCGAAGCTAACGGCTAATCCTAAGCCGAAGACCATCCCGAACCAGTCGATGCCCATCGGGTTCGTATCGAACGACCCCAGGTTGCGCCACAAGCTGGTGAAGTCGGCATTCTGCACCGTCGGGTGGATTATCGCCGCATTCTTCTGCGCGGTTTCCAGCATCTTGTGCCATCCGCCGGCACTGATGATTCCAAGGATGGGAATCAAAATCGTTCCCAGCCATATTAAAAAGAATTGCAGCACCTCATTAAATACCGCCGACAGCAGGCCGCCTAAGAACACGTATATGCCAACCGTTATCGACGACACCCAGATGCTCACGTTCATATTCCAGCCAAGCAGGAGGTTGAGGATTTTCGCCATTGCGAACATACTGGCACCGCTGACCATTACTGTCAGGAACGTAAACGAGATGCCTGCCAGCGCCCTCGGACCTTCGCCGTATCGCAGCTTCAAATAGCCGGGCACTGAGTGTGTTCTGCAAATATAATAAAACGGCATCATAACAATGGCTAAAAACAGTATCGCGGGTATTGCGCCTATCAGGTATGCGTGTGCGCCTAACATCCCGTATTGATACGCCATAGCCGACCAGCCCATTGTTTCCAGTGAGCTTAAATTGGCTGATATAAAGCTTAGGCCCGCTATCCAAGCCGTCATTTTTCGGCCCGCCATAAAAAAGTCATCGCCGGTGCTGGCAAATTTTTTCAGATAAAAACCTATCGCGAGCACTACCACAAAGTAAATCGCTATTATGAGCATATCTATCGGGGACAGAGTAAGCAGATGGGATGCTGCGCCTCCAGAAGCGGCTGTTGCGGTTTTGAATGGCATCAAAAAAACAAACAAAAATGCCGCTATACACAGATTCTTCAATAGCTTCATATCGGTTTGCTCTCCTGTTTTTTTAGTAACAGCTCTCTCAAATTTTTTGTCTCACATACTTTCAAGCTATTGGCTATTTTCCATTAAATCGCCCGCTTGTAGAAATATATCGCCAAAGAGCCGGCGATAAAACCGCCTGAGTCACCTATTACGATCAAATCATCTTTTTTCCGTCCTGATTTTTTAGTATCACTCATTTTAGAGCCCTTTTCTTTGCCGTGATTACTCCACAGTATTAAGCTTAAACGCAATAGCGAGGTCGCTGACTTTTCTGGCAGGGGTAGTAACGACAAGGCCGGTGTCGGTTCTTTGCCATTTGATTTTGCCCCAGACGCCCGGCATAGTGACATCCTTAACTTTTATATTTTCCGCTTTGCCGCCTTTGCCGAACAGGGTCATGGTAATCTGCGTATTTTCGCCCGGCCAGCCGAGGACAATCGCGTAAACGGTATCACCCTTGCGGGTATAGCGGATATCTTTGGCAGAATAGCCCCCCTTCATTTTGGCGAACCCACCGCCGGTCTCCATTTTTGTGGGGCCTTCACCGTATTCGACAAACGGTCTTGTGCCGTAAATCGCCTCCCCGAATTGCTTCATCCAGTCGCCGATTTCGAGGAGCACTTTTTTCTGGTTATCGGGTATGGTACCATCAGCTTTGGGGGAGATATTGAGCATCAGTTGTCCATTCTTGCTGACGATATCCGCAAGGGTACGCACGATTTCGAGGGGCTTTTTTACCCCAAGGTTTTCCGTATAGCCCCAGGAGCCGCGGCTAATTGTATCATCGGTGAGCCAGACGAAATCGGTGAGCTTATCCGCCCTACCCTTCTCATAATCCTCTATACTCACTTCCTTAGGCAGCTGCCCGTACTTAGACGTCACCACCACCTCTTTATCCAATCGGCTCGCGTCGTTGAAGTAGTGCGCCAGGTATTCCGTCTTGTATTTATCCGGGATTTCATCCAACCACGAATCGAACCACATCAAATCAGGATGATAATGGTCGATGACCTCAACCAATTTGTCCTCCCACATCTGGTAGAATTTGTCGGCGGGCATATAGCCATACATAATCGCGCGACAGGGGTCGTTGAGCAGGTCGGGGAAATAGCGTCTGACGAATTCGTAGTGACCTGTCCAGTATGTCTTGCCGTTCTTTGTGATTTCATACAGGCCGCTGCGCTCGTGGTGAAAGGTGGTGACGAATTTCATACCTCGTTTGCGGATTGCTTTTTCAAGTTCGCCTACGATGTCACGGTGAGGCCCCATATCCTTCGCGTTCCAGGGATTGACTTTGCTTGCCCACATTGAAAAGCCGTCGTGGTGCTCCGCTACCGGCCCCGCAAACTGCGCACCCGTTTTTTTGAAGAGGTCCGCCCATTCGTCGGCGTTGAATTTTTCAGCTTTGAACATCGGGATAAAATCGGGATAGCCGAACTTGTTCGGCTCGCCGTATATCTTGACGTGATGCTTATATGTCGGCGAGTTTACGTCATACATACTCCACGGATACCATTCGCTTCCGAACGCCGGCACGCTGTAAACGCCCCAGTGAAAATATATGCCAAATTTGGCATCGCGGAACCATTCCGGCGCGGGGTTGCGTTTTTTCAGCGATTCCCAATCGGCGGTAAAAGTTTGTTTTGGTTTGGCGTTGGCGGGTTTATTCTGGCAGGTTTGTTGTGTGCAGCTAGTTAACAACACGATGATAACCGACACGCAAACAACGATGATTGTGCTTTTCATTTTGGTTCCTTTCGGTATTTACCACAAATTATGGCGTCAGGCATCTTATTCGACTCCGGTCTATAATCAATCCATCTTATTGTTTCACCGCTCATTCAAACCAGCTTTCCTGCCGATTATGTTACCTCGGCATCACACCTCACAATACATTTTTCATTACTCTGGAAATTATGCATCCTTTTTTCAGAATCACATTGGCGTATTGAGTTGATTCACCGGTTGTGACAACCGCATAGGCGTTTTTGGCTCTTTCGTAAAAAGCAAAGTGTTCCATCAACTCAAAATCATCCGACGGCTCACCGCTGACTTTGATAATTTTACGGTACTGCTCCCAAATCGGCGTTTCGACAGGATCTCCGGAGTCGACCTGCATCAGGATTACTGGCTTTTTAACATATTGATCCAGCGGAAACACTTTCAGAATCGCTTCCAGCACCGCCGGTACACCATGACCATCCAAACGAATCAACTGCTGGGAAACCGTGTGCGGGGCAATCGACGCTGCCGGGAAATTGCCGTCTGCGATGACAATCTCATCACCATGACCCATTTCCATAAGAATTTTCAGCAAGTCGGGGCTGAGAATACTCGGAATATTCTTTAACATACTGAAAATTTCCTTCTATTAATTCTTTATTGGAAAACAAACGACCGAGCGCAGGGCCAAGATTCAAATGCGCCCGTTCGTCTCCTTATTTTATGAAAAAAACATCTTACTAAAAACCTCTCAGAGCGGTACTGTTCCTGCGTGTCAAGCCAGGTTTCGGTTCTCGCTTCAGGACGATATACTCGATTCCACGTTCTTCACAGTATCGGCGTTTGACATCTTTATCCCCATCTTCGTTCACCACATAGCGATCCGGCTTGATGCGTTTAATTTCCGGTTCGGCATCCAGCCAGCCATCACCGCTGGAAATCAGCGCCTGTTTGACAAACCGTATCGAGCCGATAATATATTTCCGCTCTTGTTCCGGAAACATCGGATGCCCCGGGCCTTTGAGCTTTTCAATGTTTTTATCATGACCAAGAACCACATAAAGGTCTCCGTATTCTGATGCTTCTTCAAAGAATCGAATGTGGCCCGTGTGGAACCAGTCGAAACTGCCGGTCACCAGCACTTTTTCCCCGGAAGTACTATTCAGGTCATAATCATGCTCGGGATATCCCTTCAGGGTATCCGCAGAAAGTACTGTGTAATCGATTCCCTGTTGTCGAGCAAATTGCTCACAGTCGCCAAATGCCTCCAGATCAAGCGTCACCAACGCATCGACGGGATTGGTGATGTAATTGCTGACCTGCTGTAATTGTAAAAGGTCGTCAATAATATGAACGGCTTTGACATATCGAATGGACTCAACGAAATAACGTCGTTCCGGTTCCGGAAACTTCGGCATGGTCCCTGTTATTTTTTTAATCAGTGCATCGCTGAACAACAAGACAGCTAACCGGCCAGATTTAGAAACCTGATGAATAAAACGAATTCTCTTTGAATCCAACCCGTCAAAAGCTGCTGCTGTGATAATTGTATTTGTCATCGGTTTGCCACTTTAATCTTGATATGAAAACTCCCCGGGACCGGCTCATCGGAAACCACAAACAGATATCCTCCGCCACAGCCGGAATACATCGCACCGGCATATCTTTTCTGATAATACATAAGCAGCGGAATGGTATCCGAATGAAGCGCCGGATGCTCTAAAATATCCGGCAGTAAGGTATGCCAGCAATTCATACACTCGTTAAATGATCCGCCCAAAGTAGTGAGGTCTTTATTGATAATCGCATCGAAGCATTTCCTGCCGGACTGTCCCAGCCGCTTCACCCATTCAGGCGTCAGATTTTGTCTGCCGAGCGGATTGTAACCGTCCGGACGCATATTGACAGGCAAAACATATAGAATGCTTTCCAGCCATCGGGCAACGTCTGGGTCATTATTCGATTCGATATGCCTGGGGAAATAACCTCCTTCATAGTTATAATCATAGTCCAGACGATTGATACCCGGATAAATAATCCCGATCATATCCTGTGAACCGGACGGCACTTGTTTATCCTTGTTTTCTGTCTCATACAAAATATGAACAAGTTTCTCGGGGGTCTCCTTCGGCATGTACTCACCCCAAAGTTTCAAGGCAATGGAGCGTGTGCTGCCGCAGATGCCGGCACGATCCATCCAGCGAAACTGAGGTTCGACTGCCGCTACCACCATCGAACCGGGCGGAGATGAATTGTGCTTTGACATAAACGGCTGGTCAATCCATCCGCCGGCAAGAGCAAGTCGAAACTGAATCTTTCCAATAACTTCCGTAATTTCCCGTTTGTCTGCTTTACTCACGGTTTTTTCCCTTCAGATACGACCCGATTTACGGTTAGCTGACAGTTCGTCTGCCGGCTTTACGGTCGTTATGTTGCTGTTCAATCCAGGCGTAAGTCCGCTTGAGGCCTTCCTTGAAAGGCATATCGGGCTCCCATTTCAAGACCTGCTTGATGAAGGTGTTATCGCTATTTCGGCCGGCTACGCCCAGTGGGGCGTTCATATTGTAACGGCGTTTCACTTTTACGCCGGCGATTTCTTCTGCATAATCGACGAGCTTGTTGATAGCAATCAGCTCATTCGAGCCGAGGTTAATTGGCGTGGCGATTAAATCGTCGCAGTGCATAATCATATCAATCCCCAGAACACAGTTATCGATATACATAAAACTGCGAGTTTGTTCACCGTTACCCCAGATTTCAATCTCCGGATTGCCGCTGTCTTTTGCTTCAATGACTTTACGGCAAATCGCTGCCGGCGCTTTTTCCCGCCCGCCGTCCCATGTTCCGAAAGGACCATAAACGTTATGGAAACGGGCGATAGCCGTTTTCATCCCGCGTTCGTGCCAGTATTCCTGACAGACCATCTCTGAAAACAGCTTTTCCCACCCATAACCGCGTTCGGCCATCGCCGGATATGCGTCCGATTCTTTCAGAGCTTGTGCATTGGGGTCTTTCTGCAGTTCGACATTATATGCACAAGCCGAGGAAGAGAAAAAGTATCGCTCTGCACCTCCTTGATAGGCCGCCTCAGTCATATGCGTATTGATTAAAACACTGCGCAGGCATTCTACTCGAAATCTTTCAATGAAACCCATACCGCCCATATCCGCCGCGAGGTTATATACTTCCCTGGCTCCTTTACAGGCTTCAATTGCGCGGTCCTTCTCGCTTAGATCCATACATATACTTTCGACGCCAGGAGTAACCTGATACCATAGCGGAAGCGGCTTCTTGTCAATCGCACGGATTCTTTTGAATCCCTGATTTTTGTAATATTTTGTCAGAGCTCCTGCAATAAAGCCGCCGGCGCCTGCAATCACAATCAAGTCATCCTTGTTTAGGACATCAATCGCTTTTTTATTCGCCATTTTTCACACTATTCTTTTTTTGATTTTCTGATTTTTAGCTGTTACTGCACAATATTGCCTTCGTACTTCGTTCTATCGTATGATATAATATGCATAAAAGGAATTTAATGGATATAGTTGCCAATTGTATGCCATATATTGACTTTTTTGGAATATAAAATGAAAAAATCCAGGGAACCCGAATTCTTTTCAAATCAGGTCGCTCAGGCCAGGCGGTTTTATATTCAAAAATCCAATGTGAAGGATTCCCGGGTCAGGGTCATTTGCGGCGGGTGTGAATATACTACACCTGATTATGAGATAGACAGGAAGGATTTCCCTTATTATTGTATTGAATTTGTAGCCAAGGGGGCAGGTTCTGTAACGCTGAACAATCGCAAATATGAGCTTAAAGCAGGGACTATTTTTTCTTACGGTCCCGGCATCAGCCAGCGGATTACAACCGTTTCCGAACAGCCGATGGTAAAATACTTCATCGACTTCGCTGGCAGTTCAATCAAACAAATACTGAAACAACACATCACGCCTCTGGGAACCGCAATACATATCAGTCGGCCCGATGAAATTGCCAGAATCCTCGATGATTTACTTACCCATGGCCTTTCGGACAGCCCCTATAAGCCGATGATTTGCTCGATAATTCTGGAATACTTACTTTATCGAATCGCTGAAATGGCTATCAGCGAAAAAGGCAGCCCTTCCAGGGCATTTATGACCTATCAAAACTGCAGACAATACATCAAGGACAATTTTCTTACTCTAAACTCTCTAAAAGATATCGCCGATGCCTGCATGATTAACCATGCATATTTATGCAGGTTGTTTAAACGATTTGACACGCAAAGCCCCTATCAGTATCTGCTAAACCTGAAAATGGCCTATGCCGCGGATCGTTTCCAGAAAGCCGGCGTTATGGTCAAAGAAATTGCACATGAACTGGGATTCGTCGACCAATTTCATTTTACCCGTGTATTTAAAAAGGTTTTCGGAATTTCCCCCCAATCATTTAAAGGTCTGAGATGAATACTTTTAGGACGCCGATATCGGATATATGCGGCCTGCGCCTCTGCGGCGACCAGTGCGGATTTCCAATGGTCCCAGATTTTGAACAGCTAGGTCCAAAAGATACGGTCTGGTATTTTAAGTTTTGGCTTTTTGTTACGACCCAGGACTTCCAATTGGTGACGCAGGGCAAGGTTCTCAAAAACAAGATTGGTTTTATCTCTGAAGATGAGCCTTATAAGGCCGAAGATAAGTTTTGCTATTAACTTAGACATTGATTCTTCCTGAAAGTTTCTGTAAAGTCCAATCTAAATGAAATTGCGGAATTCTACATAAGTCTTTGTAAATAAACAAGGTCGGTATTTTTAATAGGGACAAAAAATAGGATTACCCAAAACGTCAGGAGAAATTTTATGTCGAAAGTAAGTTATTGCAATCCGGTAATAATCGCGGCTTTAGTTCTCGCGGGCACGTTATCTGCGCCGGCCTACGGTGCCGACCAGGACAACACCATACCCCATCTCAGCAAACAGGGTGTGGCAACACAGCTCTTTGTGGACGGCAGGCCGTTTCTTATTCTCGGCGGCGAGCTTAACAACTCAAGCTCATCCAGCATTGAATATATGAAGCCGATATGGCCGAAACTCGCTGACGCTAACCTCAATACGGTTCTGGCCGCGGTTTCCTGGGAATTGGTCGAGCCGCAAGAAGGTAAATTCGATTTTTCACTCGTGGACGGCCTGATAAAAGACGCGAGAAGCTATAATCTGCGTCTTGTGTTACTCTGGTTCGGAAGCTGGAAAAACGGCGTGTCAACTTATGTCCCTGTCTGGGTAAAAACCGATTTGACCCGTTTCCCCCTCGCCCGGAACGCGAATGACAAAGCCCTCGAAATTCTCTCTACTTTCAGCGACGCATCCAGAGACGCTGACGCGAAGGCGTTTGCGGCGCTGATGCGGCATATCAAAGAAGTCGATGGCCAGCAGCACACGGTGATAATGATGCAGGTGGAAAATGAATCGGGCGTTCTCGGCGATTCGCGAGACAAATGCAAAGCCGCGAATGAGGCGTATTCAAAGCCCGTCCCAAAAGAGCTTATGGATTATCTTCAAAAGCACAAAGATACGCTGCTGCCGGAGATTCGCGATGCCTGGCAGGCCGGCGGCTTCAAAACATCCGGCAACTGGGAACAAACATTCGGCGCCAATAAGCCGCACGAGAAGGACTGGCGAAAGCGTTCGTCCTTTACAGATGAAATTTTTATGGCGTGGCAATACGCGCGTTACGTCGAGCGGATAGTCGAGGCGGGCAAAGCCGAATATCCGATTCCGATGTACGTAAACGCATGGCTTGACCAGGAAGGGTGCCCGCAGCCTGGCGAATTTCCCAGCGGCGGCCCGCTGGCCGAAGTTATGGATATCTGGAAGGCAGGTGCGATGCAGATTGATATGCTTAGTCCGGATGTTTATGTGCCAGACTTCAAGGCACGCTGCGAATGGTACAGCAGGTTGGGCAATCCCCTGTTCATACCTGAGACCCGCGGAGACCCAGAAGGGGCAATTAACATATTTTATGCCTTCGGACAGCATAACGCGATGGGCTTCTCGCCCTTTGCTATCGAAAGGATAGTGGAACCAAACAGCGAGATTGCCAAATGCTACAGCGTCCTGTCCAAGCTTGCGTCGTTTATTCTGGAAGGCCAGGGCAAAGGGACAATCGCGGGAGTTATGCTGGATGGGCCTAACCAAGTTGAGAAAGTGCAGTTGGGCGGCTATACGCTCGAACTCAAGATACTGAGACGATGGGGGGTCGGGCCGCCGGAGAACGCTATTGCCGCCGGGATTGTAATTGTGGTTGGGCCGGACGAGTTTCTGGCGGTCGGCAAAGGTTTGATGGTTTCATTTTCTACGAGCACGCCGGGGCCTGAGATTGTTGGTTTTGCAGCCGTCGAGGAAGGCACTTTTATTGACGGCAAATGGATGCCGGGGAAACGACTCAACGGCGACGAGATCCTTTCCGGCAGAGCTCTGCGATTTCCGGGCGGCGGTTACAGCATTCAGAAGGTCAAACTATACCGCTATCAGTAAGACGCGTCACCGATTTTGGGCCGAATTGGTAACAGATAACAAGTGCCAATAACGAAGGGAGGCACACGCTCATTTATGGCTGTCCCGTAATTCATCCGAAGCAAACAACCTTACTACAACCCGACTACAACTGTACACCCGATTATATGCTAATCTCATAAAAACGGTCATTTTGTAAGTGCTGTTTTATCAAAGACTTAAAAGATTCCCAAAAAACGCAAACATTTTATATATCCGATGAATGCTATTCAACGCTATCAGTTTGTACGCCGTAGTATAAAAAAACTCATCCAACGCTAAGTTTTCAGGAAAGCCGATCTTAAAGCAGCTTATTTTGCTGAAATTGGTCGGCCCCCCTTCGGTTCTGCGATATATTCCTACGTCGGGAGCGTCTTATTGAGCTTTTGAAGTCATACATGAGGGCGGCCTGATGGGTGGGATGAATATTTTTACAGTACGCCATATAATGGTCGTGTTTCTCTTCCGTGACAAAGGTGTTGACGCCGTGCAGAATAGCTCCCTGCCGCAGTCGATTAAAGATGAATTGCGAAACGCCAAAAAATACGTCGAAGACCGAGGCATCCGCTTACAGGTTCGCAACAAAACCGATGTCGCCAATATCAAAACATTAGTCGATATTAAACTCGCTAACTAAGCCGGTCTTTGCTCCAGCGAAAGAAATAAAAAACAACACCCCCTTTGGCAGTTTTGCTCTTTACAATTACTGCCTTTTTATAAGCCACGGGGCCAATATCATTTCGGCCCAGTACTTTCTTATCGAATCGCACCTAATCCACAGTTTGGGTCGTCAGGCATTGTGCAAGTCAGCCAGTCATCAGCAAAGATTGCGAAATCGAATAGGTCAACTTTGCAGTCGCGGTTCAAGTCACTGGATTTGTATCCCCAGTCGCCGCACTGAAACACAATGGCTCCTTTCATCAAATCCGCAACTACGGTCCACTCTGACCATACCACCTGCCTGCCGGATATATCCGCCGCATTTATCGAGTTTGTGCTCTTCCGCACGGTTGAGAGCGTACAGACGCCATTTTGCAGCAGGTTCGAACTTTTAATAAGAAACTCAGTCGCATCAAGTGGTCCGTTCCCGCCGCTAAACGACGGCAACTGCGTTGTGACTACCCAGACCGCAATGGAGCCGTCGAGCCGAGGTCCGCTTAAATAGTATTCCTGGTTGCCTTCCTGCCAGATTTCTACAACATTGCAATCATTGACGTCTGTGTATCCGCGGATGCCGAAAATACATCTGATTCTGTTTTGCCTCCCGTAAGCTACCATAAAAGCACCGGATATATCAATATCGAAGAAAGAAATCCCGCTCGGAAGCCAGATTGTTCCTATGCTGGAGCTGCCTGGATTTGTGATATCAGCCACTCCAACGTAAGGATTGGAGTTATAAGCATTAGCCGACCATACAAGGTGATTGGCATCTATTGAGAGTCCGAATATCTGATCACCTGTCGGCAAAACACTTATGACATACTGTCTGATGTTGTTCGAGTCCGAGATATCGGCGAGATACACCGTTTCCAGATAGCTGTTATTTGGGTCTTGGCCGGCATAAGTGACTTCCGTGCCGGAGATGTCAAAGTATCCGATGTTGTCCATCAGCGGATAAAATCTCAAAAAAGCCGGACTGCTCTGGTTTGCGATATCCGCAACTCTGAAAAATAAGCCCGAATTATCGGCCGGTATAACATAGTAAACGACTCTCGTGCCGGACATCGCAACGCGGGAACAATTCGGGGCGTTTGAGTCGATTAAGAACTCTATGTGGTTTGAATCATCGAGATTGACTCCGTAAATCCGCGGTATCAAATTCGGGTCTCGCTGGTCAATCCAGACGGCTACGTTGCCCGAAACGGCGAATGAACCCAGCCCGCCCCCCACCTGGTGATTGGGGTCTGTTGTAATTTTTGTGATACTGCACGGGTCAAACTGCATCGCTGCGACCGGAAAAGGTAAGAGAATAAACAGAATTATAAAACTGAATGGAATGACTCGATTTGCCATAGCGTATCCTCCTAAAAAACTACTCTTTTTACACACATTGCGGCCGCGGCTCCGAGCATGCGGCCGTCTTTACACACCGCAAGGAACCGGTTTTCAGAAGGTGCGCACTCTCAGCCGGATATCGCAACGCAGGCGAATCGTCCTCCTGAAAATTTCCTCTTCATACCAAATTTGAACAATCCGCAGGAAACACCACCGAGAGATGCGATACAGAAATATAACGCCCAGTTTGGGAAAAGTCAATACAAATCGGCGTAAAACAAATCTATTTCTTACAGGCGTCCATCGACGTCGCCAAAATCAAAACATTAGTCGATATCAAACTGGCGAACTAACCACGCCGTTAAATCGCCGCGGAAAGGCATAACACAGGCAATTCAACGCGAAAAACGCCAGTCTGCCGATTTGGCTTTTTGCCAGGGCGGCTATGCGTAATTGAATGTATGTGATTGTCGTATCTCAAGTTACCCGCACGACGGCAATATTCGGCTCCGCATCCGCGATTTCCGTCAGCTTTACCGATTTGTCAACAGGCCAGCCCACTTCCCGGCTGTGGAATTTCGGCGATGGCAACACAAGCTCGCTGCAAAATCCATCGCATCAGTATTCAAACGCGGGCAACTTCCTGGCAAGTCTTACGGTTTCAAATTCCACCGGCTCTGATACAAAAACGAATTTATTCTATATCAGGGTCGGCCACAAACTGTGCGATTTTAACCACGACGGGATTGTTGATTTCGAAGATTTGATGCTTCTGGTTAATGACTGGCTGCAAACCGGTTCTGTTTTTGTCGGGGATATTACCCCATCACCCAATGGTGACGGCACAGTTAATCTGGCCGATTTTGCGCGCTTTGCCCAGGATTGGCTCCAAGGCGGGTCACCATGATATAGTAGCCTCTTTCGCCGTTAAGATTTATTTGTACGTCTTCACCTCTAGATCCGCTTGTCAAGATTGTATCGAAAATTCTATTTTTCATATTTTATTTTCTTGCCTTTATTGTGCGATGACTAATTCATTCACCTCTTCGCGTCGAGGGAACACATCCCACACGCAGTATACGGTCCGATGAGATGGTCACCCAATCAGCAAAACGATACTGCCGATACCTCGGCCGATCAGAGACGTACGCGGGTCGACTATCCCTTTGGCAAAGCACAGGGTCAACATTTGTATAAATTTTGTTTGTAAGTTCCAATGATTTAAATACAACCGCACTACAACTTAAAGACTCATTATCTGCCAATTTCGTAAAAATTATCGTTTTGTAAGCATCGCTGTATCAGTGATTTATAATAAATGAGAAATTCGTAAACATTTTATATATCCGGCTGCTGGATAGGGAGAAAGGGGGACTATACTCCTCAATAGCTGGGGCACATTTGTGGCCGTATCACATGAAAAATGTCTTCTGGGAGAAATGGTGCGTGGCGGCTTAAATTGACCAATTTCAACAAAATAAGCCGCTTTAAGGTCAGCTTTTCCAAATATAGCGTCGGAAGAGTTTGTTTAGAGCGCGAGTGCCAGTATTGTCAGAAGCGGTCTTCGTCCCGCTGCTCAACTCCTTTATACGGATATTGCGGAACTCAAGCACGTCATCGTGGCCGAGAAAACCGATATGGCCTTTTTTATTCTTAAGGCCGGGGTGTTTGTGGCCGTCCACAGTTGGTAAGGTAACATTGTCAAGGTTGGCATCAACAATGGTTGTACCGTTAAGGTTTACAATAATATGGGGGCCGTCGGCGACAATTTCCTCATAGTTCCACTGGCCGAGGGGTTTCAAGTAGCCGGTCTTAGCCGGAACGACGCCGTAAATCGAGCCGTGGTACTGATAAGGTTTAAGCTTATAATAGTCCTTGCGATTTGGGTCGTTGTATTTTAAGCCATTGTCGTCGAGTATCTGAATCTCCATACCCACATAAGCGGCGTCGCCTTCAAGCGGGGTGCGAATACCTATGCCGTTGTTGGCACTGTCTGTGAGTTTAAATTCAAAACGAAGAACAAAATCACTGTACTCTTTTTCGGTATAGAGATTGCCTCCCCCAACGTTTGGCAGAACTACAATTTTGCCGTCCCGTGCAGTATAGCCGGTTGTGTGGCCGACCCAGCCGGTCAGGTCCTTGCCGTTAAACAGCGGAACAAAGCCCTCGGCTTTCTCCTCAACCGGCACATTCTGCTCTGAAGCTGCGTCCAACGGCCTTGGTAAGCAAAAAACGCACAGAATTAACACCGATAAAACAACCAACCATGACTTGTTATTCATTATTCCACCTTTAAACAACCCAAACTATCGCCATCTTTAATTGCATCCTTATTACAAACAGAGAGGTTTCTTTGCAAGGGTTTTCCAGCGGGATATGGCACAAATACAATTAATTTTAATATTTCCCGTACAATTCAGGACTCGTATATATTTTTGTATCCTACGCGGTTAATATTTTCCGTAAGTTCTTGCGGTATCGACCATAGCGAGTAGGTTAGCATCGGGGGTATCGCGGCCGCACTGGTCGCCGGTGGAGAGAATGAAGCGTCCGCCTTCAGCTGCGTCATCGATTGCTTTTTTGCTTGCGGCGATAACGTCATCGGGGGAGCCAAAGAGCATCACATCTGTTGTGTGGAGATTGCCTTTGAGGACGAGTTTGTTGCCATAGAGTTTCTTCATATCCGTGAGGACGCAATCGCCCATCGGGGGGATTTCGAGCGGATCAATGACGGTGAGCATAGTTTCTTCAGCCATAATTTTAATTAGTGCCTTTTCCGGTCCGCAAGAATGGATGTGTGTTGGGATACCTGCTTTTGAGGCAAGGTCGATGGCGCGTTTGACGGCGGGAAAGGCGAGTTGGCGAAAGATGTCGACGGTTTGAAAGACAAGTGTTCCTGAGCCGCCGACGCAGATAAAATCTGGTTTGACGGGCATTGTCATAATATTGGCAAATCTTTTTTCGACGCGTTCGACGAGCATATCCCTCCAGTAGCCGTGAAGCCCAGGGTGGTCGTAGTAGTCGTAAATATCCTGCTCGCCGGAGAGGATTGCTGAGCTTGCGAGGAATACACCTACGAGGCCCTGATCGCCGAGGAGTTGCTTTGTTCGAGCAAGACCCGCGGGGCCATTATCTACTGGTTTGACGTTTTCGAGGGGCTCGAAATGCGAGGGGATATCAGGCAAACTGATTATTGAAGGCGGTATCCAATCGATAGGTGAATCGGCGACGTAATAGACGCAGACACGGGGTTCCCAGACGCGCTTGCGGTTTTCGATGTAGCTGCGCTGGACGACGATGCGTTCGGAGTTTTTGGAGACAATGAAGCGCTGCCACTGGCTGGCTGGGACGATTTGTTTTTGCTGTTCTGGAGTGGTGGGCAATCTTTCCCAGGGAAGGCGGTTCTGCTCATCGGGAAACGAAAGCCAGAAATAGCCATCCATCAACGAGTCGATATTGAAGTGTTTGGCGGCGGCAATATAGGCCTCCCAGATTGGAGGGTCGTTGTAGAGATATAAATCCCAGAAGGGTTTGCCAGTGAGGCGAGCGGGAATCATGTTCGAGAAGTCCGGAGCGACAGGGACACAATCCGGAATCTTGCCATTGAGAACGGTCAGCAATCTTTCTCTCGGCGTCATAGGATTACTATATCAAAAATCAAAGAACAAAATGCAAAATTACATATCAAAAAGTAAAAAAACCATGAGTTACGGGGTGACCGGGACTCACGGCCTTATTCTTAATTACAAATATTTATTTCTTTCGCAAAATCAAGCCACCCAAGCCGAGCAGCAAAAGCGTGGCGGGTTCGGTGTTTAAGTGGCTTTATGTCTGCACAAAGCGACGCAAAACAACCAAATGATGAATAATGGGATTAACAGTGGTAGCAGAAACGGGAGGGTAATCGCTAAAAGTATAAGCCCTACAATTGCCATGCAGCCCAAAATTACGAGGGCAACACCAACGAAAACGAAAACAAGGAGTATCGCAACACAAAAGAGAATGACCGTTGCCAATATCAACTTCCATATACCGACCGCTGGTCCGAGAGGCCCTGTAAGCTGCTTTCCGTTTATACTGATAGATGCGTCTGTTGTTGAACTAAGGAGTATCCATCCGAGCAATGCAATCATCAGAATTGCTAAAATTAAGGCCAGTGTCTTAATCATAATCCGTATCCTTTTTACTGTACTATAAAAATACTCGTCCCATCCATCAGGCCGCCCTCCTGTATGACTTTAAAAGCACGCAAAGATGCTAACGACATAAGAATCATATCGCAAAACCGAAGAGACGTCGACCAATTTCAATAAAGTAAGCTGCTTATAAGGTCAGCTTTCCCAAAAACTTGGCATCGGATGAGTTTTTTTATAGTGCGCCGATCATAACTTCTTGCGATTTCAAAAATTACTGCTAATATTACTTATCATCAGATGCTACGTATGATTATTTGTACCCCACGCCCACCGCCGCAGCAAGTATAAAGAGGTTAAACTGAAGTGATGAAAAATAAGTATGGTATTGCCGGATTCAGTTGCCCTGAAAGGAAATTTTAATATGAAGCGCGTATTCTCTAAAAAACAAATCGTCCGACGTCACCCGGGCAACCCCGTCATCACTCCCGATATGCTGCCGTTTAACTGCCGCGGCGTGTTCAATAGCTCCGTAGTCAAGCACGATGGCCGCTACGTGATGGTCTTGCGCTGCGAGGGCTACAACTTCTACAACTTCTTTGTCCTGGCAGAAAGCGCCAACGGTATCGACGGCTGGAAGATTGGAGAAATAATCCCGCTTCCTGAGGATGCTGAGTACAAGAAATACGCCCGCGTCCAGTACGACCCGCGCATCACAAAAGTGGGCGACACCTACTATGTGACTTACTGCGCTCACAGTAATGAGGCTCGAATGGCGATGCTCTCATCGAAAGACATGCGGCAGTTCCGGTTCGAGGGTTTCATCACTGGGCCCGGCTTCCGCAACACAGTCCTTTTCCCTGAGAAGATTAACGACCTCTTCACGGCCCTCGAGCGTCCCAATGCCCTCGGAGAAATCTGGGTCACACAAAGTCCCGACCTGAAGTTCTGGGGTAACCAGCGTCTCCTCATGACCCAGCACCAGTGCAGCTTCGGCTGGGGTAAAATAGGTTCCTGCGGCACTCCCATCCGCACCGACCATGGCTGGCTGATAATCTTCCACGCTGTATCCGTCGTCTGTGACTATGAGTATATATACAACGCCGGCGTTGCGCTGGCGGACCTGAGGGAACCCTGGAAACTCATCCGCGTCGGCGACGAGTGCATACTAACGCCCGAGATGCCCTACGAAAACATGGGCCACACACCCAACTGTGTTTTCGCCTCGTCGCACGTCGTCGAGGATGACGGCAGCGTCAAGATTTACTACGGCGCCAGCGACCGCTATCAGTGTGTGGCAGAAACAACAATCGCCGACCTCCTTGATGTCGCCCTGAATCGCTAAAACTAAAGCGGATCATAAAAAATTCATCTTTTCCTCATCCGTATTTAGTCCAGCCATCATCGCTGAAGGTGTGCCTGTCCCGCCGAACGTCCAGCCGGTCGGATTCATTACCCTGTTGGCGTCATCTGCATTGATCTGCCCCTTTTTTAGTACCCGTAGGATGCAAATACTATTTTCTCATATTCTGTGAAATCCTTTACAGGATCAGGCAGTTGACGTTGATGGCGAGACCATCAGGAGCTGGATAATGCTCACAATATCTGAAAAACTCGGCGTTTTGATGAGGGAGACAATTGGGATATGTCAAAAAACAATAATCAGCCGCCAAGATTCACTTTTAGGGAGGGTCTTTGGTTGAAAAAACGTTTCAGATGAAAGTAAAGTTTTGATTTTTCAGGGCAAATTGGTATTCTATTGAAAAATGGGGCTTAGAGGCGTAGCTGAGCAAATTTAAATGGGAAATCCAGTGTAATGAAGAAAGAAAATTGAAGAAATATGATGAAGCAAAAGGCAAATGTGAAGTCTATGTCAAAAGAAGGAGAGTCTTTGGATACATCAAAGAAAACTAACCATTTAATTAACAGAAGGAATTTTATTGGTAAAACAATAGCCGGAACAGGCGCACTGTGGCTATTAGGGACTAATGCAAAAAAAACAGAAGGCAAGGAATCAAAGATGCCCATCTGGTCAGGAGATTTAAAAACGACCGCAAAACTACCTGCCCAGATACCTCAGACCTCAAAACCCAACAAGCTTAATATGATTATAATCATTGCGGATACTTGGCGGGCCGACCATCTTGGCTGTTATGGAAGCACGCGTGTAAAAACGCCATATCTTGATAAGTTTGCAAAAGAGAGTGTGTTGTTTACAAATGCCAATGCAGAAGGACTGCCCACCATTCCCTGTCGAAGGGTGTATCATACCGGAAGAAGTGTCCTTCCTGAATCAAGATGGGAGCCTCTTGATAAGAGTGATGTTACTTTTGCAGAGGTTTTGCAAAAACATGGTATTACTACGGGTTTTATTGCTGATACGTATCATCATTTTGCTCCGAACATGAATTTCCATCGGGGTTTTGACTCCTGGCAATGGATTCGCGGGCAGGAGTTCGATAGATATAAAAGCGGCCCGAAAGAAAAGTATGACCCTAAAAAGCATATGCCTGAGCATTTGTGGAACGAGAACTATGACAGAAATATGCGTCAATATTTGATGAATACACAGGACAGAGAAAAAGACGAAGATTACTTTTGCACAAGGTCATGCAGGGCAGCCATGGATTGGCTGGAACAGAATATCAACAATAAACCATTTATGCTCTGGCTTGATATGTTTGACCCTCATGAGCCATGGGATGCACCTGCTCGGTTTCAGAAAATGTATCGCGATAAATATCCGTATGAAAGATATTTGTTCGGATATGGGGTTAGAGTAAAAGATATACGTTCTGATGATTTGCCTGTTATCAGGGACCTTTATGCAGCAGAAGTAACTTTCAGTGATTACTGTATTGGTCGCCTTTTGAAAAAGATTGAAGAAATGGGACTGATGGATAATACAATTATAGTATTCTCGACAGACCACGGCACCCACCTTGGCGAAGAAGGCTGTGTACAAAAAACTCCTGGCCTCCTCAATGCATGTGTTACTCACATTCCCTTAATTATAAGACACCCTGATGAACGGTTTGCTGGAAAACGCATAGACGGGTTGGTCAGTGCTGTCGATTTTATGCCTACATTCCTTCCACTTCTTGGTATTGAGGATTATAAGAATATGGACGGCGAAAATATGTGGAAGTTGGCAACAGGCGATGTTTCATCAATACATGACGATGTTTACACGGTTTTCGATGTATTTGGTTCAATCCATAATTTGGACTGGCACTATTTCCAGAATATCAAGGGCGATGACCCGGGTAAAGGTCCATGCCTTTATGACTTAAAGAACGACCGAGGGCAGACCAGGAATGTTGTTAGAGAATTCCCGGAAGCGGCAAAAGATTTGCGTAACAAATTGCAGAACCATCTTAAGATTGAAATACCTCCTTTAAGATTATAGCCGTGACCTTCCCCCTGAAACTGTGCCAGTTGTAATTAGAGTGCCGGCATTGATTTTTCCTAAAGGTTCCTGTAGATTTTGGTCTGAATAGAATTACAGGAATTTACATAAAACTTAGTTAATAAACGAGGATTGGATTTTTTCGTAGGGGCAAAGATATGAATCAACGAAACTTTTGTATTGGGGTTGTAATGGTTCTGTTTATCGTGGTTGCAAAAGGACAAGAGACTAAGCTAAAGTTTGAAGGGGAAACGATAGATGGACCCGAGCAGGATGCTAACAGAGCAGACTGGCTTGAAGAAATGAAACAGTGGCGCAACGTTGAGCGTAATCTTATCAAGTATAATGATGCCGAATATACTAGGCCCGAGTTTGCCTGGGCACAGCGTAACTTTGTCCAGCCTCAGATGATGGTGGAGGATCGTTATTTTTATGACGTAGTCGAACATAAATATACTGTGGATAGATATCTTGATGATTTGGAGAAGCGTTATGGTGGTATCGATTCTGTACTAATTTGGGCGGTTTATCCCAACATTGGAATCGACAACCGCAACCAGCACGATATGCTACGCGATATGCCCGGCGGTCTAACAGGTGTTAGACAGATGGTTGCAGATTTCCACCGGCGGGGTGTACGAGTGTTGTTTCCTGTTATGCCTTGGGACAATGGTACTCGAGAGGAGGGCTTGCCATTGTGGGTGACGGCCGCGAGGGATATGGCACAAATTGATGCTGATGGTCTTAATGGCGATACAATGGAAGGCATAAGTCATGAGTACCGCAAAGCCTCAGACGATATCGGTCATCCTCTTGTTTTAGAGCCGGAGTGCGCCTTTTCTGATCAGAGGATGTTGGCATGGAATAATATGAGTTGGGGATACTGGAAATATCATACTATCCCGGTCGTCAGCAGATACAAGTGGGTCGAGTCACGGCACATGGTCAATGTCTGCGAGCGATGGGCAAAGAATCGAACTGATGGTCTGCAATCGGCTTTTTTCAATGGAGTAGGTTATGAAAGTTGGGAAAATATCTGGGGAATCTGGAATCAATTTACCCCACGAGACGCTGAAGCATTGCGCCGTATATCAACCATCGAACGAGCCATGGCCGAAATGCTTATCAGTCCTGACTGGGAGCCGCATGTTTCAACTTTGCAGAAAGGCGTGTTTGCCAGTAGGTTCTCGAGCCAGGGCAGAAGTTTGTGGCTGATGGTAAATCGCACCGGCAACGATTTTCATGGGGAACAAATTGCTGTATTGCATACCGGGGATACTATCTATTACGACCTGTGGAATGGTATTGAACTTAAGCCAGTATTGGATGGACAAACTGCCAGGCTGGCATTTGAAATAGAAGCTAAAGGTTACGGGGCAATACTCGCCATAAAAAGACAGCAAGTACCACAGGAGGTTAAAAAGTTGCTGACTCATATGGCAACGTTGGCCAAGACCAGCCTTGGTACCCTGTCTTCCGAGTGGAAGAGCCTGCCACAAAAGATTGTGGAAATACCACCCACTAAGCCAGCGCGGGTAGCTCCAGAAGGGATGTTGCTAATCCCATCTTCCAAGTATCACTTCAAAGTATCAGGTGTAGAGATTGAAGGCGGAGATGGTCCTGGTGTAGATGTTCAGTACCCCTGGGAAAATTCACCCCGAAGGCATCATAACAAGGAATTGGACATTAGGGCATTCTACATAGATAAGTTCCCGGTGACCAATATGCAATTCAAGAAATTTTTGATTTCTACCGCCTATAGGCCAAAAGATAGCCACAATTTTCTCAAGGACTGGCGGAATAATACCTTTCCTGATGGTTGGGAAGACAAGCCAGTAACTTGGGTTTCTATTGAGGATGCACGTGAATACGCTAAGTGGGCAGGCAAACGGCTTCCACACGAATGGGAGTGGCAGTATGCTGCACAGGGGCAGGATGATCGGCTTTATCTATGGGGTAGCAAAGAAGACGCCAATAGGATTCCCATGCAGGAGAACGGACATGACCTCCGTGAACCAACGAATATTAATGCTTTCTCCCAAGGTGCCAGCCCATTCGGTGTTATGGATATGGTAGGGAATATCTGGCAATGGACAGACGAGTATCAAGATGAGCACACGCGAGCAGCGATAATACGGGGTGGGAGCTATTACAGGCCAGCCGGTTCAGAATGGTATTTTCCAAGAAATACGCGACTCGACAAGCATGGTAAATACTTGCTTATGGCTCCATGTAAAGATCGCTCAGGTACAGTAGGCTTTCGATGTGTAGTAGATACTGAATAATGGTAATAAGCCGGTGTTACTAAAGAAATGAGAGTGAAGAGCAGTTTAAAATTTATTAAATTATGGCTTCCAGTTGTTATTTGGGCAGGTTTTATTTTCTACCTTTCAAGCGTACCTAACTTAAAGACAAACTTAAAATATGATTTTATCCTTAGAAAGACAGCTCACATTGCGGAGTATTTCATCCTTACACTTCTTTTGCGAATAGCAATCAAAGGTTTATTCAAAATAGATAACTGCACATACAACAACTCTCCAAACCCACCCCATTATTCTTAGCACAATTCACCTCATCATATACCGAATAATTCAATCACCAGTTTCCGCTTTAGCAACTACGTCATAATCGCGTAAGGTACAAACATTCATTTATTTATCAGCGATTAGATTCTTCATAACATCATATATTTTAACCTGATTTGCCTCGATAGGATTTCCCATATTAACCTCTTGGCTACGCAACCAAACCCTTTAATCCTTGCTACCAAATATGTCAAGATTCTTTTGTCTCAGCAGCTGTAAAGAGTGAGGAAAATCTATACAACCAAAGTGCAACCCAAAAACCAAATAGCGTGTAAAATCGCAAAAAACATGAATCCATAAAATTTATAATATCAAAGACTTATAAAATTCTCAGAAAATGCAACACTTTTATATATCCGTTGGATTTTGGCATAGCCATTGAGCTTGAAACTGTTGGCAGTGAAATATTATCTACAGGTTTACTGAGGATCATTTCCAGATATTATTACATATAAATATAGCCCTATCAATTGTTTTTGGTTGTTTAACGAGCATCAACAGTATCGGTCGCACTGCAACGGATTAAAAGTACGTAGGTGTTCACTTGTCACTGATTATTCAGTTAATTTCGCGATTTTTTTATCTTTGCATAGGCAAAAGTATGGACTATAATTGTATTTCGGTTGTAGTCATCGGTTTAGTTGCTTTTACAGATAATTATGTAAGTGTTTATTTTAAAAGCACTTGCGCCCGTAGCTCAGTAGGATAGAGCGCCGGTTTCCTAAACCGGAGGTCGTGAGTTCGAATCTCGCCGGGCGCATTGTGTTGTGTGGTCAGATATGGTGTTTTTTTTGTGAGTTATCGGGGGGAACCAATACCGTAAGAATTGACCGGCGACGAGGTGAGCGAAGGTATCTGCCCGTTTATTTTTTAACTGCCGGTTCCAGTGCAGCCCGTTTTTTGAAGCTCAATAGCCGTATTTTCAGGTGCGTCGCCGGGCAGTTCGCTAAGCGTCCAGTATAAGTTGAGGATTTTTATCGCTTCAACAAACTTCTTGTAGTCCACAGGTTTCACTATGTAACCGGCCACGCTAAATTTGAAGGTTTCCACTTTATCGCGGTCTTCTTTGGACGTCGTCAGCACAACCACGGGTATCTGTCTCAACTCATTGTCGGCCTTTGCCACCTTGAGAAACTCTATGCCGTTCATTTTCGGCATATTCAGGTCGAGCAGAATGACACAGGGCTTTTTGTCGGTATGTGTTTTCAGGTATTCTATCGCTTTCTCGCCGTTGACTACTCGGACCAGTTCGTTAGTGACCTTAAGCTCACTAAACGCACGTTTGACGGTCATAGCGTCCACACTATCGTCTTCAGCGAGCAGTATCGGCCTCAGATTTCGCATTTTTGACTCCCACACATAATTCTTCCGTCGCGCATAAAACCTGGTGGTACCATCGGCACAAGCCACGGCTGATTTCAGAAGAAAATCGCTATTTTCAACGCAGGACAAAACTTTTTTTGAGAGCCGAGCTGTATATGTTCAGCATAAAAAATGTCCAGCGGGAACAGCTCCGCTCAATTATGGGACCCAGCAATTTTGCTTGTCAGGAGCAGACAACATTTTCAAGTTTAACGTCTTTCTCCTCAAAGTTATCGCCCGGCAGTTCGCTGAGCGTCCAGTAAAGGTCAAGGATTCTTATTGCCTCAACGAATCCTTTGTAATCGACGGGTTTGACTATGTAGCCGGCAGCACTGCTATTGAAGCATTCAAATCTGTCCTGGTCGGCTTTGGAGGTGGTGAGCACAACCACGGGGATGTACTTCAATTTGTCATCAGCTTTTGCGATTTTGAGGAATTCAATGCCATTCATCTTGGGCATATTCAGGTCCAGAAGGATTACGCACGGCTCGATGTTGGCGCTATTCAGCAGGTACTCCAGCGCCTGTTCGCCGTTGATCACACGAACGAGAGTATTACTGACATGAAGGTCCTTCAACGCTCTTTTCACCGTCATAGCATCAACGGTATCATCCTCCACAAGGAGAATCGGCTTAAAACTGCGCATCTTGTTCAACCCTCAATAAAAAGCCCCGGAAAAACTTTTCCTGTGCGCCAGTTAATCAAGGCACATAAAAGGACTCCGCAAACACTATCGACGTAACAAATAGGGCATTTGATAAGGAAAACCCTCTTTTGGGGGCGTAATATTACTTATATATCGCAGTTGTTTTGGCATGCTCACTAAGAAAAGGTGTCACAGAGGCGCCTATATCACCATTGACGCCTGTTTATAGGACCTTGAAATCAGAAAGCCGGCTTTCGCTGTGAGGTTAAGTGCGCTACAAGACGAGTCTGTTAAAGACAGAGAAGCAAATCGGCAACAAGCAAATTAGAGAGCCATCGGTTTACACAGATTTTTATCGCTGACGGCAACCCGGCCACATATTTTACATACGAATTTGGCGTTTTTTACAAGGGCTTTGTATTCCCTTGGGTTGCTTATTTGATAGCCGAGATTGTTCAAATAACAAAGGTGTTTGTTGTGGCCTGCGTGCGGCATACTTGTTTTTGCCATTGCATTTATCTCCGTAAAAAAGTCAGTGCGTTAATCCTTTATCTTCCTGTTTATGAAGTATAGCAAACGTTAGCACAATAAAAAGTATAATCGCGGAAACATATTCGACGAGCCGCGGCATCATCCAGCCGTGATGAGCAGTATGAGCAAATGTAACACCGGTGATAATATAATCGAGAAGTATGCCGCTTAGCAATGCGCATCCGGCGACGGCAGCGAGGTAAGTGAGGGCGGTGGCCCTGCCCATAATTTTCCAGATGGTAACAAAGGACGCGGCATTGGTAGCAGGCCCTGTCATCAGAAAAACCAAAGCAGCCCCCGGACTCACACCCTTCAACATCAGCGCGGCCGCAATCGGGACCGAGGCGGTTGCACAAACATACATCGGTATTCCTATAAGCATCATTACAAGCATCGGGAAAATGCCTGTTCCGAGTTTGTCCGCGAAGAAACCGTCGGGAACAAGGGCGGAAATAAAGGCGGCGACAACCAGGCCAATCAGCATCGCCCTGCCGATATCGCGAGGAAGCGTGATAAAGCCGTATCTGAACATTCGCGTAACAGGATTACTTTTGTACCCGCCGGAACAACATTCATCCTCGCAACTCTGATTTTGCTGTGAGCCGTTTTCGAGAGAGTCGCCGAAGAGATTGACCATCACGCCGCCGACTATGCCGGTAACAAACGCGGCTATCGGTCTGAATATAGCGAAGACCGGACCGAGCAGAGCGTATGTAACAAAAATGCTGTCAACGCCTGTTTGCGGGGTCGAGAGCAAAAATGACACAGCCGAGCCCCTGCTTGCGCCGTGCTTGCGAAGCGACATTGTTACGGGGATGACGCTGCACGAGCACAAAGGCAGTGGCACACCAAAAAGAGACGCCTTTATAACAGGCCAAAGCCCCCTGCCGCCGAGATGCTTTCCAACAAGCTGCTTCGATACAAGGACACTGAGCAATCCCGCCATAAAAAAACCGAACAACAGATACGGCGACATCTCAAGAACAGTGTTCCAGAAGCCAAACGCTATGGATTTCGCAAACTCTATCATATTCCTACTCCGGCTCAGGCCGGCCTATTAACCGATATTTGTTCAACCTTGTTTACACCGCCATTAAGGCCTATCGTAACATCCTCGAACGTCATCTTTATTCCGGCCTTAGTCAATGCCTCTTGCGCTATTCGAGTCAGGCCATGACAACAAGGCACTTCCCTATGTACTACGCCCAGCGACTTGAGTTTGTTGGCCTCCTTTATTTGGCTCCCAGTATCGTCGTTAAATTCTCATCCACTGAACCAACCAGAGCGATATTGAACTTTTCAACCTGACACTGTAATCTCACCGGCGGAAGAAATGCGAATCTGTCTTTTAAGCCCCTTTGATGAATCGAAGTGGTATTCTCCTGCGCCTTTCAGGACAACACTATTGCCCGCAACGGCAATCTCGATATTTTCATTTGGGTATTTTTGACGAATGACGTTAGCCAGAAACAATGCTTTTTCGAGGCCGTCACCCCTGTGGTAATTTGCGACTTCATCGGGCTGGGCAAGACGTTTGCCCTCGTATATCGAAACGCCGTCCATTTTTTGCAGAAGCTCATACAGAGCATCTGGCGTCATCGACCGGGCCATCTCCAGCGAGACAGGATTTCGTTCGACGACGGCCTTAAGGAAAGGTATCCAGTCGCAGGTCTCCATATCGCGATAGGCGTAGAAGGCAAGGTCAGCGGTGGTGCTTTGGCTGCGGATATTTTGCAGGTAATCGATAATTTTGTCGCGTGTCCAGTCAACGCCGATTTCAATTGGCGAAGCCGGCAGATAATTTTTTTCGGGCGAAGGCAGTTTCGGCTCACAATGAACAAAGTCGACAAGCCCATCGACAAACTTCTCAACCTCGGGCATAAACGGCTGGAGGAACCCGGTTATCGCCGCCCTGCCTTCAGCGGTCCGGACGTCAATTTTCTTTTTGGTGATAAACTCACAGAAAAAATCGCAGCGGACCCTGCCCGGAATCTCGGATTGGACAAAATCATCGTCGGCGACCTCAGCGAGAAGTTTTTCGTGCGTGCTATCGGCGATGCGAAAGTCGCTGCCGTGCTCGTAACTGAACAACGTTTCGGCCTTCAAAAATTGCGGGTGGCCGTGGCAGTCCCGGCAAAGCTGGAAATATTTCTGATATGACGAATTGCTCCTGAGATAGTTAGCGAAAACAACCAGCGAAAGCTCGCTGGACAGATATGAGCCAAGCTGCTTTACGAAATACCCGTAAACATCGGGCTTTATCGTGGCCTCCTTATAGAAACAGTGGATATAGCCGGATGGATGGGCAACGATTGTTACATTTTCATTGCGAAGCGCACGCTGGGCCTTGCCTGAGATTTCAGTGCCGTTAAACCACATCGCCTTGGTAACGAGTCGCCGGTTGTTTGTCAGGACACCGTCGCGGATGTCGATGAAGTTCTGCGAGTGAAGCGGCGTGAGTATCGCGTAGATATCCTTAAGCGGTATGCCGCAGACGATAAACGCCGCGGCGGCGTAAAGCGCCGACAGCGAGACACACTCGCCGGCTTTTTTGGAATAGTTGGGCTTGTGAACAAAGGCCTCCATCGCCTCGACGGTTTCGGTCTTCCAATAGGGAATAACATCGGTGTCGTATTTATCCAGGCCGAAGTGCTTTCGTATATCCACGTCGAAATAATATTTGTCACCCTCGTAGCCGAAGAGGCCGTTGCTTTTGACAACGTCATCGGGCGAAACGAATTTGGCAAAGCGCCCCAGTTCCCTCGATTTGCTCGTCAGTCCCCAGGTTTCCAAATCGAGGTTGAAGTCGTATTCGTCCATTATGAACTGACGCAGGCGAAGAAGTTTTTTGAAGCTGTCCTTGCCTTCGAGTTTTTTGAAGCAGTCCTCGTCGCGCCATTTCCAGACAAGCGGACTCATTATATTGGCAAGAATCAGTGCGTAGAACAACTCCGGGAACACAAAAACTTCCATATCCGAAAGCGTTACGGCTGAACTGTATTTTTCGAGGTCTTCGGGTTTAATCTTCGTCATTACCAGCCCTTCCTGTTACGGCACCACGGGAGCAATTCACAGACATTACACTGTTCCCGGCGCTTGCCTGTGCAATCTTCGAGTATGCCAATGCGTGAAAGAGCGAAATCGTATTTTACGGGGTCATCCGGCGAAATCCGGGCAAAGTTGCGCGTTATATCAATGGCGGTCTTCAAAGAAACGTTTTTATGACTATGAAAGCCAAGAATTCTGCAAAGCCGGGCGATATGAACATCGACGGGAACAATCAACTTCGATTTATCGACCGAGCGCCAAAGCCCCGCGTCAACGTCGTCACTGCGAACCATCCAGCGGAGAAACAGATTAAGACGCTTGGCCGCTCCACCCAGGCCGGGACCCGCGAGGAGAAAGGCAAGCCCTTTGGATTTACGCCCCTGATGTGTCATACGATACTTATCTAAAAGCGAATCGCAGAAACGCATCAGGGCAAAAATCGTATTCTCCTGCGAGGGGTTAAACCCAAGCAGAAAATACTTCTCGATACTGCCGTGTTCAGCAAGCACACCTTTCAGCAGGGTCAGCAGGTCGGATATATCATTACCAGTATTAAAACGGTGCTTGAAATCCTCAAGCGATGCTCGGTTTTTATTCGTGAAATTGAGCACAAATTTATGAGGGCTGCTGCCCATTCTGCCAAGCAAATCATTTAAATCATTTTGAATCTGCTCAACTCTGCCATAAGCAAGGCAGGCGGACAAAAGGCCTACTATCTCCATATCCGCGGGATTAGTATATCGGTAAACAAATTGCAGCGGGTCGGGCTTGATTAATTCTTTCCGATTGTATTTTTCATACAGTCCCTCGAACAACGCCCTTAGTTTTTCGGGCTTTGCCGGGGAAGCGATAGCAGGTGAACTGGCAATCATATCTTTCATTAACTCACGACTCCTGTGATAGGCATATCGAACGAACGCCTGATTTATCCGCCCCGGGACAACACACATTAATACTTTTCGAGATGATGGAACTCCGCGTTTTCCAGCCATGTCTGAGGCCTGGAAACGAACTCGATTATATTTTCGAGAAGGAAGTAATGCTTGTTTTCCTCCTCCGCCAGCGTATTAAAAATCGCCTTATGACTGGGGTTTTCCGATTCCTGGGCTTTCTGGCGGTAGAAAGAGCGGCTCTCTTTCTCTATGTCCTGCGCCTTTTTGTAAAGGTCAATCTGGCTGTTGCCAAACTTGAACTTTTCTTTGCTCTGCCTCATCTTGGCAAAAATCGTCTTGGCATTGGTCAGCAATATGGTATCAGCGACCTCGGCAGGGACTCCCTCCTTCATTTTAGAGACGACCCCAACGTGACCTTGTTCCTCGTCGGCAAGCATAGTAAGGATGCTGACAAGCCCCTTGTGCGGCGCCTGCTGCGCCAACTGGCGATAGTACTGCTCGGACAACTGCTCTTCTTCTATAGCGAATTCAAATATGTTCATCGTTTGCTTCTCCAAACAGATTCGTTCATATTTCAGACAGCGTTCGCCATTTCCTGCCGTCTGATTCGATAAGCAGGTCGGCCTGTGAAAAACTTTCGGAACCCGCACGGTATTCATAAGGCATCGACGACGTATCTTCCCACATTTTCATGACCGGCTCAAGCAAACCCCAGGAAATCTTAACATCATCCTGCCGGGTAAAAAGCGTCTGGTCGCCGAGCATACAATCCAGGAGCAGTCGCTGGTATGCGTCAGGCGGCTCTCCGCCGAAGACCTCGGCATAACTGAATTTCATTCTGAGTGTCCCAATACAGACCTTCGAGCCGGGACGTTTGGCCTGGAAGTTCAGCGAGATTCCTTCCTCCGGCTGAATATGCATCACCAGCGTATTAGCGGGCAAATCAGGCAACCCCGCGGAAACGAACATAGAATGAGGAATCTTCTTAAACGTGATGGCAATTTCGGTATCTTTTCTCGCCAGACGTTTGCCGGTCCTGAGATAAAAAGGCACATCCTGCCATCGCCAGTTATCCACAAATAATCTCGCGGCAATATACGTCTCTGTCGTGGAAGCGGCATCGACCTTCGGCTCCTGGCGATAGCCGCAAACTTTTCCCCCGTCAATCTCGCCGGCTGTATATTGTCCCCTGACAAAATCGGTGTTTACGGTTTTAGCCGTCAACGGCCTGATGCACCGCAGCAGTTTGACTTTTTCGTCACGAACATGGTCGGCCTCAAACGAGGGGGGCGGCTCCATCGCCACCAAGGCAAGCATCCCGAGCATATGGTTCTGAAACATATCACGCAAAGCGCCTGCCTTATCGTAATATCCGCCGCGATGCTCAACGCCCACCGATTCGGCTATCGTAATCTGAATATGGTCGATAAAATTGCGATTCCACACCGGCTCAAAAATGGTGTTGGCAAACCTGAACATCAGGATATTCTGGACCGTCTCTTTCCCCAGGTAATGGTCGATGCGGTATATTTGTCGTTCGCTGAAATGCCTGTGAATGGTCTGGTTAAGGTCATCGGCGCTTTTCAAATCCCTGCCGAATGGTTTTTCGACAACCACGCGAATCCGTTCGCACCCCGGTTTGCCGGGACAGGAAAGCCCCGCTTTATCAAGTCCTTCCACTATTGTCCCATACAGCAACGGCGGCACAGCGAGATAAAAGATGCGACCGCCTTCGACATTGTGCTCGCCGTCGAGTTGAGATATTCTCGCGGCAATAGATTTATAAAATGATTCCTGTTCGTAATCCCCAACAATATAATAAATCTTGTCTGTAAAACGCCTCAGCAAATCTGAGGGGGCATCTCCGACAGATTCCTGTATGCAATCGCCAGCATCGACTCTGTACTGCTCATCGGAAAAATTGCTCCTGCCACAACCCACAAGATAAAAATTCTCATTGAGCAAACCACGCCTGAAAAGTTCAAAGACACTGCCAAGCAATTTGCGGCGGACCAGGTCGCCGGAAGCTCCAAATACAACTATACCACAGGGAGGGGCATTAACCTCCGCACAGGCGATTTCCTGCGGTAAAACTGTCGGACAAATATCGCTCATAAAAAACATCCATCAAAACCGCGATAATGGCTGTTCCGCCGGCGTCCCAACCGGGAAATCAGTCCTTGACCGATTCAAACTCGTCTTTTCCTGCGCCGCAGTCCGGGCAAACCCAGTCGGCGGGCAAATTCTCAAAACTGGTTCCCGGCTTGACTCCATTACCGGGGTCGCCGACGGCCGGGTCATAAATATAGCCGCACATAATACATCTGTATTTCTTCATTCTTTCGCTCCATCAACGGTTTTGGGGTTCGATTCGATATAAGTCGCCGCCGATTTAGGCGTCCTGCCGTGCTTGACATCGCGATAATAGGCATAGGTCATTGGATAACCTTTGCCTTCGAGCGATTCGCAGGCAACTATTTTGCCTATAAAAAGCGTGTGGCTTCCGACGTCAACGCTTTGCGTCAACTCCGCTTCAAGAAACCCGACGGTATTATCAAGGATAATCGGCGAACCCGTCGTGCCGAGGCGATATTTCACCTGTTCAAGCTTGTTTATGTCCCTGCCGGTTCTGAAGCCGAATTTACCGATGAAGGGCATCGGCGCCGCCTCGGAAAGAATTGAAACGGCAAAGACCCTGCTTGCACCGATGAACTGGTGCGTCAAACACTGTTTGTTGACGCTTACCGCCACCACAGGCGGGTCGGGTGTCAACTGGAACACCGTGTTAACAATGCACCCGTTTAGTTTATCATCCTCTTTTGAAGTAAGGATGCACATCCCATAGCTAAGTTTGAACAACGATTCCAAATCAAGCATCGTTCGGCGCCATGCCTCTCCGGCGTAAGTTAAACCGCCCCCGACCAGCGTTACGGCATTTTCTCCAGTTGCATATACAGAATGGACAGGTGATTGAATTCTTCAGAGATAATCACATCAATTTTTTCCTTACCGGCCGAAGAAACAAACTTTTTTAAGCCGGAATAAAAAACTATCGAGAGCTTCTCCGCGTTGACCGCTATCTCGAAGACCTCTTTTATCGTCTCTTTGCCGGTTAATTTGGTTGTCCGATCCTTTTTGCCTTCGACGCCATGGCTGGCAGCCATCGCCTGCAAATAAAAAGCTGTCTCGTTGTCGGGGTCAAAAATTGCCGGCTCTTTACCAGAGGCATCAAGCTGTTTTCTCATTTCCTGGAATATTTTAAAATGGCCGTCTTCCATCCCAGCCAGGGCAATGAACATATCCCGCGTCTTCTTGTCTGAAACCTTTTTGGCCGCTTCACGATAAAAATCTGCACCGTTTTTTTCTATCTGCTCGGCCATTTCGAAAATTTCATCCAGGTTGAAACTTATCGCCATTATCAATCTCCTTACTTTGCGGCCCCGCGTTTGCCAGGTTCCTTGTCGTATACATCGAGCCGGTTATTTTCCTTCCCACAGGCCGTGAATGTTGCAATGTTCGCGTGCCGTTACATTGGTTGCTTTAATGTTAAAAATCGCCTCAGGCGCAACGCCCGGTTTGAGAAACTGGCGATATACTTTGCCGTCCGCGAGAAGCTCAATCCATTCGATGTAATGCTTTTCCTCCATCGGGTGAGGAACGCCCCCGACCTTGACTTTGAATCCGTCGGCAAGTTTTTCGATTACCGGCACGTGTTTTTCCTTCGAGGCGTCAACTGTATTGACAACCAGTTTTACCATCGGCTGTTCGCAGCAGACCAGTTCGCCCTGTCCGCCCCGCAGCACCTCAACTATATTGCCGCATATTTTGCACTCGTAAACTTCCAATCTTTCAGCCATTGTAATCCCCTTTCACATAAAATTGAGTTGGCTACTTCCGTTTTTTTTATCCCGCTATCATTAACTATTTCAGCACTCCGATTTCCCGGTGTTTGGCCGCGATTTTTTCCGCCAAAATATCCAACGCGACGAAATCTTTGTCCGTCGCCACACCTTTCGCTATCACCGGCTCTATGACCTCAATCTTCAGATTGCCCAGCATACCCGATAGTTGCTCGACCATTTTGCCGCCCCAGCCGAAGGAGCCGATAATCGAAACAAACCTCGTCTTTGGCCGAAGCGCATTTGCCAGAAACGCCGCATACGCCGCTGAAGGATGCGCACCAATGAGCACCGTCGGCGAGCCGATGACTACGGTCGCCGCATCCACAAGTGCCATCGCAAGCTCCCCGATATCCACGCCCGTCAGGTTAAACTGCCTGACCTTTATACCTCGCTCGGCCAGAGCGTCAACAAAATGCTCAACCATCTCACGAGTGCTGTCGTGCATCGACACATACGCTACTACCACTTCATTTTTCACCTCGTCGCTGACCCAGTCCTTGTAGGCGTCGATTATAAATTTCGGCCTTTGATAAACCGGGCCGTGGCTTGGCGCAATCATCTGAATATCAAGCGATTCCAGCTTCTTGAGATTGTTTTTTATCGGGGTCCTGAACGGCATCATAATCTCAGCGTAATACCGCTTCGCGCCTTCATAAACCAGCGATTCCTCTTCCACAAACAAGCTGCTTGTCGCCAGGTGCGAGCCGAAGAAATCACAGGGGAAGAGGATTTTGTCCTCCGCGAGATAAGTACCCATCGTTTCGGGCCAGTGCACCCACGGGATGAAAACGAACTGAAGCGTTTTATCGCCCAGCGACAGTTTTTGCCCATCCTCGACGGTGATGAATTTGTCCTCGTCGATACGCAAAAGGGCCATCAGCATCGCCTTGCACTTGGCGTTGGTAACAACTTTCGCGCTCGGGTAAAGCAGCAGCACGTCCGGCAGTGAGCCGGAATGGTCCTGCTCGGCGTGATGGGCAACAACATAATCGATTCGCTCGACTCCCATACTGGCGAGATTCTCCAGCAAAACGTGCGTCTTTTTCGGATCAACCGTATCCAGCAGGACTGTTTTTTCGCTGCCCTTTATCAGGTAGGCGTTATAGCTGGTGCCGTCGGGCAGCGGAATTAATTCATCGAACAGCCGTCTGTCCCAATCAACCGCCCCTACTGAATACACATTTGGTTTAATCTCATTTGTCATAGGTTAAAATCCCTTTAACTTCACTTTTACAATTCCTTAACGACCTTTAGTACCGCATCGTAATCCGGCTCAGTGGCAATCTCAGGCACTATTTGAAGGTAACGCACAACGCCCTTCTTATCAACAACGAATACGGCCCTCGCCAGCAGCCGCAAATCCTTTATCAGCACTCCATACGCCCTGCCGAACGAGGCATCGCGATGGTCCGACAGCGTCTGAACATTTTTTATGCCTGCCGCTCCGCACCACCGTTTCTGCGCAAACGGCAAATCCATACTGATTGTCAGCACCACAACGTCGCTACCGAGCTGGGCCGCTTTTTCATTGAACTTGCGGGTCTCCAAATCACAGACCGAGGTATCGAGCGACGGCACAGACGCGATGATACAGACCTTGCCGGCAAAAGACGAAAACTTAACCGGCGACAAATCGTTTGCCGTAACTTCAAAATCAGGCGCTTTTTGTCCTACTTTCACCGCCTGACCGACAAGCGTAACCGGCTTACCCTTCATCGTAACTATACCTGTCCGTTCTTCCATAGCTTGCTCCTTTACAATACAACCTGAAAGCAAAACCATAACGCCAAGCCCAGCGGCCAAAGCCGCGAATCCGCCGTACCATTGCATACATATATCCCCTTAATAATTTGCCGCCTCAAGCTCAAAGTGCGCCTTTGGATGCGCGCAAGCGGGGCAGGAATCAGGCGGCTCAGTCCCTTCGTGAACATATCCGCAATTTCTGCAAACCCATCTGACGGGTTTTGACCTCTTGAATACAACCCCTTCGGTTATGTTTTTAGCGAGCGCCACGTAACGCTGTTCATGCCTCTTTTCCGCAACAGCTATGTTCCTGAAGACATTCGCTATCGCCTGGAATCCTTCCTTTTCCGCGGTCTTCGCGAATTCCGGGTACATAGTCGTATTCTCATAATGTTCGCCGCTGGCCGCCTCCTTGAGGTTTTCCAGTGTATTGCCTATGACTCCGGCCGGATAGGCCGCGGTAATTTCGACCTCGCCGCCCTCAAGAAACTTGAACTCTCTTTTTGCGTGCTCCTTTTCCTGGTTGGCCGTCTCTTCGAAAATCGCCGCTATCTGCTCATAGCCCTCCTTCTTGGCCTGACTCGCGAAATAGGCATAACGATTTCTCGCCTGCGATTCACCCGCAAAGGCAATCAGCAGATTTTCCTCTGTCTGTGACCCCTTCAGTTTCATTTATGACCTCCTTACATTCCGAATAATCCAAAAACATTATTTTCCCAACACCTGCTTGATGTCCATCGCGTGTTTATGACCTGGATTTGCTTACGCAAGAGTCGCAAATACCCTCCAAATATACCGTCTTTCTCAATATCTTGAATTTTGCCGCTATGCTCGCGGGCACCTTTATATCACCAAACGGCGGATAATGAAAGTCGAAAACTTTTTTGCATTTTATACACTTGAAGTGCTGGTGATTTTCAAGGTTGCCGTCGTATCGCCGCACGTCGCCGGAACCTTCCACAATGAAAGCTGAGCCAATTTCAGCAAGGGTCAAAAGCGTGCGGTTTACCGTATCCAGCGAGACGCCTGAGAACAAACGTTTGACGTTATTCCAGACCATTTCCGCCGATGGATGCTCCTTTGATTCGAGCAGCGCCTTATATACCGCCGTTCTCTGGGGCGTAACCTTCAGCCCATTTCGACGGCAGTTCTCAAAAAAGATGTCGAGTTTTTGACCTGACACTGCCCGTCGCGTTCTTGTGGTTCGCGAAGTCATTTTTGTACCCTTCTCATTTTACTGGCACGCCTTTTATATCGCCCAAATCCCAAATCAAATGTTTTCTGTTAATCGTAGTAATTACGATATAGTAGAAAATATGGTTCGTCAATATTTTTATGAAATTCTTCCCGCCCTGCCGTGATTTTTAGACGCTTGATAACCAGCCGGCAATAAGTTAAAGTGCATAATGTCTAATGTGGAAAGCAATAAATGCTTATGGTCATTTGACGAATGAGAAAGGGCGGGTCTTATGAGCAAACAAACCCCGATAATCGGCGTTCTGGCAGTTCTCATTGTAATTTCCGGATGTAATATGGTCGGCCAGCAGAAAACATACTCGCCGAAGGAATCGAAATTGCCCGCAACGGAACGATATATCCTTACGCCAAAGGCGCCGACCGAGCCGAGAATAAACGGCGCAAAGATTTTTGGCGTCAGGCCCGGAAGTCCTTTCCTTTTCATCGTTCCTGCCACCGGCCAACGACCAATGACGTTTGCCGCCGATAATCTGCCGCAGGGTCTTACAATTGACAGCAACACCGGCCTGATAACCGGCACGCTGACAACACCTGGAACTTATAACGTAACGCTCAAGGCACAAAACGCCCGCGGCATCGCAACAAGGGAATTCAAAATTGTCGTAGGCGACAGAATCGCCCTAACCCCGCCTATGGGCTGGAACAGTTGGAATTGCTGGGCTGCCCAGGTCTCGGATAAAAACGTCCGCGCATCCGCAAAAGCGATGGCCGACTCCGGATTGATTAATCACGGCTGGACCTATATCAATATCGACGACGCCTGGCAGGGCGCTCGCGGCGGCGAGTTCAACGCGATACAGCCGAACAAAAAATTCCCGGATATGAAGGGGCTTTGCGACTACGTTCATTCGCTTGGTCTGAAATCCGGAATTTACTCGACACCCTGGATAACCTCATACGCCGGCTACGTAGGCGGCTCCAGCGATAACGAGGACGGCTCCTGGGAAAAAATCGAGGGTTATGAAAACTATTCCAAAAAGAATCACCGCGTGGGAAAATTCGCCTTTGATTCAAACGACGCCGACCAGTGGGCCGCCTGGGGCATCGATTATCTAAAGTATGACTGGAATCCCAACGACGAGATAAACACAAAGCGTATGGCGGACGCCCTTCGCGCAAGCGGGCGTGACATCGTATATTCGCTTTCCAATAGCGCACCGTTTAATAAGGCCTCTACCTGGGTAAAATTAGCCAACTGCTGGCGAACTACCGGCGATATTCGCGACATCTGGAGTAAGACCCAGTTACCCCCAAGCGAAAGTCAGTGGGCACTGGGCGTATTTGACATCTGGAAACAGCACGAAAGATGGACTCCCTTCAACGGCCCCGGTCACTGGAACGACGCGGATATGTTAGTCGTCGGCAAGGTCGGCTGGGGAAGTCCGCACCCGACAAAACTAAAGCCCGATGAGCAATACACACATATCTCTCTTTGGTGCCTGTGGTCTGCCCCCCTGCTGCTGGGTTGTCCCCTGGACCAACTTGATGATTTCACCAAAAACCTGCTGACAAACAACGAGGTGCTCGCTCTCAACCAAGACCCGCTCGGCAAAATGGCAAAACAATTGCCTCCCGACGCAAACAGCAGAGTTCTCGTCAAGGAGCTTGAAGACGGCTCGAAAGCAGTCGGGCTTTTCAACGTCGGCCAGGAACCAATTACTGTCAAAGTCACTTGGCAGCAAATCGGCTTGACCGGCAATCAGGGCGTGCGCGACCTCTGGAGGCAAAAGAATATCGGCACATATAAAGACGGCTTTGAGGCAGTGGTCCGTCCCCACGGCGTCATTCTAATAAAGATTACGCCTTCGGGAAAATAGCAGATATGATTTAGTCGAGCAGGTCGGTGTAAATTCGCACGCCATCAACGACTTTGCAGACGTGAACTGCGTATTTGTCTGAAAACTCCGGTCGGCTGCAAGGATACGCCTTATCGACTGCCTTTTTCAGGACGTTGACATTTGCTGTTTTAACCAATGCGCCGGCTGCGCCCTTGTCGCCGCCTCCCAACATTCGCTCGCCAAGACAGCCGGGAATGGTCCTGGCGATATCGCACATCGTTTCAAGCTCCGGGCCGGAGATTTTATACTCGTCGCGCAAGCCAATACCGTCTTCGCGGAATGTCCGCCCCACCGTCGCTACGTCGCCACGTTTCCAGGCGTCTAACATTTCGTAAAATCTTTGCTGGGCGGCGAAGATATATTTGAACCGGTCGCACAAGTCAGGGTATTGGCCTGCGAACTGCGCCAATATCTTTTCATACTGGCCCTCGGTTTTGACATCAGCCAGGCAGGAAATTTTATAGCCATTCTTCTGAAGTATTGAAACTAATTGTTCGCACTCAGCCCTTCTTGTTTTATAGGTTGATTTTTCCAGTCCGGGTCTGACGGTGCCGGTATCCATAACGACGATGGAAAAATCGGCTGCGCGTTTACCTAAGGGGACATATTCGACCGACCTATTTTTGGGATTGTAGTAGGTGCCGAACCCCTCGCGGGCAAAGAGTATCATAATCTGGTCTAATTTGCCACAGGGTGAACCGATGTAATCATTTTCGACGGCTTGTGCCAAATCGACTATCTTGAGCTTGTCTGGTTCCTCTATGTTATTGGCGTCCAGAACCGACAGTATAAGATTCAGAGTCAGCGACGCTGAGCGAGACATTCCGCCGCCTGGTATATTGCCGTAGATTACCGCGTTTATCCCGCATTTGAGATTGTAGCCGGCCCGGCGAAGGACAAAATCGACGCCATAAGCAAAGCGTGCCCATGTGTCGGCTGTTTGCGGTGATTTCGGCTCAGGGATTTTACCCAGCTCAAATTCAACCACTCCGTCGCCGGGAAAGTTACCACTGTAAAGCCGCATCCGGGCGGTATCAACCGGCTTATAGGCCATCCAGATAAAGCGGTCGGTACCCACGCCGAAAAGCTCGGTCCCGTTGTAATCGCCGTGCTCAACGCCGAGGCAAAACCGGGACGACGTTCTTCTTACTCTGCCACCGGCGATATCGATATTCGCTTTCTTTGCCAGTTCGAGAATTTCGCCTACGGCTTTTTTGTCTTCCGATGTTGCACGAATTACTGAACTTTTAGTCATTTGCGCGCACCTTCCACGATTATAATTCGTGGAATCATAACTTTTTATGGCCTGGAAGACAAGCTTACTTAAGCTTAAGGGGGATACCTTTTTCTTTCGATTCGGCCACAAAGCTCTTGAGGTCCTGCAGAACTAAATGAAGCTGTTTGCTGTCTTCAAGCAGTTGCTCATAAAGCCGGCCATCGTTCACTAATTTGCCTGCCGTGCCTTCGCCGTCGTTTACCTTGGTGAGAATGCTGTCGAGATTGGTCATTACCTCGCCAAGCTTATCGCTGGTTGTGATAAGGGACGTGGTAAGCTGGGCGGTCCTGGTGTCGGCGTTCTGGAGCATTGTCTTGCCCGTCGCAGCCGCTTCTTTAAGCTGACGTATAGCATCGCCCGCCTGCTGACTGGCATCAGCGAGGTTAGTTAAAGCGGCCTTAAGGTTGGCTTTGTTTTCGGCGTCGCCGATGACATCGTTGCTGTTTTTGACAAACGCGGATATGCCCGTAATCAGCTCATCCAGTTTTTTCTGGGTTTCCGCCGGGAAAAACTCGCTTGTTACTCCGCTGGAACCCTGAAGCAAACTGCCCTCAACGAGAAACTTCCCTTCACGAACGTTCACGGGCGGAATACTCAGCTCGATATAGCTTGAGCCGAGACCTCGCGTCATCAGTTTGGCATCTACGATGTCCGGGATATCCTTAAACCGATTTTCGATGCTTATGATTACCAGCGTCTGATGATACCATTGTTTCGTGTTTTTGTCCTGAAGAATATTCGGCGGTTTGACATCTGTTACCGTGCCTATCTGGTAGCCGCAGAATCGGACCGGGGTGTCCTTTTGGACGCCTGGTGCGCTGGGGAACTGAATTTTAACCTCGTATGACTTCATCTCGCTGACAAGAACAGGCAGGTCGCCGAATTTGAATATCATCCAGAAGAACGCTATGACCGCCACGATGACAAAGACCCCGACGGCCATACTGCGTCTTCGCTGCATTGTTTCGTAATCGCTCACCGCCTGCTTCCTTTCAAATCAGCCCTGTTACGGCTCGGCGTCTCAACTCATTTTTTGCCACCTGTTGCGCCTTCGCCGAGACGAGTCCGGCCCTCAAGGAACAACTCACGTATCGCCCGCAGAGGATAGCCGCTTTTATTGAGCTTTTTTACAAGTTTGACCCGCTCAATACTTTTCTGGTCAAACAATCGTCTGCCGGTGTTAGTGATTTTGGTCGCTTCGAGCAATCCCAGCATAATGTAATACTGCAGGGACTGGCGCGATATGCCTGCCTTCTTCGCCGCCGCTCCAATCGTAATTAACCCGGTTTTAGAACCCAATGGGCAAACTCTGCTCACATAAGCATTTATCGGCACCAAAGGGGCCAAAGATTACAAATTAAGCCCTTCCGGAGGTCAGTTGGGCCGCTAATTTAAGGAAGGAATCGCGGATTTGCGCAAGCTTTATCGCCCCTACAACGGTCTTTGCATCTTTTCTTCCGCGGGTTTGCCTGACCCACTGGGGCGACATCGAGACCACGAAATCAAAACCGGGGGTGACAAGATGCTTATTTTGCCTGAACGCCTCGCGTAACAGCCGTTTAAGCCGGTTGCGAATGACTGCGTTCCCGCAGGATTTGCCTATGGATATGCCTATACGAGGGTAATCGAGACCGCTTTCGCAGGCGTATAGCACAAGCAACTCGTCCCGAGCGGACAATCGCTTGGCCATAACAGTCCGGAACTGACTGTTTACGAGAAGCCGGCTGGTTTTCGGGAATGAATTTCCCTTAATCATCGTATTGCGGCGCTGGCGGCACGCCGACCAGAAAAATCGTATATGGCACAAACACGCCCTTTATGTTTATCTGGGCAGCAACTGCTTCGGTTAACGTCGACCGTCTGTAATACCAGGCCAAGTGTCGGTCCTGAACGGAGTCGCGGGCAAACCTTCCTTGTTGTAAAGGTTACATACCGGGTTTTTCTCCCAGGCGTAACGTACCGCGACCGGCACACTGACTTTATCGGAACTTACAACGACCGTGTTGCCTTCAATATTCGCATCGGCCCAGACGAACTTCCTGTCCGCTCCGGCTATCGCAAAGCCCTTCAGCGAATCGCCTTTAGCCATCAGCCCGCCGCCAACATTGTCAAAAGTAAGGATGGCCTTATTACCATCGACCTTCATCGATTTGTATATCGGGCCTGAGTAAACTATATTTTTGCCGTATGTCTTTGCCAAAGCCCATAGCGCCAGACGCTTGCCAACGTCCTGCTTGTTCTTGGGGTGAATATCCGGCTCGCCTATATCTATCGCAACCGCCATCCCTGTATTCGGCACCGAAAGCGTCATCAATTGTGCCTCTCGCAATTCAGCCCAGTCACTCTCGACCGGCTGGGGCTCCGGTTCCATATAGTTCGCCAACTGAACAAACAGGAACGGGAAATCGCCCTGGCCCCACGCGTCCCGCCAGTTTTTAATCATCGCCGGGAACAGCGTGCGATACTGATATGCCCGCCCGGCGTTCGATTCGCCCTGATACCAAATCGCCCCGCGTATGCCGTAAGGAAGAATAGGGACAATCATCCCGTTAAAAAGCCCCGTCGGCGAGTACTGATGTCCCGGCCCTATCGGCTCCTCCGGCCTTGGGGGTAACGGTTTGCCCTCGGCCCTTGATTTCGGAGCTACTGAGTCATATTTCTGCCTCTCCTCCTGATACTTCTTTTTCAATTCAGGATAATTGGCGGATACTTCTTCGAAGCGTTTCAGAATCGGCTGAAAGTTTGGGTCGTTTTCAAGATATTCTTTGCTCATCCACGACTCAGCCGGCGTCCCGCCCCACGATGTATGAATCAGACCTACCGGCACATTAAGCTGTTTATTAAGCTCCCGGCCGAAGAAATACCCGACCGCTGTAAAGCTCCCTGCCGTTTGTGCGCTGCATACCTGCCACTTGCCGCTGCAATTATACATAGGCGTATAAATCACCTTGCGACCGACATTGAAACTCCTAATCTGTGGGTAATTGTTGGCATCGGCAATTTCCTGTGCGGAATTATTCGCCTGCTTAACCGTAAATTCCATATTCGACTGGCCTGAACAGACCCACACCTCGCCTACAAGAATATTCTTCACTGTTACAGTATTCTTGCCTGATACAGTCATTTCATAAGGACCGCCCGCCTTGCCGGAATCAATCTTGACCTTCCACTTGCCATCCTGGTCGGCTGTTGTCTCCCATTTGCCGCTTCCCCAGCTTCCCGTAACCGTAACCGTCTCACAGGGGTCCGCCCAGCCCCAAATCGGCACAGATTTTCCCTGCTGCAAAACCACACTATCGCTTATGATGGAAGGCAGCCTGACATCTGCCGACAAAACACCGGCCAAAATCAGCACTATAACCAGCGCAAAGACACTATGCCTTTTGCAAACATAATTCATCTTACGACTCCTTACATTGTCTTTTCAATCTTCGGTTACAAAAACCAACTGACAGGTATTATAGTAGTCCCCTCCGGCAAAGGCAAACATCATCCGAAGGACAAATTTTCGCTGTAAATCCAGGCGTTGGAATGTATAATTCCAATATGACTTATAGCAGAACAATACTTGCGATTTGGTTTGGTGTGGCCGTATTAACTCTCGGCGTAATGGCGGGCTGTAAAAAGGAACCGCAACAGGTCCCAGTAAAAGACTCAAATCAAAACGCGCAACAGCAAACAGCGGAACCAAATACTACAGTTAACCCCGTCGTAATCGTCCCCCCAAAACTAACCATCAGCGACATAATCGACCGCAGGAGAGGCTGGGGGCCGGCTTTTACCAACTGGTATGGAAAAGAGGCACCTGATTTTACGGTTACCGACCTCAACGGCAAAAAACATACACTCAGCGAATACAGGGGCAAAAACGTAATGCTCACTTTCTGGGCGACCTGGTGCCCGCCGTGCATTGCGGAAATCCCGCATCTCATTGAGTTGAGAAAGCAAATCGGCGAAGACAAACTGGTAATGCTGGCCATATCGTATATCGACCCGAAGAACACTACCGAGGCGGTCAGAAAGTTCGTCACCGCAAACCCGGTTATCAACTATCCCGTTACTTCAACCGACGAGGCGACTATGCCCAGACCTTACAATTTTATAAACAGTATCCCGTCCACTTTCTTTATCGCTCCCGACGGCAAAATCAAGCTGGCGACCGAAGGAATGATTTCACTGCCGCAAATGAAGGCTATCCTCGAAGCCGAACAATAAAAACCACAGTTTTTTGCAAAAAAACTATTGGACAATCAGTCCTGCCGTTGTTAAAATGCTGGTTTTGGGTAAAATCGAAGTTTAGAACAGCAGATATAAAGAGGCAAAACCTATGGCACATAAAAAGGGACAAGGGTCAACAAGAAACGGCAGAGACAGCAATCCGAAATACAGGAGCGTTAAGCTGTATGCCGGTGAAATCGCCAAGGCAGGCAGTATCATCGTTAGGCAGTGCGGAACCAAATTTTTCGCCGGCAAAAACGTCCAGATGGGCAGGGACTTCACCCTTTTCGCAGTCAGCGACGGCAAGGTCCAGTTCTCTGGCCGAAAAGTCAACATCGTATAAACAGAATAAAAAGCTTAATAATAAGAGGATGGTATTCGTACCATCCTTTTTTTATATCGAGACGCGGTGAATGTTTGTAGATGAAGCGAAAATACGGGTAAAGGCGGGCGACGGAGGCAACGGCTGTGTGAGCTTCCGGCGCGAAAAATACGTCCCCAAAGGCGGCCCCGACGGCGGCGACGGCGGCAAAGGCGGCGACCTCATTTTCATAGCGGACCCGAATCTCGATACGCTCCTGGACTTCGCGGGCAAACACAACTGGCAGGCGGTAAATGGGAAACCCGGCTCTGGAAAAAACAAGAGCGGGCTCAACGGCGATGACCTGGTAATCCACGTCCCGCCCGGAACTCAAATTTATGACGCCGACTTAGACCTGCTGCTTAAAGACCTCGACGAAGTCGGTATGAAGGTATGCCTTTGTCAGGGCGGCAAAGGCGGCAAAGGCAACAGTCGATTCGCGACGTCGATTTACCAGGCGCCAAGGTTCGCTGAACAAGGCGTTCCCGGCCAGGAAAGGAATCTCCGGCTGGAACTAAAACTCATAGCAGACGTCGGCCTGGTCGGTATGCCCAACGCGGGCAAAAGCACCCTCATTTCCCGCTGCTCGGCGGCAAGACCCAAAATCGCCTCTTACCCGTTCACCACGCTTGAGCCGGTCCTCGGCATCGTGAAATTGACCGGCGAACGTCGATTGGTGATGGCGGACTTACCAGGCCTTATCGAAGGCGCCCACGAAGGAACGGGCCTGGGCTTCGAATTTCTGCGGCACATCGAAAGGACCCGCATTATCATCCACATCCTCGATATAATGCCTCCCGACGGCTCCGACCCGGCGAAAAATTATCGTCAAATTCGCAAAGAGCTTGAGCAATACAGCAAGACGCTGGCGGACAAAAAAGAAATCATCGTCGCCAATAAAATCGACCTCGACCCGAAAGGGGCAGTGATAAAAAAACTGCGAAAGCAATTAAGCCATCGCATTTACCCGATTTCAGCCGTTACGGGCGACGGGATAAAGGATTTATGCGAACTGCTCTGGAAAAAAGTAAAGCAGACAAAAGTTAAAGGGACAAGCACGTAATGAACCTTGTAGCCATAGACATAGGCAATACCAATATTGGCGTTGGGCTGTTTCTCGATAGCGAAGAAAAGTTCGTAAAGTCGCTGCCGGGCGATGCAACGGCGGAACTGACTGAACTGCTCAAATCGACCTGGGAAATGATACCTGTCGCGAAACGCTCAAAAGAGGGCAAACGCGACGGCGTAATCGTCATCAGCTCTGTAAAGCCCGACTGGACAAAGCGTGTGCGCGATATAGCAAAAGAAACCCTCGGCGAAAACATCCTGCTGGTGGGTAAAGACGTCCCGTTTCCGATGGAGCTTTCTGTAACCGAGCCGGAAACGGTGGGGACAGACCGTGTTCTGGCGGCATCGGCTGCATACGCGGTCGTTGAACAGGCGGTAGCTGTCGCGGATTTCGGCACGGCCGTAACAATCGACCTCGTAGATGACCGCGGCGTTTTCTGCGGCGGGGTAATCTTCCCCGGTTTTGAAATGAGCGCAAACGCCCTGCATAACCATACGGCCCAACTGCCCCAGGTTACGGTCAAAAAGCCGAAATGGCCATTCGGGAAAACCACCCCCGATGCGATTAACGCCGGCCTGTATTATTCGGCTGTCAGCGCATTGCAGGAGATAGTCAGGCGATATGCGGAGACACTGGGCGCCTGGCCGCAAACCATCATCACCGGCTCAGGAGCAAATCTCATTAAAGATGACTGTGAGTTCGTTGATAACTACGTGCCAAACTTAGTCATCAAAGGCATAGCGCTGGCCTACAAGAAATATATCGAATCGAAGGAGTAAATAATTCTCCTATGTCTGTCTTCGCAGCGGTAATGACCGGCAAGGGAACAGGGGCTATCGCCACGATACAGCTTTATGGCGATTCGGCGGCGGACATCCTGAAGCGAATATTCACTCCTCAAGGCCCAAAACCGGCGGAATTTTCAACAGGCAAAATCTTATTAGGCATAATCAAAGCGGACGATAAAACAATTGACCAGGTAACAATTGGCTGTGAAGGCAACAATGCATACGCCATAAACTGCCACGGCAATCCGCTAATCGTCGAACAGCTTATGCAATTACTCCGGCTACAGGGAGTCGAATTATTAACCGCTGAACAACTTCTTGCAAAAGACAAATCGCTCGGCACAATCGTTATCGAAGCAAAATTAACCCTGCCAAAGGCAAAAACAATCCAGGGCACACAGATAATCCTGAACCAAATCGATTCAGGCCTTGCGGCCTCGGCAAAAAACTGGTTGCAAAACCCGCCGGAAAAAATCGCTGCTGAAGCACAAAAAATTATCGACAAAAGTAAAATCGCCAAATTTATCATTTCCGGCTGCCGGATAGTCTTCGCAGGCCCGCCAAACACGGGCAAAAGCACGCTGCTGAATCAACTTTGTGGCAGACAAAAAGCAATTGTAGCAGATATAAAAGGCACAACCCGCGACTGGGTATCAGCAAATTGTCAAATTGGCTCATTAGCCATTGAACTGATTGATACTGCGGGTCTGGATGAGAAAATCGCGTCCGACATCGAAAAAGCGGCTCAGCAGACAGCCACAGAACTAATAAATCAGGCGGATATTGTTTTGCTGGTTTTGGACAACAGCGAACCGGTCAACCAAATCAATAAATCCTTCACAAATATATTAGCCAATAAAAAAATCCTGGCCGTCCTTAACAAATCAGACCTGCCCTTCGTTTCGCAGCGTAGCGGGAACCTGTCCTGCCTATTCGAAACAGGCAATATGCCAAACGCAGTCAGTATCAGCGCAAAACTCGGCTCGGGAATCGACTACCTTTGTGACGAGATTCAGCGATTGGCCGGGGTTGAAAACTTTGACCCGAATCAGCCGGTTTGCTTCACCCACCGCCAGGAACAACTTTTGACTCAACTATCCACGGTCAAATCTAAAGACGCTGCTCACACGCTCATCACAGAGTTGTTATCCGGCCCGCTGAATGTATAATCAGCCGATATGACCACGGGCAGCGACAATTTGACGCCGGCGATGAGGCAGTTTCATCAGTTCAAGCAGAAGTACCCGGACTGCATACTCTTTTTCCGGATGGGCGACTTTTACGAAACCTTCTACGAGGACGCCAAAACCTGCTCGAAAGTCCTGGGGCTGACGTTAACCAGCAGAGACAAAGGCAGCGATAACCCCGTCCCGCTTGCGGGCGTCCCCTGGCACGCTGTCGATGGTTACTTGAGAAAAATGCTCCAGGCGGGTTACAAAGTCGCCGTCTGCGAACAAATCGAAGACCCGAAAACTGCAAAGGGCTTAGTCAAACGCGACGTGGTTCGAGTTGTTACACCGGGGACATTGACAGATGATATTTTGCTGGAGGCAAAACAGGATAATTTTTTAGCTGCGGTCTGGCAGACAAATTCGGCGTCGTCCTTAAGCTGGGTCGATATCTCGACGGGCCATTTTTTCGCCCAGCAGCTCGGCGAAGACGAACTGTTAGATGAAATCGTGCGATTGTCCCCTGCCGAGTGCCTGCTGCCCGACAGACGAGGGGAATTATTCGAGGCACAGGCGAAAAAACTCGCCAAAGGCATCAGTGAACTGACCGGCGCGACGATCACACAGCGGCCAAGCTGGTATTTCGACCCCTATCAGGCAAAACAACGGCTGCTAAAACACTTCGGAACCGCCACACTCGAAGGTTTCGGAATCCACGACACCGACGGCGCGGTCATCCCCCCCGCCGGCGCGTTAATCGAGTATCTCAATGAAACACAAAAAACCGCGCTGGCGCATATCTCAAGCATCAAGAAAATCAGCCGGAAGAAATTTCTGCACATCGATTACACGTCGCTGCAAAGTTTGGAGGTCCTGCGAACAATTCGCACCGAAAGCACGAAAGGGACATTGCTCGACTGCCTCGATTCGACGCTTACGCCAATGGGTGGCAGGATGTTTCGCAACTGGCTTTGCAGACCGTTGTGTGAGTTGTCGGCTATTGAGTTACGCCAAGACGCCGTTGCCGAATTGAAAGACAGCGATAACCGGCTGATTGAAGTCCGCAAATTGCTCGGCGACATCGCAGACCCGGAGCGAATCGCCGCACGCATCGCCACCGGCAGGGCATTGCCGAGAGACCTCGTTGCGTTAGCCCGCACCTTGCGACAAATACCTAAACTGCGGGAAACATTAGGGCAATTCAGCACCAAACTGCTCCGCGATTTGGCGGGCCGATGCGACAGTATGGATGAACTGGCCGATTTGCTGGATTCCGCAATCGAGCCGAATTGCCCGCTGCGACTGACCGACAGCGGCGTCATACGCGCCGGCTTCAATAAGGAACTCGACGAACTGCGCTCAATCTCACGCGATGGCCAAACATGGCTGCAACAATATCAGAAACAGCAAATCGAACGCACCGGAATCGACAAGCTAAAGGTTGGCTTCAATCAGGTCTTCGGCTACTATATCGAAATCAGCAGGTCAAACGCCGACAAGGTCCCCGCCGATTACGTCCGCAAGCAGACAATCACCAACGCCGAAAGATATATCACCGATGAATTGAAAAAATATGAGACCCGCGCCCTTGGCGCAGAAGAAAAAGCCCTCGCCCTCGAGCAAAAACTTTTCGAAGAAGTGCGAATTCAATCGGCTCAATATATCCCCCGGCTTCAGGAACTGGCGGACACAATCGCACAATGCGACTGCCTCGCCTGCCTTGCCCATATCGCCAATCGCCGCGGCTACATCAGGCCCAGATTGACAACCGATAACGACCTTCTCATACAGGATGGCAAACATCCGGTTCTCGCTGAAATGCTTGGTGCGGAATTTGTCCCCAACGATATCTCGCTCGGCAATAAATCAGGCGACGTGATGATAATCACAGGCCCCAATATGAGCGGCAAAAGCACCTACATAAGACAAACCGCCCTGCTCGTCCTTATGGCTCAGGCCGGCTCGTTTATCCCCGCCAAAGAAGCGACCATCGGCCTTGTTGACCGCATATTCACCCGCGTCGGCGCATCCGACGAGCTAATCCGGGAACAATCAACCTTTATGGTCGAAATGACAGAGACCGCGAACATAATCAATAACGCCACCTCAAAATCACTTGTCATTCTCGATGAAGTCGGCAGAGGCACAAGCACCTACGATGGCCTGGCGCTTGCATGGGCGATTACAGAACACATCGCCAACAAAATCAAATGCCGAACCCTTTTCGCCACGCACTATCACGAATTAACCGAACTCTCGGAATTATTTGCCAATATCAAAAATTGTAACGTGGCTGTACGTGAATGGATGGACGAGGTGGTTTTCCTTCACAAAATTTTGCCCGGCGGCACCGACAAATCCTACGGCATTCACGTCGCTAAATTAGCAGGCATCCCAAAACCAATTCTCGAACGTTCAAAGGAAATTTTGGCCGAACTCGAAACCACGTTCCAGAAAGAGGCCGCCGGCTCACACCTTGCCAAAAACAAAACCAAAGAACCCGATGCCGACACACTCTTCGTCCAGAAACACAAGAGCGTCCTCGACAAACTCGCCTCCGTCGATGTGAATAATTTGACGCCCATCGAAGCAATAAACCTGCTCAATCACATCAAGGATGATATGAAACCCGGCTAAGCTTAAATATCATTGCTTCACAACCAATTTGCCAGCTAACACGCCCGTTGACCATGCAATTTGAAGATTATACCCGCCGCAGGGGCCGTCAACATCGATTGTCTCTCCAGCAAAGAATAAGCCTGGGCAAATTTTGGATTGCATAGTTTTAGGGTCAATTTCCGCGGTGCTGACGCCGCCGCGGGTAATCGTCGCCACCTCGATATTTCCTGTGGCTTCAATTGATAACGGCAGCTTCTTCAACAACTGAATTACTTTTCTTCGCTGCTCTTTTTTCAACTGGCTCGCGGTTGTTTCGGTGATTCCCGCTAAAGTGCATATAAGCCCACCAAGTTTTTTGGGAACAAGTTCGAAAAGAACGTTTGCGATGATTTTTTTGGAGTATTGCGAGAGCTGCCCCATCAGATATTTTTCGAGTTCGGCCTCATTCATCGCCGGGACAACATCGATAAAAACTTCGATTGGCTTTTTGGCAGGCAAATAATCGGCAAGTAATCGGCTTAAATCAAGAACAGCCGGCCCGCCTATGCCATCGTAGGTAAAAATCATCGGCCCGCTGACACTGGTCTTTTTTTTGTCAATCATCGCGGATATCGTTACGTTATCGCGCGAGATTCCTGCCAGTTCAGCGCACCATTTCTCGCTCGTAATAAGCGGCACAAGGGCCGGTCGTGGTTCAATGATTGTATGGCCAAGCGATTTTGCTAATTTGTAGCCGTCGCCTGTCGAGCCGGTAGCGGGGTAACTCGCCCCGCCCGTGGCGATAATCACTTTATGAACCGTCAAAACCTCTTTACCGGCTGAAATAATAAATTCAGTGCCGTGTTTTTTGATGCCTTCAACCCCCCCGCCAAAGACAAACTGCACGCCGAGTTTTTTGCACTGGCTCAGCAATGCATATTGAACATTACTTGCGCTTTCGCTTACCGGGAACACACAGCCATCTTCATCAACTTTGGTCGCGATACGAATCTGGCCGAAAAAATCACGCGTCGCGTCAGGCGAAAATTCGTGCAGACAATACCGAAGAAACCTCCCCGATTTGCCATACGCCCAAACAAAATCATCGACTGTACCCATGTGCGTGATATTGCACCGCCCGCCGCCCGTCAAAAGGAGTTTTTGCCCCGCGGTCGCGTTTTTCTCTATCACAACAACCTGCTTGCCTGTCTGCGCAGCGAAAATCGCCGACATCAACCCCGCCGGCCCGGCACCTATTACACAAACGTCTGTTTTCATAGTGAGATTTAGTTTAGCCGAGCGTATTCGCTGTGTCAAAGACCACTCTTGCAATTCATCCGGCTACGCATAGGATAACAGTAGAAATTATGCCCCTGAAGCTAAACAAAAATATATGTGTAATCGCACTGTTTTTGACGGCCATAACCGCAATTGCCTCTGCCGACAATAAACCGCAGGATAAGCCCACACTATACGTTGCGGTTGGTGAGCCGAATCACCAGATAGTTAAAGCCAACGAAGTAAATCTGCCCCGGACCGACGGATTAAAAATTGTCATCGCGACGCACGGCTGGATTGAACGGGAACCCTGGCCTGGCGAGTTGGCGATGGCATTCAGGAACAAGGTCGATTCAAACGAATGGCTCTGCGGCTGGTTTGACTGGCATCACGAGGCAATGGTCGTCAACCCAAGGGACGCGGCCGAGTATGCCCGCGATACAGCTGGCAAAATGCTGGCGGAACAGATTCTCAAATTATCAAAGAACCCGCAGCATGTTCATTTGATAGGACACTCCGCGGGCTCATGGGCAATAAGCGAAGCAGCGAAAATCATAGCCAAACAGACAAACGCGAGCATACATCTGACGTTTCTCGATGCTTATGTCCCGCTGGGCTGGGATGCAAACTCACTTGGAGATATCCCCGCGGAACCAAACAGAATTTACTGGGCCGAACAGTACATGACACAGGATATTACGCTTGATGTTACCTATTGCCGGCTTGCCCATGCTCATAACGTCGATATTGGCGATATCACCCCCGGCGTAAAAGACCACAGGTTCCCCTTTCACTGGTATCCCGCGACGGTAATTGGCAAATACGACGCGAATGACAAATACGCCGGCAAAAAACTGTATTACAAATCCGGTGAAATCGAATATGGCTTCGCCCGCTCACTCGAAGCCGGAAAAGCGAATTGGGAAGCATCCCTAAAACTGCCGATGGGCGGCGAAGCATTAAAGATTGGAAAACCCGCAAAATGAGTTGCTTTAAGGAGAGCAGAAAATGAAATCGCAAATGACCATGTTGCTGATTACAGCGGTCCTGGCACTCAGTTTAGCAGGCAGCGTGTCCGCCGAACAGCGAAAGTACAATGACGTTTACAGCGGAGAGTACCTCAATCACGTTGCCTTCCCAATGGGCGGGATAGGCGCAGGAATGATTTGCATCGAGGGAACGGGTACGCTGAGTAATTTCTCGTTGAGAAACAAGCCGGAGATATTCAGCGAGCCAACCGTGTTTTCGGCAATATGCGTCAAGGGTAACAAAAACGTCGCCCGAGTACTCGAAGGCCCCGTGTCGAAATGGAAAATATTCGGCCCCGGTCCTGATGCCACTAATTACAACGGAGCAGGCAATGGCCTGTCGGGCAGAACATACGGACTCCCGCGATTCGCTAAGGCAACCTTCAAAGCCCGCTTCCCGTTTGCCGTTGTATGTCTCGAAGACCCGAAGATACCGCTAAAGATTGAGATTACCGGCTGGAGTCCCTTTACTCCGCCTGAGCCGAATGATTCGTCACTGCCCGTCGCGGCATTAGAATATCGCTTCACAAATCCAACCGACAAACCCGTTGAGGCGGTTTACTCTTTTAATGCCCACAATTTCCTGGCAACAGATGAAAAACCGGGCAAAGTTACAGGAACTGAAAATGGTTTTGTCCTCGCCACAAAAAAAGACGCCAAAAGCAAACCCTGGGATGAGGCGGCATTCGCGGCGATTTCTCTCAATCCAGATGCCAATATCAACTGCGCCTGGTTTCGCGGCGGCTGGTTTGACCCGCTGACTATGGCGTGGAAGGATATCGAACAGGGCAAATGCTATGATAAGCCGGCCCTATCCGGCGGCGCAACAAGCCCAGGCGCAACAATTTTTGTGCCTGTAAACCTGAACCCGGGAAAAGAAAAAACCGTCACGATTCTTCTCTGCTGGTTCGCCCCGGTAAGCAACCTCAGGAACGGTTCCGACACGGGCAAAAATACCGAAGACTCGAACAATCAGCCGACAACGTATCACCCATGGTATTCGGCGAAATTCGCGGACATCGAAAATATCACGAACTATTGGCGGGCAAACTATACGAAACTTCGCGAAAAAACAAAGCAGTTCAGCGATTGTTTTTACGACACAACGCTGCCCGACGAAGTAACTGAGGCGGTCGCGGCAAACCTAACAATACTGAAATCCCCTACCGTTCTCAGGCAGACAGACGGCCGGCTCTGGGCCTGGGAGGGCTGCTTTGATAATGCCGGCTGCTGCCCCGGCTCATGTACCCACGTTTGGAACTATGCGCAGGCGATACCGAACCTGTTTCCCCAGCTCGAACGCACTTTCCGCGAAACGGAGTTTTGCGTCTGCCAGAACGAAAAGGGACATCAGACCTTTCGCTGTTCATTGCCCATTCGACCAACAACGCACGGCTTCCACGCTGCGGCGGATGGCCAGTTGGGAGGTGTTATCAAGGTTTACCGTGACTGGCGCATAAGCGGCGATTCTGACTGGCTGCGGAAATTGTGGCCCCAGGTCAAGGCGAGCATGGACTATTGCATTGCCACCTGGGACCCCAATCACAACGGCGTTCTGTCTGAGCCGCATCACAATACTTATGACATCGAGTTCTGGGGACCAGACCCAATGTGCAGCAGCTTTTATATCGGGGCTTTAAGAGCTATGACGCTGATGGGCAAGGCCCTGATCGACAATGAACCGCTCTACCAAGAATTGCTCGACAAGGGACAAAAATACCTCGATGACCGGCTATATAACGGTGAATACTTTTATCAACAGGTCCAGTGGAAAGACCTCCGAGCAAAAAATCCGATAACAGCGCAGACCCTCGACGGCGGGTACGCCCCGGATGCGATTGAGATATTGAAAAAGGAAGGACCTAAATATCAGTATGGCAAAGGGTGTCTTTCGGATGGCGTCCTCGGGGCGTGGCTTGCGCAAATCAGCGGCGTCGGCAGCATCCTTGACGAAGGCAAAGTCACAAGTCATTTGAAAAGTGTTTATAAATACAATTTCAAAAAAGACCTGTCGGAACACGTAAATCCCCAGAGGCCCGGCTACGCGCTGGGCGATGAAGGCGGATTGCTGCTTTGTTCCTGGCCAAAAGGCGATGAACCCAGTTTGCCCTTCCCATACAGCAACGAGGTCTGGACCGGCATCGAATATCAGGTTGCCTCACATCTTATTACAAACGGTTTTATCGATGAGGGCCTGCAGATTGTCCGCACGGCACGTGACCGGTACGACGGCAGGGTGCGAAATCCCTTCGACGAATATGAATGCGGCCACTGGTACGCCCGCGCAATGTCGTCATACGCCCTTTTGCAGTCGCTTGGCGGCGCAAGATACGACGCAATAGAAAAAATCCTATATCTTAAACCCGCCGTGAAAGGCGATTTCAGAACATTTATTTCCACCGCCACAGGTTACGGCACAGTCGGCGTAAAAGACGGTAAACCGTTCTGCGAAGTCAAATCCGGCCGGATACCCTTCGAAAAAATAGAGTTTGTTTCGCCCTGAAACACAATATCGCCGCCGGCGGCACTGTTGCTGGGCTTTGCAATCAGACGGTTCTATTGTATAATCTTCATTTCGTGTGTTTTTGAAAATATTTGAATCCGCCATAGGCGGACAAGTAACTGAGGACATTATGGCGAAGCTGACAAAACTGGACGACATAGTATCACTGTGCAAAAGACGCGGGTTCATATTTCAATCGAGCGAAATCTACGGCGGGCTTGCGAGTTGCTACGACTACGGCCCATTAGGCGTTGAACTGAAAAATAACGTCAAGAAGGCCTGGTGGAAAAACGTCGTCCAGATGCGTGACGACGTCGTCGGCCTCGATTGCAGTATCCTTATGCACCCCCTTGTCTGGAAGGCCTCGGGCCACGCCGACCACTTTGCCGACCTCATCGCTGAATGCAAAAAGTGCAACACAAGAACACGCGTTGACCATTTGAAAGACAAAGCAAACGATTCAGCACAGGAACATACCGAGCATGTCGCGATTGCCCCCGGCAAAAAACAGGACTTGAGCAAAAAGGTATGCCCATCTTGCGGGGCTGTTGGCAATTTCACGGAACCGATGCCTTTTAAGCTTATGTTCGAGACCCAGATGGGCGCAAACGTCGAGGATTCGATGACGCTTTACCTGCGTCCTGAAACCGCCCAGGGTATCTTCGCCAATTTCAGAAACGTCCTCGATACCACAAGAGTCAAAATACCCTTCGGCATCGCCCAAATCGGGAAGAGTTTCCGCAATGAAGTTACGACCAAGGCGTTCATTTTCAGGACACGCGAATTCGAGCAGGCCGAACTGGAATTTTTCTGCGAGCCGGGAACCGATGACAAATGGTTCGAGCACTGGAAAGAACAGCGATTCAACTGGTATTTGAACCTCGGCATCAAAAAAGACAACCTTCGTTTCCGCGAACACGAAAAAGACGAACTCGCCCATTATGCCAAGAGCTGCGTCGATGTCGAATACAAATTCCCGTTCGGCTCAGGCGACTGGCAGGAGCTTGAAGGCATCGCCAACCGCACCGATTATGACCTCCGCCAGCACCAGCGCGGTATGCGAACGCTTAACTCCTGGTATGAAACCAAGGGCGACCTGTCGAAGATAAAACTCAAGGAAGAAGCCGAGGATTATCTCAAAGGGCCTTTGTCATATTTCGACGACGAAAAGAAGGCCCGGTATATTCCTTATGTCATCGAGCCAAGCGCAGGAATGGACAGGAGCACACTGGCGTTTCTGGTTGACGCCTACGACGAAGAAGAAGTTCGAGGCGAGACGCGAAACGTCCTGCGGTTCTCATCGGCTATCGCGCCGACAAAAGCAGGCATCTTCCCGTTAGTCAATAAAGACGGCATGCCTGAAACCGCCCGCAATATCTTCAACGACCTCAAAGGACGTTTCAACTGCGCTTACGACGAAAAAGGCGCAATCGGCAGACGTTATCGCAGACAGGATGAGGCGGGGACACCATTCTGTATTACCGTCGATGGCCAGACCGCTCAGGACCAGACCGTTACCGTTCGCCAGCGCGACTCGATGGAGCAAATCCGCGTCGCCACCGACCAGTTGCGAAGTTACCTGCGCGATAAACTGGATATGTAAAAATGATTCTCGACCGAATCGACAACACCTGTTTGTACATCGGCCTGAACCCCGGCTTCGACAAGGCGTTTGAGGTTCTCAGAGATAAATTCTTAGCCAAAAAAGAAGACGGCAAATACGCCGTCGATGACGAGAAAATCTACTACACCATCCAGCGTTATACAACTAAACCGCTAAACGAAGGAAATCTCGAAGCCCACAGAAAATATATCGATATTCAGTTCCTGCTGGCTGGCGTTGAGATTCTCGGCTACGCACCATTAAAGGGCCTTACAACCGCGGAAGAATATAATCTCCAAAAGGATATCGCCTTTTTCAATACGCCAAAGGAAATCACAAAAGTAAAACTCGAACCGGGCCTTTTCTGCATCCTTTTCCCCGACGACGCCCACCTCCCCGCCATTAGCGAGGTCTCGCCCTTAGGCGGACCCTGCCGACAATTAGCCGGCCCAACCGAAGTCCGAAAAGTGGTTATCAAAATTCAAATTAAGGAATAGCAATATGAAAAAACTTTACCTTTCAAATATAGACAAGAAAATTTTCGGGGTTTGCGGCGGAATAGCTGAGACATACGATATCGACCCGACTATAGTTCGGCTGGCGATTGTCTTTTTTACCATCGTGACGGCCTTTGTGCCCTTGACGGTAACATACATCGTCGCCGGAATAATTATGCCCCGTAAACAATAACAGGGCAATACGGTAAGCCGGGCTACTTGTAGGACTTCATAAAATCCTGCTGTTTGAGCCAGGTAACCAATTCATCGGTCAATATGCGGTCTTCAGCAACTCGCGGGTGGTTCATCGCCTGGTATTTGAAAATAAAATGACTGATGTTCTTGTCGCCTGATTCAAGCTGAGTAACAATATCCTTCCACGCCCGGTTAAGAAATTCGCTGTGCATTCCCCCATACATACCGCCCCGCAGCAGCACAATATGCGCCCTCGGATAAGCGGCTCGTATTGCCCGCACAAGCGAAACGTAACCATCACTAAAATCCACAGGGAACGGCTGTTTATGCCCACGCGTAAACGATTCATCGTTATCGCCTAAATTCACAAAAACAACATCGGGCTTCCACGCGTTCAGGTCAGCGACTGCCGATGATGCGTTCGGGTAAATGTGATTCCACATTTCGCCCGCCTTCACATCGACGTAGCCGGTGATAATCCCCATCCCGCTGACGGATATATTCCTATGGTCCGCTGAGAACGCCTCCGCTGCCATCGCCGCATAGCTCAGCATCCCATTGTGCGTTCGCCTCGTATCCCACTGGTCGGTGTTTGCGTCTTCATTGCACGCCCCGACGGTCTTTGAATCGCCGATAAATTCCATCCTGAGTTTATACACCACCGGCGCAGACGACCAGACCTTAGCGCCTTCGCCAATCTGTATGCCTCTAAAATGCACGCTACCCGCGTTGGCCTCGCTGCGTTTGGATAGCACAAGATGATGACGCCCTTTACCAAATCCCGTAAGCGTCGTCCCCTTCGCCACCATTCCTTCGTTAACCTCGACAATCGTAGTCGAATTATCAACCTTTGCATTGAAGAAGTTTTGATTCTTTGCGCCGTCAAAAAGCAACTTGAGCGTATCGCCCTCAAAATCGATACTGATTCTGCTCGCTTGCCAGACGACAACCGGCGAATTCGCATCGGCAAAATCAAATCGCCCCTCATAGCGGAAACACTTGTCCGAGGCGGAAATCGTTTGTACTCCGTAAGTCGGCGCAGTTAAGCACCCGGCCAGAAGTAACACACCTATTATAAAAGCCATTCGCGTTTTCATATACGGAATTGGATACCAGTATCTCGTAATCTTGTCAACTGCAACTTAAAATATGTGCTTTTCTGTTAGCGTCCGGCGGTGTATATTCTACTCCCTGATATGACCATTGAAAAAGGAATTGATAATGAGCGATAACAGAACGCTTATAGTCCAATTGAAAGATTTTACGGGCCAGCAGGTAACATTAGCCGGCTGGGTATATCAGGCGCGTTCCAGCGGCAAGGTGCAGTTCATCATCCTGCGCGACGGCTCAGGCCTTTGCCAGTGTGTCGTCGAAAAAGGCAAAATCCCCGACGACGTATTCGATAAGCTCGAACACCTCGGCCAGGAATCATCGCTCACAATAACGGGCCTCGTCCGAAAGGAAGACCGCAGCGTCGGCGGTTTCGAGCTGGCTGTTACAAACGCCGAGGTCATTCACCCCACAACCGATTACCCAATCACGCCAAAAGAACACGGCATCGATTTCCTCCTGAAACACCGGCATCTGCATCTTCGCTCGCAAAGACAATGGTGCATCGGCAAAATCCGCCACACGGTCATCGACGCCATCAGAAGGTTCTTCAACGATAATGGCTTCACGCTCGTCGATACCCCGATTTTAATGTCGGCGGCCGGCGAGGAAGAGCAATCCCTTTTCGAAGTCGATTACTTCGGCAGCCCATTGTTCCTGACACAAACCGGCCAATTGCACCTCGAATGTGCCGCCGCGGCCTTCGGCAAAGTTTATTGTTTTGGCCCCACCTTCCGCGCCGAAAAAAGCAAGACACGCAGACACCTCACCGAATTCTGGATGGTCGAGCCCGAAGTCGCGTTTATCGATTTACCCGGCCTATTGGAACTCGCGGAAGATTTCGTCTCCAGTATCGTCTCCCGCGTCCTGCAGGATAATAAACCCCAGCTTGAAACCATCGGCGCTGATATCGCAGGCCTCGAAAATATCAAACCCCCCTTCTATCGGCTTACTTACACACAGGCGGTCGAAATCCTCAAGGGCGAAAAAACCGTCAAATTTATGGCTGAACAACTGACACAGTTGAAACAGCAAAAAGAAACTATCGAAAAACGAATCGCGGAACTAGATACCGAGCAGACAGGCCAAATCAAGCAGTGGAAACGCGATAAAAACGCCGCTGAATTGATTGCCCTGCGAGCCGACCTCGATGAAATTAACATCAAAATCGAAAACAACCCCAAACACGCCAAGCTCGCCGCTGAATTTCAATGGGGTAAAGACCTCGGCGGCTCGGATGAGACAATCATCTCACTGATGCATGACAGGCCCGTCTTCGTAACGCATTACCCAAGAGAAGCCAAAGCGTTTTATATGAAGACCGACCGCGATAATGTCAAAGTCGTGCAGAACTTCGATATGCTCGCCCCTAAGGGCTTCGGCGAAATAATCGGCGGCTCAGTCAGGGAAGACGACCACGATATGCTCCTCAAACGTATCGACGAAATGGGCCTCAAACGCGAAAATTACGACTGGTATCTCGACCTGCGAAAATACGGCTCCGTCCCCCACGGCGGCTTTGGCCTCGGCGTCGAACGAACCATCGCCTGGCTCACCGGCGAATCGCACATCCGCCAATGCATCCCCTTCCCAAGAATGATGGACAAGGTTTACATTTAACCAAAAGCCGATGGAATCCTGGACAATCCAAAAACTGCTGAGCTGGGTCACGGAGTATTTCACCGGCAAGAGCATTGACTCTCCGAGATTGAGCGCAGAGTGGCTGTTATGCTATGCGCTTGGCGTCAAACGCATCGAGTTATATACCCAGTTCAACAAAGTCGTAGGACAGGAACAACTCTTACAGCTTCACGAATTGGTAAAACGGGCGGGCACACACGAGCCAATCGCGTATCTCACCGGCAAAAAAGAATTCTACTCTCTCGAATTTGAAATCACAAAGGATTGCCTCATCCCCCGCCCCGAAACTGAAATACTTGTTGAACGCGCAATTGAATTTTTGCGAACGCGAAATGGTGAACAATTCGTCTGCGACCTTTGCACTGGCTCCGGCTGTGTCGCAGTCGCCATAGCGAGAAATTTCGCTAATTGCAGGATAGTCGCTACCGATATCTCAGACACCGCCTTGGCTATCGCCGAAAAAAATGTCGCAAAACACGGCTTGATGAACCGGATAAAACTTTTGCAGGGCGACTTATTCGAGCCGGTCATCGCGGGTCTCGGCCCAGCGAAATTCGACCTGATTGTGTGTAACCCGCCTTACGTCAGTGAACCTGATTACGAGAAGTTAGCCCCAAACGTAAAAAATTTCGAACCGAAGTCCGCCCTGACCGCAGGCCAGGATGGACTGGACATTATCAAAAAAATCATCGCTGATGCCAGCCGACATTTGAAACCCACGGGGACACTTATGCTCGAAATCGGCAATGAGCAGGGAAACGCGGTTCGTGAACTTCTCAACACCGCAAGGTACTTTGGCGCTGTAAAGATAGAGAAGGATTACTCCAATCTCGACCGCCTCGCTGTCGCCGTAACAAAACCCGCCAAATAACAGCTATTTCCCTCTGAAATGTTATGGGCCTATAAAAAACCGCTTTCTTATTCAAAAAACGCGCATAAAAAACACTGAAAAATAGAATTTTTGCCATTTTTCTAATTTTTTTTACTTCCCTAACTCCTTATTTACAAAAGAGTTATCATATATCACCCCTCGCCGCCCCGCAAAAATACAAAAAATTTTGCTTTCACAACCCTATTTCTGGTAAACTGTTATACGTAAGAGAGTCACACAGCCTGCTTGGTGTGTGAAAAATGGGAAGAGTGGTGATTGAAGAAGGAGAGTGTGTGATGGGCCAACGTGTTAGTGCATTTCTTTGTATTCTTCTATTGTTTGCTGTATCAAGTGTTAATGCGACTATCGTCGATTGGAGTTGTACTAACGACAGCGCGAACTTCGTAATTAGTAGTCCTCCTGTCTGGACGCAAGATGGCATCACGATCGACGGCAGTCAGTCTGGGAAGCCGGCGATTTTATCGGGCAGTATCACGACCGATACAGAAGGGTTTGACCCGACTGTTGGTATCATCGAGGACGTGCAAAACGACACGTCCTTCGCATGGACTGACTACCATATCGCCATTGGCATGAATAAGACCTTCTCAATATTGAACACGGGTCTGATGACGCCGGATGGTTGGTATTCGGTAATCACTGCTGTGGCACCCGGGATAACGCCCACTGGCGGTAATGGCTGGGTCGGCACGGTCGACTACTATCAAGGCACGGGTGATCCTGTTGCCATAGGCGATGATGGCCTGTTCGGCTTCAAAGTATCATTCACCGGAAGTACTCTATACTGCACGGGGCAGAATCCTACGCCTGAGCCGACGACGATTATATTGCTTGGGTTGGGCGCGATAGCTGTTATCAAGAGGAGAAGGGTTTAAATATTGCAAGAATACTTGAGCGAGCAAACAAAAAGCTCACGCAATTTTGCGTGAGCTTTTTTATTTTATCTTCCAACTATAACCCGCAAAGGTCTTAACCCGTAACGTCGCGTATCTCCTCGTAGAACTTAGCGTATTTATCCTTGTCGGAGGTCTTGCGCACCTCGATACCAGCACGCGGATGCTCATTCAGCATACCAGTAATCATATATGGTATCAGGTAGCCCCATTCAATATCCTTCTGCATCGGCAACATCTGTTCTTCGATGACTTTCAGAATGGGGCTTAGCTTGAACTTCGGGTTCTTCAAAAAGCCGACCAGCAATTCGAGCGGGCAGTTGCCCGGTCCCCTGCCCAGACCGTATAGCGACGCATCGAGGTAATTCGCGTTATGAATGATACCCTCGATGGTGTTGGCAAAGGCAAGCTGCTGGTTATTGTGGCAGTGCATACCGATTTCCTTGTTCTCAGGCAGATGCTTGCGGAACAGCTTAACAAGGTATTCAATCTGCTCGCAATACAACGAGCCAAAACTGTCAACAACATAAACCACGTCCACGGGACTCGCCGCAAGCTCATCGAGCGCCTCCACCATATCCGGCTCTATCTCCTTCGATATCGCCATTATATTAACCGTCGTCTCGTATCCAAGGTCGTGGCACCTTTTTACCATTTCAATCGCCTTGTCCATATCCTTGATGTATGTGGCGACGCGAATCATATCGATTGGGCTTTCGTCAACCGGCGCAAACTGCTGCTCCTTGACGCGGTGCGCATCAACCATCAAACTCAGCTTCATATTCGATTCGATTCCGTCGGTGATTTCTTTTATCTTTTCGTCGTCGCAGTATTTCCACGCCCCGAACTCCTTGGGCATGCAAAGCTCCCTGCTGCTGCGATAACCTATCTCCATATAATCTATGCCGCTCGCGGACAGCCCCCTGTAAACCTCGCGGACAAACTGGTCGGTGAAACAATGGTCGTTTATCAATCCGCCGTCTCTTATGGTGCAATCCAGCAGCTTTATTCTTTCTCTGTACACGTTAACCCTCTGCTAAAATTAACTATAGTTTCCCCAGGACCTTTCCTACAACATCTTGTTTAACTTCGACGGCCCACTGTTCCTCCTTGCGATGGGTATTCCCTATTCTATCAATTAAAACGAATCTTGGCCACTTATTTATCGCCTTTTTGTCGCGTCTTATTATATCAATCAGGGCCGATTTGCTTATATTTGCAGGTTTTTTGACAGGTACGCCCAACCCGGTAAGAACCTTTCGGACCCTTTCGAGTCGTTTACTGTCACCCAGTCCAAGCTCAATTTCAATCATCCCCGCCGCGATAATCCCGATTGCCACCGCCTCACCGTGCAGCAATTCAAACCCGCTTGCCCATTCTATCGCGTGGCCTATTGTGTGCCCGTAGTTAAGCATCCGCCGCTGATTCTTTTCCGTCGGGTCCGCCTCAACCACCTGCGCCTTGATTCTGCAATTCTGATACGCGACCTGTTCCAGAACATCTGCCTGTCTGCGTAAAATCGCGTCGAGATTGTTCTCCAGAAACTCGAAGAATTTTTCATCCGCTATCAATGCATGCTTCACCGATTCAACCAGCCCCGCCCTATATTGCCTGTCGTCAAGTGTCTTCAGCGTCGCCACGTCGATATAAACAGCCGATGGATGCCAAAAACAACCGAAGGCGTTTTTGCTGAGCGATGAATCCACGCCCGTCTTGCCCCCTATCGCCGAATCCGCCTGCGCAAGCGTCGTCGTCGGAATCTGGACCACCCTCACCCCTCTTTTGAATACCGCGGCTGCGAAACCCGCTATGTCACCAACCACGCCGCCGCCCAGCGCAATCACAACCGTGTCCCTGCCAAGATACGCATTCTCCATCGCCTCGATAATCGAGACAAGGATATTCATATTCTTTGACGGTTCCCCCGGCGAAATAACGTATATGGGAATGTCCCTGCCGGAAAAAAGTTTGCCGAGATGCCCTGCCTTTGCCACGTTGGCGTCGGTAATAATAAACTTGCCGGCGGAGCCGAACTGCGATTCTATCTTCGACCAGACAGAACCCAGAATATCCGTTCCTATTTCTATCTTGTATTCACCCGCCTTCTCCGCGGGTACTTTGACAGTTAATTCTTGCATATGATTCAATAACGTATAATTGATTTAACCTTATAACCGCTGAGTTTTTTAATCCCGCCAAGCTCCGTCAGCTCAATAAGAAACACCACGCCGATAATCTTGCCGCCGAGTTGTTCGATAAGTTCACACGACGCCTTTATCGTCCCGCCCGTCGCCAGCAAATCATCCACCATCAAAACCTTCGCCCCCGCAGGCACCGCGTCTTTGTGTATCTCAACCGTGCTTGTCCCGTATTCGAGGTCGTATGTGACGCTCACTGTCCTGGAGGGCAGTTTGCCTTTCTTGCGAACCGGAATAAATCCCACATTTAACTTTGCCGCCACAGCCGCCCCGAAAATAAATCCCCTCGCTTCTGTTCCCACCACATACTGTATCCCCGCTCCGACGTAATCGCTCGCCATCGCGTCCACCGCCGCCCTGAATGCCTCCGCGTTGCCCAGCAATGGCGTTACATCATAAAACAAAATCCCCTTCTTAGGCCAATCCGCCACCTCACGAATATACTTTTTCAATTCGATTCTGTCCTTGCCCATATCCGTGCTCCTGCTGTTGTTTCCTAATGTTTCTCCTTTTATTTTACCACTATAAATTACAGTATCCAGTGTTAATTGCCTCCCTGCCGTCTTCCAGACAGACAATCTCCCTGCTAAAATCAGATATAAGAAATTAATAATCGACAATCGCAAATCGGAAATGACTTGGTGCCCTGCCTGCCCTGCGTAGCCGCTTCGGCGAAGAAGGGTGTATGTAATCTGTGGTTAACGTTACAATTCTTCCATAAACTCGTAGAGCTTTGTCAGCGCTTCGTGCTGAATCTGGCGGATTCGCTCGCGGGTCAAACCGAGCTTTTCTCCGATTTCCTTGAACCCCATCGGCGCTTTGCCGTCAAGCCCGTAATGCAGCCGGAGAACCTCCGCGTCTCTCGGGTCCATCTGGCTCAAAAAACCAATCGCCTTGGCTTTTTCCTCATCCTCAACCATATCGTCTTCCGGCTTACCCACACTCTGGTTGCTGATGTTCTCGTCAAATATCTGGTTCTCCTCGCCTGCTTCCGGCTGCTGATTGTCCTTTATCGACCCGAGAATCCTCACGGTCTCATCGATAATCTTCGCCTTTTTAACAGGCATACCTATCACGTCCGCCATTTCCTCGACGTTTGGCTTTCTACCAAGCTTGTTCTCAACCTCCGCCATCGTATGACGCCACTGGTTAATCAGCCCAATCATATAACCAGGCACGTGAATGGGCCGAACATCCCCCAATTGTGCGCTCTTTATGCCCTGCTTTATCCACCACGCCGCGTAAGTGCTGAATCGCGTCCCGCGATTCGGGTCAAAATAATCTACCGCCCTTATCAATCCGAGGTTGCCTTCCTCAATCAAATCGCCTAATGACATATTACCCCTGTTGGCGTATTTCTTCGCGATATTCACTACTAACCGCAGGTTGCTGCGAACGAGCAGTTCTCGCGCTTCCGGGTCGTTATCTTCGGTAATCCGCAAAGCCAGTTCGTGTTCTTCCTGCGCTGAAAGTAGCGGCGCCTCGTCTATTTCCTGCAAGTAATCTTTTATTGTTACATCAAAAGCCATATTTGCCTCCAACCCCATACAATATACGAAACACGATATACCGACTTATTTATCGACACAGATTCCCCACCGGTTTACCTGAAAAATGACGCAATAATGCGTTTTATCAGAAAAACAAACGCCATATTACCGGCCTGTCCTGAGCAAAACCGAAGGGCCACTAACCAAGGTTCCATCGTAGCGCAGCGCAAACTTCCTCACCCACCCCCTACCCTCCCCGGGAATCTGCTTGCATGGTCCCGCGACAGGGGACCCATTTTCAAATCCGCAATCCCACCTTCCCCCTTGTATCCACCGAAATTGTTATCGTCTCAGGCGGCAAATCCACCTTAATCATGCGCCCAGTTTTTGGGGAGTATTATAACCCACTATCATGGAGCCAAAAGCGTCAATTTTGCAAGTCCCTTCCCAGGAAGGGACTATCCCCCTTAAACCCTTGCCTCTCTACTACGCTATGTCCCACTTTCCGCTGACGGTGAACAATTTATTAATAAATTAGTTAAATAGATATATGCTAAACTAAACGAGGTCATCAGTCATATAAAAATGTAAATTTTAAAAATAATATATTTCTGGAAAGCTCATAGAATCCGCTTGACATTTTAGTGGGAAATGCTATAAAAGACTCAAGGAAAGTACTTGTGTAAGGCTTGTAGCAATTTTGAAGAAGTCAGGAGATGAGGTGAAAACTACAGTTCCGAGCCTGAAAGAAGTTGCACGTGAAGCAAATGTATCTGTTCCCACAGCATCCCGTATATTACACAGAAAAAAACTGGATCAGTTTTCAGAAGAAACCAAGCAAAGGGTTCGGGAAGTTGCTCAGCGGTTGCAGTGGCGTCCCAACTTGCTCGTACACGGAATGCAGACGGGCAAAACACGTACTATTGGGGTTATGGTCCCGCCTTTCAACTCTCACTGGTCGGACATTCTCTACGGCATTCACGACGGATTAATTAACGCCGATCACATACCGATTATTCTGTGGGGCAAGCATTGGCGGGAAGACGAACACCAACATATCGCAGAAGATCTTGAACAAATACACCGTCTTATAGACCGACGTGTCGAGGGTTTCATTCTCTGGCCTCCCATGGTTACACCTTATTATGACCAAATTGAAGAGATGCGCAATATACCGGTGGTAACTATTGACCATGAGCTTCCTGAGCACTATGGCGCAGATTCAGTTGCCACCGATGAAGAGATGGGGGCAAAACTGGTTGCATCGCATTTATTGGGCCTTGGGCATCGCCATATTGCACACTTTGCAGGCTCCGGAAATAAAATCTACAGTTGGGCGAAGCTTCGCAGCAAATATTTTGAACAGGAAGTGGCCGGTGTTCCGGGGACGACGTGCATAACCGTGGAGCAATGGCAACATGATTACAATGAGGGTGTTAGCGTGGCAAAAAAACTGCTGCAAACGCATCCGAGGCCAACGGCAGTCTTCGCGGCAAGCGATCAGAGAGCACAGTATATCTATGATGCTGCAGCCCAGATGGGCTTGAAGATTCCACAGGATTTGTCGGTAGTTGGGTTTGCCGACCTTGATGATGCCGCGAGATTACAGCCGTTGCTGACGACTGTAAGGCAAAAGTCTTATGAGACAGGATGTATTGCCGCCCGGCTTATATTGGAACGGCTGCAGAAAACAGATGGAGAACCTCACAATCATCAGAGGGTTCGAGTCGGATGCGAATTGGTGATTCGCGATTCGACGGCCGTACCCGGTAACGGTGGATGAGTTAGGAAATAAACTGTGTTGTCTTTGGCGGAAAGTCAACGGTATAAGAGAGAAATATGATAAAACTTATGGAGGACGAAGGATGAAGAACGCAAGAGTTCAGTTAACAGCTATACTTATAGCGGTGATGGCGCTATATGTTGGCGCCGAGGCAAGTCAAGTCATTGATAATTTTGAATATGCCAATGATAGCGCTTTACAAGCTGTCTGGCAGGTACGAGATTTAACCAGCGCAAATACAGCCATTAATTTGACTACAGATCCTTGTTATGTTCACGACGGCTCAAAAGCGCTTAATTATCAGTATATGTGCGGCAATTCCCCTTATTGGACTGAAATATTCCGAATCTTTGATACTAATCAGGATTGGTCTGCCTATAACCGATTTAATATGTGGCTCAAGGGTGGCCCTCCAAATGCTGAGTATGGGTACCAAAACGGCCTTGAGGATGTATACCTTGTCCTTTATACAACTAAACCAAACTTTACTGTTCCTTTAGACCACAGCGGACTTTCATTACTCGGCAAGGTGTGGTTCTGGCGAGGTACAGACGAACCCAATTGGACGCTGTGGCAGGCGGATATTAGTTGGGGGTTTCTGGATTTAAGCAAAGTACGGGCTGTAGGTTTTGGTATGCAGCCGAACATGTACGACTTCCAGGACAATTGGTCCCGCTGTTATTTCGATGGTTTTGAAGTGACGCACTCAGATGTTGACCCGAGCATCATCAATGATTTTGAACAGTATGCCAATACCAATGCGCTGCTCGCTGATATTGCTACGGCAACTGCCCCGGATGCTGTCCCCGTCACGATTTCCCTGGAAGTGAATGATGCCAATGTGCATAGCGGCTCTAAGGCCATAATGATGGATTATAATAATACCTTTGTTGAAAATGGCGGATGGTCAAGGATTGCGCTGCCTCTGCCCAATGCGCCACAGGATTGGTACGACCACCCATTCGGCGCCACCACCGTGACCGGCCAACAGTATAAAACATTGTCGGTCTGGTTCAAGGTCGGGCTTGCAAACGGTTACTTGGAGGCCGATCTGAAAGATTTGAACGGCTACATTAAATTTACCGCCGATTATGATGGAAACAATGTTGTGCCTGCCGGCGACTGGACCAGATGGGATATTACCCTTCCCCATCTAGACCCCTGCGATCCAAACCTCACCAATACGCTCGCCTCAGTTGAGCTTGTGATGAAAGGCGGCACTTATGGTCACGGGATAGTGTATTTCGATGATATTTTCGTTGAGAGGTGTACTTCAATACTCTCACAAATAGCTACCGCGGGCGAGCCATTCACATTTGACCCCTGGTCGGGCGATATAAACTACCAGAACAGGGGAGACTGTAAGGTAAACTTTATTGATTACGCGGCCCTTGCTGCGCAATGGTTGAACCCGTGCAGCACCTCAGGCGGCAACAAGTACTGCAAGCAAACCGATCTTAATCAGGATGAAAAGGTTGATTACTACGATTTAGCAATTATGGCAAATAATTGGCTTTATTGCGGTTTGTATCACGAAGCTGATTGTGGTTTCTAAATTGCAAAAGGATTTTAAAGAATACGTAATTGAAAAAATATATTGCGATATTGTTGATGTGTGTAGCGGCAGGAACGGCTGAGTGTGCGACACCTGACATTGTTTTTGATGCCACGCAAACCTCGCATCAGCTTATGGGCTTAGGCGCCCAGGTCTGGGAAGGCGATACACGGGTGGAGTCAATGCTTACATCACTGAACATGAAGTATGTGAGAATGAAATTTGGCGGAGCATGGAATCCGCCTGCAGGCGCTACGCAGGCACAAATGGATGCTTATGTGGCATCACAATATGACGGCGACAGCAGCATCAGGACCACATACGGAATTCTGAACCCGCTTGGCATCAATGTCATCGCGAATCAATTTGAAGGGCCGGCATCATGGCTTGACAGCAGCAATCACCTCAAGAGCGCGAACTTCGCCGATATGGCCCGCATGTGGGGTTCCATCGCATACTACATGCAGAATAACAATATGCCCATAAGCTATATTGAGCTGTTTAATGAGCCGGAAGGCACCTGGGACATCTATGTATCCGGCACAGACTACAATACAATCGCCAAGCTATTGCGAGCGGAGCTTGATTCGCGGGGCCTGACGAGCGTGAAAATCTGCGGCCCCGGTCTTGCATATTTATATGACGCGCCGAGCTGGTTCAACGCTCTCGACGCAAATGGTGTAGCCTCTCTTGGCGCATGGTCAACGCATGCGTGGGACGAGGGGTGGGGAAATACCGCAGCGCTGCCGAGCTTTCTGGATTCGAGGTACAAAACTTACTTTGATCCCTATGTGCTGGCCAAAGACCCTTCCCGCAGCAAACCGGTTATTATTACCGAGTATGCAACCGGAGTACTGACATACAATGGTGTGACGTTCCCAGCGGCTGGCAGTGGAACGAATACCGTTGCGGACTCGAACCAATTTGCTGAAAGGAGTTACGAGAATACGTTAACCATGCTCAATGACGGTGCAAATATTCTTTCATATTGGCTGGCAGCTGATGAAGACTGGATGACAAGCGGAATGTACGGGCTGATGCGACGGCAAGGTTTGGGATCGTCATTACGGCCGGTATATTACGCCATGTCGACGCTGATGCCTTTGATTCCGGATGGGGCAAGCGTTCTGACAAAAACGTGGAATGATGCCCAGATCAGCGCAACTGGATTCCTCGGCACTGATAAATTTGTGGCGGCATTTGCCAACAGCACGGCAGCTACTGTCAGCAAGACGATCAAAGTCATGGGCGTAACAAGTTTTGGCATCATCGAGGCCAAGGCCTTCATCAACGGCTCGGTTGTCGATGAGCTTGCTGACCTGCATTTTGACTATGCAACCAGCACGTTCGATATAACATTGCCGCGAGAGAGCACGCTTACAGTTGTGGCGTCGGTCAATGAATGCTCCTCAATGCTTACGGGCGACCTAAACGGAGACTGCAAGGTCACATTTGCAGACTTTGCCATTGTTGCCAATGACTGGCTCAAGGACAATCGCGCCCCAGCAGCGGCCCATGTCGTAGAGGATTTTGAGGGCTTTGCCGATTCAGCCGCGCTGCAGGCATCGTGGGTGCCGACGGCCGGCACTACCACGCTTACACTCGACACTACGACTGTACATGGCGGTACAAAAGCAATGAAATACAGCTACAATACAGGCAGCTCGCCCTGGTTTGCCAAGGCCGAACACTGGCTGCCGGGCGGGCAAAGCGGAGTTGATTGGACGGGGTATGACACACTAAGCCTCTGGTTCAAATGCACGGTGTCGAAGGAACCGCTGCAAGTGAATATCGTCAATCGCTATGGCGTTAACGTTCTGTATGCACAATATGGTATACCCCAGGTGGGCGACTGGACAAGATGGGATATTGACCTTACGCCGATAGCAGCAAGCGAACTGCAACAGATAGGCCGAGTTGACATATTCTTCACGGGCCAAAACTATGGTCCGGGTACGGCATACTTTGATGATATTACTGTCTATGACAAAGATTCCGTTTCCTGCCAGGGTTCATTAACTGGTGATGTGAATCAGGATTGTGTGGTAGATTTAAATGATATATTGGTTATTAGTGAACATTGGCTTGACTGCACACTGCTGCAACAGGCCGACTGTTGGCAATAAGAGATGGTATTCTGTGTATGTTTTGAAAGAGAACAAAAAAGTAGTAGAGCGGTGTCCTGGCGTTCAGGATACATAGCTCTGCTTAAAACTTATTTTTAGAAGGAGAGTAGGATGAAAAAGTTTGTTTCAAAATTTGTTTGGAGTATGGTTGTGGTGTTAGGGTTCACGGGTGTGACCTACGCCTTGCAGGTATCTGACTTCGAGGGTTATATCGACACCCCGGACCTGCTGACCGATTTAGTCGGCACAACACCCAATGAGACGCCCACGCTGGACACCACTGACGGCCATTATGGCCCACAGTGTCTGGAGGCTACCTACAATACGTGGAATAGCCCGTGGTGGAGCGGAACTCAGTTGGTGTTCGGTGGTGCAAACGGCCAGAATTGGACAGGTATGACTACGCTGACCGTTTGGTACAAAAACTTGTCACAAGCAAGTACTATAGAGGTTATGTTGTCTGATATCTGGGGCGATCCGTTTAGTCCTAAGATTCAGACAGCCATCTCACCAACCCCTGCTGACGGCTGGGTGAAATGGGACATTGATATTACCGGCATGACAGGAGGATACATCAATCATATGGGCAGGATACAGTTCGCACAGGTTTATCCTAACTATGGTGGCGGCACTGTCCTTTATGATGACATCTCTGTTACCCCCGAACCGGCCACAATGGCTCTGCTCGGCCTTGGTGGTTTAGCATTGATTCGCAGGAAAAGAAGCTAAACTGGAACGGATAGTTGTAAGGGAAAATGAAGTTGAGTGAATATGGCGCCCATTGCACATGGGCGGTGGGCGCCATAGCGTTAAAGGAATGTCGCTATTCGGTTGGTCATAGAAAAGTGAAAAAAGGTGAAATATGAGCAGGAAAAAAGGATTCACATTGGTTGAGTTGCTGGTAGTAATAAGCATCATAGCCTTGCTGATGGCAATCCTGTTACCCGCGCTAGGCCGGGCGAGAGCGCAAGCCCGACGCGCTGTCTGTGCCAGCCGAATCCGGCAAACCATGCTTTCCGTTATGGCATATGCCGATACTTACAATGGCACGTTGCCCAAAGGTGCCATGGGAGCCCCTATGTCCGCAATTGTCCAGGGGCGGGGCTGGAGCCAGCCGAACTGGTTATGGCATACTGATTATGATTATATCGCCAAATATTTAAAAGACACCAGGATAATGATGTGTACGGATGTCCCCGCATACGTAAAAAACGGCATTGACTACATGGGCGTTCGTTATCAGGGCAGACCTTATATTCCGAACTGGTTGACGGGGAGTTGGAAAGGCAATACATACCTCCTCGGCTATGGTTACATGGCTGGCCACTATGCCCAATTCTGGGCAGATCCGACGGGATATACGGATCCCTCCGGCGCCAAGGCAGAACCCTGGATTTCACCATCAAGAGCCACCGATAAAGGAAATTTGCCCCTTGTGATAGATATTGTTTCCTACGATGCCGACGAATCTATCTTTGTGGCCCACGCAGGCAACGGCCCGAAGGAAATAGACAGCTCCCCAGGCAATCTAACTATCCAGCAACAGGCGCCGGCTGGCGGCGGAAATGTGGGCACTATGGATGGGGCAGTGCAATGGAAGGGAATAAAAGATACGAAGCCGCACATGGTATTGTGGAATTTCAATGCTTACGAACGCACGCTTCTTTGGTACTGGTAAAATACAAAATAATAACTCAGAGCAGACATTTTAAATGTTCCTCGTTTTGTTTGAATGTGAATTGCTTATTGCAGTGCGAGTTTACCTGCTACGCACATAATTGATACCGTTAGAGTTTGCAAAAGGCCGGTTCTTTGAAGTAACATGCCGGTTTTCTTTTTAAAGTCTTTATCTGCATGGATAATTGTTCGCCGTCAGCGGAAAGTAGGACAGAGCGTAGTAGAAAGGCAAGGGTTTAAGGGGGATAGTCTCTTCCTAATAGTTTGCCGAGGTAAAATACTTCACTTTTTTGATGCCTCTGATAGCAAAAACTGTAGAAAGTGAGTAAGAACTGTAGTTTTGGAAGTTTTTGATGGAACGGACCATGTGAATATTATAGAATTAAAGTGAATTAGAGAAGGTTGATGAAAACTGTCACGACTTACTTTTTTGTCTTAATGGTGATACCTGCTACCGTTGCCGTGGGTGGGGAACTGCTTACTAATCCCGGGTTTGAAAGCGGTCTGACCGGCTGGAGCGTCAGCGCAAGTAATGGTTGGACGGATACCTCAACTACTGCCCATTCAGGGGCTGAATCCGCTGTATTTACCGTCTATGATACCACTGCGCCTTATTCCGCTTACGTACTTGCAACACAAAGTATCGCTTATGACGGCTCATCTGAATATACTTTGTCGGTCTATGCGAGAGATAACTGGTCAACCGGTTCAGGGACAATGGCTAACGCCGTTACTTTGAAGATTGAATATTATAATGCATCCTCGGCTCTGCTCAGGACTGATCAGCAGTCATATAGTCTGTCAAAGGATTATCAGTGGTATCAGTATATTTTAACTGGAACAGGGATTCCGGCGGGTACCGCGATTATCAAGCCAGTAATCGGGACGACCCAGACTGACCAATGGGGTAAAAGCATACTGTTTGACGATGCTTCTCTGACCGGACAATCTGCGCCGCAACCACATACCGGTGATTTAAATAATGATCTGCAGGTGAATTTCGTTGATTTCGCATTATTAGCCAGCGTCTGGAGGCAAACTGCGGATTGGAACGATCTGCTTGCAATAACGAATAACTGGCTGGTGAATTATTCGAGTCCATTGACGATTGTTCCATCAAAGCAGACGGTTGGAAAATATGACTATGTATTCTTTGATATCAATTCGGTTGCACCATATTCAAATCCTTATAATCCTGATGACATTCGCATCGATATTACGTTTGAAGACCCTGACAGTAACCAAATAATTTTACCGTGTTTTTATGTTTCTGGAAATTCTGCTGCTTCATGCTGGCAAGGACGATTCACGCCGAGAAAAGCCGGACAATATTCATATCAGGCAAGTGTTTTTGTCAATGGGGCTCTGGAAGGCCTCTCAGATGTTTTTTACTTAACTGTGGAAGATTCCAATAATGATGGTTTTATTCATTTGAATCCTCAATCAGATTATTCTTTTCTGCGCGATTCGGGAAAGTCTTTTAGGGGAATCGGCGAAAATGTGGCCTGGGATCCGCGGCCGCAATATGATACCCCGACATATACATATGAGTATATGTTTCCACTGCTGGGTGCCAACGGCTGTAATTTTGCTCGAGTATGGATGTGCCCCTGGAATATGCCGCTGGAATGGGTCAGTCCGGGACTTGGACGGTACAACGAGGCATCTGCGACAAGATTAGATACCGTTCTTGCCTTAGCAGAACAGAATGGGTTATATTTGATGCTGACGCTTGACTATGCTGGAATTTTCGAAACAAACCCCGATTTATGGGGTAGTAACAACTATTGGCCTGAAAATCCGTATAATGCCGCTAATGGCGGGCCATGTTCGAATGCGGCAGCATTCTTCTCGAATTCTGCGGCAAAAGAAATTTATAAAAAGAGGCTTCGTTACCTTATTGCTCGGTGGGGATATAATCCGCATTTATGTGTGATTGAGTTATTTAATGAAATAGATCTTGCATACGCCGATGGCGATGCGAATATACCGGCTTCAGATATTGTGTCGTGGCATGCTGAGATGGCCGCATATTTAAAAAGTGTTGATCCGTTTGGACATTTGGTTTCGACAAGTGCAGGCTATAAATATATTCCGGGTCTGTGGAACGTGAGCAGCTTGGATTTTTCTCAAACCCATCCATATGGCTCAACAAATAATATTTATAGTACAATAGTCTCTTTCACAACCACTTACAATAAACCATATGTAGCCGGTGAATTCGGATACGGCTGGCAAGGTCCAGGTGTTGATGGAACGCAGAGCAATTACGAGCGAGAATTGCATATGGGATTGTGGCGAGGAATGTTTTCGCCGACGCCCATTTTACCGCTAACATGGTGGTGGGACTCCTTTGCGGGTTGGAACGACTGGAATATTTTCAATACTGCTGCTGTCTATTTCAGTACGATGATTTCTGACAATAATGATGTTCTGCAGGCATTGTCGGTGAATGCCGGCACAGGCATAGAAGCAATGGCGGTTCAGACTACTGATAAGATGTTCGTCTGGCTGAGAAATAATACGTCATCCACACTAAGTAGTTCGATGTTGACTATATCCAACCTGCAAAACGGAAATTACGAGGTCAAATACTACGATACTTGGGCAGGGACATATTCAACACCAACTCTGATTAGTGTTACAACCGGTGTTCTGCAATCACAGATTCCCTCCTTAACGGCGGACAAGGATATAGCCTGCCAGATAGTTAAAATCAGCCCGTAATTACGATTGAATTGCGATAATGCTCTGCACTATCTTTAGGAAATGGGGGAAAGTATAAAACACTGAAAATCGGAATAATTCGGATACGCGAAATATACTGACAGTGCCCGTATGAATGTGGTACAAGTAAGATGAGTGTGAACAGGGCAACTTTGGGGAACATAGTGAGACTGGAAAATATTTATGAAAAACGTGCCATATTATTTGTTTGTCCTAATAGCGATATTTGCCACAACCGCCATAAGCGCAGAGCTGCTTACTAACCCCAGCTTTGAAAGCAATATGACCGGCGGGAGCGTTAGCTCAAGTAATGGTACGGTAACATCTTCAACCACTTTCCATTCGGAGGCAAAATCCACTAAAGCGGATAGGGAGGCTCTGTTTGCAATAACAAACAACAGGTTGGTGGATTATTCGAGTCCATTGACGATTGTTCCATCAAAGCAGACGGTTGAAAGATACGGCTACGTACTCTTTGATATTAATTCAGTTGCACCATATTCAAATCCTTATAATCCTGATGACATTCGCATCGATATTACGTTTGAAGACCCTAACAGTAACCAAGTCATTTTGCCGTGCTTTTATGTTTCTGGAAATCCTGCCGCTTCACGCTGGCAAGGACGATTCACGCCGAAAAAAGCCGGAAAATATTCATATCAAGCAAAGGTTTTTATCAATGGGGCTCTGGAAGGCAGGTCAGATGTTTTTTACTTAACTGTGGAAGATTCCAATAAAGATGGCTTTATTCATTTGAATCCTCAGTCGTATTATTTTCTGCAGCACGATTCGGGAAAGCCTTTTAGGGGAATCGGCGAAAATGTGGCCTGGGATCCCCGTTCGGAAGAGGACCAGACATACAAGTATGAGTATATGTTTCCATTGCTGGGTGCAAACGGCTGTAATTTTGCTCGAGTATGGATGTGCCCCTGGAATATGCCGCTGGAATGGACCAGCCCGGGGCTTGGTCGATATAGTGAAACTGCGGCAGCGAGATTGGATTCTGTCCTTTCCATGGCTGAGCAGAACGGGCTGTATTTGATGCTGACTTTGGACTTTCACGGGGTTTTTAAATCGGTGAAAGACCCCTGGGGCGGCGGAGATTACTGGACGACTAATCCGTACAACATCGTTAATGGCGGGCCGTGTTCGAATGCGGCAGCATTCTTCTCGAATACTACCGCAAAAAACATCTACAAGAAGAGGCTTCGTTACATTGTCGCTCGCTGGGGATATAACCCGCATTTAGGCGTGATTGAGTTTTTTAACGAAATAGACCATACATGCGATGACGGCGATGCGAACGTACCAGCTTCGGATATCGTGTCGTGGCATAATGAAATGTCCACATACTTAAAAAGCATTGACCCATTTGGACATTTAATTTCCACAAGCTTCAGTTGGAAAACTATTCCGGGTCTGTGGAATTTGAGCAATTTGGGTTTTTCTCAGACTCACCCTTATGGCACAACGGATAATATTTATGGCACAATAACTTCTTACGTAACCTCTTACAATAAACCTTATGTAACAGGCGAATTCGCATACAGTTGGGAAAATGCCGGGACAGGTGGAACGCATCCTGCTTATCGAAGAGAATTACATATGGGTATGTGGCGCGGGATGTTTTCGCCAACGCCCATTTTGCCGATGACGTGGTGGTGGGAATCCTTTGCGGGTTATAACGACTGGGATGTTTTCAAGGCCACCTCGACTTATGGCAATCAGATGACTTCTGACAGCGGCGGTTCCCTGGCACCCTTGTCCGTAAATGCCGGCACAGGCATAGAAGCAATGGCACTTAAAGATAGTAACAGGATGTTTGTCTGGTTGAGAAATAATACGTCATCCACGCTCAGCAGTTCGACATTGACTATATCCAGCCTGCAAAGCGGAAATTATGAGGTCAAGTATTACGACACATGGCTGGGAACATATTCAACGCCAACTCTGATTAGTGTTACAACCGGTGTTCTGAAATCACAGATTCCCTCCTTAACGGCGGACAAGGATATAGCCTGCCGGATTTTGAAAGTTAGGCCGTGACAATGAATAGCTGGTCACGGTAAGAATTGATGTTTTCTAACGTTTAAATGTCAAGTGTTTAATATGGGAACTCCTAATTTATAACTTGCTCTCTTAGGACAAAGCGTCATGAAAATCCAAATAATTATGTTTTTCGTTGTTATTGGCTTATACACGCCGGTATCAGCTGATATTTCTTTGTGTACGTCGTCAAAAAGAGTTAGATAGATTTGGCTTTGAATTAAGCGACGCTTTCAATTCCTATTTAGAGATTGGACCATTGTACCTTCTGCTTGCAAAGACTGTTCTGGTTGTTCCATCGATACCACAAAACCGACCTCCGACACACGTTAAGAAAGAGGTGTAATTATCTTGGTAAGTATGACCTGATAATACTTATTTTTCGGGTCGTTTGGATTGTCCTGCATTGCAATGGTCGAAACGACTCTCAAATATGATTTTTGCGGGTCATATGAATCCTTATGTTATGTAAGTAACAAGATGTAATTGATGTATTGCCAAAGTAGTGCCTGGAGTCTTTAGCACATAAAGAAAAGCACCGTTGCCAAATAAATCGGATTTTCATCCAACATCCCGTATTTTTCCTCTTGTCGAGTTATGAAGAACGATGTATATTTCATTTTTGGTTGTAGTAACGAAGGACAGAATACGCGGCAAATCTGACGTAAGTTCTTTTAAAATAAGCAGTTGGAGAGGTGACCGAGTGGCTGAAGGTAACGGTTTGCTAAACCGTCGTACGGGTTAAACCGTACCCCGGGTTCGAATCCCGGCCTCTCCGTTATTTTTGGTAAATAACGTAACTGCTTTAACATAAAGAAGTTACAAGCCGCAATGATAGAGAATCCAGCCTCTTTACCAATTTTCTGTATTGTTTTTTTAACTCTTTGATTTAACGAGGCTTGTGAATGTCTCTACAGCACGACTGTCCTACGATTGTCCTATTTTTGGTTTTGTGGCTGTGAAAATTTGAACCGTTCATCATGACCCCAGCCTGCCTGTCATTGTACGTCGTAAACAAGAACGAGATAGATTTGTTTTTGAATTGGGAGACGGGTTCAGCTCTGAATCAAGATACTTAACCTGCACCATTTCTCTTGATGGCAAAAACCTTATAGATGCCTGATTAACCCACAAATACTTAGTTATCAAGTCTTGTAGCCGAAAATAACTCTATGCCATCGGATATATAAAATGTTTGCGTTTTTTGCATTTTTTTTAAGTTTTTGATATTACTAATCTTATAGCTATACCGTTTTTGCGATTTTGCACGCTATTTAACCTTTGAGTTGTAGTGAGGTTGTACGGATTTTTCTCACTTTTTACAGCCGCAAGGTCATAAAAAAGCTCCATCTTTCAGGCTGATTTGGTATTTTGATAAACGAAAAGTTCAGTGGTGTAGCTGAGCAAGGATATACAATGTTATATGGGAAATCCCAGTTGAATTAAGTTTGGCCATTAAATTATTGTGATTTGAGGAAAATTTTGTTATTATCAGCTCAGCGAGAAATTTGGTTGCGTAGCAAAGCGCTGAATATGGGAAATGGGTGGGTTTAAAAGCCACCCTGATTTTTCCAAGGAGAACAGCGATATTTATGCGATTGATAATTGTGGGGCTCCTGATCTTATCGTACATTTTCTGTTCTGGTTCCTCAGCTGCTGTTGCACCCCAAAAAATAACCTGCTCCGGCAAGGTCGTCGATGACGCCAATAAACCTGTCGCGGGTGCAAAGGTAACGCTCTATCAACTCATGCCTGATGTCGGAGGACAGGAACTGAAGAAAGCAACTACTGAAGAACAGATTACCAAGGAAGACGGCAGTTTTTCTTTCAGTGCGGAAACGCTCGCAGACAAACAGTATCAATTTGCGATGTTGATTGCGAGGAAGGAGGGTTTCGCCATCGGCTGGGACAACTGGGACATGCTAAAAGATAAAACGACGATGCTGCCGATGAGCAAACCATATACATTACGCGGCATCGTTGTGGATGATGCCAATAAACCCGTTGTCGGTGCTGAGGTGCGGATTTCAATGCTACTGTTAGGGAATCCTCAGAGCGGGCCGGAAAAATTTCGATATCTGGTCAGCATTGAACCGCTCGATCTGCTGGTAACTACTACCGATGCCAGCGGCCTTTTAGTGTTTAACAACATACCAGCCGAGGCCAAGGCGGAATTCACCGTCAAGAAAGCGGGTATGGCGACCATCAGCACGTTTAAGCCGCCGCAATCGCCAAACTATGCTAACTATAATCCTGGGCAATACACCGTTCAAAGCAAGGATATAAGAATTGTCCAGCCGGTGGAGGCGAGAATCGAGGGCAAGGTCGTTGAAAAGGGGACCGGCAAGGCCATCGGCGATGTGCGGCTGGTCTGCTCAACGCAAAATCTGGGTGGGACATTCGGCGTCAAACCTGTCGTTTCCAAAGATGACGGCACATTCAGCTTTGAAGGCCTTGAGGCAAGGACCTATATAATAAGGTATGTTCCGTCGCAGAAGGAACCTGCAAACTGGGTTGTCCAGCCGGCAACTGTAACCACTGAAGCGGGCAAGATCGCAGGCGGTGTGGTCGTAGAAGCAAGCAAGGGTGGAATGCTTGAAGTTGTTATCAGAGACAACGAGAATAAACCGGTTGCCGGTGCGAACGCCAGTGTTCGAAGAAAAGATGATATCTATGGGCAGGGTGGTGTATCGGATGCAAATGGCGTTGTTACGCTTCGGCTTCTGCCAGGTGAATATGAATTTTATGGGTTATACAAGGAAGGGTTTTCATCCGCACGGGATAAGAAAACTGTAACAATAGAAGATGGCAAAACAACCAGGCTTGATATCGAGCTTAAGGCTAACCCCAGGATCACCGGCGTCGTCCGCGACTCCAATGGCCGACCGGTCGTCGGAGCATCGCTGCGAATTTGTCCAATGGGGCAAAAGCAAACAAATTCAGACAGAGAGGGCAAATTTGAGATTTCCTGGAATCCTGAGCAACGTGGCACTCAAGAACCCCAGTTGGTTCTTGTTGCTCGCCATGCGGGGCAAAATCTTGCTGCCGCGGTGGATATAGACGAGAATACAAAAACATTCGACGTGAATATGTCGCCGGGCATCGTTTTTACCGGTAAGGTTATTGACCCGAATGATAAACTTATTGCCGGTGCGAAAATAAATGTGACTCTGAGGGTATCTAACTGGGGAATATCTTTTGACAATGAGGGTGTCGTGACTGACCAAGAGGGCAGATATGAATATAAGGCTATTCCGGAGGGGCAGAAATACGGTGTTTCTGTACGAGCCGATGGATACGGTGAAAGCTATGCGGAAGTTGATGCAGACAACGCAGTCAATAATCGTCTCGAAATTAAGCCGCTGATATTGAAAGCGGCTGATATGAATATTTCGGGTATTGTAGTTGATGACAACGATAAGCCAATGGCCAATACGGAGGTTTATGTGAGTGGGCAAGGTCAGCAATTCCGTCACAGCATGACCAACGCCCAAGGTAAATTTACCATAGACAAGCTGTGCGATGGGCAGGTGCAAGTCAGCGCAAACGTCAGTAATGGCCGGACCTATTTGCACGGGAATGTAAGCGCCAGTGCCGGCGCTACTGATGTTAAGGTGGTGCTTGCACCGCAACATGCAGATGTGATGCCGGATATGGCAAACCAGCCGTCAGGTCTGCTCGAAGTTGTTATAAAGAATGACGAGAAAAAGCCGATTGCCGGCGCACAAGTAAGTGTTCGGGAAAAAGACGGCAACCGAGGGCAAAGCGGTGTATCCAATGCAGATGGAATTGCATCGCTTAAACTTCTGCCTGGTGAATATGAAATTCAGAGGGTGTACAAGGAAGGGTATTCATTCGAAAAAACGCAGCAGGCTTTAACAATAGAGGTTGGGAAAACAGCCCGTGTTGAGATTAAACTTAAAGCTGTCCCCAAGATTACCGGCATCGTCCGCGACCCTAATGGCCAGCCGGTTGCCCGGGCAGCGATGAGGGTTTTTCCGTGGGGACAAAATGCAAAGGATTCAGATAAAGAGGGCAAATTTGAAATTTTGCGGAATCCAGAGCAATGGGGTAATCAGGAGTCCCAGCCGGTCCTTGTTGTCCGTCATGTCGGACGAAATCTTGCGGCTGCTGTGGATATAGACGAAGATACAAAAACATTCGACGTGAATATGACGCCTGGCATCGTTTTTACCGGTGCGGTTATTGACCCAAATGGCGAGCCTATTGCCGATGCTAAAATAAATGTGACTCTGACTATATCGGGTCACGGAATGGTTATTGACACTGCTGACGTTACAACCGACGAAGAGGGCCAATATGAAGTTAAAACCATTCCGGCGGGGCGACAATACACCGTCTCTGCGCGAGCTGAAGGATACTACCCAGGTTATGTGAAGGTTGATGCAGACGACGCGGTAAATAATCGTCTTGAAATTAAGCCACTGATATTGAAAGTGGCTGATATGAATATTTCGGGCATTGTGGTTGATGTTAATGACAAGCCTGTGGCCAATGCACGGACATTTGTTATCGAGGAGGGCCAGCAGTCCCCCGACAGCATAACCGATGAACAAGGCAGATTTACCATAGATAAACTGTGCGCCGGGCAGGTGAACATCTACGCAAGGGCAAAGGATGGTCAGACCGAATTGTATGGGGATGCGATTGCTTCGGCCGGCGATACGGATGTTACGGTGGAGGTCGCGCCGTCGAATGCAGTAAGGCGGCCATCAAGTAAAATCGACTCTGAGCAATTTGAACAGGCCAAGAAAGCCCTCGCAACATTGGCGCAATGCGCAAACAAAGGGGAACTGGAGGCCGCGATCGACAAGGCAAAAGCGACCGTTGATAAGTATGAAGGGGGACATGTCATCGTAGGCAGGGTGGTTCTCGATGGCCAGGGAGATGTCCGCGATGTTGCTGCACAGATGGAGATTTTGCCCGACGGTTATTTTGCCGGGGAGACAAAAGACCTTGTTAGGCCGGTTGGTTTCCGTATGCACCAATATGCACCATATGATTTAAAATTGAGAGGTATGAAGGGAAGTTTGGTAGATGTGGGCACCATTCACATGACTCCCTTAAAAGAAGACCAGCTTGCTGCTCTAAAGGGCAAGGTCGCCCTGGAAGAAAATGGTGATTCTTCTCAGGCAGTCTTATATTTGAGCGTAAGAGATGGCCCCGTAAATACCCCACACAACGGAACTTCCCCGCGCAGATATTGGCCTAAACCCATAGAGATACATGCGCTCGAAAATGGTCTTATCGAGGCATCTGGATTTTCACCAATTAGTTACTACTGCAGAGTCGAGGCGCCAGGTTACCTTACAAAAGTGTTCCCTATTGAATTCAATGCAGGACAAACATTTGATTTAGGAACAATTACACTCGAAATACCAAGGCAGATTCTGTTGTCCTATATTGTTTCAGCGGAACCGCCATTTGATTTGAGCAACTTAAGAACGGAGGCGATACCCGCAGGAACAAGGTGGAAAGCTTCGGATGCTAACTGTTATGGCTGGTATTTGGAATTCTCGCAAGATAAGGGTTCTATAATAATGAAGTATTCTTATGCCCCTTGTTTTCTGCGGGATTTAGGTAAAGGAGAAATCGCCGATTATGTAAATATTGACGAAACGAAAATTGGGCAACAACAACCACAGAATCAGAAGGCAAAGAACGAACACGTTTATTTACTCCATCAGGAAGCTTGGAAACGATGGGTATTATTCAAGATCATTATAGAATGACTTGTTATGGTTACCGATTCATAGTAGCCTTCATGTTGATAGACAGAAGTCAAGCCGAGGCATACCAATACCACTAATGTAAAAACTATTAGCGACTTTTTCATCAACCTTCTCCCGCCAAATCCCTCACCACGGGTCAGGTACAGGATACAACGCAATGATTTTCACCTTGTCTGTGGCCTTTTTGACGCTGCTCCTGTCAAGTATGGCAACGACTCTTTTCTGCGGGCCGTCGGTGCGGTGGTGTTGAAAAAGAAACGCTAATTTCTGCTAACAGCTTGCTCGAACATAAGGTTCTATACCTTTATCCGGCATTAGGATATATAAAATGTTGACATTTTCTGAGAATTTTATAAGTCTTTGATATTACTAATCTTATAGCTACACCGTTTTTGCGATTTTGCACGCTATTTGGTCTTTAGGTTGTAGCTTGGTTGTATGTTGCCGAGACATTAATTTTTAAATAGTTTGGATTCTAATTGCCCCACCAGGTCTCAATAGCGGGGGCAGCATATAAAAAACCGCAGAAAAATCGACCAATTTCAACAAAAGAAGCTGCTTTAAGGTCAGCTTTCCCATAAACTTAACATCGGATGAGTTTTTTTGTAGTACGGGATAGAACAAAAGCTGTCGAAAACGAACTAATCGAGCTAAAAAGTTTGGTCAGCGGTAACACTCATGCTTTTTGTTCTTTCTTGTTAAATAGGAGTACATGATCGTATTATTCGCTAAAATGGCAAAATATGCAGCAGGCGGCACGCGTAAGTGAGATGACCGCGTTCTTCTGCCTTGGCGAGCTTATAGAATATGATGTCACCTCAAAGATTTTCGAGAACCCGTCCAACAAGAAGACGGAAGATTACATAACGGGCAGGTTCGGATAAACACTTTAATAATGAGGATTAAAAAATGCCGGTTCATTTACAGCGAGAAATTGAGAATCTCAAAAAGAAACTGCTTACATTAAGCGTCAGAGTAGAGGCAACCGTACGTGAAGCCACGCTTTCGATTGAGAATCGTGATTACGAACTTGCCCAGAAGATAATTCAAAACGACCCGCGGATTGACAAAATGGAAGTTGGAATAGAGGAGGACTGTCTCAAGATTCTCGCCCTGCACCAGCCGGTAGCAATTGATTTGCGTTTTATCGTTGCCGTACTGAAAATAAATAACGAACTTGAACGCATAGGCGACCTGGCGGTCAATATCGCGGAGCGGTCAGCATTTCTGTCTAAACATCCTCCCGTTGGTTTTTCTCTGGGTCTGATTGAAATGGTTGATAAAGTTCAGGAAATGCTCAAGCACAGTCTGGATGCGCTTATCGGCCTAAGCTCAAGTCTTGCTCAAGAGGTTTGTGCAAGCGATGATGCCGTTGACGCGATGAACAGGCAGATGTATATCAAGATTCAGGATGCCATACGAAATAATCCTGAGCATATGGAGTCGCTGATTCACCTGTTGTCTGTGTCAAGACATCTGGAGCGGATAGCCGACCACGCCACCAATATCGCAGAAGATATTATTTATATGGTCGAGGGACAAATCGCCCGCCATCGCACAGAAGATTATAAATAATTATTACTTCCGCTATACTGCTGCGAACTCACGCTCCATTTTGTCTTCCACATTTATTGAGCCTGGTTCATGATATTTTATGATATGAACCCCCATCTCTTCAAAATCTTCGGACTCAAAAACGCAGTCATAGCAACGCCAGAAATCTCCGTGAAAGACAGGGAGTTGTCGCCGGTGTTGTATAAGCTCAAAAAAGATTTCAAGTTCTCTTTCATTAAAAAAACCTGTTAGTACGATTCCATCCGAAGCTGAAATGCTAAAATCCGCACGTTGTTTTGGTGATATGGCCCTGCTTTCCATTTTTAAACCTCTTTGTGTAAATTGGCCATATAATCATACCAACAGCACTTAGGTCATCGTTACTTGTCGATTGTTGAGTGTAGAAATGAGGCGTTAATGTGATGTTAGATTCTGTTGTTTTTCGGATTAATTGTTCAGTGTCTTACAATATTTGAGGGGAGAATTATAGCGCACTTTTACGGCCGGATGAATTTTTGAGTAGAACAATATATCTCTAAAAGGCTTTTTTGCCAGTATCAGGGGGATACCATGTTCCTTTCCTATGCCACAGAAAAATACTTGACAAATGATGTCCTGTGTGGTAATTAAGGTATAGTTACGCCAAGCTGGCGGCTGGGGGTGTCAGGCATTGGCGTTTTGGTGGGAGAAGAATGTTAAATTGTATGAGAGAGGGTGTTTTCAGTGTCAAGGGCGAAATTAGCTGTCTGCCAGCCTTTTCAATCCCAATAGTCGAGCGGAGAAAAGTCTGTCTTTTAATCGGCCATGACAGGAAAAGGTGGCGTTGCAGTGAATAATTTTAAGAAGAGGAGAAACTGATGAGAAGAAAGAGTTTGGTAGCAGTAATAGTAGTAAGCAGATAAAAGGTGTCTATTTTTATCCATCCACGGAAGGGGTTAATTTCTCCACAAATTAAATGTCTATGAGTAGAAAATTAGTTCAAAATACTTACCTTTTTAGAAGGGTACAAAACTGAAAACACGAACAATCATCGTTATAGCAATTTTCTTGGCTACGGCGCAATCAGTTATCGCTAGTTTTGAAACCACTATTCTGACAGGCGATCTCTCTGAAATCGTCTCTGCCCCAGATAAAATAACCCCGTTCAAAGGGACTCAAATACTCCACTTCATCGATACGAGCCAGAACTTCTCTGCCGGTTACAGAGGTGAACTCTGGCAAATCATTCATATCAGTCCTTGCGTAGCACTCGTAAGTGCCGAAAAAGTTGTAGCTGTGCCAGGATTAAAGTTTCTATTTTTCCTTTTCGGTGCCAGCTTCATCACATCTGTTATTCTAGTTCGCATTGCCATTCTGGTTGCATGGCGCATAGATTTAATAAGCTATCCCAATCCCATTGTGCATAACCATGAACGACCGGTCGCACTTGGTGGCGGAGTGGCTGTTGTTCTGACTCTTTTACTTTTCTTTTCAATATTAACCCTCTTGGGACTTATGCCAAGACGCATTCTGCTGGGTGTTCTTCCTGTATTCGCGCTTGGATGTATCGATGATGCAATATCACTAAGACCTCTGCAAAAGTTTATACTTGAATGTGCCTCAATAATCGCCTATCTGATTGTCCTACCTTTTCCTTTCTGGTCATTACCCTTAGTCGGAATGTTCCTGCTATCTTCCATGAACGCTTGGAACTTAGTTGACATAATGGATGGTTTGCTAGGATGGATTGCTATAAATTGCATGCTTGGCATTGCTGGTGTTTTGTTTCTGGCTGATGCAGAACATAGTGGAATGGTTCCTCTGGCCATAACTGTGGTAGGAACCATCGCAGGGTTCCTTATTTGGAACTCTTATCCCGCAAAAGTATATATGGGAGATGCGGGTAGCCTTTCGCTGGGAATGCTCTTCGGCATCTTGGTACTTGAGGCTTTTTCCTCAAACCCAAGACTGGGAATACCTCTGCTATTCACCGGGTTAATCCCATTTTTCGAGCTAGCGTTCCTAGTAGTAGTGCGAACGAAAAAAAAGATACCTTTCTACAGAGGCAGTCCCGATCACTTTGCATTACGCATGCTACACAGGGGTTATTCTGTGCCATTCATTGTGCGGGCGGTTATCTTTACCGGTCTGGCCACATCAGGATTAGCATGGATTATAGTGTGGTTTCAAACCAATTGGTGGATTAGCGGCTCAGCGATGTTTATCACTCTTGTCGCTGTGATAATCAGCTATCGCTATTTCAGTGCTTTGCCAACGTTGGGAGAAAAATCATGAATCGATCTCCCCCAATGCCTGTTGAAACATTGATTCTTGGTGCTGGTCTTACGGGACTAAGCGTTGCCTATCACCTAGGGTATAGATTTTTGATTGTCGATGCCAACCACAAAGTAGGGGGTACCGCCGGGGATATACGATACAAGAAATTTTGTTTAGATCATGGTGTTCATATTCTTTACTTCCGTGATGCATGGACACACCAGTGGATTACAGAAGAGTTAGGGGTTCCTTTGATAAAAAAAGAACGTTGTAGCAGAGTTTGGCTTCAGGAACGACCTGTTCCTTTCCCTGTCCAGTTTAATTTGGGGGTTTTGCCTTCACCCTACCGATGGAAAGCGGGAATCTCCGCGATCATCGCTGCCATACGCTCCAATCGCGACGAAGAACCATCCCGAATGGCACAATGGTCTCAAATGCATTTTGGGAAAGCACTAACACGAGATTTTTTTCTCCCTTACAATGAAAAGCTGTGGGGCGTAACGTTTAAATCCCTGCGCACGGAATGGATGGAAGGGTACACCCCAGCGCCTTCGACTCACGCCTTGATACGCGGACTATTTCCTCGGGACAACGGCCATTACGGAATCAACTCTACGTTTTGGTATCCAAAAGAAGGTGGTATAGCAACGATAGCCCGTGCTATTGCTCACAAAATTGGGCCGATTCAATTCGATATGCATTTAAAATCATTAGACCTGCAAAGACATACAGCCCTTTTTTGCAATGGCACACGGATATCATACCGCTATCTGGTTAGTACGATTCCCCTCCCGGAAATAATACGATGTGTCCAACCAACAATGGATACCCTATCTGAAAAAGCGCCATTACTACGGTCAACCCCAACGACAATCGTCCACATTCTTTTGCCTCGGCCTAACATTGGAGGTGGTGTACACTGGCTATATGTCCCAGATCCTTCGATCCCATTTTACAGAATCACGTTCCCGCACAACATTAATTCAACCAACTGTCCTGAAGGATGGTCGGCAATAACGCTCGAATTTGGGGGTATCGTTACTGATAAAGCGCGAATTGAACGGGAGAGTAAGGAAACTCTGATTAAGATGGGCCTGATGTATCACTCAGAATACGGAGCAGAATCGCTGTGGAACCAGTTGGACTATGGATATGTGACATACGATGATCAATGGATTGCGACTCGCAACTGGATTTTGTCTTTTTTCAGGAAACACGATGTGATTTGTTTAGGGAGGTATGGCCGTTGGGAATATTCTAACATGGAATCGGCCCTGCTTCAGGGACGCGATATCCATAGACGTCTGCGGAGGACCCCAGAAATACCGATATCGTTTAATACCCTTTCTGACAGAACCAAGAACTCGAAGATCCGGGACTATTTTGCGAACAGGTATCCTGCTTGTTTACATGGCATCAGCAGATTTGCTTTCCGACGAGGAGAAAACAGTCGTCTGCAGCAGGTTTATCGTTGGCTTCCGCATTGTGAGGGTTTGGATGTCTTGGACGCCGGATGCGGAGATGGGATGTTCTTATACCAAGCTTTACGCGGAATGCCTGCACGTTTACGTGTCGAGGACTTTGTGCCAGCAAGAGTCAATGAGGCACGAAGAAAACTACTACATAAAGCGGATGTTATCGAGGCGGTCATCGCAGATGTCTGTGAGGTATCTGACTCTACATGTTATGACATAGTTCTGGCTATGGGACTATTCGATTATGAGACAGACTGGTGTAATTTGTTAAACCGGCTGCTTGTCAGAGTGAGAGGAGCATTAATTGCAGATTTTCCTAAGGCGGGTACTTTACATAATTACGTGCGCAAAGCGTGGCTATGTTCGCATCGCATAAAGTTGCACTCTGTGTACCGGTCACAATTGGATACTTTGTTTGCAAAATGCAGCGTTCGAGCGCAGATAGTTGAACTGCCCTTGCATTGGATGGCAAAGATATGGAAAGAAAGTCCAAGAGAATTATAAATGTCCCATAAACCATCACCTCACATATTGACTATCGACCTTGAGGATTGGTTCCATTGCCTTGAGCCAAACCCAAATCAATGGTACCAATTTGATCGGCGTGTCGAAATCGAAACAGATTCTCTCTTAAAATTGCTGGAAAAATACAATGCAAAGGCAACATTCTTTGTTTTGGGAGATGTGGCAGAGAAATGCCCAGAACTGATTCGGAGAATAGCCTTACAAAAACATGAGATTGGCACACATGGTATGTTACACCAATTCGTTTATACACAAACGCAAAAAGAATTTCGCGATGACCTTCGAAAGTCATTGAATTTACTGGAGTCCATCACATATACCCCGGTTCGCTCCTACAGGGCACCTTATTTCTCCATCACACCAGAATCTTTTTGGGCATTAGACATCCTGCGAGAAGAGGGAATTCTATATGACTCCAGTATTTTCCCTATCCGTAACCTACGTTACGGCATTCCAAATGCGAGACGCACCCCCCACGAAGTTCAACCGGGTCTGTGGGAATGGCCGGTTAGTACCTTACCAACTGCTTTAGGAAACATTCCTTTTGCCGGCGGTGTGTACTTTCGCTTTTTACCTTGGAAGTTTGTTGATGGCGCAATTCGCATGCTCGAGAAACGGAACGAGCCTGTTGTTTTTTACCTTCACCCATGGGAGATGGATCCGGACCAGCCCAGATATAGAACAAGTTCAAGGTTTCTGAATTTTCGCCACTATTATAATCTGGACAAGACTTTCAAAAAGTTCGAGCGAGTGCTCCGAACAGCGAGTTATACCACCATTACATGTGGAGCCAATATGTTGAAATTGGAGATGCCGGGATGAGTTCTTCTATGCCCTGTATTGCATGTGGGCACGAATCGCTGACAGACCTCGGAATGATCCATGATGGTAGACTATTCCGTTGCTACATCTGTGGCACTTCGAGGCTTGAAGTGCATAACAAATTATCATTGAAAGCCCACGCTGCGTACGGTGACGCTTACCGCGCTGGACTGGATTTAGAGAAACCACGAAAAGTCTTTGAATTATTTCAAAAAATTTTAAAAGGCACACCAGGTAAATACAAAGACCTGCTAGATGTAGGTTGTGGTGACGGCGCCTTTCTCAAACTCGCCAAGCAAAACAACTGGAATGTGCTCGGCATTGATTCTGATCCGAAAGCAGTTGCTACTGCGAGGAAACATGGTATACAGGCTTTTTTGGGGACGGCAGGCAAATCAGCTCTGGTGGAGAAGTCTTTCGATGTAATCACATTGTGGGATATTTTAGAGCATATTCCGAACTTGAAGGAGGTAATAGTCTGGTTGGCCAATATAATACGTCCAGGAGGAAAAATTTTTGTTTTGACACCGAATGCAGACTCTATCCTCGACACTTTTGCATATACGGAGATATTTCTGACACGAAGAAAAAGCCAGCGCCTCATGAACCTTTGCTTTAATCGATATCATCTACACCGTTTTACCACTAAAGGGCTAATTATTTTGCTTCGGCGTCTCGGGTTTTCAGATGACATTGTGTATAAGATGCAGCTTTTCTCCCTAAAGCCGGAACTGTATTTGAGCGGCTTTGCTCCAGGTGTCGAAGGTTGGACAAGGTCCGCCCGGTTTAATCAGTTACTTTCATCTACTGCATATCAACTACTTCAAGGATTTGGTATCAAGAACAAGATACTTTATGTCGGGACACGTGTTGAACAGAAAAATATCTGTGCGCCACCCCAAGAACAGGAGGGAAAACGATGACCTTATGGGAATCGTGCGTCAAACGAAGAAGGGTTGTACTGATACGCCCACCGACAAATCGTTGGCGTCTTTATCGGTGGTACTGGCCATTGGGTAGCCGAGAAGCACCACTCGGACTGCTCTACATAGCATCATATCTGGCCGACAAAGGATATGACGTTACAATCCTGGATGGAGAAAATTTGAAAGAAGAGGAAGTTATTTCAAAAATAGGGGATTTATGCCCAGATGTAGTTGGCGTGACATCAACGACCTTTTCGTTTTTCGATGCATCCAAGCTGATTAAGAACGTCAGGAGATTATTGCCTTCGGCTCTGTTGCTTATGGGGGGGCCGCATGTTTCAGCACTACCCAGAGACACTCTTGAAAAGATACCCGCTTTAGATGGCGGTGTGTTTGGTGAGGGAGAGGAAACACTACTTGAGATAGTTACGGGCAAGTCAGTTAACGGTATTGCTGGGCTAGCTTGGCGTGACAAAAATGGAATAATCCGTTTGAATCCGAAACGTCCTTTATCTACAGACCTCGACAGATATCGGCTTAATTGGGATCTTCTATCAGGTTTTCCCAATAGTTATCAGCCTGCGTGGCAGAGTCGCCAAAAAAACCGCGTCATTTCACTGGTGACAAGCCGTGGTTGTTCGTTTTCATGTATCTTCTGTGCGGGCTCATGTGTACATGGCAAGGTACGCCGAGCACATTCACCGCTGTATATTGTGAATATGATGTGTGAGTTGTTCAAGAGATTTGGTTCGACCGTCTTTTACTTCCATGATGATCACTTTACATTGAATGATGAATGGTTGGAAGAATTCTGTGATCGCTTGATACATTTAGGTGATATATTTCGTTGGTCATGCGCTTCGCGCGTAGAGTCGTTAAACGATAAAATATTGCGTACGATGCGGCAAGCAGGTTGTTATCAGATCGGCGTTGGTGTCGAATCTGGTTCAGAAAATATTCTTCGCTGGTTGGCAAAAGGAACGACAACGGACATCATGGAAAAGGGCATAAGACGCATCCACTTAGCTGGCATGGAGACAAAGGTTTATCTGATGCTTGGAACACCTCAAGAGACAATTGGCGATGTCACAAAAACCCTGAGACTAGTTTCACGTCTTCCAATTGACCACGTACAAGTGGTTTACTTCACACCGCTTCCTGGTTCAGCCGCTTATAATAGCTATCAGACAACCCCGAGACAATGGCTACATATGAATCTTCTGAATCCTATGACAAAGTCATCATTACCTAACTGGATGCTGAGGCTTTTGGAATTTGGGATATACGCGTACGTTTACGGCCGGAGTACTGGCAACCCATCTCGTTACAGTAGCTTATGAATATTAAAGGGATATCAAATGGCTGAGCTAGTATTGGCACGACCAGGAATCTCCTCCCCAGGCGAGAAACATTGGAGTAAAGCTCTGCCTCTTGGGATAGGATATATTGCCGCATCAGCCCGTGCGAAAGGGATTGAAGTAGCTGTAGTTGATGCTAAGCTGGAAGGACACTTGACAATTAATGAAACTGTAGAGGCAATCCAGTCACATCGTCCAGCAGTTGTTGGACTGTCGGCACTAACGGTAGAGTATCCTAGGGCGGTAGAGATCGCTCTACGCCTAAAGAGGTCTGCTAATAGTCCAATTGTTATCCTAGGCGGCACTCATGCCAATGCCTTGCCAGCTGAGTCACTGGGTGATTCTTGTGCCTTCGATTATGTTTTTGCAGGTGAGGCAGAGACTACTCTGCCACTTATATTTAAGACATTAAAAAGCGGAGCCACACCATATTCTATACCAGGTCTATATATGAGGTCTGAGAATGGAACGGTTTCCGTATCTTCCCCGGCAAGGTTTGAAGAGAATCTCGAAGATATTCCCTTTCCTGCCTGGGATTTGTTTCCAAGAGTCGATGCATATCCAATAATGTCTGAAAGGGGCTGTCCCTTCAACTGTGTATTTTGCTCCCATAATATGACGCGCCGAGTACGTTCTAGAACTGTTGAGCACACAATGGGGGAAATCGAATGGCTGCATAAGAATTTCGCGCCAAAGGAAATATATTTCGAAGACGAAACCTTTGGATTACATAAAGAACTAAGCGAAGAATTGTTAAGAAAATTGATTAAGTTTAACCATCAGGCAGGTATATGTTTCAAAGCTCAGACAAGAGTCGACTATGTCTCAACGTCTATGATGCGATTGATGAGAAATGCAGGTTTTAAATATGTTGAACTCGGTGTGGAATCGGGTGATGCCGGAGTCCTTGCGAGTTCGGGGAAGGGTATCAATTTAGAACAGATTGAAAAGGCAATTACAATTCTTAAAGAACAAGGGATAAAAATCTGGCTGAACCTTATTATTGGACTACCCGGTGAAACAAGACACACAGTTAGAAATACTATTGACTTGGCTGTTAAAATCAACCCCGAAAGACTGTCCGTCGCGGTAATCACTGCTTATCCAGGAAGTAAAGTTTTTGAATGGGCATGCGAGCAAAAGAATGGGTACCGCTTGATATCGAAAGATTGGAGCCAGTTCGACAAATATCTCTCCGCTTCTGTAGAATTGGAACATCTTAGCTACCGTACAATGCGGCGATTGCAAATTCAAACCTATCTTGAGACTTATCTTAGAAATTTGCGCCTTATGGACTTGACGAAAATGCTTTGGGAAAACCGATCCCTTATGCTTTCATTTGGACGCAGCATAATTTTATCTGCATCGAGGAGGTGATTACGAAGTTGTGCGTATATTGATCATTGTACAAAACTATCCTCCTGAACGTGGTGCTGTACGTTACACGCGAGACTTGGCAGTTGCTATGGCTGCAAAAGGACACGATGTGAGTGTGATTACCGGGCTGCCGCACTATCCATCAAATGTCCCCTATGAAGGGTATGGCAGGTTCAAATCGGTCATTATAAAGGAAGATGGTGTTATGGTCATACGCACCCCCTTAGTTATGGGCTCAAACCGGCAGAAGCTTCGCCGCATAGCAGGATTCCTCACATTTGGCCTTTCTTCACTTTCCAAGGCTTTTTTCATATCCCGACCTGATGTAATAATAGCGTCGGTTCCGCCACTCACAGTTGCACCAACGGGGCTTGTAGTTTCCCGTGTTCATAGGGTACCTCTCGTTATGCTACTAAGAGACGTAGAACCTGTGTGCACCATGGAGTTACGGGGACTAATCGATACGCCTCTTGCTCGACAGATAATCGGCTTTTCCATGTATATATACAACTGTGCCGATAAGATTGTGGTTACCCATAACAGTCAATTTGATGCTCTAACCAAATATGGCATCCCGGGTGACAAAATAAAAACGATTACTCATGGAATTGACGTTGGTCAATTTCTTAAGCAAGCAGAAAACCCAGTTCCTTTCTCCTTACCTAGGCGGAAAGGAAGATTCATTGCCTTATACTTGGGGACTATCGGAGCAGCCCAAAACATCCAATCGCTTGTGCGAGCATTTGCCGACCAAAGGGTCAGTAACCTTCCTGTTGACCTTGTGATTATTGGTGATGGTGAATATGCGTTGGAGTGTCAATCCTTGGTTAAAGATAATGGTTTGGAAAATGTAAAAATACTTCCTCCCATCCCTTTAGAGTGGGTTCCAGCTATATTGGCCCAAGCAGATATATTGACCTGCACAACTTACATAGCAGGTGTGATTGGTTGCAAATTCTACGAGTATCTTGCTTCGGGAAAACCGTTACTTGTATTCGGTGTTGGTGCTGGAGCAGAGTTAGTCAAGGTGATTGGAAATGGATGGGTTTGCACACCCTGTGATGGAAAAAGTTTATCACAAATATTGTCTAAATTTCTTGCCGACCCTGATTCGGCTTATAGAATGGGATTGCGTGGATGCCACTTTGCTGAAAAAAACTTTGACGCATTCTCTAACTATGAGCGCTGGGACCAATTGTTGCATTCCCTGTTGAGAAAAGCGTAGCGAGAAACAATTTGCAAGCACACATAATTTCCTATTGACTGTATAGTGTCCTTATCAAAAATTCCGACCTTGTTTATTTACAAGGACTTATGTAGAATTCCGCAATTTCCTTTAGATTAGACTTTACAGGAATTTTCAGGAAGAATCAATGTCTAAATTAATAGCAAAACTTAGGCCTTATAAGTGTCCCTATCAACAATGCCGTCCTTGTTTATTTACAAGGATTTATGTAGAATTCCGCAATTTCATTTAGATTAGACTTTACAGGAATTTTCAGGAAGAACCAATGTCTAAATTAATAGCAAAGCTTATCTTCAGCCTTATAAGGCTAATCTTCAGAGATAAAACCAATCTTGTCCTTGAGAATCTTGCCCTGCGTCACCAATTGGAAGTCCTAGGTCGTAAAAAAAAGCCAAAACTTAAAAAACCAGACCGTATCTTCTGGGCCTGGCTGTTCAAAATCTGGGACCATTGGAAATCCGCACTGATTATCGTCAAGCCGGAGACAGTTATTGGCTGGCATCACAAAGGCTTCAAGCTATACTGGCGATGGAAATGCAGACAATCTTTCCTGGATTATTTTTTGGCGAGCATATTTTAGCAACTTAACATGGTAAAAACCATGCGTTTTTTGAATGTCATGTAAACCTGATGTTATGACTGATTTTACAACCCGCCGCGCATTTTTAAGAGGTTATAACGTCTGATGTAGAACCATGACAGCATCCTGCGGCAACTATAATCGGCCGGGCTTTTATGAATCAAGCGATTCATAATCATGTCTCTATTATGTCTCCACGCATACAAAATTTCATCTGTGCCAAGGGAAAACATCCCTAATATTAGCTTGAAAACAAAGATTTTTAAAAATTTTCACATGAAAATAGGATATATAAAATGTTTGCGAATTTTCAACTTTCAATAACTCATTAATATAACGACACTTATAGAATGACCATTTTTATAAAATTGGCATATAATGGGTTCTTCGGTTGTAGTGCAGTTGTATGCAATAAACGCTACAATGGTGGGCCCTAATCCTTGACCTGTGCCACTTTCGCTGACCTCAGACACATAATTGTCTTCCAACTCAGTACGATTAAGATCGGCATTCCTAAATACTTAGCGTTGGATGAATATTTTTACGGTACGTGCTCTGTGACCCAGATCGAGCCGAGTTCGTCGATTGTAAAGCCCAAAACCCTATCTTGCTGCGGTTCTACAAGATTATATGGTCCGGATTAAGTGCGTTTCCTCGGCATTTTTATGATAAGTTGTGTTTTGGCAAAGGTGCAACCACTTCCTAATCTCCCCGGATTTAGCTGACGATGAGGCCGTACACCCAAGGCTTAATTAGTTACCTACTCCAGCCAAACGTCAACACGCTTGAAGGAGCAACTCCGAATTTTCTCAGCCAGACCGTCGGAAACTAAAGGACCTTTAATTTCTTCAGTTTCATCTAAAGCGTAGCGAACAGGCCTGACAGCATCACTGCCAAATGTGTTTTTACGTTGTCGATTGTGATAGACCAGAAGCGTCCCGCCTAACAGCGTACAGGCAAAACTATTAACAGAAATCTGAACAGAAGTATCTTTCCATCTGAGCGATTTTGCTTCAGCTGTGAACCAATCGCCGGGCAGGACAGGTGTTAAAGCGAAACACAACCGGCCGTCTTTTATTGTAAAAGGATGTTTTCCAATCGTCAGCAGCAGCCAAATATGTATGAATTCAGCTGTGCTGCCGCTCAATCTGGCTACGAAACCTCGGCCGCGGGCATTATGGTCAGGGCAGACGCTCGGTGCAATGAATGAGCTGTTTTCGAGAATGCTGCGGCCATATATCTTCGGATTCATAAAAGGCACCAGCATTGTCCGGGCGTCCGTGAAAAATTCCTCATAAAGATCGCCGCGCAGCAGCTCAAGTAAATATTTGTACGACATGTGCAGCCATATCGACTCATTTTCATACCAGCCCCTTGTAAACGTCCGTGCTCGCCCGATTTCATGAGGCCAGTCCTTTAGGGATTCATTGAGTTTGTACATTCGTAAAGTTTCATCGAAGAGCGGGCTTTGCCTGACAGAATGGTAAATCTTCCTTACCTGTTCGGATTTTGTCACCAGCCGCAACAAGTGCACCTGACCTTCCAGATAGAGCGGAAGAGGTTTCTGTTCAAACCTTGCTATCGGCCCCAGTGGTATGCCTCGCTCAAGCTCAAGCGGATCGAGCACTTCAGATTTAATCGGAATGGGAATATTTCTATAATAGGTATGAATCAGCCCGGTGTTATGGTCAACTGATTTTTCTATAGCGGCATCGGCCCGCCCTATTGCTCCGACCAGTAGCTGCTCTAAAATATCGCCGGCGACAAATCTTTTGCGGCCGCTGAAATTATCCCTGACTCGTTTCCTAAATCCTTCTCGAATATCGATAGACCTTTCCCACGAATACTCCGGCTCAATCAGGTCGGCAACAACATTGTCAATCAGGTCGGCAACCTCCGCCGGAAATGCCGTCTTGGGAATTTCCGGCAAGCTGTCGAGCAGCCAAGACGCCAGACGCCCAAGCTCTAAGGCTTCGCAGGTGCTGGAGCCGAACAGCGCAGGCAGGCCGTTAAGAGAGTCGTTCCATCCGGGCCTTCCTGCTTCCATCTCTATGGCGGCCCCTTGGAAATCAAAGGACACCGCCTTTATCGCTACAAGGGTGCAAAGCTTGGCGAAAGCCGTTACCGGCGGCATTTGCTGCTGCGGTTTCGAACTGCTCACGACGGAATTGAGCTGGAGAGGCCCGAAACTCTTCAGGATATATTTATCCGCTCGCGGCGCTATGTAGCCGCCTTCATTAAACCATGTAATGTCGGCTTTTTCTGTGAGCATCTGCTCAACCTTTTCTGGGAAAATAGCGGCGAACGATTCAAGCAGGTCTGTGATGTATGTCCAGTGGTCTATCCAGTAACCGCCCTCGTAACCTCCGGCGATAAGCTCCGGCTGACATTTTTCCAGAATAGAGTTTAACCATGCCGAACGGTCTTCTAATGTCACGTTAAATAAATTCAGCCACTGGAGAAGCTCGCCGGGATGAAAACTCCTGCGAAATATATTTCGGAACTCAGTGGAAGCCTTTTTATCGACATTTGGACAAAAACTCAGCGGATCTGTTCCATCAGGCAAAGACCACCTGTAACCGTCAACATTCAGCGGATTGTAACCGTCGGGCTGCAATAGAGACAAAAACATTTTTATGTCCCTGTCCGATACTTCGGGGTGAAACCATACGTCATGCCGCCGATTCTGGCATATATCTCTGTAATTCCCGGGGCCGATGGATAGTGGTGTCGTGGCCAACTCAAAATGGTTGTAATCCCTCTCCAGGTCTCCATGGCGTCTTGAGTACAGGTGCAGTAATTTAGTGCCCGTTTTAGACGGTAAAAGCTTCGGAATACCGCCCCTGAGGATGTTATCAAGGAAATTTTGTTTCAAATAGGCGTCCAGCACTGGAAGACCGGACGCGGCTGTGGCGGGGGCTACTACCTCATCCATCAAATTAATAAGCTCTGCACGCATCCTGTCAACATCCGCTTCTTTTTTGATGTTGGCCAGGAATCTGGTAAGCATTGCCTGGCTTGGTGCCAGTCCGATGATAGAAACGAGCTTTATGGATTTGTCGGCATCGAGCACGCTGCCGAAAGGAACAAACGCACAAGGCAATCTATTCTCCCATACCTGAGCATCACGGGCAATTGCTTCTGCTTTAAGAAAATTCCGAGGCGTTATGAGATCGCAGCCGCATCCGAAAATTACGTCAGGGTCAACATAGGGCTCTATCGCATTGAACGTCTTTTCGTTGCTGTGGTAGGCGGCATAAAAATGTCCATGATGTATCCGAGTTACTTCATCCTCGTCATGAACCTGCACTTTGCTTGAATAATAAGGAACTTTGCCGTCGATTAGCTCAACGGAGGCATAGGCCTCGCTAATACGCCTTATTGATTTTATTATATAGTCAGGCAGTGTGGCCGGCAATATCAGCGCTAATCCGTCCAGCCCCTCCAGTTTTACCGGTTTGTCCGATGTGTTGCTGATTTTAATCAGCCGGATTAAAGAACCCAGCGGCTGGTTAACTGGGCTGAAGTACTCCACGTCAAAACGCAAACCCAGCGTTTCGTTGTCTTCTCTTAGCAACAACCTTTCCGGTTTTGGCCACATTGAGCGGCGGAACTTAAAACTAGGAGTCTGAGAATCATTCTGGAACGGTTCGTAATACTGACCGTTTACCTTGCAGAAGGTTCTGAATCCCTGAACGCCGACTAACTGGTAAGCCCACGTCGCGGGCAGGAACTCGGCGATGGCCTGGTTCTTGCTGCCCAGCCCGAAAGATACCACCGCCTGTGCGCGGTTTACGTACATACACCATATCGGCACGCCATCTGCGCCAGCTATGCCCGGCAGAAAACTCGCGAAGGCAGGTATCTTGTCATAATTGTCGATTCTGTAGCTCCCATCGGCTTCCAGTTCGTGAGTTACCAGCTCGTCCGAAAAAGACCACAAAGCCGGTTTGGTACATTCTTTTTGCTTTTTCATTTATGAACCTTTTTCTAATCATCAACAACTTACAGAAACACTCTTAATCCGGTAATTGGGTCACTTTTGTGGCGATGCAGTTGAACTGCGAATAACCAGCTCCTCGGCCAGCTTTATGATTGTCGTTTCAGCATCGCCGGATTTTTTAATGCGTTTTAGGAGCAATTCGGCTGCGATTTTACCCATATCGCTCGACCTCAAATCTATAAAACTCAGGAGTGGGCTCATCGCGGCTGCCGCCTGCTGGTCACAAAAGCAGAGAAGACTTAATCGGCCCGGTATTGTTATTCCGAGTTTATGCGCTGCCTGCATCAAATTTAGACCTTCCATGTGGCCATAAGCTAGCACCGCCGTTGCGCCATTTTCGATAACGGCGGTAGTAAGAAATTTTTCAGCAGATTTAAGCCACTCGTCGTGTCCGGGTACAACAGACAGCCCGAGCTTTTTCATTTCTTTCAGGTAGGTCTGATGTCTGTCAGCCAGACTGCTGTGCCCAACGAGGTAATCAGGGCTTGAATTTGCGTACGCAATTATCCGGTGTCCGAGCTCCACCAAGTACCGAATGGCTATTTGGGTCCCATTCTCATCATCCGGCACTACCGAAGAGCCGGACTTTCCTGCCGGGCCATTTACTACCACATAAGGTATTTGAACCTCTTCAAGCTCCGTGAGTGTAGGTGAGTTTGCCCTGGCCAGTATGACCGCCCCATCAATCTTCCACGGAGGCAGCTCACTAGTTTGTCTATCATGATGTGACATATCTACAGTGACATCAAAGATGTCTTCACAGGAGTCCATGATACACGTGACATTGTTTACGACCGTCTGATATATATTACCAAGGTCGCTCAGGGCGTAATGACCGCCGATAATATGTATCATGCGGGTTGTCTGCAATGTAAGACTCTTGGCAATAAGATTGGGGCGATAGTTGAGTTTCTCAGCCACAGCCAATATACGCTTCCGCACTTCTTCGGTAACCGAAAAACCGTTTCCAAGCCGGTTGTTCAGAACTCTGCTGGCAGTTGATTTGTTTACCCCTGCCTCATTTGCAACATCGTTTAAAGTGGTTACTGACCTATTTCGCATTTCTTTGCCCTTCATTGCTTACCTGACCAGACAGAAAGAATACAGATCGATTTGTCCCCTGCTCTGTCCCCCGTGCACGTATAAACCGAACCCCTTCATGGCGTTTAGATCGAATCTTCTTGCCCCTCTCTGGTTACCCCATGTTTTGCGGATAGTCAGCTCGTTAAAATTAAACCGTATGGTTTCCCTTTTGCCGGTTCCGGAAGTCGTCTTGAATGCAAATGACTCACCATCGTCACCGGCCTCTGTATTATAGTTAAAGCTCGTCGATTCCGCCACGCCCGCTTCATCGGCTACCGCTTCAAAGGAAACACCTTTCGGAACACAAGCGTCAATTTCCAGTGCGGAATAACCGCTCAGGTCTGTCGCAAAACTAGGTCCTCTGCTCAACGAGTACATTTTAGGGCCGAAAAACAATACGCCACAACCCCAATCGCCGCCGGTATTGTATTCGATTGTCAATGCATTCGGCTGCTGTTTGAGAGAAACGTTTGCATCAGGTGCGCAAAATAATTCCGGCCCCCGCACAAACTCACATTTCAAAAGATTAAGTGTTGGCGGTCTTTCGGGGTGCTGGGCTGGCTCAAAGATAACCTTGGTCTGCTCCGGCAGAGATTTGAATGCGTTGATGCCGGACTCAGCGTGAATTTTGCTTAGCATTACGTTGGTTTGAGCCATCGCCACCAGAAGTTCAGTATAAGGCCGGTGTTTTATATCAACGACCCCATAGTTTGAGTTTTCGCCGTCAAAACGCCCCTGCGGCGACTGGTCAGCAAATTCAAACCAGTGTGCGCCTATGACCATCGGATAAGAGAGCATACTCCCAACATAGGTTTTGTAGCTTTCTGCTCGCTGTGCCTGTGTTTCGACTACCGCGCCTGCCCCGCCCGAATTTGGGTTACCGCTGGTGTTTTCACGGGCTCGCCAGGAATATTCCGTTACCATCAAAGGCTTTCTGCCGCTCAGAATATAATAGCTGGCTAGCATACGTTCGTCTGCCTTGGGTAGTATTTGATAATTGTTAAATGATACTACATCACAGTATTTTCCACAGGCCTCTATTGCCCCCGCTGGAGCACCGTGACCGGCGAAGCGAACCCCAAGGATTAACTTGCCCGGAGCAAGCTGGCGTACCACACGGCAGGCTGGAGCAAAGAACTTCTCCGCCGCCAGATAGGTAAACTCGGCCCTGTCCTTTTGCGTTTTTTCATTAAGGCATCGTCGCAGCGTTCCAATATTAACATCGTCCCAGCTGTTTAGATTCCCTCCCCAGGCCTCGTTGAAACTGCTTTCTGCGGGGTACCTCGATTTCAAAAACTGCTTGGCGGCCTGATGAGCGGGATGAGAAACAGGCAGTTCGATGGCAGCTTCAAGCATGGTATAATTGGGTACATCCTCCCAGCCGTTCCTGCCGTACCACGGCATTTCGTTATCGAGAAAAAAACCGATGACATTCTCTGTGTTTTTATATTTGGAAAGCATTTGCCTGGCATTTTCCAAAACATTTTGTTCGAAATCTGGCTTGAACCCGTCAAAGCAGCGCTCATTAGAATAACCGGTGACGTACAGGCATATAGTCCCGTAAACTTGATTGTCGTAAAGTCCGGGATCTGACCAGGCGCCCAAGGTGTTGAAACCATTTTTGTTTAGTATGCGTGAAACGTCATCTTTCCATTTTGTGTAGTCACCCCCAAAGACCGTTTTTGCTGCATCGTAATAATCCGTGTTGGGGCGCGGATTCCACGCCGATGGAGTAATATTGTTTATTCCGATAGATAGAAAATTGCGTCCCTGAGGATCGACAAACCAGAACTTTCCGTTAACATCCTGTTTGACAGTAAAGCCGCATTTTTCGTCCACTTTTTGTTTGTCTGCTGTGAAACTTTTTTCGCTGCTTATCGCCGGGATACAGAAACCCGCGATCAGAGCAACAACCAACACCATAATGAATATGTTTTTCATAGTACACCTTAAAATAAATTGTTTTTGAACCATACTTTCGGTCTTTTGCACTTAAATTATGGAAGGTTGCAAGCCAGGTGACAAAAACCGTCCATTTTCTATTATGGCATAGAAACCGGTTGCTATTATAAAAAAACACTGCGCACTAGTCAAGAGTATCTTGACTTCGATACAAATACTACTATATTTTACCAATAAGAATACTGTGAGGCATGTTTTTTAACATAGCTGAGAAAAGGCAGGGGTTGTTTACCCCAATATTAATTTATGACATTAGAAAAGAGGTTCAAGTGAGTAAATCAGAACATTACATCACAGCCCCAGAGGACCGTATTCCTGTTACACACAAAGCCGCCTATGCTGTTGGTATGCTTGTTAATAATATACAGGCCGCTGCACTGCCGGCTATGGTGGTAATACTTAATCTCGGTCTCGGCATGAATCCGGCTTTGGTTGGTCTTATCGCATTTATCCCCCGCATGGTGGATGCCATGATAGACCCTATGATGGGTTATATTTCCGATAACACAAGGTCGCGGTTTGGCCGTCGCAGGCCGTATATCTTCTGGGGCGCAATTTCTGCCGGAATTATATTTGCCCTGATGTGGCAGCTTCACGCCGGTCATAGTCAAAGCTTCTATTTCTGGACTTTCATGACGGCATCTATTCTTTTCTTTTGTGCTTATACTGTTTACGCGGCGCCTTTTATAGCCCTTGGATTTGAAATGAGTCCCGATTACCATGAACGCACACGACTTCAGGGAATCGCCAACTGGGTAGGTCAAATCGCCTGGATTACAGTCCCCTGGTTTTACGCAATAATGTACAGCAAGCGTCTGTTCGACGGCCCGGTACATGGCGCGCGCACTTTGGCAATAGCGGTCGGCATATTTATTGTTATAGGCGGAATAGTGCCTGCTATTTTTACCCGCGAGTATTTCGGTTCACTGCCAAAAAAGGAAATACTAAACGGTTTCTGGAAAAATTTAGCGGATTTTTTCAAAGGATTTGCTGTTACTTTCAAATGTCGTCCGTTCGTCAAACTTTGCGCAGCGACATTCCTGATTTTCAACGGTTTTCAGCTCGGGTCATCTTTCTCAATATACGTAATGGTTTACTATGTATTCGGCGGAGACAACAACAAAGCGGGGACATTGCAGGGATGGTTTGGCACTACCACCTCGATTTTCACTCTTTGCATCATTCCCTTGGCCATATGGATTTCCACAAAAGTGGGAAAAAAGAAAGCTTTGCTGCTGACAATATCCGCCTCTCTTGTGGGGTACGCGCTGAAATGGGTCGGCTATAATCCTGATTATCCTTATCTGCTGCTTGTTGCCGCCCCATTCGTTTCCTTCGGGATTGGCTCATTGTTCACGTTGATTTGTGCGATGGTGGCCGACGTGTGTGATTATGATGAGCTTCAAACCGGCCAGCGACGTGAAGGAATGTTCGGGGCTATTTACTGGTGGATGGTTAAAATCGGGATGTCTTTGGCGGGACTGCTGACAGGATTAATGCTTAACGCGTCGGGTTTTGATGTGGCATTGGGCGGCGCTCAGTCGGCAAAGACGTTATTTCTCCTGAGAGTATTTGATGTCGGCACTGCAATGGCAACATCTGCGTTAGCAATTATTGTTATCGCGACTTTCGATATAACAGAAGAAAAAGCGCATGAGATTCGCCTTGAGCTTGAAAAACGTCGCGGCAAACCAACAGCATGATGAGTATTTTCCCGTAAATTGAAGGAATCGCACAACAATAGAATTTAACTCTAAGGGAAGAAGTATTTATTTCAGGTGCGGCCAAAGGATAACTGGTGTTTTCTCAGAGCACAACGGCACATCCCGACCGGCATAATCTTTGGGATTTAGGCCCCATAACCCTCGTTTTATTTGAAAAAAAGGAGGAAAAGAGACTCCCAGACCCCGCAGCGGTGATAAAAATTCCTCTACAGACAGCAACCCTTTAACATTTATATTGCTCTTAAGGTCATATTTTAGAAGTTTTGGACGCTAGGTATGGTCTTTTTTGTCTTTACCGACTAAATTTTTTAAATTTTTCTTGACAGCGGTCGGGCTGGTGATATAATAGCAAGCGGTTGCTGAGGCAACAGCAACATTGTTATCGTTATGACATAAACTCGTGGGATATGGCAAAATCGGTGACAAATCTTGGCGATGTGGCTGCGGCTGCGGGTGTGAGCAAATCCACGGTCAGCAGAGTCCTCAACAATAAGCTGGGTAATGGCTTTGCCGTCAGCAGCGAAGTCCGCCAGCGAATCCTTGAAATCGCCGTACAACTCAGATACCGTCCCAATCTAATGGCCCGTGGCCTTACAAATCAACGGACGCGGATGGTTTCAGTGCTCGGCGGGTCACATGCATTGAGCGACATGGGCAACATCTACCAGACTGTCATTAACAGCATTACAAATGTCCTTGATAATGCCCCCGGCGGATTTGATGTGACCGTCGATATGTCACAACATGCCCTCGGAACAAGCGAACTGCCGGCGTGGAAAATCGACGGTGCTATTATTTTGGCCAAATGCACCAGCCAAACTATTGAGGAAATCAAACGCAGTAATGTACCATATGTAGTAATAAACGGGCCGGCCGATTCCTCCGGTTCGTCGGTGTCGCCGGACGATATTGGGGGTATGGAACTTGCCGTCCAACATCTTGTTCAACTCGGGCACACCAGAATTGCCTATGCCAGCGCCCCATTAAGGCATTTAGCGGGACATAGCAGCTTGAAGGACCGCCACGATACTTACGTCAAAGAGCTTAACGCACGCGGTCTGGAAACAATTAAAGGTCATGAGGAACCTTTCACCTCTGCGGTGGATTACCTCAAATCTGCCGTTGTCACACAAAAAGCAACAGCCATAATCGCCTATGGACATATGGGCGCGCTAAACATTATGCAGGCAGCCCACTCCCTCGGCATAGCCATACCAAGAGAGCTTAGTCTTATCGCTTTTTGCGATGAATATGCCGCAAGCGTAATGAGTCCGGGCCTGACGTTTATTGACCTCGGTTCGAGAGAAATGGGACGGATTGCCGCCGAAATGCTTTTAGAGAAAATTGAAAATCCCGATCAGGCCCAATCCCGGAACGTTAAAATTCAGGAAAAGCTGGTGTTTCGTGACACCACAGCACGACCCTGTCGATAAATAATAATTTGTTTTAGGTGGAAGGAGAAAAGCGATGAAAAAGATGTTTGTAGCTGTGAGTTTAATGATGAAAGGAAAGTGGTCAAAAGGAGGAACTGAAATGAAGAATTTATTGGTATTGTTATTGGTTTTTGCAATAGTCAGCACGGCGAGCGCAACCCTCGTCACCAACGGCGAATTCACTATCAACGCGGCGGGATGGAATGCAACGGGCGGCGGGTCTTGGGGCGCTGAAGCTCCTACGGTCGGTGGCAACCCCGGTGGGTATGTGGTCCTATGGACGAACCTAGGCGCTTGGAGCTGTTGGTACCAAGCTGGTGTTGAGGATCTTAATACGTTGGGAATCCCCCCAGACGTTGTGAGTGCCGGTAATGCGTACGTAATATTGCAAGCCGACGTCAATGCGATAGGTACCAGCCGCCTCACCGATGCCTCGCTTAAAATAGAATCGTGGAACCCTTCTGGCAAAATTGAAGAGGCGGCGACGCCAGTTACCATTGCAAGCAACAACACTTGGGAGACCCACGCGACGACTTCTTATCAGATCCCCACCACCGCCACAGCTCTAAAAGCTGTTCTTGTCTCCATCCCCACCACCGCCGCCGGCAGGTATGGCTTTGATAACGTCGAAATTCTTGTGCCAGGCGGCACCCCGGCCTTAAGGCCCGTTCCCATTATAGGAGCAGGGCAAAATCCGGCTAACAAGGTAATAAGCTGGACCAATCCTAAAGGGGCTGTCAACGCAGATGTCTATCTGGAGGAATTGACTACGCCCAACGAAAACGCTTATCCCCAGAACAGCAGCTATCTAATTGCCCATAATACAACTGCTCAATCGGTCACTGTACCGTCCATTGTGGCCAATAAGTACTATTACTGGGAGGTTGATGTTAACATGGGCGGTGGTACCGTGGTTCAAGGATTTATCTGGTATTTCCAGACGATGGATGCGCCTCCGGATGTGAATGCCGGTGCGGATCAATATCTCGTGGCAACAGCAAGCCCTATGACCATAAAACTTAATGCTACTGCTTCAGATGACCATGGGATCGCAACGTACGCATGGACCGATATTACAGCTCCCACTGACAAGGACCCGGCCACCGTGGTGACGATTGTTTCCCCGACCACAGAGGATACTAACGTCATTCTTACGAATCCAAGTGGCAGCGTTAGCGGTTATTACCAGTTTACATTAACCGTGACAGATACTGCCGCTCAGACTACTTCGGATACTGTAGCTGTTGGTGTTTATGCTACCTGTGCCCAAGCGGCCATTGCAAATCCTAATGATCCCTACGATGGAGTCGGCGACCTTAACGGTGACTGCAAGGTTGACTTTGCAGACTTTGCTATATTCGCCAGTAAATGGCTTGCTTGCGACTTGCTCAGGAGACCGTGCCCGTAGTTCTGCGATAGTTAAGTTGGTGATATGTACATAGTAAACGTATGGTGTAAAGCTGCCCTGCGAGGCGCTGTCAGAACCTTGCGGAGATGGGCTTTGGAATATAAAGAAGAAGGGTGTTTTAAAAAGTAACGTTACTTAAAATTATTTAAGAAGGAGGAGTAGAGTATGAATAAGTTTTTGGTAATACTGATGACATTGGCTTTGGTAAGCGTGGGCAATGCAAACACGCTGGTCAGCGGCGTTAACTCCGGTGACACCTGGCTCGGGTACGTGAACTGTTTCAATACGGATGGCACCTATGCGGGATGGGGTAGCGCATGGGGTACGGCAGACCTGCCGGCCAGTTGGCCCACGGCGACGACGTTGGTCCTTGCACCGAACACGAACTGCTACAACGCGACAGACTCGTACTGGGTTGATCCGGTGACGCTCCTGGGCAACAAAATCGTGGAAGCCGACATGTATCGGGAGTGGGATGGTGGTCTTCTTAGCGGACAGACTGTTACCTTTGATTATACAGTGCAGGCCAACACGTTGCCGGCGGGTTATGTAGCCCAGGCGTTCATCAAAGTGTTGGATCCGACTGCTGGCTGGGCAACGGTGCAGAGCACGTTTTTGAATCTCACGCCCGGGGCTGGAAGCCTTTCCTTGGCCGTTGGCAATTACGCCGTGACTCAGGTTGGATTCATGGTCAAGGGTTTGGATTGCGACCCCCTTGGCTCTACGGCTTTAACCGGTGTCACCATCGTTCCTGAGCCGGCTACAGTGAGTCTATTGGCTATAGGTGGTTTATTGTTAAGGCGTCGCAAATAAGAGAAGTTTTTGAGTTTTTAAAGCAGATGTAAAATATAAAAGGAACGCCGGAGACATCTTCCGGCGTTCCTTTTAAACTTTTAGGTGTTCGTGTTGATACAGAGAGTACTAATGCGTAAAGAACAAGGATTCACATTGGTAGAGCTTCTGGTTGTTATAGCGATAATCGCTTTGCTGATGGCTATTATTCTGCCGGCTCTTAACAGGGCAAGGGAGCAGGCTAAATCCGTAGTTTGCCGCAATCACCTTAAAACTCTTGCTACGGCAAACATTCTTTACGCATCCTCAGCCGACGACTGGTGCGTTCCCGCGGTTGATTTTTCTGTTGCCGTGGATGAGCCTGCTTGGATTGCCAATCGCTTGTTCCGCAGAACAATGGATTTAATAAAACACCAAAACACGTCAGAAGACTTTGACATGCCTAAAGAATACCTTTGTCCGACAGACCTGGCGTCTGGCCGGCTTAAGAATTCTACGGCTGAGTATCAGAACGCTATTAGTTACGGCTACAATTATACGGACTGGGGCCCGGACTCACGCGCCCCGATAACCTGGTCTGGAGATATACCTACCGGCACCAAGGTGGCAAGAATAAAACTGTCGATGGTTAAGCGTTCCGGCGAAAAACTTATGTTTATCGACGCTGGTGACATTTGGGTACAGAAAGTTGATGCGGATTACAAAACCTTATGGGACAGATATGGTACAAAACTTCAAAGCTATCGTGATTTAGGACATTGGGATCCTGCTTTTTACAGGCATAACGATGGCGCCAACATAGCATTCTTTGACGGACATATTGAATACCGGAATAAAAAGGACGTATTCTATTACCGATCTGCAACTAGTTTATCGCCCGACGAAGAAAAGAACAATGCCCTTTGGTATATAATTATTTCAAATTATCGCGGACGATAAGATGTGCAGAAGTATTTAATTGTGAAAAGCACTTCCCCGTCACCCGTACATAGAGGATGTCCCCATAATATCTTTATACAAGGATAATAATGCTTGGTGACGTAATATTTAACTCAAGGCCACTTTCTTCTCTGCATAATCTGTATCTCCGTTAAGAAATACTACCATACTTCGACCTATTCCTTAACGGGGAGCAGTATAATTTTATGTTACCGGTTAATTTTTCTGGTAAACGCGAACCCAGTCAACAAGCATTTGCTGGGGCAGATTTGTTGTCACATCCTGCCAGTTATAAACACTGGTGTAGTTTCCTCCAACCGCGAGGTTAAGAATTATATAAAAGCGCTGGTCAAAAGGCGATGGATATGCCCCGCCTGAACTCCACCAGCTTGTTTTCGTAGAATAAAGAACGCCGTCAACATACCAGCGCATCACGGTAGGTTCCCATTCAATGGAATAGATGTGGTAATCCGCAGAGAAATCCGTCCCATTGCTGTAAATATTTCCTGAGTAGACATCGCTCGGATATGCGCCTCCGTAATGAATAGTTCCTCCAACTGAATACATATCATTGGCGCTTTCCATAATATCAATTTCGCCGCTTGCGGCCCATCCACCGTAAACACTATCCGTCGGCATCATCCAGAAAGCAGGCCACATTCCCGCTCCTTTTGGAAGTTTAATTCTTGCCTCGATTTTTCCATATAGAAAATCCTGTTTATTTTCGCTATGGATTTTGCCAGAAGTGTATTTGCTGCCTCCGTATGCCTGTGCCCTGGCTTCAATTATTAAATTCCCGCCGGAAACACTTACGTTCTCGGACCTGTAATACTCCAATTCACTGTTGCCCCAACCGCACAAATTTGGACATCCGTTACCAATGTCATAGCTCCAGTTCGACGTATTCAAACTGGTCCCGTCAAACTCATCCGACCATACAAGATGATAGCCGGGGTAATCGGGAATTACATCCTTCCATGCCTGAGCAAATATCGCAAAGTCATTCATGTCAACAAAGTTATCGCCATCCAAATCATACTCAGGCGAGACCGTCAACCATGCTCCGGTTAGATATGCAAGGTCCTCAAAATCAACTGAATGATCATTATTATAGTCGGGGCCTTTGGGAATCTGGGTCGCCATAAGGGATATGTTGTCGAAGTATGCCCAGCCGCTGCCGGAACCCTGCGAGCCGATATCGTATGTCAGCAGGACTACACGCGCTTCCGCTGTGCCGGCAGGCGCGGTGACATTTCCTGAAAAGCTGTGCCACTGATTGGCGCTGTCGCTTGGCCCCAGGATACCTACCTCGACATACCCGAGTTGGGTGGCTCCTGATCCAGAACCGTTCCAAAACTCAATTTTAAGATACGCTTTTCGACCGGACAATGCTTGGGAGCTCGGATATATCATCTCACCGCTTAGCGTGAAATTATCACCGGCACCGGCAGGCACCGTCTGGACCCAACCTGAGTCCACCCAGTATGTTACGGCTGAGGCGCTGCCTTGAAAATAACCCGGGTTACTGACTATATTTGCATTAGCCCCCCATTTGTTCCATCCTGTCTGGCCATCCTCAAAACCTCCGTTTACCAGCAGCTCACCGGCATAGGTTGCCGATGAACAGGCCATCAAGACAACTAAAGCTAAATGGACAATACGCATGTGCATTCCGCAATTCCTTTTTTGCTGTCTGACTAAACCGGAAACGCTTTAAGCCCTAAATCAAAGAGCACCTTCATTACTATACCAAAAAGTGCCGCATAAAAGCAATAGTCTATTTTGGCTAAAACACTAAAATATTACAATAGCAACCGGTTTTTATGCCACAAAGCCGTTTTGTATTTGCCACTTTACCTATTGTTGGTCTATTTCAAAAAATTGATGTTTTGCAGCAGCATAATATTGCGGCTTTAACTTAAAAAACTTCCGCTTGGCAAGATTTGCGTACCATTGCACAGTTTTCGGGGGTAAAGCTCAAGCCGGACAATGCATATTTGGAAACGTATACTTAGAGTCATCTGCTCGAAGCATGTATATCTCCACCAAAAACGAGACAGATTTGGCCAAGATTTAGGAAGCTTGCTCAAGACATAAAAACTTCAAGAGCGATTGCTTGTCTGGCAAGAATTCTTTGGGAAATGGGGAGCAAGGAACTCCATATCGGCTTGATGAAAAGTCAATCGACTCAACAAAATCAACTGTTTATAACAATAAGGTACTCAGGTTGAGTAAAATGGCAAAAAGGGTAAGGATCAGGGATCCGAACCCCTAAATTAATCCGTTTTTTTGCCAGTTTCGATAGGATCATAGCCAAGAAATCCGATTATTCTAGACAAATGGCAAACATCAGGGATAGAGCGGCTATGTTCCCAATTCCGGACGTTATATTGTCGTCACATTATGTATAACTACAGAGATTTTGGTTTACACTACCTGTTTATCTTACAAACATACATCCTGCTCTTTTCAATAACTCGATCCGTTTGTGCAGAAACATCCTGTACGTATCTTGTTGCCATTTGTAAATCTGCATGGCCAAGAAGCCTTTGAACAGCAAATGGATCGCCTGATCTTGCTGCTATAGTGGCAGCCGTTCTGCGAAGAGTATAGAAGCCCGTTCCCTTGGGAACACCAAGCCCTGACTTTTTAAGCAGCCTTGAAAATTTGGTCGTGATTGTATTTAGAGTTGTATATTTCCCATTGCCGTTCCCACCAGTGTTCAAAAGGGTTTGAATATATGGGCTACCTCTGGAAGTATAAAAGACAAGCTTTCCTGTCCTGGGAATGGTTTCAAGTGATTGAACCGTTTCCGGCCATAATGGCAAATCCCTTGAAATTCCTGTCTTTCTTCTCGGTAGTTTTACCCTTGCATTGATAAGATCCAAATCAGTCCACTTAAGCTCCGCACAATCTGTACATCCAAAACCGCAATTTAATCCGAGCCATATCATGGCCTGCATCTTTACATCAGCTACAGATAGCACTTGGCTTATCTGCTCTGAATTAAAGGTGAATCTTTCCTGATGGATTATTTTGCCTCTTGAGATCGCATCAATATTGGGGATGTTCGCAATAACGTCATTCTTTCTTGCCCAATGAAATAACGCCTTCATAATACTTATATGCAGGTTCAACCTGCAGACTGACACTTGGCTTTTCTGTATCCTTCTTTTGTAGTTCTGCAAATCCAGGGTTGATATGCTTTTGATTTTGCGAGTCTGACCCAGAAAAGCCATTAACCTGTTAAGGCTGCCGATTTGTTCATTGTGGTGGCTTGCAGTAAGGTCATTTGCCTGGAGTTTTGAATACTGATACTTTAGATACATATCACAAAGCTGCTTTAGCGTCATATCATCGCCTGTCGGTTTTTGTTGTAGATTGTTTTGACATCCGTGTAGATATGTTGCCTGGTCCAGGTATTTTTCAAGTGCTCGTTTCTTGTCTGATCCAAAGTAATACATTTTTCCTTTAATCTTTTTACAGTATTGTCCTGTTGGATGAAACGTAAGTGGGAATTTGTCTGACCGTGTTTTTCTTTTTGAAGTTTTCATAATCCTGCCTCCTTAAAAAAATGGTCTACATTTTTCAGATAATCACGAATCAGTTGTAGTCACGGTTGTTATTTTCAACAAAGCAACGACAGTCGACAATTACAACTAATGGCAAAGTAATAACTTATGATTATTATACGAAATGAAAGTCAATAGGTTATATAATCCTATTAGACGACAACCTGATAATATCTACTTTCTGGGTTAAGCAGGCGTTGAACTTTGTCAAGAATAGTGAGACCGATTTGGTCCTGAGTTGGGAGACGACTTCAGCTTTTGCTGACATCAAACAATGAGAAGTATCGAGGCGAAACACTCTATTTTTTAAGCGTTGTCCTACAAATTGTCCTATTTTTGAAGTCACGTATCGTAACGAATCGTGTAGGTATAGTAACGTATCGTAAGAGTTAATCCTTTACTAAAAAAGGGCTTGCGTCATAAGTGCTGATTTTGTAATATATTACAAAAGAGGCCGGGTTTGAATCCCGGCCTCTCCGTTCTTCGTTGCGCTACGAACGGCAGGCTGTTTTTTGGGGCTGCCCCGGGGCTGATTACAGCGATTATCCCACGTGTACGCCGACAAGCCGGTCGATTTCCGCCAGCAGATTGTCTAAATCGTATGGCTTGGCAATGAAGGTACACTTGGCAGCATCGTGATACCTCGCCCCAATCTGCTGTGTCTTTTTCGTTATAAGACAGGTCAGAAATATCAGCGGGATATCCCGGGTCGCCGGGTCTTCCTGCAGCGCCTTCGCCACCTGCGTGCCGTCCACATCAGGCATCAGGATATCGAGCAGAATCAGGTCCGGCTTTTCCGCCTTTGCCAGATTTATGGCTTGAAGACCGGTTTCTGCCGTGATTACTCTGTACCCTCTTGCCAACAGCGTTTTGGCAAGTATCAGCACCGCATCCGGTTCATCATCGACCACAAGTAATTTCGTTGTACTGGACATTTTTCTCCTTTCAACATATCCAACTCTTATGCCTTGTTCGACGGCAGGCAGGCAACGACCGCCTCTCTTGCCTTTTCGATAAGTGACTGACCTGTTTGGCCATCATCGGGATACGCGGCATACCCTATCAGCAGGTCAAGTTTGGAACTAAGGCCTTTATCAGCCAGATGGCCTTCAATCGCCTGCGTTAACCTTTGGCATACCGACGCGGCCCCGGTGATGTCGCAGTTTCCGAGCACTACGAGAACCTCTTTTGTACCCTGTATGACGGTATTGAGGGCGTTTCGCCGCAGGTTCTGTTCGAGAACCCCGGAGACATCCTTGAGAATGGCCTGCATCTGCGGAGTATCTATCTGGATAAGGGGCTTTGTCGAAACAAGGACGACCGCGGCCCCCCCGCCAGCTTTGAGCGACGATTTGACTGCGTTATCGACACTTTCAGTAAAGATATGTTCGGCGCTGAGGCGCGGTATGGTGAAGGATATCTTCATTCCGCTGCCGGTGTCGGACTCAGCCCAGATTTTTCCATTGTGCAGATTGACGAGGCCCTTGCATATAGCCAGGCCCAGGCCGGTGCCTTTTTCTCCGGGACCGACCTTTCTGTCAAACTGCATGAACTTTTCAAACATTCTTGGGACATCTTTCTTCGCGACGCCGCAACCTGTGTCTTTGACGAAGATTAAGACGTCATCGTTACGGTCTTCACAGCAGACGTTTATGGAGCCGCCCTCCGGCGTGAACTTGGTGCTGTTAGAAATTAGATTTGCTATAACTTCTTTTATTCTGTCGGCATCGGCGCACAGAATAACCGGATGGGCGGGGAGCTGACAGGACAAATCGATGTGCTTTTCCTCCGCCTGCGGACTGTATTCATTGACGGTTTCCGCTATGAGATGGCTGATATCAGCATCAGTTCTATAAAGCTCTATTTTGCCGGATTCTATTTTGGAGATGTTCAACAAAGCGTCAACGATTCTCGCGAGTCGATCGAGGTTCTTCATCGCCATATCGAGTATTTCTTTCTGTCCGGAGACAATTTTCCCCGGTATCTCGTCTGTGAGCAGTTTGACGGCCCCGGAAATAATAGACAGCGGCGTGCGCAGCTCATGCGACGCCATCGAGACAAATTCGTCTTTCAGGTCATTGAACCTCCGCAGTTGCTCGTTTGCCGCTTCCGTCTCCTGCTGGGCCTTTTTTAGAAGCGTGATGTCCCTAATCGTCGCCATATAGACCGGCCCATTCTCCCATTCCGTTTGTACGGCCTGCACTTCTGCGATGGTCACTGAGCCGTCTGCGGCAGTAAGCTGAATCTCGCTTGGTTTGTCGGTGGTTAGCGGCAGTCCGAACGGCTCACCCAGCAGGTCCTGCGCCCTTTGACCGAGGATGACCTCAGCAGCCAGGTTCATAAACAGCACAATTTTGTTATCGTCAACAATCAACAGCCCGTCTGTGCTGTGTTTTATCACCGTTTGCATATTCTGCTGCATCACGCCAAGGACCTTGTTTGCAGCGGCAAGCTCCGCGGTTCGCTCCTTAACACGCTCTTCCAGCTCGCTGCCGGCTTTTTGCAGGGCCTCATTTTTTTGCTCGAGGTCCCGTTTTGCAGCCGAGAGCTTTCCGGAAACCTCCTCAAGTCGCCGGTTTGCGTCCAGTATCAGTTTTTCCTTGTTCTTGCGCTCGGTGATATCTTCAATATTAATGAGTATCATCTGCACAGAGTCAAGACGTCGGGCATTGAAAAGCATCGTTTTCAGTCCGATGGTCTCAAAGTTGTGCTCAATCTCGTAGTTATCAAAGGTGTTGTTTTTGGGAAGGATTTCCTCCAGGAGCTGTCGCAGCTTGGGAATGTTCCACTGCCGGTTGCCCAGATCGTAAATGAACCGGCCCTCGGTTTCTTTACGGTTAACCTTAAAGGTCTGGTAGAAGGCATTGTTGGCTGAGATTACCTTTAGGTCAGTACCCAGCACTATCAAAGGCGCCCGCATTGTCTCTACGATGTTTTCAGCATACGTACGAGCGTCCTCGATTCTCTGCTGTGCTTTCTTGCGCTCGGTGATGTCGCGGACGGTGGCCTGGATAAGCTTCTGCCCGGCCATCTCCATACTGGTGAGCAGCACAGTGGAGGAGAAATTCTCGCCACTCAGCCGTTTGTGCGTCCACTCGAAGAAGTGGAAGCCCTTGCGCATGGCTGTCTCGATCATCTCCCGGGCCTTGTCGGTCGAGAGGCGGCCGTCGGGCTGCCGTTCAGGGGATACATCCCACGGCCCCAGCGCGGCGAACTCCGCCGCATCCTTGACCCCGAACATCTCGAATGCCGCCGGATTGCCCAAGACGAATTTCCACGAAGGCGGCACAATGGTCATCATAGCGTCCTGCGAGTTCTCGAACAGCAGGTGGTACCGCTCTTCGCTCTCCCGCAGCATCTCCTCGCCCTTGATGCGTTCAGCCATTTTCCCTAATCGCTCGCCAATCGCATCTATCAAATTCCGCTCCTCCCTAAGAAACGGTCCTTCATCGGATCGAGGTCTTTCTTCCATATAGCAGACCTCTACCGTTCCAACCTTTTGTCCCTGAAGCTTAATATCAACCGACTGTGTCCACTTGCTCGGCTTGAAGTTGTCTGTCTTGTATTCCTTGCCCTCAAGTACTATTCTCGCGCAAGTTATGCTGGGGTATTGCCAGCCGGCAGGAATGAGGCATACCGTTTTCTCAAGTATCTCCTCCAATGAGATTCCAGGGGCTTCGACGAGTTTGGATATTCCATAGAGACAATTCAGCTCCTTTATGCGCTCATTGATATCGTGCATAAGCTTCAGTGATTGCACTTGTATCTTCTTTCGATGCAGCGCATATATAATTGTTCGCACGAGTACGACGTTCAGCGGAAGGTCCTTGACCAGATAATCCGTTGCGCCGTCCTCTAACGCCAAGAAGCCGGTTTGTTCATCATTCAGTTCGGTGAGCGCCACAACAGGTATGTCAGGCGCAACTTTCACCATTTGCCGAAGTGTCTCGATTCCACCGCTGTCAGGAAGCTCAAGGTCGAGCAGTATGACGTCGTATTTCTTTTCAGCGAGGTTTCTAATGGCTTCTGACAGATTTACGGCTGACTCAACAACAAATTCAACGGGCGATGAGCAGGTCCTTAGAATCCGCTCCACGGACATCCTGTCTGTTGCCTCATCTTCGACCAGCAAGACCTTCAGTAAACGCTTATCCAGTGACGCCTGCGTTCCTTCGTCTTTTGCCGCTTTCATATCGCAGTTCCCTTAAAGAAAGATAGATGCTTATTTTCTCGCGGTAGCCGTAGCCGTGCTTTTTTCGTTTTCACTCGTTGCCTCACGCTTAGGCAGGGAGAAAAAGAACGTACTGCCCTTGCCCGGTTCCGACTCGAGCCAGACGCTGCCGCCATACATCTCGACAATCTTCTTCACTGTCGCAAGGCCGATTCCCGTCCCCCCGCCTTTATCGGGCGGCACTAATGTCTTAAACAACTCAAAGACCTTATCAAAGTACTTCTTTTCAATCCCCGGGCCGTTATCCTTCACACTAAACTTCCAGAAGGACTCTTCTTCGACGCAACCTACTCTTATTTGGCCCTTGGGTTTGTCCATGTATCTGACGGCATTGCCCAAAAGATTCTGGAATACCTGAGCTATGCGGGTTTCGTTGCATTCATAAACAGGCAATTGATTTTCAATAGTAATAGTAACTTTCTCTGGAGCGTCGATCGTTTCTATGACACTATTGACCAGTTCGCCTAAATCGACAATGCTCTTATCTTCGTCTTTGTCTTCGACACTCGAATATTCGAGTATCCTGTCTATAAAGGAATACATTCGGTCCACTCTCTCTGTAATCTGCTGGACGTGCTTCATTCCATCCGGCGTGAGTATGTTGGCGCAATCTCTGGCTATCCACTCCGTGAGGCGTCTGATTCCACGTAACGGGGCCTTCAAGTCGTGCGAAACAACGTGTGCGAAATCGTGCAATTTCTGGTTGGCCTTTTCTAATCTCCTGTTCAGGTTTTTCAACTCGCTTTCAGTTTTGGCCTTGTAAAGCGCCACGTCAATGGCGGCCTTTAGTCCCCCCAATTCCACGGGCTTTACGACATAGCCAAATGGCTCTGTGATTTTGGCATGCCTCACGATGAAATTATCTGCGTGGCCAGTCAGGTAAATGACGGCTGTGCCGAAGTCCGAACGTATCTGCTCAGCAACCTGGATGCCATCGAACTGTTCCTCGAGCGCAATGTCCATCAAAACCAGGTCTGGTCTGTTCGTTCGCACTATGATTAAAGCGTCGCAGGCGTTCAAAGCAGTAACAACGTCATACCCAAGTTTCTTTAACCCAAGCGCTGTTATGGCGCAAAAGTCGGCATCATCATCTACAAGAAGTATCTTCGGCCTTACATTTTGTTGTGAATCCTTCATCGAACAACTCCTTAACCCGGTTTTCAGTCAATCAGGCATTCTCTGCCTTGGTTTTTCGCCCGCGGGTTGAAGCGAAGATATCACTAATCTTTTCAAGCAAAAGAGATGGGCTTCGTTACATAGTTTGTTATGTTATACTTGCCTCACTCGTCCAGGTTGTGACTCTCCGGCGGCGAATATCCCGGCTCTTTTTGCCCCCGCTCGCCGACGCCAACCGGTTGGCCCAGCAAATCGTTGATAATAATCACCAATCGGTCGAAATCAACCGGCTTTGTAAAAAAGGCCACCGCCCCCTCTGCCATCGCCCGCTGCTTGCCCGACAACGCTCTTCCGGTAACCACTGCGATGGGTATGAGCGAGGTGTGGTCGGACTTGGCCAGCCGCTCCATAACGCTAAAACCATCGCCGGCAGGCATACTAATATCGAGAATAATAAAATCCGGCCTCTCCTTTTGAGCTGCCGCGATGGCTCCGACCGCATCTGAAGCCATAACGGTGTTGTATCCGTGCGCTTTCAGGTGGGTGCTCAGAACGAATGCGAAATCTCTTTCGTCATCGACAATAAGAATCTTCTTTTCACTCATAATCATATCTCCTGCTATAGGTTATCCAACTAACATCCCCGAAAAGCCGGCATCCCAATTCTGTTTACCATGGCAGGCAATTACCAATCGAGGCCCGTTCCGACCGGCTGACCGATATGTTCACGGATGCACTCCAGCAGAGTGTCTATATTCACCGGCTTGAGATAGAAGTCCACCGCCCCGTTTGCGAACGCCTCTGCTTTCGTTCTTGGCTCCATCCCGGTCACTACGATAACGGGTATAATATTTCTGGGATTCAAGGCATTTAGTCGCCTCAAAACGTTCAGCCCGTCACCCCCTGGCATAACGACGTCCAGAATTATCAGGTCGGGCTTCTCCTTCTGAACTGCCTTGATGGCTTCGGCCACATCCGAGGCCGAAACGACGCTGTAGCCGTGCCCCTCCAGGTGGGCGCCCATAATACGCACCAAATCCGCATTGTCATCGACAATAAGAATCTTTTTTTCAGGCATAATCGTATCTCCTGCTGTTAGACCGTCCAACTCATCATTGCCCCCCTGAAAGACAGGCGTTCCGGGAAACCGCCAAATTACCTATTGACTCCCGCAGAGTAACTCAGCGCAACCGGTCCGACTTTTCCAAACCCCCATACGTTGACAAAACCGATATTAAATACATCCCCAATGCAGAATGCTTCGGCGGCAAAACCGACCTTGTTTAGCCGCAACGCCTGCCTTTATACACACTATCGACTGACAAATCCTGGATTGTGGTATGCCCTGTCGTCGAAAATCGCTGTTATTGGCCCAATACTGGCCTGCAGGCCACCAATTGCCCCGCAGCCCTGGTTTATTCCTATATTAACATTGCGGTTTTACGAAGTCGTTTTTCAGGAATTGCCGGCATCAATTTGTTTCAGGTACTTTCCGCAGGTCCCATAACGTGGCAACCGGTGATTCCGGCCCACCAGCCCACAGTCAGCCGTTTCGGTGTTTGACAGTAAAACAGCTCGCGAATCAACCGAAAGACATGCCCGCGGATTGCAAACGGCATCATCCGCCCTCAAAACATAATTATAGAGACCAAATACTTCATCTTAAGCAACTTACCATAAAATAGGATAGTTCCGGTAATATCGGCAATTTTCTGAAATAGATGCCGGTTGAGAAATGTCAAAACTGGGCAGTAATGCCATTTATCGCTCGGAAAGTTCTTGCGCTTTTCGCAGGCCTGGGAGTATTTTAACCCGTCGATACAGAGCATATAACCGGCAAGATACGTAAAGTTTATGCCTTTTGACAGGTTAATACAGCAGTTATGGGACTTCTATTAGAGAACCATTTTTTGTATAATGAAGAAATATACAATCCGGGCCTTGGAAGGCCAGTCTGGGCGAGGTATAGGTGATGAACAAACGTCAGCCGATATTTGCGGTTTGCGCTGTAACCGCCATTGTCTTGACAATGGTCGTGGGGTGCAGCCCTGATTTTCATAAGGCCGACGCCGACAAGGAGGTTTACAAAATCATCGACGCCAAGTGGCAGGACAACTTCGGTCAAAAAGCCAACTATGTCATTTCCGACGCAAACACTATATCCACTCCCAACGACGTGAATGTTGCCAAAGCCCCGATTTTTGAAGAGCCCCTCACGCTGGCGCAGGCAGTCGCCATAGCCACAAAATACAATCGTGATTATCAAACCATGAAAGAAAACCTCTACCTGTCGGCTCTCTCGCTTACAGGAGAACAATACAAATATGCACTTCAATGGTTCGGAACTATCGACGCTGAATATACCAAAAACGGAGTATCGCCTGAAAGTAAAACCATTAAAGCAGAAGGCGGCGTCGAAAACACGTCGCTTCTGCCGGGCGGGATTATTCTCAAGTCCTCCAAATTAGCAATCGACTGGGCAAGGTTGCTGGCGGGCGACCCACGGACAACATTAGGATCCGTCCTGAGCAGTTCGGTGGATGTGCCCTTGCTCGGAAACGGCGGCGGTAAAGTCGCCTGGGAGAACCTGACACAGGCAGAGCGGAATGTTTTATACCAGATACGCTCGTTTAACCGATATCGGCAGACATTTGTGGTTTCCATTATAAATGACTATTATGGCGTCCTGCAAAATAAGGACGGCGTAACCAACGCGAAGAACAACTGGAACAGCAGCGTCGAATACCGAAAACAGGCAGAAATGGAGGCCAAAACCGGCCGCACGGCTCCTTACGAAGTTGACCAGGCCAGACAGCGAGAACTTAGCGCTTATGACAACTATGTAATAACCCTTCAACTCTACGAACAATCGCTCGATTCATTCAAAATCAGGTTGTCATTGCCGGTCAATACTCCGCTGGAGCTGGACCAGAATGAACTTAAATCGCTGCAGAACTACGGCACAACCACACCACAATACTCAGTTGATAACGCAATCGAAACCGCGTTGAGTTGCCGGCTGGATTTAGCCAATTCATTCGATAGCGTCGATGACGCTCAACGTAAAGTCAAACTTGCCTCCGAGGGCCTTGGCCCTCAACTCGACCTTACAGGCAGCGCAACAGTCAACTCCGAGGGAGATAAAAATTTCGACAATCTTCAGTTTCACAGGGGAAATTACAATTTGGGTCTCTCCGCCGATTTGCCGTTCGACAGGAAAAACCAGCGAAACACATACCGACAGGCATTAATAACATTAGAACAACAGCAGCGGGCATACAGCCAGAGCGTTGACTCAGTTGTGCAGGACGTCCGCCAAGCATACCGTCAATTAATGGCAACGGCGGAACAGTTTATTACCCAGAAAAAAAGCTTGGCTATCGCCGAGGAAAGAGTAAAAAATATGCCGTTGTTGCTGAAGTCAGGCAGGGCAAAAACCAGAGATCTGCTCGATGCCCAGGACTCGCTGCTACTGGCACAAAACAACCTTACTTCGGCACTGGTGGGCCACACCATTGCTAAACTGAGCTTTTATCGCGACGTCGGCATATTGCAGGTCAAACCAGACGGAATGTGGACGCAATCAGTCATAGTATCCAGGGATCAGATAAATGAACGAGAACAAGGCAAACAATCTTCCAAAGACAACCTCTAAACCAGCATGGTGGCGGAGCAAATGGTTTATCGCCGCCGGTTTAGTCATCGTTATTATAGTGGTGCTGATTATGACACTGGCCGCGAGCAAAACCTCCGCGCCTGCACAGTCCAAAACTCTCAGCACCTTCGTCGCTCGCCGAGACAACCTTACTGTTACCGTCACCGAAAGCGGCAGTATTAAGGCACAAAAAACCATCGACCTCAAATCCGAAGTTGAAGGCCGGGCAACCATCATCAATATCGTTCCGGAAGGCACCATTATCACTCCCGAAGACGTATGCAATGGTAAAATCCTCGTTGAGCTTGATTCGGGCGACTTAAAAGAACAGCTCACCCAGCGCCAAATTGATTTCACCACCGAGGACGCAAGCTACGCTCAGGCAAAAGAGGCCTACGACATACAGGTCAAACAAAACGAAAGCGATATTACAGCGGCGGAACTCAAAGTCAGGTTCGCCCTTCTGGACTTCCAGAAGTATCTCGGCGAAACGCTCGCGAATCATATCATCGACGCCATCAAGGAAGCAAACGACCCCAACGTTGATACTTCGGCTCTTATCGACGTCGATAACCTCATCCAGGACGCAAACAACCTCGGGGGCCAGAGTTTACAGGATATTGACAGCTGGAAGGATAAAATCAAACTGGCGTCGGCGAATCTCGCAAACGCAAAATACCAGCTCGAAGGAACACAGGAGCTTTTTGACGCAAATTACGTCGCTAAAATCGAGCTGGACCGCGACGCGCTTTCAAGAGACAGTTATGAAATACAGGAGAAAGAGGCGATTGTCTCGCTCAATCTCTGCAAGCTTTATGATTTTCCAAAACAGGTCCAGACATTTTTAAGCGCTTACTTCGAATCAAAACGCAACCTGGAACGCACTTATGCCAAGGCGCGTTCTCAACTTGCGCAGGCCAAGGCCCAGCTTGAAAGTGCAAAGGCCCGGCTGGACCTTCAACATGACCGTCTCGACAAAAGCAAAAAACAATTCGCCGCCTGCATTATGAAAGCACCCGCCCCGGGCTTAGTCGTCTATGGTTCGAGCATGGACAATATGAGCAGATACCGCGGCGCTGGCCTTATCGCGCCGGGCGAAACGGTCTTCCAGAGACAGACAATCATCACGCTGCCCGATACTTCTTCAATGATGGCCGAAATAGCCGTCCACGAATCATCCGTAGATAAAATCAAGCCGGGCCAGAAAGCAACTATCGTTATGGATGCCTTCCCCGACCAGACATTCAACGGCGAAGTCATCAAAATCGCCTCACTGCCGGACCAGCAGAGAAACTGGCTTAGTCCCGACATCAAGGTCTATACAACACAGGTCAGTATCGAAGGCACTCATAGCTTCCTCAAGCCCGGAATGTCCGCACGCGTCGAACTTTTTGTCGATTATGCACCAAACGCCCTGGTTGTGCCTGTCCAGGTCGTCGCGAACAGAAGCGGCAAAAAAGTATGTTTTACTGTAAATGGCGGCAAAAGCGTCGAAAAAGAGGTCAAAACAGGGTTGTTCAATGATACATGGGTCCAGATTCTCGAAGGTCTCAACGAAGGCGAAGAAGTTATGCTTAACCCGCCCAGAATTAACGAGACAAAAAAAGAGTCGGAAAAACAATTAGCCGACAAATTCCCAAAAAATGGACAACAATCACAGCCGGTACTGGCCCAAGCAACCGACGCCCCGCCGCAAACATCGGAGCCAAACAGGGCCGGCAGAAGACAGGGTATGCCAATGGGTATGACGGGACCACAGGGTATGTCAGGGCCGCCGGGTATGCCGCCTGACTTCAACCAGCTTGATGATGCGACCAAAGAAAAAATAAAACAGTTCAGGGAAAAAGTCGCCAAAGGCGAGATATCCTTTGACCCAAACCAGATGGATGAACAGTCCCGCGAAAGATTCAAACAATTAAAAAATCGTACGAGGCAGCAGAGCGATGGACAAACTTCCAGCCAGGAACCTTGATTTTACCGCTGACGGCTCCATCCTCGTTTTTGACAAACTCTGCAAAAACTACCAGCTTGGCGCCGTCGAGCTTAAAGTCCTGCGAGAAATCGACCTTGTCGTAAAGAAAGGCGATTACCTTGCCGTAATGGGTCCCAGCGGCTCAGGCAAATCAACCCTGCTCAATCTCATTGGATGCTTAGACAAGCCATCCAGCGGGAAATACTACCTCGGCGGCCATGATGTCTCCACTCTCGACGACAACGAACTTTCCGCCATACGCGGCAGGCACATCGGTTTCGTCTTCCAGTCATTCAACCTGATTTCGCAACTGAACGTTCTTGAAAATATCGAAGTCCCGATGTTCTATCAGGGTATATCAGAACATCAAAGCGAAACCAGGGCAAGAGAACTGGCCGATATGGTGGGACTGGGCGACCGCGTCAACCACAGACCATCAGAACTAAGCGGCGGCCAGCAGCAGCGAGTCGCTATCGCCAGGGCGCTGGCCAACGACCCCTTGATTGTTCTGGCGGATGAGCCCACTGGAAACCTCGACAGCCAGAGCGGCAAAGACATCCTTAACATACTCGACCTTCTTTACCAGCAGGGGAAAACTCTCATCGTTATCACGCACGATGAGGATATCGCCAAACATTCACAAAGAGAAATACGCCTGTTCGACGGGCAAATAGACAAACAATGGTATAACCGCTGATATATGTTCTTATATAGAACCAAACGAACGCTGAAACTTGGCATTAAGAGCTTATGGCTTCATCGTCTCCGCTCTACGCTTACTGCGCTTGGCATCATATTCGGCGTCGCATCAGTCATCGCGATGCTTGCCATCGGCGAAGGCGCAAGCAGAGACGCAATGGCACAAATCGCGCGACTCGGCTCACTCAATATCATCGTCAAAACTATTCAGCCCCCTGAAGACCAGCACGCCACAGGCCAGCAGCAAAGCTTGCAGGAATACGGCCTTACGTACGATGACGCCGAACGTTTCCGAAACAGTATTCCCGGCATACAAGTTATTGTTCCAGTCCGGCGCGTCGCACATCAGGCCTGGTATCGAAACCGCAAAATCCCCGTCGAAGTCATAGGCACCGTCCCCTGGCATCTCGAAACCTCGCCAATCCGGCTGGTAATGGGAAGATTCCTCTCCAGTTACGATATGGATTACAAACAGGATATCTGTATCATCGATGAAAGGGTTATGAACGAACTGTTCAAATTCGACGACCCCCGCGGACAGTTTATCAAAATAGGAAGTGATTATTACTCCGTCGTAGGCATCGTAAGCCCGCAACCCATCGCAACCTCTTCAGAGCAACAGCAAGCCAAAGACGCCGAGGCATCCAAAAAACAAGCAGGCGCAAATGCGGGAAATGTTTACATCCCGCTGACAACCGTCAAAAACCGTTTCGGCGAAATGTCCGTCAAAATATCGGGGCAAAGCGGCGCAAACGTCGAAAAAGTTGAGCTGCAGGAAATCATCGTCAAAGTCGCCAACGCCAACCTTGTTTTACCTACCCGTGATATCCTCCAGACCGTCCTCGAAAGATTCCATAAAAAAACCGACTATGAATTAACCGTGCCACTCGAACTTCTGGAGCAGGCAAAACGCACGCAGAGAATCTTCAGCATCGTTCTCGGTTCCATCGCCGCCATCTCGCTTCTCGTCGGCGGCATAGGAATTATGAACATAATGCTCGCAACCGTCAGTGAGCGAACGCGTGAAATCGGCATCCGCAGAGCGTTGGGCGCAAGAAAGAAAGACATCATCTTCCAGTTCCTCTCAGAGACCCTGCTTTTGACCTTTGCCGGCGGGATACTCGGTATCTTCTTCGGCTGCACCATACCTTTCTTCGTAACTCATTTCGGCAATATGCCGACCGTAATCACCGCCTCGTCGCTTTTGCTCTCATTCGGTATATCCGGCGCGGTCGGTATCGCCTTCGGCATGTACCCGGCTTATCGGGCCGCAAATATGGACCCAATCGAATCCCTCCGCCACGAATAACCGCCAGAATAAAAAGGGCCACAAAATAATTTGTGGCCCCAATATTTGCAATCAATTTACCTTTGCTTACTCGCCGCCGTAGAGCCACCAGTTCTCGACAAACTGCATCAGGTCATCAAGCTGAACATTGCCGTCGTGGTCCAAATCTGCGCCGCTGCACCAGCCGGTGGCTGAAGTGCAGCCGGTGTTCAACCACTGGTTCGCAAAATTACCAAAGTCCGCAAAATCAATAACATACGGAGTCAAATAAGCACCTGAGATGGCCTGTTGTATTATACCCGGCCCCTGCCAGGCAACCGCGATATTGTCACCACCGGTATTTTCCTTGTGCAATGCCTCGATATAGTAGCTTCGGCCGGCGACAAGCGAAATCGGCGATGATTGCTGCGACGAGTACTCATTCCACCGGTAATCATTTGTCCAGCTCGTTGTATAGGCAATTTTGCTTTTGTGATTCGGGTCGGTATCCGTGCTCAACCACAATTCGGCAGCATCATCGGCAGCAATCCAGAATGTGTAACTGCCGGTGGTTATGGGATTGAGATACCCCCGTATGTGTGTCCCGTAGTTGTCCAAATTTGAATTGGAGCTGCCCGTCGTCCAGTTTGTAGGCCCTTCAAAACTATGCTCCAAAAACCTGCTGGTAGGATTCCAGGGGTAATTCACATTTGATGTCAGATTGCTGACTGCTCCTCCTGATATGCCTGTCCAAACCTCGCGAAGTGCCAAACCGGTACCGTTGCCGAATTTCGTAAATATGAGCTTATCGATGTTCCAGTCATTCGTATCCATCAACAACCGCATAGTATGCGGGCCTTTGGTAAGAAATGCGTAAACATCGACGTTGCCAAAAATCTGTGCCCCGCCTGTCGACGCGAAAGGCACCGGTCCCGTCTCGTCTCTGCCGTCGAATTCAATCCTGAATTGTTGGTTGGAGTCCGCAGAAGCAACCCGGGCTGTAATTTTATATAAGCCGGAAGATTCTACATCGACGGAATATTTCAGCCACTCGCCGGTCTTGATGCCGGTAACATCATAACCGCCATCGCTGCATGTCTCGATATCAACATCATCCGAACGATATTGTCCGCCGCTGTTTCCCGCGGTTGTATCGTAATAGGCAACAAATTTGCCGCCTGTGTCGTAATTTTCCGCCTCAATCGTCCCGGGAATGGGCCACGGAGTCCCACCATAAGGCAACTGTGCCGTAGGGTTAGCGGACGGAATGCTGATAATCAGCATACTGCTTCTCGGCAAACTGATATCAAATGAATCACCTGTAGTAACAGCGACGCTGCTTAATGAAGGTATGGTTGACGGGCTCGGATTCACCACTCCATTTATCATCAGGCAATTGTAATCCTGGATATTTACTCCATTTGGACACATTGAACCTGCGGGTTGAATCAGCCATTGTCCGCCTGTCGTTCCTGCGCCGAAACCGGATATGTTAATATGCACCGTTCTGTCGGTGCTCGGATAATTATTTGCCATAAAGATGGTTAGATTATTGGCATCATCTCTGCTTGCGTATGCTCTAACCTTAGAATCCGTTGATGACGCAGTAACCATATCCCTGCCGAAATAATAATTCAATAATGGATTGACATACCATTTCGGATACAATTGAAAATTCTGATAACCTGTTTCATTATAATGATACTGATTCTGGCTCCATGGATTGGAACCTTCCCAGCCGTATTTGCACATTTCCATAATATACTGTGCTTTGAATAACGCGCTTACATAAGACATATCTCTATTGTAAGTGCTTGGGCTTCCGGCATCCCATTCCGTCATCCAGTATTTTATTTTGCCTGCATATTGAGAACCTATTGAAGTCGAAATTATATTATTTAAACTGTTTGTAAAATCGCGAATATACAAAACATCACCGCCTAATAATACCGCATTGTCGGTATCACCTGGGTATGAATGGATAATGAGAAAATCAGGTTGAATTCCATTTGCCTCCATTATGTTTAACATATCGCGTGTCCATTTTCCGACATACCATCCCCATGGCTGATAAGTATCGCAGGGATCGGCATCTGCTCCAATTTTGATTCGCGGATTAATCGCCTTCATCGCGTTATACATATGAGTGTATCTGCTGCCGTAATATACTCCGCTGATGCCTGAAAACCAGCCGTACTCCCACGGGCCGCCCTGCTCATTTCCGATTTCCCAGTAACGGGCGCAATTGGTTCTTGAACTCTGGTCAGTGACCCAGGCAACGGCGGCACTAATTGCGCCGGCTTCCCAATGGTTGACGTCAGTCCCTGTAGCGTCACTCCAGATACCCGAGAAATTAACTATCGGCTGCATAATGGTGTCAAACTTATTCATTCTATACATCGATTGGCCATAGCTAACTCTCCATGTTTGTGAATAATTCGGGCCTTCCATATCGCTCCAAAGGACCCCGTCTCCCCAGGAGCCACCCGGCCAGCGCACGTATCTGCTGCCCGATGCCGCTATCAGAGTGTTGACATTTTCATTGCTGCCGTTTTGAGCGCCGTCCCAGCATTGCATGTTTGTTCCATACATCGTCTCCGGAATAGCCCGGATATACGATGAGGCATCAACGCTGACCGTTAAATCAGCGGCATAGACCGACGACATCGAACACAGGAGAATACCCACAAAAACAACTGATATGGCTGTTTGCAATTTCATCACATTAACCCCCAAAACCAATATATTTCCCGTGAGTAACCAAAGGTGCGTACTTAAAATAGTACAGCTTTCCTGCCCTGAAGTTACCATAAATCGCTGATCTATTCAAGAAATAAGATGTAAGTGCCTGTCAATAATAACGTTGTGACGCAATAAATACATGCCATATCAACCAGTAAGCAGGTCAAATAGCTCCGGACTTAGCGATTGCCTGAGTTTTTGCAGGCCGTTAAGTTCGATTTGACGCACCCGCTCTTTGCTCAGGCCTAAATCGTCGCCGATTTGTTTTAGCGTCTTTTTGTTCTTTTTGACCAATGTTCCCTCAAGGCCGAAATGATTTATGATTATATACTGCTCGCGTTTCTCAAGTTCATCCCGTATGACCTGGATAAGGTCGCTCCGTGCCCTTTCCACAGCCGCCAAATCCTTCTGTCCAATCTTGGATTCCTTCTGAAACTCGCTTATATCAGCCGTCACCCTGTCTGCCTCGGCCCTTTGACCGGGTATCCTGTGCGCAAAATCCTTGCTGATTGCCCAACTCGCATACGTCGAAAACCTGAAACCTTTTGTGTAGTCAAATTTCTCAACTGCTTTAATCAACGAAATGTTGCCTTGGCTGACCAAATCACTAATATTGGCGCCGGTAATAGTGTGCTTGTTGGCAATGCTGACGACTAATCGCAGATTCGCCTCGATTATCGTTTTCTTGGCCGCCTCCGCTTCGGCGAGGCGTTTTTCAATCTCATCAAGCCGGGCGCTGGTAATATCGCCTGCCTTTATCTGCTCTCTGATAACACTAGCGCGATATTTGAGAAAGTTATACTTCCTGAAAAGCTCCATTTCCTCCTGCCGATTGAGCACCGGCGAATTCCATCGTTGCGGCGAGCCGACCAGAATTTTTTCCGCCGCGCCTGGCATAGGAAAATCATCGCTTGCGACATATTCAATCTTTTTTGCCAGCAGCGCCTGCGCCCTGCGATGCTTCAATATCCTGTATATTGAGCTTCTGCTTCTGCCGAACCGCCCCATCAACTCTTTTATGCCCGCCCCCTGTTTGTGCAACCGGTCAAGCTCCACCGCCTCCGCGGGACTCAGCAGTCCTGCTGTTTGCCGCAACTTTGCCGCGACCCCATCCGGATTCGACTTCTGATAGTTCAAAAGAATATATCGTATCGTCTCCTGTCCCCTGCCTGTCTCTGTCGCTATTTGTTGTATTATCCTCTGCCTGCTCATTTTCGTATCACTGCTCAGCGAGCAGGCGCGTTCTGCTATCTTTTGTTTTTGGCTCTCCGACATACGGGTAAAATGTCCCGCCTTTTCAGCCAGGGCCGGATTCTCGACAAGAAATTTATCCACTACCGACTGCGAAAACCCCAGCCGTTTCCTCTTGTCTTCATAAAGATATTTACGAACCTTAAGACCTCGTTTTCTCCACCTGTCGATGGTCTTGGTCGAAATATGCATCTTCTTCGCAAGCTGTTTTTTCGTGTAAACTTCTTCGCTTTGCTCCTTCGCGGGCGGCGCAACCTGGCCGCTCAGCTTCCAAATAAAAATCCGCAGGTCCTCCGCCAGCTCATCACCCCTGATAAGCCGATGCCCTGCGTTGCCTTCAGGCCTGTACCCCGTAATCTTGAAGCAAACGAATTCAAAAGGATATTCCTTGTCCTTCTCGATTATATCGAGGAGTTCTTCGGCCCTGCCGAGCTGCTTTTGCCTTTGTTTGAGAGGGGCAAATCTAACCTGCATCAGCAACCCGGCTAAATCTTCGTCTTTTATCTTTCTCATGAACCGTTGATTTTACCACTCTGCGCATAAAAAAGCAGCCCCTATAAACCGGGACTGCTTTGATATCTCAAACAATACTCAATAACTCAGGCAATCAGCCGTTTTGCCACATCCACCGCCGACGCAGCGTCCGCAGCGTAACCGTCAGCGCCTATCTTGTCGGCGTAATTCTGCGTCACTGGCGCTCCGCCAATCATCACCTTCGCCTTAAGGCCGGCATTCCTGAGGTCTTTCAGCGTCTTTTCCATCTTAGGCATAGTCGTCGTCAGCAACGTGCTCATACCAACAAGCTGTGCCCCTGTCGCTTTGGCCCGCTCTACAAATTTTTCCGATGTCACGTCAACGCCCAGGTCGATTACCTCAAAACCGGCGCCCTTCATCATCATCGCAACGAGGTTTTTGCCGATATCGTGCAGGTCTCCCTGAACAGTGCCTACCACAAATTTGGCGACCGGTTTGACACCCGCCTTGACCAATTCCGGCTCCAAAACCTGCATCGCCATCTTCATCGCGCGGGCAGCAATCAAAACCTCAGGTATGTAAATCTCGTTGCTCTTGAACCTGACGCCGACAACATCCATACCGGCTATCAAACCATTCTTGAGAATGTCGCCGGCCGGCATTTTTTCCGCTATCGCCTGCTTTGTGATTGTTACCGCTGTGTTGGGGTCACCCTTTATTACCGCCTCAGCCAAAGCTTTCAAGTCAGCCATATTCCTGTATCTCTCCAATGTTTTGATTGGCTAAAAAACTTCGTTATACCCAAAACCCTTTATCATTAAACACCATCCCCACCCCCAAAGCAAGTGATAAATCCTCCCTTCAACTTTAGTTATACTTTCTCGAAAGTAAACTTGTGCTGCTTGGCGTCGATTTTGATTGTGTCGCCGTCGGTGAATTTACCTGCTAACAATTCCGCCGCTAACGGGTTTTCCAGTCGCTGCTGTATTACCCGCTTCATGGGCCTTGCCCCGAAAGTCGGGTCGTAACCCTCGTCGGTAATCAGCTTCTTCGCCGCGTCGGTAAACTGGATATCCATCTTCCGCTCTCTTATACGCTCGCCCAGATACCGCAACTGTATATCAACAATCTTCCGCAGGTGCTTTTCATTGAGCGTGTGGAACACAATCACCTCATCGACCCGGTTCAAAAACTCCGGCTTAAAGACCACTTTGAGCGCTTCCTTGACATGCGCCTCAATCTCCCATTCCGCACCCTTTTCCTCAGTCAGTTTCTGTATCTGCTCACTGGCGATGTTGCTGGTCATAATTATCACGGTGTTCTTGAAATCAACCGTCCGCCCCTTCCCGTCGGTGAGGCGAGCATCGTCAAAAACCTGCAAAAGCACGTTAAACACATCCGGGTGCGCCTTTTCAACTTCATCGAGCAGAATTACCGAATACGGTTTTCGCCTAACCGCCTCGGTCAGCCGACCGCCTTCCTCGTATCCGACATACCCCGGCGGTGCACCTATAAGCCGAGCCACTGAATGTGACTCCATAAACTCACTCATATCTATCCGAATCATCGCGCTGGGGTCATTGAACAAAAAGTCCGCAAGGGCCTTCGACAGTTCCGTTTTTCCCACCCCCGTCGGCCCCAGGAATAAAAACACGCCTATTGGCCTGCGCGGGTCGCCTAATCCCGCGCGATTTCGTCTTACCGCGTTACAAAGAGCTTCCACCGCTTCATCCTGCCCCACAACGCGCTGACGAATATGCTCTTCCATTTTCACCAGCCGGTCACGTTCGCCGGTAATTAACCTCGCAACCGGTATCCCCGTCCACTTGGCAACAACTTCAGCGATATGCTCTTCGGTAACCTCGTTATGAACCATAGTCCTGTCGCTTTTTGCAAGCAGGGCCTCTTTCGCCTCAAGCTCCTTTTTTAGGTTGGTTATCGTGTCATATTTCAATCTTGCCGCCATCTCAAGCTCACCTTTGCGCTGGGCATCCTCGAACTGCAAGCTTGCCGCGTCGATTTTCTGCTTCAACTCCTTGATGTAATTTATCTCGCCCTTTTCGCGGTCCCATTGCGTCGTTAGTTTTCTGTCCTGCCCCTGCAAATCGGCCAATTGCTTTTCCGCTTTTTTCAGCCGGTCTTTGCTCGCCTCATCCGTCTCTTTTTTCAACGCCTCCCGCTCGACCTGCAACTGGATAATCCTCCTGCGAATGTCATCCAGTTCCGCGGGCAGCGAGTCATTTTCTATTCGCAGCTTCGACGCCGCCTCATCAATCAAATCAATCGCCTTATCGGGCAGCCATCGGTCCGAAATATACCTGTTCGACAAAGTCGCTGCCGCAACAAGCGCCGAATCCGTTATCCGTACCCCGTGATGAGTGTCATAGCGATTCTTAAGCCCTCGCAAAATCGTTATCGTATCCTCAACGCTCGGCGGGGCTATCATAATCGGCTGGAATCTCCTCTCCAGCGCGGCATCCTTCTCAACGTGTTTACGATATTCGTCAATCGTTGTTGCGCCGATACATCGCAATTCACCTCTTGCAAGCGATGGTTTCAACAGATTCCCCGCATCGACCGCGCCTTCTGCCTTGCCCGCGCCGACAACCGTATGCAGTTCATCGATGAAAAGAATTATCTCACCCTGTGCTGCTATTACCTCTTTCAATACCGCTTTCAATCGTTCCTCAAATTCGCCTCTGAATTTTGTTCCCGCTATCAGTGCGCCCATATCCAGCGCGATAATTCTCTTATCTTTTAGTCCCGTCGGCACATCCCCCGCAACAATTCTCTGCGCCAATCCTTCCACAATCGCGGTTTTGCCTACCCCCGGCTCACCAATCAGCACAGGGTTATTTTTAGTTCGCCGATTCAATACCTGCATACATCGCCGGATTTCCTCGTCCCTGCCTATAACCGGGTCGAGCTTGCCCTTCCTCGCCATATCTAATAAATCAATCCCGTACCGTTCAAGCGCTTTGTATTTCCCTTCCGGGCTCTGGTCGGTTATCTTCTCCCCGCCGCGAATATCCTTAATCGCCTTTTCTATCTGCTTGTCCGTCACCGAGTTCAGCCGGAGAATCTCTCTGGCTTCGCTCTGAACCGACACAAGAGACATCAGCAGATGTTCGACGCTGAGGTACTCATCACCCATCGAGTCCGCCATATTCTGCGCATCCAGCACAATCTGGTTGAACGCCGGGTCAGGCATAAGTTGTCCGCTGGTCTTACCCTGTGGCAGCCGACGCAGTTCGCCTTCCGTCATATCCCTGATGCGCCCGATGTTGGCGCCTATTTTCTTGAGAATCTCCTGCCCGATTCCTTCATCGTCCCCGACAATAGCGCTCAATAAATGCAAAGGCGACAACACCGTATTTGACTTGGCCATCGCCGTCTGCTGTGCCGTGGCCAACGCCTCCTGTGTCTTCAACGTAAATTTATCGAATTTCATATCTTCTGCCCTTTCTCATATACATCTGTCCCTCAACAGTATGCAAACCCCGTGCCCAAAACCGCAGGATGCGTAACCACTTAAAATAACAAGGGTTACAATTCTCCCGCCACCCACTCCCTATGCCACTTTGGCAGATAAATCCCGCGCCCAAACCATCGCTTACACAAAAGATATTACTCGCCTCGCGGGGTACCAAGAATCTCCAGCGTCTCTTTAATCACAGGCAGCGGCATAGTCGTAATCTGCGGGTCGCTGATTTTGCCCTTTACTTCCACCCGCACGACCGCCCTGCTTAGCCCCTCCGTCAGTGACTGCAATATCGATGGGTTCGCAGGCGCCAGCCGGCGACCTCGCGCCATCAGTGTCATTTTTATATCGTCGGTCTTCAGGTCAAGCCAGCCCGACCCGTAAAACGCAACTGATTTGCCAGACAAATCCAACTGCCGCAGGAACATTTTGTTGTCCTGGATATACGCATCGACCGTCATCTGGTCAAAGGCGTAATCACTCGGTTCAGTCAGATTCAGCACCGCAAGCAGATTTGCTAACGGCGACCTCTTGCCGACCTGCATATCGATTATCTTCAGCCGGCACCGACCAAGCCGGATATTGTCGTCAACAAACGAACCGATAATACTAACCGACCCGCTTATTGAACCGGTAGAGTAATGCTCCTCAGGTCGAACTTCCTTATCCGTGTCCGAAAGGAACTTTTTCAGGTCCGCTCCCACGACGCTCGCCTCCAGCAGGTAATCCAGCCCCCCCTTGTCTGATTTGTTAAATTGCAGCTTGCCTATCATTTTGCCGTCGTAGAAATCCGCGACAAAATATCTCGACAGCCACTGCCCCGATTCGGAATCATATCCCAGAATAGTATCCACCTTCGACAGGGATTTGTTTTTGAACCGGACGTTCTCGCCGGAAAAATTAACGTCCCCGGCCGTAACTCGCATCCCTTCGCTTGTGCCATTGGCCTCGCTCAAAGCCACACTTCCCGCCATTCTCATCACCGACTCAATCGGCAAACCTCGAATCGTGTGCGATGCCCTGGCTGTAATATCCTCAAGCACAATATGTGATTGTGTTATCGCTATCCTCCCGGAAATGTCATGCAAAGCATAAGGCAGCAGGTTGCAATCTATCGTGTTGCCTAAGCACTCTATAACCAGCCGATTAGGCCCGCAATTGCCGTCGGCGTTCCTGCTCACGTCCGCTGCCAGGTTCACCTCGCCGCCCGGTCGCAACTGTCCCACCATTGTCCCCAGCGACCCCGGCAGCGCATCAGCCAGGTCATCGCTTAGCTCAACTTTTTTGGCTCGCATCGACAGGCAATATCCCGGCTCTCTCTGGTTTCCCGCTGACCAGACAAGCCCCGAAAACGCCACCGTCCCACCTTTATAACGACCCTCCAGTTGTTCAATATCAATCATACCCGGCCTGAAAACAACCCTGCCCTCAACCTCGTTGACAAGTATGGGCAACGCCTTCGCCTTCAGCGAACTTTTTTTCGGAAACACCTCCGCTGTGAATGTCGAAGCGGTGTCCTTTCTTCCGGCGCTGACAACTTTTACCGTCGCGTCAACCAGCCCCTGTGTCTCGAACTGATTGTAAAACTCCTTCTGCGCTGCCGGTAACGCCGCCTCAAGCGCCGCGTCCAGCGGTATATTTTCGCCTTTGACCACAATATCGTATGACGGAATTACGCCCCGGCCAAACCCCACCTTGCCGTTAATCATTATCCTGCGACCGCCCCACTGCGACACCACATCGGACAAAATCATATTATTGTCGGCAACCACCAGCTTGCCCGTTATGTTCTTCAGCGGATAGCCAAACCCGGAGTACATACCTTCCACGTTGAGCAACTGCACGGCAAGAACACTCCGCTCGTCCGTTGGTGACTGCCTGACCCGCGAATAGCTGGTCGCCGCCACGCCGCTCGGCGAAAACTCCGACCAGAATTTCTGCTCCTCACGGTTAATCGCGTTATAAAGGTCTTTATCCAACAGCATATTGTCGCTGCTAATCTGGAAATTGTATTTATAGTCTGGCCCGAAATCCTTCGCCCACCCGTTAAGAACAAGCTCCACCGCCCCGTGACGACCGACTATACTGTTCAATTTCGCGCTTTTCTCGGTCAACTCAACCTGTCCCGTCAGATGCTCAACTGTATAAGGAAAATTGCGGTCACATAATGCAACGTCTTTGCAGGTAACCTTGCCCTCTATTTTGCCTTCATTTAATCGTTCCGGATTACCAGACGCCTGCAAATCAATATCAATCGTCCCCGACGGATTATATTGCCTAAAAAACATCTGTATCGCGTTGACAAAAGGCGCCTTGTCCGCAACTGTCTCCGTGTCAAACGCAAACAAATTCCGTGATTCGCTCGGCGGACAGGCAAAACCCTTTATCTTCGCCATAAGCACACAGGTTTTGTTCGGCTCATAAGCCAGCTCCGCATCAATCGCTCGGACCATCCATGGCCGTTCAAAACCGGGGACATCATTCGAGGAAATTCTCCCCCCTATAACAATTCTTTTGCCCGGCAGCCAATACCCTAAAACAGGGCTCTTGCTCACATCCAGTCTGCCTGCGCTTGAAATATTAAAACTATACCAGCCCCTGCCGATGATTTTATCTGCGGGCCTTAAACCAGCCGACACAGGCGCTCTTGCAATAACTCGCACACTTCCGTCTACAACTTTGCTGTACTCAACCGTGCCGTGCTCGAGCCAGACAAGCGGCAGCCGGCCAACCCCGCCGCCAGGCAACTGTATTTTCATCGCCGACAGATTCCACTCCCCATTGTTAGAATCATACTGAATTTTCAGCGTAAAATCGTCAACGAATATCTCTTTCACCATGGGCCTCAGCGTCAGCAAACTGCCAAGCCAAAAATGCACCCGAACCGTCTCCGCCTTCAAAATGGAGTTGTCGTAATCCGCCGAATTGCGAGGCCTAATCACAAGGTCTTTGATAAAAACAGACCCGTCAAACCGGAACTCAACCGATTCAACGTCTATTTTTGTATTAGTCAAATCCGAGAGCTGCCTAATCGCAATCTCCGGCAGCACACGGCCCCCAAGAACAAAGGCGACCCATATCAGGACGCTCGTCGCCACAAATTCAAGAAACCACCGCGCCGCCTTCCTGCCGCCGCTTTTCCTGCCTGACTTTTTCAAATCCGACGGCATAAGCTCTCGTCACCCAAAATCACTTTTTGTCCCTTATCGCCTTGTCGGCAATGTCCCGCCGATAACGCGCACCTTCGAAATTTATCCTGCCCACCGCCTCGTACGCCTGCTTTTTCGCATCAGCAATAGTTCCCCCAACCGCCGTCACGCCGAGCACCCTGCCGCCGGCCGTCACCAACGAGCCATCCTTCATCGCTGTCCCCGCGTGGAACACAACAACATCTTTCAACTGCTCGGCCTTGTCTATACCGGTTATAACCTTTCCCTTCTCATAATCGCCCGGATACCCCCCCGACGCCATCACCACGCACACCGCCGGGCGCCTATCCCATTCCAAAGTCACCTCATCCAGTTTCTGCTCGCAAACGGCTAAGCAGACCTCAAGCAAATCGCTCTTCAGCCGCATCAGCATCGGCTGCGTTTCCGGGTCCCCAAACCGAACATTGAACTCCAAAACCCTCGGCCCTCCCGCTGTTATCATAAGCCCCGCGTATAGCACGCCTTTGTATGGCGTGTCGTTGCGATTCATACAGTCCACAACAGGCACTAAAATCTCCCGCTCAATCTGGCTCATCATCGCATCCGTAACTACGGGAGCCGGACTGTATGCCCCCATACCTCCCGTATTGGGCCCCGTGTCCCCATCACCTATCGGTTTGTGGTCCTGCGCCGACTCCATCACATAAATGCTTCTGCCATCCACAAACGCCAATATCGACGCCTCCTCGCCTATCAGCTTGTCCTCCACCACTATTCTGTCCCCTGCCGAGCCGAATATCTTGTCCACCATTATCTTCTCAGCAGCCAATATCCCGTCGGATGGCTCATTGCACACTATTACCCCTTTGCCCTTGGCCAACCCGGTCGCCTTGACCACCACCGCCTCATCCCTGCTCGCTATGTATGCCTTGGCATCCTCAAACCTGGTAAACGTCCTGCCTTCGGCAGTCGATACCGCGCTCGACCGCATTATCTGTTTTGAGAACGCCTTGTCCGCCTCCAACTGCGCCGCCGCCTTACTCGGCCCAAACGCCTTTATCCCCACCGCCTCCAGCGCATCCACCACACCATCCGCCAGCGGGTCCTCAGGCCCGACTATCACAAGCTCGACTTTCTTTTCCCTGGCAAAACTGACCAACCCCGCCACGTCATCCGCCTTAATCGCGACGTTTTCTCCCCATCTGGCCGTGCCCGGGTTTCCCGGCGCTATGTATAGCTTTTTCAATTCCTTCGACTGCGCCAATTTCCACGCAATCGCGTCTTCCCGTCCGCCACCGCCTATCAGTAATACTCTCATACGCCAAAATCCCTTCTTCTGCGTTCGATGCTGGAAGTTCAACGTTTAATGTTCTTTGTTATACAGTTATTACTCTACCAACACCCCCAATTTCTCTCAAGGCAAAACCAGCGCATAAAAAAACCGGCCTGTCAAACGTTCCCGACAAGCCGGTTAATCACACACAAGAAAACTCACCTACTGCTGTTTTTGTGCCGCTTTTTTCTCCCGCTGAATCGCCTCATACACCTCTTTGCGATGCACCGTTATATGCTTCGGCGCGGTTATCCCAAGCCGAACCTTGTCTCCTCTGACATCCACTATCGTTACTTCCACGTCGTCGCCTATTATTATCGATTCGTCTTTTTGTCTACTCAGCACCAACATCGTCAACTCCTTTTGCAGATTGGGCCGCCACTTATTTTACGCGACGAACGAATCAACTGTTCACCGGCAACGATTTTAATCGCCACCCCAGGATGCACAATCAATCCGCAAATCCAAGTAGTTCTTCGGCTAATTTGAGGACTGAAAACAACGAATTCCAACTTTGTTACTTAGGGAATGGTCGGTTATGGGACGATTGACACTTAACCTTAGCTAATGCAAGATGTTACGTTCAATAATCGACGTCAAAAAAAGGTAAAGCCGCCCCTGATGATGGGGTAAAATGGGGTATTTTATTCGCCTTTGACCTCGCGCTTGTGCCAGTATTCATAGCGGACGGCCATCCAGTATCCGGCGATTGCACCGAGTGAGCCAAAGGCCACTATCTGAATCGGCAGCACCGCCAGCACCGAATTAGAGAAGAACACCGCAGGCCATCGAGCAGCAAAGTAATCGAGAACATCGTGTTTGCCGTAAGCGCTTATTGCGACAAGATTTACCAAACATGCCCCTATAATTGGCCATATATAATCAACCCCAAGTACCATTTGGACCAAAAAACCAACAAGGCCAAAGGAAATAAGCACGGCAAAGACAATTTGGCCGATGGCGGGCTGGGCAACAGCAGCACCGGCTGTCGAATCCAATATCGTGAAATCACGCGCAAACATTCCGATAAAAAACTGCGCAACTACCGCAGAACCAATAACAGCGACTATGACGTTGAGAAAAACACCGGCATTGCGTTTCTGTGGTTTGCTTTCTTCGGCGTCTTTGGCAGGATGAACGATTTGCGACGCAAGAAACACCCCTATGTATCCCGCAGCCACCAAGGCCAGCCAAAGCAACGGCTCCCAGCAAAATGTCGAGTAAATCTGTTGTCTGCGAACAACAGAGGTGTTGAGTTGCATCAATGTCCCCATATTGCCGCAGCGCACCGCCCAGACAGCCAGCCCAACAGGCACGGCCAATATGCCGATTCGACTCCCGTATGGCCACGATAAAAAGTAAGCGACCAACCCAACGCCAAACGCAAGCCCCAGTAGCTTGAGTACATCATACGAGCTAATAGTGCCGTTGATGAGGGAGACAACGCCGAACGGGTCCGCAGGCGCAACCATCGGCCAGGCGTACACACCTAATACAGCAATACCCACTGCCGCCGACGCGGCTATCCTCAATCTAATTGACCATGTCAATTCCACTTGTGTTCTCCAAAAGTTTCTCTGCTGTTAGGATAGCACAGGCAATAATTGTTCGCAACGGAGAAATATGGCCTGCGGCAACCGTTTCAAAACTCATAATTTTACAGGCAAACCAACCTCTCGTGATTGTAGAAATGATTACGTTGTCAAAAATTCCGTAACTTTTTTGTTGTTTAACGGGGAGCACTATACCAACGTAGCGTTTTTCTCTGCCCTGAAGCACATAAACGGTAATCATCTATCAACCCACGATATGAATGGAGCCAGTGGGGATCGAACCCGCGACCTCTTGCATGCCATGTAGTGAATCGGATAATAAACCCTTGTGAGGAATAGGGTTACACTCGATATTTTCGCTTCTTAAGTGAAAGTGGACTGAGAGTTGATTGACTGTAGAGTCGATGTGCACTGAATGTAAGTACATTTAGACACTGGCTTAGACACTGGATTTTGCTTGGCCACACAAAGGTTGATACAACACAGGTATACCTGCTTGAAGAAGTTCAGGAAGCTATAAAAGTGGCGAAGATGTTGGCTTTCCAGGACGCAAACACCCTTGATTAGAGCAGATGGAATTTCTGATAATTCTATATGTTCGAATATACATGGTGTTTTGTAGCCGATCGACGAGTGCAGAGAGTCCGTGTTGTAATCGTTAATCCACTTATCCAAAGCCGGCTGTAAATCAAACGGCGACTCAAAATCATTCGGCCAGACAAGGTCCACTTTGATAGTCCTCATCACCCGTTCAGTATCGGCATTGCCCTTGGGATTATTGTAACTGGCGATAACGTAAGATATCTTTCGCACATAATTATTGGACGTGCAAAAAAGTCCTCCATCTGATCGATGTATGTGTTTTCGGAATCAAACATTATCAACCAGATCGGAGACACAAAGCATGAGTAACAACCTATCAGTGGAATCGACAAAACAGCCAAATACTTTGATCAAGGTAATCAAAATCTATGAGGCAAGGATTCAAAATCATCTCGACCAGATGGTCCGCAGCACCAATTACAAAACGGTTCTATGTCGGTTTTCGGATTGAGGCACAGAACCGGCCCATAAGGAACATGGCCTCATTGAGCTTTTCCGACGTTCCATCCATTGCCGCATAGGCATTGACCAGTTTTAGCAATTCCGGATCCGGGCCCTCATTCTTCAGCCCATACTGGTGAGATGTGTTTACGATTCCTGCATCAAGGCCGCATTCCATTGCCTTAGCCGCGTACGCCCGACAAATGCCAATCTTCCGTCCGGGCAGGTCGCGGCAGCAGTTACTGATTCCCAGCGAGCAGTGACATTTCTTGAGCCTTGAATTGCTTTTGATTTTTTTGATTGTCTCAAAAGCCCTGTACGTGTATCCCGGTACACCCGGCTCCATTGGCATGTCAATCGCGATGGGAAAGACGGTAGAATCGAAAAAGATCTCCTCCGGCTTGAATCCGTGCTTTAAGGCTTTTGCGTAAATCTCCCGTGCAAGTCCGAACAGTTCCTCCACCGAGTGCGAACCGCCCGGCCCTTTGGCTTTATCTTCAGTTACAAGCAGGCCGATGAAACTGAAATCATACTGGCGCTTGAGCGGCATTATCCTGTCGGCCGTAAATATTTTGATCGAATTTAGCAGCGGCGGATTAATAACATCGTCTGTGTTGTACCACTCTTTGAGACCCGCGACCAGCACATCGTTATTACTGCTGTCAATACAGACAGGTACACCCTTGCCCCATTTACGAACGAGTTTGACGTACTCTTTCATCATCTCCACTGCGACTGCAGGATTATCTTCCCCAAAAGCATCCAGATTGACAGCGATATAATCCGCTCCTTCGTCGGCCTGTGTCTCGATCAGAGCACATACATAATCCAGCGGGCCGCTGGGTTGGGTATAGGCATCGGGCCCGAAGTCCCGAAGTTCTTTCATTATCTTGCCGGTCCTGGGGATCGAAGCGTGAACGGCTTCAGCAATCTGAATCAGTGGAGAACGCATCGTATGGTCCTTTGCAAACAAATAATTGACAAGCGAACTGGTATGCTTCAACGCTGAGATACGGGGCTTGTTGATCGTCCTTCGCAGCTTCTTCCGCCCACCGGGTCTGGCCGACGCGGAATTGTAGATATATTCTCCAATGCACAGTCGGTCCAGGTTGTTGCCGCAATGGCCATCCACTGTCGCATCTCCGCAAGGCGCGTTATCGAGGCCCTTTTCGCATCCTCCAATCGTGCAATAACCAAAATTTTCAGGCAGGTAACAATCACCGCACTCCTCGCATTCAAACATCATATACTTAAAACTTTTTTCGAATGCATTAAAAACCTTATAAGTAAAATTTTTCTCCTTGTGAGCTCCAAAAAATTTCACTGTTTTCTTAAACGCATGAAAGCCAAGATGGTCTGCATCCAAAATAGATCGGTGCATGAAATCGAAAAACCTTTCCCGGACCTTTTTCCTCGGAACAGACAGAGAAACCTGTCTGCCGCTGTTGTCATAGAGGTAAAAGGTCTTTTCTGCAGGCCAACAGAGATTATCCTTGTACCGCTCCCATTCGGTTCCGATTTCGGCCGCCCTTTCAAGGATTTTAATAAATGTCGAATAGTCATGGACGCCTCCCACATCCACACCAGCGGCACCGATCGCCTTGTACATGGCGATTTGCTGGGCCGCTCGATCGATATGCTTATCCAGTGATTCCGACTGAAGTTTGGCCAACAGGGCGTCGCTGACAAAACAGCCGGGAAGCTGGATATCATGCATCAGTCGCGGAGCCGGCGTTTGTGTTGTGAGCCAGTATACATTTCCTATCACAGGGGTTGTGATATTGTTTTCCTTCAAATACTGCATCAATTCCAGCGACTTCTTCCAGTCCCAGCCGACCTGCGTTACCAGGTATTCGGCTCCGGCCGATATCTTTTTCTCCATCTTGTAATACTGTTGCATCAGAGACGCCTCGGTGTACTTAAACGGAGAGACAGCCGCCCCGGCAAAGAACCGATGAACCTTATCCCACCGGCCCGGTTTGGTTTCCAGAATGGAATCCTGATTCATCCGCTTTATCATCGACAACAGATCCACCGACTCGACCTCAAATACTCCCTGTGCTGTGAGGGGCTTATCCCCCGTCAGGGCGAGTATCGTTTCAATTCCGCGATGGCGATATCCAACCAAGGAACTCGTCAGGGAATCCGTATTGCAGTCCTTACAGCTTATATGAGGAATAATATCCAAGTCACCGGAAAGCTTACTTTTTTCAATCAAGGCAATCACATCCGAAGGGTCGATACTTGCTACACCACCTGGATTCTGCGGAAGCATAATCCCCGTCAGGGCAAAGGACTCCGGGATATCCTGCCCATGATTCTCCTGATAGGCCTTCAGAAACTTCTCAATCGGATCAAAATTATATCCTGGTCCACCGGTTAGTTCGACAACTAATGCAAATCGAGAGCCTTCATTAAGTATCTTTTTAAGTCTTTTTGTGTCGCTCATAAAATTCTCTTCTCAAAAACAAAATCTCATCCAACAGATTATCTCAGAAAAGTCCCTGCACCTTGCCTGTTTTGATATCAACATCAATACGGCGAAAAGCAGGATTTGACCCTGTTCCTGGCAGCAGCTTAATGTCTCCGGCCATCGGTACGACATACCCGGCCCCTTCATAGATTAGGATATCCCTGATTGGCAATTGCCAGCCTATGGGCCGGCCCTTCAGGTTCGGATCGTGAGATAAGCTAAGATGCGTCTTGACCATACAGGTGCCGAGTTGACGCAGTTTCGGGTTTTCATCGATCATTTTCATTTTTTTAAGGGCTTTTTCGTCGTAAGAGACGCTTGCTGCTCCATAAATCTCTGTAGCGATAAGTTCGATACGCTCTTTGAGCGGCATTGCCAGGGAATACAGGTAATCGAAATCTCTTTCTTCCTGTGCAGCGGCCGCAACTTTCTCAGCCAGTTCAATAGCGCCGTCGCCACCTTTTGCCCAATGGTCGGATACAGCTGCTTCCGCACCATTTTCCTGAGCGATTTTGCGGACAAGATCCAATTCGGCTGGAGTATCGCTTCCGAATTGATTAATACAGACAATGGGTCGTATACCGGATTTGCGGACAATCTCGATATGGGCCACGAGGTTTTCGCAGCCTTTTTCCAACAGGCCCAGATGCTCCCTCGTGTATTCGATACTCAAGGGGACTCCGGGTTTTACGGCTGGCCCACCGCCATGCATCTTTAACGCCCGCACCGTAGCCACGATTACAACTGCATGGGGTTTGAGGCCTGACATGCGGCATTTTAGATTCCAGAATTTTTCATAACCGATATCAGCTCCAAAACCGCTTTCGGTTACGACAAAGTCCGCCAGTTTCGTTGCCACCAGATCTGCTATAATACTGCTTTGCCCAATCGAAATATTCGCAAAAGGACCAGCATGTACAAGGATAGGCTGACCTTCGATGGTCTGTAAAAGATTTGGATTCAGGGCATCGATCATCCAAGCCGTCATAGCACCATCAACACCGACATCAGATGTTGTAATTTCTTTTCCGTTTTTGTCATAAGCCAGGACAATTTTTTTTATCCGCTGATGCATTTCTGCAAGGCTTTTCGATACTGCCAGGATTGCCATGATTTCGCTAGATACGGATATCTGTGCGCCCGATTCCATTTCGAAACCATCCATTTTCCCACCTTTGCCGATGGTAATATTTCGCAAGGCCTGGGCACAGAAGTCGATGGCCCATTTCCACTGAACATTTTCGGGGTCGATATTCAGCCGCTTGAGCCCAATTTTTTTCAGTCCTTCATCATCATAATTTCGCTCGTGCTGCATGCGGGCAGTAAGAGCAACCATAGCAAGGTTATGGGCACTGGTGACACATTCGATATCTCCAGTCAGCCGGAAGGAAAAAGGAACCAAGGGGATGCATTGTGCCAGGCCACCGCCGGCGGCAGATCCTTTGATATTAAAGGTGGGACCACCGCTGGGCTGGCGAATTGTCCCAATAACACGTTTTCCAAGTTTCCCAAAACCCTGAACAAGACCGATAGTAGTTGTGGTTTTTCCCTCTCCGAGAGGGGTAGGAGTGATGGCAGTGATGTCAATATACCGACCGGTCGGGGCAAAACGGAGACGTTCAAGAATTTTTTTGTAGTCGAGTTTCGCCAGTTTTTCCCCCATTGGGAGCATCTCCCCGTACGCCAGTCCCAAGTCTCTGGCAAGCTGATACAACGGCTTCATATTTTCTTCTGCTGCTTCAGCAATTTGCCAGTCGGCCATAATTCTTGGATCGAGTATATTCATAGTTGAGTTTTCCTTATTTCTACATAGACGCTAACATCACAAATATCTTTCTAAGAACGATCTAAAATTGTTTAAGTATAAACAAAATAATCTTCTTTTAATAATTTAGCCCATGGATTAACGTCGAATAAAACTTGTCTCCCAAAGAAAATTATATGTGCCGACCAGGGGAAGAGCTCAGCCAGTTCAAAAAAGAGGGAGACGGTTCTAAATACGATTCTTTTAATTTAAAAAGCCTTTGGCTACATCCACCGCCGAGGCCGCGTCCGGGGCATAGCCGTCTGCTCCTATCCTATTGGCATAATTTTGAGTTACTGGCGCTCCACCGATCATTACCTTACAGTCCAGACCCGCTTCTCTAATGGCCCGAATGGTTTTATCCATGGCCGGCATAGTTGTTGTCAACAAGGCACTTAGACCGACAATGGTCGCTTTACTGTCTTTGATTTTCTCAACAAAAACATCCGGGGCCACATCGACGCCTATATCCTCCACTTGAAAACCGGCTCCTTTGAGCATCATTCCCACCAGTCTCTTTCCTATATCATGCAGATCTCCAACGACCGTACCGATCAGGACTTTGCCCAGGGGTTTGACTCCAGCCGCCACCAGTTGAGGTTCAAGAATCTCCATCGCCATCTTCATAGCCCGCGCCGAAATTAATACCTCCGGGACATAGACCTCGTTGGCTTTAAAACGAACGCCGATGACACTCATTCCGGCAATTAAACCTTCGTCCAGGACTTTTTTAGGGGCCATCCCTTTTTCCAGCGCTTCTCTGGTCAGCCTGACTGATTCTGTCTGGTTACCCTTAATCACTGCGTCTGCCAATGCCTTTAAATCCGCCATTTTTCATCTCCTGAATTCATCTTCTTGCTGATTTCAATTATCTCCTTGTTTATACATTTCCGAAAAGCATTCTTCAACGTCTGCTTTTCGATTTTCCATCCAATAACCGTAAAAATGGAGCCAAAAGCGTCGATTTTGCAAGTCCCTTTCTAGGAAGGGACTACCTCCCTTAACCTCTTACCTCTCTACTACCCTCTGTCCCACTTTACACTGACGTCAGACACAAGGCTACTTTTTTTGTTTTTTTTCTCATTTCTTGTTTCTTGAATTAAAACAAGAGGAGTTAACGTTACCGGATTGAGCAAATTCAACATTTTTTTGTATACTTTATATTTAGCCTTATTCTGTTCATACGAACGCAATATATCAGCCTCAGTTCCAACAAAACAGCATTTGATGCAATAGTATTCGTCTTTCTTTTTATCATACAATAAGTCAACATCGACTTCTTTGGCAAAGCAATTTGGACATCGATAGTTTATTCTGCTTTTTCTATCTTGAGACATACCTTTGTTTTTCCTCCTTTTTTAATAGTTTTGCTTAAGCTAAGTTTATAAACCGGACTGAACAAATAACCTTCTTTAATAGTTCCACTGTCGGCCTCAATCACAGGTTTCAGGGTTATTTTTGTGTTGACTTGAGGAACAATGGCTTGCAACTCAAATGGATATTGGCATGTTTTTGATCTGCAGTCATAATTGTAGTCGATGGCGGCTTGACCTTCGGGACTTGAGATAAATAACTTTATTCCTCGCATATCTTCCGGGTATTCGTTGGTGCCATAGGTGCCATTGAGATACTCCCGCAGCGTAATTTCAGCATCGCTATTATTGCAGTCAACAATCTCCCTCTCTATCTGAATGCAACCCTCCGTGGTGAAGATGAATTTTGTACACAGACTTATCGTAACGCCATCGGCGAATTCAATCGTCACAGGATCGAGAGTCAGTTTTCGCTCATTCTCTCTGTTCTCATAGCGACCTTTGGTCCTGCAGGTGCAAAGGTCAATTTCTTCGCCCTTATGGCAAACTTTGCAACTGTAGATCGAACCTTCGCCTACATAATGGGTTGAAAAACCCGATCTGTGCTGTGAATTTATAATATAAGGGTACATCGCATTTGCCAGGCACTTCGTATCAGCTCCTACAGGTCTATCCAGTTTTGCCACATATGGTCTGATGTCAACGATAGCACCTCCCTGATGTGGATCTATTAATACCCTAAACTGGCTGTCAAGATACCAGAAAACTTGCCTGCCGCTGCCATACAGAACATCCTCCCACAAAGCTATCGTCGGTTCCTTGTACGATTTCTTGTTATCGCGGAACCAATCTGCATATGCGGACATCGTCATATCTTCAACAAAACCGTCAGCCTTAAGCTTGGCCAGATATTTCAAAGCAATGTCATAAGCCTTGACGGTCAGTTCGTGGGAAGCTTGCCAACGGCCTGCTTTTGACATCCAGCCTGGCCCGACAAATATCATATAATATGAGAAGCCATGATTGTAATTGGCCTGCAAAACCCATTGGTCGGTAAAATTGTAAAAATACGGCATTTCCTGGCCGTCATAAGCCATAGCTCGCAATATGCCGTGTGGGTGACTTGAAAAAAAGTCGTTTCTGCTCTCAATACTAAGGAGCATATCTCTAGTTAGATGCGGAACAGCAACAACACCCAGATCATCCACCTCGCGTGATGCGGAACAATACAGGTTTTGCTTTGAAGGTATCCAGGGCGCCCAGGGGCCACCCTCGAGAAAGGTATACCATGAATTATTTGTACCGTGAAAAACATTTACACCCTCTTCAAAACAGGTTGCAACCGCGATTTTGAGCGAAGGGTATTTACTTTTCATATACGCAAGGCTTTGTACATCTATATAGTAGCAACTCACAGAGTTCGGATAGAATCCAAAATTGTCATGGAATCGCGTAAAGACGCCATTTACCACTTTTTTCTTTTTCTCAAATGACAAAAACCAGAAAGCGGCCTCTTCAGTCTCAAATTCCTTATTAAAATGCGGGCAATTCATCCCCCAGAGTGACAGCCCGATCTCATCGCCATATTTCTTGTGGTGAGCCTTAATGGTCTCAACAACCTCAGGCTCGAACAAGGATGGATAGGTAACCATAACGGTTGTTTTCAACCCCGCCTGATGTGCCATATCCTGCTGCAACTTAAAAATCTCAAAGGATTCATTTTTTACAGAGTTGGCTCCACCCTGACTTTGAGATGCAATATATTCGGGTGCCAATTCAGGTCTGTGTAACAAATTCAACAGCATTTTCATATACATCTGCTCCTTTATTACCTCACTATGATTTTCCCTCTAACATTGTGTGCCCAAAACACTTTTCACCACCTTATCTTCCGTCGTAGGCACATCGTATGGTTTTAATCTCTTCCTTAAATAAACCCCTGCAATAACAGCTATTACAAGACTGGCAGCACCACTCTTGTAATATCCCAAACCCAGTCTGCCAAGTCCAAAGAAGGTGGCATAGAATAAAATCGCTCCTACAACAAGAGTGACCCATTCAAATGGCACTTGACCACTTCTAAGAGTGACAGTACCGGTAATTTTACGGATTTTTTCCCAACCGGGGCCAATGGGCATAACTCGTTTATAAAAACGAACCAAATGTTCTATCTCACACGAAGGGGTCAAAAGGGTAACTGTCAGACAGATAACTGTGGAAAATATCGCAAGGAAAATCATTCGGAATGGAAATCCAGACATGCCATTAATTTCGTTCAAAAAGAAATTCTGAATAGCCGCAGATTTATTTGCAGGTGCAAAAAATAATGTGATATTCATCAGAACCATTTGACCGAACTTAATATTCACCAGAATAGCTCCGATGATTCCTGCAACGTATGAAGAGAGTTCCGACCAGGCATTGATTCGCCACCATAACCAACGAAGCATAAAAATCAATCCTACGCCCGCTGCAATCTCAAATGCCAACATCGACAAGCGAAGAATACTATCACTCAATACCGCAGCAATCCCTCCAATGCCAGCGGATAGAAGTATGCAGACACGCCCCATGAGAACGTAATGTTTATCGGACTTGTTTTTTACCAGAAAACGCTTGTAGAGGTCATTGACCATATAGGATGAAGTGCTGTTCACAAGTGTGTTGAAAGTATTTGTAAACGCTGATAGAAAGGCTGCAACCATTATGCCACGACAACCTATTGGCAGCATAGCAACAACCATTTTGGGGTAGGCAGATTCAGGATCTTTGGCAACGTCAGGAAATTGAGCCGCTGGAAAAATAATAATTGAACAAAGCGCAACAATAACCCACGGCCAAACTATGATGCCATACTGGCAAAGGTTTCCAAGGAACCGACCTAATACGGCATTCCTTTCGTCTTTAGCAGCCAGCGTGCGTTGTGCATTATAGATTCCGCCATCGACCCACGGAGACGCCCACCATAGAACAGCAAGGCCAACAATAAAAAATGTCATTGCTGTTGTACCAAAAGAGGGGATAATTTTCAGATAATTACTCCCTGCCTCAGACGAGGCCGTAATGCCGTTTCGCAGTGCTTCAATACCACCGATTTTATGAAGAGAAATTACCGCCAGAAGAACAGCGCCTCCGAAGGCTATAAAAAATTGAAAGAAATCCACTATTACAATTCCCCACAATCCCGCAAGCATAGAATAGATGAGTACAAGGATCAGAGTAAAAACTACGAGCACTACCGAACTGCTCATCGTAAAGCCCAAAAATGTGACTTCTGGTGGCAAACCCAGTGCTGCTTTGGAAATTTTAACCATTGCCAATATAACCCATCCCATGGTAATACAATTACATAGTATCCCCTGATAAATCGCCCAGAAGGAACGACACAGCTTGCCACTCCACCCCGAATACCGCAGTTCCCGAAACTCAGCGTCGGTTATAACAAGACAACGACGCCAGAATGGTGCAAATAAAAAAGCCGAAAGTAGACCGTTTACAGTGGCATTCCATGCATACCATGAACCGCCGATTCCGTATCTGCGTATCAGATTGGTCATAAACAATGGCGTGTCGGAAGAAAATGACGCAGCTACCATGGAAGTTCCAATTAACCACCATTTTAAGTTACGGCCGGAAACGAAAAAATCCTCCATTCCTCCGCTGGCCCGACGAGTCATGCTTACGCCGATACAAACAACTACTATCAGGTAAACAAGTACAATAACCCAGTCTATTATTGATAAAGTTGACGACATCATTAATTAAGTCCTTTCCATTAAAACTTTAGGTTTAGCCTGATGGTAACAATTTATTAATCACATCCGTCTATTTATGTTCATTTATCTTTATCCGCATAAAACGTCAGCATCGTTAAGGAATGCGGCGGCAAGGAACACACCCATTCTCCAACTTGGATATTACTCACCGCAAGCTTTTTCAATTTGCCCACATTGGAGGACAATTGAGGAGCAGTAACCGAAATTGCTTCGGCCTTTACTGCTGTGAAGCCATTAATAGACACTTTTGCACTGACTGTTTGTCCCTCGCCTGATTTATGAAGCAGAAGTACCCAAAGCTTATCACCTTTTTGACTCAAAGCGGAAACAGTACGAACGTGTACTTGCGATGCTCGGCTGGTGACAAGTTTTTGACCAAGCACATTGGAATACATTCTGAATACCTCGTAAGACGCAGTTGGGCGATGATCTTTCTGATCAAAAACAGTTCGAAAATCGCCTTGAATATCTCCTCTTCCCCAAGTCAATGGCCAGATACAAGCCATGTACAAACCGCCTTCGGCAAACTGACCAAGCATTTCCGCCTGCATAAGTGCATGCTGAAATTCCGAGAATCTCCCATCTTTGACAGGGGCGATGTTCCACTCCAGAGCCGCCAGCTTGATATCATAATTTTTGCCATTGACATCCTTTATCCTGTCATAAAATTCCTTGATATCATTTGCATAGCTTGGGCCATAATATTTCTGACCGGGACAATCACCGCACCACTCTCGAACGGTCATAGGATTTTCATTCACCCACAAGTCCCAGCTTGCATAACCCCATGCCCAGTACCAGTGCACGTCTGCTATATCAAAATATGCTCCTGCATTTTCAATTAAATATTTCCAATCGGACCAATAGGATGGGACACTTAGCTTGTTCTCCCAGCCAATAATGATCTTAATTGTCGGATCAACCGTTCTCATCGCCGGCACTATCTGCTTGATGCAATTTGCATACTGTGCTGCCGTCAGCGCATCGGAGTTATATTTATAATAGGGCTCATTATCGATATACCAGTACTTGACATGATAGTTCTTCTCTTTGCAGTACTGAACCCAGCGAACGGCCTCATTGACGCTGTCCTGCATCCGGTTGTATTTTACTCCCGATTGGATGTTGACTCCGACCAGGGGTTCAGCACCGATGACTCTGCATTGGCGAATATAATCATCGATATTCATGAATTCGTCACTGGATGAATATTTGTTTGGATCAAGATTCGGGTCCCAAAAATCATTATCCCAATGGCCATAGGGTTTTTCCCAGTGAAATTTGGACGTTTCACATCCGCCCGGATATCGCAGTATTCCAGTCTTCAATTCACGCAAGTGACCAGCCATTGAACCATCAGCCCAGATTTGGTCGTTGTCATAATACCAGGAGAAGTTCACGCCGGTAAGCATCAGGCTGATTTGGCCATTTATCTGGGTTGCATCAACAGCGACCTCTGCCTGAATCGACGGCCAAATCCAGTCAGCAGCAGCTTTGGATTTATATAACCTTATGTCATCAAAATACACTGTCCCAGAACTGCCAACTTTAGGATTCGTTATGCTGCCAAATCCTATGATAAGCTTGCTGACCTTTTTTATATCCACACCTTTTAAGGCAACCCTGCTTAGATTGATATTCCAAACGTTCCACCATTCACCTTCCTGCTGCGTGAGGTCGTAATCATTACCATCATAAGGTAAAACAGCCTCAGAACCGTTGACATCGATCACTCTTACGTATAACTGTTCAGAATCATTTTTTTCGGAGCCGTGAAAAAACAAAGCCAAAAAGTTTGCACCGCCCGCGATAAGATTCTTTGCTCCTTTGAATGTGTAACCAATGTCGGAATGATAAGGCTCGTTCCTGTTATCGTACTTAAACTCCATTGAGCGCTTGCTATCTGGACCATGCACAACCTGACTGCTGAGACCTATCACGGTATTATCGCTTGAATTTAATTCACTTTGCCATCTTTCCTTTAACTGCTCGTTATTTTTATAACTTTCAAAGTCATCTAATGTAACATACTTCCCTGTGGTAAATTTCCAAACACCGCCTTGATGATAAGTGCCATCTGCCTCGCTATTTGATTCATCAACACGCCAATAATACGTAGCATCCAACTCAAGCGAGGAAAAGGCCTTGCTTTCGGTTCCAAAGCCATATCTCCCCTGAAATAAGCTTGATTTATCAGATCTGTCGGCTTGGCGAACTTTATATAAATCACTGCCAAAATACAGATCGTGCCACTTTCCCTGTTCACCTGGTGTCCAGCTAAGCGTAGGATCAATACTCACATTTGCCTGGCCATCGTAAGGTTTGGGGTTCCAAGCTCCAATTGCTTTAGCTGTGACTGTTGTCTGGCCGCTATTGCTTTGGTTAAAATCAAAAACGATCTTGCCGCTCTTATCGTAAGCAAATATCAGGCCGCCTCTTACATATCCAGAAATTAGGGACGTCTGGTCACCCTCTAATATCAGCACACCTTTGCATATATTGATCGATCCGTTTGTGCTAAAGTTAAGCCCCTTTGCCCGAATGACCCCGCCGTTCAAATTCAAGCGTCCTGTACCCATATCATCCTGAGGTATGCATATTATGCCATTAACACTGACCACGCCGCCATCGGCACTGAAAGTACCATGGCCCCTTCCCCCGATGAACAATGATCCAACAATTCTTACGGTACCATCGCTAATACTAAATGATCCTGAATCACTTATCCCATTATGAATGCGACTGCCGATCGTAAAATCCCCTCCGACTTCCAGTTGGCCACCCGTCATATTCAGCCTGCAAAGACCTTCCCCAAGCTGACCGTCTGGAAGCAGAAGTCTTCGACACTTGGCAATTACCGTAGAGTCGATCGAGCATGGAAATTCAGTAGCAAATATATTGGCAATATCATCACTGGTCGGAATAGTGTCCCACCAATTGCCCTTATCACTCCAAAGCCCTGTTGTGAGACCGGACCAATAACATCTTCTTAACTTTGTGCTTGCTGCGCATATTTTATCAATGTAGATAGTATTCGGCGTTGTCTTCGATATCGGGTTGGCTATATTTTTTAAACGAATGTAAACTCTGCCCGCAGTGCTGACGGGGAGTTCTGACTGCTGACAAGAATTGTTGCCTTCGGTCTTAGTTACTGTAAGTATATCAATATAGTTTACTCCATCAGTGGAACAGGAGAAAACACAGCTGTTGTCGCCTTTAGGGTTATGGTGGGCTTCTATTGAAACCTGAACGAAATCGCCCGGTTCTACGTCATAGAACCAAATATGCTCAAGATTGCCATTCACCTCCGTAATAGCTTCGTACTTGTTATCACTGTCATTAGTGTCAGAATAATCGCCAGACACTTTGCCGGAAATGGTCATTTCCCCCACTGCACTGCCGCAAATAGCGCCATCCGATGGCATTGGCTGGATCACTAAAACGAAAATAAATCCCATAGACAAAAAAATACTTCTTGACATTATTTTTCCCCTACTATTTTTAAACATTTATCAAACGAGGACCATTTCTTAATTATCAACGCAACACAATTTATCGCCAAGAAAATGTATTACTTGGTCATATCGGTCCTGAATTTTATCTGGCTCATACGCTATACTTATAACCAGTCTCAAATCCGGCGACAGAAGCCTTTTAAGTAAGGGCATATCAACATCCAGATCTTTTCCTATTCGAACCTGAACAATAATATCAGTATCTTTAAAGGCATCTCTTACCTGCTCGGGCATACATGGATTAGGATCGCATTGATATGAGATAGTACAATCAATCATATAGAGGTTTTTCATCTTCGCCACCAGCGGCATGGTATGGCCCCAGTTTCCGCAGGAATGAATCGCCACCCCACCAAAGGCTGCCCCAATCTGGTCGTCAAGCGGTAGGAAGAACTCAGAATTGATCTTTGGGGAAGAAACCGCAAGATTATCATCGGAAAGTGACATCCCCCGGCCCAAAGAATATGAAAATCTTTGATTATGACCCGGCAGGGCCAGACAATCCCCAATTGCATCTGCCTGCATTTTCGTAAAATCGATTATCATCTCGTTGATAATTTTTAGAAAATGATGAACAGTTTTAGGTTCTGCATAACAACAGGCAAAAAACTCCGATGCGTCAAGGACCAGTGTGGCGGTATCACTGGCAGACTGCGTATCAGTCACGCAAATCGGCAGTTGCCCCGCTGTCTTTTCCTTGAAATAGTTAATTGCATCCATCACCATGGTAAACATTCGGCCTTGTGAAATATCAGGCTTTTGGATACCACGAATCTGTTCGATGCTCCTGTATGCATAATGACAAGCTGGGCTTTCCCCTTCCCGCCAAAAGTATTTACAACCAAACGCATTCGCATAAACACCCGTTCCAAACCAAGGTTCTAAATAAGGCAATGTATCTGATGGGATATCAAGAGCCACAGCAAAATCAGCGAGATTAGCATTAAATGACTGCTCAATACTGTTACAATTGGAAACAAAAGAATTAGGGAAATCCGTACATACCAAAAAAGGCCTTCTGCCCTTTTCAAAATCAACAAGACGGGATATTCTCTTGTCTTTGACCATCTCATATTTATCAATTATGTTTGTAATATTATTCATGGTTTCCTCAACGACGCCCATTAGCCACGAGGATACCGGCTCGGCTGCATGGTCATTCTTTCATTCAAGACGCTCCTGATTCTGGCCGACAGATTGATAGCGTGTTCTCGTGATTCTACGCTGACCTGCAACACAACGCGACTATCCTTGGGAAGCTGTTCTATCAAGCACGCGGGATTCTCATCGCCCCGCCAACTGCGATTTTCGGGCCCAACAGAGCAGGCAAGACGTTCTATCCAGTACACTGGATTCTCGTCGCCACACCAAATGTGCATTTGCGCAACATGGGTGGCGAAGTAAGAGTAAGCGTCCTGCAGCACCCGTGGAGGTTGCACTATATTGAGTAGCCTGAGCCCAGGAACCCGCTTGAAATGTCCCCACTGATGTTTCGCATTGGCGCAGCAATGAATTCCAATCCCATCATAGCGGTCTGATAACTCCGACAACTCCCGCAGGAAAAACGCCTCGAACATATCTGTTCCCACAGCGCCGACTTCATCCTCTGACAACGTGATGCCCTTGGGCATGTAGTAGTCAGGGTAATGCGCCACAAATTCGACACCGTACCGAGAGAACCACTCGTCGAGGAAAGTGGTCAAGAGCTGCTTTACTTTGGCGGAGAGCTCTTTCACCGCTTCTGGTCGATCCAGCATGGCAACATAGAATGATGCCTTATCCCATATGAGAGCTGCGATATCCATTGGGCTTTGGATGTCGACCATCTTGAGCACGGCGTCTGAACCAGCGCGCCTACGTAATTCATCGGCAATCTCGAATAGTATTCGCAAACACGGCACATCCAGGTCTGGGACTCGCAGTGTGGACACCTGCGATGCTGAGCTAATGAGCGGCAAGGCAAAGGGCATTTGGTCATCTGGGCGATGGACTTGGCAGCCGAAAGCCTCTGCAAATATTTCTGTGCCGGTGTACACATCAAGATAGGGAATGGTGTCGTCGTCCAGCCATGACGCCCGCCGCCGCTGAGCGACATATTGGTTCCATGCCCATTCGATTCGCTCTTGTTTCTTGTCGGAGTGCGGCAAGGGGCGCTCAACTGTGCTGTCACTAAAGCGAATGAGCAACATATGGGACGGTGGTTCATTCGGATCGTAGAACCTTCGCCAACGTATCTTACGCATGCTAACCTGCGATTGTGTGATCTCGGTCATTATTTCTCCACTTAACAACTGTTTACTATCAGATACTCCTAATATAAATTTCCCAGGCTACAGTCAGGATTAACCAAAAACCTGCAAGTCCTGCTATCGCTTTCCATATGTTCGGCCAAGCAGCTAAACCAACAAATGGACCTTTTGCATCTGTCAGGGTGAAAACTGTCAGATTTTTTAATCTATCCCGCGTCAACGGTTTCTCAAAACGGCTTAGCGCTAGTGCCGCTATTACCGAAAAAACGAAAGAGAATACGCCAACATTCGGAAAACTGATATCGGTTCCAAAATCCAGGTAAATTGCCAAACCAATTCCAGAAACCATGGATATCAACGCTGCTTTGCCGGTAGCGCGAGTCGAGAAAATACCTACTAAATACAGTGCGGCTACAACCCCAAACATATCTGCGACTGCACTTTGAATGAACTTGACAATTGTCTTTGATTCCGCAGCAAACGGAATCAAAAGCAGGGCTGAAATGATAACAAAAAGTTGTATGACCCTGGCAAACATTTTAGTCTTTTTGTCCCCTGCCCCAGGCCAAATAAAACGTAAGAAAATATCCTGAGTTACCATTGTACTTGACGCTGTAACTAAACCGTCGATCGTGCAAAAAAGCGACGCAATCAGGCCGGCAATTATAAGCCCTCTTAATCCAACTGGGAACAAGTCCATAACAGCCTTAACATAGGCCTTATCCGGCATGATATCGGGCATTAAAATCCTGACGCTTACACCAACCATGTATGCCAAAGTAAAAAGTATAGTAACCCCAAAACCGGTGAAAAGCATGGCTTTTTGTGCCTCGCGTTCATTTTTGGCTGCCAATAATCTCTGCGCCATTCCAAAATTGCAGGCGATCCATGCTGTCCCCGCAATAACAGCCCAGATAAACCCGCTCGGCAATGGATACCATAATTTGGAATCGATGCTAAAATCGACGGGCATAAGTGTACTTGGCAAAATAAGTCCAGCTTCATTACATAGCTTGATACCGGCAATGGCCGAAATTCCGCCAACTTTGTAAATCACCACGCAGGCAACAAATATAAAGGTCAAAGTGATGAATATTGATTGATAAACATTTATAGACAATACGGTTTTCATGCCTCCTGTCAAAATATAAAAACCTGTAATGGCCATAATAGCTATGCAACACAGGTATAGATGCCAGCCAAATATCTCATTTAACAGTAACGCACCCAAATAAATCGAAGTACCGAGCACTATGATCATGTAAGCACACATTACGACGGAGAAAAAGCTTCTGCATGAGACGTTAAATCGTTTCTCTAACAGCTCCGGTGTGGTAACAATCTTAGACCTCCAATAAATTGGAATTATAAACATGGCGGCCAGAGGACCGTTTATCCACAAGTTTACGGCGTTCCATTGGATAGCCATGCCCCATACAAATCCTATTCCAGCAACGCCCAAAGTACCTATGTCTCCCATGGCAATTAGAGTCAGAGCGGTCTTAAACCAGTTCAAGCTGTGTCCACCGGTCAAAAAGTCAACAGCACTATCTTTTCTATGTTTTTTAGCGACCAGATAGCCCGCTGTTAGAATGACAAGAAAGTAGAATAGTACAACAAACATATCGATATAAATTTTATTCATGCAGTTCCTTTATGATTTTTAATAACCGCCATAGTTCCTCCATGCATCTATCATAGCAAGATAGTTTTCAGCAGGCACCTCTTCCTGTAAAGCATTTGAAGCGCCCAAGACCAAACCGCCGTTATGCTTACACCCAGTAAGCAAGTCACGGGTAGCGTTGAAGACTTCTTCGGGTAAGCCCGTCAGCATGAGACCGCAGTCTAAGTTTCCACAGAGGCAAAGCCTGTCACCAACTTTTTCCTTTACTTTTTTTATATCCATCCCCGCAATTGGGTCAATTGCCTGCAGTGCGTCTACGCCGCTATCGGCAATATTTTCAACATACGGCATTAGGTTGCCGTCAGAATGTAGAATTGTGTAAACGCCCATACGTTTTACTTGCGAAACCCACGCTGTAAAATATGGCCAGATAAAACGCTCCATTTGGTCTGGGCTGTAATAGGGACCGCGATTATCTGCAAGATCAGATGCTGAGTAAAGGGCATCGATTCCACAATCAACAAGCTGTCTGGCGGTTTCAACTCCCTGCTGGAATTTTTCCCGGGCAAGTATATCGATTTCCTGTGGAGCATCGAAAAGTTTCAATGAAAATTCAACAAAGTCATTTGCTTCCGGCATTGCCATGATCCCAGAGTTTGAAGTGATCAACATAAGATCATCTGATTCTTTATCTATAATTCTGATCTGTTCGAGCTTGATCTTGTCGGGCAGCCAGAAATATGCAGATTGACCAGGTGCGACCTCCCAGTAACTTCCGGGTAGTGTTATTGCCGAAAAGTTCAGTTTCTTTGAGACATCGATAACTATTTCGGCATTTACATGAAGTGCTTTATCCTGCTGCTTGGGCGAGAGCCTTTCAAACTCTCTGCCCACAGTAAGATGATGCATGGAAAACTTATTCCAGAGATGAAACTCCAATTCCCAGATCGGCACAACACTTCCAGGTTCTGGACACCTCTTTTCAAATGCGGCAGCTATATAATCTCTATTCATAATTAAATTTTTAATATCGCCCGTACGTTCTTGCAGTTTCAACCATTGCGAAAATATTTGCGTCAGGAGTATCTCTGCCACACTGATCACCTGTGGACAAAATGAATCCGCCACCATGAGCGGCATCGTCAATCGCCCGCTTGCTTGCGACAATTACATCTTGAACCGAACCGTAAAGCATCACGTCTGTCGTATGCAGATTACCCTTAAGAATTAGTTTACGACCATATAGTTTTTTTAACAGTGCAAGATTGCAGTTTCCCATCGGTGATATTTCCAAAGGTTCAATTATCGTGAGCCTGGTTTCTTCGGCGGCAACTTTTACAAGTTCAGCCTCCGGCCCGCAGGAGTGTACATGGGTCGCTATGCCAAGGTCATAAGCCAGCTCAGTTACTCGTTTCAATATCGGAAGTGCAAGTTCCCTGAAAATCTCCAGTGATTGAAATATCAACGTTCCTGAGTCACCGCA
>JBEKWM010000011.1:0-115101 GCA_049513025.1 Sedimentisphaerales bacterium
TGGTACACCAGGCTCACCGACATCAACGCTTTAGGCGCTCCACATGCTGTGAACCTGAACGCGATAAACGGCTTCTCCATAGGTTTTGGTGTACGTGGCGACACGATCGATACCGATGGTTGCGATATCAACAGCGTAGTGTTCTTCGACAATATCCGGCTGTACGCTTCGACATGTATCCCGTCATATGCACAGGCACAAGGTTTGTCGGCTGACCTGGACGGTGACTGCGACGTTGACCTCAATGATCTGGACGCCTTTTCGAATCACTGGCTCTGGGCGGCTGTACCCCAGCACAGCATTACCACTACGGTGCCCCATAAGGCCCCCGTAATTTGGTACAAGTTCAATGAGAGTTCGGGGGTTACTGCTGCTGACTCAGCAAGCGGTTACACCGCCGATGTTTGTGGCGTTGTGCTGTGGGAACCCACCGGCGGCCGTAACGGCGCCGGGTGCATCACACTTAACAGCCTCGCCAGCAACAATAGCCACGTTGAAGTAAGGGACCCGAATACAGCATTTGGCTTCCTGACTGACGCTGCTCACTATTTCAATGCCGGCAACGGCGGCAGCGTCAGCTTCTCGGTCTGGATTAATGCTGATAGGTCTGTGGGCGATACTATGAACAACTCCTGGGCCGCTACGTTCACTGTCTACGACTCGTCCTTTAACGAACTAGCTGCGTTCTCGGCTCCAATTAGGTGGTCTGATTCACGCGCCTGGTTAAGCCAGCTTGACGCAATCGGCGCCACAATTTCCGTATATTGCCCCACACAGCCGGATAACTACTATGGAGGCCGATGGAACCACTGGGCAGCCGTCAAATCAGAGCCCAATACAATGACCGTTTATTGCAACGGCAACCGGGTTGCAAGTAATAGTCTGGCGAATGCAGCACCGTTCTTTAAGCTGCCGATACAATCTTTCCGCATCGGTATGCGCGGCACGTCGTACGCCAACTGGGGCAAGTGGTCCGGCAAAATGCAGGACTTCGAGGTTTATGACTACGCTCTGGATGCCAATGAAATAGGTTATCTGGCAACTGATGGTACAGGTGTTGTAGGATTGATACCGCTGATTGACCCGGCTAATATCAACACGGACGGGGCAGCATCACCGTTAACAGACCCGAACCAGTGTGTCAACTTTGGCGACATAGCTACAATGGGAAAACAGTGGCATACACAGATACTGTGGCCGTAACAAACGCAACTTGTTAATTAGTGTCTTCTTCGGGGCCTGCAACGCCGATTGGGCGGGGCAGGCCCCGCTTATTTTTAGGCATGTGTAAATCTTCATTCTTTTGCTGAAGGTACTCTGCGTCAACGCTAAAACGGTAGAATCGCTTTAACTGTCGAACCTCCGACCTCGGGGTTATGGGCCTGGCTCTTGCTATGCTTGCCACGTCAATTATACTGCCATTTTTAACGCCTCAGGCAAGGCGTTAAGGTTAATAGCTTCTCTTTTCAAATAATACAAATCCCGAATTAATAAAGAATTGGAGTTTACTCCAGCGCGAAGGCTGGGATATCAACCATAAAAGGGTTTATCGTTTTATATAAGAGACATTACGCATTTTCACAAATGGGGAGACCTTCGCAATTCTGTATAGAATCTATATGCGTCGAGGGCTGATGTTTGGCCAGTCCGATTAGCTGACGGGTTTTGTCCGGGGAGGCAATCTCCCGTCCTATTGCTCGGGCAACTTTGACTATACGCTCTATGAGGCCCGGATTTGTGGCAAGGTGTTTTCTCTCATTGTCATAATAAAGGTTGTCTTCCAATCCTACCCGCACGTGTCCGCCCATAGTTATGGCCATAGAATTTACATAAAACTGGAATCGCCCTATCCCCGTCGCGGACCAGACGGTGCTTTCCGGCAAAGCCCGAACCATTGTAGTGAGATTAAAAGGAGTGGCGCTGATAGTGCCGAGCGAACCGAGAAAGATATTGCAGTAATACGGTTTATGAAGCACGCCTTTTTTAATAAGGTAGTGGGCATAGTCGATCATTCCAAGGTCAAAGACCTCCCATTCGGGAACGACAGAGTTTTCACTCATTGCTTTTGCAAGCGATTCAATCATTTCCGGCTCGTTTATCGAGGCCTGATTGGGAAAATTCAATGAGCCAAGCGTCAGTGAGGCAAAATCGGGCGCACAGCCGGGCCCGGGGTTAAGAACTTGTGCCCGCTGATGAAATTCATTAAATGTTCGCCCGCTTGCGGAGCCGCAAATAAGCAGCCTGGGGCATTTGTTGCGGATGCCTGAAATAATCTCAAAATAGGTTTCTTTTTTATATGTAGGAAGCCCCGCTTTGTCTCTGGCGTGAATGTGGATAATGCTGGCGCCTGCGTCCCTGCAACGGCGGGCATCCTCGATAATCTCATCGGGGCTGCAGGGCAAATATGGATTGTCGGTTTTTGTTGGAACCATACCGGTGATTGCCGCGTTGATTATCAGGTCGTCCATTTTACTTTCCCTCTATGTTTTGCTTAACAATTTTAGCCGGTATGCCAACTACCTGCACATTATCAGGGACATCTTTGGTCACAACGGCGCCTGCTCCGACAATTGAATGAGAGCCGACTGAAATGCGGTCAAGCACGATGGCACCCATTCCAATATAAGCAGCGTCACCTATAGTGCAAAGACCGGCGATATTAGCACCGGGCTGGATAGTAACGTAATCGCCTATTTTTGTGTGATGGCCGATTAATGCGCCGCGGTTGACTATTACGTGCCGGCCAAGAGTAGTGTAGGCCCCGATTACTACTCCGGCACTGACAATTGTGCCTTCGCCAAGGGAACTTTTCAAGGATACCCTCGCGGATGGATGCACAATAGTCGCAAATGGTATGTTGAAAGCCGACACTTGTTCGATAAAGCGTTTTCTATGGGTTGTGGCAAGTGCGCATACCGCACAGTGAGTTTTTGACAGTTTCGCGACATCATCAACCCAGTAAACAGGCAGGCCTTCCAGCTTTTCCAGGCATTTTTGATGCTCCATATTTTCAACAAAACCGGCCAGCCGAATATCAGGTATTTCTGATATTATATCCGCAATCTCGATGGACAGGGTCCTGGTGCCGAGGATTAAACATTGTGAGTTTAATCGTTCCATTTACCAGCCCTTTCCAATAATGTCTGTTATGTAACCGATATGCTCGTCAGTCAAAGCAAGGTGCATTGGCAGAGAGATTACGCTCCGCCAGAAGTGTTCCGCGTTTGGCAGCTCCTGCTTTTCATACATTGGGTACAGGTCATTACGCCGGTAGTGGACGCTCACGGCAACACCGTTTTCTCGCAGCTTGTTTACAAGGTCATCGCGTTTCTCCGCCAGGACGCAGAACAAATGAAAGCTGCTCTTTCGGTCGTTTTTATATTTAAGCAAACTGACTCCCGGCACATTTGCGAGGCGCCCGGCGTACAGGGAGGCAATCTCAGCTCGGCGGGCATTTTGAATTTCAAGCAAAGGCAGCTGTGAAAGCGCAATAGCCGCGTGTATGTCGTTCATCTGATACTTAAAGCCGAGTTCATTTACGTCATATTCCCAGTCATACGCCTGGGGTCGATTTCGCTGGAAAGTATCGCGGTCGATTCCAAGCCATCTGAGTTTTTTTAATCTTAAGTAATGCTTCTCGGATTTTACCGTCAGCGCTCCGCCGTCTCCGGCAGTCAGGTTCTTTACGGCGTGGAAAGAAAAGGCGTGGATGTCTCCGTGACTGCCTATACGCTTGTCCTTGTAAGTTGCTCCGCAGGCGTGCGCGCAATCTTCAATGATTGGAATATTATGTTTTCGGGACAAGTCGTAAAATTCATCGAGGTCACAGGGATAACCGCCGTAATGCATAAGCATTATAGCTCCGGTTTTTTCGGATATCATCCGTGAAACTGACTTTACGTCGAGGTTGCCGGTTTCCGGCTGGACATCCGCGAAAACGGGTTTTAAGCTGTTGTATAAAATGGCGTGATTAGTTGAAATAAAAGTCAGGGCGGTTGTAATTACTTCCGAGCCGGGCTTGAGGTCCAGTAAGCTCAAACCCAGATGCAGGGCGGCCGTGCAGGAGTTTAATCCTGCGCAGTAGGGCACGCCGATGTAATCAGCAAACTTTCGCTCAAAAGCTTCTGTTTTGGGTCCCAGTCCCAGCCAGCCGGAGCGTAATACCTCTGCAACTGATTTTATGGCTTCTTCAGATACTACGGGTCTGAACAGTGGTATTTGCACAGCAGGTCTCCATAATTCGCAGCAGAGAATTTTTCATCGTCAGTTCTTGTGTAACAAATTTATAAGCCGAGTTCACGATTGCCTGTCGCTGGTCTTCATGTTCCATATAATGGCAAATCGCGTCGGGCAATTCCGAGAATTTTGCCCGGACAAAATGGACGCCGGGTTTGTAGGGAGCCGTCTCTTCAACATATTCACTGACGACCAGGGCGCCGCAGCTTATGCTCATTAAAAAACGCATACCGGCCATCTCCCAGGGAATATTTGGTATATCGAGAACAATTCTGGTGCGGTTAAGCAAAGCGGTACGTTGCTCTCCGTAGCATCCTTTGTCAATTATCTGTAATTTTATTCCTTTTGCAGATAATTTTTTACCGAGGTCTTTCAACATGGAACGACGTCTTTTGATTTTGAGAGAGCCGATGGACAGAACGTCGATATCTCGCTCAAGAGATAATTTTTTGCCCCAAGAGGGGTGGTATCCTACAGGAATAAATCCGGCGTCTATACCGATTGTTTTCAGGGTTTGCATTCTTGGAATCGTGGTGGTGAACACGTAATCTATCCATCCTTGTTCAAAATTTCTTTTTGTCCACTCAAAAGATTTCATGAGAATATAGGACTTTTGAGTTCTGATTTCAGAATAGCCGGGGCAGTTATCGGCGAGGGCTTGTTTTTTGATTTTACGGTTCAACAGCCAGCGTGCTGCCTTTTGCATTTCGTGGTGAAAAGGAAGACAAGTCCTGATTAACTTCGGCCAGGGGGAACGCAGTTTCTGCCAGTCGCAGTTTAACAGTTTTAAGCCGATTTGCCGTCCGCGTTCGCTCAACTGCGGGGGCGGCAGAGGGTCTATCAGCCAAAAGATAGTTAATGGTCTGTTCGGGCCGCAATTGCTGAGAAGATTTGTGAAGCCATCGAAGTGGGTGCCATCGCCTACAAGCAGCAAGATGTCCGATTTCATAGCGCCAGGGTCGCCGTCATTGACAAGATCCGGAGAAAAGCCCAAATCACCGAGGGTCTGGCATAACATCGGGCCAAGCTGAAGGTTGTCTTCCCCAATCGGATATGCGCTTACGCAAACGCGGGAGTTGCTTTTATCAATCATTGATAGTTCTTAAATACTTATTACTTAGGCAATTACACCACCCTGACCAGGTATTGGAAAATAACCCACTTCACGCCGGAGATATTAGCTTTTCGTAAGGGATTGTCAACTAATTTTATGTTTGGGGGCGAAATGAAAACCCTGTCGTAAAGTGTAAATCTTGTGTAACGGGCCGTGAAACATATAATCTATCCGCAAGGATTAATTAAGGACGCGAATACAATGAAAGCAGCTATTGGAAATAGCATTCTGGAACTGCTCGACGGCGACATTACCGAAATGGACACCGACGCAATCGTTAACGCGGCCAACGCCCAATTGGTTCTCGGCGGGGGAGTAGCGGGTGCGATAAGGCAAAAGGGCGGGCCGGCGATTCAGCAGGAGTGCGATAAAATCGGCGGGACATTCGTCGGCGGGGCGGTTATCACCACGGGTGGCAAATTAAAGGCCAAATACGTTATTCACGCTGTTGGTCCAAGGATGGGCGAGGGTAACGAAGATACCAAACTCAAAAACGCGACGCTAAACTCGCTCAAACTGGCTGATAAGCATAATCTCAAAAGCATCTCATTTCCCGCCATAAGCGCAGGCATTTTCGGCTTTCCCATAGACCGATGCGCCGAAATAATGCTGCGAACGGCTATTGAATATTTGAAGGCCAAAACAGGATTGAAAAAAGTCGTATTCTGCCTCTTCGGCAGGGAGAGCTACGCCGTTTTCGAGAGGCAGCTTGGCCGGGAAATTGCGCAATGAGGTCTTGCCGCAGATTAAGCAATAGGAGTTAAAAGCAGCAGGGGTGGGGCCTGAGGGTGTCAAAGCGGTTTATGAAAACCTCAAGGTCAAAAGAATAGCCGATTTGAAGACGGCAATTTAAAACGGTAAATCACTTGATTGAAACCGGTAAATTACTTGAAGTATTGGCATTTGCCGGTTAAACTGAGGATGGTCAATCAAAATAGAGAAGGATATCGCAATGATACGAGTAAAAACAGGTGACTTCGCATAGTTTGCCGCCTGTTTTATCAAACCGGTTATTAAAAGAGAGGTTTTGCATATGAGTACAAAAGTGCCCGCAACACCCGTACTGAGTATGCCTATAGCATTGATGAGATGGGGAGTATATGCCTGTTTTTTCTTCTCCGGCGCCACTGCGATTATTTTTGAAGTATTATGGAGCCGGCAGTTTGTAACGGTTTTCGGCAACAGCGCTTATGCCATCAGCATTGTATTATGTGCATATATGACAGGCCTGGGTTTGGGGGGACTTGTTGGCGGGTGGTTTGCTGACCGCGTTACACAGCGAGCGGCTGTTTACGGTATAGTTCAGATAGGAGTAGCGGCCTGGGCGATGGCGATCCCGACAATGTTGACCTGGCTGAGGGAACTGGTGCCGGCACTGACGGTGTTGTCGCCGGAGTCGCTGTTTGTGAGCACGATGGCGAGGTTCGGGTTATCTTTCGCTATTTTGGTGGTTCCGTGTTTCCTGATGGGGACAACGTTGCCCCTGCTGGTGCGGGCTTTAACTGAATCCGAACGATTCATCGGCTCTCGCATTGGAATGTTGTATTGCCTTAACTCGTTAGGCGCTGCTTTAGGTTGTCTTGCCGCAGGATTCTGGATGATAGAAACGATTGGTTTGGGCCGGACTAATCTGGCAGCCATTGGCGTCAATATTGCTATTGCAGTTACGGCCATGGCCCTTTCCAGACCGGTTGCCCGTGCGATTACACTTGGCGAGGCCAAAACTCTTCAGGATGTCCCGGCTAATTTAACTCTGGGACGAGAACAGCAACCTCGCGGTGTAATACTGCTGATTTTGGCATTTATGAACGGCCTGGCGGGGCTTGCGTGTGAGGTAGTGTGGATACGTTATTTGGCGTTTTTTAGCCACACAGCTTATGTGTTTCCCACAATTCTGTGCGTTTATTTGCTCGGTATAGGGCTGGGCGGGCTGGTTTACGGTTTGCTGGCGGGTTGGATTAAGCGGCCCATAATGGCGCTTGGTTTTATAGAGATGATGCTGGCGGTATCGGTTATCGCAACATTCATAATAAGCGCATTTATTTACGCCGAGGGACCGCCGCCGCCGCTGGAACTCAAGGGAATGGCTCTGGTAACGGTGCTTTTTTCGACGGTGCTGATGGGTATCTCGTTCCCGTTGTTGTGCGCGGTGTATGGACGCCAGGTCAAGATGCTCGGCCGGAGAACCGGATTGCTGGTCGCGATTAATACGGCTGGTACCGTCGCCGGGTCGCTTTTACCGGTGTTTGTGCTGGTGCCTATGCTGGGTATTCAGAAGAGTATAACACTGATATCGGCGATATACGGCGTAATGGGACTTGTGTTGCTGGCCAGTGGTGGCCGGTCAAACTGGGGGCTGGTGTGGCGAGTGGCCGTGGGCTTTGCCATGGTTTTGCTTTTTTCGGTTAGAATGGTGCCCTCGAATCTGTGCCAGCGTGTGTTCTTAGCCGGGAGTTTTAATCTGGCCAAGCACACGGACATTACCTTCTACCGTGAAGGTCGCACAGGTACGGCTGTTGTGACGCGTGACAAGGTGGACGGCTTTATGCAGGTTTATATCAACGGCGTGTCCGAGGTACCGTTGCTATATTGTCACAAAATATGTTTCAAAATGATTGGCGACCTTGCTCCAATGCTGCACCCCAATCCGGACGAAGTGCTGATGATATGCTTCGGCGGCGGCGTTGCCGCCGGTGCGACGGCGCAGATACCGGAGGTGAAGCGTTTGACGATCGTGGACCTGGAAAACAGCGTTATAGATGCCGCAAAACTTCTCGATAAAGAAAATAATGGATTGCTGGATAACCCCAAAGCGCATATCGTGATAGATGATGGCCGCAACTATATAATGACGTCGCACCAAAAGTGGCCCGTAATTGTCTCGGATTCCACACACCCAAAATCAGGCGACAGTTGGGTGCTCTATACACAGGAGTTCTACCGCCTTGTGCGAGAGCATTTGACAAATGATGGTGTCTTCGTTGAGTGGGTGCCGCTGCACGATCTTAGCATAGAGGAATTCAAAATTATAGTGAGGACGTTCCAGTCGGTATTTCCTCATACCAGCTTGTGGGTTACAGAGGGGTTGGATGAACGCGGCAGCTTAGTCGCATATACACTGCTGGCTGCTACCCCGGAGCCGCTGAAGATAGACGTGAACAAGCTGCGTGATCGTCTCAATGTTGAGGCGGTGCGTCGTGACCTCGAGCCGTTCAGTTTGCATACTCCCGCGGGTTTTCTTGATACGTTTTTCAGTGCGGAGGAGCAATTACGGCAGTGGGCAGGTAATGGGCCGGTCAATACAGATGACCTGCCTTTTACACAGTATCAGACGGCCTATTCCGAAAACCCTATGTTTGAAAATGGAAATCTCATCGAGCCGATGGAGGACATTTGGCCTTACCTGGCTGGCACAGGCAGTCCGCAGGAAGCAGAGCATCTGCGGCAAGAGCTTGCACTTCGGGCAAAGGCCTCTCGTCTGGTTTTGCAGGGTCAAATAAGAGATGCGTACACCTTGCTGCCCAATGACGAGCGATATAAACAGATGCAACATTTTTACGAAGTGACATCGGGGATATATATTAGAGGTCTTGTGAACATGTACTGGGACGATCCGAAGTTTCTGGAGCATCTGGTCGGAGTGGCAGCCGGTGACAAGGCAGTGGTGCCTATTTGTGAAAGGATACTACAATTTGCCCCTGACAACGTTGTGGCGCTGAGCACGTTAGGCGTAATGCGCATCAAAAATGAATCCTGGCAGGAGGCGGAGAATTACCTCATGCGGGCTGTGCATCTAAAGCCGAACTCGGGCGATATTCGCTTCAACCTCGGTTTAGTCCTGGACAAAACCGGACGTCACGCAGAAGCCCTTGAACAATGGAAGGAGGCGGCAACTACCGCAAAAGATGACAAATCTGCCAACCAACTGGGGGTTCGCTTGGCAAAGGAGGGAAAATTGGAGGAAGCCATCCAGTGGTTTCGCCTCGCCACAGACATCAATCCAACAAGTAAAATAGTGCGGCTTAATCTGGCTCGTGCGCTGTTTACGACTGGACGCGCGGATGAGGCATTGACTCATCTGCGTTACGTCCTGAAAATTGACCCTCAGAACGAGACGGCTCTAAATATGCTGGCAAAAATAAAAACGCGGGATAAAACCGACGGGGAAGATAAAGGCGGCCTGAAGTAATTCTATATCGCCCCCCGCGATATTTCCAGTGCGCCCGGCAAGAAGCGTTGCGCATTGGGTTGGATGTGATTTTCCTGCCAGATATTGTTTTGCTCGCCTCGCTTCGCGGGCAAAGCGGGCTGCGCTCGCAATGACTGCGTTTGGAATTACCAATTCCAATTTGTTGTTACAGGGATATAATTCCCCTTTATGAAAAACGCAGCGATAAGTGAATTATTTTCCGAGATGGCGGATGTGATGGAAATTCTCGGCGAGGACAGGTTCCGCATCAACAGCTATCGCAAGGTTGCACGGGTCATCGGCGATATGCCGACGGATATCGAAGAGATGTTGGCGACGGGGAAATTGGCCGAGACGCCGGGAATCGGGAAATCATCATTAGCAAAAATCGAGGAATTCATAAAAACAGGACAAATCACCGCACATCAGGAGCTTTTGAAGAAGATTCCGCAGACGCTGCTGCAACTGTTAAAGATACCGGGGATGGGGCCAAAGGGCGTTAAGGCAGTTTATGAAAACCTCAAGGTCAAAAGTATAGCCGACTTGAAGGCGGTGATTGAAAGCGGCAAATTAGCTGAATTAGCCGGTTTCGGCGATAAGAAGGCAGCGATTATCGCCAAGGGTATTGAGTTTCTGGCGAAGTCAACAGACAGGATTCGCTTGGACCAGGCGTTTAACGCAGCGACTATTGTGATGGGATTTCTTGATGGATTGCCCGGCGTCAAAAAAATCGAGTATGCCGGCTCGCTGCGCCGATGCGCGGAAACAATAGGAGACGTTGATATTCTCGTTTCCGCAAAGGAAGGCAAAAAAATCATCGACGTCTTTGTCGGTGCGGAATTTATTCAGGAGATTATTGTAGCAGGGGACACCAAAGGCGCGGCAATCATAAAAACAAATAGTTGTCCCGTTCACGTTGATGTGCGTGTTGTGCCTGACGAGAGTTTTGGCGCTGCCTGGCAGTATTTTACTGGCTCAAAACAGCACAACGTGCGATTGCGTGAGATTGCGGTAAAAGCGAAACTGAAACTGAACGAATATGGTCTGTTCCGCGGTAAAAAGATGATAGCCGGTGCGACTGAAAGCGAAATTTATAAAAAGCTCGGTCTCGATTACGTAGAGCCGATGTTAAGAGAAGACAGGGGGGAAATTGAGGCCGCCCGCAAATATTCGCTGCCCCGTCTGGTTCGATTGGAGGATATCAAAGGCGACCTGCACATACACACGACGGCCTCCGACGGCTCCTGCGAAATCGAAGAGCTGGTCGAGGCCGCCAAATGCAGGGGCTATAAGTATATCTGCATAACGGACCATTCGCCTTTCGTAGCGATTGCCAATGGGTTATCCCCTACCCGGCTGGCTAAGCAAATCGACAAGGTTCGCAAATTCAACGACCGGCAAAAAGATATTACAGTTTTGGTCGGCTCAGAGGTTGATATACTCACGGATGGTTCGTTTGATTACGATAACAAATTACTGGCCCAGCTTGATTTTGTGATTGGCTCGATTCATTCGAGAATGACCGGCTCTCGCGAACAGGTTACGACCCGGGTACTCAAGGCGATGGATAATCCTTATCTTCATTGTATCGGCCATCCCACCGGTCGGCTCATCGGCGAACGTGAGCCGATGGATATCGATATTAATGCGGTAATCAAACACGCAGCCGAGACACATACCGCGATGGAGGTCAGCTCAAATCCTTATCGTTTAGACCTGAAAGATGTTCACTGCAAAATGGCGATTGAGATGGGCGTAAAATTAGTCATAAATACCGACGCCCATAGATTGCACCAGCTTGATTATATGCCGTTTGGCGTGGCGACGGCGGGGCGGGGCTGGGCCACGAAAGCCGACGTGCTGAATACCTGGCCTTTGGCGAAATTGAAAACCTGGCTTGCCGCCAAAAGAAAAAAGCTCTAATCGTTCGTTATTGTTGCGGCGGGTCATGGATGTATTCGAGCAAATCGCCAGGCGAACAATTCAATGCCTTGCATATCGAATTGAGCGTCGAAAATCGAATCGCGCGCGCCTTGTTGGTTTTCAGGACTGAAAGGTTGTTCAAGGCGATACCGGCTGCATCGGCAAGCTCCGTTAGTTTCATCCGCTTATCAAGAAGAACGTAATCGAGTCGAATATTAATCATCTTTTGTCCTCCTTAGACCAGCGTTTTCGATTCTTCGATGACGGGAAGTAGCCGACGGATTATCACGCCCGCCCCGATTAGCAATATAATTTTAGCCGGGAGCGGGCTCAAAAGCGCCTCAATAAAAAGCACGCGGTATCGCTGCGAAACTTCGAGCAATTGGGGATTTGCAAACCATGAATTGGCCGAGATGAAGGCCTCGACAATCAAAACAACCACGTAAATGTAACAGAGTTTGTCCGCCAGCCGCAGCATCAGGCCGGCTTTGATTTCGGGCCTGATAATGTAAACAAGCAGTTGCGAAATGGAAAATGCCAGCAGGCCGGGAATAGCGCAATCGAAAGCATGGGTGAGGGAGACATATGTAGATATTTCGATGGATTCCCGCTGCTGTACTGTTCTAATCTGACCTGCATTGATTGTATAGATACCCCAAATCGCATAGGCAAACAAGAGTACCCCTACCAGCAGTAAAAACCACCCGATGCACTTCGCAACAACGCAATATATTCGTAAAAGCCGGGAATTTTTTTCAATGAATTCGTTCATAATTTTCTCCTTTCTATTATATTTGTTTAATCTATCATCTATTGTTCTCCTTAGACCAGCGTTTTCGATTCTTCGATGACGGGAAGCAAACGATGCAGTATCATCCCTATGCCGATGAGGAGCAGAATTTTTGCCAGGGTTGTCACAAGCAACGGCTGCAATAACAGTATTCGGGTCTGTTCCGATATTTCTGGAATTGCTAAATACCTTAAATTTACAATCCAAGGACTGTCGCCGGATTTTATGGAGCCGATGGAGATGAGTAACTTGATAATCAGAAAGACGGCATAGAAGTAGCACAATTTGTCCGTCATTCCCAGTATAAGAGGCGGCTTTTTCATGGGTCGAAGTAAATAATCCAGCAGCCCACCGATGGCGAAGGCCAGAAAACCGGGAATCACAAAGTCATAGACAAGGGCCGAAATAACATAAAGCAAAAAATCTATCTGCCGTTGTTCCTCTTTAATTTGCCAGCAATTTCCGGCAATAGCAAAAAGCCAGAAAAACCCGCCCAAAATCAAGACCCAGCCAAGGATACGGGCTATAAGGCAGTATGCCTGCAATAGCCGACGATGTTTTTCAATAAACTGTGTCATAAAACGCCTCCTTTCTATTATATTTGTTTAACCTATTATCGTTGATTATTACACGATAAGAATGTAATTGTCAATGAAAAAAAGAAGATTTTCTTGTGATTCTTTACAGGGCAATACCGCTGATTTATATAAGTCGTTGATAGAAAAGCGGTTACATTACCACTGTGCCTCGTAGAACGGGCCGATGTAGCCATCTTTTTTCGGGTCGGGGCGGGTCTTGAGAATCGCCTCGGCAATCGCGACGTCGGCTGGATAGGTAATTTTGATGTTCGATGAATCGGTTCCGACGATTGAGACCTTGTGGCCGAGGGCCTCGACTAACTGTGAATCATCGGTGATTTTCTCAGTGTTTGCCTTGTCGGCCTTTTCGCGGGATTTTTTCAGAAGCGAAACCTCAAAAACCTGCGGCGTCTGGGCCTCATAAAACCCTGCTCGGTCAACGGTTTTTACGATGACACCATCTTTGACTTCTTTGAGAGTAGCCGTAACGGGGCAGGCCAAAATTGCGGCCCCGGTTTTGGCGGCGGTTTTTATTGCGTCATCAACCCATTTCGCGGTAACACAGCATCGTGCGGCGTCGTGAATCGCTACAAGCTCGATATCGTCTTTCAATAATTGAATCGCCTTGTTGACGGTTTCGAATCGTGTTGCGCCGCCGATTAAAACCTTGACGTTGAAAAGCGAGAGATTCGCCCCATAGCGGATTTTCACAATCTCTTCGTCTTCCTGCGGGATAGCCAGGAGGATTTGTTTGATATCTTCGCGGTTTGAGAACAGTTCAACGCTTCGCAGGAACGCGGCTCTGCCGCCGACATCGACAAATTGTTTTCTTCGTTTCCCGCCGAATCGCTTTCCGGGCCCGGCCGCACAAATTATCGCCGCAACATTAGGCATAAAGTCATAACTCCATCAGGTCTGCCCAAAGCATAAACAATAAGACCTGATTGGTCAACAGTCGGGTGAGGGTAGTTTGAGAACGGGGGGAACGGAATTGGTTAGTGGTTTTTAATCGCCGGCGGGCAGGTTCGCGAGATTTTTCCTGACCTGGTCGGCGCAAAAACTGCTGGGATACATCCGGAGGAAAGCGGTTAGTGTTGCTTTGGCATCCGCCAGATATTTCTTTTTTTGTTCGGTGCTTGCGGCATCCTGCTGCTGCCAGAAGTGGATTTTGAGCAGGCAAAGCTCGTATAAGGCCTGCATTCCCCCGTCGGTGTTTTGATATTGTGTGTGCAACTCGGCAAGTTTTTCGGCGAGATGCTGTTCATCGGGTATGAGCTTGACCTGGGCGAGCAGGACATTGTCTCGCAGGGGGTCTGTTTTGCCCATTTCCGCCAGCAGGTCATCAAGCTGGGCGGCATAATTTGGGCTGTTTTGGTTGAGCGTAACGAACCTTGCCAGCCGCCTTGAGGAATCCGGTTTGGCGGTGCGGTTGTCTGGGCTGATAAGGGTGCGCAACTGGCTGAGCTTTCTTTGGAGTTCCGTCAGTTTGGAAATGGTCATCGCCGAATCGGGTGGTGGGCGGAACAAGCTGAATATCGATTCTTCAGTTGGCTGGTCGCCGGTAAGAAGCTTCAACCGTGTTTCGAGCAATTTGGAGGCCTCGGCGATAATAGCTTCTGCCTCATCGAACCTTGCCTGGCCTGCCCATTGCATCGCGATTCGCCAGCGGGCTTCGAGCGATTCGGGACTTTTACCGAAGCCGGTATATAGCTGGAACCACACCGCGCGAGAGCGGTCGAATGGATAATCGCTGTAGAAATGAAGCGTTTCTTTTTCATCCAGAACACGGTTATCAGGGCTGTATTCAGTAAGCAGGGCCTTGTAATACAAGGCGATGGGCATCCGGTTGCTTTTGGAGCGGTGCGTAATAAACAGATCGTATTGCCCAAGCAGCCACTCTCTTTTTTCCTGATACCTCAGCTCCGCCGGGACAACAAACCATGTTGGCCAGCGGTCGTGTGCGAGTTGTGACTGGATTTCGGCCTTTAGCTCTTTGCGCAACGCTATCGGCTCAGTCGGGTAGAAAAAACCGCCTAAATACTTGGCAACGGCGGGGTTTTTTATGGCTCGGTCGATTGCCTTGGTGATACTGTGGTCGTGGAATTCCTCAATCTGTTCCGGATTATTACGGGCGACGTAAAGTTGATAATCCAGCTCATCAAACCCTACCCTGAATCTGAAGGTTACTGCCGCGAGAACAAGCAGAATTGTTGTAGATGACCAAATCAGCCCTGGTCTGTACCGGCTAAAATGCCCTATGCCGAGCACCGCGCCTGCCACGCCAAGCCCAATCAGCCAGGCACCTATCCAAGGCGTAAATGAAAAACCCCATTTAATCGGCTCGACCCCTTTGGCGCCGCCGAAAATGCCCCAGTATAAAAGCTGCGGCAGCATACACAATGCTATCGAAGTTATGCGTGAACGAAACCGCAGAGGCCGACAGGCAACCGCAATACAGCTTATCAGCAAGCTGACCGCGAATGCGGGTAAATCAGCGAGAAAAAACACGGCCAGAATCAAAGGCAAGCTGTAACTGAAACTGAGAAGTTGAGATGTGAGGGGGGGGACTACCGCCAGCGCCGCCATAAGCAGGGCAAGTACGAGAATCTGCCAGGGATACTCAAAGATGCTTACGCCGGTCAAAAGAAATCGGCCTATTTGCCAGAATGCGGGCGTCGTTGCCAAGTCGAGATTAAATGCCCCGGGTGAACCGGTAAGTATCTTCGACCAGAACAGGCAAACCCCGGCAAAGGCGACCACTGTCAGCAGCCAGAAGGTCAGGACGTTCGTATGGCTGTAATGCAGCGTCGGCCCCACAGACAGGAACGTCTTGCTGGTTGCTATCGGCGTCTTGTCATTGCCGTTATTATTACCGTTGGTATCCGGCATACACCTTTCTCTCAATAACGACCATTATATGAAATCCCCCGGTGACTGATGAACCATTAAATCATTTCCTAACGGTTTTGTAAAGCAATAGCCGCGTCCAAAAAACTTCTTGCAGATTACTATGTTTGTTTGTTAAAGAGCTTACACTAAGCAAAACGGACGATGATATTGACTAATCGTTGTAAAAGTGCTATAATGCGAATTATACCAAATCTCTATTAGCGGGTATATATGGCCAAAACAGCACGCAGACATTTGGGGGAAATACTATACAAGGCGGGCTTGGTGGAAAAACAAGCCCTCATAGACGCTATTAAAGCGGGTCAGGCAAGCAAAAAACGGCTGGGCGAGGTCCTGATTGAAAAGGGCCTTATCGACGAGGAGAACCTGGCTAAGGCCATCGCCAAGCAGTTCGACATGAAATACGTAAATCTTGATACCACGACCATAACGCCCGAATCGCTCAGGCTTGTTCCTGAGGACCTTATCAAGAAGCATAATGTTTTGCCTCTCGGCTTGGACAACGGCCGGCTCAAGTTGGCCATTTCCGACCCCGTAAACCTCGATGCGATGGACTCCGTCAGGTTCCGCACGAACAAGGAGCTTGACTGCTATGTGGCCAATCCTTCGAAAATCCGCAAATTTGTTACCGATTCGCTCGACCAGAACAGGGCAGAGGAATCCGACCGGCTCAGACACAGCATCGATGCCACTGCCGCCGAGCTTGCCGAGGCGGGGCACGAGTTTCAAGCGGAAGTCCTCAAGGCAGGGCAGGTTGCGGGCGATGACGGCCCCGTTGTTCGATTAGTCAACCTTATAATTGATACAGCCGTCAATATGCGAGTAAGCGATATTCACATCGAACCGATGGCCGACAGGGTGCGAATCAGGTATCGGCTCGACGGAGTGTGCTTCGAAAAGGATAACATTCCCAAGAATATGCAGGCGCCCATGATGACGCGTCTCAAGATTCTTTCCGGCATGAACATCGCCGAAAAGCGTATTCCGCAGGACGGTCGTATCAAGCGCACCATAGGCAATCAGGACGTTGACTTCCGCGTATCCGCGCTGCCTGGCAACCACGGCGAAAGCATCGTGCTTCGTATTCTGCGCCCTGACGCGGTAAACATCGGTATTAAGGCCCTCGGCTTCGAATCAGACGATTACGACCGTTTCCAGAAAATCATAAGAAGGCCCAATGGCATATTTCTTGTAACAGGGCCGACCGGTAGTGGTAAAACAACAACGCTTTACGCCGCTTTGCAGGAGCTGAACAAGCCCGACAAGAAAATCATTACCGCGGAAGACCCCATCGAATACAGCTTCGCCGGGATGAACCAGGTGCAGGTTCGAGAGGATATCGGGCTTTCCTTTGACAAAATACTACGTGCGATGCTTCGTCAGGCGCCGAATATAATCCTCGTCGGCGAAATTCGTGACGGCATCGTCGCTGACGTCGCAATCCAGGCCGCACTTACCGGTCACCTCGTCTTTAGCACACTTCACACCAACGATGCCCCAAGCGCTATCACGCGTCTGGTCGATATGGGCGTTAAACCGTTCCTTGTCGCAAGCTCAATTCAGGCCATTATGGCCCAGCGACTGGTGCGGATAATATGCAAGAACTGCAAAACCGTCGATAAGGACCCGGACCCCCAGCATCTTCGCTTGCTCAATATTACGCCTGAGGACCTGAGGACGAACTCGGTTTACAAGGGCACAGGTTGCAGCCAGTGTCAAGGTCTCGGCTACAAGGGGCGTAAGGGCATATTTGAAATGGTCGAGCTTAACAATGAAGTCAGGGAGCTGGCGTTCTCGAAGGCGCCTATTGGTGAACTGCGAAAGGCCTGTATCGCCAGCGGTATGAAAACCCTTATGGAAGACGGCAAACTCAAGATATTCAGAGGAGTTACCACGCCGGCGGAAATCGCAGCCGTAGCGCAGACCGAGGGCGTGGTCGTTTGATAAATCTGTATTTTTTTGGGAATCGCTAAATGGCAACAGTAAATATTGACCGCCTGCTTCAGGCCTGCGTCACTATGGGTGGCTCAGATATTCATATTGCCGTCGGCCGACCGCCCGTTCTGAGGATAGATGGCCGGCTGCGCTCGCTGGAAACAAAAGTTCTTGAGCCGGATGATTCCTTTGCTCTGATGAAGAGCATCACCCCGGAACGAAACCAGCAGGAATTCCAGGAAGAAGGCGGCACCGACTTCGGTTTTGCGTATGGCGAGCAGTGCCGATTCCGTGTCTCCGTGTTCAAGCAGAAAGGGAACGTCGGTATCGTTCTGCGTCTGATTCCATCCAAGATTTTGAGTTTCGATGAGATTGGTCTGCCGAAGATATGTGCCGCTCTTTGCCGCAGACCGAGGGGGCTTTTTCTCGTTACAGGACCGACCGGAAGCGGTAAAACAACCACGCTGGCGACGATGATCAATTACATCAACGAAACTATTGACCGCCATATCGTTACCGTGGAAGAACCCATCGAATACTACCATTCGCACAAAAAGTCCATCATTAACCAGCGCGAAGTTGGAATAGATGTTCCCAGCTTTTCCGAGGCGCTTCGTCGCGTTCTGAGGCAGGACCCTGACGTCATCCTCGTCGGTGAATTGCGAGACCTTGAGACGATTGAGGCCGCTGTTCGTGCGGCGGAAACTGGACACTTGGTTTTCAGTACCCTCCATACAACCAGTGCCGCGGGTACCATTACCAGAATTATTGACGTATTTCCTGTTAACCAGCAGGAGCAAATCCGCATTCAGTTAAGCAGTAACCTGATTGCCGTTCTGAGCCAGGCGCTTTGTCCGTTATCCACAGGCAAAGGCCGAATTGCGGCTTATGAATTTATGGTAGTTACGCCTGCTATTGCGAATCTTATCCGCGAAAACAAGACCTACCGTATCGACTCCAGTATCCAGACCGGCAAAAGACTTGGTATGCAGCTTCTCGATGACCATTTGTGGCAATTATATGAATTGGGTAAGATTACGATGGCTGAGATGCTCGATAAGGCCCGGTCGCCCGGCGATTTACATGATAAGGCAATGGCACACCTCAAGACCCTCAAGCCACACGAGAGACCCCATGAAGACGAAGAGGATTTTGGACCTATCCTGCGAACGTAATGTCTTGTGGTTTTTGATGTTACGGAGGTTTTGGGGTATATGACTCAGCCGACGACGATTTTGTGGGGGATACATCCGTTAATGGGGTTATCCTAATGCGTGGCAGGGGGGTATAAGTTAGGTTTGCGAGATATGATTTTTAAGACACAGACAAGGTTTATGGGGCTTAAATTTCGTCTCATTAACCGTGTGTCCAATTGCTAATTCTTTGACAGAACATAAATTATGAGCATATAATAGAGGGTGTTGGCAAGACACAAGTAAGGGATGAGTTTATGGAAAAGATGCCGCCAATAGAACATTTACGAGGCAGACCCATCGGCCGAGTACTTATGAAGATGGGGTTGCTAACCCGCGAAAATATACACCAGTGTCTCGAAATCCAGAAAAAGCGACAAAAAGAAGGGCATAAGACCGTCCCGATAGGGGAGATTTTTGTTGAGCTTGGGCTTGTAGATGAAAAGCAGCTACATATCGCTCTGGCCGCCCAGCGAGGAATGGAATTTATAAATCTCGCCGAAACGGATGTTCCGCCGATCGCCCTGGAAAAACTCTCGCCCCAGATGGCCAAGACATACCGCGTTTTGCCTATTGAATTCAAGGCGGACACAAACGAGTTGGTGGTGGCGGTTGACAAGGCGGACAGCTTCCGCGCCACAGACGACTTGAGCACGCTGCTCGGTCTGAAAGTGACTGCGAAAATCGTTGACTCACAGGCGCTTGACGCGGCAATTACGAAATATTATCAGCAGAAGGATGAGGGAGAGGGCATAAACGAGCTTATCACTGAGATTCAGGAAGACGGATTCCTTGCCGAATTCGAGGGTCGAAACCAGAGCATCGACCTCGATGAACTCAAGGAACTGTCGGAATCGAACCCGGTCAAGAAGCTTCTTAACTTAGTGCTGATGCAGGCCATCAGGGACAAGGCATCGGACGTACACTTTGAGCCGTTTGAAAACGAATATAAGATGCGATATCGAATCGACGGCGTGCTTTATGAGATGGTTCCTCCGCCTAAGCATATCGCCGCCGCGCTTAGCTCTCGAATAAAAGTTATGGCCAACCTCGATATTGCGGAGCGGCGACTGCCCCAGGACGGTCGAATTTCTCTTACCGTGCAGGGCAACCCCGTTGACCTGCGTGTAAGCGTTCTGCCCACGATGTTCGGGGAAAGCGTCGTGCTTCGTATCCTTGACCGCAGCCAGATGCAACTCGACCTTGCAAAGCTGGGCATCAGAACCGACGAACTGAACATTATCCGACAGCTTATTCACAAGCCCAACGGCATCATCATCATTACAGGCCCAACGGGCTGCGGCAAAACCACGACACTCTACGCGGCTCTAAGCGAGCTTAATGACATCGAGACCAAGGTAATCACTACCGAGGACCCGATCGAATACGATATTGACGGCATCATTCAGGTGCAGATGAAGCCGGACATCGGGGTGACTTTTGCGAAGTGTCTGCGTTCCATTCTTCGTCAGGACCCAGACGTTGTGATGGTCGGCGAAATCCGCGACCTTGAGACGGCGGAAATCGCCGCGCAGGCGTCCCTGACCGGTCACATCGTTTTTACGACGCTGCACACCAACGACGCGCCGAGCTCCATCGCCCGACTTTTGGACCTTGGCATTGAGCCGTTCCTTGTTACGGCAACGCTCGAAGGCATTATCGCGCAGCGGCTGGTGAGAAAAATCTGCGAGCAATGCAAGACGCCGTTCCAGCCGACGGAAAGCCAGCTTATGGAACTTGGTCTTACGCCTGATGAGGTCAAGGGCAAGCAGTTCTATTACGGCGCCGGCTGCAGCAGGTGCAACAATACCGGGTACAAAGGCCGGACGGGTCTTTTTGAAATTATGACGTTCAACGACGAGATATGCGAGTTGATTATGAACCACGCCTCAACAAACGTTCTGCGGACCGCCAGCCAGAAGGCCGGTATGAGATTGCTTCGTGATGCGGGTCTGTCGGCGATTTATAACGGCGTGACGACGATCGACGAGGTCGTGAAAGAAACGATGGCGGAAAGCGAATAACTTATGAACCAGATATTCACAGGAGGTATTTATGCCGCTCTTCAAATATGAAGCGCTCGATTCTCAGGGGGTTGCGATAAAAAATGAGGTCGAGGCGTTAAGCCAGAAAGAGGCGGTCAGCAAAATACGAAATATGGGGTATTTCCCCACGAAGGTATTGTCCGTTGGCGCCGGGAAGAAAGTCGGCGTTGCTGCCGGAGCCATCGCCAAACCTAAGAAGAGGCGAGGGGCGGGCGGCAAGGTCAAACTAAAATACATCACCCAATTCGCCCGGCAGTTGTCCACGCTGCAGGACGCGGGTCTGCCCATCCTGAGGTCGCTGCGAATCCTTGAGGAGCAGCAAAAGGCGGGCACCTTCAAGCGCATCATCGGGTATGTCGCCGACGAAATCGAGGGAGGCGCAACTTTGTCTGAGGCGTTGAACCGGTTTCCCCGATGCTTCGACCGTCTGATGGTGGGTATGGTTGCCGCCGGCGAGACGGGCGGCGTGCTCGACCTGATTTTGTCCCGCGTGGCCGACTTTATGGAAAAATCCCAGAAGCTAAAATCCCGCGTCAAGGGCGCGATGATTTACCCGATAGTGGTTCTTAGCGCGGCCCTTACGATGCTTTTGCTGCTGATGATATTTATCATCCCCAAATTTCAAATTGTTTTGACAGAAATGCTTGGGGAGGGGCACATGCCCATGGTAACGCAAATTGTGCTCAGGGTAGCGCAGTGGATTGCGAATGACTACGGCTGGGCCATCCTTGTCGGCGTGCCGTTTGCTTTTATCTTCCTGACCCGCCTTATCCGGCGGTTCCGCGTCGGGCGATACATTCTCGACAGCATCAGAGTCCGGATGCCCGTTATAGGTCAGTTGACGCGAAAAGTAGCCGTCACACGATGGACCAGAACGCTGGGCACTCTTATCGGGGCGGGCGTCCCCATCCTCGACGCGATTAACGTTACCAGCGAAACGGCGGGAAACGAAGTATTTTCCAGAATGCTTATCAACGTTCAAAACTCCATCCGGCAGGGCGATACCTTCGCGGCGCCGTTGAAGCAGTCCAAAACGGTTGACCTGATAGTTTCGAACATGGTGGCGGTAGGCGAGGAAACGGGAGATTTGGATAAAATGCTTTTGAAAATTGCCGACAATTACGACGAACAGGTTGACGTTCTCGTCGCTTCGTTAATGCACCTGCTCGAACCGATAATGATTGTCGGTCTCGGCGGCATCGTGCTGACCATCGTGATGTCGGTGTTCGCGCCGATGGTTTCAATTATTACCAACCTCGAAGTTGGCTGATAAAACTAAAACCTAATAACCGGCGTTATATCGAATACTAAAGGAGAAGACAAATGAAACGGGTTAGCAACAACCAGCACAGCAGGCACGGCTTCACCATTATCGAGCTTCTCACGGTGATGAGCATCATTATTATCCTTATCGGCCTGCTTGTCCCTTCGCTGAATCGCGTCAGGCGATACTCGATGGACGTCAAGCAAAAGGCGCAGTTCCACAGTATCGCCATTGCGCTTGATTTGTTCAATTCCGAGTTCGATGGCTACCCCAATTCCGACGCGGTGGATGACCAGGCCACGCCCCAGAACTATTGCGGCGCGATGAAGCTGACCGAGGCAATGGTTGGCCAAGACCTCAAGGGTTTTAATCCCGCATCCCGCTTCGAACGCAGCGGATTCGGCAATGCGACCCCGACTCCGACTATTTATCCCCCCTTAAATTCCCCCGATGCGGCAACCTATAACGAAAATATCAGGTCCAGAAAGATGTACCTCCAGCTTGAAAACGCAAACGCCTACCTTATTAGTGACATCTACAGTACGACAGTTATCAATCAAGCTGGCTACGGCTCTACTAAGGGCTTTGACCCCAATACTTATGTCCTTTGTGATTCCTATAATCGCGTTACGAACAAAACCACGGGCAAAAAAATGGGTATGCCTATTCTCTACTATAAAGCGGATTCGACAAAATTGAAACACCCATTGCCGGGTGACTCGTCTGCGACAATCAGCGCCAATATTGCCCAGTACATATATAATGTCCTTGACAACCAGGACCTTATTGATATGGGATTGCCCTGGTGGTCTCCCGGCCCCGTGCATCCACTGGCGTCAGGCGGCGGGACTCCAGAAGGCGCGAGTGTGGATTTCCCCAAAAAGTTCTACGACATTACCCGTGACACCAAGATTAGCACAGGCGACAGGCCTGTCAGAGCTGACTCGTATATCCTGATGTCGGCGGGCTTTGACGGGGAATACGGCACAAAGGACGACATTTATAATTTTGGTGACTAAAAACTCGCCGAGGAATGACAATAACTGACTTTAGTCAAAAGGATGATTATGATGAATAATCGTAAGGCATTTACAATCGTTGAGCTGCTTATCGTCGTAACCATTATCGCCCTGTTGTTGGGTATCCTTCTACCTTCAATTGCGATGGTTCGCACAAAGGCCAAGGAAACTGCCCAGAAGGCCCAGTTCGCGACAATAGATATGGCGCTGGAGGCCTTCAAACAGGATTACGGCGACTACCCGCCTTCGAACCTGACATGGACGGCATCGCCGTCATCCCAATATTGCGGCGCACAAAAACTTTCCGAGGCGCTACTCGGTTTGGACTTGATGGGTTTTAATCCGAATTCCAACTGGCAGGCATTAGATGGGGCTTATGATTCCACAACCGCCAATCTGCAGGCAAGAAAAGGCCCTTATCTCGAACTGGCGAAAACCAGTGTGTTTAACCTTGGCAAACTGTTCAATAACACTGCTTCGCTTGCTTCCGATACAAATGTGCTTTGCGATATCTTCAAAGTAAGGAAAACAATCGATAACGATAGCACAGGTAAACCCCTTACTGCCGGCGCTCCGATTCTCTATTACAGGGCAAATACCTCCAGCAAGATATTTGATCCGAACATAACAGTACTGAACACCAGCTATAGAATCTATGATTATACCGACAACAACCCTTTAATTCAGCTCGGCAAACTCACCGCAAACGGCGGTTCCGGCCTGATGCATCCACTGGGTTATTCTGTGGGTTCTGACAATCCGGTTTTTTACAATGACAGGTTCAAAGATAATGCGTTGCTTACAGGATATGGGGGGACGGGCACTGGCTACGGGATAAGAAACCCGAAGATTACGCAAAACGTCTGGCCATACAGGCCTGATAGTTACATCTTAATCTCGGCGGGGCCTGACGGCTATTACGGCACGGCTGATGACATCCACAACTACTAAACACCGGCATTCGGGCGATTGATTTGCTTATGAGAACGCGCGCTTATAAATCCGGCTTTACGCTCATCGAGATGCTCGTGGTGGTGGCGATTATCGCCATACTCGTCTCGATGGTCGTCGGCATCACCAAACGCATCGACGACCAGAGCAAGGAACGGCTCTGCCGCAACACCATCGCCCTGGTCGGCAACGCTCTCGAACAGTTCCGCGACTTCGGATACGAATACAAAGGGCTCTATGCGAACATTGGGTTGGCTTTTCCCATCGATTGCGACGGATTTGCCACAACAATAATTGAATCAACATTACAGAACGCTCTATATCAATCTGGTACGAATGTAGATGTCATACCGGATGACCCAATTCATGATCCTTATTACTCCGGCTCTGAAGTGTTGTATTTTATTTTCAGCCAGGTCCCTGATTGCCGGACCACGCTCGATAAAATCGACAAATCGCTTCTGACAAACCAAAAACCTGATGGCACACTAATCACCATTACCATAGGCACATCACCGGCGATACCTTTCACAAGAATCATTGACCCCTGGGGAACGGCTCTGCGATACGACTACTACCAGAAAGACAGCTTGTGGTACCCCGTTCCGAATACAAAAAAGACCTTTCCTGTAATAACATCCGCCGGGCCGGACAAGCAATTTGATACGGCTGATGATATATCGAACGTGAAATGAAATGAGGAATAAACGCAGACAGGCCGGTGTGACACTTGTTGAGATGACGGTTGTCGTCGCGATAGCCGCGTTAATGGTCGGCCTGACTATCCCCGCGGCGAATATGCTCCTCAATTCCTTTGAATCGGAAAGCGGCGCAAAGTCGATAGTTAGCTCCGCTTTGGCCAGCGCACGCGCAATTGCCGCCAAAGAGCAGCGCTACGCAGGAATACGATTCCAAAAACGCTACGACCCAAATAACTCTGACCCTCTCAATGAATCGCAATATATCGTTTTTATAATTTACGATTATGAAGCTACCAACTTGGCTAACGGTTTTCGCGCGGTTGACGGAATCCAGCCGATTAAACTACCTGACTCTATTGGTTTAATGGACTTTTTATATAACACGAGCTTAGGCGGTGCTACTCCCGATGGTAGCTTTGCTAATTCTAATGTTTTGCGGGATACTACGACGTTTTCAATTGTCTTTTCACCATCAGGCAAACTTGTCATCCACGATGTCCAGACAAGAAACAAAAACGGCCAGTACAATCCAGCTACCCCATCAGCATCAGGATACGATGACATATTCAACTCGTATGTCAATATCATCAACAACGGCCTTGGTATGTTTGTTCAGGATGATTACCCCCTGGATGGTCTGGATAAGGAACCCAGCCGGAACAGTTTTGTGATTTACGACACAAAGAAATTGAAACAGACCAACGTAAACTATCGCTGGACGAATTATCTGTCTCAGCTAAAGCCGATTTATATAAACCCTTACACAGGGACAATTATTAACTAAAAATGAGCATCCAAATTAACAATCAGCAATCAGCAATCGGCAATCGGCAATTTGCCAGGGGCTTTTCCCTCACCGAGGTCATTCTTGCCGTCGGGATATTAGCTGTGGGGATGCTGTTTATCGCGGGCGTTTTTCCCGTAAGTATTTATTTTACGATGGTTGCCACCGAGCGCACCATTGCGGTGACTGTCGCCGACGAGGCCTTCGCGAAAATAAAACTCTACGGCATATACGACCCGAACGTAATATACAATGCACAAACTTATTACGAGAAAGCTGCGCCGGTACCAATTTCAGATGCTGAATTTGCGTATCCATCGACACCGACAGCTGACCCCAATTCCAAGCGATACTGGTGGTCTGCGATATGCAGAAAAACAGATACCAATCCTCTGTCACGAGATGTTCAGGTTACGGTTTTTGTCTCTCGAAAGGTGGGCACAACGACCACCTATTATGGTTACGACGCCGGCAGACCTAATGCTTTCTATGTGCCTGTAACTTTAAGTGGCAGCGATTTACAAGTTAACGTGGCGGACAAGAACAAAATTAACGACGGCTACACAATAGTAGATGATGCCACCGGCCAGGTATATCGCGTTCTTGAGCGTTATGGAACCAATCTGGATTTACTTCGTCTCAACGAAACATGGCAGGGCGGAGCGACGGGCGATGTCTGGGTTGTTCCGCCGCCTGTTAACGGCGGCCGATACCCCTGTATTGGTGTCTATCAAAAGGTTATGCGTTTTTAATCGCTACGAACTATGAACAACGAACTACGAAATACTAAATACCCGCCTTTTGGCGAGGTCTCGCCTTCGGCGGACGAGCCACGATTCGGCTTTACCCTCGTAGAGCTTGTTGTCGCCATAGGTATAATGGCGCTGGTCATTCTCTTTGCCGGCACGGTGTTCAAGACCAGTATCAGCTCGTATCGCATCGCCTCGGCCCAGGCCGAGATTATGCAAAAATTCAGAGCCATTACCGACCAGTTAAACAACGACTTCAGAGGTCTCCGCAAGGATGCCCCGATGTTTATATGGTTTCAAGTTGATCCCAATAATAATCGCTTCGACCAGATTATGTTTTTCGCCGACGGCGATTTCCAGTCAACGGGACAATGGGCAAATAAGACAATCGTCGGCAATCTTGCGAGAATTTATTATGGACAGTCACAAAACACCTATGGACTGAATGCACAATACCCTATCCTCGCCCGACGACAGCACATATCAAGTGCTGATACCGACCTTAACTCCTGGCCAAACCCAGACATTACTACTTTTCCAACAACATTTCTTCCGAATCTTAATGACTATTATGAGCATGACCTTATTTCTTTGTCTCAGTGGCAGGCACTAACAAACGACATTGCATATGGTCCTACTAACGTCAACCAGATAATCAACGTTTGTTTCGGCAGCCGACCGACAGTTACTCTCGCGGACGCCAATACCCTGCATTTGCTGATGGCCGAAAAAGTGGGCAGTTTTTCTGTTCAGTGGAGTTATTTCTATCAGGATGTTTCAACCGGACTGACACACATTTATTGGTGGCCGAGTATTGACCCCGACGGCAACGGCGATTTTTCCGATTCAGATTTCAGCAGAATGCCGACGAATCCGAATCCCTTTGGTTTTTACTTTAATACGGCCGCACCGTCCTTTTTGAACTGGTTTTCGTGTGATAAGGCAGTATATCTGGCCGGCGCGGTAGCTGAATCTGTTTATCCGAGGGCGTTAAAATTCACCTTCACGCTTTACGATTCGAGAGGCGTGTTCAAGGATGGCCAAACATTTACCCATATCGTTTATATTGGTGACTGATATGAGACAGAAGACAGAAGACAGAAGACGTCCGCTTCGTCCCTTCGGGACGGGCGAGATCTCGCCGAAGGCGGAGAAGACAGAGCGGCTTCGCCGAGGGTCTGCGATTATTCTCGCCATTGTTCTTACAACACTGCTGGCAATGCTCGGCGTTCTCTTTCTTCTTTCTTCCCGAGTTGATTCAGTTGCCACCTCAGGAGTGGGGGATAACCAAGACCTTAAATTAGCCGTAGATACGGTAGTCGCGCAAATATCGGAAGTTCTTACTCATAACGTCCCCGGAGTTGACCCAAACGGCACATATTACAATTACCCCGATGCCAACAATCCCTGGCTGGCCTGCCTCGAACCATATCAGTCCGGCTCTAATTATTTCTGGCGACAAGTCAGTAACATCTATGGTCCTCCCGCATGGCAGATAGTGCAGGCTCAGGTTCTTCCCGAGTATCAGCCGGCTACTCCCAACACCCTCGCTGACGCTGATGGTGATGGCGTGAGCGATTCGATTTGGGTACAGGTACCCGGTAAAGCATCCAGCAAAGGCAAACCCATCTATGCCGCTGTTCGCATAATCGACAATGGCGGTATGCTCAATATCAACACCGGCTACAAATTTGACCCATGCGGCCCCATAGGAAGCATCGATGGCTCAAGCCAGACGCAAATCAACCTTTTGGCTCTGGCTAATAGGCCTTTCTATGCTCTGACCCCGGCTGATATTCAGGCAAGGGCGGACTACCTTAATAACTATCGCTGCGGAACGGGTCCAAATGATATTACATCCTACGCCAGCAATGTTGTCTGGAAATATGACCAGCCCGTCAGTCCATATACGCCATTCGATATTTCCGATGAGCTTGAACTTAGATACAGATTCCTTGTAAATCAGACAGGCATCGATACTCGCTCCGAAGTAATGACGAACTGGGAAATAGGCAGAAAATATGATTTCCAGACCCCCATTAATTCGGCTTCGGACTTAAACGAGTGGTTTAGAAGCTCCAATTCCGATTATGTCCTGACCGACCCAAATTACGCTTATCGCCACATCGCCACGACTTACAATATGGACCGGGTTATCAACCCCGCCGGCAATAAAATGTTCAATATCAACTCGCCTTTAAACTTTAATAAAGATTCAATTTACAAAGTTGTTCGTGAAGCCCTTGACCCCAATGTTTTTTCAAGTGCCGACGTGGCACAAATCACCGCAAACCTGATGGATTACATCGATGGCCCTGATTATAATACCTGGGACCCACGATACGACCCCAATAATGAAGTAACAGAGGTAAACGACTCGTTTGGGACTCCACACTACGGCTTTGAGCGGCCCTGCGTTTACATTTCAGAAATTGCCCAGAATTTTTATCAGCCGGGTCCCAACGACCCTAACGTATATCGTTCTTACGCCATAGAACTCTTCAAGCCATATTGGGAAGACGACGAGCCAAACGGATGGCGAATCGTTACTACGGATTCTGATGGCTACCAACACCTTATACCCATAATCTGGACCGGCTCAAGACGTTTTCATGTTTTGGCAAATATGCCCAACACGACAGTCCCGGAAGCGAATATCCCAATAGTTTTTAATGATATTCCAGGGCCAAACGATTTCAATGGTTTTGACCCGAACAAATTCAATTACCGATCTCAGCCGGCTGACGTAAATTTCGGCGGGGGTACAGATATAATTCTCCAGAGGAATGTAAATGGCTTTTGGCTTCAGGTTGATACGCTTTTGGTGCCCGATGGCGATGTAAATGGCAGTAGCTGGCTGGAGCCAAATATTGTTGGCTATACATCACACAGTTTTGAAAGAGATATAACCCTCAACAAGTGTATCAGGAAGATTTTGAACCCGAATATGACCACGCCGACAATCGGCTCTATGAACCATCCTTTTAACTCCGGGGGTGATATGATTCAGGCGCACCCCGCAAACAAAATGTTTACTAACGTCGGCGAAATCGGCCAGCTCTTCCGCACCGATGCTTATTTGACCAATGAGTTCAGTACGGAAGCAGAAGTTCGTCTCAATCTCGCCGACCTCTATGTCCAGAACCTTTTCAAATACCTGACCGTGATGGACCCATACGACCACAACCAGCCAGCTGAGACAAAAATCAAAGGCAGAATCAATATCGATACCGCACCGTGGTTTGTCCTGGCGCAACTGCCGTGGGTTACTTACCATACCCAACCGAATTATAACCTTGCCCAATCAATCGTAAATTACCGTGATACTATTCACGGCCCCTTCAAAAATATCGGTGAACTTATGACGGATGCCAATAACAGTATAAATAGCATAGGTTATTACATAGGCAGAGGCAGCGCTATTCCCACCACTTTATTGACGCCGACGGATATGGATGGCGTGGGCGGCGTGGGAGATGCATTTGAGGAACGGGACGTTATATTTGACCGTATCAGCAATCTTATAACGGTTCGCAGCGACGTCTTTACGGCCTATATCCTCGTCCGCATCGGCACTGACGGCCCGCAAAAACGCGTTGTAGCTATTTTCGATAGAAGCGGTGTTACGCCCACAGGCGGAAAGGTAAAGATTGTTGCGATACAGCAAGTGCCAGACCCAAGGTAATTGTCGAATGTCGATTGACGATTGACGATTTTGAACTGTAACTAAATTGCCGATTGTCGGTTGTTGATTTGCGATTTTAAAATACGAACACAGATTGCCGATTTAATGCCAAGAAATAGCTACCGGGTTTTACTGCTGAGGGCGGTTTTACGCGAAGCAACCACAATCGCAGTCAATTCGTTGACTTCCGCCAATAATCTTGTTACAGCCGCTTGCCTGACAATATTGGCATCAATCAGCAATTCTAACCAGTATCCCGACTCGTCTATCTCCTCTTCCACAATTCCAAGTTTTGCGATAAAATCCGGTTTTGACCTGGCTCTGCATACTGCCCTGTAATTGGCTCCAACGGATGTCGCTGAACGTAAAACTTGTTTGCCGATTACGCCTGCCGTAAGCGATTTTGGGAGAGATTCGACCAGCCGTATAACAGCCAGGCCAAATTGTTTTGTTCTGTTTTTCAAGTAATCGGGCGTCATATTCTTTTCCTTCAATCGACATTCGGCAATCGACAATCGACAATCACTTCAGGATGTTCAGCATCTCTGAGTAAACCTTCTTATTCGCTCCCAGCGTCATTAATTCCTGCCCCGCGTAATTGTCGAGGTTCATCGGGAAAAGTTTGTTTCCTTTCCAGTCGCTGACAATCGCGCCGGCGGATTCGGCAATCAATACTCCTGCGGCCACGTCCCAGATTTTCGGCCTGACGAATACCACCCCAATCAAACTGCCCTTTGCCAGATACGCTAATTGCAGGCACGAACTGCCTAATGTTCGAGACCTCGCCTTTTCCATAAGCGCTATTACCCATTTCGGCACGCCGTTATCGAAGAAACTGTCCGTGCCGATGCTGCAGAATTTGTCGAACCCCTCGTCACTGGCGAAAATCCGCCTGTTATTGAGCCGGGCCTCGCCGCCTTTTACGGCTGTGAACATCGAATCCGTCGCCGGGTCATAAATCACTCCCACCACCGGCTCACCTTCATACATCGCCGCCACAGAAACCGTAAACAGCAGCATCCCTTTCGCGAAGTTGGTCGTTCCGTCTATTGGGTCGATTACCCACCAGACCTTTTTGCTGCCCCTCGGCGGCTGTTTGAACATCTCGCCTTTCGGGCCTTCCTCACCGATAAATCCGTCATCCGGGTAAATCTCTTTTATCCGGTCGATGATTATTTGCTGACAAATCGTATCCGCCTGCGTAACGAGCTGGTCCGGGCCTTTGACCGACACCTTGATATAGCTTGATTCCTCCATTGCCCTTTGACCTGCCAGCCGAGCCGCGACCTCCGCGGTTTCCAACATCCTGCTCAAATCCTTCTGTTCAAGCACCATATAATTTTCCTTTCTTGACGCAATTTGAGAATGCCGGTATTGTAACGCCCTTATGGAATCAGGCCAACAACCAATCTCGCCAAAGTTGTTTTTGCGTGCTTCCGCCACTCAGCGGCTGATTGCGGCCGGTATCTTTCTTTTCATCGCCGGCGGCTTTCTGCTTGGCTGGCTGATGGGGCAGTTTCATTTCACTCTATATCCTTTTCCCTGCGGTTTTAAGCAGCGTTACAACCTGCCTTGCCCGACCTGCGGTATGACCACCGCCGTCATCGCCTTTGCGCGGGGCGATATAGCTGGCGCCTTTTACACCCAGCCCGCCGCGGGATTTTTCTGCACGATTGCTGTTGTAATCGCATTTTTTGCTTTTCTTATCGCCGTCTTTGGAGTATATTCACCGTTAATTGAGCGGCGGCTTGCATCGTTGAAATTACGATACATTCTCGCCGCGTTGTTGTTGATTTTTGCCGTGGGCTGGGCTGTAACCCTTGCAAGGGCAATAGCACAGAACAGCGGCAATTAAGATGCTGGGGTAAAGTGAAACCGAAAAAGGCAAAATCTGGTATTACGATACGTTCGTTTTGGCCGGCCATATTAGTTTGCGCGGGCCTGCCGATGATTCTGTTTTACGCCGGCTGTAATGCCGTGGGTATGGCATCCGTTCTCAGCAGCCCGACGTCATCCGAAGCGAAAAGCTCCGCCCAATATAATCTCACCGGGGACAAAGGCCAGAAAATCCTCGTCTTGGTTGACCAGCCAGCTTCTTTCAGCGCGTATGCCAACCTGCGATTCTACCTCACCGATACGATAATCAAAATGCTCCAGGTCAAGGCCGAGATAAAACCCTCGCTTTTCATCGATTATAAAACGCTTGCTGACTTCCGCGCTGGCACGCCCGATTTCTATATGCTTTCGCCGGCGCAGGTTGGCGAGAAACTCGGGGCTGATTTGGTCCTGGCAGTTACTATTATCGATTGCAGGATTACCGATATAGGCGAGGCGGGCTACAACGGTTCTCTTGACGCTAATGCCGCTCTTTACAAGGTTGCGACAGGCGAAAAACTCTGGCCCACAATTGAACAGTCACAGCTCGTTCAGGTCGGGTGCGAGTCAGAGCGGCGGGGCCAGGATGCTGCTTGCGTCCGCATGGCTGCCGCCGCCGCTCACTGCATAACAAGATATCTCTATGATTGTCCCAAAGCCGGTTTCAAAATATCGGATGAGCGAACCGTCTCAGGGTGGGAAAAGTAAAAAACGAAATTTTATCTGAAACTTTTTTTATAAAGGATGATTTGATGATAAAGGTTCTAATTACAGACAAACTCGCACAGGAAGGCATCAACCTGCTTAAAGCAATGTCCGACGTCGAAGTAACCGTCAAGACAGGCATAAGCGAAGACGAGCTGGCAGGCATAATCGGCGGCTACGACGGCTTGATTATCCGAAGCGCAACCAAAGTTACCGCCAAAGTCCTTGCCAATCCGTGCAGATTCAAGGCCGTCGCCCGCGCAGGCGTCGGTATCGATAACGTCGACGTAAAAGAAGCAACCCGCAAGGGTGTTCTGGTTATGAATACGCCCGGCGGCAATACCCTCAGCGCAGCCGAACACACTATGGCGCTGATGCTGGCGATGAGCCGGCACGTTGTCCCCGCCTGCAATTCCCTTAAAGCCGGCGCTTGGGACAGAAAACTATACGAGGGCAATCAGCTCAATAACAAAACCCTCGGCGTAATAGGCCTGGGCAGAATCGGTATGGCTGTCGCCAAAATGGCCAGGGGTTTCGATATGAAAATTCTCGGCTATGACCCGCTTGCCATCCCCGTGGGAGCCGACCAGTTGGGTATCGAAATCACCGATAAGCTCGAAAGAATCTACAAAGAGGCCGATTACATCACCGTCCACGTCCCCAAGAATGAGCAGACGCTCAATATGATTAACACCGACCAGATTAAAATGATGAAGCCGACCGTTCGCTTGGTTAACTGTTCTCGCGGCGGCATCATCAATGAAGATGCGATTTACACGGCGCTGGCCGAAAAACGCATCGCAGGCGCGGCCCTTGACGTTTTCCCGAAAGAACCGCCCGAAAATACGCGGTTCAAGGAATTCGCTAATTGCCTCGTTACCCCTCACCTCGGCGCAAGCACCGAGGAGGCGCAAATCGAGGTCGCGGTCGAAGCGGCTCAAATCCTGGTAAACGCACTGCGGGGCGACTCCATCAGGAACGCTATCAACGCGCCATCTACCGCCGGGGCCGTTCCCCCGCTGGTTCTCAAGTATGCCGAGCTTGCGCGTCGAATCGGCATCGTGCTCAGCACTATCGCGCCGGGACAAATCAAACAGGTCCAGGTCGAGTATCGCGGCGCAATTGCCGAAATGCCACTCCAGGCCGTAACGCTCAATTTCGCCATCGGCCTGCTCCAGAAGCATTTTGAGATGCCGCTGAATTTGGTCAATACGCCGGTCCTTGCGAAGGAACGCGGCATCAGTATTGACGAAACCAAAAACCCGACGCCTAAAGACGTCGCGTCCAGCTTTTCCGCTAAGGTTGTCACCGACAAAATCACTCGCACCATTACCGGCTCGGTCTTCGGCGAAAAACTGCTGCGCATCATCGAAATCGACGGCTTCAACGCTGAGATAACCCCGCAGGGTGCGGTCCTCATTATCTTCAACGAAGACCGTCCCGGCGTTATCGGCCATCTTGGCACGGTGCTGGGCAAACACAAAATCAACATCGCAACTATGGGTGTCGGGCAAAAGCTCGACCAGCAAAAAGCGGTACTGGCCGTATCGCTCGACAAGACACCTGATGAGGATACAATCGCTGACCTTCGCAAGCTTGACTTTGTCAACGAAATCCATGTTTGTCAGCTTGACTAACTTCGCAGACGTAAAAATTAAAGGCGAATCGGCAGCGATTCAACGGGTGTATAAATAATGGCCGGCGAACTGATTATTACCGTTAGTGGTCTCAGGGGTATTGTCGGCGAAAATCTTACCCCGCAAGTCGCTGCCGATTATGGCCTCGCGTTTGGCTCGTTCCTCCGCTCAAAATTTTCTGACGCGGATAAGTTAACCGTTTGTATGGGCCGGGACTCTCGGCCAAGCGGGCAATCACTGGCTTCTGCCGTTACGTCCGGCTTGACGACCGCAGGTATTGACGTAATTGACCTCGGCATTGTAACAACACCAACCGTCGGCATTATGGTTAAGCACCTCGCCTGTGCAGGAGGTATTGTCATTACCGCCTCTCATAATCCGCTCCCCTATAACGGCATTAAACTCCTGCTCGATAACGCTATGGCCCCGCCTCCCGATGTGGCAGGGCAAATCAAAATTTGTTTTGAAATCAGAGATTTCTTTTCAGACGACCGGCTCAAACCGGGCCGCGTCTCCGCAAATAGCAAAGCGGATGATATTCACCTCGCCAAGGTCCTTCGTATTGTTGACCAAAAGGCAATCGCCAAAAAACAATTCAAAGTCGTTCTCGACAGCGTAAATGGGGCAGGGGGACGACCGGGCGTAAAACTCCTCACGGCTCTCGGCTGTAAAATCATCCCCGTGAATATCGAGCCGACCGGCTTATTCGCGCATCCGCCCGAACCGACCGCCGAGAATCTTACGTCGCTTTGCGACGCTGTGAAAAAAGCACACGCCGATATCGGTTTCGCCCAGGACCCAGACGCCGACCGTCTTGCGATTGTCGATGAGACAGGCACATACATCGGCGAGGAATATACCCTCGCGCTGGCTGCCAAACTTATATTCAGCAGACAAACCGGCTCCGCAGCCGCAAACCTGTCAACGTCTCGTATGATTGACGACATCGCCAAAGCGGCAGGGGGACGAGTTATCCGTACGCCCGTTGGCGAGGCAAACGTCGCTTCCGCGATGATAAAAAACAAATGCATCATCGGCGGCGAAGGCAACGGCGGCATTATCGACCTCCGCATCGGCCCAATCCGCGACTCCCTCGTCGCTATGGCATTCACGCTCCAGTTGCTTGCCCAGACAGGCAAAACCGTAAGTCAACTCGTCGGCGAGATACCTCGCTATTCAATGACCAAATACAAATTCCCCGCCGACAAGGCAAAAGTTAAACTCATCCTCGACGCCGTTAAAAAACTATTTCCTGATGCGAAAATTGATTCCTCAGATGGCTTCAGATTCGATTTCCCCGACGCATGGATTCACATCCGCTCAAGCAACACCGAACCGATTGTTCGGGTTATTGCTGAGGCCAAAGATAAAGCCGTTGCCGCAAAATATGTCGACGCTGTCCTCAAAATCGCCAAAAATTAGGGTTAAACACCCCTCAACTCCCACCTGTCGCTTTCAATCAGGCAAAGTTGATATTCTCCCTTGAGCAGTTTGCCGGCGAACGAAATCTGCTGTTGAGTTTCGTCCTTTTTGATTAGATGGTATGCCCCGCAATCAGCTATTTCCACCCGGCCTTTGCCCTTATTTACGCTGCCCTCGTAACTCAAAAACTTAAGCGGATGGTCGAAAATCCTCACCACCTCCACCGGTTTGTCGCCCCAATCTTCAGGCGGCAAACACACCCGATACGTCTCCAGAACCGTGCCGTTTTCCAGCATCAAATCCCAGTGTGCTGGCTCATCCTGCCTTTCGTGCCGCTGTATAACGTATTTCTTTGTTTCACGCATAGCTTGTCCCTGATTATTATATCATCCCTGCGTCACTTTTTTTTGGCCAAAAGCGGCCAATCTGGCAACTATATAAAAAAACACCTATGTTTTTCTTGACAGAACTCCCCCTGATGTGCTTAGATATAGATTGTTCTGAACCTCATTTTTATAGGCGATGATAATTATATCGCTGTGAGGAGGCTGGAGAGATGAAATATTGTAAAGCGGTTATTTTAATCATTTCTTGTTTCCTGCAGATAAGAATTGTTTCCGGGGCAGATTTTGTCATACAGCAAGGCGATAATTACGAATCCTTTGAGGTCTCACAGGATTGGTTTGGGATCCCATCACCTACTGTAGATATGACTGGCGGCTCGGTGGGCAATTATGGCTACCCTGATAGTGGAATGTATATAAAAGACTTTGGGACGCTTAATGTCTTCGGCGGGAATACTCAGTATCTACACATGTCTGACTCAAGTACCTTCAACATGTATGATGGATTTGTATTGAATGACGTTATCGCACAGGGAAATAGCACAATTAATATGTTCGGGGGGCTCTTGGGAAATTCAAGCGTGAACGGATTATATCTTTCAGACCATGCTTCCCTTAACATAGATATGATTGATGGTTACATCGGCGCCATACCAATCGCTATGAACTCAAGCACTGTTAACATCTATAAGGGCAACGTTCATTATCTCGCTCTTTATGACGACAGTATTGCGGATATCTATGGCGGTGATATCGGATGTCTCGGCGGGCCGATAGAGATCGATCCAACTGCGACATTAACTATTCATGGTTACAATTTTGTTTATAATCCCTACGCGTATGGACAACCAAGCACGGGTGGGCTTAGTGAACTTACAGGAGATGGCCTCGATGGTGTGTCTATAACAATCATTGGCCTTCCCGACCCATACACAAGCGATAATATACATCTTGTGCCAGAACCAGGAACACTGGCATTGTTTACTTTGAGCGGCTTTTTTACTTTGAGACGCCGCACTAAGCGATAACGAACCTATTGGCTTTTCATCCTCAAAATAACATCTTGTTTAAATCCTTCAAATGATTCTCTTTCGGCTACCCGGTATGTTTCCAGAATCCTGCCGAATTCCAGCATCAAATCCCAGTGCGGTCGTTCTCCGTCTCTTGTATGTCGTTGTATCACAAATCTCAGCGGTTCATCCTTTCTCATCCCGCCCATTATATACTCCTTCACATTTACAAATCACCGCATTTTTTTCTTTTGCAATTAGCCCGCCAATCGGATACAATCATCGCCTTCTTGAATGTTGCTCTGCTGAACGTTTCGCCCGCTCGGCAGCAGCGGGTGGGGTCTTGAAAGGTAGCCCGCCATTGGCGGGTAAATTTGGTTTGCTATGCTTGATAAATTTTTTAATCCTAAATCAGTTGCTATTGTTGGTGCCTCAAGGCAAAAGGGCAAGGTTGGCTACGAAATTCTCAGGTCGATGCTCGATGCCGGCTTCCCAGGCAAAATCTTCCCAGTCAATCCTCGGGCCGATTCAATCGAGAATCTCAAGTGTTATGCCGACCTGCCTTCCATTGGCCAGGCGCCAGACCTTGTCGTAATAGTTGTCCCCGCTAAGTCCGTCGCACCGGTAATGCAGCAGTGCGCCACACTTGGCGTCAAAGCCGTGGTTGTAATCACCGCCGGCTTCAAAGAAGTCGGCGAGGAAGGTCGCAAGCTCGAACAGCAGGTCGTCCAGATTGCCAAGCAGGCCGGCATACGCGTCATTGGCCCCAATTGCCTCGGACTCATCGTTCCCGCCAAAAAGCTCAATGCCAGCTTTGGCGGAACGCTTCCAGCCGTCGGCTCGACCGGCTATCTGTCTCAATCCGGCGCACTTTTGGCCGCTATCCTCGATATGGCAAACACCAACGGAATCGGCTTCAGCAAGCTTGTCAGCATCGGCAACAAAGCCGACGTCGATGAGCTTGACATCATCGAGGCGTTCGCGGCTGACCCGGATACCAAAGTCATCGCCGGTTATCTTGAGAGCATCACCGACGGCAACGCCTTTGTTAGTATAGCGGAACAAATATCCCTGAAGAAGCCCATCCTGCTTATGAAGGCGGGCGTCACCGCCGCGGGCGCAAAAGCCGCTTCCTCACACACCGGTTCCCTTGCCGGCAGCGAAACCGCTTACGAAGCCGTCTTCGAAAGGGCGGGCGTTATCCGGTGTTTTTCCATTAAGTCCCAGTTTGATTTCGCCCAGGGATTCGCCTATCAGCCGCTTCCGAAAGGCCCTTCTGTTGCCGTCATCACCAACGCGGGCGGCGCAGGCATTATGGCCGCCGACGCGATTGAAAAACTTCACCTCACCTTCGCCAAACTCAGCGAAGGAACCATTCGACGGCTCGCCGAAAAACTCCCCGCCGCCGCCAATTTGCATAACCCCATCGACGTCCTCGGCGACGCGCTTCCTGACCGTTATGAATTCGCGATAGAAGTCGCTCTCGAAGACCCCAACGTCGATGCGATACTGATTTTGCTTACGCCCCAGGCAATGACGGACGCTACCGGAACCGCCAAAGCCATCGTCGATGCCTTGAAGAAAAAACCCGGTAAACCGGTGTTTGCCTGCTTCCTCGGCGCAAACAAGGTCGCAGCAGGAAACGCCATTCTTAAAGATAATAGGATTCCGCAATACGATTCTCCCGAGGCCGCCGTCCTTTCCATTAAGGTTATGGTTGATTATGTCCGCTGGAAGGCAAGACCAAAACGCGTCGTCAAACTCTTCTCGGTCAATCGCCACAAGGCCGAAACCATCATCGAAAGACACCTTCGTCAGGGTGTCAGCCAGATTGGCGAGGCGGAGTCAAAAGAAATACTTGAGGCATACGGCTTCGTAACACCTAAAGACGCTGTTGCCAACACCGCCAAGCAGGCCGTCAACATCGCCGAGCAAATAGGGTATCCCGTCGTCCTTAAAATCTGGTCGCCCGATATAATCCATAAATCAGACGTCGGCGGGGTCAGGGTCGGCCTCGAAACTCCTCAGGAGGTTATGGATGCCTTCGACCTTATGCTGTTTAGAATCCCCAAAAAACTCCCTAACGCTAAAATTCTCGGCGTTCTCGTCCAGAAAATGTGCTCGGGCGGCAAAGAGCTTATCCTCGGTATGCACCGCGACCCGCATTTCGGCCCTTTGATGATGTTCGGCATGGGCGGCACAATGGTCGAAGTTATGCAGGATGTCTCCTTCTACCTGGCGCCTCTGACCGCCGAAGAGGCAAAACAAATGCTTGTCAACACTCGAACTTATAAAATGCTTGTCGGCGCTCGGGGCCAGCAGGGCATTGATATCGAGGCCGTCGCCGAAGGCTTGCAGCGACTTTCTCAGCTCGTTACCGAATTCCCCGAAATCCAGGAAATGGACATCAACCCCTTTATGGTCGGGCCGCAGGGTACAACTCCCGTCGCCGTTGACGCTCGCATAAGAGTAGAAAAAAAATAATTCGGGACTATATCTATGCCTCAGTTTGACTGGAAAGAAAAATATAAATCCAAAATCACTACTGCCGAAGAGGCGATGAAGCTTATTAAATCGGGCGACCATATCTTCATCGGCACCGCCTGCGCGCAGCCCCAGCATCTCGTAGAAGCGCTGGTCGAGCATTCCGCGCACATCTACGACGCGCATATAGTCCACATGCTCACTATGGGCGCCGCTCCTTACGCCACCGAAAAATTCCGCGAAAAATTCAAAATGAACTCGTTTTTTATCGCCGACAACGTTCGCGACGCCCTCGGCAAAGGTATCGGCGACTACACCCCCATTTTCCTCTCTGAAATCCCCGGTGAATTCGAAAGCGGCAGGATTCCTCTCGACGTCGCCCTTATCACCGTAACCCCGCCCGACGTCAACGGCCTCTGCTCACTCGGCGTCTCCGTCGATATCGTCAAGTCAGCCGCCGCCAACGCCAAATACGTTATTGCCCAGGTTAATTCCTGTATGCCGAGAACCTTCGGCGACAGCTTCGTCAACGTCAATTCTATCGATTGTCTCGTCCCCTTCGACAAGGAAATCTTCGAAATCGCCATCCCTGAAACCGACGACGTTATGCGACGCATCGGCGAAAACATCGCTCGGCTCGTCGAAGACGGCTCCACCATCGAGTGCGGCATCGGTCGAATCCCGCAAACCCTCGCCGAATACCTCAAAGATAAAAAAGACCTCGGCATACACACTGAAATGTTCAGCGACTGGATTATCGACCTCATCGAATGCGGCGCCATCACCTGCGCAAAGAAAAACATCAATCACGGCAAAGTCGTCGCAAGCTTCTGTATGGGTACAAAACGCCTCTACGACTACATCAACAATAACCCCTTCTTCGAATTCTACCCGACGGAATATGTCAACGACTCCTACCTGATTAGCCAGCACGAAAAAATGATCGCCATAAACGTTGGCCTCGAAATAGACCTCACGGGTCAGGTCTGCTCCGACTCCCTCGGCTATCGCTTCTACAGCGGCATCGGCGGCCAAATCGACTTCATACGCGGCGCAGCCAAAAGCAGGGGAGGCAAGGCAATCATCGCTATGCCCTCAACCGCACGCTCAGGTCAGGTCAGCAGAATCGTCCCGCACCTCACCGAAGGCGCAGGCGTCGTCACCACCCGCGGCGACGTCCATTACGTCGTTACCGAATACGGCATCGCGTATCTCCACGGCAAATCCATCCGCGAAAGGGTCCTCGACCTCATCAATATCGCTCATCCCAAATTCAGAACTTCGCTTATCCAGGCCGCCAAGGCACAAAAATATATCTATGAAGACCAGATAGAGCTGGACTGGGCCAAAGTCAGGTACCCCGTCGAGCTCGAACGCTACGACACCCTCCGCGACAGCACCGAAATTTTCTTCAGACCCGTCAAACCAAACGATGAGCACGAACTGGCGGAAATGCTCTACTCCCTCAGCGAAAAATCCGTCCAGACAAGATATATGACCCACACGATGACCTTCCCCCACAAGGACGTCCAGCAGCTCACCAATATCAATTACCAGCAGGATATCGCCATCGTCGGCGTCGTCCCCGGCCCCTCAGGCGACGAGCACATTGTCGCTATGGCGCAATACTTCTTCGACCCCAAAATCCAGGCCGCCGAAGTCGCATTCGTGGTCCACGACGAATGGCAGCAAAAAGGTATGGGGACATACCTGTTGGATTATATTACCAAGATTGCCAAACAAAGAGGCGTCAAACGATTCTTCGCCAAAGTCCTCCCCGGCAACAAACCTATGCTCGCCATATTCCACAACTCCGGCTACAAGGTTAATACCACGTTCGACGGAGAGGTTTATAATATATCTTATGACCTGACTGATAAATAAAGAGAGACCGTTGTGATCACAAAACCCGCTGCCTTCATTTATTCCCCCCAGCTCGAAGAAATTTCATATCCGCCGGGACATCCTTTCAATACCATACGCGCAAAAAAAACACGCGACATCATAAATTCAATGGGACTCCTCGCCGCTCCGGATAGAATCGAAGTCCCTCCTGAGCCGGCCGATAGAATTATCCTCAAAAAATTCCACACCGCCCGCTACCTGCACAACCTCCAGAACGCCTCGAAAGGCCAATGGGATTACGACGCCCTCAATATGGGGCTTGGCACCTCCGATTGCCCCGTCTTCAAGGGAGTATATGAATATGCAGTTCTGGCAGTCGGGGCAACCATTACCGCCGCACAGCTCATCCTCGACGGCAAAGTCGGTGCTGCGTTCAATCCTTCGGGCGGCTTTCACCACGCCCACCCCGAGTTTGCCGCCGGCTTTTGCTACATCAACGACGTTGCTCTTGGCTGCGAAGTCCTCGCCGAGCAGGGCAAAAAAGTCCTCTACTTGGACGTCGATGTTCACTGCGGCGACGGCGTCGCTGCCTTTTTCTACGAACGCTCCGACGTTATGACTATTTCGCTTCACCAGAACCCCAAAACACTCTTCCCCGGCACCGGCTTCGAAAACGAAATAGGCAGGGGCAAAGGTAAGGGCTACTGCGTAAATATTCCGCTCCCCATCGGCACATACGATGAGGCCTATATGCTCGCAATCAAAACCGTCGTCCTGCCGCTAATCCACGCCTTCAATCCCGACGTTTTTGTCTTTGAGCTTGGCGCTGATGCCCTCGCCGGCGACCCGCTGGCAAATCTTCGCCTGACAAACAACGTTTACTCGGACATAATTCATCAGTTGCTCGCCTTCGGAAAACCCATCCTTATGACCGGAGGCGGCGGCTACAACATCGAGAACACCGTTCGCGCCTGGGCGCTCGGCTGGTCTGCGCTCTGCGGTGCGGATGGTGAGCTTGACGCCAATATGCTCTTAGGCGGGATTATGCTCCAGACCACCGAATGGCAGGGCGGCCTGCGCGACAGAGTTCTCCCCGTTAACTCCCAGCAGCGGGACGCCGTTATGCCCGCCCTTACCGCCACCCTCGATACCCTCAAATCAACGGTCTTTCCTCTCCATGGCATCTGAATAATCCCCTCGTAGCGAAGTGCAGATCCCCCAGTGGTTACTCCTTTGGCTTTGTAACAGGGAACTCCACGGCCTGTAACGTTAGTTTTGAATTTTTAGTGTTGAGTGTTGCACCCCACTGCTTCGCTTTGCGAAGCAAAGCGTGGGGGCGTGAGTTGAAGGACTCGGCCACACTGTTCGGTGGTTAGGTTTTTCTGTGGACTTAGCGGTAAAGATTCTCAAACGCCGGCGGGGATATTTGCCTTGAAAAACTCCTTGTATTTCATATCCACCTTGAGAATGTGAAATGTCAACCATATTTTAAGGAATTCTACAATCTCACGCAAGACCATTGATTGATTATTCAGGGCGTTTATGGATAGTTCGGCCGTTGTCTTGAAGAAGTAGATGTGCTGCTCTTTATGCGGCTCAATCTCCGGATAGCCGTATTCCTGCATAAGCTCTTCTTCAGTCGTGAAATGTTCTTTCGCATAGTTAAGCATTTCCGTCAACGTCTCCGAGACCAGCTTTGAATCTGAGGATGCAGCGGACCGGTCGATGAGCTTATTGATGATTTCAAATAGATGCCGATGTTGACGGTCAATCTTCTCAACCCCAACGCTGTATTCCTCTTTCCAGCGAATCTTTTCCATTTTAACTCCCATATTCAGCTATGTTTACAGGCCGCGTTCCGAAGCGAAAACTATACCTGTTTTATCGGCCTTAAAGTCCCGGAAAGTTATTGTTTTTTCGCACTTTTTTAACTTTTTCCTTCGGCCGGTAATTTACTACAAAATCGCCATTTCTTGCGTATCTCGTCCAAAAAGCAGGGTTTGTTGAGTATACCAAGCCGACCCAAAAACAGTGTCAATCCTGCCGTAAGGTATCCCTTTCGGGAGTGTGAATCCGTGTCTAAATTTTTTTGTGCTTTTTTGTGGCTAAAAATTCTCTGCGGTCTTTGCGTTCTCTGCGGTGATATTTGGAAAATTCAACCTCGCGAACTCCCCATGGTATTTTTTTGCCGCTGCGTCATACGCCTTCGCTGCTTCTATTTCCGACTTGAACCTGCCCAGCCACAGGCGTTTGCCGTTTACCCTTATTTTGACGGTCCATCTGCCGGTGCGTTTTTCGGAGTAGATGCCGATATATTGCGATGTGGTCTTGGCTTTAGTTTTTGGCCTGTTATACGAGTTTTCCGAATGAGTGGCTAAGCGCAGATTCGCCCTTCGGTTATCGAGCGTATCATTATTCCTGTGGTCAACTAAAAGATGCTCCGGCGGGTTCATAATCTCCCTGTGCATACTCACCATTTTAGTTTTGCCTGGCCCGATTTTGACGTTTCTGAAGGCGTAGAACTCTTTTCCGTTTCCGCCGATGTACCAGTTGTAATTTTTCAACTGGTAGTAATCCATCGGCTCAACTATTGTCCATTCACCTTCGCCTAAATAAATCCGCCGATATGTGTAGCCGAAACGGAGTAGGCGAAAGGCGAGAAGGGGACAGGTGAAAATAAAGTCGAGCCAAACGGAAATCTTTATTGAAATGTTAATGCCAGTTTCCATATCTCACCTCTCGGAGCGTAGCGCAGATCCCCGGGAACCCGCCCCATTGGTTCTGCAACAGGAGACCCATTCAAAGAAATCCCAATTTCAAATTTCAAACAAAACACAAAATGAAAATTGTTTTGATTTACCTTGCGCATAAGGCGCGAAATCTGGGATTTCTATCCCTGCTCCCTTGCCCTCCCGGGGCTTGCTACTTTGTGGTTCTCCGCTACCTCTTGCTTTTCACCTGCTCACCTGCTCCGCTATCTAATCTCTCGCGAAGCGTCCGCGCTTCGCGCGTCCCTCTATATATAAGGTGAATTTCAGAGTATTTTCAGCACTTACAAAACATCATTTTTTGGCCGAAAGTCAGTAAGTCCTTTTGCCGCAAAGAATAAAAAAATAGTTAGAGAATCGCCAGATTTTTTTGGCAATATAGGCAATTTGCGAAACAAAGGGATTAACATTGTTTCGTCATGGTGAAAAAGTCGGTTTTTATGCTGAAAACGGGGAAATCTTGCCTTTGTAAAAAATAGGTGACTGTCACTAGTTGTTTCCTAAAATTTACAAGAACTTAACTAAAATTTGATAATATAAATTGTTCTGTAAACCCAATTACACTGCTAACACTTTCTTTGTCTATCTTATCCCACTCTGCATGAAAAGCCTTATTCCTTAGTTTAACGTAGCTTTGAACTATTGGAACTTGTGCTCCTTTAATTACACCTTTAGTTTTGAGTGCGTTTATAATATCAGACATATCTTTATCATCTACATTTAAATTTTCTTTTATCGCCACACGCTTTAATGAGTCCTCCAGCGCGGCACATGCAAGAACCACTGCAACATCTTTATTATCATCCAGAACTTCTTTTGCCAAAGCTATAAAATCCGCAAATATCTCTGATTGAAATAATTGACGAAAATCAGAAAGCATTCCTGATTTTATATCATGTTGAACACCTCTTAAAATACCTAAGAGTTGACTAATATGCATATAATAGCCGCTGTGCATTGTTGCAAATTGAGGCGTCTTTAATACATTCTGGAAGTTAGCTTGGTACTGACTATCTTTGCCATATAGACGCAGAATAAGCTGTCCGCCTCTTGATGTGATTGCACTTAATTCCTCAATGCGATCATGTCCTAGACCGCCAGAAGACTGTGACGCATCTCTTGAAAGTTTCTCGGTAACAGTAACTAATTCATCAATCTCAGATACAATCTTGTCGTTAATATTTATATTCATTTTCACCATCCATTTTTATATTCATCCCAATGTTACTTCACCACACTATCACACATTTGAAGGATTAGTCTAATCTTCTAATTTTTTTAATATATTCTCTCCCAGTACAACACCAAACTTGATTCTTTCCATATCTATCTTGTCTGATGTAGAGTGCACTTGATTATTTCGGATTAACCTAAGCTCTGCTATTTTACTGGCAATATCTAAGTCTAATATTCCTAATCTAGCTGCCTGTTCCCACTTAAATGTATGTTTGTGATCAATACCAGCAGACAATAATTTTTTACTCAAGGCCAACTCGATTTGGTTCCAAATATAAATAAGCTTTTCTAATGACACTTCGGTTACAGGGGGCTCTGGCTCAATACCAAAAAGATTCTGCAATAGAATACAAGCAATCTGTCGATACGACTTCAGGTATCGCTCATCTACGCTGAGCCCGGTACCGTTGTGATAAAGCTGGTTTCTAACTCGATGGTAATGCTCTATGTCTCCAGCATCTAATCCTGAAACTCTTTCTGAGGCATATTTAAACACGAGGGCCACTAATTTCGGAAAACTATTAACAGCATCATTCACATCTTTCGGGGGAAACATGACCCCTGATTTCCCTTGTGGAAGTGAGATAAATGTGCGGATTGCAGTCTCTACTGAATTATCAATGCTTATGAAAGCAATCCTTTTATCAAACGCAGATTCAAGTTTGATATGCGAATCTGCATGGTTGAACAATTCAATCGCCCCCGATGCCCATGTATCTTTCATTTTTTTTACACCTTATTCGCCTTTTGGCTATTGCATCTTCGCATTATCTTTTGCTTTTAATAATTAATAATTAGGGACAGCCACCTATTATTTCTTATTAACTTTAATTCTGCCGGACGGCAAAGTTGAAGGTCAAAGGTGTGATTCTCTACTTCCGGCCTTAAAGTGGCAGTATATCTCCAAACCGGCGATAAAAGCAACTATTTTCACCACGAAGCACACGAAGGTTCACGAAGAAATATTTTAAGAAACTAAAAATAAAATCTTCGTGGTTCTCGGTGTCCTTCGTGGTTTAAAGAGTTCCGTTTAATATTTTTATCATATCTTCAAGTTTATTTTTATTAAGTGAAGAATCCGTCGGCAGGTGGACTAATCGTTCAATAGTGCCTTCGGCTCTTGGGCAGCTACCCGCATGGTAATCAACTTTGGCAAGGTCATCCCCGCTAAGCGGATGGACCGGGCTGATATACCAGCCGGCGATATCCAGGCCTTGAATGCCTGCCCGATGGACTATTTCCCACTTCTTATATACCCGCAGGGGGTATCTCATCAGTGTAATCTTCGCCTGCGCCTCTCTGGGCCAAAGGGATAATCCGGCGTCGCTGAAGGACTCCTCTATCATCGCGGTATTTTGAAGCCGGAACTGCTGCAATTTGGGCCAGTTTACCAACTGTTTCAATGCCGCTTTTGCCTTTATTTCTCCGGCCAGCCGGACGTATCCTTCACAGGAAGGTATGCCATTTTTCAGAAAAGATTTTCCCCTGAAATGTAACGCACCACGTAGCCGGGAGTATTGATATCCGAGGTAACAATCGAGCCGCGACTGACTGAATGGGTGATATGCTCGCCGAAGGCAAGCCAGAATAAAATCTGATTTTCTGGACGCGGGCGCAGCGAACCGCTCGATTTGACGGTCAACTTTTTCGAGTAAGCCGTTTGAATTGACGGTCAGCATCCCTCCGGGACGGACGGCTCCTTGGCCGAATGTGCCTAATTTTTGATTGTTCCACCTGCAATCCAGCGAGTGGGCACAATCTTCGACGATTTTTGCGCCGATTTTGTTGCAGGCCGCGAGAAGCTGCTCTAATCGGCCGGGGTTGCCAAAGGTATGCTGTAAAATCACTACTTTGAGAGAGCCGGCATTCTGAACGAGGATTTCCTGCGGGTCTATGCACAGGTGTTCATCAATGTCCAGATACACGGGGACAGCGCCGCAGACCTTGACGGCTTCTACGACAGCCAGACAGGTAAAAGCGCAGACGCCTACTTTGTCGCCGGGATGAACATCAAGGGCTTTGAGCAATATGAACAATGCGTGCCTGCCCAGCCCAAAGGCCCTCGCAGCCGGGGCGTCTGCAAACCGTGAGAATGCTTCTTCGTATTTTCTTCGCCATCGGTCGGCCATTTCATCGACTCACAACCATCCCCACAACAAAAAAATCCGCAATTGACGCGAAGAAAAGAAAAACCCTGCCACTCGCCGAGAGCGAAGATGGCAGGGCTAAATACAAAAAATCCGTGTCCATCCGTGTTAATCCGTGGTTACTTCTTCACCGGTCCCAAAGGTAGCACTACTTTGCCGTAACATTCGTTTAGTACCTGGGCAAGGCCGGTGTATATGGCCGAGAAGCCGCAGAATATGCCTTCGTAGCCCGCTGCTGTGCCAAGTTCGGCGCTGCCGTTAAGGTTCTTGAGTGCGAGCATCCAAAACAGCACCGCCAGCGACAAAAATACCACCTGCAAAGCCCGATTGAGTTTCAAAGTGCCGATGAACATTACAAAAGTAAACAAACCCCACATAAATAGATATGCCGCCATTCCCTCTTTTGCCGTGGCATCCGCGATTCCGAGTTTCGGTGCGACTATGAGCCAAACTAATGTGAGCCAGAAAAGGCCGTAAGAGCAGAACGCCGTCGTCGCGAACGTGTTGCCTTTTTTCCATTCCATTATGCCTGCGATAATCTGGGCGAGTCCGCCGTAAAATATGCCCATCGCCAGAATCATACTACTCATCCCGAAAAACCCGGCGTTGTGCAGGTTCAGCAGGACCGTTGTCATTCCGAATCCCAGAAGCCCTAAGGGCGCAGGATTCCCCGTCTTGTCTTTTAGCTCCACTACGTTTACATCCATATTCTCTTCCTTTCCCTAATTTGTAAAATCAGCGTTTGGCAACTAAACTGTCCGCTGTACGCTATACGCTGTCCGCTAATCTGACTACTTTCCTCTGCCTTTTACCAGCGATTCCACCACAGTCGGGTCCGCAAGGGTGGTAATATCGCCGAGGTTCGATACATCGCCTTCTGCTATCTTTCGCAGAATTCTTCGCATAATCTTGCCCGAACGCGTCTTGGGCAGGCCGTGAGCGAACTGAATTGCCTCGGGCACCGCGATGGGGCCAATTTCCTTACGAACGTGCAGAAGCAGCTCTTTTTTCAGCTCTTCGGTTTCCGGGATGCCTTCCTTGAGCGTTACAAAGGCATACAGTCCCTGTCCTTTTATATCGTGCGGAATGGGTGTTACCGCCGCTTCCGCGACCTTTTCGTGACTCACCAATGCGCTTTCCACCTCAGCGGTCCCGATTCTGTGCCCCGACACGTTTACAACGTCGTCGATTCTGCCCATCAGCCAGTAATCCCCATCCTGGTCCTTCCGGCAGCCGTCGCCTGTGAAATACAAATTAGGGAACATCGTAAAATACGTGTCGACGAATCTGTCGTGGTCTCCCCACATCGTCCTCATCATCCCAGGCCACGGTTTGCGGATACATAGTTTTCCGCCCTCGTTCACCGCGCAGATGCTCCCATCATCGCGCAGGATCACGGGGTCAACGCCGAAGAACGGCTTGCACGCGCTTCCCGGCTTTATCGTATGCGCCCCCGGCAGGGGGGTTATCAGTATGCTGCCCGTCTCCGTCTGCCACCACGTATCGACTATTGGGCATTTACTATGTCCAATTTTCTCATAATACCAAATCCACGCCTCCGGGTTGATGGGTTCGCCGACAGAGCCGAGGATTCTTAGGGTGTCGAGCTTGTATTTGGCGGGCCATTCTTCGCCGAGGCGCATCAGGGAACGAATAGCAGTGGGGGCGGTGTAAAAAATAGTTACGCCGAATTTGTCGCAGACCTGCCAGAAGCGTCCGGCGTCAGGATACGTCGGCACACCCTCGAACATCAGGGACGTCGCGCCATTGGCAAGGGGGCCGTAAACGATATAAGTGTGCCCCGTTACCCAGCCGATATCCGCGGTGCACCAGAAAATGTCGTTGTCATGGACGTCAAAAATCAATTTATGGCTCATCGCGGCGTGCAGCAGGTATCCGGCTGTCGTATGCACCACGCCCTTGGGTTTGCCCGTTGAGCCGGAGGTGTAAAGAATGAACAGCGGGTCTTCGGCGTTCATTTTCTCGGGTTCGCAGACGTCTTTGACTTTTGCAATTTCGTCGGTGTACCATGTGTCTCTGCCCGCCTTCATATTGCACGGCTCTTCGCCAACCTTCACAACTATCGCGCCTTCGATACTCGGCGTATTGGCAAGGGCGGCGTCCGCGATATCCTTGAGCTTTATATGCTTTCCCGAACGCATCGACACGTTGCTTGTTATCAGCAGCTTGCATTTCGAATCGTTAATCCTGTCCTTGAGCGAATCGGCGCTAAATCCGCCGAAGACAATCGAGTGAATTGCGCCGATTCTGGAACAGGCCAGCATCACAATCGGCAGTTCCGGGACCATAGGCAGATAAATCGCAATGCGGTCGCCTTTTTTTACGCCTTTGGATTTCAGCACATTGGCAAATTTGCACACCTCTTTGTACAGTTGCTCATAGGTGTATTTCCTGACCGCGTTATCTTCTTCACCCTGCCATATAATCGCGGTTTTTTTCGCCGTGGCTGTTTTCAAATGCCTGTCTAAGCAGTTATAAGAAACGTTTAATTGCCCATCCGCGAACCAGGTATGCTCGATTTTGCGATTTTGGGTGTCCCAGGTATATTCGAGGCTCTTCGTAGGATTTTTGAACCAGGTGAGCGATTTGGCCTGTTCGAGCCAGAACTTGTCGGGCTCATTGATGGATTGCTCCCACATCTGCTGATATTGTTTCATACTGCCGACGTGCGCCTTGGCCGCGATTGACGCCGGCGGCGGAAATTTCCTATCTTCCGTCATAAGAGATGTCATCGATTTCTTCTCGTTGCCCATACCGCTTCTCCTTGTTCCTCAGGGGGGTTTGAAATTGTCAATTGGTTCTATTGAACCCATTACGCATAAAACGGCATATTCTTCACGTTGGCCGCAAAATGTCAATAAAAACTTATTATTGAACGATAAAAAAGGCAAAGGGCGATTTTGCTGCATAAATTTTCACAACTGAACCGACCGTGAGCTGTTTTTGGGGTTTTGGCCGCAGATGAAAAACATTGCTTATGGGGACGATATTTCTACAGGAGCATTTGGAAAATCGCCCTTGATATTGAGTTGGCGTTCTGATATTAACAACCGCTTATGAAAACGGGTTTGAAAAAATTATTGGTTTGTTTTGTTTTGGTATGCGCATCAGCCGGCATAAGCAAAGCCGACCTGGCGGGAAAGGTCGAGACAATCGTCGCCTCGCAGACACAGGGCAAGGTGCGCATCGCGGTCAAAATTGTTAATCCCGCTACCGGCTCGGTCATTTACAGTCACAATGCCTCTGCGCCTATGACGCCCGCCTCGAATATGAAGCTTGTCACAACCGCCGCAGCGTTACATTACCTCGGCCCGGATTTTACTTACCTGACGGGCGTCGGCCTAATCGGCGATTCAATCGCGGTTATAGGCAGCGGGGACCCGCTCTTAGGCGACAAGCTCACTTTGCAAAAAAACAACCTTGATGCCCGCTGGGTGCTCAATGACATCGCGGAAAATCTCCGGCGAAATAATATAACAACGTTATCCGATGTAATTATTGACAGTACTGTCTTTGATGATGAACTCGTTCAGCCGAACTGGCCGAAAAAAGAGCTGAATCGATGGTATGCCGCCGAGGTCGCGGGACTTAATTACAATGACAATTGCATCGAGATTATTGCCGAAACCGTTGGGCAAAAAGTCGAGTTGACCCTCGACCCGTCGACCAATTATGTGAAAATAATCAATAAATGCACGCCATCTCTCAAGCCACCCGATACTGTCTGGGGCGCAAGACCATCCGGCTCAAACGTCATCACCGTCGCCGGCGTCTGCCACAAAACATGTGAACCGATTCGCGTTACAATCGACCGCCCTCCGGCTTTCTTTGGATTCCTTCTTGCCGAAGAGCTTAAACGTTCAGGTGTTGCCGTCAGGGGACAGCTTGTCGAAAGAGAAATCCTGCCGCAGGAGCAGTTCAAACTTCTCGCCGTCTATCGCACCCCTATATGGGATGTCTTCGAGCGTTCCAATAAGGACAGTTTGGGGCTTGCCGCGGAATCACTGCTCAAAACAATTGCCGCATATCGCCAACCATCCGGCAAGGGCGGCTCCTGGGCACAGGGCAGGCAATTCGTTTCGGATTACCTGGTTTCGCTGGGGATATCCGCCGACCAGTTCGTTATCGACGACGGCTGCGGGCTGAGCGATAATAATCGTCTCAGCGCAAACCTGCTCACCGCTATTCTCTTAGACATTTACAAAAAACCCGAGTGGCAGAAGTTTAAGGAGACCCTGGCGGTAGGGGGGGAAGATGGCACAGTAGGCAAATGGTTCAATGAGCCGAAATACAGGGGCAAAATCTTCGCCAAGACCGGCTATATCGGCGGCGTCAAATCATTATCAGGCGTCTGCACCACTGAAGCAGGCGACCGCGTATTTTCAATAATCACCAATAAAACAAACGGCAAAAGCCGGCAGGCCATTCTTGATATAGTCAAAGCCATTATTGACGAATCGCGATAATTGACCAGCCGAAAGGCAAAGAACTCGAATCTGACGATTAATGCTAAAAATCGGCAATATAATTCTTGATGTTCCCTTTTTTCAGGCGTCGCTTAGCGGATACAGCGATTACGCTATGCGGGCAATTGCGCGTGATTGTGGAGCGCCTCTTGTATTTGCCGGCGTATTCCTCGCGAAAAGCGTCCTCCATCCGCGGGTCTTTAATGACCCGTCATTTAAACCCGGCGAAGACGAACATCCGATAGGGGCCCAGCTTTTGGGCGAGGACCCCGAAATAATGGCAAAGGCCGCCAAAGTAGTATGGAAGGCGGGTTACGATTTAATAGACCTGAATTTTGCCTGTCCTGCGCCCAAAGTTGTTCGACGAAAGCGAGGGGGCTTTCTTCTCAATGACCCTGACAGGGCAATAGAAATCTATAATGCCGTGAAAGAGTCCGTCGATTGCCCGGTAACTATTAAATTGCGGACGAGTTTCGATAATAAGTCCTATGACAATTTCTGGGACATCTGTTCCCGGGCCGCGGCTGGAAAGGTCGATGCGTTAATTGTGCATCCTCGCGCTGTTTGCCAGAGATTTACCGGCTCGGCAGATTGGCAGTTTTTGTCAGGGGTTAAAAAACAATTTCCCCGCACAATAATTATAGGCAGCGGAGATTTATTTTCTGCTGATACAATTAAAAATAATATGAAAAATACCGGCGTAGATGGTGTGGTAATCGCTCGCGGCGCAATCGGCAATCCCTGGATTTTCAGTCAGCTTCGCGCGGGAAACGAGTTTTTAGCCCCAACTCTTGAGCAGCAGGGCCGGGTAATTTCAAAACATTTCTCTTTATTTTGTGAAATCTATGGGCACAAAAATGCCGTCAGGTATTTTCGAAAATTCGCGATTGCCTACTGCAAGCTTCATCCCTTGCGCAGAAAAGCCCAAAAAGCCCTCGTTTCAGCAAAAACGGCCGAAGGATTCTTAGCTCTCGTAAAACAATGGTATGGTCTGTAACAACGTTTTTTAGTTGTTGGCATATCCGGCACAGGTTATTATTTTAACTATGCCTGAATCTGTGAAAAAATCTTTCGTTATTTTCACGTATTTTGTCCTGATATTGGGTACCTTGCTGGTCTTCTGGCAGGTACATGATTTTGGTTTTGTTAATTATGATGATAATGGCTACGTATATGAAAATTCGCACGTCTTGAACGGTCTGACCGGGGAAGGTGTCATCTGGGCTTTTACTACCAACCACATGGGCTACTGGCACCCTTTGACATGGCTGTCGCTTATGCTCGATTGCCAATTGTCCCTTCCGGGAGGCGCAAACCCCGGCTGGATGCATCTTATGAATCTCCTTTTACATCTTGTAAATACCCTGCTAGTTTTTGCGGTATTCAGGAAAATGACCGGCGCACTATGGCGGGGCGCATTTGTCGCGGCGGCCTTTGCGATTCATCCGATGCATGTCGAATCGGTAGCGTGGATTGTCGAACGCAAGGATGTATTGAGCACATTGTTCCTTCTGCTTACACTGGCCGCTTATATCAGCTATGTAAGACGCCGCGGCCTGGTTCGCTATGCGCTGACAATGCTGCTGTTCGCACTGGGCCTTCTCGCAAAACCAATGCTTGTTACTTTGCCGTTCCTGCTGCTGCTTTTGGACTATTGGCCGCTTAATCGTTTCACCGCTGAGTACGCTGAGACCCCTTCGGCATGTTCAGGGCGGGCCGCGGAGAAAAAATATAAAATAAAATCTGCGAACTCTGCGGTGAGACCGACGGGATGGTTAATAATCGAAAAGATTCCTTTCATTGCTCTTTCTGTTGTCTCAAGTGTAATTACGTTTCTGACTCAGCTGGGGTACAGTGGAGTGGTACCTATCGACGCACTTCCTTTGAAGGCCAGAATTGCCAATGTCTTCTTATCTTACACAAGATACACAGGTAAACTGTTCTGGCCGCAAAACCTCGCGGTATTTTATCCTTTTGACGTCAACAGGTTTGCGTTTTGGCAGGTGGGTGTGTGTGTTTTATTACTGCTTGTTATATCCATTTTTGTAATTCGTTTTGGACGAAATCGAAAGTATCTGCCGGTGGGCTGGTTTTGGTTTGTCGTAACGCTTGTGCCCGTCATAGGCGTTGTTCAGGTTGGCAAGCAGGCCTTTGCCGACCGCTACACCTATGTTTCCTATATAGGTCTTTTCATAATGATTGCGTGGGGTCTGCCGGAACTGCTTTCGAAATGGCCTCAGCGAAAAATTGCTCTCGGCCTGTCGATGGTAATAGCGCTGATACCCCTCGGAATATGCACGCATAAGCAGATAAGCTATTGGAATAACAGCTTTATTCTCTTTTCGCATGCTATCGAGGTAACACAAAACAATTATATTGCGTACAATAATCTTGGCGTTACCTGCTACCAACTTGGCCGCTATCAGGATGCGGTAGAAGCATATAAGCAGGCCATCCGAATCCAGCCGGATTTTGCCGAGGCACACTATAATCTTGGTGCTGCCTACGGCAAACTTGGCCGCGGGCAGGATGAGATAGAGGCATATAAGCAGGCCATCCGAATCAAGCCGGATCATGCCAAAGCATACTATAATCTTGGTGTTTCATATAAAGACCTTGGCCGCTACGAGGATGCGGTAGAGGCATATAAGCAGGCCATCCGAATCAAGCCGGATTACGCCGAGGCACACTATAATCTTGGCTTTACCTGCTACCAACTTGGCCGCTATCAGGATGCGGTAGAAGCATATAAACGGGCCATAAGAATCCAGCCGGATTTTACTCTGACGCACTATAATCTCGGCGTTGTCTACGACATCCTTGGTCGCTACGAGGATGCAATAGAGGCCTATAAGCAGACCATAAAAATCAAACCGGATTACGCCGAGGCACACTATAATCTTGGCGTTACCTGCTACCAACTTGGCCGCTATCAGGATGCGGTAGAGGCGTATAAGCAGGCCATAAAAATCAAACCGGATTACGCCGACGCACATATTAATCTTGGCGTTACCTGCTACCAACTTGGCCGCTATCAGGATGCGGTAGAGGCGTATAAACAAGCCATCCGAATCAAGCCGGATTTTGCTCTGACGCACTATAATCTCGGCGCTACCTATTTAGTAGCCGGCGACAAGGGTTTGGCTCTTGAAGAATACAAAATCTTGAAAACCCTGGACACTGAGGAGGCAAACGAATTGTTTAAATTGATTAATAAATAGGTATTCACGAACCGGCTGAAGGATTCTTGGCCGTCGTAAAACAATGGTATGGATAGACACTGTTTTAGACGCTGATTGCGCCCGCCCTTGGCGAGGTCTCGCCCGCTTTTAGCGAGGCGGACAGATTTACGCTGTTTTTTACTATACGTTGCCCGCTTGCCCTGAGCAAAGCCGAAGGGCTGAACGCTATCAGTGATTCCCCTTGCTTTTGACGACAATCGTGAGGATAATGTTGACAAGAGCAGGAGTTACGCACCGTTGACCTAAAAGCTGATTTGGTTGACTATCCGAAAGGCAAAGAAGTAGCGTTTTATATGGATAGTAAAATGAAACTCCACTAACTATTGTTTGGAATAAAGGAAGAATATGAATCTCAACGAGATTATTCAACTTACATCGAGTTTATCGATTACTATTGGCGTGCTCTTTGCGATCACGTTCGGATACTGGATGCTTCGTCGGTTTATGCGGGAGAGGGAGTGGGAGAAATCGCGTGAGTATGATTTACGCAAAATGGAAATGAAGAAGCCCTCCGATAGCTCACAGTCCCCCGAAAAAGATACCCCTGTTGTTGACCCAAGCGGTTACATACTAATTAACCTCCCCGATTCGCAAAAAACGACCTTTATGGATCTCCTAAAGGGCTTCGAGGAGTATGCTTTACTAAAAGGGTACAGAATTTCGTTTTCATACGACGGAAGCCTTCCAAACAAGGTTGCTTTCCGATTCACAATTCTCCAAGGCGGTATCACCGTAAGCTCGGATAAAGTACGCGAAGACATGCAGGAATATATCAGGAAGGTTCAGAATGGAGATACGTTTGACGACCTCGAAATCATTATGCCACCAGAACAGCACCACATTACCCAGATGATTCTCAAAAACAGACTGGCGTTTCTGCAAAGCACCTATACGGCGCAGAAGAATGCTCTTCAACTTTATGAACGACTTATAAAAACTTTCGGCTCTAACTCATTAGCATCTGGAAACCATCAAATCTTCATCCAAGGTTCTGGAACAATGTCACCAAGTCAATACTCTGCGGTGAATTCCCAACAGATTGCGCAGGGGCAACACATCAAGATGATCGGAAACAAATCGGACCAGACCCTTAACATTGGTAATACCTTCAATGATAGGAAGTTGGTTGCCGAGATGATCGACCACGTTGTACACCTCCTTTATAGTGAAAAGGAAAGCAATTCATATGATGCCCGCAAATATCTGGAGAAGGCAAAGGACGAAATCTGCGACGAGGTTCAGCCCGATGAATCACGTCTCAGACGCTACCTTGAAAAAGCTCGTGAGATTTTCAGCACGGCAACATTTACTAAAGAAGTTGTAGATGCTTTTAAGGAACTTCTGGGAATGATCGGAATCACTTGATTGTCGAACAATCGCATGGGGAACAACGCAGCGATTTAGCTCTCCTGAAAGCGGCGTGATTTTAACGTGCAATCATTTTTTCGGCAGGGTGATTAAGCAATTGCCGATTGCCGATTTATTGGGTCCCCGGCGGCAAACTACTTTAATGGCAAATGAATCGTAAATGATGTTCCTTTGCCGGGGTGGGAATCGACGGTTATTGTTCCGCCGTGAGCGTCGATAACTTTTTTGCAAAGCGCAAGGCCAAGGCCTGTGCCGGTTCGATTATGCTCATCGCCGGCGATTTTTTTGTACTTTGTGGTGAAAAACGTGTCGAATACCCGCGATACCTCCGATTGCTCTATCCCACAGCCCGTGTCGCTGATTTTTATTAGAGTACCATCGTTGTCCGCCTGTGCCGAGATAGTCAGTTTTCCGCCATGAGGTATCATCGCCTCACGCGCGTTCAGGACGAGGTTCATAATCGCCTGCTGCAACTGCACCGGCGAGGCGTAAACCTGCAAATCATCACTAACCAGAATCTCAACCGTTATTCCATCTTTTGTGAAGTCCCTGCAAAGGCAATCGAACACGGCGTTGACCATCGGCAGCAGGGGGGTTTCAACTTTTTCTCCGCAGCCGGCTTTGGCGAGCGAAAGGATGCTTTCCATTACCTTTCCCGCCTGCCGGCAGTTTTTGGCTGTCCTGCGAAGTGTGCGTTCCGCCAGCTCCCTGTCGTCTGTGTGCTTAAGCGCAAGTTCCGCGTAATTAGTCAGGGGGGTGAGGAGATTATTGATTTCGTGGGCTATCATCGCTGTTGCCGAGCCAAGGTTTGCCAGCGCCTCGAGCTGCACCATATCCTTTTCGAGCGCCTCATTGCGACGTTGCTGCTGCACTAATTGGCCGTGCACAGCTTTGCGTTTTGCGATAATGCTTGTCAACGCCATTCCTCTGCTGTAAAATTCCTTTTGAACTGTAAACTTATAATATATCGACCTTTTTCTTGCTCTTTCTTGAACCTCCTATGAACGAACAGAGAATACTTGAAGAGCTTGTGATGCTGCTTGAGGCCAATGGCGTCGAAATTCGCCGGGAACCCCTTGCCGGCGGGGCAGGGGGGTTGTGCACCGTCAACGGCAGGCACTTGTTCTTTCTCGATACACAGGGCTCCTCCATTGAGGTTGCCTCCGCCGCCGCGGAAGCTGTCGCCAAGCTCATTGATATCGAGAGTATCTATCTTCGTCCGGAAATCCGCCAGTTTATCGAGTCGCATAGTTCCTCCGTTAAGGAGCGATGAATATGCCAAAGCTAAAAAAAGTCGCCATAATGCTTGCTGAACAGTACCAGGTCCTTGAGGTCTGGTATCCTTATTACCGTCTTAAAGAGGCAGGCATTGACTGCGACTTTATCGCCGCCGAGGCCAACAGGGAATATCCTTCCAAAGAGGGCTATCCCTGCAGGTCAACATTGGCCGCTAAAAACGCCAGAATCGAGGACTACTCCTGTATGATTGTCCCCGGCGGATTCGCGCCCGATTTTATGAGAAGAAGCGATGATATGATAAAATTCGCCAACGATATGGTCAACGCCGGCAAAATCATCGCCGCTATATGTCACGGTTGCTGGCTTTTGTGCAGCACCAAAATCCTTAAGGGCAAAACCGCGACCTGCTTTATGGCTATTCGTGACGACGTCAAAAACGCCGGCGCAAAATACGTCGATGAGGAATGTGTCGTCGATGGCAACCTGATTACATCCCGAAAACCCGATGACCTCCCGGCGTTCTGCGAGGCGATACTAAAAGCACTCGGCAAATGAGAAGACACTGATTAACACGGTTTTTTTAGACACGGATTAACACAGATTTACACTGTTTTTTAATTTTTTCTCTGTGACCTCTGTGCTCTCTGTGGCTAAAATACTCTTGCCGTAAGGCATCCCTTACGGGAGTGGCTTAAAGGAGCTATTTACTATGACAAAGAAAAAATTCGAGAACCAGACAGCCAAAACGCCCGTCATCCTCGTTGTTGACGATAACCGCGAAAACCTCGAACTGCTCGAGGCCTATCTTGAGGATATCGACTGCCGGACAATCTCCGCCTGCGACGGTCCCGAAGCCCTTGATATCGTAAGAAAGGAAAAACCCGACCTGGTCCTGCTCGACATTATGATGCCGAAAATGAGCGGCTTTGAGGTCTGCCGAAGGGTGAAAAATGACCCTTCAACCGCCCACATCCCCATCATTATGGTTACTGCGCTCAATGAGTTTGGCGATATGCAGCGGGCGGTTGATTGCGGCACAGATGATTTTGTCTCCAAGCCCGTCAACAAAATCGAAATGCTCACCCGCGTCAAAACTATGCTCAAGCTCAAGCACCTCACCGACAAACTCGAACGCACCCTTGCCTATCTGGCCGAAATCGAAAAACAAACCCAGTCAAGCCGGCTTGACTGACCCGGCAGGGTACAATGTACCGAATATCGGCGGGGGAGTTACGTCCCAAAACCGGCTGCCAATTTCTCCATTTCAGGCGGAATAGTCGTTACAGCCGACACCCTGATGCATAAATATCCTCCCCGCCGCCCAATTTCCCTTAACCGCACTCAATCGCCCACCGCCGCCGTGCCGATAATACCCGTGGACGGAGGTTCCAGCCATCTGGTCTGTATAAACAAAAGACCGGGCTTATCGAGGGGGATGGCTTCCCATTATAGACATAGACCATTTATGGGCCAGTTACTGGGAATTTTGGGTGGCGGCATCGAGGTCGAAATCACCGACCTTATATGGCATTGTCTTCGCCAGTCCGCGGAGACAATCGCCAAATCAGACCCCGCACATGCGCAAATGCTCGAAGGATTAGTCGATTTGGCAGACGTGAGAAAACCGTCGGTTCTTCGTCATCGGCTCGATGAATACAGCAGTGCGCATCCCCGTTCCCATTACGCCAACCTTGCCGCCGCTGCGATTGCTCTGGCTGACAGTCGTGTCAATGACGCCTTTGACCTGCTAAAATCGGTATATTCCAAATGTCCCCGAAATGTTATCGCGCTCTACGCCCTCGGCCATTGCTGCGAACGGCTTGGCCGCGAAGCCGACGCAATCGCCTTCTACCAGGACTGTCTTAAATTCAAAAAGTATCTCCAGTTCCCACGACAACGCCTCGCCGCTATTTACTTCAAAAATGGCCAAATCGAAAAAACCATTACTGAATATCAGTTCCTCGCCGCAGAATATCCTGACGACCTCACAATTCTGCTTACGCTTGCACATCTTTATATCGCCATCTCGCAATACAAGCTCGCCGCGGATACTTTCTCAACCGCCATTCTTATACAGCCCTATAATTTCTCGCCCGAAAACGACGAGATTGATTCGCTTATTGAGGCAGGGGATCTGAATGACGCGATTGATCTTATCGAAAACACCCTCGAACAGTATCCAGACAGGCCGGATTTGCTGTTAAGACGTGCATCCGTCTTCGCTTCGCTCGGCCAGGACGACCAGGCGCTCGCTCATTACAACCACACCGTTGCCGTATGCCCGCACTTTCTCGACGCCAATATCAAACTCGGTTCTCATTATGTGCGGCTTGGCAAACCCGCCTCCGCCGCGATTCAATTTACGCAAGCCGCTTTGATTAACGATCGTCTTGTTGACGCCTACCTGGGGCTCGCTACCGCCCAAAAACTCAGCAATAACACATCTGAGGCCCTTATTTCGCTTTCTCTTGCCTCAACCATCGATACCAACGGGCCGATGCTGTTTGCAAAAGCCGCCTGTCTCCAGTGTCATTCGTCATCCTCCGGCCTCGAATCACGTCCCATCGATTCCATATTGGATGCCCAGAGGAATATGCTCCAACTTCGTCCGCAAAACCCCGAATTGCATTATCGTCTCGGCATACTTATGATGAGCGTCGGACGTATTACCCAGGCGGCGGAATTATTCCAAAGGGCACTCCAGCTAAACCCCACCTTCGCTCCCGCCCGCAATAAGCTCGCCGTCTGCCTCTATGAAACCGACGAAACAGCGCTTGCACTCGAAACTCTGACCACGCCCAACTGCCTCCAGCCCAACACGCTCGACCTCCATTATCGTGTCGCCCTCCTGTATTGCGACAAAATCAAATTCGCCTCCTCCTTACTCGACCTTGAACAATGGCTCCGCGAAACCCTCGCCTCCACCGACGCCGTCGTCAATATCTCAATTGTCCTGCAAAACCTCGGCCTGCTCGACCCTGTTAGCTCTACTTGGGCCAATCTTAGCCCGGCTGTCAACTGCCAGACCGCATAAACACCCGTTATCCAGGCAATCCTCGCCAAATCCGCTCAAACCACCTTAAATACCTGAATGAAACATAACATATATTATGAGACGTTCGATACTTAATCTTAAACCGTCTCATAAGCATAACCGTTTGCTACAATCTGATTTGCGGCCTTGATTCTCAACCGACCATCCCGCCTGATATAATATATCGCCGTCGTCTGTGGTGACTTATGCCCCATCAATTTTTGTGTGTCGGTCAATTGCATCGTATTGCTCATTGCCGTGGCAAAAGTCGCCCTCATATCTCTAAACGGTCTTATCGGTTTTACGCCAGAGCGCCGCTGTAATTGCCTGAAATCTCTGGCAAAATTATCATACGGGCAATTGCGCCTGCCGTATGTAAGTTTGCCGTCCAGGTGCAGTTTTATCAGTGTCACATAATCTTTTGGTCTCACACTGATATACGGTTGATTCATTGGCAGGTCCTGTGCCAGTTCCTTCAAAATCCGATGTACTGGCACAATGATATCCGGCAATTGAATCGTCTCAGGCAGCGGCACATCTCTTTGCTGGTGATTCTTAATCTGCCAGGGCCAAGCATCTTTGCCGCCCTTCTTGCCGCGGATGTGGATGCACTGGCCTGCGTAGTCGATATCGTTTTTCATCAGGTTCAAGACCTCACCCCTTCGTAACCCGACCATTCCCAGCAGGATATAAATCTGCCAGTGCATATTGGCCATTCGGAACATCCGTTCAATTTCACTTGGCCCGAATATCGCCCCGACGTAGTTTTCAATCTGAACATCCTTGATGAGTTCGAAGGGGTTTGCCTCGATGATCCGGCGTTTCACCAACCATTCCCAAAAGGGCCTGAAGTTGCGAATATAAGTATTGACCGCCCTTCTCGAACGATTCGCCAGCCAGTTTCTAAAGTCCTCTGCCATTGCGTAATCGACCCGCCCTGCCGTGATATCTTTGCCGAATAACCCGATAAAATAGTTGCAAACCCTTTGTTTAATATCCTTGCTCGTCTCAGCCAGCTGATTGCATATCAGATATTGGCTGAACAATTCTCTGACCGTCATAATTTTTCTCCGCCTTCCTGCCCTCACGTTTAAATTTGCACAAGCAAATCTGTGAGGGGCTTTCCCGACGGCCGCTGCAACGGCCGCCAGAGTTACCAAATGAAGGTCGAGAAGTCAAGCTCTTGTGCAACAATATTTTTGGGGCCTTTGCTCCCTACCGGTTGTCTCCCATTAACTTTTCAATGTGCGCTAATCGTTTTTGGGTGAGGCGGTTTTTCAACCACCTGTCCTCGCGGGCCTCAATTGAGCACTTACTGCTCACGTGTCTTTGCCTGACACTGGCGAATTGTCGCCCAAAAACGATTATTTACTTGTTATTTTTTAGCTTCTCATAAATTTGCATCATCGTTACGATGTCATCATCCATGATTTTTCCCTTGACAACGTCACCGCCCTTTTGCTATACTGAACGCATTGCAGGCGCAAGGAGGATTTGCCGAATCTTTGAAAAGTTTTGTTGCATCAATTTTCGTCTGCGCCATTTTGCCGTTCTCCTGTCCGCCTTCAGCGAGACCTCGCCAGGGGCGGGTAAACTGTTGGCATTATCGGCGCGGCAAGCGAATGTGCAACACAAAAAAATGCGTAATTGTGCAATAAATACCGCTTTGTTTTATAAATACCGACGTAATAAGGACTTGCATAACTGAAAAAATCTGTTAATTTCTGGCTTTATGGGCAAAACGACGGTTGACTTGACTGAGGTTGCTAACAAAATAAGACAAAAGCTATTCCCTGTCTATGGACTCCGGAATATCTTGTCGGCGGGATTATTGCTGTTTGACAGGTTGTCCGGCGATGAACAAAAGAATATAATTGCGGAGGCAAACGGCATTGATATTGAGGATGCATCTCAAAAAGCGGCGGGAAATGTTCGCTACATTATTAAAATTTTACAATCTCTGAACGCCAAACAAATTGCCATTGCCTTACAGTTTTTGTCCCCGGACGAATGTCGAGTAGTAAAGAATATTCTTGACGATATCAACCCTGAAATCCAGCACAAAAAACGCAGAGTATCCACTTGATTAAGGAGGGTTGCTGAGTTAAAATGCCTTTTTTGAGGTGACAAAATGAAACGCATTCTTTTCGCAGTGATCGTCTTTGTGATCGCCGTTTTTGCCTTTTACTTTATCCCCAGGGGCGTCGAACAACAATCCCCGTCAAAACCAACCCATATCGAAATACGAAGAATCCTCCCTTCGGCGGTGAAAGAAATACCATTGGTTTTACGAGATGTAACCATCATTGAAAGGGGTATTGGTGGAGAAAATATTAGAGTTGGACCGGGGATGAACTACGCATGCAAGGATGGTCCAGCAGAAACATTGGGCGAAAATGAAAGGTTATATGTTCTTGAGGAAAAAGATGGTTGGATACGTTTTAGAGTTGTGCCTGATTCACAAGAGAAAACTTTTAAAAGGCTTGATATACCCTATCGTGAATGGTCGGCATGGATAAAAAAGGATTTGACGATTCCGGATTCCCAACATTGATCATCACCGGAACCAAGGATTATTACAATATGGGCGGCGAAAAGCAGACGGTCTTTGTCCTTGAGCCGCTTGAAGTGCCGGATAATGTCTTGTAAATCCTCTTTATTTGCCCTCCTGCCCTCGATGGTTGCCCCAGAGGTCTGCAATCGGGGGTCCATTTAGGCCGCCTTTGGCCTCTCGCAAGCCGTAGGCCCTGTGGTGAGCCGTAATGCTTCATTAGAACCCTCGTGCATCGCCCCCGCGGTTAGATTTGCTGGGCAAATCTGCGGGGGGCGACCGATTCAATCGGCTATTTTGGCCGATAGCGTTAAGTGCCGAACTCTTTGTGAAATAAACCGCCGCTGCCGTCGATAACTGCTTTGCCGCCGTAGCCGATAGCTCCGTCAAGTCCCATATAGCCATCGCCGGGTGGATTATTCATATCACTGCTGATTATTGTATTTCTGATATTGACACTTATTATGTCTCTGTATCGACCGCCGGGAAGATAAGATTTTTTGCCGCGACCTATATCGACTGTCGGACTACCCAGCAACGGACGCAGAGTATATATTTCTTTGCCGTGCGAATGCGCCTCGAAAGCTACGCCCCAAGTTATTCCGCCATCGTTACGATACAAGAGCAACTGACCGCAAACCCCGACGGCATTTGGGTTTTTAATTGCGGCAATATAATGGTCGTCGAAGGTAAAAGATACTACCCATCCATCAATCGGCACTATCGGCCAGGTAGCTGTCTGCCATATCCATTTTTCCGGCTCGCCTGCGTCTGGGTCCCAATTGTCTCTTCGCGGCACTATAAAGGTTCTATTCGGATCAGACCACGAAGGCAAAATTGGATTACCTTGAAACTTTGTCGTTATTGTTATGCCGCTGAATGTGATAGATATTGAGCCGGTGTAATCGAGAACGCATCTTGCAGCCCGCGTCACTCTCCGTTTTTGTGTTGTGCGATTGTAGCCGATACCCTTTACGGTGATTATGGAGTTTACCGCAAGACGTTGGTAATAACCTGCTGCGATTGCCTTAAAATTGTTTCCTTGCGGTATATCTGCTTGGCCGCCATCATCCCCCCACGCAATGATTGAACCATCCGATTTCAGGGCAACCGACATATTTCCGCCTGCCGCGATTGCGATAAAATCTATCCCTGCCGGAAAATCACATTGACCATTACTATTATCACCCCAAGCAACGATACTGCCATCAGATTTTAGGCCGAGTGAGTGTCGCCGTCCCGCCGCGATTGCCGTAAATGTTCCGGGTGAACAACTTGCCTGCCCATAGGTATTGTCGCCCCATGCTTTTATGCTACCGCCAATTCTGAGGCCGAGCGAATGTGCCTCACCTGCCGCTACCGCAATAAAATCCTGATAAATGGATATATCAGGGACATCACATTGTCCGCTGTCATTATTGCCCCACGCGACAATATATCCTTGCCCATTTCCTGCGCCGTGTTCGTGAATTGCGAGATTGTGATACCATCCGGCGGCGATATTGATATAAACTATGGGCGTTCCGCCGAAAATAGCGGGCGGGCATGGAGACCAAAAATCACTATCACCCCAGCCGACAATAGTACTGCGGTCAATTTTCAAAGCAATGCTATGCTGTTTCCCCGCCGCAATTTTGTCATAGTCCGTTCCGGCTGGGCAATCAGTTTGCCCATAAGTATTGTCACTCCAGGCATAAAGCGAGCCGTCCGTCTTACGAGCTATTGCGTGTGCTACCCCTGCCGTCATTTTATCAAAAGCATATCCCGAAAAAGTCAACATCGGGGAACCGACAGGCGCCCACGGATAGATTGTATGATTAGATATTTTGAGAGCAAGTCCGAAGCCAACACCTGCTGCGATTGCCGTATAGCCGGTTCCGGCAGGCGGTTTCACCAAAGCGCTGTAACCCAAACCCCAACCTCTCAAAGAGCCGTCTTTTCTAAGGGCAAGAGAATGTAAGTAACCCGCTGCAATGGCGATAAAACTATTTCCAGAAGGGCAGGTCGTTTCGCCGTAAGAGTTTGTCCCCCAGCCGACTATTGAGCCGTCTTTCCTCAGAGCCAGATTATGACGCCAGCCGGCAGTAATAGCCGTAAAGATATTGTCACCGATGACCGAGGGATAATCCGTTTGGTGGTCGCCGTTCCAGCCCCAAGCGATTATCGAACCGTCTGTTTTAAGGGCGACGCCATGCGCCTCGCCCGCCACAATCACCGTAAAATTGTAACCAGCCGGAATACTTGCAATCTGCCCGTGGCTATCGTAGCCCCAACCGACGATAGAACCATCCGATTTCAGGGCAAGCCCAAACGATGTCCCCGCCGCAACGGCGATAAAATCCGTCCCCGATGGCGGGTCAAGAATCGTAACCCCCAATCCGCCCACTGTTGGCATCGCATTTTTTTGTCCCCATTGAACGATTGAGCCATCTGCTTTTACGGCTAAACCCCACGCCCCTTTACCAGCAGATATGTAAGTGTACCCTTTACCAGTGGGCGCCGGCCTGTCCTCTGCCTCTGCGATATTATCCCAAGAATTACGTTCAATTATCTCGCCGTCTGACGTCAGAAAAACAGAATTGCCGCCGCCTGCCGCGATTTTATCGACGTAGTTATTGGTGGGAAAAACGGTATTGTAATTGGCGTCTGTACCCCAGCCTATGCCGGCCCTGTAATTCTTACCTCTCAATATGTAGGTCTGTGCCATTATCCTCTCTATGCGTTATTCGAGGCATCCTCATCGCTTGCCTCAAAGCCCTCTGTAGTTTCCCAAACACCATTCATTTTTGCGATTTTGAGTTTGTCGGCAAACTGTTTTGCAATTTCCCAGTATGTTTCAAAGTCGCCGTATGTTGGCCGGTTATCCTCAGTGCCGGTATGCCCTAAGATGCAGAAGAAAATACCTTTATGACTTGTGCCCCATATATACTCACCGCCGCTATAAATTCCTGCTGTCCATTCGACCGGCGGATTAGTGATTTGAGAGTACCCGATTGTTTTGTGCATCGTCAGCAAGTGCCTGTCAGCATCTCGCAAGTCGCCGCCGCCGGATATATCGCAATAGACCTCAATCTGCTGGATAACTGCCCAGTAAGCAGCCCAGTTAGTCCCGGTAATAGGTCTTGTTGTGTCGTCTGTGGCCTCATAGCCGATTATACAGTAATAAATTTGGGCATCGTCGCCGACAAGCGTATCGTCTTTGGCCCAAACCTTATGTTCCCACGCTGCGGGGTCAGTGCCATCATGATCGAGAAAACAGGTTATATGATTTGATTCGCCTGCATCTTCTGCGACATAGGCAGTATGAATGCCGGTGGGTTCCTCTATGGGTATGCCCACCCATTTGCCGATTGCGCCTTTGCTCGTTGCGGTTCCGCCATCGCTTGTGGCATCATCGCCTGCCTGCTCATAAGTTATCTGGTCATTTTCCGTATCGACATTGGTTATGATAAAGGTGCCGTTGAACGAATCATCGGCGACATCGGCGATTATCACTGATTTGCCTGTTTCAAAATCATCCACCGATTCCAGTGTGGCGATGACTGTGCCGGAAGCCCTGTCAATACTTGCAATATTCGCTATGGCATCGTTGTTTATCTGCCAGACAGCCAATCGGTCTGCAACAGATAGATTATGGCTTGACTCGGTTGAGTAATTTTCATAGAGATTGAGAATTTCAGTTGTGCCTGTGCCATCATCTTCAAAATGGTCAACCGCACTGCCTTCCCAGTTGGTATCGATTATTTTCTGTTTTTTGCAGTTATAAACGCCTGACCCCGTAGCATTTGAAACGATCTCATAGATTTTAACTCCCGCTGAACTGGTTTCGCCGGCTGTTATTTCAAACGGTATTCCCACCCACCGTTTTGTGCCTTCATCATCCGTTCTCTGCCAGGCGGCCAGACGGTCTTCGACTACAAGTGCAGTCCCTGCCCCTCCGCTTTCCGCAAGGTTAAGGATTTCAACGATGACCGGGGTTTCATCTTTTGGCTGAAACTTATCGACTCCTGTCCCTGCCCAGTTCATCTTGACGAGTTGCAGCTCGAAGCAGTTATATATGCCATCGCCCGTCCCTGCCGTCTGCACCTCGAATATTTTTATATCCGTCCCCCGTGGCGGCCACATCTTGGCCCTTCGCGGTTCAGATATGAGTGGCAGAGGTCTGTTCGCCTTGCGTATTATCTTCTGTAATTTTGCGAGTGCCCTGCCCGTCAATGTATAATCGCGGTCGGCCATTTGTCTTTCCTATCCGCTACCTGTTGTTCCTGAACGTTGTTTTACGTTCCCGATGCTCGGAGAACCACAAAGGCATCAGAATCGACGTTATTTGTCAGGGTGATGATGGCCGGGTCATATTTCAGTGTTCCGCCGGCATCAAGTTTAGTTGTCGTTATTATCCTGACCGCGGTTGATTTTGTCAGGTCCAAGGTCCCGGCGGTCTTTATAGCAACCGTGGCGATTGTTCCTGTTGTATTGCTTGTCACTGTCCCGCCCTCGATGGTCAATGTCGTTACGGTACCGGTGCCGTCTATCAGCAGCGTGCCGGCCTTTGTTGTGATGGTTGTCGCAGCGCAAAGCAGCGTATTTTCACCGCCTGTCTGGTTCAATGTCGTCAATGTCGCGCCCGGCCCGATTGTCAGTTCCACATCGCTCGATGGTTGTGTCGTATAGCTGGAATTTATAACACTGAAGGTCGCCGACTCTCCCGTCCCGAAGGCGATGCCGACCTTTCCTTTGCGTATTTCGAGCGTATTGCCGGCGTTTGTCCCCAGCAGCATTACTGTCGGCGTATTTGTGTTCGCCGGCGGCCCGCTGTTGTAGATGGTGATGGCCGTCTGTACCGTTCCGAGGTTGAGTTTGATTCTCCCGCTTCCGGTTGGTATCCCCGGCCCGTTGTAATAACCTATCTTCACGGCCGTCGCTCCTATCGAAAGATAGTTGACATCATCTCCTATCTGGCCTATATAGCTCTGTGATATATTCAGTGATGCGAGGGTCTTTGATGATTGCGCAAGGCCGCCTGTCACGTTTACCGACGAATTCTCGAAATAGACATTATTGCCGTCCCTCGGCACTTCGCCTGTTGACCAGTTGGCTGCTACCGCCCAGTTGCTGTCCGTTGTTCCTGTCCAGAGGATGGTATTGGCTGCGCTGGAGAGTTCTGCCAGTAAACTGATGATTAACAAACCAACAATCAAAATCTTTTTTGTTTTCATAATTTAGTTCCTTATCCTGAATTTTTTCCTCTATATTTATTTACTCATTATCTGCCCAGATTCAGTCCCGAAAATGCCATCTTCCTTTTCGTCCAAAAATAAAGCGGTACAGCCGGTTCAAACGGTTCGCCGGGTCTCGGAGGATATATTCTGGTCCCGGACAGGCGAAGCGGCACGGGCAATGGCGTCGGGTCACCGTTGTCATCTAGCGCTCGGACAATCACTTTTTTGCCTTCAGTATCGATATCAATAGCCTCGCCATATCCCTCGTTTAATATTCGTCTATACCATCCCCAATTCCAATTATGGTCTTGTAGCGTGAAAATAAAATTATAAGTGGCCTTGAAATAAAACAGGTTGGCACATCGCATTCTGACTGCCACAGGCGCCCGGCACATCGCATCCCCGGGTTTGTAACCCCAAAAACTATCGATATTTATAGTATTGGCATATTGCGACATCAATTTGTCGTCCCATTCCGGCTGGTTCCTTGTGATTCGCAGTGTCGTAAATGCCGTAGGTTCCTGCAGGGGCGGGTCGAACGGTTCTCCGTTCACGTTGCAGAGCGGTTTCAGCAGCAATCCATCATCATCATAGGCCATGTCGATTCTTTGTGATATTTCCTCGCTTCCCCAGTCGATGTCCCAGGGCTGGTCGCATGGATTCGCTAACATCTCCGGCACAGAGTCGGATGATCTGTTTGCCTGGTTTGAGTAAATGCAGATGACCTCATAATCAAAAGGCCCCACCGCCTTGACACTTTTTTTTTGCAGCCACAGCCAGGGATTGAACGGATGTCCCGAAAAAGCTGGTGGCACCTGATGCTGGTCTCCCGCCACGCTTCCGGGCGCGGCGGCGGTCAGCGCCAATAATGGTCTTAATCGGGGGTCGTCAGTATTATCGAATGCGACCTGGCATGTGAGCGGGGCAGTAAGAACCATGGTCGCCAGGTCCTGCTCACATGAATACCCATGCCAGTCTAATACAACAGATATCACGGCCATAATTTAACCTTCCAAATCCTCAATATTGACCGGCTGAACCCTTCCGGCCTTATGTATGTTGTCCAATACGACCTTTATCTGCTGCAGCAGCGATGTGCTTTCCTGCGAACTCTTCGCTATTTGCGCATCATAATTGATTGTCTGGTTCGGCGATGCCCATCCTCTCATTTTTCCCATCTCGAACGGCGCCAGTCCCGGCGTCGGGTCGTACGGTTTTATTTTGGCCTTATCCTCGAGTCCCTGTAATTTTTCGGCCCAGGGTATTAGGAATTGAATGTCCTTTATCTTCGCGCCTTTTAAGAGCATCTCATAGAGCATCGTAAATCCCTTGCTCTTGCCAAAGGTGTCGATACTGGTTTCCATATGCAAAAAGGAATCATCGATTGCTTTTGTCAGGTCCTTGGCCTTCGTCATCTGTTCGAGGTCGAACATGTCTTTGTTGTATTTTGCCAGGTCCTCCGGATTGACTCCCAGCATTTTCAGGTCATAGTATTTTTTTCCGCCCGCCGTATCGCCGAAAGTTTCAATCTCCCTGTTGAGTTCCGCCATTGCCTTCGTATATTCTTTGGCTCCTTTTATTTGGGCATCCGTTTTTTCTACAGCATCATCGCCCTTATCAACATATTGCCGGAGGACGTCGAGCGCATCGCCTGTCCCTTTGGCTATATCCTTCCATTGTTCTGTCTGTTGTTTTACTTTGCTGCCCCATAGATAATATTGTCCCTCTGGCGATGTCCTGCCCGTCCCCAGCATATAAAATAATCCCGATAATTGTTTCATCACAAATACGCTTGGCCCGGTTGTTATATTACCCACATTTTCCTTAAGGTCTTTCCATGAGTTGGATAGCCTGTCGATTTGACCTTGTGTCCCTTTTGCCATTTCCTGCGTTACGATAAATCCTCTATTACCTTCGGTCAGGACCTTATTAAATCTCTCCGTCTGCGAGCTGCAGTCATCGAATTTCATCCCCAATCTTGTAAACCCTATATAATTGCCCTCGGCCGCCTTAGCGACCATTCTCATTGTTGTTTCGAGGTCTTTTTGAAGTATTGTTGACCAGCCGATTGCTGCCTCGGTTGCTTTTTGCAATTGTTCGCCGGATAGATGTCCCAATTGTGCGCCAAGTCCCATCGCTTTCACGATGAGCATATCGTGGATTCCGGTCAGTTTTTCAAGCTCACCCGCGTATTTTTGCGCCGCGCTGGCCGCATCTACACCCAGAACACCCGCTAATCGCAGCATTTGCTGTTCAAGTTGGGCATATTCCTTGATTGAATCCTCGATAAAACTGCCGATTTGATAGGCCCCGAACCCGCCGGCGATCGTCGTGAATGCCGAACTGAACGCCCTTTCGATGTCGGAGAGTTCTCTGCTCGCTCGGTCATAGCCCTGTATTACGATATCTACCTGGTGTTTCGCCACATCTACCTCATATCAAAAAGCAGATATAAAAAAGTAAAAATGTTATGCGGCTTTGCCGCCTCCGAATTTTTACTATTTACTTTTTACTATTTGCTTTGTTTATAGAAAGTTCTTAGCTTTCCAACGAACCTCGCGCCATCGAGGAACCCTTTTGCCTGGTCTAATTGTCCGCCCGCGACGGGTGCCAGTCCGTGTTCGAGGTACATCGTTGCCACCTCAATAAATTCCCACGTCCCGGGCGGTATGATTGTCAGGGGGCATTTGTTTATATAGATTTTTCCCGTTTTTTTGCATTCTTTGCATCCCGCCGCGCCGCATTCCGGGCACTCGAAGAAAAGCGGCGTCGATTTTGTCGGCTTGTCCCTGCATTTATCATTTCCCGGGCAGTTTTTGCAGCCGGCCCCGAACGACAGGCCGACCGCGATTGTCAGTTTTTTCGTTCTTCCGCCGTGAATCCCTGGTATTCATAATGGGCAAGCAGCTGGCCCAGCTCATATGATGTGCAGATATCTTCGAGCTTCTCGATATCAAACGGGATTTCCGTCTTCTGTCCTTCGGCTTCGGTCTTCCAGATGTTTTCCCAGCCAACGACGGCGGTTTTGAGGATGTCTAAAATCCCGTCGATGGATCGGATATCCGGCCCGACGTTTCTGGCCTTGTCGATTGCCTCGATGATTTTTCGCATCTCGCGTGCCGAATGTGTTCTCAGCTCGAAGTGTCTCTGTTTTTCCGCCGGCTTATTTTTGTCGGCCTTGAGTGTTACCCAGAATGTTGTCCCCGGTTCCGTTGGTATCGGCATAATTCGTTCCTCGTTTCTCGTCGTTCGTTTTTCCGAAGCGGCCACAAGCCGCTTTCCAAATTACGATATACGATATATTAAATACGATATACTAATTACGTTACCGCGATACTTACTGCATCGTTTCCGCTGCTGTGATGGCATTCGCCCGTCCAGTCGAGAATCTTGAGTCCTTCCCGTTCGCCATCTTTCAGTTCCTTGCACTGGACCTTCGGCAACGTGAAGGTTATTATGTCAACGCCGTCCGTTGCAGCTATTGCGATGGCCGCCTCCGTCCCCGCCTTTTTGATGCCGTGGAAATCATAAGTGGCTACGAGGGTCTCGGTCGGGTCGAGCGTGATAATGGGCCCATCGTAGTTGCTCATGATATAATAAATGCCGGACAGGTTGGTTACGACTATGCCCATATCGAGAGTGGCCTTGCTGATGTTCAGCAGGTTTGTTGCGACCGTCAGCATTCCCGAACCAAAGAGGATAGGTTCTCTTGTCGAAGGCGACCACGTCGGTATCGCCTCATCGATTGGCGCAATCCAGTATCCGAAGAACTCGCATTCGAGCTCAATCGGCTTGCCGTGGACAAAGTTGAATTTGGTTTTGCCGTAGCATCCCTGCAGCATCTTCTTTTTGCCGTTCTCCCAGACGGCGATTGATATTGTGCTCTGGGCGGCTATGCTGGAGGACATCGAATAGACCTCAGTCGCCTTTACGAAGCCGCCCGCCTCCATCAGGACAGCGCAGAACGGGTCCAGATGATGCGAGCCATCCCCTTTCAGTTCCGTCTTGAAGGAGCATCTCCCGAGCGGTTCGCCTTCCCTGCCCTGGAACTCGATGCCCATATACAGGCCTGACCCGACTCGTTTGATATATTCGGCGGTCGATTCGCACTTGAGGTCATATACATGACCCGCCAGGGTTGGCGCAAGATATGTCCCTTTCGTCGTTTCGGCTATCACCTTCATTACATGCAGTGCCCTGACCAACGGATTTACCGGTGCCATCTTATGTCCCTTTCAATTTTTAGCCGTTATTCTTGTTTCTTAATTCTCAATTCTAACTTCTAAATTCGTACATACTGATCTTTCAGCTGTGTCACGTACTGCACAGTGAATTCGATATCCAGCGTATGGAATCCCTTGCCCGCGGTGATTGACATATCGAACGGATTATCGTCAAGTCGGATTCTTGCGAGCTGTGCATTGGTTTCATCGAGAATGATGCTGTCGTTTTCCATCAGTTTATTGATAATGTCTGCGCCGATTCGGTTCATTGCGGTATCGGGCGAATCATCCGACTTGTCCGACAGGGACACAAAGCACGTGCAGAACACCCGCTGGTCTCGCGTGCTCGTATTTCCCGCTGCGTTTTCCGAGGCCTTATTCGCTGCCTGTCCGACGAGGACCTGTCCCGTCTGGTACGGGCATCCGCCGGCCAGATACCAGCTCACCATATTATTGATATCCACCTGTTTGATTCTGCCTGCATGGAGCGTATAATTGCCGCTCGATGTTGCGGTGATGGCATTGATGGCCGTCACGATTGCATTTATTACATTTTCAATTACCGGATTATTCATATTATTTTTTTATTATGCTCCCAATTCGCTTTTAATATTTCCGCCGAATATAAGGTTTTCCGTCGCGATATCGAGCATCCTTTCGAGCATCCCGCCTGCCGATTGTTTGACACCTTCGAACATTCCCGGCGCCTGTTCGAGTATTGCCCCTGGTGATGGCCCGAATATTTCCTGAATAGACAGCCGTCCGACCATCGAGCTTTCAGTCAGCTCTGCCGGCACTCCGCCGCCGAATTCGCCGCCGAGCGCCTTTTGGCCTCGCCAGCCGGCTGAATATCGCCTGAAAATGCCCGTATGACCGCCTGGCATCGTCGCCTCGAACGCTGAGGGTATGAATCCCAATCCCCCTGCCTCGAATGTAGCGCCAAGGGGTCCCCGGTGTGCCCTGAAGGCGATTAGCGGGATTCTCTTGCCGAGTACGCTTATCATTCCGGAGATTTTCGACCATCTGGCGTTGATTGCCCGGGTGAGGTATTTGCGTGCAACTCCGACCGCTGCTATCTCGCGTTCGATTATTTCCTTTTTGGTCTCTGTTACGGTCTTTCTGATGGCCTGATGCAGCGCCTCTTCTATGCCGCCGGGCATTTCTTTCAGGAGCAGGGAAATCTTATTCATCTGCGCCTTGTCGATCTTAATTTCTATGCCTACTCTTGGTTCGCTCATATATTCAGCGTACAGGAGCAGCGGACAGCGTACAGAATCCTGAACGCTGAACGCTGAACGCTGTCATCTGATCTCCAGCGTCATCATTCCCTTGTCGATTGAAATTATATTTGTTATTCTTCGCATTGTCGGTGTTTCTCCGGGCCGCAGCGCCAGTTTCACCTTGTCTTGTCCGACATCGAGCGTATCGCCTGCGGGGTAATATGTAATCGTTTCCGCCCCGAGTCCATCCAGAAATGCCTGTGCCTGCGATATAATCATGTCATCGAATATCGATTCCGAGACGATATTCGTTCCCGACAGGATTCCTTCGGTGGCGTCATTTTTGACCGTGATGACAGTCCTTTCCGCCATACTGTGCGGGATGTTATCGAGAGGGCTGATTTCGCCACGTTCGACAATCGCCTTTATGCTGCGATATGCTACTGCCGAGGCAGTTAATGTGTGGTTTGCGATGATGGTTGAAATTGTATATGTATTGACTCCCTGCAGGATTGCGGTTCCATCGAGGGTCCACAGTGTCTCGTAGCCGGCCTCCGGCGTTGCCAAAAATATCTGGCCCTCGCCTGTTGCGACAAGTACTGTTCCGGTCGGTGTTATGGTAACGTGATTGCCAGCGGTTACGGTCACGGTGAAGGCATCGTATGTAACTACCGGATGTCCCGTCAAATCGCCGTATATATCATATTCCCCTGTTATATCACCATATGAATACCAGCATGCGGGTTCTGTAACTCCGTGCAGCGAGCTGATTTTCCACATTCCCGCCTCTGAATCAAACCATATCTCGTAAGTGCCATCCGCTCGGCGGTAATACGGCTCACCGTTATATGTCCCTGAGGGCGGATATGTGCCGGCTGCAAGTGTTCCTGTGACTTTTATATTCATTTATTTCACCAAAACGAGTTTAGAACAGATGAGAAAATCAGAACTTGAATTCGAGTCGTTCAGACCTTGAATGGCGAGCAGATTATGGCCCACAGTCAGCTGATTGACATAGGTCGAGATGTCATAGGTATTCCACGCGGAGGTTGTCTCAGCTGATGCCTGCGTAGCCAATGAGTTCCACACCGGTGTAGTTGGCTTATTGATATATTTTACCAGAGTGCCGTTGATGTAAGCTGCAAATCCATCATCATATCGCATCAGAAGGGAGAGTCCGGTTACGGCATCGAGAGAGGTTATTTCAAAGGGTATTCTGATATAACAGGTGCCGTTTATGTTGTGCATAGTTGTAAGAACATCGTTGCCAATCCATTGGTAATAGGCATCACAGGGGTCTGTGCAATAGCCGACTCCGCCGTATCCGGCCGTCCAGGCGCTGTCATTGTAGTCGTAATTAGTCCTCCAGTCGGTCCCGATATCCCCTGTCGGGACAAGTATTTTCTTATATTTCATTTCCGTAACTACGATGTTTGGGTCGTTGGTATCGCTTACAGTGGTTGCCTTACCCCAAAAGCAGGAAAGCGGATATGATGATGTTGTCCCCGCCAGAACCAGAACAAAAAACAAAGACATGAGCAGTTTCTTCATCATAGTATCCCGCACCAGTTCGGGCCTTTGGGTTTGTCCGGCCATAACCATTTTGTCAGTATCAAAATTAGTCGCTTCATTACTTCACCACCCCACCAGAATTACAGAACTGTTTTGTTTCGGCGGTTGCCAAGCACCTGGTGTTGACTTGCCGCCATCGAGAGTGGGCACGGCATTTATACAAGGCGAACTCGGCAGCAAACTAAAATCATTAGTGTCTTTATTTCTGAATCGCGGGTCGGCTGAAATACTATTGACATCATTCAGGGGGAAATTAACTACGCCGTGATTTGCCCACGTCAGCCAATCCGCTTTCATAGTGGCTAAATCTGGAATTACTGTCGCTGTATTTGCCGTGAGTTCTATGTCTGCAAAACCAGAAGTGCCATTAACGTAGCAGTTGAAGTTGATATAGTTATCGCTTACTCCATAAACACCATACGAATCAGCATCCGTTCCAATGGCATACGTAGCGCCAGCCCCATCAAAGATGTTGTTGTATATCTGGTTGTGGCTCTGATAAACAACTCCAAATCCTACATCATTCTGGCTGGACAGTCCGAAAGCATAACTACCCGTCGAATGACAGGTGTTATTGAATACGTTGCAGTTTGATGCACCTTTCAGAAGTAAACTGCAAGGGCCATTCGCTATGTTATGGTGAACATTTATCTTTTGTCCCTTAATAACAATCTGATAGTTGCCTCCCATAACCGTATCGTATGCGACTTCGCCCGACTGGACATTGTTGCCGACAATAACCGCGTGCTTGGCTTGTGCGCCTGATAGAGTAACTACATTATGTCTGATAACCGCATTGCCAATAGGGTCAGTAATCCCGCCGTCCAGGCCTATTTGTATGCCATACGAACCCGCCGTTCCCATCGCAAGCGTGATTGTGTTATCAGCTACAAAGATATTGCTCCCTGTATTTTTCGTGCCGCTTACGCTAATAGCAGCGCCAGCCGAACCAAATGTCGAAGTGAATGTATTGCCGGTAATAATCACATTGTTTAAATCTGGGGCAGCACCAGCGGAATAATTAGCATTTATGGTTGGGTTTGTAGAATTGGGATGAAATATATTGTTAGTGATTCTAACATTTTTAAGAACACTGGTATGGTCAAGCTGAATCAATGATATTGTACCAGCGGAAGATTCGGTAAAGGCGTTGCCATTAACGGTGAGTGAATTGACATTATAATCGGAAATAGCCATATTAACAGTGGAAAACGTCGGGTTGTTAGAGATATTTACATCCGGCAAAGGCGTTCCCGATGGATTAAGAAAAATAGTCGGTTTTGCCGAGGTATCTGTGATGCTATTGCCGGTAATAGTTATCGGCCCATTAACACCTGAAATCCAAATTGCCCCAGCCGACGTGCCTGCCCCCGTGATAGTTGCGGTATTCCCTGTAAAAATAAGGCCATTCAATCCGACCATTTCTATGAGATAACCCGATACAGGGAGAGTTGAATTGGTAATGCTTAAAGACCTTGTTGGTGTAGCGTTACTGCCTCCGTGAAAAAAGCCTGAAGATGGAGCGCCATCAGAAGGATTGCCTAAAATACAGTTATTAACAACACCGTTTACATCGCCACTGCCGAAATCTATCAAATCCCCAGGCGAAGGTTTGATATTCCTCAAGGTTAGATTTGTAAGTGTAATCGTCCCCTTACTCCCGCTATCCCAATACATACAGTCGGACGCATTGAAATCCAGCACTACAAGAGTGGGGTCTGTATTTGCTTGGCCGTTATTCCAACCGTTAATCGTAAGAGCTTTCGACGTTGACCAGTAAAACTCCTTCGAAGTTGTTTCGGTATAAGTGCCTGGCTCAACCCGTATCTCGGCGGGAAATGTAACAGCACCAAGCGCGTGACCCACTGTTTTCCAGGCGTTAGTACCTTCGGTTGCACCAGTATTGGAATCGCTGCCATCTGCTTGGATGTAATAATAGTTGGTCGCCAACGCCTGCCCACAGACAAATAGAATCAACAGGATTGTAATTAGTTTATATCGCATTGGCATCTGCTCCTGCATAATAAACGAATATCTTTTTGGGGGTTACAAACTGAACATCACAACTGCCAAAATTCGCACCAGTTCTCACTGCCGTTGCAATCGTTGTGCCGTTCACAACATCGATTACGGTACTATTGGGGTCAAAGTGAACAATAAAACCAAAGGCATCGTTGGTATCGCGTAGGGAGAAAAGCTGACCGATTCTCGCCGTATTGGTATCGTAAATGCCTATGTTAATATCTTTTGTTATGCCTGTGCAGGTAAACGTCCAGCGATTATTGCTGTCAACAAAATTAGTATCGGAAGTTATATTCAGCCAACGAACAGCGTTGACATCGCTCGCTGTCGCAAATCTGCTATTAGCATCAGTCCTGTCCACGACACGCAAGCCGTTGACATCGTTCGCCAAAGCACCGCCAGCAGCAGCTATCGCAGCACTATTTCCTGCTACCGCGCCTCCTGCGCCATCGCCCTTCAAAATAGAGGAGGTCATAGCAACTGGGCTATTGCTCAGAGAAATCACCGGATGACCTGTTGCTGTCCCTGCGGGCGAATAACTCCCGTTCGGGTCAGAGTTGGTTCTTGTCCAATACGCAGAGCCGGTCGTTGCTGGCCCAGTACTTATGCAATATCCCGGCAGGGATGGGGCGCTCCATAACCAAAACAAAGAATCTGCCGTTCGATAAGTCGGCAAGCTGTTATAAGTGCCATTCTGATAGAGTTTTCCTGTTATATTAGGAGAAAGGGTATCTGTCGATGTTATGATGTTATAACTCACAAACCTGTTTGGGTCTGCGAACATGGCATTAACATCGTTCGGAGCAGAAGGAAGATAGCCAAGTGCAGCAGTTATATCAGCAGAAGTTGAAGGGGCAACATTACCATCACCATTAAAATGGGCAAGACCGATTATTGTTCCATTCGAGCCGTTGGGGTCAATGTGGAGGGCAATCGTATTGCTTTCGCCAGTCCTCGTATAATATGCAGGATAGTTTATATCGGATGCTATAAACTGGTGAGTCCCGCCTGAGCCATCCAAAGTAAATACGCTTGCCGTTGTTGGCCCGTTGACAAGTCCGCCTGCCGTATATTCCGGCATATAACCGGCCGAAAGTCCCGTAAGTCCGCCGCCTGTTATCTGGTTTTGCAGCCAGGCGTAAAAGGCCGGATTAGAGCAGGGGTCGCCCTGCATCATAGGCCATAATGGCGGCAGTTTTGCCGCCTGCGCCAATGAGCATAATATCATCAGGATTATTATTGCAGCCGTTATAATTCTCTTAATCATATTTACCTCATTGAATTTAGAGTTTAGAATTTAGAATTTAGAAAATGATTCGGATTCAGTTCTTAATTCTAACTTCTCACTTCTCAATTCTTTAATTCTCACTTCGTTTTATCCGCCGCTTGCGCCGGACAAAATGATGTAGATATGGTCTATGACCGTCCAGTTTGCATTATTGATAAAGATTCCGAAATATTCATAACCCGCGACCGGGAACACTAATTGCAGAATATCACCATAGGTTTCTGTGCCTGAATACCCGCCTTTATAGACGCCTAACGGCCACTGGTAACTGAGGGTCATTTCATCAGCCCATTTATAGTTCGGGTCCGCTACGGGCGCTGCGGCGGTTCCCCGCAGCGCAGCTCCCGAGTACGGGTTATTGCTGAGCTGGACGTTTCCGATTCCGACGGGTCCGGAAAATACCTTTTTGACGCCTCCGTATTTGCGGATGGCGAAGGCGTTGACGTCGAATGCCCCGGCGTTGGCATCGTTTGCCTTGTTGATTGCGTGCGCGAATATGGATACCTCGGCGAGCGCCCACTGGTTGGGCATCGCGAGCCATCTTCCGGTTCCTGTAACGGTCCCATCAGCCGTTCTGGTGTTGGCGATGACGTCTGCCCAGGTCTTTGTCCCGAAGGTCGGCTGCGTATCATTGGCGGTGATATCGATGATATAGAGGTAACCGAATTTGGCGTCCCCTATATAGGTGAGCTGGTTATAGGTGGTGAGCGCCTTATCATCCGCCATTGCCGATGCGACCCAGAGGATGGCCAGCGCTGCAATAACGCCGGCGATGATGATTGTGATTTTGTTTATTCGTCTCATATTTTCTCCTTAGCCGCAGAGGGCATAGAGTTCATAGAAAACAAAAAACAGTGTTAATCTGTGTTAATCCGTGTCTAAATATTTCCATGTCCAATCAGATACGCAATTGCCGCCACGATGGTTATTTTGGCAATGTCAACGCCGGCTGCGGCCAGGGCATCTTTCCAGCTTTTTTTCGTTTCTTTATGTTCCTCGAGATGTTCTTCGAGCTCCCGGCATGGTCTTGTCGGCGCTTCAGGCATCAGTTCGAGTTTGGTGGCGATAGTTGCAACATCGGTTGCCATTGAACCAACCGATTTGACGAGTTCATCTATTCGGTTATGTATCCTGTTGAGGTCATCTTTATCCGGCGGCATATCATTGCGGCCAATGGCCGTCTCCAAATATCAATTATCAATCGCAATTCCGCAATTTCGTATCGGCATTGGGCCGGGCGGCGATATTTATCCCGGCCCTGCCGATACAGCGCAAACGTCTTTACTTTTTCAACTCATCGTCCCTTGTAGGGAAAGCGTTGCCTGCTACGCCCAGATTCCGCGCATTTTCTGGATTTCCCAGCCGTTGCCCGCGATATCCGGGTGAATGATAATGTAATCCCAGTGTTTCGCCGTTGCCTTGGTATTGGTTCTGGTTGCATTGTCCACCCCGGCGATATCCGGCCCCATTATTTTGTCCGACGCATTTGGCTGAACGGTAATGAGCACCGCCGCATCCGCTCCGCCGTTGATAATCGCGATGGGTCCCAGCCCCGCCGCCGTCGCCGGCAGCGTGATTGTCTTGGCATCGACGGTCATGATAAATGCCTTGCCAACGTCCTGTATATCGAGCGTCTTGTTATCGATGAGCGTCTCGAAGGTAAAGCCCTCGAATACAGGGCTGTTCGGCATAAACTCATTGAGCTCGACGTATGCGACGGCATCCGTCGCCGCCATAGCCACCGTCAGCGAGCCAACGAGGAAGTCAGCCGCAGTTAGGTTCGTTGTCAATGCTCCCGTTCCGGCCGTCCCGCCGTAAGGGTCCCCATTCTCGTCCCAGCCAACCGGATCTCCTGTGCTTCCGGCAATCTGGGCCTTAACGATTTTTGCGATCCCTTCGACCAGTATCGCACCCTTCACATTCGCCTCGATATCGGTCACGCACAAACCAGCTCTTCCGCCCGACTGGACCATTTGGCCCGCCAGGCACGCCGAGGTTGGCGTATAGTCAATCATGTCTCCCTGCTGATATGCCATTGCTTCCGTGTTCATAATTCGTTCCTTCCCGCCCTCGATGGTTGCCCCAGAGGCCTTCTATCGGGGGTCAAATCTTAAATTTTAAATTCTTTGTTCAGCCACAGAGTTTATGTCCGCGTAATCCGCCTACTGCGGAGAAGTTCGTGGCTACTTTTCACTGGTTCCGGTTCCGCTGATACAGGCGTCGCCAGCAGCTTATGGCAGTTAAAGCATTTCATCTCCCCCGGCTCATTTACTTTGCCGTGCCTTTCAGCATAGTGAAGTTTGTCGCCTTTTCGGACAAACTCCGTCTCTTGCCCGCATTCACATTTCAAAATCAGGTTCTGTTCCATTTTTTGTTTCCTTTTTTTTAAAAATCTCAATACGAAACTGACAATCCACAATCGTTTAGTTACTGGTTGTTCTTCTGCATCCCGCGGAAGTCCAGCGCCTTGACGCCCACATCCAGATAAACGCGGTATGTCACGCCTAAAACATCGGCCGGCGAAGGAAGTTGCTCGACTGTCGGCTGTTCGACGCCGTTGAGGAATCCGACCTCGATCGTATCGACTTCGCCGCCCCTGCCCGTAACGTACCAGGAAGTGGCCGAATACCCGCTAAATGCGGAGTTCGACAATCTCGGCTCAGCGACAACCTGAAGATTATCATCCATCAGGGCGTTATAGTTGCCCCTGATGCTTTCAGTCGAAGGTGTCCCTGCGATGACGATGGTTGTGCTGCGGGCAAGATTCATTGCCGTATATTTCAATTCAGGCGGAACAAGGATGACACGAGGCATGATTGTAATCTGGCGACCGGCCTTGTCTTTTTGCTTGATGAAGGCAGCGCATGCCGCCTGCAGAGTTGCCATCGTCAGTGCCGCACTGGTATTGAGGTTGAGGTGCGTTGTGGCGTAGAACAGCACTATTCCATCACTCATGGCGCCGTTGGCGAGCAGGTGCGTATATACGAGGTCCGAGGGCAGTTCTGCCGCCGCCCTGCCGAGCCGTTCGGGCGTCCGCGTGAATGCGCCGAGGTCATCGTTGATTATCTGCTGGCGGGTAATGCTGAACTTCTTGGCATAGGTGTCCAGTCGGTACTGTTCGTACTCTTCCTCTGCCCCGCTTTCTTTTATTTCTCCGCCGGCACCGACCTTCTCAAGCGAGCCGGTATCCGTCAGCCGGACGCGGGTCGAGAGTTTGAAGTCGGGCAATGTTCCGATGGAGCACCAGTTCCGCCACGTGGCCGGCACAAAATTGTAGCCGCGCATAGCGCTTTTATTGGCGATTGCGCCGAGAATGAACGGCAGGGAGGCCGTCGAAAACGCCATACGGATTGTGTCTTCCCTGCCCAGCGGCACATCCCCGCCGTCGAGATTGATGGCGTACCGGCACATATCCAAGAGATTCATGTCCCTGTGCCTGCTTGCGACTTCTGCGCGTCGCTCGCCGTTTGTCTTGTCTTTCAGGATGGTATCCTCGAATCCAGCCCTGATGAGCATGGCGTCGATGATTATGTCCCTGCTGTCAACACCCTGTGAAATCACCAACCCTGGCCCTTTGACCTTTGGTCTGGCCTTGCGGATGTGTTCCAGGACAATCGTCCTGAACGCATCGACCGTCGTATCGCCATCGAGCGCCCTTTGAAGGACATCTGCCGGGACATCCTGACCGGCAAGCTCCCTGATGGTTGAGCACCTTAGCCGTTCGGCTGCAATCGCCTGCTGAGGGTCAATTGCCACGGTGGTCGCTGAAGATGTCCGCTGATTGTTATCAGCCTCAGCGGTCTTGGCCGGCTTCTTTGCCGGGTCGGACCGGGCGGTTTTGTCATCTGTTTCTGTGCCGTCGTCCGCCATCTTTTCGGCACGGGCCGTTTCGGCATCATAATCCTTTTGCAGCGATGCCCTCTGCTGCTCGCTCAGTTTGTCATAATCCAGACCTCTTGCAGCGAGCCACTGTTTGAACTTTTCCATTTGTGTATCCTTTCCCGCGTATTTACGCGACTTCGCCGCCGGGTCCGCCCCGATCGGACAAACACTATTTTCCTTCAGTTCCCATTCCAGTGAAATTCGTAAATCAATATCTGCGGATGCCTTATAATGAACGCCTTCGATGTCCGCCTCTTCGCCGGCGTTGATTATTACCGAACGTGTCACCTTGTATCCAATTGATTGGTCCCTCTGATGCTTTTCCTTCGCCAGCAACCAGGCATGTTCTGATAGCGGTGATGTACTATAATAATCACGGCCTATGATTTCCTCACCCACAATGTGCGCACCGCGAGCACTTCCTAACTGGCTCGAAACAGTTGACCGGTCGTGAGTATCCAGCAGAGGAACCTGATCGTGCAATATTCCACCTTTCAATACGAGTATTTCTTCAATTACGCTCCATGTTGCCATATCAAAGACACGTACCCGTGCAGATGTCGCGAAAACCGCCTCAATGGAGCGTGTCTTTTCGTCGAGGGTATCTAATCGCAGTGAATATATCCTGCATGTAAGTCCTGTATTATCCACAGCGTCCCTGTGAGTTAATCTGTTAATCAAATCCTTTTTCATTTCGCAACTCCATTACTCAAAGCAAAAAGCAGATAGCAAATAGTAAATATATTGATGCGGCCTTTGGCCGCTTCTTTATTTCTTTTTGCTTTTTACTTTTTTATTTTTACTATTGTTGTTGTTTGACTCATCCTGCAGGGCCGCCGCGACTGCCGCCGGCGACATATTCTCAAAGGTAAGTCCCAGCGATTCGAGCAGGTCCTTTTCTTTTTTCCGTTGTTTGAATTCTCTCTCCCAGTCCTTGCCATCCTGTGCATATACCGCGGCATAAGTTGTTGAGCCGTTTCTAAGATTGATGTCTTTTTCGGTCGCATCTTTAACCGGGTCAACGTGCTCATCACCCGGCCAGAACCATGCGTAGGAAGGAACTTCCTGCGGCCAGTTATAATTGATGAGCGATTGTTCCCTGTACCAGGCATTTACTATCCTTGAAAGGACCGATTCTTCAATGTCGCCTCTTTTGGTATTGATGTATCTGTAAAATATCTGATGGTCCATTCTTCCCGATGCGTAGTTATAATCGGCGGAATTGGCCGCGGCGATATTGAAGGGCATGCATTTGGGTCTGGCTATCTCATTGAGTAACTCGCCTTTGAATTCCCCGTAACTTGCCGCCGGCTGTTCGGGTTTAAACTGGAACGCCTTTCCCCCCGGCGGGAATGTCAGGACTGCGTTTCTTGCAAGTTCTATTTCATCCATCGCCTCATATGATGCGCTACCATCCGGTTCCTGTTCCATCACAGCCGAAATATCAGCTGCCGTCTCCGCCGCCTGCACCGTGGCCAGTGTAAATCGGCGCAGATAAGCGAACAGAGGCAGTGATGGCGTAAATTGAGGAACGCCTCGGGTCTGGCCCGGTCTGTCCTGTTCATAATAATGAATCATATAATCGGCAGGTATTGTCTTAAATGCGCCTACCGCCAGGACAAAGGTGGCGCCGGGATGCCTGTCCAGGACATAATACTGCACCGGCCTGCCATCCTCATCCAGCTCGATACCGTCCCGCAGTTTTTCATCGATTATTCCGCCCGGCCTCATCCACGGTGTTGCTATTCTGTCCGCCTCGATCGCGGAAAGCCGCAATGCCGCCTCATTTTTTCGCGGCTTGGGTGTGCTGGTCAGCAGTATAAAACCCTCACCTGAGGCATCCTGTTCCAGTGCACAGGTTTGTCTTAAAATCATTGTCAGTGACAACCGGCCTGTCAGGTCGCAATTTTCGGCCCATGCCACAAAGGCATCTTCCATTTCACGGTCTAAATCCGGATTGTCCGACTGAAATTGAATGCGCGGCCCTGTCCCTATAAGATAGGTTGCGAATGTCTCTGATATTCCTTTTGCGTACGGATTATTGCGGATTTCGTAGCGTGCCCGGTTTCGCAACGTCCGCAGGTCCCAAAGGATTGTCGAGTCGGCGTCCCTGCCATCGGCCTTCAGCCAGTGCTCAGAGTTATATTTGTTCGTCTGCGCTGCATCGTATCCTCCGCCGATATATAGAGGCGCCACTCTTTTGGTATTTACCCTTGTCCTCCGCGATTCTGAGAGCATCCTCGGTTCCGAAACAGGTGCAGTTTTTCTGCTTTTCCGTCCTCCATCCTCAGTCATCCGTCTTCCATTCGCAGGCGCTATCATCGCGGGCTCCCGTTTTTCATGAACGCAATGTTCGGCCTTCCGCCCCTGGCTTTTATCGATGCAAGATTAGCGTAATATTTTCTCGCGGCGATGATATCATCGAGATTTCTGACTGTTACGGTCCTGTTGAACATTCTGCCGCCGACCTGGATAGTCAGCGGGTAAGCCACCTGTGATGCGATGGCCGCATCGAGAACCTCAATGATTGCCAGGTAATCTGCCATATCCGCAGAATCGGTGACTCCTTAACTTTCGACAAGGGAAATCCGGCTCAGGAGAGAATTATTACTACCGGTAGTACAAAATCTGATTTTCGCAGGTTAAAAACCTCGTGGGATTACTTTTCTATCACTTCTTTTGTCCTTACCCTCCGCCCGCAATAGCGGCAGATCATATATCTTCGAATAGCCCCGGGAATTTTTTTCACGTTGAGCACCTCCCACGACCGGCCATCCTCATCCTTGAAGTCCGCGCATCCGCATTTGGGACAGCGAATCCCAACGATGGGCATCTGCGATTCGGTCGATATTTTTGTTTTTTTATCCGTGTCCATCCGTGGAACCTATTGGTTAATTTCACCCTTCTTTTTTCTGCCTTTGTATCTCCGACAATTTCACCGTCGCCGCTTTCATCGCCCCCGGCTTTAAATACTGTATTCCCTTATAAAACCCCGCCGCCGCGGCATATACCCGCAGGTCCAGCGAGTGCGTCTGTGCCCCGTTGAATACCGGCTGCCAGATATATTTATACTGGCCGGATCGTTTATCGATGACTTTGACGAGTTTTTCATTGGTGAATTCCGTAAAAAAGTAGCTCGGAATTTCCGCGTATGTCTGCATCAATGGCGGCGCAATCACTTTGAGTTTCCCTTCCTCTTCAGGGTCTTCTGCCACCGTCGGTTCCGCCCAGGCCGTAACGAGGTTTTTGAAGTAATGCGTGTCGATGTGCATAAGTTGCATGCCGCGGTACCACGCCCTGGTGTGCCGTCGTTTCCTTATGTTCGGCTCGATTGCCGCCTCTAATTCCGTCAGCCGCAGCGGCGTGTTCAGCGGTCCCTGCTCGCCCATAATCGGCAGGCTGAATCCCGGTCTGACCCGGCAATGTTCATAGACATCATCCGGCTCAAATTTGGAATCCTCAAACGAGCATGAGACAATAAGCCACGGTCTTTTATCGTTTGGCGTCCCGTCCGACCACGGGTACGGTGAATTTATTATCACTTCATCGTATTCCTTCCAGCTCGCGGCGAAGCCGGTATTTATTACGTAATTTTTCATCCCAATCGCAAATCCGGCTACCTCGTAATCGATCCGGACGACCCCTCTTTGTGATTTGTGATAATCAGCGCTTGCAACGAGCAGTATGCAGTCGGGCGGCACGGTCCCGCGCGAGAATGTCCCCGTATTTTTCTTCACGTCCTCGGCCCGTAATTGTTTTCCGAGTTTCTTGTGTATTGTTCCCCGGATTGAGTTGTCGAAATCCATCCTTGCCCCCTGCATTATTCCCTCTTCGGTATTTGCCTCGAACCAGGCGGCCATAATCTCCGGCCAATGCATGAACGGGCTTATAAGCGCCTCGTAGTTATATCCTGATATTCTTTTTGTCTGCGTCGGCTTGCCGGAAGTATTTCCATCGGAATCCATTTTCATCCCTTCCGGCAACCATAAGCCCGACGCGACCAATTTGGGTTTTTCAATCTCTTCGATTTTATGTCCGCAGACCTCGCATTCATACCAGACGTCTTTTTTTGCAAGGATTTCATCCGGCTTCCGCAACTGTTTGGGCAGATGGAGGTTCTCGAATACCCATATCCTGTATTCCCCGCAGCGGGGGCACGGAATGTAATATTTGTTCTTGTTCGATTTCTCCCAGTAAACCCAGGTATATCCCCACTCGGTTGTGGGCGTGCAGCTAATCACAAATTTGCGGTCCCAGTAGGTAGTCGCCCTTTTCACCGCGAGCGCGATGGGGTTGGCCTCTCTTCCGGCAAAGGGAGGATATTTGTCCGGCTCGCGGAAAATCACATACCGCACCGACCGTTCCGCCAGTCCCGCCGGGCTTCCCGATGCCGTGAACATAATATCCATCCGGTCCAGCTTGAAAGTATCGCCCTGCAGTTGCCGCGGGCCGCCTATTATATGGCGGGCAAGATGCGGTGAATCGGTTATCATCTGTTTGATTCTCTTCTGCGAGACATACGGGATGTCGGCATCCCTCGGCACGACAATCAGGCAGTCGCCCGGGTCCTGGTCGATTGCGAAGCCGAGCATGTTCTCTTCTATCGTCGATTTTGCCGATTGCGCTGGCGCCATATTGACCACCCATTCGACCTCCGGGTCGCAGAATGCGTTTTGTATTTCAACCGCATAGGGCGTCAGCGATGATTTGTACTGGCCGGGAAACGCCGACCGTTCCGGCATCTTGCGGTATTTATCCGCCAGTTCGGTCACGGTGAGCTTCTCCGGACTGCGCCAGGCCTGCCGTTCTTTTTCAGACCAGGTTTCGATATGATTGCGAATGGCAATTATCATTTATTGTTCTCTGTGCCTTTTGCGGCTTGTTTCTTTTCAGCAACAAAGAGGTCACAAATCTCTTTTGTCGCCGTATTCACGATTGACTGGAGCAGTTTGAGGTCTCCCCCGGCCGCTCGCAGCAGTGGCGCAAGGTTTCTGCCCAGTCCGCCTAATTTTCTCCGTACCGTTATAATCTGCCTGATATTTTTTTTTTCAACATCTTCTTTGCTTATAAGCAGCCCCTGTTTTTCCTTCAGTTCCAGCTCTAACAGTTGCGCCTTTGTCTGCTTAATATCGGCGGCTGATATTTGTTCCCGCTGTTTGTGTGGATTGATAGTCGCCCCTTCGCTGTCTTTGAACAGTTTCAGGTCGCTTTTCCGGTATGTTTTTGTGCGGTCCCGCAGCGACCAGGGCAGTCCTTTTTTCTGCCAGCGCTGGATTGTTTTTTCATCGACGTCGATGAACTTCGCAGCGGCTTTTTGCCCGACGACAATATCATCATCGATGGCGGCAGCAGCATCTGATTTCTGATTTATGATTTCTGATTTATGATTTTTAATATTATCAACCATCCGTAACAATTGTCGATTGCCGATTGCTGATTGACGATTTTATTTGGAATCGACATTCGACATTCGCCAATCGTCAATTACTTAATTTGGCAGTCCGATATGATATTTATGCAGAACGCCCCGCAATTTTTCGTTTTTCTTCATCAGGCAAAGCAGCTCTGCGGCGTTCAGCTGGTTTTGCTTATCCTGTTCGACCTTCATTCTCGCCATCATTGTCTTATGTATTTTTTCCTGCCTCAAAAACAGCCAGGCATAAAGAACGCCGAAAGCCACAAGAATTATCCCGAACAACCCGCATAACTGATTTTCTGTCATTATTTTAATCCTTTATTTTTGACACTGATTAACACTGTTTTTACCGTGTTAATCCGTGAAATCCGTGTCTAAATATCTTCATCTTCTTCGATAATTTTGTCGAACTGTCCTTTTTTGAGCGCCGCAAAACCGAGCAGAAAGCATCTCCAGTACCAGCCATCTTCGCCGTGCGTCAGTTCATAAAGTCGTTGTTCGTTTATGCCCGATATTTCGCACAGTTCTCCCAGCGAGACCTGTCTAAACGTCGTCCCGTAAACAACATCTGCGGCCGGGTTTTGTCTGTTTGTCCCTGTTTTCATTGATGCCTCAAATCAATTTGCTTTGCACGGTGTATCCCACCTTTATCATCATCAGCAGGTTCGCCATCGGAGACCATTTACGATGTCTGCAATAGCAAGAATGCCATTTTATCCAGTCAGTAACATCGAATTCATTGCTGTTCCAATTTGCCTTGCCTTCGCAGGCAGCGTAGTTGCACGCCTCGGAGCAGTACCATTTCTTTTTGTCCTGGATTTCCCCGCCCGGCAGTATCAATTTGAACAGCACGCCCTTATAATCGTAGGGCCTGCCGAGAATTGATTTTGCGGCATCGAACATTGCCTGTTCGACTGCATCGGGTACATTTACCGTGATTTTCAGCCAGTGTTCGGGATGTTTGAGGATTTCCAGTGATGGCGCAAGCCGGACACCTGTGAATCTGCCTCGTGTCGCCGATGAAAAGCAAATGCCCTTGGAGCATCCGCCAATTTTACCTTTGTTTATCAAGAGGTCTTCTGCCGGTTTGTCTGCTCGATGGTTCCAGAATCTGTCGCAGAATTCGATTTCCTCGTGGCTGATGAGCAGTTTCTTATTGCCGAACTTCAGGCAGTCCGACTTATTTGCGAAGTAGCCGATTTCACCGATCGCCCTGCTTACCCATGAATCCCCCGGTCCCGATTTGTAAAATAAAAACCGTATCTTTTTCATATTCGACTCCGTTCAGCTTTTTACCATTTGCTTTTTGCTTTTTACTTTTCTTCGCACCCCATGGGGCGGGTTTTCTCATCCATAAGTCCGCCCGCCCCGTTTTCAGCCGGCTCCGCCGGTTATCAGATCCAGCCGTTCTTTTTCGCCAGCGCATAACCTGCCAGGAGCAGGGAGATTATGCCTGTCCCGGTCATCGCCTTCGGCCATTCGCTTATCAACTGTTTGGTTTGTCCGGTCATTGTGTAGGTATTAAAGTACGCCTGCGCAATCTGATTAGCGAACGCGGCTGAATTGGCATCGACCAGCCCTCCCGACTGCGCCATAGTGATTATCTGCTGGAACGCCGCCATCTTGTTCGGGTCTTTCGACAGCTCGAGCAGTCCCGACTGCAGGCCGGATATCTGTTCCTGGGTCAGTGTGACCTGCTGATTAAGCTGTTGGATTGTCTGATTGGCATCTACAATCGCCTGATTGTACCCGACGAGGAGGCCTCCCACTCCGCTGGCGCCTGTTGTCAGGGCGGATGTTGTGCATCCGGCCATCGCCAGCATCATCGCCGCCAGCAGCACTACAATAAGAATCTTTGTCCTGTGCATCTTCATTTCCTTTCATTAAAGGTTGATATGGAAGAGCGTCAAAACCGTTTTGACGTAATTACTGATAACGTCGAAAATTTTGTCATCTTCCTGCGAGGGTGTGAGCTTAACAATCGCATGGATCAGGCCGTAAGCAGGAGGAATAATGGTTACGAATAAAACCCAGTGCATATAAAGCCAGCCGCCGGTGATCCCGAAGAGGCCAAGCGTATTCGGGTCCGCGATGTTCATGTCTGCGATTCCAAGTATGATGTTCATTTTATGTCCCCTTCAAAAATTATAGTTTATCTTTGGCAATGAATCACTTAACTCACCATTTCCGTTTTTCTAAATAGCCGACTGGCTTGCCTGTTTGAATCGCATAATCAATTTCGCTCCGCGTGCTTTGACCGATGTAGCCGCCGACATTCAACACAAAAACCTCATCAGCAAGGTCAATTTTTCTCTTATGAACCTCATCGACCAGTTCTTTGACGCCTTCTATGTCCCCGATATGTGGGCCTTTGAAATAAGAATCGGGCAAAGCGCACCAACTAAGAACAATCGCCCCTTGTTTGGTTAATTCCCATTGCAAAATTAGCATCTGTTCTGTAAAACGCGTAGAACCGCACAAGCAAATTGTTTTGGGAAAGCCGTCTGGTTTTTCAATTTTCATATTTTGCTCTTTTGGTGAGTCAACTGATTCAACACCTTATCTTTTGCGGTTACAAACCGCGTTCAATTTGCCGAAGCGGGCCCATCAATATGATATCGCGGGCCGCCAGGGACCACATTCGGGCATGAACATGCAGTCCTGCGCAGATGGTATTGCTCACAAGCCAGACATAAAAGCATCTCCGGTCGAGGTAGTTATTGAGGGCCACCCCGATCACTGTCAGTATCGTCGATATGGTTCCTAAAATTTCCATATTTTCTTGTCTAACTTCTTGCTATCATGTAATAATTGTTTCCATCTTTAACGTGAAAGCGTTTTACTGTGTAGCCATAATCTTTAAGAAATTTTCGTATCTCGAAAATTCGGGCGTTATATTGTGGTGCCATTTCCGCCAGTTCGCCCGTTGACACTTTTGGTAGTATTCTGTTGTTAAGGCGGTTGAACACCCGCCAGGTCTGCGCCTTGAGCCGTTTTGCATCCTCCTCACGGACGGAGACATTGACTTGGAGGTCCGCCAGCGTCATCTGTCCCTTCGATACTACCGTATATCTGTTCAAAATGGTCTCTCCCTCACCCGCACATCCACGGGTAGTTCCTCAATATTTTTCAACAGCCGTCCCTGATAGTGAATCTGTTTGACCCATAAAGGGATCCCGGCGGCCTTGCACTGTTCGACAATCGGTTTGACGCAGTTATGCCAGCCGTTGCCTGAAGGCGAGCTGGGTCTGCCCGGCCTCCAACCCAATGATTCCTCCTCGATGATGACCCAGTTGATTCCTTCGAGGTTGATTTCACCCATATTTCCCAGCAGCGGCCCGAACGATACCCACCGATGAATGGCCGGTATCCTCCGTAGAATGTCAATTTTCTCCTTTTCGGCGGGGAGACACACCGAAATGCCATACCAGACATTGTCAGGGATAAAGTGCCGATTTTCCCATGGATCGACAAAGTGATATCGAAGTGCGTTTTCAGGTCTTTTGGTAAGCACAAGGAATTTATGTTGAGGATGATTTTTCATCGCAACGAATATTCGATCTTGTAATTCGATGTTTACATCCCGATGGAACAAATCGCACAGGTCGCATACGAAGAACGTGTGCGGCCTCGGCTGCGTTATTTTGCCGTTCATCACCTTTTCACTGATGGCAAACTCAACGGGCGTCCCATCGTAAGGATGGTCTTTGAATTTGAGCAGGTTGATTTTCTCCGCCCAGCAATTGGCGCAGCCCGGCGAACATTTTGTACAGTGGTATCCGCCGCGTGAATCTATTATCGGATTCCAACTTTCATCCCAGTATTTGCCGATTCGTTTATTATCCATCTTTCGGTTCCCCCGGGATACAGTATTCCGCCTGTGTGTCATCTTTTTCGAGCGGGTTTTCGTAAAATCCGCACCAGGGCGGGTCATCTTCGTAATATTTGCATTCAGAGCAATTTTTCATGGGGCCGCAGGCCTTCTCAAATTTTCTTTTTACCATTTACTTTTTTATTTTTACTATCCGCCGTTTCAGCGGTCTGGTTTGCCCACGATTTCGGTTCCTTGTATTCCTCACAGGCCTCGGCGAAGAGTTTATCGATATCCAGTCCTATCAGCCTGGCCGTTGCCTTCGCATCCTCGATGAGTTCATCTTTTGTCTGCGTGATGGGTGTTGTCGCATCGATGAGGTTAAGGGACAGGGTTTTACGGATATTGAGCCAGAGTGTCTCGAGTATTTCCGGCTGTTTTTCATTTTCGAGCTTCGCAAAACTCATCCAGTCCTGGTTTACGCGGCGTTCATGGAGACCGTAATTATTGAATGTCGTCCCGAACGTCGCAGTCAGCGCCATCACAGTCGATATTTTGTTATCGCAGACCAGCGATTTTATATCCGCCTTGCCCACAAGTTCGCTTACCTTGCGAATGACAACTGACCAGCGTTTTTTGTCTAACATCTTTCTCTTTTCCGCCATCGACTTCCAGGAGGCCTTGCCGGAGGTCCCCGAGTTGCTGCTCTTGTGGTTCGCAACAGGGGATCCAGCTTTTTGTTTTTGCGGTATTATCCATCTCAGCTCGCCTGCCTTCGGGCCATGGACTATCATAGCCGGCACCGCATCCTTTTTGCCCTCTTCGGAACCCTTCCACTGGCTGGTCAGGGGGCCGAAAATAGATGTCAGTTCGTTATATTCGTTGGAATCGATATGCGCTGCCTCATCCGGCAGGACCGCAAAGATGAGATTCTTATGTTTTGCCAGCAGTTCCTTTCTCTTCATATCGAGATATGCGGTCATCTTTTTATACCAGCATGCGGGATTAAGGCAGCGGGCATTATCGGCGATTGCCGCGGGGTCATCGGTATCATCAAAGAGTCCCGGCTGGGCATCCGTCCTATCGAGGCAGCCGGAGCATGCAGCGCCTTTCTTGTCTCCTTTTCTGATTTCACCGAGGAGCCGGTCTTCCATATCCCAGGGCGCTTGTTTCAGCAATCGCCACATCTCTTTAATTTCCTGTTCAATTTCAGCCACTGTTCGCGGGTCGTCCCATTCACCGAATACGTCCGCCAGCATCTCATCCTGCATCTTTTGCGGAATGGCTGCTATGAACTGCAGGTGACTTGCCGTCAGGTATTGCAGGTGCGGCTCGGCGAGGGCTTTTTTCCAGTTCTTTGAGAGGTTGGTCTCAATTGCTCTCCTCTGGAGTACCCACGATATGGATTTGCCCAGTTTCGATGCCACCGCCTTTGTGTCACCATCATATTTGTCAAAAAGTATGTTGACCGCCCTGCCCTGTTCGAGTACGGACAGGTCCTCGCGTGCGAAGTTCTCGGCGAATGTTATCTCGAATGCCTCAGCATCGGAGATTGTGCCGTAATTTATTGCCCGTATCAGGGTCACATTGCCGAGTCCTGCGGCCATTTTCTCCGCGGCAAGCCGTCTCTGGCCCCCCAGCAGCTCGTATTTGCCTTTGTGTTGCGGGTGGTTTCGGACTATTACAGGCACAAGCACTCCTTGTCCGCGGATACTTCCAAGCAGTTCGAGGAATTTCGGGCTTTTCTCATCGATGATGCGGGGATTATCGCCCGATGGCTCGATATCTCTCACCGCAAGCATTACCAGTTCCTCTTTTCTCGTTTTGTCCGCCCCTGCGGGTTTTTCCGTTTGCGCTGTTTTCATAATTCTTTCCTTTCTCAATTCTAAATTCTAAATTCTTAATTATTTTTACGTTGCCGATTCGTTAGCCGTGTCCCTGACCGGCATCCCATACTGTTTTTTTACAAACGAAAAATGTCCGCACTTGGGACATTTGTCGGGTTTTGCCGTAAATTCCTTTTCGCAATTTGTGCATTCGTAGATTACAAAATCTCCTCTGTATTCCCCGCCTGTCGGCATCTTGTTTTCCGTCGCCGCGGCAAGCTCCTTTAAATCCATTTTTTCAAGCATTTTTATTTGTGATAGGTAACAAGGGTTAATCGGTTTAAACCCTTTCTCCTTGATTTTCGCATCGAGCGCGGCTATTGCCTGCTGTTGCGTTGCGAAATGTTCACACCACTTGAACTTTGTCCGGTTGATGTTGGCGGTCCACTGTTTTGTGCTCGCCTTTTTTCCCGGCTTGTAATATACGCCTGGATACTTGTTCTTCTGAAATTTCAAATCTGAAATTCTCCGTCTTATCTCCGGTCCTTCCCCCATCCCCAAGTCCTCTGTGATTTTTCGTGTCTTCTTTTCTTTTTGGGGGTCAATAAAACTCTGTGCCCTCTGTGTCCTTTGTGGCTGAACAATTTTCACAAGCATCTTCACAAAATCGTTATCCGACTCCATTTCTGCTGTCTTGCCGGTAAGCAGGTTCCGCAACGTGATGATTGTCTTTGTCCTGACCTCCATTACCCGGAACACATCCCTGCCGTTTGTAGTGAAAAGGTCATCCTTGACCGCCGATTCGATTCCGTTCATTTTATTTTTCATATTTCAACTCTCAAATCTTAGATCTCAAATCCTTCGCGCCCTATTCCGTCCCCGGCAATTTTTCTTGTACGCACTCGATTGTCAGCGTTATTTCATCTTTACCCTCTGCCAGCGCCTTGAGCTGCCCGATCTGCGCCTCGCTGAATTTGAGGGCATCGAACTTGACGGCCGGGTGACTGCCCTTATCGTTTGTTTTTTCGATTATTTCCCTGACCCTTGTCTTTACCGCAATTTTCGTTTTCGCCATTTTTTCATTCCTTATTTTTGCTGTTTATTGTTTGCTTTTTGAAATACGGTTGTGCGTACTGGTCGCAGACCATCCTGTTCCATTTTGCGATTGTTTCCGGGCCGATTTTGCCATCTATTTTTTCGCAGCCGATGAGCTGCTGTATCTCCTCGATTGTGGGAATCCTCTCAGCGATCAGCGTTTGTCGTTCGGCGTTCAATTCTGTCCGCTGTCCGCTGTTCCTGTACGCTGATTCATATCCCCTCCCGAAGAACCATCCGCCGGCAATGAGCATCGCCACATATAAGCATGTTCCTGCGAATTTTATTATGTCTTTTTTCACGCCGTTGCCTTCGCTTCGATTTCCTGCAATTTGACGTTAACCCGCACGATTGCTTCTGCTATGGGTGGGCATACACTGTTTCCGATTTTTGCTACCTGACTTGATTTGCTTTTGCCCGTGAGAATATAATTTGCGGGAAATCCCTGAGCCAATGCCAACTCTCGCGGCGTAAGCATCCGCAGGCCGATATCGGCAATTTGATATTCCTGCCCTTGTATTGTTACCAGTCCCAGCCGGTCTTTTGTTGTGATTGTGTGCATCGGTTTTTTAAGTGTTTGCCCGATATTTGTGCCGTAATACTTTATGAGGAAAGCCCGGACTTCCCCGATATGCGTCCCCGTCGCCGTCACAGTCGGGACCGGACTTCTCATATCGCTACCGATATTTGTCCCGTAGAATTTCGTGAGGTGACTTGTCACTATTGCATTGTGGTCTATCGAGGTTATCGTCGGCAGTGGTCTGTTCATCGCCGCGCAGGGATTGCTGCATTTGTAATACTTTGACAAAAACGCTGTGATTAAAGCGAAACGGTTCTCAGTTGTAATCGTCCGTAGCGGTTGTTCAGGAGGATAAACATAAGAGGCATTTCCTTTTTTGTGGTCGATTGCCAGCAAGTAAGGTTCGACCAATGCAAAACGGTTTGAAGTATCTACCGTTGCTATTGGTTTGACTGGTGTTTCACAACGGCTTTCGCCTGCCTTTTGTTTGTGATATTTCGAGAGATACGGCACAATAAGGGCCTTGTTGTTTTCCAGTGTAATCGTATTAAGCGGCTGTCTTGTGCTGAAGTTTTTGCGCTGGCCTTCAGGGCCGCCAACGCCGATTACAAATGGTTCTTTCGCCTCGATAACGAATTTGCGAAGTCCTTTTGCTATACGCTGCAACGTGTTTTCAGCCAGCGGCTTTTTGCGCTCAAAGATGGGCCCGCTTCGGCAAATTGAACGCGGTTTGTAACCGCAAAAGATAAGGTGTTGAATCAGTTGACTCACCAAAAGAGCAAAATATGAAAATTGAAAAACCAGACGGCTTTCCCCTTTCCGGCTGCGGCTTTATTATCCTTCTCGTCTGTGTTTTTCGGCCATCGAGAATCGCCCGTACCATCTCGCCACTGAACAGAATCGGATGTTCTTTTTTCATTTTCATACGCATCTCGAGCAAATCGTATGTTCCTTATCCGCCCACTCACATGGTGGGTCACACGCCGCTTCAATCATCTTGTCTCCTCATTCTTGCGTTGCGTATTCTCTCTAAAACACTTTTTTTCATTGAATGGATAATCCCGGCACGCCTCAGGCAAACCTTTTCTCCCGATGTATTCCCAAATCAAGCAGGTCGGCGTATTATCGATAATCGCGTACATCAGGCACGGTTCGCCGTTATCAATATTTTCCGCTATTTTGTGAAATTGTCTGACAAGTGGATGCTCTGAATTTCCCCAAAAGTTCAAACCAACCTGGACGCAGCATCGTCCGCATCTTTTGCATTCATGCTTTTTATTATTTGCCTTTTGCTTTTTAATTTTCGTATCACTCATGCTATCTCATCTAAGCCCCACGATAATCCCATGACTCTCATAAAATCTAATGTGCATAGTTTGACACCGGTATTTTTGACTATAGGATGACAACGGAAGGCCCACAGGCACGCGTGACATTGATTGCCTTTCTGCTGATCAGTTTTTATTTTGGACACATCCACTCCTATAAACTTTTTTTCAGTGACATCAGCAATCGTAATCCAGACATCTGCAATCATGCCGTGGTCCTCCAAATTACTTTCAATACGGTCGTTGAAACGGTCAGCACAGATGCAAAGCGAGGTCCTATTTTCCGACCGACCGGACGCCGTATTTCCGTTTCAAAATTTGGCTTATTGCGCGAGCCGCGTACCGCCTTGGTTATCGAGAGCCAGGAAGGACCCATTTGACTGCAGTAATCGTTGTTTCTTCTTTTCAGAATCCTTATTATTCGTTTAAAAACGCCAATGGTTAAATCTTTGTTTTTAACACGATAATGCGGTTTTCTTTCGATGGTGGACATTTGAGAGGTGGACATGTCGTGTCACCCCCTCATTATCCGCGTGCAAATGCGGTTGCTGCTTAAAATCTGCGGTGCCAATGTCGCTCGCTTTCCTTTTTTCAAAAATCTCTGCACTACCCACCTATCGCAACCCACAATCACATCACGACTTGCGATCCATCCTGCAATTCCTTGCAACGTTACAGGACCTATTGTTGCACAAAGGGCAAAAATATAAGCACTTTTATTCACGATCCAACACCTCCCCCAGCCCCTTCATTTGCACACCCGCCAGGTGCAGATATCTCGCGGTCATCAGGATGCTTGTGTGCCCCATCAGTGCCATAAGCATGTATATATCCACACCGTTTCTCAATGCATTCACAGCAAAGGTATGTCGCAGCATGTGAGGGTGCATTTGTTTGGCAAGTCCAGTATCTTGCCCAATTGTTTTAATCATTCGATAGAGTGTTGTTGACCCTCTTATTTCCCTTGTTTTTTCCGAGACATGCAGATATGGTCTGCCTTTAAAATTATAAAACACCGGTCTTCCAATGTCCTTTCGTGCCCAGCGCGGCATCGTCTTGGGTCTGATATCATCGATGTATAACTGCAGTTCTTTACGCAGCCGGCTGCTGATTGGTATGGTCCTGTCCTTGTTTCCTTTTCCCCGCCAGACAGATATCGCCTCAACGCCGAGATACGCTGGGCAATCTCTCAATCGCAGCATCGCCAGCTCACCCATGCGCAATCCCGTTTTTATCATCAGTTCGTAAATCAGTTTTATCTGTCTGTTTTGCGGATCAGTTTCATCCATTGAATCCAAATAATCGCGGACCTGCTGCTGTTCCTGCTGCGTCAGCACTTTGTCCCAGCCAATCTGGTCAACATGCCTACCCGCCTTGGTGATGTTTGAGTTTTGATTTTGCACTATATAATTCTCATCTTCCTGATAATATTGCCGACCGTTTGCGCGTTGCCGCCTTTGCTGTGTCGTTGATAACCTAATTCATCCGTGATAATCTTGAAAAACTTGGCTATCGGCTTAACATCCGGCCTCGTTGTATCGTTCTTGGCCCTGATGGCAATTTGTATGACCTTATCGAACAGGACTGCTGTGGCCTGTCGTTTGATAATCATTCCCGTTATCCATCTGCCGACACCTTCATAAGACTTCCAGTCAGAACTTCCCTGTGCCGGATTTTGACTGACGGGGATGATTTTGTTGAGTTCAATAGAAAAAGAACGAGCGGTCCGAAAATTTCCTTCTTTAGAATTATTTATGGTACTCTCTGCTGTACTCTTATATGGCGGTCGATTTTCGCCCACACGGGCGGTCGATTTTCGCCCACACGTCTGGGCGATTTTCGCCCGTTCAATTGGGCGATTTTCGCCCGTATGATTGGGCGATTTTCGCCCGTTCAATTGGGCGATTTTCGCCCAATTGGAAATGCCGTCTAAAACCGCAGATTCGTTGAAAGTGTAATAGGTTCGCGGCGGCACACCCTTGTACGTAACGCCTATAAAACCAAGCGAGACGAGTTGCTTTTTAGCTGTCTTGAGTTCCGAATCGCCCATCACCAGCTCATCAGCAAAGTCCGGGTTTGTCTTGAAGAACGGTTTTTCGCCGGCGGGCCCGTACCACCAATAGGCGATTTGAGATAATAATAAGCCGGCGGTTACGCTGCCGGTTATCTGGGCATAGAGCTTATAATAAGCGATAACGCCCTTCGAGAATCCCTTCAATACTTCCTTCAACTGCCGCTTATCACCTGGATGCTCCATCCCCGGAATCCTTTCCTTTTTTCAATTAACCGATGATTGACAACCAAAATAAATAACGAGATTTGTGGCTACTGTACCAAGGGCTTCTATTTGCCCTGTGTAACATTTCACCGTGCCCTCCGCTTTCTCTGCCTCTGCTATTTGCTTTAACGCCTGAAATCTGTGCATTTCAACGATAATCCAGTTATATAATTCTTGTGGTGTTTTCATTTTTTCCTCGGCCACGCCTGTGGCGATTTTATAAATGGAATTTTCCCCCTGCGCAAAATCTCGCTCCGGCCGTTTTTTGTGCAGGCCTCAAGAATTGCCCAAATACAATCCAGAATTTTTTTAATCATCTTTTTAGCCACTGATTACATGAATTTCACTAATTCTTTACTAGCCACCTCGAAAAGTTGTCTCTTCTATCGGGGCAAATACTCTAATCGTTGCTTTCTCAATCGCTGCCGCTAACATACCGACAGGAATATAAGGCCGAGGACATTCATAATTCGGCGTCTTTGTCAACGACCGCACCTGTACTAAGGATTCTGTCCCCGTTGGGCCGAGGTAAACCCCAAGTATTTCCCAAAACTCACTGCAACCGTGCATTGCGCCATCAATGCGGAGAATATTATGTGGGGATATCGCTTGTATCGTTGTTTTTTTTAAGTATTTTGGATTTTTCATATTTCTGCCTTCTAACTTCTCACTTCTAACTTGTTTACAAAATTTGGTGGGGCCGAGGCCAGGAGGGAGGAGAAAAGAAAAACCTCGCCCCACCATGATTCAATTCAATAGGAGACAATCAATTATTTTTAGGAGGTGCGGATGGGGTGGTCAGTGTACCCATCCGCACGAAGGGGAGAAAACTATGATAGCGAAGGACTGGCCACACCCGAAAACCAGTCCTTTCGACTTTGACGCATCATTCCCTGACTTGCCATTGTATCGTTACCTTGCAACCCCCGTGATTAGTTTTGTCCCTTGCAAAACTGCAGGGGGATGATTCAAAATCGGGTCATAGTTTGATAGTGATATTTTTGACCCGACTTTGGAGGAGGGTGATGAAAACAGGAGCCAGCTTTGCGCCGAACAGGCCCTTTGTATCTGCTCGATTTCGCTCACCAATGAGATGGCATCTTGGTCACATCGCTGGCATAATAATGAAAAGTTGAATTGTATGATTCCGCGGACAACTGTATGCAGCAGTTGCCCGCGTGTCTGCTTTAAGGAGAGAGGAAAACTGCGATTTGATAATGCCTGCCAGCGGACAGGATTTTAACCTGTTGCGGTTTATTACCGGAAGTTATCTGCGTTTTCTCGGTCGTGCATATTCGGACACTATCCAAAATCAGATAGACCGCAAACCGTTTCTGCTTTCGCCGGTAACTTTTTTCCAGCGTTTACACATAGCTCACGCCGCCGCTGGCACAAAAGCGATTATACACAAAAAAAGCGTTGCAGCAACCGTCGTCACATAATATTCAGTTTTGATACTTAACCCGACCACCTACCATATATTATGAGACGTTCGATATTGTCTTCAAACAGGCAGGCATAGTCGTTTCTGAAATCAGAAATCAACAATAAATCTACTCTCACAAGACCAAATGTGGGCCGAGTTTCTCTCGCAAGGCCAAAGGCGGGCCGAGTATCTCGTAATTCAGAATCGCCTTGCGGAAACCGTCCTGTGTCGCGTATTGCTCCGCCAGTTCCGCCAGATATGGATGCTGCTGATGAATTTCCACTTCGCCTGAAGCTTTTGCGTTTTCAGATGTGATAGCGTCAACCTTGTGTAAATCCGGTTCGACTTTTTGTAAAGTCGGCTTATCGACTGTTATAGGAGTGCCAACCTTTGTCCATTCCAGGCCATCTACAACCTTAAGCGTCGGTCCTTCCTGGGAGTACATCGGGGGAGCTATGGGTTTTTTGGCCGGTACTGACTCAGGTCTGCGTGGGATTGCCGGTTTTGGCTGAGGTACCGTGGCAGGGGACTGAAATTGTTCATTTTCCTCCTGCTCTGCCGCCCTTCTTGCCTGTTCTTTTGCCGACGAATAACGCTCCCTGATTTTCTTCGCCAAATCGTCAAAGCCGGGCTGGTGTTTATCTTTGCCCTCTGTTGGCTTTTCTTCCACGCCCTTTTTGCCGGCCCTGGCCTTGGCAATCGCCCCGAAAACCCATATCACGAAAAAGATAACAAGAGGCGCAAACTTGCTTAGATTGTTCCCGTCATCATCGGCGCCCAACACGTTGTCTAACCAATAGCTCATTATTTCCTAATATCCTGCTGGCACAGTATCTGTCTTCTGTACTCTGTTATCCGTCTTCTACTTATTTACTTCTTGTCAACTTTTGAAATCGAATCCCTCATCGACGTATCCGCGCTTATATTTTTCATCCGGTAATAATCCATTATCCCGAGATTGCCCTTGATGAATGCCTCCGCCATCGCCAGCGGCACCTTCGCCTCGTTCTCCACAAATAGCGCCCTCATTTCCTGCTCTCTGGCGACCGCCATTGCGCGGCGTTTTTCAGCTTCGGCCTTTGCCCGTCGCATATCCGCTTCCGCCTGTGCCGCCTGTAATTGGGCACCGACGTTATCGCCTACGTCCACGTCCGCGATATCAATCGACAGAATCTCAAACGCCGACCCGGCATCAAGTCCCTTGCTCAATACCGCTTTCGATATCCTGTCCGGGTTCTCCAGGACCAGTTTATATGTAATCGAACTGCCGATTGTGGTAACAATACCTTCGCCGACTCTGGCGATGATTGTTTCTTCTGTTGCGCCACCTATCAGCCGTTGCATATTCGTGCGCACCGTCACCCTCGCCTTTGCCTTCAACTGAATACCGTCCTGCGCGACGGCGTCAACGGTATCTCTGCCCTTCTTGGGGTCCGGGCAGTCAATTACCTTCGGATTCACTGACGTCTGCACCGCGTCAAGAATGTCCCTTCCTGCCAGGTCAATCGCCGTAGCCGTCTTTAACGTGAGGTCGATATTGGCCCTGTTGGCGGCGATTAAGGCACGCACCACTTTCGGCACATTCCCCCCCGCCAGATAATGGCTTTCCAAATCCTGCGTCGTCAGTTGCAGACCCGCCTGAATCGCCGTTATCTTGCTCAAAACTATCGTCCTGCTGTCAACTTTCCGCAGCCACATTCCGACAAGTTCCGACAGTGTAACGTTCGCCCGCGAAAAATATGCCTGCAGCCACAGCCGGGCAAATTTCAGCACCAACAGCGCAAACACAAGCACCACTATGCCTACGATAACCATAACGACCAGCCCTATTACCCTCGTTGTGTCCGCTGTCTCCAGAATGATTCTTGTCATATTACTCATCATCTTGACGCCCTTTCCTTATACTTGTTCCTGTCCCTCGTTTATAACTCGCACTGTCAGTTGTGTGCTTTCCATGCGAATCACTCGCACTTTTTTGCCCTTCTCAACATATCCACTTTCGGCCACACATTCAACCCTGTGCCCTGAAAAATCGCATGTCCCCACCGGCCTCATCGGCGTAACTACCGTCCCCGTCGCCCCCATCAGTTCCTTCAACTGCGCCGTATCCGATATGCCGTCCCCCAATTCTCTCTTGGGCGGCTCAAGCGTCACGTTCTTGCCGAATTTTGTTTTTGGCAGTATCTTGAACGCCCCCACCAGCACGCTCGGTATCATCACCACCGCTATCACCACGCCGGCCCACCCAGCCGCCGCACTGTGCTGGAAAAATATTATCAGCCCCCCTGTCACGCAGGCCGCGACGCAAAGCGCCAATAACCCCCCGCTGGGAAGAAACACTTCCGCCACTATCAGCACCCCCGCCGCGAAATACAAGAAAATCGCGAATACAAGCCACCAGTCCATTAGCGTTCTCCTGTTGCTTCTAATCTCCTGTTCAACTATTTCCCTGCTCAGCTTCTCTGACAACCACCCTGTTGCCGCTGACTTCCATTATCATTACTCTCGCCCCTTTGTCAACAAACGATCCCTCCGTCACGACGTCCACTACCGCCTGCGCGAACCTCGCCTTGCCAGCGGGCCTCAATCTCGACATCGCTTCCCCGATTTGTCCAACTTTTATATTTATCTTCCCCGCGTCAGGCGGCGCAGTCAAATTCACTTCCGTCCCCCCCTGCCCTGCCTTCGGGGACAACACCAGCCGGCCAAACAACGTCGTCTTAGGCATGTATTTCGATATCATCCCCGCTATAACCAGAAACGCGAGGAATCCAAGCCCAATCGCCCAAACTTGGTCTGTAAACATTTTCCAGTCATAGTCGCTTTGTGGCCAGGGAATCTGGCCGGGCGGGGTCTTTATCAGCATCCCGAATAATCCAGCCAGGATAAAAATTATGCCTATGACCCCGACAAAACCAAAGCCGGGTATCAGGAAAACCTCAACCAGCAACAGCAGCACACCAGTTACAAATAACGCGACCTCGACCCAATTCGCCATCCCGGTCAGGAATCTGCTGCCAACGATTAGTACAAAACATATCACCGCCACTAATCCCGGCAGCCACACCCCCGGCGTCTGAAACTCAATATAAAGCCCAAGCAGTGCAATTGTTACCAATACCCCCAGAACCGCCGGCGAATTTAGCCACCGCACCATTTCTTCCGACCAGTTCGTCTCTAATTTTACCGGCTCCGCGCTGAATTCGACTCCGTCTCGTTTTTCGAGGAAACTCAGCACGCCATTCACGTCCTTCACAACCGCCCTGGCGATGCCATATTCCGCCGCCTTGCTCGCCGTCAGTGTCAGCAGTTCTTTATTGGTTACAACAAGTTCTTTATTCTTAAGGTCGTAGGCGTGGGCGTCTTTAGGCAGCTGCTCCGTCTCAAAATATTCCCATTGGCCGGTCTTTGTGTTCTTTACCCTGTAAACCTCTGTTCCCACGGTTACCATCGCCTTAAGCAACGGCATCGGGTATTTGTTCGCCTCCGCCGCCCTGGCAAACGTCGCCCGCACGAACGACTCCACCTTTTCCCTCTCCACCCCCTCTAATTTGCCGCCTAATGTTATCGGCGCACAGTCGCCTATCGTTGTGTTTTCGCGCATTATGATATCGTTGCAGGACACCGAAATCATCGCGCCTGCCGATATCGCCTCGGTATTCACATAGGCAACCGTATGCGCCCTTTTCGCGACCTCGAGGATGAAATATTTCGATATGTCATCCGCCGCGGCAACTTCTCCGCCGTATGTTTCTATCTCGTAAATCAGGTAATCCACGCCCCCCTTGAGCGCAATCTCCGTTCTTCGCTTTATCGACTTATACAGCCCATCGTCAATTGTCCCCTTGCAGACAATCACCGCCGCCTGCACCGGCCCTTTCAGCGGCGGCACTGGCAGATTTGCTTCCCCTTCCGCACTGATGCACAGCCGAGCCGCCATCACCAATACCGCCCCCAATAGCATTATCCGGCCTAACTTCTTCATATTCAAAATCTCGCTCCCGCCTAATTTAACTAAGAACTGAATTTTCTGTACGCTAACCGCTGCACGCTGAACGCTGTTTATGCCATTTTGTGCAGAATCTCGATGCCCTTGCGTATCTTCTCATCGCTCGTCGCGTAGCTTATGCGAAAATGCGTGTCCTTTTCGCTGAACACGTTGCCCGGTATAACCAGGATGTTATTCGCAATGGCTTTTTCTACGAATTTACTCGATTGGCCACCCGGGGCCTTTACGAATGCATAAAACGCCCCGCCCGGCTTGATAAGCTCGAACTTGTCCTTTAAGCCATCATAAATCAAATCGCGTTTTTTACGGTAGGCGTTCACAATGGCCGTGGTATCGTAATCCATCGCCGCGGCGATCGCCTTCTGGAAAGGCGTAGGCGCGCATACGAAGGTGTATTGCTGTATCTTTATCATCTGGTCGATAACTTCGCCGACTTCGCCCCCTGCCGCCGCGTAGCCCAGCCGCCAGCCCGTTACGCCGTAGGTCTTTCCGAACCCGCGCAGCAGTATCGCCCTGTCGCAATACTTTACTATTGTTTCACAGGGGCCATCGTAGCTGAATTTTTCGTATATTTCGTCACTCAATACAACAATATTATTCTTAGAGGCAATATTGGCAATTTCTTTCAACTGCCTGCCGCCGAATACCGCCCCGGTCGGGTTGCACGGCGAATTGATTATTATCATCTTCGTCCTGTCCGTGACGGCGTCTTCTATTTTACCCGGGTCAAGCTCGAATTTCGGGTAGCAATCCACAAATACGCATTTGCCGCCCAGCATATTTACCAGGTGCTTATACATCACAAAATACGGGTCCGGAATAATCACCTCGTCGCCCGGATTGATTAGCGCAAGAAACGCCAATAGTATCCCGCCGCTGACGCCGCTGGTTATCATCAACTTTTGTTTTTCCCACCCGAATTCCGCCTTCAGGCCCACCGTGATTTTGGCAAGCAGCTCCTCGTCGCCGGCCGTCTGGGAATACTTATTGACGCCCCGTTCTATTGCCTGTATCGCCTCTCGTTTAATCGCTTCGGGCGTATCGAAATCCGGCTGACCTATCGAAAAATTAATCGGGTCCTTCATTTGCGCGGCAAGCGCAAAAACCTTCCGTATCCCGCTCGAATCGATACATTTCATCCTGTCTGCAAGTATTTTTTTCATAGCCATATAATATACCCCCCTTTTCCCTCCAAGCCAAGTGAAATTCTGAGTAGCGAACCGTTCGATCTCGCACGATGAACTATACAAACTCCGAAAAGCTGCTATAATCATTCTAAAGCGTGAAACTGATTAAAACCGTTGATTCTTGGAAGGTTGGTAGTTTATGGCGGAAATTAAACATCGTCAACATGGAGGAAGTCCTGAGATAGAATATGCAGAGATTCACATTCCTAACGATACATCTCTCGGCGATGGAACTTTTACAACCGTACTCAAGCCGAGAGTTCTCTCAAAAAACAAACCAATCATAAGTATTATGGTCAACGTGCCAATATTCCAAATCTCAGTGAATATCAACCCCGGGACAGGAGAGATACCTGTTCTTTTGGGTCGTGCAGACGGAACTGAGCCGATTTCCAAAAAGTTATTTTTGATTCCTTCGGTTATCGACTCATCCAAATCTAACATATTAGTGGCTAGATTTAAAAACTGGGAAATTACCAGCCTGTCACTTGATGAATTAGACTTAACCCAAAAGTAAACTTATTTAAATTGCCTAGAGGTTCTTAACATATGAGCGGCATGGATATTAGTTTGTTAGAAACAGTAAACGAAGACCTGACCTATCTATTTACACAATGGAATCAAGACATCGATGATGTTTCTCTCAGGTTAACCAGCACTATACTTCGTCGTTTGCTAATTGACCGTATGTTAGGTAAAGCATCTGGTATGTTTAAAATGCAAATTGAAATTATGGCTCCTATGGCTTCCGGTCTGGAACATTTTGAAAACTTAAAAGAAATTGCGTTTTACCAGTGTGGAGGAGCAACATATAAAGGGGCATCTGTTCAATCTGCAATGATGGTGAATAAGGCCCTTAGCCAGAAAGAAATAACGGAGATGTATCAAACTGGCAAGGAAAATCACGGCAAGAGTTCCCCAATTAAATTATCTGCCTTCTTAAAACAAACAAGCTTTGTAATAAAGGGCACCCCAATCAACCGCGAAGAGGTGATAAAATATGTAGCCAATAAGCTTGGAGGGGCTCATTATGACAGCGAAAGAAAAGTCAGTGACGATTTAGAGCATAAATACACATTAATGGACAATGTGCGCAACAGCGTAATAACAGCGAATAAAAATGCTATTTATTATGAGTTACTTAGCATAGGTCAGATATTCATCAATAGTCGAGATGTGCATAAATTGAGAAAAGAGATTACAAAAACTATACTGCAATCCCATCCTATTAAAATAAAGGAAATCCAAACCCGCAAAACTGCAGATAGGATACGAAATCCGGAAATGCCGCACTAGTTTTAATCGCTGTTTTCCTCACAACTTTGCCAACCTCAAAAACCCTAGCCAACAAGATATGACTGCGTTTTTAGCGTAAAAACGAGGTTTTTTGCCGTTCCTTGTTAAAATCGGCAATCGACATTCGGCAATCACTCAATTCCCTTGACTTTCGGGGCTATTTCGGATACACTAATAGAAACGGAGAAGGTCTTCAAAAGAGCGAGAATGAGCGTGTGTTTACGAAGGCGTTGCGCCTCGTAGAACCTGTTTGTTTTGTTTTTTAAGCGGGTAACACAGCTTATGAATACCAGATGCTTATCGGCGATATTGGCTGCTATTTTCCTCGTATCCTCCGCAGCCAGCGCCGCCTTTTACGATGGCACCGAGACATTCGATTCGGGCCAAGTTTCTTTCTATAGTTCTGCGTCTCAGCTTTATGGCTACGTCGATTACGCCGTCTATTCACCCGGCTATTTCCCATGGTCCGATTCTTTCCCCGACCAGTTCTTCTATTGCTACCAAATCTTCAACGCCGCAGAGTCCTCCAATATTGCCAGATTCATTGTAAGTCCGGATTCCGGCGTTACCGCTTATTCTCCCGATTATTTCCTTTTCTCCGCAGACGACATCAAGCCGATCTATGCCGGCATTCAGCAAAATGACGTTTTCTACATATTCAACAGCCGTATCCCCGCAAACCAGAACTCATCTGTGCTGTTTTTTGCCGCTGATTCCGGGTCAATAACCAATTCCGTTATTATTGCAGGAACAATGACCGGTAGCATTTCCTTCCAGATACCAGCTACGGCGCCTGAACCGGCTTCTGTGTTATTTATGTCTCTGGCAGTACCTTTTCTGCTGAAACTCCGGAGGCGCAAATCCTGAAAACCACACAATAAAAAAAGGCCGGCAAATCACCGGCCTTCTCAAATATCATCCAGTTACCTGTTCTATTTCTTCTTTGCCTCTTTGGCGGGCTTTCCAGCCGGGGCTGCTGCCTTTGCTGCTGGAGCTGCTCCTGCCTTGGCTGGCACTCCCTTTGCCGCTCCAGGAGCTGCCTTGCCTGCCGCCGCCGGCTCCGCACCCGGCGTTGCCGTCACTGCGCCTTCCACACCCACTGCTCCTTCTGCAGCCACTTCTTTTTTCTCTGCCTTCTTCGCGCGGGCTTTTCTGTGCGACACTTTCGGAAGGCCCAGCACTGACCTGTCGTCTTCCCATTTATCCTCGTCCTTCAGGCGGTCTATTCGCTCCGCACGCGTCAAAACGTTGCGGTGTCTCACAAGTGCATCCTTCAACTTCAACGACCGGTCAATCGACATCAATTCTTCTCCTAAAACTTATTCGTCAAATCTCATCCCGAAAGCGTCACTGAATGGCTTCGGCCCAAAACTCTCGAACCCAACCGGCGCCTTGTATCCCGAGCCAATCTCTATTATCTTCTGCTTGGCCAGGTTACCGTCGGTCCCCGCTTTTTCGGGATTATCATACTTGTTTTTAGTTACTAAATAATACCAGTTATTTTTTTCTATAATCTCAGTCGCGATGCCCATTTTGTCAAAGTACTCTTTCGCCGGCTCTAAATGCGACCGGACCTGGTATATCTTCAATACTATCCGGTTCCTGCCGCCCTGCCCTGAGCCGGTCGAAGGGGTTGATGCCGGCTGATTAGCCACCACCGCTGCGGCGGAGGTATCTTGCGCCGTCGGCTGCTTTACAACAGGCGTATCCTGCGTTACTGGCTTCGGCGCCACCGGCCTTGACTCTGCCGGCTTTGCCGCCGCCGGTGCCTTCGTCGCAACCTCTCTGTTGCCAACCCGCTCACCTAATCTGAATAATACCACTGCTGTCAGCAGCACGCCCAGCACAACCGCTATACCAACCTGATACGGTATCGAAAATTCTATCCGGCCCGCGTTAAATTGAACCACGCTCGGCCTTATCGTCCACCGTACCACACCTTGCGCCTGCCCTGCCTGTGGTGAGCTTGCCTGCCCTGAGCTCGTCGAATGGGTCGAACCAGCCGAAGGGGCCTGCCCTGCCGTGCCATTCGGGTGCAACTGCTCATAGCCCGGCCTCGCCCCGGCCCTGCCCATCACTTCGTACAGCGCCTTTTTCTTCGTATTATGAACCATAGCAGTCGCCGCCTTATATCCGCAACCTTTTACACTATTGCCCAGCCCTTTTCAACAACAAAATCAAACTATTTAACCTCAATCCACCTGGCGGTATCGTTTTCTCTCGCATAATGAGTTTGAACCCCCGCCACAAAAGAAAAGGGCTCACGCTGATTGCATGAGCCCTTTTGTTTGCACACGAATATCTTTGTGACTTTTAAGCTTTCCGCCTTCTTACTATGGATAGAGTGCCCAACCCGAGCATAATGACAGTCATCGGTTCGGGGATAATCACCGGCCCGGGAATCTGTATTAAGTAGTCCTGACCGTAAGGTGAACTGGTTGCGAACAGATTATTTGCAAAATACGCCACGTTACCGTTCAACTGGCTAAGCCAGAGATTGGCTGTGGCTGCCTGTTCGATGCCTGTGGCATGGAAACCTGTACCACTGGTAACATCCCACGTGGAGTCGGTTTCGTAAATAATTTCCCATAGAGCGGCACCGAATGCTTCTGCCATTTGTTTGTTTGCGCCGGTTGCCCAGGCAGGGTCAAAATCTCTGCCCCAAAGCTCGCGAATGTAGTTGGCTTTAGTGGTTCCTATAGGCGTAGACGCTTCGTCGAGGGGAACAACATCCTGCCAGCCGGTATATGGTCCCTGGATCAATTCTATACAGAAGCCCCAGTTGGGTACCTCCGTTCCCAGACCGGTGCCGCCTGCGTTGGTCCACGAATAGACGCCCGTGTAACCGGTTACATCGGACAGGCCGCCACCCCAGACAGTGCCTATGTCAGAAAGATCATTATTGTGATTCTGGACATTTACAGTGCCAAGAAGCGTCGCATTTGCTGTAGAAGTAAGTGCGATACCGACTAAAACGACCACCGCAAAACCTCTCACCCACCTATTCATACTCATCTTCTCTCTCTCTTAAATTTTACCCGGAGAAAACCGGCGCAGAACGGTCCCACGCCAAACCAGGGTTTCTCCTGATTTAATTAATTTTTCCCTATGGATGGACAGACAGAACGTGCAGGGTAAATGTTACAGGAGAATAAAATCGCACCACTTGGTGAACTGGAGGAGTGTTATCTTCGCCTTTTCTACCCCTCGTACTTCATTCTCTCTTTATACCCCTACTACTGTCGTAAGGCCTCCAGCCCTACAATGGATACTATACCATAATTGACCATAGCTTGTCAATAGTTTTTGGACTATTTTTAAGTATAATTAATCGCATCGCGAACGTCCTATAACTTAATAGTTTTTGGACTATTTTTAGCATAATTAAGCGCATCGTGCCTTATGCTGCTCCCCGTTAAGGAATAGGCCAAAGTATTTCTTAACGCTTGCCCCCACTGTCCGCTATACGCTACACGCTGCACGCTGATTCTGGAAAGTTTAACCTCGTCCTTCGACCTCGCTCAGGACACAGGGGTTTCTTCTGTGAAGTTTAAGCGGGCGAATTCCCCGTGATATTTCTTGGCCGCCTCATCGAATGCTCTGGCGGCGTCGATTTCTGAGTCGAATACGCCTAACCATATTGATTTTCCCTGATACTTGGTTCGAGCCACCCATTTTCTTTTCGCCTTGTCCCAATAAACCCCGCTAAACCGCGATGATGTATTCGCTTTCTTTCGCTTGTTGCACTGGTTCTGTGAGTGCGTTGCTAATCGCAGGTTCGCCCTTCGGTTGTCGAGCCCATCGCCGTTTTTATGGTCAACAAGAATGCCGTCGGGGGCATTCATAATCAATCTGTGCAATCGCACAATTTTTATATCAGCAGGACCGATTATTTGGCCCCTGACGGCATAGTATTTATCTTTGTATCCACCGATACACCATTTGAAGCCGGCAAAATGGTAGTAATCCCCGGGGTCAAGAATTGTCCATTTGCCTTCGTCCAAGTAAATTTTGCGATAAGTGTAGCCGAACTTCAATTGCCGGTAAATCGTCACCGGCCACGCGAAAATAATGTCGAGCCAATTTGGAACTTTGATTTGGATAGTTGACATAATATCCTCCCCTTCCTTAAATCAAAAATTAAACATAAAAAAGTAAAAATGCGGAAACATTTCCGAAGCGGGCTCGTCGCTTCGCTCCGTATCGTATGGCAGATTCGCCAGCCGAACAGCACAAGCCTTTTTGAGTTTCTGAAGCAGGCCCTGCGCCCGCCTTCATTGACACTATGGCGGGTAAACTTCGCTACGTGTTGCGTTGTCTTTTTGCATTTTACATTTTGATTTTTAATATCAGTTGTGCCTGCCCGCCTGAGTTACCCACAAAGGTCCCTCTATAATTGGCGCGAACTTGCGCGCTTTTGACGAAAAATCCGATTTTGGGGATGCCTCGAAATGTGCTTAAGTTCTTGTGGGAAAAGGAATAAAAAAAATTTTAAGAATTTTGGATTTGAGCAAAAAACACTTGCGCGAAAATGGATAACAACTGTATCATACAACTGTTTGATACAAGTGTTTTATGCGACTTTTTTAGTCCTGTTTTATGTCCTTATTCCGCAAAAGGTTACAGCTAAAGGTCTGTCTGAAAAACACGCAAAAAACAGGCCCCGAAAAGGCACAAAAACGCAATAATCCTTGTTTTTACACTAAAAAACATTGTTTACCATTGTTTACCTTACTATTTGTGACATGACCAAGTTAATCTTATGGCCTCACCATGAGGCAAAACTTTATCGGCAAGCCGCGTTTTTACGCCAAAATTGAGGTTTCAGTAAAAAAAACTCACTCATCGCTTGATTTTTTAGTTGACTTCGAATAAAATTGAGCTATAATTCAACCTTTTTGATAATTCATCGAATATAATTGACGATGAGAACGTATAAATGTTGCAGGGAAGTAAATGTAATATTGATTACGCCTGCCGATTGAATGGAAGTTATCCGGCAGAGGAATTCATTAAGGGTTTGACTGAGCCGGAGCGATTAAAGATTGCTCATATCTTAAAGCAACTGCTCGATATGGGAAAAGTTTGGAATGTAGAGAAATTTAAAAAGCTTGAAAGTCGACCAATTTGGGAAATAAGAGCCGATCACAACCGTTTGTTATGTTTCCAATCTGGAAATTGCTGGGTGTTGACAAATGGATTCAGGAAAGACACGGAGAAGACGAAGCAAGGATATATAGATCTTGCAGTGGCAATTATGAATGAGCACTTGAGTCAACAAAAGAAATGAAAGGAGAAAAAGCCATGACAAGCGATATATTCAGAGAATTAGGATTGGACTTTCAAAAGAATGCCCAACTCTTGAAACTACATTGTGAGGAACAACTTATTTTTGATGTAACAGAATTGATTTCTATGCTCATGAGCAAAAAAGGATTAAAGAAATCTGATCTTGCTAATCGCCTCAACATTAGCAAAAGTGCAGTAACGCATTGTTTAGATGGCAGTACTAACATGACGTTAAGAACCGTTGCTGATATCTTGTTGGTCCTCGATGCGAAGATGACTGTTAATGCTGAACCTTTGGTTGTTAACGGTAATATTAATGGGGCGTTCACGACCGTATGGTTTCAGCGAGAATCAACGTCGGGGCAAAATGATACATCTGAGAAACCTTACTCTATCAGAATGGCAGGTTGATTATGAGTGAAGAAATCAAAAGTAACAATCAGAACAACATCTCAGAAAAGCCCGGTAAAACAGATTTTGCTTTAGCCATAAAGGTTTCCGATCGTGTGCAGCTTGAGAGCGTAATGTTGTTTGATTGTCACTGTAGACAACTGCGCTTCATAAAGGCTGAATCCAGGGCTTTCGATATTAACTATTCAGCGGAATCCAGCATGGATACTGAGGCTAAACGGGTTATTGTTCTCGCTAAATTCAAATGGGAAGGTTTTGAGGCGGATTCTAAAGAGAAAAAGCAATTTGCCACGATTGAGGCGTCATTCCTTCTCATGTATAGTGCCCCTAGTCTTGAAGGGATAAATCAAGAGAACGTTGAAATGTTTGGTAATCTAAATGGCATTTACAACGCATGGCCATATTGGCGGGAATTCTTACAAAACAGTATAGCCAGAATGTGTTTGCCGCCACTCACTGCGCCAGTATTTAGACTTTTCCCTCCTAAAAAAGAAGAAGCTACAACAGAGAAAAAAGAAGGTGTAGTAACGGCGCAAGAACAATCCTAAAATATTACAAGGATTAACTTAGTATTTCTGAGGCGGTCGCAAATAGAGACCGCCTCTTTACATTTGGGGAGCAAACTAGGAACAGCCACCTATTTTTGTTATCCACAGCCGATAAATCCGCCTCGCTTTATATGTTCAAGGCAGTTTAATTTTTTTGACTATCCATCCCCAGCTCAAAAAAGTTAACAGGCCAGACAACAAGCCGGCATAAAAAGTAACTGCTCCATATTTGAAAACCAGCCACATACCAACTTCTGCCGGGACCGAGAATCCCAGAAACCATAGAAGTCCGTAAAGACGGCCATTTTCTGCAAGTTTAGAGCCGGCAGATAATCGGAACATAAAGATAAATATAAAAGCCAATAAGATTTTTGACGGAAACATGAGGACTAAATCTTTGGGGCCAAAACCTGCAGGAGCAGGCACCTGGAGTAGAGTGTAACTCGTCATTTCAACCACAGCGGACAAAATCGCAAACCCCAGGGTTGTCAAAACATATATTATGATATTCTTCTGTTTCATTTTTTGACCTCCTAAGATACAACCACCTGTTCTTCCCTCTGTAATTGACCTCAATTCTACCCATCCCCTGTTTTTTCACAATGGTAAAATCCGCCATACTAACGGCGGATAAATCACGCCTTCGGCGGACAAGTCCTGTGAGTTTTAAGCCGATAAATCCGCCTGCGGCGGACCCCCGCCAAAGAACTGCGAGGGCAGGCAGGCGAGCAAGCCGCGGTGGGCAAATCCTGCCTTTTAGGTCTTGAAAACCGGGCGGATTTTTATTACCCTTGGTTCCTATGATAAAATGGCTATTAGGGGAGCACAAAATGAAACAGTTGATATTGCAAATAATCATACTTTTCTTAGTCATTGGATGTAACTCTGCACAGAATCCACCGAAAACTTCCGGTTATGATCATTTTGACAACATAGAATCCATTAAGATGCTTGAAAAGTCGCAATGTTTCCTCGTTGGTCGAATGGGACCTGCTGGTGTTGTCCCTAAGGAAGAGATTGTCCTTTGTAAAATAATGAAACGAGATGATGCTTCTGCTGTATTAGAAGAGCTTTATTCGAGAGGCTCGCCGGCGGGGAAGCTTTATGCCTTGCTCGGTTTGCGTTTCATCAACAAGGCCAAATATGAAGAATTAACGCCTCAACTAAAGCAAAGCACAGATAAGGTAGAAACTCAGGCAGGATGCATCGTGTTCGTTGAAACAGTGCAGGCAATCATTAGTTATATGGAAGCAGGAAATTATGACTATTATATCCAGGACGAATTGAAATCTGACTGATTTCTATTTCCGTCTTCTGGAAACAATCGCCGCACCGAGGCCGAGAAGCAAAAGCGTGGCGGGTTCGGGGACTGGAGAGCCGAGAATTGCAAATGCCCCAACATTCCAATATGCCTGAACAACCCAATCACCTTCATTAGCCCTATAGGCGGTTGTACCCAAGGCAGTTTTGTCAAGGTTCCAATTTATAGATGCTACAGGTGCAGTCCCAGCGATCCAATAACAAGCACCGGAATTGAGAATAGTTTCTTCTGTGGCCGGTATTGTCAGAACCTGTTGTGTCATAGTTAAACTCTCCAGTTCAAAAGATGCTATTGATTCGCCCGGCTTACCTGCGTTGTCAGTATAGATAGTAAAATTTGCCGATGTGTCTCCGGATAGCTGGAAGGTAAATACTGCGACTTGAATTTCTTCGAGATAATAAGGGCCTCCTGAAGTAGCTGTAAATGGAAATGCCCTTTCAATATTTGGCCCTAA
>JBEKWM010000012.1:0-83738 GCA_049513025.1 Sedimentisphaerales bacterium
CTGCGGCGACTGCGCCGCCGACGCCCTTTATAAACTCACGCCTGTTAATTTTGCCTTTACGCGACCCCACTTGATTCTCTACAAACTTTTAAACTTACACTTCCGATATTAAACACTTGGAGAAACCCAGCTTTTGTACCTTTTATCCCCGGTCAAAGGCGATTTTCATTATATGCTTTATAGCCAGACAGGTAAAGAAAAACAGATAGATTTATCGCCTTATGGCCGCTATCGCCGCACCAAGTCCGAGTAGCAAAAGCGTGGCGGGTTCTGAAATAGAATTAAGCTATGCTCATGGCTTAACACCTTCCAGCTATTGAACCGCGAAAATCGCAAATCGTCAATCAGTTTTTCCTCTCCGCCGCCTTAGCAATGCCAGCCCGCCCAAGCTAAGCAGTGCGAGGCCTGATGGTTCAGGAATAACAAGAACGGCATGAGTGTTTGCGGAGCCGTCGGAGTGCACGTCGTAATCCGGATCCGGAGGAGGACCAGGCCAGAAGTCCTTGGTCGTGTCGGTCCCGTCCAGCAGGTAGTTCACATTCTGGATCACAGGAGGGTAACTCCCGTTGTGAGTCCAGGGGTCTCCACTAGTGCCCTCAGGAGGAACCAGAGGAAGCACGCATTCGCCACTGGCCACAATCGGACCTATCAGGTTCCCGTATCTCAGGTCATAGTACACATCCAACGTATCGGTGAAAGTTCCGCCAGCGTTGTCCGGATTAAAATACATCAAGCCGGAGTCAGTGCTTGCCGCACCACCGCGGAAGCTTTGCAGTGTCAAGAAGTACTCGCCCACAGGACCACCACCTATACTGACTGGGCCTACGCTCTCGAGCTGCAAACCCACCAATTGCGCCGTAAATGGGACTGTGCCGCCGGAAGAACCAACTATTTTTGTAGGCCGGTACATTATAGTGTCGGTGTTGCCGACGTTTTGGACGCCAATGGAGCCGCCAAAATCAAAGGTCCCCAAGGAAACACCTTGGAATGGTATATTGTCGAACTTCGTGGGCGGTGTTGCGGTCGTGAACAAATCCCATCCTGAAGCGATGGTGTAGGGGTCAGCTTGACTTATGGATGGGCAAGCCAGAGCCGCACCCAGCAAGCACAACCTCGCGATTTGTTTAATTGAGTGGTAACGCATGATCATTCCTTTCTAATTTGCTCGTTAGATTATTGTAACTATGTTTTCTGTTTCAGTTTTCACCGGCTTACGCTACACGCCGCTGGTGCCGCCTGCGGCAACCGCTTCAGCCAACTGGCTTGGCGCGTTCTTTAACATCGAGGCCATTTCGTCACCGATGGCGCGGTTCCACAACGGACAAGATCTTGGGAAAGCGGACATTTTTCGGGCCGCCAAAAACATTAACACTTTCATTCTCTTCCCCTTCAAAATACTTATAAAAGTTTTAGCGCACTGTGTGCGTACAGATGTTTATGTAAGCAGAATAAGACGTGTTGTTTCTCTCATACTCTTCTCCAAGTTGCCTTTTGCCCCCCAGCAAAGGCGATTTTGATTATCCTCTTGTACCGGTGCCTGTCAAGAGAAAAAAGTTGAAATTTACTGCTTCTCCATTATGTAATATCGGGCGAACACGGTAAATAAGGGCAGAGGAGAATCCCTGTTTTTGAAGCAAAAATGAACTTCTTTACCCCATAAAAAAGGAAATAACTGGCATGGGTTGAGTTTTTGGACACGATAAAAAGGGGGATTTGGCGATACTCTGGGGCTGGTTCTGAGAAAGATGTCCTATGGCTCACCCTAAGTTGAGTTCGTCGATTCTACAGCCCAAAACCCTCTCTGGCAGTGGTTCTACAAGATTCTATGGACCGGCTTAACTGCGTTTTCTTTTCGCCATCGTCGCACCGAGGCCGAGCAGTACAAGCGTGGCGGGTTCGGGGATGGTGTAGACAAAGCCGTGGGTTTTATTATCGTAGCCTATATAAGCACCAACAGCATTGCTGCCAGAGATACCAAATAGATATGTGTTTGTTGCAAGTAAATGATCAAGTGTAGTCCAGTTTGTCCCGTCATAAATAAAACCATGGTTAGCTAATAAGTTGCCGTTATCATAATAACCAATAATATTATTAACGATCTGGAGCTAAATCGGAAATGTGCCAGGTATTAAATTGTTCCACTTTTGAAAAAGACGTACAGTTAAAGTTCATTGCAAACCATCATATATTTTTGATAAAATAGATAACTGTGGCCTGAGTCAGGCCGATAATAGAGTGGGTGATTTAAAGCGGATCAATTTTTCTATTGGAATCGCATTCTATGAGCAATCCTAAGGGGCGCCGTATCGGCGGGTTCACACTGGTCGAGCTTCTGGTCGTAATTGCCATCATAGCGTTATTGATGGCGATATTGCTCCCGGCACTGGGCCGTGCGAGGGAAATGGGCAAGCGGGCGGTCTGCCTTAACCAGGAAAAGCAGTTGGCCATTGCCTGGTATATGTATTGCGACGACAACAGTGAAAGGTTGCCTTACGGCAATATATGGTGGTCATGGAACTGGGTAAAGGCCGGGCCGTCCTTTGTTGAGCCGGTTCATGTGCAGCCGCATACTATGCCGATGACCCGGGCTACTCAGCAGAATCAGGCCTTCTCTTCCGGCCATCCTAATCTGTCGGACTGGCAGCATGCTATCGCGGAGGGGACGATATGGAAGTATGTCAAGGACTACAAGATTTACAAGTGCCCCGTCGCCGACAAAGGCAAGGAGTCAACATACCAAATGTCTGAGTCGCTGGCCGGTGATCCTCCTCCGAGTCCGACTAATAACCCGGCTTTCACCCTCAGAAACCAGATTAAGAGAACCGCCGAGACGTTTGTTTTTTTGGACGTATCGGATGCCGGGTCGGGTGCGCTTTGGCTTGAATATGCCAATGTTGGTTTACACTGGGGTGACCCGCCGCCTACTCGACATGGTGTTGGGACGACATTTGTTTTTGCCGACCAGCACTCCGCATACCGTAAATGGACTGACCCGCATACTCTTTGGGTCATACAGAACTATAGCTTTGACAGCACAGCCGCCGAGTACATCGATAACTGCGATTGTGATTTGAGATGGATTAACAAAGTTACCTGGGGCAAGGTTAACCCCGCGTATAATTGCACCAGCGCCGCCAAGAAATGCGAATATTGAAATATTTGTGTCTTTACGGAGGATAGTTTTTCTTGACAATGAGACGGCTGTGGCCGGCGATGATTTCGGCTTGTCGGTCGCCATAAAAAATGACACGATATTTGTGGGTTGTCCTTCTGATTATGTTGACGGCAATAAAACCGGCTCGGTCTTCGAGTTTGTCCGTACCTGCACGACCTGGGTTCAAAGCGACCGGCTTACGGCCGGCGACGCCGATACACACGACAAATTCGGCGTAAGATAAATCTTTTCTTCCGGGGCGGCGTGGTGGGCGAAAACCACAGTTTGGGTCTCAAGGCCGACGGCTCGATTGTCGCTTGGGGAGCCAGTTCTGGCCGCCAGTACAATATCCCGTTGCCCAACTCCGGATTTGTCACCGTTGCGGGGGGCCATGATCACAGTTTAGGTCTTTTTGGAGTCAACTTTTTCGATTTGAGCGCCTTCGCAAGTCAATGGGCTCAAACCTATGCCCCTACTATAAAAATATTCATCCGACTTTAACGTAAAGGAGAGGATTTTATCACAGAAACCACGAAAAAAACACGAAGTTTTTTGACATAGGCCTGCCTTCCGCTTTACCGAGGGCTAAGGCTCAATAGGTTATATAAAATGTTTGCGTTTTTTAAGATTTTTTTAAGTCATTGATATAACAAACTTTACGGATTTACAATTTTTGCGACTTTACGCGATATTTAGCCTGTGGGTTGTAGTTTGGTTGTATGGATTAAAAACCAGTTTTTCACCTCGCAAAGTGAAGTCTTCTGGGGGAATTAGTTTTGTTCGCCGTCAGCGTAAAGTGGGACAGAGCGTAGTAGAGAGGTAAGAGGTTAAAGGAGATAGTCCCTTCATAGGAAGGGACTTGCAAAATTGACGCTTTTGGCTCCATGATAGGAGGCTGTAATAGCCCGGAAAGGAGCCAGTTATGTCAGAGTCGGACAAGGTGGTACGCAAGATAAGGGCGGCAACCAGGAGGCATTTCACCTCGGAGGAGAAGATTCGCATCGTACTTGAAGGCCTGCGAGGGCAAGTGCCCATCTCGGAGTTATATCGCTGGGAAGGATATCCTGAGTGAGCCGGTTATCACAGTACATTCGGCTGGTTATAGTTCTTGCCAGTGGGTGGGAACAAAACGTGCTAAGTTTACGTCGGTGGTTTCTCTCAGGTTAGCGTCATACGTGAATATGGCGGAGTTATCCTGTTGATAGTCGTTTGCGATGACTGAGCCGTAAACTCTGACACCGTTATCTATTTCCACATCGGCATTCGGCGCGTATATGGTGCCGTGGAATTCGTCACTGTTTTTTAGATTGATACTGCCTGACCCCAGTCCATATATGGCAAGCTGGGTTGGGTCACCACTGTTGCTGAATCCGGCGCCGTTTTTGCCGTCTAACGAGCCGGCAAGATAGATAGTCAGCTTTGAGTTGGGGTTGATAATGATTTTAGCGGAGTTACTAAGGGTTATGCTGCCCGTTATGTATAATTCGACATCGCCAGTGATGGTGAGATTCTTTTTTTTCACAGTGAGGTCCGTGTATTGTCCAGTGGTTATAGTAGTTAGGTCGGTTTTAGACCCCTGGTTTATGGCAGATGAAAGATAACTCGGGACCGTTGGCATGGGCAAATCGTAGTCGGTGGCGACGGCATAGATATTACCATAGGTAGCGCCAGGGCCTATAACTAAAGAGGGGATGCCGCCCTGCCCGAGGAGGATGTCTCCATCGACTTCGGAGTTCGGCTTCAAGGTGATTTGAGCCTTAGAGTTCGGATTATTTGTGGTGCCGATTTTAAGGGGAATGTTACCGCAGCCAGGGCATTCAACTTTGCTGCAACTACCAATATTCAAGTTGTTTTTGGTGAGGACAGCGTATTCGAACGCACTTTTGAGCCGGAGGTCACAGAGGACGGTTTTCGTTATAGAGCCGCTTGTTCCTGTGGACTGGACGGAATAATTTCCATTGCTGCCGGTGACGGTATAGGAGTATGTTGAATTGCTGCCGGAGATTTGGACGCCGGTCTTGGTGGGAAGAGGTGGGGTAATACTGCCGGGGAGCAGCAGGTTCATTGCATAAACGGCTTTGGTAAGGCCGTAGTCGGCGGCACAGCGGGCCGCGATCTGTTGATTGGCACGCATGGAAAATATCCGGCGGTTAAAACCGAGACTCAACAGACCTAAACCGACTATAAACATAATTACCGCGGTAACAAAAGCCATTAAACTTATGAAACCCGAACGATTTTGGCTCAATTTTCCTGACATAACACACCTCGATCTCATTTTAATGAAAGACATATTTTATTGATTCTGCGGCACGGCGGAGGAGATGAAGGAAACATCATCGTTATTATTGCTTAATGTCATTTGCATACGAATGCAGCGTCCGGAACCGGAAAATAAAAAGCTGGTCACAGTACTGCAAATCGGCGTTACACTAAGGCTGCTGCGGGGGCTTATAACGCCGTTATCGATATAGAAGGTGCCGCCGTTATCCACGTACATCCGTGCATAACGGTCGGTCGTTGCAGATGTATTGGAAGCAAAGTAATAGACCTCGACCCAGCGGCCCGCAGTGTCGAGCAAATACTTCTCGCAGGAGGCCTTGCGAATAGTTGATTCGAATGCTTTTTTGCCAGGTGGCTGCTGATCATAGTCGACTCGTGGGCCCGATTGTAAGTGCTGTTCCACGCGTTTTGGTCGTTAACGACGACGACTCCGACGGAAATCATACAGATTGTCGACAGAGCGGATACGACCATAAACTCGATAAGTGTTATGCCGGTTCTTCTTATTGGTTTTATTTTTATCATATTTATTTAATTTCCGATTGCACGCTAATGGGTTACCAGTAAATCGGTTAAGCAAAAGGAATTATTGGCCGTGGCGTCGTTGCTTGACGGGTTCAGGGGCCAGCTTACAATAACATTCAGGGTTTCAAGATTGGGGTCAGTGGGTTTAGTGCCGTTAACAGTGTAATAAGACATAGTAGCGTAGTAAGTGCTATTATTGTCCGAAACAATTTTATAATATCCTCCATTTTGGAGCAGCGTGAAAGTTGACGGTTTTGCGGGGGCGAGGGTGCTTGTGGAGGCCGTTATGCTAAGGCCGATGGAGGGGTCGCTTGCGGGCAGGGGGCTATAGCTGCTGCTACCGCCACCTATGCCTTTCCAGCTTTCACAGAGTTGCGAAGCTATTCGACCCGCGGTCATCTCGGCATCTGACCTGCTTATATCCATTGCTGCGAAATACCGATAGCCCGATGTGCCAATGACTGAGATAATCAGGACGGTAATGAATACCATTATTTCAATGATGGACATGCCTCTTTTCATTGTTCATCTTTGATAAAACAGGGTGTGGCGGTTACAAAAAGATTGTTACGACCTCTTAACTAAAGTATTACAACATTTATGTTATATTCACAGATCTCTATGCTGTATTACGCCGTATAAATCGTCATTTTTAGAGTGGTTATTAATCAGAGAATCGACAGAGTTCAAAATGCCGGCAGGGTCTTATAATCTACGGTTTGGGGGTAGTGGAAAGTGACCGCCTTAAGGCTGTATTAATGGTGCGGTAGTCCTGCCAGCCGTCGGGAGCAGGGAGGTATGGGAATGTCCTAAGCATCCCAGGGAGTGTCAGCGCTTCAAAGTTGTCCTGGGCGACCCCTGCGGCGACCATCCGACTATCGCGGAGTGAAGTGGACGGTGTGCCCAGTGCTAATCCTCATCGCCGCCTTTTTTTGTGTCTCTTATTAAATTGTTCCACTTTTGAAAAAGACGTACAGTTAGGTAATGGCAATAAAGTTATACTAAGGGAAAGATATCTATTACCTAGTTATTAGCAGAGTCAGAATCTGTCACTGTGTTGCTTTTTGTAAACATCGAATGCTATTATAATGCAGAAAACAACAGTTAATCTAAAGTTTCCGTACCGCAAAAATATTCATCCCATTCATCAGGCCGCTCTCCTGTATGACTTCAAAAGCCCACCAAGACGTTTCTGACAAATGAATTGTACTGCATAACTACCGGAAGGTCGACAAATTTCAATGAAGTAAGCTGCTTGTAAGCTCAACTTTCGCAAAAACTTAGCTTCGGATGAGTTTTTTATACTACGCGGATATATAATCGGTAATTGATTGTCGATGATTCGTTGCGATTACACTTGACCAACAAGCGGTCTTACCGCTAAAATAAACCATTCATTGATTATTGAATGAAATTGCAAATTAGGAGAACGTTGTGAAGGCAAGTGAAATGCGGCCTGGTATGGCCATTAAGATGCAAGGTGAGTTGTATATCTGCACCAAGTTTGCTCACGTGACGCCCGGCAACCTGCGGGCGTTCGTTCAGGCCAAACTCAAGAGGATTTCCGACGGCTCCATTATTGAGAATCGTTTACGCGCCACGGAGGAAGTTGAGCAGGCCTTTTTGGATAAGCGGGAGATGGAGTACATTTATTCCGACAGCAGCGGTCACGTTCTGATGGACTCAAAGACGTTTGACCAGATAACGGTTCCCAACGAGATAATTGGCGACCTGATAAAGTTTTTCAAGCCCAATACGATGCTGACGGCGATGCTGAACAGCGGCAACGTGGTCAGTATCGAAATTCCCAAGACGGTGGAATTAGCTGTTACGGAAACGACGCCCCAGCCAAAGGGCGCGACGGCAACCAACCAGATGAAGGACGCGGAACTGGAGACGGGTTTGAAGATACGAGTGCCGCCTTTCATAGCAGTCGGCGATATGGTGCGCATCAATACCGATGACGGCTCATACCTCGGCAGGGTAACCAAGTAGCGTTTAGCGTATGGCGTATAGCGGATAGAAAAACTAAACGCTATATGCTACCTGCTAATGAATCACCTTATTCAGGGGATAGGTAATAATTCCTGAAGCACCGGCACGTTTGAGAGCGGGGACAAGGGAGCGTTCGATTTTGGCGTCGATAATCACTTCAATGGCGATGTAATTGGGGTCTGCCAGGGATGAAATAGTGGGGCTTTTTTCCGCGGGCAGCACCTTCAATATCTTGTCGAGATTGGTTTTCTCGATATTCATTTTGAGGCCGACCCTGCTGCGGGCGTTAATGGCGGCGTTGAGCAGGATGGCGATGTTTTCGATTTTTTCCTTTTTGAATTTGTTTTGCCAGGCCTGTTTATTGGCGATAAAACGAGTTGTGGAAGTAATAACGGTATCTATTACTCGCAGGTTATTGGCGACGAGAGAATTTCCGGTTTCAGTAAGCTCAACAATCGCATCGACGAGGCGGGCTTTGACTTCGGTTGCGCCCCAGCTAAATTCTATTTTGACGTTGATATCTCTGTCGGCGAAGAATTTTTTGGTTACGTTGACGAGTTCCGTGGCGATGATGCCGCCTTTTAGGTCCTGTACCTTTTGAACTTTCGATTCTTCGGGGACGGCCAGTACCCATCTTGTGGGTTTGCTTGTTGCTTTGCTGTAACCAAGCTCGCAGACCTCGATTACGTCGGAGGCGTTTTCCATTATCCAGTCGTATCCGGTTAGGCCTGCGTCGAGGACGCCATCGGCGACGTACCTGCTCATTTCCTGAGCGCGGAGCATTGTCGGCCGTATCTGGTCGTCGTCGATACTCGGCAGATAGCTTCTGTCGGATTCGGTGATGTTGAAACCGGCTTTTGCGAAAAGCTCAATGGTTGCCTTTTGTAAACTTCCGGCTGGGATACCTAATTTCAAAATTTCCTGCGGCATTTTAAGTTCTTTCGGAAAATAGGGTAATTTGCAATTATTTTTTCTTTGCCTGTTTCGTTTTGCCGGTGTGTGTCTTAGGCGATTCGCTTTCGTGCCTGAGGAGCGAATAAAATTCATAGGCGTTTTTGATTGATATCAGCCGGGCGAGGAAACCTTCTATTTCCTCATAGCCGGCTTCGGCGTTAATGAGTTGGCTGGTCTTTAGATACTCAATCATTTTGGGCGTAAGCGGTATGGCGTGCCCCTGCAAGGCCGTAAGCATACAGTAATCGACGACGAAGGGAGTTGCGCCGCTGAGCTTTTCGAGAAGCAGTTTTGCGGGCCGTTTACCTAATTTACGGAGGGACTGCAAGCTGAGCATATTGTGTTTGTCGAATACGGCGTTAAGCGTGCCGACCAGCGCGGCGGCAATGTTGCGTGCCGCTGGCATATCCTGCCCGAGGACTTCGGCTATTTCCTCAACAGTGGCCACCCGCAAATCATTCCAGTCAACAAAGTAGTCCTTGAGTTTTTTTATCGCGGCCTGCGTCTGCGATTCTGTGAGGTTTTCGCTTACGATGGCAAAGACGAGGGCGTCAACCGGCTCATCAAACTCGACAGGGGCGTGCCTGCCCGGTTTTTGTTTTAGCGAGCGATATAGTTTTTGGATTTTTTTTGAGTATTCTTTACTGTTTTTCATAGGCGTCCTGTGACACGGGCTTCAAGCCCGCGTAAACACGGCCCTCTGCCTACAACATGCAGGGGGCAGGCAGGATGACCGTGCAACCAAATATAACAATCAGTCGTGCTCCTGGTCAACGGAATCTTTGTCTTTGAATTCAGCAGCCAAACCGTCGATTAGCTTCATAATTTCAAGCGACTTTTTGAAATTTTCGTCTCTGTGGATATTGATAACGGGGCAGAACCTGCTTTGAATCTGTTCGGCAAGTATCCCCTGGATTCGACTTCTGGCGTGGAGAATCGCGGCGAAGGTTTTATTCTGGGCGGTCTCTGTGCCGCCGAACATGCTGAGATAGACGTTGGCGATGCGCATATCCGCCGAAACCTCGACCCTTGTGACGCTGACCAATGCTTCTATTCGTGGGTCGCTGAGGTGATTTGCTATCGCGTCACTAACCGCCTCTTTGACGACACGTGCGATTTTCTCCTGTCTTCTCGTGGGCATAATTATAAGAGCGAAACCTGCTAAAGGGTTCTCGCCACCTTGAGGATTTCGTAAAGTTCAAATACGTCGTCGGTTTTCACATCGTCGAACCTGGCAATTTTAATGCCGCATTCGAGGCCGGCCTTTACTTCGCTGGCGTCGTTTTTGAAGTGCTTGAGCGACTCGATGGCCATATTGTCGCGTATGACGATATTATCGCGTATCAGGCGAACTCTGGCGTTCTTTTTGACGACGCCGTCGTTGACATAGCAACCGGCGATTGTGCCGACTTTTGAGACCTTGAAGGTGGTCCTGACCACGGCTCTGCCGATGGTTCTTTCCTGTTCTTCCGGTTCGAGCAGGCCGACCATTGATTTTTGGAGGTCTTCGGTTATGCGATAGATAATGTTGTAGAACCTGATATCGACGCCTTTTTTCTCGGCCAATTTGGAGACGTGCTCGTCTGCCACGACGTTGAAGGCGATGACGATGGCGTTGGATGCCTCGGCAAGGACGACGTCGCCTTCGGTGATACCTCCCGTGGCTACGTGCAGAATTTTTAGTTTGACTTCGGCGGTGCTCAGTTCCGACAGATATTTTGTGAGTACGTCCACCGAGCCCTGGACATCGGCGCGGAGGATGAGGTTAAGCTCTTTGACGTTGCCGGCTTTAATCTGGCTAAAGAGGTTATCGAGGGTAATCTGGGTTTTCCTGGCAAGAGAACCTTCTCTCTGGAGCATTTGATTTTCTTCGGCGGCGGCTTTGGCTTTGTTGATGTCGTCGAGGACGTAGAATTTATCCCCGGCGTTGGGGACGAACTGCAACCCCGCAATCTCCACAGGGGTTGAGCTTGTTGCGGACTTGACGCTTTTGCCGAAACCGTCCTTGATTGTTTTTACTCTGCCGTAGCCGCAGCCGGCGAGAATTACGTCTCCTTTGTTCATAACCCCTTCTTTGATTAGCAGTGTTGCGACGGGGCCACGCGTTTGTGAGAGATGCGCTTCGACGACCCAGCCGGTAGCGGGTATGGTATCGTCGGCTTTGAGTTCGAGCAGTTCGGCTACGTAGTCGAGATGTTCGAGGAGGTCGGCGACGCCCTGGCCTGTAGTGGCGCTTGTTTTGACGACTTCGGTTGTCCCGCTCCATTCGACGGGAGCCAGCTCGTGTTCGGCGAGCTGAGCGTAAACGCGGTTGATGTCGCAGCCGGGTAAGTCAATTTTGTTCAGCGCCACGATTACGGGGACGTTGGCCGCCTTGGCGTGATGTATTGCTTCGATGGTCTGAGGCATAACGCCGTCTCCGGCGGCAACGACGAGCACGACGACGTCGGTCATATTTGCGCCTCTGGCCCGCATAGCCGTAAACGCCTCGTGGCCCGGCGTATCGAGGAATGTCACTTTGCCCTTACCGACGTTTACCTGGTATGCGCCGATGTGCTGGGTGATTCCGCCTGCTTCGCCGGCGGTGACGTTAGTGGAGCGTATTTTGTCCAGCAAGCTCGTTTTGCCGTGGTCAACGTGTCCGAGCATAGTGGCGACGACGGGGCGTTTTTTGAGGTTAGGGCGGGGTCTGTTTTCGAATTCCGCTTTTATCTGGTCTTCGAGCGAGGCCTTGTGTTCGACGTGCAGTTCGGTGCCGAGTTCCAGCGAGATAAGCTCTGCGACCTCTGTGCTAATGGTCTGATTTGCCGTGGCGATCAAATTCTGCTTCATCAGCCGGGCTATTACGTCTGAGACCTTGACGGCCAGCGCCGTGGCAAGGCCTTTGACGGTTATGGGTTCGGTAATCGTGGCGGAGGCGGGTTTGACAACGGACACCGCACTTTCCTGTCGCGTTCTTGCGGTTATTTTTCGCAGGGGTCTGAGTCGGAGTCCTTCGCTGCTGGCAGCATCCAGTCGAGCACGTCTTTCCTCCAAGTCCCGCTCTCGTCGCTGGGTTATCAGCTTGGTTTTCTTGACGGTTTCAGTTTCATATTCCGTTCGTCTGCGTCCGTGTGTTCGTTCTTTTGTTTTTTTCGCGGCCAGTTGTTCATTCTTGTCCTTGACAGCAGCGGCATCCTTATCTCTGTTGGAGGGCATCACCCTGGAAGCCATCAACGGGGAGGTTACGGGCATATCATGTCGTGGTTTTGGTCTTGGTCGTCGCAGGGCCGCCATTGGTTCCGGCTTTTCGATACGCACGACCTGCGGGCCTGTGAGCTTGGCCGGCTCAGGTTTTTCGAGCATTGGGCCTGCCGGGATGATTGGTTCCGGCTTTGGCGGTTCCACTCTTGCGACGGCACGCCGTAGCTGTGACGGGGCGGGTTTTTCGACGACAGGTATTGGCTCGGCCGGCGTCTCCACAACCGGCGTCGCAATCGGCGGAGTTTCCTGAATCTCAGTGACAGCGACCGCTTTCTCCTGCGGTGTTTCAGCAGGGGGAGGCGCTGCTTCGGCTGGTTTTTTACTTCTCGATTTTTTTACGCGGACTTTTTCGAGGTCAACTTTATCGGCGGTTTCGACAGCGGTGGCATTGTCTCCCTCGCTGAACCATTCCCTTATTGTGGCCGCCAGTCCCGCTGATATAGTGGCCATGTGGTTTTTAATATCCAGTCCCTCATCCTGGCACTTTTTCATTATGGCGGTGCTGGATACTCCGAGTTCGCGAGCTAACAAATATACTCTTGTTATGGCCACTGCTAAGGCACTCCACTATATCAGGTTTGGTTTGTGCTGTCCGCCGGTTGGTTTGGTTGTGCTTGTTCCTGTATCAATCCTTCGGCTTGCTTTGGTTGTGGTTGTTCCTGCAGCAATTCTTCAGTTTGTTTTGGTTGTGACTGTTCCTTCAATAATAATTCATCGGCTTGTTTTTGTTTGGCGTCAGCCGCCATATTTTTGGCTTCTTCGACAGCCGCCGTTATGAGTCGCTGCGCAAGGTCTGGTTTGATATTCAGTTCTGTTACCAGCGGCTCGGCGCCGACATCGTCCAAATCGAGAATAGATATTATGCCCAGTGCTATCAGTTTATCGACGAGGGTTTCATCGGCGCCTTCGGTGCTCTTAACGCATTTCGTGAGGCGTTCAATGCCCTGATTGTATTCGTCGGGCGTGAGGATATCGATGTCCCAGCCGGTGAGACGGGCGGCGAGCCGCACGTTCTGGCCGTGCCTGCCTATTGCCAAACTGAGCTGGTCTTCTTCCACGACGACCGTTGCTCTTCCCAGTTCAAAGCACAGGGCTATTTCGCTGGCCTTGGCGGGCATAAGAGCGTTTGTGATGAACACCTGCGATGAATCGCTCCATCGGACGATGTCAATTTTTTCACCGCCCAGTTCATCGACGATGCTTTTTATGCGGCTGCCGCGGACGCCGACGCAGGCGCCGACGGGGTCAACTTTTTCGTCGAGCGAAGCGACGGCGACCTTGGTGCGGTAGCCGGCCTCGCGGGCCAGTGCCCTTATCTCAATAATTTCTTCGGCTATTTCCGGGACCTCCTGTTCAAAGAGCCGGCGAATGAAATCCGGGTGGGTCCTTGAGAGGATGATTTTAATTTGATTCGAGACTTCCTTGACTTCGAGAATGAGGCATCTGATTCTTTCGCCCGGCCTGTTCGTTTGTCCAACTATCTGCTCGCCCTTGGGCATAAACGCTTCAGTGCGGTGGTCCAGCCCGACGACAAGAGAGCCGCCTTCGTATCGAATTACTGCACCGTTGACAATATCGCCTTTTCGCTGGGCGAACTCGGAATAGATGCTGTCTCTTTCGTCCGCTTTTATTCGTTGAATCATAACCTGCTTGGCGGTCTGGGCGGGTATTCGACCGAGCTGTTTCATATCAATCGGCTGCTTGTCCATAAAGGCGGCGACCTGCCCGGTGGCCCGGTCGATTTGGACGGTGATTTCGCTTTCAGGGGTTCCGAAATGCTTCCTTATGGCAGAGACCATAGATTCTTCAAGGTCGGTAAAGATGGACTCCTTGTCGATATTCTTGTCTCTGGCTACGTTCTCAATTATTCTCAGTAATTCCTGATTCATTTGCCTTTGCTTCCTTCTAACGAGAAAAAAAATGGAAACCATACCGGTTTCCACATCCACGCTTCAGGCCCAACAAATCCAGGTTGTTGTCGGTTTAACACTACATCTTGTGCCTCCGTAGTTCAACCCAAAGTTGTATAACAACCCGACTCATAAGCCGCCGCTGGAGCAAAAACCCTTGCATACCGGCCACAATCGGCGCGAAACCTTCGCCGAACCGAGCAATTGTTCGGCTAATACGCACTGTAAGCAGATCCTGCAAAAATCATTAACGCACCTAACTATGTTCCCCGAGAATACGGGGCAGCCGTAATTTTTCGCACACTAAGGCACTATAGTAATCGTCCGGCTTGGTAATAACAATAATTTTTTTTGGGATTCTGCGGAATTTTTGGGCATTGCCGGCGGGAGGATAGCCGGTTGATAATAGTTGTAAGGTGTTTTTTTGAAGGGGGTTATGGAATTATGGCGTATTTGGGGATGTGTTTGGTGGTATTGCGACGGTCAGGTTTGGGCCTGCTGAGGTATTTGGCGGTCGATGGCGGCCTGAGATTTTGGGAGTGTGAAAAAGAAGGGTGAGCCGACGCCGACGGTGGAGGTGAGCCAGATTTTGCCGCCGTATAGTTCGACGATTTTTTTGGTCAGGGTCAGGCCGACGTCTTCGCTGGCATAAAATTAATCTTAATACTTGACGCTATCCTCGTTATTGCTTCCCCATCCTCTTTCACCGACCTGGTTATTATTGGATTTGTGTTTTGCATATCACCTGTCGGCTGCCGATGTTGTTGTTACCACAGCAGGGGCTTTGTTGTCGGCGGATTCTTTTGGCGATTCTGCGTGATTTTTTTCGGCGGCCCTGCGTGCATTGGCATCGGTGATTTCACGAACATACTCAATAACGCCTTTTAGTTTGCCTGTTGCCTCATCAATCAGCGGGAAGCTGTAGAGGTCAATCCAGCCCGCAATTTTTCCGCCCGGCCCTGTTTTGGGGACTACCTCGTAATCGGCTTTGCCGGTTTCAAGGGTTCGACAGGTAGGACAGGCGTCGCAGCGTATTTTGCGTCCGTGGTAAGCTTCGTAACATTTCTTTCCTATCAAAGGCATAGCGTGGGCATACCATTTTTCCATAGCCGGATTAGTCCTGACAATGTTAAGGTTGGTATCAAGCACGCTGATACCGTCCTGGATGCTGGCAAATACTTCGGAAAGGAAACGTTCGCTTTCCTTGATAGATTCCTGCATTTGCACTTTGTCAGTGATTTCTGAAATAAAACCCTCGATGGCCGTCAGTTCGCCTTTGGAGGTGAATATGCCCTGTCCCTGTTCCCATACCCATTTTTGTTCACCATCAGCGGTTTTTATTCTGTAGGTTAGCTGGAACGGTTTGTGTTCTTTCAGTGCGGCCTGAACAGTATCCCATACCTTTTCGCACTCATCCGGATGAATCAACTGGTTGTATGCTATTTTACTGCTGTTGATGAGCTCCGCGGGCTGATAGCCGGTGAGATTGACGCTTCCTTCGCTGACAAATTCCATAGTCCAGTCGCGGTCGTTCCGGCAGCGATAAGCCATTCCTAGGAGGTTGCTCATCAGCGTTTGAAGCGTTCGCCGACTCTCAAGCAGGCGGTCTTCGGCGAGCTTTCTTTCTGTTATATCGCGGACAATCACTATAAGCTGTTCATCGCCCAGCCAGACCACTCTCGCTTCACGGAATTGTTCTGTCTGGTTCTGGACTGAATACTCCGCGATTTCGACGGTTTTGTTTTTTACCGCTCTTCTGACGGCCCATTCGAGTCGGCGTGCAGCCAAGGAGCCGAAGGTTACATATATACTTTTTCCAACGAGTTCATTGGCTTTGATATGGCTGAAAGCGTTATTTGCCGGTATTTTGCATTCAAGGATTTTCCCGTCGGCGTCTATTCTGAGGAACATATCGGGTAAGGCCTGAAAGATAGACCTCATCTGGGAGTTGGCCTCGAGTAATTCATTTGAGCTGATTTCGATGGAGCGTTCGAGCATCAGCCGGTCAGCGTCGAAATTGAAGTACGCCTCGTTAACGACGCCGATTATTTTCTTGAAATCTTCAGGGATGTTATCGGCGGAGCCTAAGATTTTTTTAAGCTGACGCTTAAGTAAACTGTGCATTTTATCCATTGTCAGACCTCGGAAAACGCGGTTATTGTCATTGTCTGGTTATGGAGGGCGCATTTCTTGCTGCCCGCGACCGGCGCGATTTCTCCGTATGAGTAGAAGCCGGTGAGGATGGTGTCTTTGCCGAAGATTTCGCGGACCACCTCAATTTCTTCTTCGACTCGCTGTTTGAGAATCCACTTTCTTCCACAACAACTAACGATAATTGCCAGCTCGACTTTGGGGCAGTCGATTGTATCCTGGCAGTTTTTCGCGGCCTTGGCGGCGGCGTCTATTATTCTCTCAAAATTCACCTTCATCAGACGTGCGTGGTAACCCTCGGGGACGTCGCCTGCAAACGTCATACTCTGTTCTGCGTCATTTGTGGCCAGGATGGTGCGGACCAAACTGGTCGTTGCTTCCTGGCCTCGAATACCGAGGGGGAAAAATAAGCCGGTGGCGGGAAGACCTTTTGCCTGTTCACCGAGGTATTGCTTGTAGATTTCCAGGGCGCTTTTCCCGTCAAGCTCATAGAGGATGTTACTTTTTGAGCGGGTGACAATTCTTTCCGGGCCGAAAGGGTCCCATCCGCCCAGGGAACCATAGCCGATTTTTAGTTTATGGCCGTAGAAAGCGATTGCCGATATGACGTTATTTTTGGGGATGCCGTCGGACAAGATTAACGTTTCCTGAAACTTCGGGCCGTTTCCTGCTAGACCTCCTGTTATAATCACATTTTCCGGGAGATTTTTTTCAAGTCCTTTGACGAGTTCACTTCCATTGATATTAATGCCTTTTGAAAGCACAAAGAGGTGGCTCAGGTTGGCTGGATTTACAAGTGCTGCGAGGCGTTCACCGGCCAGGAAACTATCATCCGCGGAGTTGGCTTCCACCTCATACACGTTGACAGTGGTTTTCTCGAAATGCACCGCCACGGTTGTCAGTGAGTCATCATATACTGTTGTTCCGCAAATTTCTCCCGCCGTGGAGCACCCGACAAAACGCGCGTTTGGGTAAACGCCGGCAAGCTCTTTGAGAAGGGGTAATTGTCTCAGCGTATTGTTCGAACCAAAGACCAGGACCAGTTGTGCTGATTTTCCCAGTGTTCCGGGTGCCGATGGTTGCCAACCGGTTTTTTGCGTCCAGACATTTTGTTCGGTTTTCATATAGTTGTTCCCTTTTTAATCAGTTTTTGTTTGGCTGTCTGTTTTTGGCAGCGTGAAGAAGAACGTTGAACCTTGGCCGACGGTGGAGGTTAGCCATATTTTGCCGCCGTATAATTCGACGATTTTTTTGGCGAGTGTCAGGCCGACGCCTGTGCTTTCGAACTGGTCTTTGGCCTGAAGGGTCTGGAAGAGCCGGAATATTTTTTCGAAGTGCTGTTCGGGGATGCCGGGGCCGTTGTCCGTGACGCTGAATTTCCAGAAACCGTTTTCCTCAGCGCAGGCGACTTTTATGAAACCTTCGGGTTTATCCATAAATCTTACGGCGTTGCTGAGCAGATGCTGAAAGACCTGTTGTATGCGGGCTGGTTCCGAGGTAATAACGGGCAACCGGCCTTCGACGGTGATATGAATCTTCGCCGGCGCGTCAAGCGACTTGATGATTTCGGGCAAAAGCTGATTGAGGTCGATTGTAGCCGGGTCTTCTGTAACACGACCTATTCTTGAATATTGCAGAACGCCGTCGAGGAGGTTTTGCATCCTGTTTACGCGGGTGGTAAGCATCTTGAGCTGTTCTTTGCCGTCGTTGTCGAACTTGTCGGCATAATCCGTGGCAATCCATTCGGTCAGCGCATTTATGGCGCGCAATGGCGCCTTCAGGTCGTGAGATATGATATACACGAAGTCCTGGAATTCCTTGTTGATGCTTTGAATTTGTTTGAGCAGGTTGTCGCGTTCGTCAGCACTCGTGACGCCCGGTTTTTCTGTCAATAAAGTATTCATGCGTCGTCCTCAATTAATAGAAAACACCCCAAGCATTGAAACTTAAATTATGCTCTTTATATCGTTGTTAAATTGCGACGGATTGAGCATTTAGAGGGCTTTTTCGGGGATAGTGCGGTATTTCCGCCTCATAATGGGGAAATTGCGGACTTTCATACGGGCGGTTTTGCTATGGTCCTATAAAGCGACCGGATATTCAGTTGGTTTTGGTTTTGGAAAGTGGTCGTGGTGCGTCGGGAAGAGGAAGCAAAAAAGCGGTTATTTTCTTTTTTTCGAGCTTGATTTTGCAAATGCGCAGAGATTTGTCGCCGACTTTGAAGACCGGCTCAAACGGTTCATCATTCAGCAGCGACCGGCATACCTGGGCGGCGATGTCGTTCGGCTCGGTGCCCGTGAACGAGAGCCAGTCAGTAAAAGCTTTGTTGCCCATTGATTTTGCGACTGTTGTGATGCCAGCCGCGCCGAGAGATACGCTGTCAACGTGGATATTTAACTGGCCGAATAAATTTATCGCGGGAGTTATCCTGATGGTCAAAACAGGATTGGCATAGCGTGTTCGTGCTGTCGCCATAAGTATAATTTGCTTTTGCGTCAAAATTGCCTGCGGGTCAGTGAAGGTGATGTTATTGAATTTTACCGGCTGGCGCCAGCGTGCTATTATATCATTCAGGCCGTCTTCAGTTATTACGACCTCAAAGGGGGCATCAAGCTGGGAGTTGTTGTAAATTGTAGGCATCAGATAGTGACTCAGATATATGCTGATTTGGTTCTGGTCGGCGATTCGAAGCGGGACGTAGTTTTTTGGTCTGTGCGTTACCAGGACAAACGCCAGTAACACGAGCACAAGCGGAAGTGCAATCCAGAAGTATGCTTTGACTTTCGGTTTTTTCATTTTCTCTGAATCTTTTTTCATCTTATTGCCACTGAAAGCTTGTTAGAAATCAATCGGGCGGTTATAGTAAGGCAAAATACGAGTAGCTTAAAGCGAAAAATGAAAATCGAATAAGAAAGGATTTATAATAATATGGCTAACCATTTTGGTGACCGGCTGGTTGATGCGATAAAGAGCAAGCGAACACCATTGATTGTGGGCTTAGACCCGGTTTATAGTCGGCTACCCGCTGCTATAACGAACAGGCAGGATATGAATGACGAGTTCGACGTGGACTCGGCGGTCGATGCGATATTCGATTATTGCACGCAGGTGCTGCGGATTGTCTCGCCGATGGTTCCGGCGGTGAAAGTCAACATAGCGTTTTTTGAGAAATATCTCTGGCAGGGAGTCGAAAGCTATTATTCACTTATTTCCGAAGCAAATGAGCTTGGCGTTGAGGTAATCGGGGACGTGAAGCGCGGCGATATCGGCCACACCGCTGAGGCGTACGCGTCGGCACATCTGGAAAACCCTGAACTGACGGGTCTTGAGGATACGCTTGCGCCGGACGCGATAACGGTCAATGGTTTCGCGGGGGCCGAGGGTATAGAGCCATTCGCGGATGTCGCCACGAAGCAGGGTAAGGGTGTCTTTGTATGGGTTCGCGCGAGCAACCCAGGTGCGGCTGTCATACAGGATTGCGCCTGTTCTGACGGGCAAAAAATGTATGAGAAACTTGCCGCGGTAGTAGGCGAAATAGCGAATAAGCCCGGCCGAATCGGCAAGGCCGGCTACAGCAATATCGGTATGGTCGTGGGCGGCACAAGCCCCGAAGAGACGACGGCTTTGCGGAAAAAATATGACAATATGTGGTTCCTGATTCCCGGCTACGGCTCACAAGGGGCCTCGGCTGCGGATTGTGTCCGGTTCTGTAAACACGACGGCAACGGCGCCCTGATTAACGCGTCTCGCTCGATTATCTACGCTTACGAGAATCCTAAATACAAGGAACAGTTCGGCGACAACTGGAAGAAGTGTATCGAGCAGGCCGTAATCGACGCAAAGTTGGATATCGCCAAGGCCGTTCAGGACGCGCTGTAACTGAGCGTTATAATCGCAAGAAATCGCATTGGCTCATAGAGATATGGGTGAAGGTCTTTTCAGAGATAAAAAGATTTTGGTGATGGGCCTCGGGAGGTTCGGGGGCGGGGTGGATGTTGTGAAGTTCGCCTGCTCGGCGGGGGCGAGGGTAATCGTTACCGATTTGGCAAAACAGGATGCGCTCGCGGAATCAATCGCTCAACTCAAAGGGCTGGATATAACATATCACCTTGGCTCACACGAGCCGGCGGATTTTGAGCAGGCGGATATGGTTGTGGCTAATCCCGCTGTGCCTTTGGATAATAAGTTTTTGCAGATTTCCCGCAAGGCCGGGAGAAAAGTTACATCGCAAATCGAATTATTCTTTGAACTTTGTCCCGCGAAGATAATTGGCATAACCGGCGCCAACGGTAAAAGCACGACGACGTCTCTTATTGCGCATTTACTGCGGAGTCGATTCGGTGATAAGGTTTGGCTGGGGGGCAATATAGGCAATGAGCCGATGCTGACAATCGTCGGCAGGATAAAACCAGATGACCTGGTCGTTTTGGAGCTGTCGAGTTTTCAGATTGAGCAGTTGGCCCAGAGCGACAAGGCGCCGCAGGTCGCGTTGCTGACGAATCTCACACCTAATCATCTTGACCGATATAAGACATTCGAGAATTACTGCAAGGCCAAGGAGCTGATTTTTCAGCACCAAAAGCCGGACGCGAATCAGCCGGCCGTTTCGATTTTCAATGACGACGATGAGGTTGGCAGTAAATGGTTTTCGAAATATAAGAAGGACGCGGGTCGGGTTTGCGTAAAATTTTCGGCTGATTTGGTTCCCTCTGGAATGTGTGCCGTCTATGGGTTGCCGGGTAGGGCGTATCTTGCCAATTTGGCCGGCGCGATTGCCGTGGCAAAGCGTTTTGATGTAACTGATGAGCAGATAATCAGGTGTTTGCCTGTTTTTAAGGCGCTACCTCACAGGTTGCAGCTTGTGGGCGAGGCGAGGGGAGTTCGCTGGTATAACGATTCCAAGGCGACCACGCCGGATAGTTCGATTGTCGCCCTTGAGGCGTTCGACAGCCCCATTATCATAGCGGGCGGTTATGACAAACATATTCCGTTCGATGAGTTCGGCGTGAAAATCGCCCAAAAGGCCAAGGCGGCCATTCTCATAGGCCAGACGGCTGGGGCGATAGGAAAAATCATTCAGAATCATCCGCAAAACAAGGCCCAGGTCAGGTTCGCCAAGACACTGGAAGAGGCGGTCAAACTGGCTAACAACTTGGCTGTTGAAGGAGATGCGGTTTTGCTGAGTCCTGCCTGTGCCAGCTACGATATGTTCGAGAATTACGAGCAGCGGGGGCAGCAGTTTATTGACCTTGTAGATAAGGTCATCCGGTGATTATCGGAACATTCCTCTCCACCCTCAATTTTTATTGATAAGTGATTATTGATTATTTAGAGCGGAACGGGGCTTTATATAATCAATCATCAATCATCAATTGGCACTCCCTTAAGCTGTCCCCATAAATTGACGATTCGCAGGAAGCAAACACATTAATGTCTTTTTTGAGGAACCGGCGATGCAAAACACATCCGAGCGAAGAAGAGAGCAGAGATTAAGATATCACTGGCCCGTCTGGTTCGCCGAGGATTTTGCCGGTTTACTTTCTCAGGGACAAATGGTCGATGTTTGCAGCGGAGGGGCGGCTTTTACCTGCTATGCAGAGAAGGGCTGCCCTTATCCGGGCCAAAATATAACGACCCGCTTTAGCGTGCCATACTACCGAGTGAATGACAGTTTCGATATCAGCGACTTCGTTCGTTCCGGTCAGGTTTGTCGGGTGGAACATATCAACAGCGGCCTGCGACGCGTGGCGATAAAGTTTTTTGACCCGCTTCCGTTCAAGCCCGGCGAATTAGCGGATTCCCAATTGAACGATGAAGAAGTTCTTGAACCCGTGTTAGCTTAGCCGTCCTCTGTTTTCAGTCCTCTGTCCTCCAATTCTCCAAATGGGAGTGCTGGGATTCGAACCCAGGACCTACGCATTAAAAGTGCGGTGCTCTACCTACTGAGCTACACTCCCAGCTTGTCCAATAAGCGGGCAGGATAACAGTTTTGGCCATACCTTGTCAATGGTCGTTATTGACATCAGCCCTTTTGAGCGATACCATCAGTTTTCCACGGTTCGACAAGCTCACCGTTCCGAGCGAAATCGAGGAATATTAATTCTGGAGCATAAGATTATGACCAATGTTACGCTGATAACGGGCGACGGCATCGGGCCTGAGATAGCGAATGCCGCCCAAAGGTGTATTGACGCTACGGGCGCGAAAATCAACTGGGAAATCCGCGAGGCGGGAGTGGATGTGATGGCAAAAGCCGGGACTCCTTTGCCTGATTCGACGCTGGAATCGATAAAGAAGAACGCTATTGCCCTGAAGGCGCCGATAACGACGCCCGTGGGTACGGGATTTCGCAGCATAAACGTTCATCTGCGGCAGATATTCGACCTGTACGCCTGCGTGAGACCCTGCAAGAGTTACAAGGGTGTTCGCAGTAAATACTCGAATATCGACCTTGTTTTAGTCCGGGAGAATACTGAGGACCTTTACGCGGGCGTCGAATTCGAGAAGGGCAAAGATGATACGGCTGAGCTTATCAACTGGCTGAATAAACACAGCAAAAAGCAAATCAGGCAGGACTCCGGGATAAGCATAAAACCCATTTCAGTCGCGGGCACGGAGCGGATAGTGCAATTTGCTTTTAACTACGCCCGGAAGATGGGACGGATGAAAGTAACGTGCGTCCACAAGGCGAACATTATGAAGTTCACCGACGGGCTTTGGCTGGAGGTCAGCCGGCAGGTGGCGGCGAAAAATTCGGATATCGAGTTCGAGGACCGCATTGTTGATAATATGTGTATGCAGCTGGTACAAAAGCCCGAGCTTTATGATGTTCTGGTGTTGCCCAATCTTTATGGTGATATCCTCAGTGATTTATGCGCAGGTCTGGTAGGCGGGTTGGGTGTTGCGCCGGGAGCGAATATAGGCGAGAAGGCGGCTATTTTTGAGGCGACTCACGGCAGCGCACCGAAATACAAGGGGCTTAACAAGGTCAATCCGACGGCATTGATACTCAGCGGCGTTCTGCTGCTGCGGCACATCGGCAATACTGCCGAGGCATATAAACTTGAGAATGCGGTGGCGGAGGTAATAGCCGAGGGCAAGGACGTTACATACGATATGAAGGCAGACCGCAACGACCCGACTGCGGTAGGCACACAGGAAATGGCCGATGCCATAATAAGGAAAATCAAAAGTTAAGCCGCCTTGCGATGTAGGCAAAAACGAACTTGCTACAGGTATAAGAAATAGTTTTTGGGCTATTGCCTTTTATTATATTCTTCTAAAAACAGTTTTTCGAGCTTGAGCAGGCCTTTCTGTCTATCCTTTATTTTTTTCGCGGGCAAACCTGCGTATATGCTCCATGGTTCGGTGCTCTTTTTAACGAAACTTTTCGCTCCTACAACCGAACCTTCTCCCAGGGTTACTCCCGGCATTATGGAACTGCCTACGCCTACTATAGAATGTTTTTTCAGTATTACCTTGGCCTCGAAGACATTTTTGTATTTATCCGGGATAGTAGGATTTGTCAGGGTAGCTCCGCTAAAGTCGTCTGTCTTTGCGAATACTGCCACCCTCTCGGAGATATTGACGAAATCCTCAAGCACAATACCTGCATCTCCTCCGCATAGAGAAGAATAAGCCGATATATGCACGTGATTTCCTATTTTGATTTTACCGCTGATGAAACAAAAATCGTCAATTCTCACGTTAGAGCCGATTTCGATGATTTTCATATCGTAGATACGGGCATACCGGCTTATCAGGACATCTTTGCCGATTGCCTTAAAATTTAAACTGTCTAATTCCTCAGGTGAATAAAAGCTACTTTCCATTTTCCTCCTTAAAGGATTATAGTCCTTTCGGGCAGGCGGGGTATTTCTTGAAACGCTCATAAATTTTACGTTGCTCGTCATCCATTATATACATACGAACCGCGCCGACCAAATATTGCAAGTATTTTTAGTAAATTTTGCCTCTGGCCCCATTAGTTTACAGGTGCTTCGGGTTTTTTGTGGTAAAAAGCGGGTTTTTGAGTTAATATCTTTGAGGTAGTCAAAATCCAGGAATTGCCGGTCATAAGGGCAGGTGTAGTAATTGAATCAGGAAGCATACAGAAAATTGATTAGCGGTAAGAATTCGGGACTATTCGCCTTGGCTGCGAGATTGTTATTGAATATTATCGCGGCATTTTACGGGATGGGTGTCTGTCTGCGAAATTGGCTGTTTGACGGGGGGCAGGCCAAATCTTACGCTGTAACCGCTGCGGGACTTGTAACATCGGACAGGGCACAGGCAACGGTCCCGGTTATAAGCGTTGGCAATATCACTGTCGGCGGGACTGGCAAGACGCCTTTTGTGATATGGTTGTGCAATTTGCTTCGCGAGGAGAACATCAATTGTGCCATACTGACCCGCGGATACAAGGCGGCGATGGGCGAGAACGATGAGCCGGGGATGTTGGCTAAAAATTGTCCGGGCACGGCGGTAGTGGTAAATCCTGACCGGCTTGCCGGGGCGATTGAGGCGGTAAAGAAACACCGGGCACAGGTCTTGATTATGGACGACGGGTTTCAGCATCGTCGGCTTCACAGGGACATCGATATTGTTACAATCGACGCGATGCTGCCATTTGGCTATGGCAAAATGTTGCCTGCCGGCTTGCTGCGGGAACCCGTTTCGGTGTTGAAAAGGGTGCAGGCGGCGATAATCACCAGGTGCGACCTTGTTTCGAGGAATAATCTGACGGGGTTGGCGGCGACCATCAGCCGGATAAATCCCAGGATGATTGTCGCTCAGACGATTCACAGCCCTGTTTGCGCAACGTCGGGCAAGAGGCAGATTCCGCTTGAGGAATTGAAAAACAAGAAGATATTCATTTTTTGCGGGATAGCAAATCCGGACGCATTTCTTGCGACGGTCGGTTTGATTGGTGTGAATATAGCGGGGTCGAAGGTTTACGACGACCATCACAGTTATACAGCCGGCGACGTAGAGGGGATTTACCGGGACGCGGCACAGTCAAGGGCTAAAATGATACTTACGACGGAAAAGGACTATAACAAAATCGGTTTGCCGGGCAGCCCATCGGTTTTGGAATTGGCATATCTGGTGGTCAGGTTGCAGTTTGTCGATGGGGCCGACCGCATAAGAGAGTTGATTGAACAGTCACTTGCGGGTAAAATCCCACGGAAAAGAACCGTTTAATCGCAGAAAACCGCTATGTATGAGAATCTTTTAAAGGCCGTAACAAAACTTGGCACGCCGAAAGTGCTGTTAGTGGGCGATTTTATGCTCGATGCGTATATTTACGGAGACGCCGAGCGGATAAGCCCCGAGGCGCCTGTGCCGGTGTTGAGGGTTACCAGGATCGATTATGGCTGCGGCGGGGCGGGACTTGTGGCGGCGAATTTGTGCACGCTGGGGGCAGTTCCTTTATGCGTGGGTGTCATAGGCGACGACGCGAACGGGAAAAAACTAAAAGAACTGTTGAAGGAAAAAGGGGCGGATATATCGGGACTGATGACCGTTCCGGACAGACCAACGACGACCAAGCAACGATTGATAGGTCTGGCACAGCACCGGCACCAGCAGCAGTTGTTTAGGATGGATAACGAATCGACAGAGCCGTTGACTGAACGGCAATATGGCCGGCTGGCGAGGATTTTTGAGGGGAAGTTGCGCCAGGCGAATAATGTGTGTTTGCAGGATTATAACAAGGGCGTTCTTTCTGATTTGTTCTGTAAAAAGGTAATACGGCTTGCGGCGAAGGCGCACAAAAGGGTTTTGGTTGACCCGTCGCCGATAAGCGATTACTCGAAATACGCGGGCGCATCGCTTATTACGCCTAACAGGTATGAAGCCGGTAAGGGCGTTGGCTTTGAGGTCAAGACAATTAACGATGCCGCAAGAGCAGCAAGGCAGTTGGTGCAGAAGCTCAAACTTGAGGCCATCGTTATTACGCTGGATAAAGAAGGTGCGTATCTCAAATCGCCCGGCTTTGATGAGCAAATACCGACCAGGCCCCGTAATGTATATGACGTAACGGGGGCAGGGGACACGGTGCTGGCGACTTTGGCCTTGACGCTCGCGGCGGGTTGTGATTTCAAGACAGCCGTGCAGTTGTCGAATATCGCAGGCGGGATAGAGGTGGAAAAATTCGGCTCAGCGACGGTCAGCATTGATGAGCTGGTTACTGAAATAGCTTATCTTAACCGTGGCGGCGAAGGCAAAATCCGGTCGGTTGATTCGCTTTTGGCGGAGTTGGCCTGGCGCCGCAAGCGGAACCAAAGAATCGTTTTTACCAACGGCTGTTTCGATGTCATACACAGGGGACACATCGAATACCTGAAATTCTGCAAAGAGCATAGCGACGTGGTGGTCGTCGGGCTAAACAGCGACGATTCCGTCAGGGCCATCAAAGGCCCAGGCCGGCCGATTCATAATCAGCTTGACAGGGCGGCGGTTTTGGCTGCGCTTGAGACGGTGGATTACATAACGATATTCAATGAGCTGACCCCGCTGAACCTTATTAAGAAGGTCAGGCCGGATGTCCTGGTTAAGGGGCGGGACTGGGAGAAAAAGGGTGTTGTCGGCGCAGAGTTTGTCAAATCGTACGGCGGCAGGTTAATCCTGGCTCCTCTTGTGAAGGGTAAAAGCTCGACGCTTGTCATCAAAAGAATGAAGTCGCAGGGCGCAAAAACCAAATCAGTTAGGCAAAGGCCGGCTAAATGAGTAAAAATCCAAAAAAGCAGGTATTCGAAATCATCCGGACGCACAGGAAAATGGTTACCGAGTTGGAAGAGTCGGGGCTGAAGACGATTTCCAGTATTGCCGGGGCGATAGTAAAAGCAGCAAAGAAAGGCGCGACGGTGTATATCTGCGGCAACGGCGGTTCCGCTGCCGACGCCCAGCATATCGCGGCTGAATTAGTAAACAGATTTGAGTCCAATCGCAAGGCGTTACCTGCTGTTGCCCTGACGACCGACACTTCAGTAATAACTTCGATTGCCAACGACTATTGTTATGAGAACGTGTTTGCCAGGCAGGCAGAGGCGCTTGTGAGGAAAGGCGACATTTTCTGGGCGATATCGACGAGCGGCTCGTCGCCGAATGTTCTGGCCGGCGTAAAGGTCGCCAGGCGCAAGGGGGCTTTGGTCGTCGCCTTCACAGGCCGAAAAAACAGCAAGATTGAACGACTGGCGGATATATGCTTTTGTGCGGATAGTGAATCCGCGGCGAGAAGCCAGGAAGTTCATCAGCTTGCGTATCACATAATCTGTAAACTCGTTGAGCAAAGTTTTGCATAGGCGAAGAGGATTATGTCCAACAAAGCGATATTCTTAGACCGTGACAATACGATTATAGAAGACCCGGGGTATATAGATAATCCCGACCAGGTGAAACTTCTTGAGGGCGTTACTGAACCCTTGTCCGAGCTTAAAGCGATGGGCTATAAGCTTGTTGTAGTGTCGAACCAGTCCGTGGTGGCCAGGGGAATTGTGACGGAAGAGGCGCTTGGGCAGATTCACAAGCGGCTTGAGCAACTGCTGGCGGAAAAGGGCGTGTTACTGGACCGCATATATTATTGCCCGTATTATATCGACGGGGTAATTCCAAAGTACCGCAGGGACAGCGACTGGCGAAAACCCAATCCGGGGATGCTGCTTGCGGCCGGCAAAGATATGGATATCAACCTGCCGGAATCCTGGATGGTCGGCGACAGTCCCAGTGACATAGAGGCGGGAGCTAGGGCCGGCTGCAGGACGATAATGCTTGCCGGCCGGACGCATGAGCAGAAGATTCGGCCGGGCGAGCCGGGCCCGGATTACAGGGCGGTAAATCTCAAAGAGGTCGTGAACATTATCAAGATGCGAGTCCGTTCCGGCCAGGAATCGGCCAACACTTTGCCTCTTGAGCAGCCAGTTCAGCAGCGCCAGGAAGAGCCGCAACAACTTGCTGCTCAGCAGCAAATAACGCCGCCGCAACAGGAAGCTGAACCGGAGCAGGCCGGCCCGCGGCAGGCGGATGGACAGCAAACCAGAGAGCAACTGCTGCGAAGTATCCTCGATCAGCTTAAACTGATGCAGCGAAACAATATGTTCGGGGAATTTTCCATAACCCGTTTTATCGCGGGTATCATACAGGGGCTGGTGTTTTTGTGTTTGCTTGTGAGCGTCTGGTTTTTGATGGCCCCCGCGAAACAGTCGAACCCGCTGCTGATTTCCATAGGGTTCGCCATACTTTTGCAGTTGATGGCGCTGACTTTTTATATGATGCGCGGGCCGAGATAGCGGGGCTGCGCTGAAATCACTCCCTTTGATTGTTTATTAGAATCTAAAAAATGTCAGATGCTAAGGATAACATTCTGGTCTGGCTTCCCTCCCCGATGGGGGACGCTATTTTATGCACACCTGCTCTGAGGGCAATTCGCAGGCGGTTCAGTTCCTCGAAGATAACATTTTTCGCGAGTAATGTTGTGCATCAGGTTTTTTCGCCTTGCGGTTTCACGGACGCGTGGCTCGAATCAAACGGCAACGGCGTGTTTGCCGCGGCCCGGATGCTGAGAGGGTATCATTTTACGCACGCGATTATGTTCAAAAATTCATTTGGTTCCGCGCTGACGTGCCGGCTGGCTGGGATACCGGTTCGCATCGGCTATGCGAGGGACGGGCGTGGGATATTGTTGACCGAGAAGTTGTATCCGCCCAGGTTGCCGTCGGGGGATTTTGAGCCGATATCGATTGTTGATTATTATCTGGCTGTCGCGGCTAAAGTTGGGGCTGATGTGCGGGACAGGCGCATTGAGTTATCGGTTGAGCCGCGAGATACGGAGAAATTGAAAGCGAAATTGCCGGCGGTTTTCGATGCGAAGGGGCCTGTAGTGATTTTTGTTCCAGGTGCCGCGGCGGGCCCAAGCAAACGCTGGCCTGCGGAAAGGTTTGCCCAGATAGCCGACTGGCTGGCCGAAAAATATAACGCGACGGTTGTGCTGTCGGTTGCGCCTAACGCTGAAGAAAAACATATCGCGGAGCATATCGTTGATGCCGCGAAACACAAACCAGTAAACCTGGGCGATACGCCTGTCGGACTCGGTGAGCTGAAGGCGCTTATTGCTGTTGCGGATTTGGTGATATGTAATGACACGGGGCCGAGACATATTGCAATTGGGTTAAAGCGAAAGGTCATCACGCTGGTTGGTCCGAATGACCCGGCGTGGACGGACCCTGGTTATGCTGATGAGGTCTTTATTAAAGGCGATGCTCCATGCGCACCGTGCGATAAGCCCGTTTGCAGAGAGTCGTCGCATTTTTGTATGGAGACGATAACCGTCGAAATGGTCTGCAAGGCGTCGGCAAAAGCTTTGGATGCGGGTGGTTTCGGGAAGCGGGGCGGGATATGACGGAGTTTTTCATCGACCCGGCTTACAAAGCCGCATTTGAGCAACTTGGGCTTAACTCAATCGATAGTGTCTTTGCTTTTAATGGAAACCAGAATCTTACCAAGGCCAATCTTGCTCCATATCGCAGCAGAATTGAGTTTCAGACAAAATTGCCTTCAACAACATTCTTTTTGAAGCGTTACGAAAATCCGCCGATAATGACACAGTTGAAAAACTGGTTGTCGGCGAAAAAACGCGTCAGTTGCGCTTTGGCGGAGGTTGAGGCGGCGCAAAAACTGGCTGCGATGGGAATAAATACGCCGAGGATGACGGCGTGGGGACAATTGTGGGGTGGTTTTTTCGAAAAACGCAGTTTCGCGGCTATCGAGGAAATACGGGAAGGACAATCATTAGAGCGGAGTTTGCCCGGGTTTTTCAATGGGGCAGCGACAAAGGAAAATCTGGTTTTGCGCCGGCAGTTCATTCAGCAGTTGGCGTCATTTATAAGGAAATTTCACGACACCGGCTATCGTCACCGCGACCTTTACCTGTGCCACATCTTCAGGGTTCCCGACGGCCGATTTTACCTGATAGATTTGGCGAGGGCGCTCAAACCGATGCTGTTGGGCGGGCAATACCGCGTCAAGGACATTGCCCAACTCCATTATTCGGCTCCCGCGAAATACTTTTCAAAAACGGACCGGCTGCGGTTTCTTCGAGCGTATCTTGGCCGGGAAAAACTGAGCGCCGGCGACAAGAACTTCGCCAGGCGAGTCACCAGTAAGGCAAAGCGTATGGCCAGACACGACGCGAAGCACGGCAGGGTTGTTCCTTTCGAAACTTAGGCGGATATAATACCGGCAAGATGAAAACGAAGGTCGCAATCATAATTGAGCGGGCGGATGTTGCCCTGGGTGGAGCCGAACGCTCCGTCAGTGAATTGGCTGAAGCCATCGGGGCAATCGGCTATGATACTCATATTCTTGCCGCCAAAGGGGCGGTAACAGCCCAAAACGTGCATATCCTGTGCGCAAACGCAGGCGGCAAGAGGACCAGCTATCAGGTCTTTGCCCGGGCGCTGAAAAAACACACGGAACAGACTCATTACGATATTCTTCACAGCGTCCTGCCTTTCGACTTCGCGGATATTTATCAGCCGAGAAGCGGCACTTTTGCAGAGTCGATAATCCGAAAGGCCGCGACGTATCGCTGCCCTGTTCTCAATACTTTGAAAAGGAATACCGCCTTTCTGAATTTTCACAGGACCGCGTGGTTTGGTGCGGAACGCCGGCTCGCCGAGTCGCAAACCGGGCCGCTGGTTATCGCGATTTCAAATTACGTGGCGGAGCAGTTCAGGACCCACTACCATATCCCTGAACATCGTATGGTGGTCATACCAAACGGCATCGAACCGGCCGGACAGATAGAGAAGTCCCGTGTCAATTCAGTACGGAATAATTTGCTCGCTCAACTTGGCCAGAAGGAAGCGGACGGTGCGGTTCTGTTTCTTTTTGTCGGTCATGATTTTCAGCGCAAAGGGCTTGATTGCTTAGTGGAGGCGATTGGCAAGCTTCAAAAAACAGATAATCATACGTCAGCGAGGTTGATTGTTGCCGGTCGGGAAAATCCGCGGGCATACCGCCAGCTGGCCGCAAAACTGGGCGTCGAAGAAAAACTGGTTTTTCTCGGAGCCGTCAATAATGTGCAGGAATTGATTGCGGCGACCGATGTCGCTGTTTTGCCCACTTTTGATGACCCTTGTTCACGATTCATTCTCGAAGCTCTGGCCGCGGGCAAACCAGTCATAACCACGAAATTCAACGGGGCAATCGACCTGTTTGCGGATAATCGTCACGGCAGAGTAATCGATGACCCGCGCGATATTGTCTCGCTTTGTGAGGCAATCGGATACTTCACTAATCGTGATAATCTTAATCGGGCAGCGAACGCGATTATCAGCGACAACCTTCGCCAGAATGTCTCTGTCGCCAGGGTTGCGCAGCAACTGAAAACAATATACGACGATATATTAGCCAAACGGAGGCGATGATGAAATTTACAGCACTTTTACTCGCCGCGTATTTGCTTGGCTCGGTCCCCTTCGGGATGCTCATAGCCGCTGCTCACGGGATTGACCTGCGCAAAGTCGGTTCCGGGAATATCGGCGCTACAAACCTTTCCCGCGCATTGGGCAGGCGCTGGGCATACGTATGTTTTGTGCTGGACCTTGCCAAGGGACTTTTACCCACATTGGCGGTGGGAATATGGTTCGATGGCATTGCGGGAACAAATGGGTTGCTGGCCCAGCTTGCCGTGGGTTGTGCGGCCATAACAGGTCACGTATTCCCTGTTTATCTCAGGTTCAAAGGCGGTAAAGGCGTCGCGACGAGTTTCGGCGTTGCGCTTGGTTTGTGGCCGTATTACACGATTTGCGCGGCGATTACGCTGGTAATATGGGTTGTCTTTGTTCTTATTTGGCGATATGTATCACTTGCCTCACTTGCCGCGGCGTTTGCTTTTCCCGTGATTCTGGTCGCGGCGATAGCGCTAATACCCGGCTGGCGTTTTTCGGATTTGTGGCCCCTGCTGATAGTAGCTATGGTCATTCCTGTTCTTGTTTTTGTCCGCCACAGGGACAACATTGTTCGTCTGCTGGCGGGTACCGAAAGCAAGGTGCTTCAGAAAAGCAAGGAACAGGCCTGCGATTCAAATCCGCCCCCGGCGAGACCTCGCCCGCTGGCGGGCAAGACAGGTTAAACGCAAGGATGTCATTAACAAATTTTTATTGCAAAAAAAGCCGCCGTGTTAGATTCACAGGCGGCTAACTTAAAATGCCGTCCTCGGCGAGACAACGACCGGTCATCCCTGACCGGTTCCCCAAACAGCTAAGCCCCTAATTCAACCTGCCCTTACCCCCCAGGCAGGCCCGTCGGGGCTTTTAACTAATGGTATTATCGATAGAACGGCGACAAAGGCCAGGCAGGCAATTCCCGAAAAGCGACTTCGCAAACCCTAAATATCCGGTAGGAATATAGGCCAAAGCGGTGTCAGGAAATGGCACTGTGCAGCGATAAAACTGAAGTGTGTGGGATTCTCAGCGTTTATTGTTCGGCCTATGATTCCAGGGGCGTTATTCCCTCGCGGACGGCATATTTGGTAAGCTCCGCCACGCTGTTGATACCGAGTTTGTCCATAATGTTTTGCCGATTCGACTCGATGGTTTTGGCGCTGACGTGGAGCTGCATGGCGATTTGTTTGGTGCTCTTGCCTTCGGATAAAAACTGGAGAACCTCCCGTTCGCGCTCAGTCAGGACCGTTCCTTCGGGCTGGTATTGCGTCGAGAGGCGTTTGACATAGTCATCGATAATGACTCCCGTTATCTTCGGGCTTAGATAAATCCCTCCGTTTAATGCGGTCTTTATGGCCTCAACCAACTCGTCAAACAGGCACTCTTTCAATATGTAGCCCGAGGCGCCTGCTTTGAGCATTTCCGCCACGAAATGCCGGCTGGAGTGTATGGATAGCGCGATGACTTTTACGTCGCCCATTTCCCCGATTATCTTGCGTGTGGCGTCAATGCCGTTGAGATTTGGCATACTGATATCCATAATCACAAGGTCAGGCGCCAACTCACGGGCAATATCCACTGCCTTTCGTCCGTCCTCGACGCTTCCAACCACCTCGATATCCGGCTGTTTCTCCAGCAGCGAGCACAATCCCTGGCGAATCATCGCGTGGTCGTCAACCAACAAAACTCTCGTGGGCATGGTTATACCTCCTTTTTATGACTTTGGTCTTTAAGCGGCGCCGTCATTATGGCTTTGCAGCCGGCGCCTGGTTTTGACTCAATTTCAAAATGTCCGCCCAAATTCTCCAAGCTCTCGCGGATGCTGAACAGCCCGAATTTAGCTCTTTTGCCTGTCATTAACCTGACTTCTGCCGGGTCAAAGCCGACGCCATTGTCCTCAACGACAACCTCTATCGAGTCGTCGATTCTGCGAATGTTGACCTTGACCCTGCTGGCTTTGGCGTGTTTAATGCAATTGGTACGCAGCTCGCGGACATTCCTGAAAAGCATCATCTTAACATCGTCGTCTAAGGGTTTGGCTTTGCCGTCGTCCTGAAACTCGGTAGCGATGCCGTGTTTTTCCTGCACCTGTTCGCTGAGCCATTCCGCGACCGCGGCCTCGAGACCCAGCACATAAAGCAGGGGGTTGCTAAGCTCGAAAGTTAATGTTCTTATTTTCTGAATCACTTTCTCTACAGAAGAGCTTATTTCCTTAATCTCGGCAGCCGACGCTTCAGATGGCGGCGAATTTCGCAGGGTATCAAGTTTGATTTTTACCATGGCAAGTGTCTGGCCTATCTCGTCGTGAATTTCGCTTGCTATGTGTCTGCGTTCCAGCTCCTCGGTCAGCGTTAATCGTGTCGCCAGTTGCTTAAGATGGTTCTGATACTCAAGGATTTTATGTTCCACCTGTTTGCGTTCGGTGATATTGACCACGGAAGTCATAAGATAAAGCGGCTTGCCTTTGTTGTCACGACGCAAAGAAGCGCTGACATCCGCCCATACAATCGAACCATTTTTATGAATGTATCTTTTGAAGAGCTGTACAGAATCTTTTTGTCTCGAAAGAATGGAATCAATGGCTTTTCGGCTGTCTTCAACGTCATCAGGATGCGTAATCTCCTGCCATTTCTTAACTTTTAGTTCTGCTTGAGAGTATCCAAGCATTTCACAGAAGGCCTTGTTCACCTGTATTTCGCCGGACAGGAAAGTGATTGATTTTCCGATAGCAGAATAGTCGAATACATGCTTGAATTTGTCTTCGCTTTCGCGTAATACCTCTTCCGCTTTCTTTCGCTCGGTGATGTCAATCCCAATACCGATAATGGAACCGTCCGAAAGCGGTACATTGATCCAGGATGTATCGAGCACGTGCCCATCGCGTATCCTGGTCTTAAAGTCGCTCCAACTTTCTGTTCCTGAGGCACTCTTTATATAGTCCAACACATACTCTCGGTACTTCGGGTCGGGATAGAACTCGGCAAAGATGTCCTTATGCTGCAGTATTTCTTCAAATGACCAGCCGAGTGTGGACTGCCCGTAGCGGTTGACCAACTTATAGTGGCCTTTGCGGTCGAAGAGCATGACCATGACCGGGATGCTGTCGAGGATGGTTTGCTGCATCTCATTTTGGTAGCGCAGCGCCTCCTCCGCCCGCTTGCGTTCGGTGATGTCCCGATGAATCCCGACAATCCCTGTGATATTGCCGGCGCTGTCCCGCAAGGGAACTTTGGTTACGAGAAGGAAATTGGCGATGCCTGATTTGTCTGTGCATTGCGATTCCTGGTCAATAATCGGTTGGCCGGTTTGTATTACTTTCTGCTCTTCGTCAAAATAATGTTGTGCCTTGGCCGGCTCAAAAAGGTCGAAATCCGTCTTGCCTATAATGTTATCTTTGCCTCTTGCCTCCCAGGATTCAGCCAGCGATTTGTTGTAGCCAAGGATTCGACCTTCTTTGTCTTTGATATAAACCCCGTCGGGCATATGGTCAATAAGCGTTCTAAGGAGATTGTGTTCTTCCTGCAGCTTTTCCTCTGCTCGCTTTCGTTCGGTGATGTCCATGCCATAAAAATTTACATAGTCGCTTCCGGTAATCGGCGTTACCTGAAACGCGAAAACACGCCCATCGTCCTTTACTTCCTCCCTCGTCACACAACCCGAGACAAGAACCTCTTTGACCAGCCGACGCCACTCCTGGGGCACCGGCTTGCCAATAGCGATATCCTTGGCTTTCAAAAGCGGCTCGCTTGCTTTATTGGCATAAAGAACTGTGCCGTCTTTGTGAATACGCAGGACCGGGTAAGGATTTTCGGAGGGAAACTTCGCCAAATCGTTGTAAAGTTTGTCAGGATGCTCTGCCTGCGGATGAAGCGGCTCTATTTTGGTTAGCTTTTTCCTGCCCCGCGGGACTTGTTCTGTGCGCTCGTTGTTTTTTCCTGTCCTGGGCATAGTATTATCTCCGTCTATAATTTACGCACAAAGAAAGGCAAATCACGGGTTTGTCTGGTTTTGCGGAGAACAAATCCCCCCTTGGTTCCTCCCCCATTTGCCACACGCCGGACGAACGCGCCGAAATTACACGCACTACCCGCCATATTTTCTCCCGGTATCAGGTAGAATTATAGTCCGAAGGCGGGTAATGTCCAGCAAAATACGGATAAATCTAAAAAACTCCTGCTTTATACGAGTAATTTGCTGTCTGGTGGTAAATATCGAATCTTCGATTGTAAATATTTAATTATACTGCTTTCTCAGGCAAGTTTCTTATCGAGGATTTCCGCCGCCACTTTGGGATTGGCCCTGCCTTTTGTTTTTTGCATTACCTGTCCGAGCAGGAAGCCCTTTGCCTTGCCGCTTTTTTTGCCGCCTTCTTTGAAATCCGCGACTGCCTGAGAATTACTTTTAAGCACCTCGTCAACGATTGCCTCAAGTTCGCCCGCGTCGCTTTTTTGAATTAGGTTCAATTGTTCCGCAAGTTCTCGTGGGTCTTTGCCGCTGTTTACCATTTCCTCCAAAATGGTATTTGCGGCAGTTGCGCTTATTTCTCCAGTTTGTGCCATTTGGGCAAGCTGGGCAATATCGTCTGGCTTAGGGCCAAGTTCAGCAATAGTGCATCCGCGGGCATTTGCAAGTTTGAGGCCGACCTGTGTCAGCAGATTACACACGCGTTTTGGTTCGCCGCCTGCCTTGACCGTAGTTTCGAAAAAATCAGCGACCGGCCGGTCATTAGTCAGGACGCCCGCATCGTAGTCGCTCAGGCCGTAATCCTTTATGTATCGCAGTCGCTTCTTTGAAGGCAGTTCGCAAAGCCGGGATTTGATTTCATTAAGCCATTGCTCGTTTACCCGCACCGGCACTAAATCCGGGTCAGGGAAGTAACGATAATCGTGTGCCTCTTCTTTTTCTCTTTGCAGGACGGTGATTTCCTTTGCGTCGTCCCAGCCGCGGGTGCTTTTGTTGCCCATCTCCATCGTTTCGCCGGTTTCGAGGAAGCGGTCGAGTTGTCTGCCTATTTCGTATTCGATGCTGTTTTCCAATGCCTTGAAGCTGTTGAGGTTTTTCACTTCGACGATTGGCGTTTTGAATTGCTGGCCTGCACGGGTGATGACAAGGTTCACGTTCGGCTCGAAACGCATATGACCTTTTTGCATATCCGCTTCCGAGACGCCAAGGTATCTGACTATCCGCTGCAATTCTTCGGCAAGCGTCCGCACTTCGGCTGCGCTGCTCATATCCGGCTCGGTAACAATCTCCAGCAGGGGGGTACCCGCGCGGTTCAAATCCACCTGCGAGAAGTTTCCAGCCGTATGCAGGTTCTTGCCCGCGTCCTCTTCCAGATGCGCCCGTCTTATCCTGATTTTCTTAAACGACCCGTCTTTTAGCGGTATTTCGATATAGCCGTTTAACGCCAGCGGCAAATCATACTGGCTTATCTGGTAATTCTTGGGCAAATCCGGATAGTAGTATCCTTTGCGGTCCCATTTGGTGAAGGACGGAATCTGACAATTAAGCGCAAGCCCCGCCAGCATTGAAAATTCTACCGCCTGCTTATTCATAACCGGCAGCGACCCGGGCATACCAAGACAGACGGGGCAGACCCTGCTGTTCGGTTCTGCGCCGAAGGCGAGTTCGCAGCCGCAGAACATCTTCGTCCGCGTGTAAAGCTGCACGTGAATCTCAAGACCAACCAAAACCTTGTAATCAACATTACTCAAATCAATGGCCTCTTATTATGCCAATCGGTTTGTTTCTCATACATCTGCGCTATTCGCAGCAATTTTTCTTCGCTAAAGGCCGGACTTAGTATTTGCAGGCCGACGGGAAGTTTCTTGTCATCAAAACCGCAGGGGATGCTTATGCCCGGGATACCCGCTAAATTGGCCGCGATTGTGTAAATGTCCGACAGGTACATCTTCAGCGGGTCATCGACTTTTTCACCTATTTTGAAGGCGGTAGTGGGGGCGACGGGCATCATAATGCAGTCACATTTTTCGAACGCTCGCACAAAGTCCACACGTATCAGGTTTCGCACCTTCAGGGCCTTGAGGTAATATGCGTCGTAGTAGCCGCTCGATAGCGCGTATGTGCCTAACATTATCCGGCGTTTGACTTCTTTGCCGAAGCCCTCGGCGCGGGATTTTGTATAAACTTCGATGTAGTCATTCGGGTTTTGTGTCCTATGCCCGTAATGTACGCCATCGTAACGCGCTAAGTTGCTCGACGCCTCAGCCGTCGCGACCATATAGTAAGCCGCTATCGCGTAATCAAGGTGGGGCATATCAATCTCTACTATTGTTGCACCGAGGTTCCGATATGTTTTTATCGCCTCGTCGATTGCTTTTCGCACCTGCTCATCGGCCCCGGCATTGAAACTCGATGCGATGCCAATTTTTAATCCTTTCACCGGCTCATCCAATTTAGCAAGATAATCAACCACTGGCGCGATTTTTTCATCGACGCTTGTGCTGTCAGCGGTGTCGTGACCGGCTATGACGTTCAGCATCAGAGCGCAATCTTCAACCGTTTGCGTAATTGGACCAATCTGGTCCAAACTCGAGCCGTACGCGACGAGGCCATATCGTGACACTCGTCCGTATGTGGGTTTCAATCCGACTACGCCGCACAAGCTTGCGGGTTGCCTTATCGAACCGCCCGTATCCGAACCGAGTGCAGCATAACAAAGGCCGGCTGCTACCGCTGCTGTTGACCCGCCGGAGCTGCCTCCTGGTACACGCTTTGTATCCCATGGGTTTACGGTTTGTTTCAAACCTGAGTTTTCGGTGCTCGAACCCATCGCGAATTCGTCGAGGTTTGTTTTGCCGATTATCACCGCGTCCGCCGCCAACAATTTTTCGACCACAGTCGCGTTATATGGTGCGTGGAAATTCGCTAATATCTTCGATGCGCACGTCGTTGTTCCGAACGTCGTGCACATATTGTCTTTGACCGCGACCGGCACGCCGGCAAGTTGTCCCAGTTTTTCGCCCGTGGCGATACGCTTGTCAATCTCGGCTGCACGGGCAATCGCCTGCTTTTCGAATGTGCTTATATACGCCCCGAGAATCGGCTCTATCTTCGCTATACGCGCAAAGACCGCCCTGGTCGCCTCGACGCTGCTGGTCTGGCGGGCTGCAATCTTATCCCGCAATTGTTTCGCGCTTAGTTGGTCCATTGCGAATCCGTTACTTTGTCCTGTCGCTTATCTTGTGTGACAAGAACCACTGGTAAAGTTCCGGATTATTATAGGTTTCCGTCCAAGAGTCGTGCTCGGCTTCAGGATAAATCGTCAGTTTCGCGTCTCCACCGATTTTTTTGATAGCATTTACCATATCCTGCGACCTTGCCAATGGTACTGTAGGATCTTTTGCGCCGTGAAATGCCCAGACGGGAACCCGCCTAAGCTTGTAGGCGGCATATTGTTCGCTGCCGCCGCATATCGGCGCTATAGCCGCGAATCGGTTCGGATATTTTTCTGCCAGCATCCACGTTCCGAATCCGCCCATGCTCAGGCCGGTCAGGTAAACCCTGTCGGTATCGACACGGTATTTCGCCTCAATTTCATCGAGTAGCGTTATCAGCAGGTCGGTCTGCTCAGGCCACCATAAGTCAATTGGGCACTGGGGTGAAATGATGATAAAATCAAAATTTTTGCCTTGCGCAATCATCTTGGGCGGGCCGTGCTTTTTGACAACCTCTATATTGTTCCCTCTTTCTCCTGCGCCATGCAGGAACATTATCAAAGGCCATTTGTCTTTGCTCTTGCCGTAATCGGCGGACAAATACAGGAGATAATTGCAATCTTCGACTTTCGTAATCTTTTTGTTGAGCATTTGCTTACTCTGCCCCCCGGCTTTTTCGGATTTTGCGCCCATTGTCGTTCCGCACCCAACACAAATCATTAACCCCAAACACATCAAACCTCGCGCAAACTTTCCTGTTTTCATATTGTGTCCTCATTTTTCAATCATAAATCAGAAATCATAAATGGTTACGATTCTTCCAATATCTTCGGCACCTTGAAAAACGGCCCATCGCTTTGTGGCGCGTTGGCGAGTGTTTTTTCCGTTCCCAGGGATTCTTTTATGATGTCGTCGCGGAAAACATTGCTTACCGGCAGGCAGTGTGCCATCGGCTCAACGCCGTCGGTGTTCAGTTTATTCATTCTCTCAACATAATCGATGATGGCGTTCAATTGTCCCGCGAACTCCTCTATCTCGGCTTCGCTCAACTCCAGCCGGGCCAGTTTGGCGACCTTTTTCACCTGTGATTTGTCTATTTTTTTATCCATACCGCCCAAACGAAATAAAAAAAGCGAGGCGCATCCCGCCTCGCTCAGAAAGATTCTCCAGCCAAACTATTCCCGTCAACTGGTTGTCTTCTCGGCGGGTTTTTTGTAGTTGCGTTTAGGCCGTTTCTGAACAAGCCCCATTTTTATCGCTTTGGCCGACACCCTTATACGGATCACCTTGCCATCGACAATCGCGTGAACTTTCTGGATATTCGGCTTGAACTTGCGTCTGGTGATACCGGTAATCTTACGACCAACGCCGCCCAGGTACTTGGCTTTGCCTCGCCGGGTAATCTGGTTGCCAAACGACGTGCGTTTGCCGGTATAATGACATTCTCTCGACATCTAACATACTCCTTTGCGAAAAAGACACTGCTATTAACGCCTATACGCTCAAACTAACTTTGAAACGGAGGATTATAGCAACTGCCGCCGGGTTCTGCAACGCTGATTTTCCGGAAAACTTATGGATTTGGGGTAGCGAGCCATACAGTTGCATTACCTTACGACTTGGTGTAAAATGGCCCGTTATGCGGGGTGTAGCTCAGCTTGGCTAGAGCGCTTGGTTTGGGACCAAGAGGCCGCTGGTTCGAATCCAGTCACCCCGATTTTTGTTTGCCAGGCGAGCGAAAATAGAGCAGCAGAGAGATTGCCCCCAAAAGTAAAAGAGTGAATACCGTTATCGCTGCGCCAATCAGGAAGCTCGCCGGCCTGTAAACGAAAACCACGTTATGCCTGCCAGCGGTAAGGGGAACGGCCCGCAGCAGATAATCGGCCCGCAGGATTTGCACCTTGTTGCCGTCTATATATGCCTGCCAGCCCGGATAGAAAAGTTCGCTCAAGACCAGATAGGTGTTGCTGTCCGAAGCGCAATCAACCTCAATCCTGTTCGGCTGATACTTAGTAATCACAACGTTATTCCCGTCTGGCGGTGCCTCTGTCCCTTTCGGATTTGGCGGCACATTTTCAGGCGGGACCGCTTCGAGCAGAACCTGTTTTTGAGGGTCGAAATCAGGTCGCTTGATATACTGCAAATGGTCTTCGAGCCGGGGCAGAAATAGAGCGTTGCTTACCAGGGTTGCTCGCGGCATCACCTGTTTCGCCGTTATCAGCTCAAACCCATCTTCGTTTATGATTAGCGCATACTTAATCCCCAGAATCTTTGAGCTAAACACCGAATTTCGGCTGAATATCCTGGGATTTAGAGTATGTCTGGTCTTTGTTTCTACGGGCACGTTAGCCGTCTCGTGCATAAATCTAAAATAGCGGCCTAATGCAATAGGGGTATAGGCATTGACGCCGTAATAATGAAAATTTGCCCCGACAAATGCGTCCAAAGGCGATGCGACCCTGTAAAATCCGAGGTCATTGCCAAATAAGCGTTCATAGGACTGTTTTTTCAGCACCTCATTCTGATTTATTATGGGTGTTTGGGAATGATAGGCCAGGTAAAGGTCAATAAACAGGACAGCGATTATCACGCCGGCGACAATAGATTTGTTTTTCGCAAACCGGCTCAGGTCCAGAATGACAAATGCGACAACGAAAAAAGCAACGGCTAACACTATATCTTTTGAAGCCAGTGGAACCTGAAAGAACACTGCTCCGGCGAATAAGCACATTAGCAACACGGCACACAAACCCATTGCGGCTATGTGTTGTTTTTTTGTGGTTGCTGTTTGGCATATGTGTTGAATACCAAGACCCGTGAGTGCAGACATTGAGAAAGTGAATATAAGCAGACAACGAGCGGGTATGCGAAAAGTTGAGATTCCGGGAAGGCATTGATAGTACAAATGGTATATAGGGGTATTGTCGCCAAGCATGATTGTAACCGCGATAAGGGCCATAATCCTGAAGCACCATGTATGCTGAGAATGTCTGGAAAAACATGCTCCGATTCCAGCGAGAATAATAGCCAAAATCCCAAGATAGCCGGCATATTCCACGTCTTGTTTTAACGAGGAATTATTAACCGCGGGAGCGAGGAGCGTAAATAAATTCTGAGGAGGAAATGAGTAAGCGGTGGCGAATTGATATGTTTTTTCAGCCCTGTCACTGAGAGACATAAACTCCCAAGAAGGCAAAACCTGCACCGCGCTGATTCCAAATGCCACAAGCAGAATTAAAACTAAAAATGCCACCGGCTGGTAAAAGGGCTTTGGTCTTGCCGGTTGAGGAGTGGAAACATATCTGATAAGAGCATAAACCGCGAGAAACAGGGCCGTATAATAATTGTTTTGCGGCTCACCGCTCAGAATCTGCAGGCCGAACACCAGACCTGTAATAAGAAAAAAGCGAGTTCGGCCTGTTTTATACCCCTTTTCAAAAAGATAAAAAATCCAGGGCAGCAAAGCGGCCGTATGAATCATTGTCAGGTGGCCGGCATAAATCCTGTTCATAAAGTAGCCGCTTAAACCGTAAACAACCGCCGAAGCCAGGCTGGAGCTTCTGGATCCTGTGATGAGCAATACGAAACAATACATTCCCGCTGCTGCTAAATAAATATGCAAAAGTGTGTCGATATTGAATGCCCAGGGCAAAGGTAATGTCGCGAACAACAGCGTGGCGGGATAAAAAACAAATGTCTGAGGGTTGGCTATGAACGGATGCCCGCTGTAATAATAAGGGTTCCAGAGCGGGACACTGCCTGACAGGAGTTGCTCCTTGATGAATTGGGCGTGCCAGAGGAAGTATTGGGCAACGTCGCTACCCCCAATGAAGTTCCCGTGGGCGGGGAATATGTTTTCTCTAAAGAAGACAACAATAAACCCGAGCATCACCAAAGCGGGCCAAATTTTTCGCAGCATTTTCATCACTTAAACATTTTAACCTAACCGTGTAATCCATTGGTAGAGAAAGTTAGTGAGCATTATGGCTGCGCGGGGGGTTGTGTATAGTGGATGAATAGAGTAATTTATCGGCTGGCCGGGTTGATTCGGCAGGGGATACCGTCGAGACCCAAAAGGGGAAGATATATGACAGCCACAAGAGAACAGATTTTTGAGCAGGTGCGTGAGGTGCTGGTTGATGCGCTGGGCGTTGATGAGGAGGAAGTAACCGGCAAGGCGACGCTGATGGGCGATTTGGGGGCGGAGAGCATCGATTTTTTAGACATCGTCTTTCGGCTGGAAAAGGCCTTCGATATTAAGATTCCGCGAGAGGAGCTTTTCCCCGCGGAGACACTTTTGAACAATCATGAGCTGGTCAGCAACGGCAAATTAACCGCCAAAGGCCTTGCGGAGTTAAGAGAGAAGATGCCTCACACAGATATATCTGTTTTCCAGAACGACCCGGACATCAATAAGTTGGGTGACCTGTTCACCGTTAATTCGATAGTCAATTACATTGGTGGCAAACTGAACGGTCGCTGAAAAAACAATCCTTACTTGCTGGCTTGGGTCTGCTCTGTTGCCTTTGGTTGTTCTGTGGCTTTTTGCTGTTCTATTCTGGCTTGAAGCGCATTAATTACCGCCTTGAGCGTTTCAACCTGCTTTTCCAGTTCGCCGGTTTTTTTTATCTGCTCGGCCAGCAGCGTCTTGAGTTTGGTGTTTTCCTGCTGAACGTTCTCTGCATCGGTCGTCGTTGCGTTGCTGTCTTCAATCAACAGGCCTAACTGTATCTGAAGGTTGTCTTTCGCCTGGTTTGCGGCGGCAAGCTTTTCATTAAGGTAACTGACCTCGCTCTTCAACTGGACTGTCTCGGCCTTGAACTTAACAATCTCTGCCCTTGCCTGTGCCGCTTCGGCAAGAGCTTTTCGCTTTCCATCATCTTTACAGCCGGCCAGCCCCATTATAAGAACCAGTATTATAAGAGCCAGTATTATGAGCAGCTTGGCGACCAATCTATTTTTAGCCATTTTTCACCTCGTATCAGCCGACGAAGCAGACATTTCCCTTTGTTGTTAATATCGGCGATTTAAGATGGAAAGCCGTAGTCGATAACTATCGGGGCCAGTCGATGCCGCGGATGCCGTGGATTGTAAGGTTCGGGTTTGGGAAGCCGTCGCGGGCCGGATTAATGTCGTTGGAATCGAGAAAGCGGACGTGGCCGTCAGCAAACAGGAAGTTTCGGCTGCCCATCCAGCACCACCAACCGGAATCCATCTCCTCGACGCGATGATTGCTCAGCCATTCGCCGACAAGTATTTTTCCTGCGGGCTTGGCGACGTTCACGGATTTTTGTGCCACGGGCCGTAACACGGTAAGGTCGCTGTAAGCACTGTTCAAACTATCGATATCTTCCGGGCTGTGATAAAACGCCAGCGAATAGGAGTAACTGGTAGATTCCCACTTTACGGGGGCGATTTTATCCGACGGACAAAGAAGAACCGAAGGGTTTTGGGTGTTGATATTTCCTCCGAGGTGAGGTGCGATAAATCCTTTCCACCCTCGCCCCATCCAAAGCCAGATATTGGGGTCTGTTGGCTGCTTTTTGGGCAGGGGGTCCTGGGCGCAAGGGTATTTGTCATCGTTTGAGCTGAGGTATGAATGCATCGCGAGGTCGATTTGATGCAGATTGGAGCCGCAGCTCACTCGCCTTGCCATTGCCCTTGCCTTTCCCAGTGCCGGCAGAAGCATCGCCATTACTGCGGCGATAATTGCAATGACGACGAGCAACTCGACGATGGTGAAGCCGATCTGAATCTTTGTAGGGCTGGGTTTACCCTGCCAATTGAGGAACGACATTAGCATATTACTCGACCGTGACGCTCTTGGCCAGGTTGCGTGGTTTATCGACGTCGTGGCCGCGAAGGACAGCCGCGTGATATGCCATCAACTGAAGCGGTATGACGGTGAGCATCGGCTGCAGCAATTCCGGCGCATCCGGAACGGTTATCAAGTAATCGGCATACGGCTTGATGTGGTCATTGCCTTCGGTGGCGACGATAATGGTTTTGCCTTTTCTTGCCCGGACCTCGCAGATGTTGCCTATGATTTTGTCGTATTGAGGGCCGTTGGTAGCGATGAATACGGCGGGCATACCATCGACAATCAGGGCGATGGGGCCGTGTTTCATCTCCGCAGCGGGCAATCCCTCGGCGTGAATATAGCTTATCTCCTTGAGCTTCAGTGCGCCTTCCAGCGCTACGGGGTAATTGATGCCCCGGCCAAGGAACAGCCAGTTGTTCTGATTGATGTTTGCCTGGGCAATAGTCCGGATGTGTTCCGACTGCTTAAGGATTTGCGAGATTTTATCCGGTATTTTGGCCAGTTCTTTGATGTATCTTGTCGCTTCGTCGCTGCTTACGTGTCTTCTTCTGCTAAGCTCAATTGCCAGCATCGTCAGTACGGCTACCTGGGCAGTAAACGCCTTGGTACTGGCGACGCCGATTTCCGGGCCGGCGTGCAGATATACCCCGGCGTCGGTTGCGCGGGCGATTGATGAGCCGACGACGTTGACTATGCCGAGAACCGTTGCACCACGTTCTTTTGCCTGTTCCACCGCGGCAAGCGTATCCGCCGTCTCACCCGACTGGCTTATCGCGATGACGGTTGTGCCGTCTTCTATGATTGGATTGCGATAGCGAAATTCGCTGGCGTATTCGGTCTCGGTGATGATTCTCGCCATTTGCTCGAAGAGAAATTCGCCGACCAGCCCGGCGTGAAACGCCGTCCCGCAGGCGGTAATAATCAGCCGTTTTATATGTGTCATCGCCCGCAGGTAATCATTGACGCCGCCTAAGTGTATTCTGTCGTTTTGGGGGTCAATCCTGCCGCCCATACAGGTGGTCAATGCCTTGGGCTGCTCGAAAATTTCCTTGAGCATGTGGTGTTTGAAGCTGCCAAGTTCGATTTGCTCGAGGGAAAATTCAATGTTCTCAAGCGCCTTGGTTACAGCTATGTTATCGATTGTCTTGGTATGAAATCCGTCCGCTGTGACGATTACCATCTCGTTATCCGAAAGATAAATCGCACGCGCTGTGTGCTCAATAATCGCCGCCGCGTCGGATGCCAGGATATACTCACCTTCGCTCACCCCTAAAATCAGCGGGCTTCCCTTTTTGGCGCCAATGAACATATCGGGGCAGTCCGCGCACAGGATTCCAAGTCCGTAAGTGCCGTGCACTTCCTGTAATGCTCGCTGGACCGCCCACTCGAACCTGTTTTGGCCCTGAGGTTTGCGCGTCCGCTCGCCCGCGTCGCATTTTTCGTAAAAATAGCCGATAAGGTTCGCTATCACTTCGGTATCGGTATCGCTGACGAAGGTTACACCCTCGTTTTGAAGCCAAGTTTTCAGAGTCGAGTAGTTTTCGATGATGCCGTTGTGAACAACGGCTATTTTGCCGGTGTAATCCGCGTGGGGATGGGCGTTTATCTGGTTTGGGACGCCGTGAGTCGCCCAGCGGGTATGCCCAAGACCAAGCGTTTCGTTTGCCTGGGGCTTGTCGAGAATTGCCTCAAGGGCGGCTATCCTGCCGCTTGTTTTTTTGATCTTAATAACGCCGTTGCTTAGCAGGGCCACGCCGGCCGAGTCGTAACCGCGATATTCGAGGCGTTTCAGTCCCTCAATAAGGATTGGCTGAGCTGTCCTTTGACCCAGATATGCCACTATGCCGCACATTTCTTTTCCCTCGATTATAATCCAACTGTCTTTCGGGACAACGGGTTACATTATCACTGAACTGAAACCGTGGGCGAAGCACGTTACTCCGGCATCAGTTTTGTTAAACTCCATTGTAAGGCGATTGTATTCGACTGGCAATTTAAATTTGCTAAACTATAATACTCGATTCATCGGCTGAAGTTCGATTTAACATAGAGTTTGATTTTTATATGCTTGTTGTTATCGATTATAACGTTGGAAATGTAAAAAGCGTCTGCAACGCCTTTGACCACTTGGGTTGCCCGGTTGAGCTAAGCTGCGACCGCAGGAAGATTGGGGCCGCCTCCGCCCTGGTTCTGCCGGGGGTAGCCGCCTTTGGGTTTGCGGTAAACGCCCTTGGCTCGCTCGGTTCGGTAATCAAAGACCTTGCTCTGGCGGGTAAACCCCTGCTCGGTATTTGCGTGGGCTTCCAGATGCTTTTTGACAAAAGCTCCGAATTCGGGACACACAGCGGTCTTGGCTTGGTATCGGGTGATGTGGTTGCCATACCGCCTGGCCGGGTAATACCGCACATGGGCTGGAACAAGGTTATGTTGCCTAACGATATGGCATTATTTGCCGGGTTAGGAAGTGAGAAGCATTTCTATTTCGCGCACTCCTTCTACGCAAACGTTACCGACAAATCAGCCAAAGTTGCCTATACCGACTATGGTTTCAAACTGCCTGCGTCCATTCAGAAAGGCAATGTTTACGGCACGCAGTTCCACCCCGAAAAAAGCGGCCAACAGGGCTTGCAGGTGCTGCGCAACTTCGCCCAGATAGCCAATGGGAGGGGTAACTGATGCTGACCAGAAGAATCATCCCCTGTCTTGATGTTAAAGATGGCCGAGTGGTAAAGGGCGTGCATTTTGTGAATCTGCGGGATGCCGGCGACCCGGTTGAGCTTGGCGCACGTTATAGCGAGGACGGGGCCGATGAGCTTGTCTTTCTCGATATCACTGCGACGATTCGTTCACGCAAGACAATCGTTGAGCTTGTTCGAAAGGTCGCTGAAAACGTCTTTATCCCATTTACGGTAGGGGGGGGCATTAACTCTGTTGAGCAGATGGATGAACTTTTGCGAAGCGGCGCGGAGAAATGCTCCGTCAATACCGCCGCGGTAAAAAATCCGGATATTCTCACCCAGGCCGCACAAAGATTCGGCAACCAGTGTGTTGTGCTTGCCATTGACGCCCGCCGGTCCAAAACCAAAGCTGGACACTGGCAGGTTACCGTCAAGGCGGGCACCGAGGCGACCGATATCGACGCCGTCGATTGGGCAGTCGAAGGCGCAAAACGCGGCGCGGGCGAAATCCTGCTTACAAGTATGGATGCCGATGGCACACAGAAGGGCTATGATATTGAATTGACCCGCGCGGTCGCCGACGCGGTCAATATCCCCGTAATCGCCTCAGGCGGGGCGGGTACACTTGAGCACCTTTACGACGCTGTCGTCAAAGGCCACGCCGAAGCAGTCCTTATGGCCTCAATCACCCACTTCGAAAGCTACACAATTACCCAGATGAAAGAATACCTCCGCGACCGTGGAATAGCCGTCAATCTCTGACAGCTTAAATCGCTATCGAGCGAAAATGGCCTTAAGGTTATTTGCCTTTGAAGCCGCTGATGTTATAATCACACGGTCATTTAAGACATGGTGAAATCAATTTATTTCTGATAAAGGGATACCGTGAGATTTCAAATTTTCAACAATGGCAAGCCGGTAACGGATTTCTCGCTGCACGGCGCGTATCTTTTCGGCTCCGACGGTATGGCTATTCGCAAGGCGCAGGTCAGCTTTGTGGACGGTATTCTGGAGTGTTACAAGCCGAGTGAAGAAACCGCCGGCGTGGCATTGCTGTGGCCGGTAGAGGGTTTCGGCAAAGTACTGTTGCCGACGACGTGCCTGCCCGAAAGGCCTGAGCCATACAATCTTAATCTGGAACTGGCTCGCGGTCGGCTGATGCAAATCATCAATAAACGCGAGGACTGGTCAATTTTTGAGGACGCCGAAGATACAGCTGCGCTTTACGGAGAGGCGCAGGATTTGTTCATCAAGGCCGTCCAGGGTATCTCTGACGGGCCTGTTGCCTCGCAACTCGCGGACCAGGCGTTTCAAAAGGCGATTGTTTTTTCGGAATTGCTGGCGGCAAAGCACGCCAAGCTGCTTTTCGCAACGCGGGGCAAAAATCACGGCTTCGGTCGCGGCTGTCTCGGCTGCTGGGTTGACCCCAAGCAGGTTGCCAACCCGGCATACCTTGAGCAGTTGGCCGGCGCGTTCGGACTGGCGATGGTGCCTTTCAACTGGGGACAGATTGAACTGGAAAGAAGCAAATACGATTTTTCAAAACTTGACGCTTGTATAAGTATGCTGAGCAAAAGGAAAGTGGCCATTGGCGCGGGGCCATTGCTTTGTTTTGCCAAAGAATACCTGCCGAAGTGGTTGCTCGAGAGCCACGCCGATTTCGAGAAAATCCGCGAGTGCGCCTACGAATTTGTTTCGGCGGCCGCTGCCAGATATGGCGGTATGGTCAGAACATGGTGCGTTGTCAGCGGGCTGAATGCCTTCAATCATTTCGGGTTTGGTTTCGAGCAGGTCCTGGAGATAACGCGTGCGGCCAACAGGGCAGTCAAGGCCGCCTCCGAGCGGGCGCTTAGGATAATAGAAGTCAGCAATCCCTGGGGCGAGTATTACGGGCAAACCACAGACACCATTCCGCCGCTGGTCTATATGGATATGGTGATTCAAAGCGGCATAAATTTTGACGCCTTCGGACTAACGATGCGGTTCGGCGCCGACGAGTCAGGAATGCACGTCCGCGATATGATGCAGATTTCGGCAATTCTGGATTCTTTCACTCCCATATCAAGGCCGTTGTATATTACACAGGTTGAAGTCCCGGGGCGCGATGCCGCCGGCCCTTCTGCTGTCGATGTTGCCGGCTTCTGGCACGGCCCTTGGGACAAGCTTAAACAGGCCGAGTGGCTCGACCAGTTTTACAGGATAGCGCTCAGCAAGACGTGCATTGACGGGGTTATATATTCGAATTTTGCCGATGTGGCGGACGGGACCGTTCCCGACAGCGGACTTTTGACGGCGGGACTGGAGCCGAAGGAGTCATACCTGGCGATGAAGAGGTTCCACGACCGTATATTTGGCCGGTAACGGATTATCGGTATGAACAGGATTCAATTGTTTGCGTTTGTTATTGCCTCTTGCATGGCTGTCGTTTTTTGCCTGTGCTTTACGATTGGCAGCGACAGAGGGGCGGCGCCTATTGAATTGGAAAGCAGGGTAAATCCGAATAATGCTTCTGCGGCGGGTTTGATGCTGCTGCCGGGTGTTGGGCCTGCAAGGGCACAGGCGATAATAAGTTATCGTGAGCAATTTAGGCAGGACGGTCGGGGCGATTCGGCATTTCAGGATTGCAACGACCTCGACAATGTCAAAGGTATCGGGCCTGTCACGGTAAGCAATATGTGCGAATATCTGAAGTTCAAATGACGGCAGAACACAACATGGAGTTGAAAATAATACTATGGACGAATGGGTAATTGATAAGCCGTTGGGGCAGTGTTGTGCCACCGGCAGGGTGATTGCGCCGGGGGAAGAATACTACGCGACCTTGGTGCAGACCGAGCAGGGTTTTGCCAGGCGTGATTTTTGCGCCGAGGCATGGACTCAGCAAAAGCCGGAGGTCTTTTGTTACTGGAAGACCAAACTGCCGACACCCGAACAGAAAAAGCATTTGTTTGTCGACGACGATATGCTGATGGCGTTCTTCGAAAGATTGGCGACGGAGACCGAGCAGGAAAAGGTAAATTTTCGTTTCGTCCTGACGCTTGTCATGATGCGCAGACGTCGCTTGAAATATGACTCATCGCGGACGCAGGATGGTAAGGAAATCTGGCGATTGAGAATCACAGGCACACAGGACTTTGCCGAAGTGGTCAATCCGAATCTCGGCGAAGAACAAGTCGCCCAGTTGACTTCCCAGATGGGTCAGATTTTGCAGGGAGAGTTGTAATTGTCAAACCGGTTAGTATTGTCAATGTTGGTATTGTTTTTCGCTGGCTGTGCCGCCCAGCCGATGCGTCATTGCCCGGGCAAAACAACCGCCGACGAAGCGATTGCGGTATTGAAGTCGCACCGTGAAAAAGCAGCCCCGATTCGCGCGACAGGCCAGTGCCTTTTGTGGTATCACGTCGAAGGTAAAGTTCGCAAAGAAAATTTCCCCGTCAAACTCTGGGTAAATCCTCCTTATGAAATATACCTTCAGGGCGACGTCGCTTTCGACGCGACCGGCCTGGTATTCGGCTCAAACGCCGACGGATTCTGGTTCTGGCTCAGACCAAAAGAAATCAGCTCATACTGGTCGGGCAAATGGTCGCAGGCGGGAATCTGGAATGGCCTTGCCGTCAGCCCGATGATAGTGCTTGAGGCGTTCGGGTCCGTCGATATGAGCCGGGGCGACTGGACGTTAAACCGCGATGGCAGCTTGGACTTGCTCATTTTGCGTAACGACCGGGGCATTATCATCCAGAAAATATATATAGAGCCGTGCGATTACGTGGTTACAAAGATTGAGCGTTTCGATGATTCGGGCGATATTTACCTGAAAGCGGAATTTGCCGGCTATGAAAAAACAGCCGAAGGGTTTTTAACTCCTTCGCGAATAAAAATAGTTGCTGTTTCCGAGGAAGGCGGCGAGAATTCTGTCGAAATTACGCTCTCATCCGTCAAAACGACGGAATTGAGCAGCCAGCAGCGGCAGCGGTTGTTTGTCAGGCCTTTACCGCGTGGTTTTAACCATATTTACCAGGTAATCGAGGGCCAAGCGGTCGAACAGAAACAGCAATAGGGCGTATATAAACGCAACGATAGTTTGAAAGGGAACATTTTTGTGGGTAAGCCGAATTTGAAAAACAGATTACGTAAGGGATTGTTTTTGCTCGATGGGGCGATGGGGACGCAGTTGATTGGCCTTGGCATTGAGCCGGGCAAGTGCAGTGAATTGCTTAATTTCGAATCGCCGGGTCTTGTTATGCGGATTCATAATAGCTATTTAGGTGCTGGCAGCGACGCAATCCTTACGAATACATTTGGTGGCAACGGAATCACCCTTGCCCGGCACCGCCTCGAAAACCGCGTTGGGGACATTAACACAACCGGTGCTCAACTTGCTCGAAAGGCCGCCGGACAGACAAAATACGTCCTCGGCGATATCGGTCCAAGTGGTGACTTCCTCGAACCGCTTGGCAGTTTGAAGCCCGACCAGCTCAGGGGAATCTTCGCCGACCAGGTAAAGGCGCTGCTGGCAGGGGGGGTCGATGGTTTTATCATCGAAACAATGGGTGCTGTCGATGAAGCGGTCGTCGCTGTCGAAGCGGTCAAATACTCGGGCTCGAGCTTACCCGTTCTCGCGTCGATGTCATTCGATAAACGAGGCGATGATTTCAGAACTATGATGGGCGTCGATATAAAAACCGCTGTCTCATCCCTTGTTGCCGCCGGCGCCGACGTTGTGGGTTTCAATTGCGGCACCACTACTCTTGACGAATATGTTGACCTTGCCAAAAGATACGTTGCTGCCGCCAAGGCCGCGAATCCGAAGGTCTTGGTCTTCGCCGAACCAAACGCGGGTAAACCCGAACTGCTCGACGGCAAAGCAGTTTATAAGGTAACGCCCGATGAGTTTGCCGATGCCGCGCAGGAAATCTACGCCGCCGGTATAACCATCATCGGTGGCTGCTGCGGAACTTCCCCCGCCCACATCGAAGCCGTCAGTAAAAAACTGAGGAGTTGATTTATTTCAGCATCTTGCTGATGTTGCTTATTGTGCGTGCTGTTGCGCCCTGGTTTTTTCTGATTATCTGCCGACCGTTTTGGGCGATTTGAGAGGCATAATCGGCATCGGTCAGGCATTTTTTCATAGCGTCGAATAATTCATCGGGGTCTTTGACTAAAATCGCGCCGTTGGCTTTCAGCAAATCATCGACGGCCTGTTTGAAATTAAAGGCGTGCGGGCCAAAAATCGTGCATTTGCCAAGAGCCGCCGCCTCCATCATATCCGACCCGCCCATCGGCACTAACGACCTGCCCACAAAAATCACCGCAGCAAGCGAATAAAACTTCCGCAAATCACCCATCGTGTCGCCGAGAACCACATTACTGATTGCCGATTGTTGATTGTCGATTGCCGATTTAGTTGTTGCCGCCTTTAATTCGCTGTAACGAGTCAACTCAAAGCCGGATTGCTTGATGAGTTCAGCGACGTCGTTGAATCGTTCTGGTTTGCGGGGAACAATCGCAAGGTGTAAATCCGCGAATTGCTTTTGCTCAACCAGCCGTTTGTAAACGTCCAAAATAATCTGTTCCTCGTTGTCGCCTGTCGCGCCGGCTACCCACAGCCGGCAGTTTTTAAGACCCAGTTGAGCGGCCAATACCTCAGCGCCATCAACCTTGTCTGTTACCTGCGCGGTATCGTATTTTACCGAACCCGTAACAATAACTTTTTCCGCAGGCATACCAAGCTGCCGGAATCTTTCGGCGTATTCTTCGCTTTGCGCAAGTGCCAGTGTGAGGCCCCCGAATATTTTTCTTGTTACCCCCTTTATCAGGTTATATCTTCTCACACTTCGCTCGCTCAATCTGCCATTGACGACGATTACCGGTATGCCAGATTGTTTTGCTATTCGCACAAGATTTGGCCAGACCTCAAGCTCAATAAGCAAACACATTGCAGGCCTAATATTCGCGAACGCCCGGCGCATCGTCAGTGAAAAATCCATCGGGAAGTAAAATACGCTCAGTCGGCTGCCAAATAGCGCGTTTGCGCGGGCAAAGCCCGTGTCGGTCGTAGTGCTGATTGCGATTTCATAATCAGGGAATTTGGTTTCCAGTTCGCGGATAAGAGTTGTTGTCGCGTTGACCTCGCCCACACTTACCGCGTGAATCCAGATACATTTTTTGTCTGGCCGCTTGCGGCTTATTTTGCCGAAGCGATTTTCCCACCCGGCGCGGTATCGCCCATACCTGAGCATTTTATAAATCGCCACGGGGCTTATCGCGATAAGCGCAATCAAATATGCGATGTCAATAAGCACTGTCATAATATGGGGATACTGTAATCGCAGGGGTCTCAACTGTCAAACCACAGGATTTTTACCGCAGAGGTCGCAAAGGCCGCGGAGTATTTTTGTTTTTAGTTTTTTCTCTGCGTTCTCGGCGGTAAAACTACTGCCAGTTTTGTGCCATAACCGCGAAATCGAAGAAGTTGATTATTTCGTCGGAAACCATATCGGCCCGTGCGTTCCAGTTTGGCGATTCTGGAGTGGCTAACCATGCGTCAGCAAACGCGGCCACATCAAACCAGTCAACAACCTCGTCGCCGTTTATATCGCCCGTTACTTGCGATATTGTCTCGTAATCGATAGCTGGGTCATCCTGTAAAAACATTCCCCCGCCGCGGAGCGTAAAGTTGAGGTCTGTGAACAGATTCATCCCGATAATGCCGTCGAGCGTTCCGCCCTCAGGCGATGACACGTCCAGCAGCACAACAGGGATATTCGTAAACGACAGCCAATCACCAAGTGCCGGTATATCAATCGCGTCGATGTAAAAGCCGGGCGCAGTGCTTATATCGCCCGTAACGCCCTGTATCTCAACCTCAAAATCGGGATGTGCCGGCTTAAGCCCCAGCCGGGCGGCGACTCTCGAACCCACAACGCTCACCTGTGCACCGGTGTCTAACATAAATCTGGTCTTGTCGATAGCCGAGTAAGTCCCCTTATACAGGTCGACGCTTGCAACGAAGAAAACACTTTGGGACTCGTTACCGATTATTACCGACGGGCTTGTCGGTTCAAAGTCAGGGTTCTCAAGGTCGCCGGTAAGGCCGGGAATATACTCGACTGAAGTCGCGCCCAAAGGCCGCAATTCCATCGGTATCGTATTGGGGTAAATCGGTATGCACGGGTCGTCCTGCTGGTAGATGCGAATATCGGGCGAGTTGTAATCGCTGCCGTCACGCGTTCTCGTAATGACGGTATCGTTGTAAAATGCCGTGGTAAAATAAACCGACATAGGCGAACCGATCGTCGTGGGCAAATCAACCGGCGAACCACCCTGGCCCACCATTATCGCCACGTTCGACTGCCCGACCATTTTCGATCTGTTCCAAAGCATCCCGTTTGGCTCAACTGCTCTCAGGCCGTCGATGAAAATTGCAAGCGGCTGGCTCACCCATGCGTCCACCGAGCCGGTAACGCCGCTGATTGTGCTTGTGTTTGAGGTTAGTAGGTCCTTGGCGAATATACCCGCGCGGTTCCCTGCTTCGTATCCCATTACGTGTGCGCTTGAGCCGGTGTCAAATATCCCGATTATGTAATCCGATTCCGGATGGCTCGTCAGGTAATTACCCACGATAGAGTATTCTGTTGTTGCGTCGAAAGTGTCGCTGTCGGCACGCTCATCTGTAACCGAAATCACTATCCAGGGCGTAAAACCATCTACGGCTGGCGAGTCAATCGCGTTGGCAAACACGATCTCGGTATCAGCAGTCGATTTTAACTGGGCCGATGCTCGCGTGGTTGCTGGCGGGAAAATCAGTTCCTTCTCCGGTTTTTGCGGCCTTCGGCTTTTTGCCATTGGCGGACGCTTTTCAGGCGGATATGAGATTGATTTGATTCGTGAGCCGTTGCCTGTTTGCCAGTCGGCCTGCTCCTTTTGCCAACCCGGCCTGTCGGCAAAGACCGCCGCCTGCGCAATTACAATTGTCAGTAATGCGGCAATCAAGGGGTGTAGCCAACTTTGTTCTTTTTTTCTTTTCATCGCCGGGGCGATTATATCATATTGCGAATGCCCATTTTGGCAAAATTTACTGTCTGGCCTGATTTTATTGACTTTTCGGCCTTTTTGCCGTATTAGAGAAATGCTATTCGGTCCCCGTAGCGCAATTGGATAGCGCGTTGGCCTCCGAAGCCAAAGGCTGTGAGTTCGAATCTCACCGGGGATAGTTCCCAAATCGTTTATTTACGGAATATGGATATGTCAGCGGATAAAAAGATGTCTTTGAAACAGGCCAAGGCGAAAAATGTCTGGGAGTTTTTCAGACAAATCAACCGCATCCCCCGCGGGTCAAAAAATGAGAAGCAAATTATGGCATGGCTCAAAGAACTCGCCAAAAGCAGGAATCTTGCCTGTCGAAGCGATGACGTAAATAACGTGATTATCGAATTACCCGCGACTAAAGGTTACGAAAACTCCGCTGCGGCCTGCGGTGAGCGTTGTCGAACCGTTGTCCTTCAAAGCCACGTCGATATGGTCTGCGAAAAGACGCCCGAATCGAAACACGACTTCACCAAAGACCCCATCGAATTAGTCGAACGCGATGGCTGGATTACAGCCGACGGCACGACCCTCGGCGCGGATAATGGCGTGGGAGTTGCACTATCGCTCGCTTTGATTGATGAGAAAATATCGCATCCGCGAATCGAATTGCTCTTTACGGTCGATGAGGAAACGGGCCTCACTGGGGCGAATGGTTTGAAACCCGGCTTCATTACGGGCAAATACCTCATCAATCTCGACGGCGAAGACAAATCCTTCATCGTCGGCTGCGCGGGCGGCGAGCAGACCGAAATACGTCTGCCACTGGAGTTTTCAGCCGTGCCTGATTCGCTTGCCTGCTTCGACCTGAAAATCTCCGGCCTTCACGGCGGCCACTCAGGAATCGATATCGACAAACAATACGCAAACGCAATTCAACTATTAGGCAGAACGCTGAAAGGTTTGCAGAATTTTGATTTACGCGTTTGCGATATCGAGGGCGGCACGGTCCATAATGCTATACCGAGAGATGCCAAAGCGGTTATCTGTTTCGATACCTCAAAGCTTAGTGCTGTGAAAAAAACGCTGTCAGAAATTGAGGCATCTTTCAAAAAAGAGTTCGTTAAAACTGAGCCAAATCTTAAAATAGAATTAAAAGAAACAAATCTTCGACCAGCGGTATCAATCGACAATCGGCAATCGAAAATCGTCAATCTTATTTCTTCTTTGCCGACGGGTGTTTATCGAATGTCGCCTCAGTTTGAGGGTATTGTCGAGGCGTCCAGCAACCTCGCCAAAGTTGAGATACTCCGCGATGAGAATCAGTTGCGAATTTTAACCTCTCAGAGAAGTTTGGAGAAATCATCGCTTGGTGAAATAACCGCCAAAATTACCGGCTTGGCGATTTCAGCAGGTGCCAAGGTGAATACTTTGGGCGGATACCCATCTTGGAAACCTGATGTCAATTCATCGCTGCTTAAACGCGCAAAAGAAATTTACAGGAAGCTCAATAATAAAGAGCCCCAGGTTAAAGTTGTTCACGCGGGTCTTGAGCCGGCTGTCATTGGCGAAAAGATTCCGGGTATTGAGATGATTTCCGTCGGCCCCACGATTAAAAACCCCCATTCTCCCCAGGAACGCGTCGATATCGCCTCTGTTGATGCTGTCTGGAAATTTTTGCTCGAATTGCTACCGGCAATAAATTAGAATGGGAAAATGTGCAGTTAAATAGCGAATGCTATTAAGAATTTACCCCGTCAATTAAAAAGCAAAATGTCCTTTTTTACCTACTGGCATTTATTTCGGCTCACCCAACCATGAACACTCACCTGTCTTCATGTTCACTCTGACAACACCATACGTTTTTCCGCTCTTGTCAGAGAGCAATGCAAAGTGTGCGTCAATTAACTCGGAACCGCCAACTGAACAGGCCCGCTTTGCATATTGAGTTGCGAATTTCTGTTGAGACATAAAACTCTCGGCTTTGTGCATAGCTATACTGTGCTCTCTTGAAGCTGGTCCGTACTCCATTCCTTCCACATAAGCCGGCCCCCAATCACTGGGATTGACACTTCGTGTTCTATTAGTATCAGCCAAAGGTGTTCTCGTATTATTCACCTGGGTCGAACATCCGGTTACTAAAAAGAGAACAAGAAAATTTAGTAAGCTTTTCGCCATTTTATGTACCTCTTTGCTGTTCAGTCGGCACGATATCCTCGAAGCAGGCCGGGGCGAGTTTTTTCAGGGTATCTAAAATCAGGTGGGCCGCTTTTTTTATTTCCCATTGTGCGCCTTTATCGGTGCGGACGGTGAGGATGTGCCGCCATTCGCGGAAATTGGCGGAGACGACGATTTCGCTTGTGCAGGCGTTGGGCAGGACGAAGCGGGCGTCTTCTTTCTTCAGTCCTTTGTCACGCCATTTGCGATACATACCCTGAATTGTTTTCATATCGTTGTGAAATTCGTCAACCAGTTCGACGGGCATACTTTCAGGCACGACGTAGGTAAAGTCCTCTTCGTCACAATATCGCTGGGACTGCTGTGAGACGGCCATAAGGCGGTGTCTTACTAATTGATGCGTCATTGCGCGTGAGCAGTTTTTGATTCTAAAAGTCGCGTAGGCGTGTTCGAGTGGTGATTCGTGGCCCATTTTAATGAGGCGTTTGATGAAGCCGGCCTGCGAATTGTCGTCCATCTTGTCGAAACTGAGGTAACATGTCCTGCCCGCCTGCTCGATGACCTTTTGCGGGTCGGGCGTTACCGCGACGAGTTCGACTTCGAGCTGTATTGCCTGTGTTTGCTTCATAATTTTTCTCAGATTTTATCTATTTCTATTTTGCCTAAGACGGCCAGGGCGATTTTAACGTTACCGAATGGTGCGCTCACGGCGAATCCTGCGACGCGGTCTTTAATCCGGTCAATCAACTCTCTCGCGATTTCAACGCCGATGGTCTTGCCTTGCTGCTGGGTCTTTGCTGCGCTCATTCTTTCTAATAATTTTGGCGGGACAACGACGCCGGGGACCTCATTTGCCATAAATTCCGCGTTTTTCAAACTGGTGAAGGGCCAGATACCGGCGATGACGGGTATTTTCGATTTTTTAGTCGAATCTAAGAAGCGAAACAGGGTGTCCGCGTCAAAAACGGGCTGGGTTATCGCGAATTCCGCTCCTGCGAGCACTTTCTGGTGGTATTTATCGATTTCGCGTTTGATATCGGTGGCGACGGGGTTTGCGCCGACGCCGATTACCAGCGAGGTCGGGGGGCTGAAGTGATTGCCGCCGAGGTCGCTGCCGCGGTTGAGATTTCTGATTACGCCCGTCAGCGTGATAGAATCCATATCGAACACGCCCGTCGCCTGCGGATAGTCACCCATCTTAGGCGGATCCCCTGTGATGACGAGCATATTACGAAGGCCGATGGCGTAGGCGCCGAGGATGTCGGATTGCATTCCGATGAGGTTCCGGTCGCGGCAGCAAAAATGCAGGATTGCCTCGATATTGGCTGCCTGCTGGATTTTGACCGCTGTAACCATTGGCGATAATCGCGAGCTTGCGCGTGGGCCGTCAGGAATATTGATTGCGTCGATACCCATATCGGCGCATAGTTTGGCTTTTTCGAGGATGGGGTCGATATCGAGGCCTTTGGGCGGGGTGATTTCGATGGTTGTTACCTTTTGGCCTTTTGCAAGTTTTTCGCCGAACTTTGATTTCCTGGCAAGAGGGGTTTCAACCCCCGGGCAGGCCTGGGGGCTAACCGTTGCGACTGTAACCGCGCTTAATCTTGCCCTTGATGTTGAGGCCTTATCGATTGCGCGGACTGCGCGAACCATTTCTCTTATGTGGTCGGGTGTTGTGCCGCAGCAGCCGCCGATGATTCGTGCGCCTTTTTCATAGAAACGCTTTGCGAATTCCGCCATATATTCGGGTGTGGACATATAAAGGAGTCGGTCTTCGACCTGGCGGGGCAGCCCCGCGTTTGGCTGGACGGAAATGGGTTTGTCGGTTACTCCGTGAATGAGTTCGAGAGCGTTTAGCATAGCGGATGGGCCGACGGAGCAGTTGAGGCCTACGGCGGTTACACCTTTTTGGGCGGCGATTCGGCTGATTGCGTGGTCGATTTTTTCGCCATAGGGCGTCTCGTTTAGCTCGGTAGTGGTCATCTGGGCGACGATTTCGAGGTCGGTTACGCTTTCCACGGCGTCAATAGCAAGCAACAACTCATCGGTATTTGAGAAGGTTTCGAGGATGAGAAAATCCGCGCTGGCCTCGGCTAACGCCTTGGCTTGTTTTTTGTAAGCGGCGATTGCCTGTTGTTTCGATAGTTGATTGTACAGGGCGATATCGCGTGCGAGAGGCCCAATTGCGCCGGCGATTAATACTTTGTCGCCAGCGACTTTTTTGGCCAGTTCAACGCCTGCCTTGTTGATTTTCTCGGTTTGTTCGGCGAGACCATATTTTGCGAGTTTGACCTCGTTTGCGCCGAAGGTGTTGGTCTCGATGAAGTCAGAGCCGGCCTCGATGTATTGCTGATGGATTTTGGTTACGAGTTTGGGATTGCTGAGATTCAGCTCATCGAAACAGGCGTTGATATAGACGCCTGACTGATAGAGCATCGTTCCCATCGCGCCATCGGCGATGACAACCTGCTTTGATAACAGTTGTGATAGTTTCATTTTTGCCATAATTTTTAATTTACCACAAAGATGCAATGGCAGAAAGTCCTTTATGATTTTTGATTCTGCCTGCGGCGGAGAAACTGCGGCGTTGGATTAAAAAAAGAACCCCCAAGCCCTGTTGATTGGGGATTGGGGGTTCAGCACGAATTGATTTTGATATTCGTAAGCCGGCTTATTTTACTTCCTGAGGAGTTTCGGCAGTGGTGGTTACAGCGGCGGCGGTGTGTTTGCCTTTATGATGAAGTTTCACGGCATGGTGGCTTTTTTGTGAGGTAGCAACCGCTTTGTGATGATGTTTGCTCTTGGCGAAGGCGGTACTGCTGCCGGCGAACGCGAGAGTCAACGTGAGGAGAATGATAGCAATTGTTCTGAGTTTCATTTTTCACCCTTTCTGAAATATGTTTTTTTATAATGCCTTCGGGCACATTACCCTTTTATTATTCAATCCGGAACGGACACGAATCCGCAGGAGAGAAGGCAGTAAAACATAAGTAGTGTTTTCGTCCTAATATATTTGATTTCTTGAGAGGAAATCGCACACTTTTCGATATTTCGCGGTGTTAGCGGCTTGTTGAACAAGAAAGGGTAAATCGAGGTCAGGCCCTTCGATAAACTCAGGGCAGGCAAGTTCTTGCTATTATCTTAATTTTGGCTATACTGGTGGGTCAGCAAGTCACAATAGAAAGGGTGTGGCGATGGCACAATGGGATGAGCAGTTTAGTAAATTAAAGCAAATAATCGAAATAATGAAGGACCATAACCTTGTTGAGATACAGATAAAACAGGGCGAGGAGGAGCTTTGCGTCAAGAAGGCACAGCCGATGCAGCCGCAATTCACGGCGGTGCCGATGTTTGGGGCTGGGATGCCTGGCGCGTTGCCCGGAGCAGCGGTACCCCCGGCAGGACAGGGGCAGGAAGCAGTGCCGCAGGAGGCCAAGTCGGCGGAGATAAAATCGCCTCTGGTGGGGACGTTTTATGCTCAGCCGAGTCCGGATTCGGAGCCGTTCGTTGAGCTTGGTTCGCGAGTTGAGCCGGAGACGGTTGTGTGCATTATCGAGGCGATGAAGGTGATGAATGAGATAAAGGCGGAGATGAGCGGGGTTATTGTCGATGTTGTGGCGGCCAACGGCAGCGCGGTCGAGTATGGGCAGGTGCTGTTCAAAGTCCGGCCGGACTAAAATAATTGCGGATTGGCGATTGTCGATTGCGGATTGATATAGGGATATGTTCTCAAGAGTTCTAATTGCGAATCGTGGTGAGATAGCGTTGCGGGTTATCCGGGCGTGTCATGAGCTTGGGATAGAGGCGGTGGCGGTATATTCGGAGGCGGACCGGGGAGCGGCGTATCTTGATATGGCTGATGAGGCGATATGCATCGGGCCTGCTGTGCCAGCGGAAAGTTATCTGAATATACCAAGGATAATGAGCGCGGCGGAAGTAAGCAACGTGGATGCGATTCATCCCGGGTACGGGTTTTTGGCGGAGAATGAGAATTTCGCGCAGATATGCCGGGAGTGCGGGATAATATTTATTGGTCCGCCGCCTGAGGCGATGCGGCTGTTAGGTGACAAGGTTGAGGCGAGGAAGTTAGCGAAGAAGGCGGGCGTGGATTTGGTACCCGGTTCGGATGGTGTGGTAGCCGACGAGGCGGAAGGTTTGAAGATAGCCGGTGAGATTGGCTACCCGGTAATGATAAAGGCGGTAGCGGGCGGCGGAGGACGCGGTATGCGGGTTGCCCACAACGATATGAGTTTTCGCTCGGGGTTCGCGTCTGCAAGGGCTGAGGCGGAGGCGGCGTTTGGGGAAGGAGCTGTATATCTCGAAAAGCTGATTGTTGAGCCGAGGCACGTCGAGGTGCAGGTGATGGCGGACGGGGCCGGCAACGTATTGCATTTTTACGAGAGAGATTGCTCGATACAGCGCCGGCATCAGAAGATGATTGAGGAATCGCCGTGCCCGGTCCTGAGTGAGAAGACGCGACAGGAGCTTTGTGCGTCGGCGATACGGATTATCAAGCATGCCAATTACGTGAACGCGGCGACGGTCGAGTTCCTCTTGGACAAGGACAAGCATTTTTATTTCATCGAGGTCAATACGAGGATTCAGGTTGAGCATCCAGTCAGCGAAATGGTTACGGGCTGGGATTTAATCAAGATGCAGTTGAAGGTGGCGGCAGGGGAGGATCTTGAATTGACGCAAAAGGACATCAAGTGCAGGGGCGTCGCGATTGAGTGCCGGATTAACGCGGAGGACCCGGCCAACAATTTTTCGCCGTGTCCTGGGATGATAACGCGATACATTCCGCCTGGCGGGCCGGGTGTTCGAGTCGATACGCACGTTTACCAGGGCTGGACGGTAAGCCCCAGTTATGATTCGATGCTTTGCAAGCTGATTGCTTATCAGCCGACGAGGGCGGAGGCGATTGCGACGATGCGGAGGGCGTTGTCGGAATTTGTTATTGAACCGATTAAGACGACAATACCAGCGAGTTTATCAATTCTGTCGCACAATCTCTTTGTCAAGGGCAAGGTTGACACAGAATTTGTCGAGAGAAATTTCTAACCAGTTTGGCAGGTTACTTTTCCAAATCTATCAGGTCTTCGTAGGATTCGCGTTTTCGGATGACGGAGAATTTATCGCCATCGACGAGGACTTCAGCGGCCCGGCCACGTGCGTTGTAGTTGCTGGCCATAGTGAAACCGTATGCGCCGGCGGTGAAGATGCTAATCAGGTCGCCGCGTTTGGTGGGGGGGATGGCCCTGTCTTTGGCGAAAAAATCGGTGCTTTCGCAGATTGGGCCGACAACGTCAACGAACTCCAGACCCTTTATGTCGAGCTTCTCGGTTCTTTTTAAATAAGAAAACCTTTTTTCGACCGTTGCGGGCCATATAAAATGAAACGCGTTGTATAAAGGTGGCCGAATGAGGTCGTTCATACCGGCATCGACAATGACGAATTTTTTGTTTCCGCCTGTTTTGCAATACAGCACTCGCGTCAACAGTATAGCCGCGTTGGCGGCGATGCTTGCGCCGGGTTCGAGGATGAGTTTGAGCTTTTTGTCTTTGAGCAGCGGCACAATCGCTTTGGCGTAATCATCGGCTGAAGGGGATTGGGCAGTTGTATAATCAGCGCCGTACCCGCCGCCGATATCGAGCGTCTCGATAGTGAAGTCCTTTTTCCGCAATTTATCCACAAGGGCCAGAATTTTGTTGATCGCCTCGACGTATGGCCCAACAGTGTGGCCCGCGGAGCCGAGATGCATGTCGATTGCGCACAGTTTTACGGCAGAATTTTTGCCGAACTGGTCAAAAACTTTTTCGGCCCGTTCGATATCGACGCCGAATTTGGTTTCCTTGACGCCGGTGGTGGTATAGGTGTGGGTTTTCGGGTCAACGTTGGGATTGACTCTGAGGGCTACTTTCGGCGTTTTACCTTTTTGCTTCGAGATGCGGATGATATTTTCAAGCTCGGCTTCGGATTCGACGTTGAAATAGGCAATGTCGGCATCGATGGCTTCGATGATCTCCTTGTCGGTTTTGCCAACGCCCGCGTAAACGATTTTTGCCGGGTCTGCGCCGGCCTGGATAGCACGGTAGAGTTCTCCGCCGCTGACGATGTCAAAGCCGGAGCCCACTTTTGCCATAAGCTTGAGGATGTTTATATTGCCGCAGGCCTTTATCGAATAGCAGACCATTGTGTCAATTGCATTATAGGCGTGCTGAATTTTCCGGAGATGTTCGAGGAATGTTGCCTTGCTGTAGATATACACCGGCGTGCCGAGTTGTTCGGCTATCGTCTCAATGGGCACGTTCTCCGCGAAGAGCTTACCTTGTTTGTAATTAAAATAGTCCATACAGGAACATAGTATAAGAAAAGATAAGGCGAATGCAAGTTTGAGGATTAGCGGCCGGGGTGTTTTGGCGCAAAGAAAAAGTGGAAGATCCCGCAGCAACTAAATGGAACCTTCCACTTTTCGCATAACGTTTTGCCGCATCAAATTCTTGTCGGCAGCGTTATGCTATTTTCTCTTTTTCTTCTTTGCTGTTTTCTTCTTTGCTTTTTTCTTCTTTGCCATTGTTTGTTACCTCCATATGGCACAAAAACCAGTTTATTCAATAACGGTAAAACTTACTTACAGGAATCACCGACCGAGTTGTCAAAGAGGCCAATTAATGTAGTTATAACTTTTATCGTCCAAATAATTAAGAATCCTTCAAGGAAATTTGCAACGTGCAGCTTTTTAGGCATGGTGAATAGTTTGTCGTATCATTGTACGAACGCGCGAATGTTGTTATTGTGGCGCTGATATTTCAATTTGTTTTTTGGTTTTATCGTCGGCTGTAACAGCCGGTGGTTGTATCGCAGGAATGAGTTTTAACTGCATTATAAGTAGTTTTTGACGTAATTTGAGTTTTTGACGTTGCCAATGGTTTTGTTGCTGCTATACTTAAAGTTGCCGTGAAAAGCTGTATCTTTTTAGTGTTCGTGTTGACTTATGGTCGCGATTGGTTTAAAAGGGTTTTTGTTGTGAAATATTTTTTTAGAGAATTCACAATTCGGCTGTTAATTTTTTATGTCAGAGAGAAAGATAGCGTTGTTTGGGGGTACGTTTGACCCGATTCATCTCGGTCATACGGCTGTTGCGGCGGCGGCGGGCGAGCACATCGGCGCAGACAAGGTGGTGTTTGTCCCCGCGAGGCGTTCGCCGTTGAAGGCGTTTTTTCCCGAGGCCAGTGACGAAGACCGTCTTGCGATGATTGGCCTGGCGATATCGGGTAACAGCGGGTTTGAGGTTAGCGATTACGAACTGAAGAAGGCGGGGCCGAGTTACACGCTGGAAACCGTCAGATATTTTCGACAGCAGCTCGGCAGCGGCGTTTTGATTTACTGGCTGGCAGGAACGGATACGCTTGAGGATTTGCCGCACTGGTATGGCGTTACGGAGCTGATAGACGAGTGTAATCTGGCGGTGATGTACAGGGCGGGCTTTGCGCCGCCGGATTTCTCGAAGTTTATTTTGCTGTGGGGAGAGGACCGCGTAAGAAAGATGCAGCAAAACATTGTTGAGACACCGCTGGTTGATATCAGCAGCACCGAGGTGCGCAAACGATTAGCGGCGGGAGGGGACGTCGGCGGAATGATATGCCCGAAAGTTCTGCAATATATCCGTGAGCGACGCCTGTATGGGATACAGGATTATTGACGGGGCCGCGTTTTTTTGAGTATTTTTTTCCGCTTGTTATCCGCCAGATTTACCAGCCAGTCACACCACTGTTTCATACCAACGCCGGTTTTGGCGGAGACGAGGAAGATTTTTGTATTTTTATTCAGTTTGGATATGTCGGCTTTGACTTTTTTGACGTTGAAGTCCGTGGCGGCGAGGATATCGATTTTGTTAATAAGGACAACGGCTGCCCTGGCGAAAATCATCGGGTATTTGGCGGGCTTGTCGTCGCCTTCGGGGACTGAGAGGACGGCGATTTTATCTGTTTCGCCGAGGTCAAAGGTGGAAGGGCAGACAAGGTTGCCGACGTTCTCGACGAAAATCAAATCGAGGCGGTTGATGGGGAGCTTGTGAAAGGCGTTGCTAATCTGCGCCGCGGACAGGTGGCAGGCGCCGTCTGTGTTGATTTGCACGGCGGGGGCGCCGGCTTTTCTTATTCGCTGTGCGTCGATATCGGTCTGGATGTCGCCTTCTATGACGCCGATACTGATCTTACCCTTCAATGCTTCTATTGTTTTGGCCAACAGGGTGGTTTTGCCTGAGCCGGGCGATGAAATTACGTTCAGGCAGGGAATTTTATGGTCCTTAAGGAACGCCCGGTTTCTTGCGGCGTATTCTTCGTTGGCGATAAGGATTTTCTTCCGGACTTTGACTTTGCGCATATCATTTATCCTCGAATGTTATTTCTTCAAGCAAAAGCGGGGCGTCGGGCAGCAGTTCGAAATTATCATGCCTGCACTTCGGGCATTTTGACTCGTGCAGGTCGAACTCGAATGTCGCATGGCATTTTTTGCATTTGGCCTTTATCGGTTTTTGCTCGATATTGAGTTTTAAGTTTTCACAGACGGTATCTTTGCTGAGGGCCTCGAAGGCAAATTTCAGGGTTTCGGTATTTATCGCGTTGAACACGCCGCAGCTTATTTTTGCGGCTATGGGCTTGGCTTTTTGCTTTTTCGCTTCAGTTGATATGGCTTCGAGGATGAATTGTGCGACGGTAGCTTCGTGCATCAGCAAATCCTCGGCAATTCTCTGCCGTACGGCATCTGCACGATTCTTCTGCCGCCGATTCTGGTAGTCATTTCAACGACGGGAACATTATCGGCCTCGACGACCTCGCCTATGATTGCCGCCTGTTGTCCCAGTGGATGGCGACGGCAGATATTGATACAATCTTCGGCTATTTGCGGGGCGACGACGGCGACAAATTTGCCCTCGTTTGCGATATTCAGAACGTCAAATCCGAGCGCGTCGGCGGCTGCCTGGACTGTTGGATTAATTGGGATATCGGCATCATTTACTCTGATGCCAAGCGATGTTTGCATTGCGATTTCATTCAGCGTCGCCGCAAGCCCGCCGCGAGTGGGGTCTCGCATAAATTTTATTCCTTTGGTTTCAGTCAGCAGTTTGCAGGTCAAATCGGCGATAGCGGCACAGTCGCTTTTGAGTTGCGATTGAAAGCCGATATCCTGTCGCAGGGACATAATAGTCATACCGTGGTCGCCTATTGTACCGTTGACGATGATTTTGTCGCCGACGGCGATTTTGCCAAAGCCCAGTTCGACCCCATCGAGCCGGACCCCGACGCCGGAGGTGTTGATGAAGATTTGGTCGGCTGCGCCTGTTTCAACGGTTTTTGTGTCGCCGGTTACGATTGCGACGTTATTTTCCTTTGCGGTCGCGGCGATACTGTCCAGAATTTTTTCCAGGACGTCGAACGCGAGTCCTTCTTCGATAATAAAGGCAAGCGATAACGCGACAGGTTTTGCGCCGCTGACGGCGAGGTCGTTTATCGTTCCGCATACGGCCAGTTTTCCGATGTCGCCGCCGGTGAAAAACAATGGCTTTACGACATAACTGTCTGTTGTGAAGCAGATTGATTTTGAATCGAGATTGAGTTTGGCTGCATCGGTAAGTTCGGCGAGGGTATTATTGGCGAATCTTGGCAGGATGTATCTGCGAATAAGCTGGTCGCTGAGTTGTCCGCCGCCGCCGTGTGCCAGCAGGATTTTGTCGGGTTTTTTCCGGTTCATCAGCTTCGTTTTTTACGCCTGTTATATTTGAACCAGGCGGCGCAGGCGCCTTCTGAACTGACCATACAGGGGCCGACGGGATTTTGCGGTTCGCAGGTCTGCCCGAATAGTTTGCACTGGGGCGGGTCTATCAGGCCGCAAAGCACCTCTCCGCAGCGGCAGCCGGTTGTGTCTTCCTCGGGCTTTTCGGTTATGCCGAATCGCTTGAGCGCGTCGAATTTGCTGAACTTATCTTTGAGTATCAGTGTGCTTTTCGGGATTATTCCCAGTCCTCTCCAGTATCCATCCACCGGCTCAAAGCACTCCGCGATGATGTTTTGGGCCGTGAGGTTGCCCTGTTCGGTGACGACCGCCGTGTAAATTGTTTTTGCTTCCGGTTTGCCTTCGATTATCTGCCGGCAGATTTCGGCCAGCCCCTCGATTATCTGCATCGGCTCGAAGCCTGCCACCACGCAGGGCTTGTGGTATTGTTCGACGATTTTCCTGAACGCCCCATACCCGATTATGACGCTGACGTGTCCGGGGCAGAGGAAGGCATCTATCCTGTTATTTTTATCGCTGAGCAGCGCCTGCATCGCCGGCACCACGAGCTTGTGGTTGCTCAGGATGCAGAAGTTGTCGATACCTTCTTTGGCCGCCTGTTTTACGGCAACCGCTGTGGCTGGCGCAGTCGTCTCAAAGCCGACCGCAACGAAGACCACTGTCTTGCCGGGATTGTCCCTGGCTAATTGCAGGGCGTCTTCGCTGCTGGTCACCATTTTGACGTTTCCGGCGGACTTCTTTGTTTCGAGCGACCCGTATTTGCCGGGGACGCGAATCATATCGCCATACGTTGCTATGAGGCAGTCATCTCTGTCTGCAAGCTCAAGGACTGTGTCGATGTATCCCTGATGTGTTACGCAAACCGGGCATCCCGGCCCCGACAGAAGTTTTATTGTTTTCGGCAGTGTTCCTCTTATGCCGTTTCTGAATATCGAAACGGTGTGTGTGCCGCAGACCTCCATTATATTGATTGGCCTGCCGGCTATTTCGCACGCGGCGTCCATAAGAAGTTGTGCTTTGCGAATTCTCTGGAGCATAGGGTTGAGTAATTTATCCTGAAACTTTATTCTGGGTATCGTTGAACTGGTCTATTTCCTCGATGAGCTGCCAGGTTTTTCTCGCCTCATTTTCGTCAATCATGGATATTGCGAAGCCGGCGTGGACCAGGACAAGGTCACCGAGTTTGACATTTGGCAAAAAGGTGGTTCTTGCGTGGAACTGGTTACCCATCGCGTCGACAATTGCTCTGTCGTCTTCGAGTTTAACTATTCTTGCCGGTATCGCTAAACACATAGATTGTTGTTCGTTACTCGTCGCGAGCCGCGAGTTTTATGGCTATTGCCGCCTGCCCGACGGATACGCAGCCGTCGTTTGCGGGAAAATCACGATTATATAATACCGAGAAGCCGGCTTTTTTCAATAGCAGTATGAGGCGTTCTGCCAAATATCTGTTACAAAATACACCGCCGCTAATCGCTGCTTTATCCAGCCCTTTTGCCTTTCTGGCCGCCTTTGCCATTTCAAGCAGGCCTGCCGCGACAGTATTGTGGAACATAGCCGCTATGATATTGTGCTCTTTGGCATTTTTTATGTCGGCCACAATCTGCCTTACCATTATACGCGGGTCGAGTATCAACTGTTTATCAGATTGTCCGGCAAGTTCAAAATCATACCGCTGGTCGCAGTCGGCGGCGGCCATTGCCTCCAGGGCTATAGGCAGTTGCGCCTCGAAGTGATTATAGTTACCCAGCCCGAGCATAGCGGCCACTGCGTCAAATATCCTGCCCAAACTCGACGTCTGAACTGTGTTTACCTTTTTGCGTATTTGCTCGCAAATAACCTCCTGCTTTGTTTTGTCCGGCTCGATTGGCCCAAGCAGCCATTGCAGTTTACCCAAATCAAATTCTTTATCGTATGCCTGAATTAAAAGCGCCAGCGTTGGTCTGACTGGCTGTTTGCTCGCGGCGTCACCGCCCGCTAACGGGTAATAGGACAAGTGCCCGAATCTTTCAAAGTTATTCAGGTCGGCGATTAGGCATTCACAGCCCCAAATTGCGCCATCTGTTCCGTAGCCGGTGCCGTCGCAGGCAAGACCAATCACCGGCTCATCTATATTATGTTCTGTCATAACCGCTGCGATATGTGCCCAGTGATGTTGAACCTCGATGATTTTTACGTCGGGCAGTGAATGGGCATATTGCGACGACAAATATGCCGGGTGCAAATCGCAGGCGACTATTTTGGGCCTAACCTCGAACAGACCACGCAGATGTTCGATTGATTTTACGTAGTGATGATATACCGCAGCGTCTTCGAGGTCGCCGATGTGCTCGCTGCATATAAGCTGGTTGCCTTTGACAAAAGAGAAGGTATTTTTCAAATCAGCCCCGGCGGCGAAAACGTCGCATTGACTGGTTTGTTTTATGGTGATTGGCGCGGGCACATAGCTTCTTGACCGGCGGAGTAATACGGGCTTATCTTCAATTAGATGGACAATGGAGTCATCAACCTGCCTGTAGATTTCCCTGTCGTGCATCAGGAATGCGTCAGCTATCTCGCCAAGGCGTTCAATCGCCTCGTCGTTTTTGCAAATCAACGGCTCATCGCTGATATTGCCGCTTGTCATTACCAATACTTTAAGCCCTTCGGCAAAAAGCAAATGGTGAAGGGGGGCATAACAAAGCATAAATCCGAAGGTGTTTGTTCCTTCGGCCACTGATGATGCAATATGTGAGCCGGCATTCTTTGGCAAAAGCACAATCGGGCTTTGAGGGCTTTTCAATAATTTCTCGGCTTGTTTGCTGACGGCCGCGTGTTGTTTTATCGTTTCAATCGAGTCCGCCATCATCGCAAACGGCTTATGCTCTCTTTTTTTGCGTTCTCGCAGTTGCTTCACGGCATCATCATTGAGCGCATCTACCGCAAGATGAAATCCGCCTATGCCTTTGATTGCGACGATTTTTCCTTCTCGCAAAAGCTGAGCCGTTTGTGTGATTGTTTTGTCGGAGTCGGCTTGAATTTTGGTGCCTTTGTTATCGGCGAGCCAGATTTTTGGTCCGCATTGCGGGCAGGCGACCGGCTGGGCGTGAAATCGACGGTTTGCCACATCGTGATACTGACCGGCGCATTTGTCGCACATCGCGAACGCCGACATCGTGGTGTTCGGCCTGTCGTAGGGGATGGTTCTTATTATCGAATATCTCGGCCCGCAGTTAGTGCAGTTGATAAAGGGATAGCGATAGCGGAAATCCTTCTCATCAAAAAGTTCTCGCAGGCAATCGGCGCAAGTAGCAATATCTGCTGTTACTCGTGAGATTGGGGTTACGCCTCCCGAAAGGGATGCTGCGCAGGCGTCGCTTTGTTTTATCACAAATTCTTTCTCGCCTTTGACGATTGGAATTTCAGCGGCAAAACAGGACTCAATGTCCGCCAGAGGCGGGGCATTCTGTCCGTTGAGCCGTTTGATAAATTCGGCGATTTTGGTCTCTTCGCCCTGTAATTCGATGGTAACGCCGCTTGTGTCGTTATAGACAAAACCGGTAAGATTAAGTTGCACTGCCAGGCGATACACGGCGGGTCGAAACCCTACCCCCTGAACCTGTCCCATTATCAGAATCTTTTTTCGTGTGGCCAAAGTTTTATGTCTCAATACCGGTACATGATTTATACGCCCCGTTATGACAATTGGTTTAGCCGGATTATAGCCGATGATATTGAGATAGCAATTGTGGGCTGAAGGGCTGTTTGGCTGCAAATTTTTGTTTGTCAGCGGCGTGGATGTTTGGTATTATTACCGGCAACTGGGGCCATAGCTCAGCTGGGAGAGCGCTTGCATGGCATGCAAGAGGTCGCGGGTTCGATCCCCACTGGCTCCATTTCATGCTGAGTTTCGGAAGTGCTTTTGTGAGAGGGAGTTACGATTGAGGCCGCAGCGGCGGCTTTCTTTTTTGCGCCCGATTTTCATTTTGGCTTTGGCTGAGCCGGGCGACACTTCCAGAAGCTCGATGCCCGCAAGTTCCGCGAACTTGTCTCTCTTGAAAAACGCTCTAATTTTATCTATTCTGCTATATCTCCAATCGTTGGCCTGCATTTACCACAAAGCTACAAAGTCATTGTGCTACGCCGGCCAAGCCGCCGGGGCAGGCCAAGTATCGCTTATTATAACAAATCACCGCCTATTTCTTTTATTGGAGCTAGCCATTGGGCGTCTAAAACCGAATAGCCAGTTGGCCTGAAGACCTCGGCTTTTATCTGCGACACAGCTCCTCTTGACACTTTTATGGATTCACTGAAATTTGTCCCCGGCTTAAGCACCGAGATTGTCCTGCGGCCTGATTCTATGGGCAGATTCTGAGTATTGTAAGCTCGCCATATCAGCACGTAATCCCGCAGGGTGTAAGCAGGGAGGTCATTTTCAAGCGACCGTGTCAAAATCTCGATATTAAAGCTGTTCGGCTCCTGCTGGGTAATTGTAATCGACTTTATGGGTGAGGACTCTTCCCGCAGGGCCTGCCAGGAGGGCTTACGCTGATTAAGCAAATCCACGACGCCGTGTACCCTCTGCTTAGATACACCCTGGTCTTTGTCCCCCATATGTGTTCTGTAATCGTTGTAGCAGAAGAATATCGCGCCTGCTATTGACTTTGATTTGCGAAATTCGTTCGTGTGCGTTCTTAGTATCTCAATCCTGTTGGCGTCGCCGACGGGGTGATTCGGGGCACATTCGCAAAGTCCATATTCCGATATCACCATGGTTTTATCGGGACACGCTTTGGTTATGACGCCGATGTTCCAGGCAAGATTCGAGGCGTTTCCACCCATCCATGACCCGAAGTATTCGTTCCATTCGATAAAATCAACATATTGCGAAGCATCGTGCTTAGGGTTCTGCTGGACGGTGTTTGAGGCATAGGTAAGCAGCCGCTGCGGGTTCAGGGCTTTTGCTATCTTGATGCCGTCCTGGATAAATTTGTGCCCTTCGGGAGTTTGCCCGGAGATTTCGTTGCAAAGTCCCCATGCGTATATCGACGGATGATTATAATGGGCCAGTATCATCTCCCGCATCTGCATTTGCTGTATATCGCCTAATTGTTCCAAACGCGTGGCGCTACCCCAGGTGGGGATTTCCTCCTGGATGAGCATACCTTCGCGGTCAAAGAATTCGAGGGTGCTGTCGTCCTGCTGCCAGTGAAACCGAGTGAGGACGCAATTGAGATTTTTCATATCCTCGAGGATTTCCTGCACGTATTCGGGTTTTTCCGCCAGACCATATCGCGGGTCGCTACCCGGCATCCACTCAAGGCCCATCAGTCGCATTCGTTCACCGTTGAGAACATAAAAGCCGTCTTTGACCTCGACCTTGTGAATTCCGAAGCTTGCCTCTTTTTCGTGAATGGGGACACCATTGTTCATAAGCCGGCAAATGAATCGGTAGAGGTGCGGTTTATCAAAGTGCCAAAGCATCGGTTTTTCAACAACACAGGACAATTCTGTTGTCAGATTGCCGTCGTTATCCTTTTTAAGCGGAGCGGAAATGCTCCCGACGATATTGTTCGACGAGTCCAGTATGGTTGCCTGGAGAGACAGACCATCGATTTTGTTTTCCGCAGCGTATGCATTTACGCGAACACTCACCTTTGCCTGTGTAAAGTCGAGGGTTGGCTCGGCATTCACCAATAATCGTTCGATATGAATCCTAGGCAGGATTTTCAGCCGAACTCCTCGTATGATACCGCCATCGGTGGTCCAGTCGTAAGACCTCTCGTATGGCAGAGCCCTTCTTGAAGAGCTGTTGGACACACGCAGGACAATTTCCATATTTCCATTCCCGGCATCCGCCAGAGGAACAACAAAATTAAAAGGGGTGTAGCCGCTTCCCTTGTGTTCGCCAATCAGCTTGCTGTTGACCCAGACCATCGCATCACGATTTACCGCGTCGAATTCCAGTTTCAAAACCTTATCCTGAATCGGACAATCGAGTTTTATGGTTCTGGCATACCAGGCGTTGCCGGTGTACCCATCGAGGCCGTCCATTACCTGCCATGTGTGCGGAACTTCCACTTCCTGCCAGGAGGAACGATTAAAACCTTTTTCGAACCACTTGGCATTGGCCCCTTCATTTTCTTTGTCGGCTGTGAATCGCCACGTACCATTGAGAGGAACTACCTGCTCGCCGCCGCTAATTGCCGTGCTTTGACAACCAGTGAGGCACAATATGGAAATTGATATCAAAACCGTAATGCCCCTGTTATCTCTCAACATAACCTCTTCTCCTTAAAAACGCCTACACTTTATTATAATTTCTAATCCACCAGTTCACGTTCAATTTGCTCGAGCGTTTTGCTCTTGGTTTCGGGAACACAAAATAGGATAAACAAAAAGCCGGCGATGCAGATTGCAGCAAAAACCCAGAAAGCGTTGGCCGGTCCGATGGTTTTGTTTAGGGTGGGGAATGTAAATGTCAGGATAAAACAGGCAATCCAGAGTGCCGATACCGCCACCGAGATTGCCGCGCCGCGAATGCGATTTGGGAAAATTTCCGAAATCAGCACCCAGGTTATGGGTGCCAGCGACATACCGTAGCAGCCGATGGCGCATAAGGTGAGTACCAGCACCATAAATCCTTTCAGTCCAATCGCATACGCAACGCCGATTAGGATGTGTGAAATCCCGATGCCCGCGCAGCCCAGAAGCATCAGTATCCGTCTGCCAAACCTGTCCACCGTTCCAATGGCGATAAACGTGAACAGCAGGTTAATCGCGCCGGTAATGACGATATTGAAGAGGATGTCATTTACGCCGTAGCCGGCGCTGCGGTAAATTTCCTCGGCGTAATTGAAAATGACGTTGATACCGCTCCATTGCTGGAGTACCGCCAGCGCGACGCCAATCAGGAGAATCTTAGTCATACTTGGCTTCAGCAGGTCCCCAATTCGAACGTGTTGAATTTCTTCCCCGGTGATGGTGGTTTCGATGTCCTGCACCGCCGTCCGACCATAATCCTGCCCGCCGATTTTGGAAAGGATTTGGCGGGCCAGGTCACTGTTACCGTTTTTAACCAGCCAGCGGGGACTTTCGGGAATCAGCAGCGAACCAATGAAGAAAACAATCGACGGAATAGCGACAGCCGTAAACATCCATCGCCAGCCGTATTGACCGTTCCAGGACTGGCGAATTATCTCTGCGGTGGCATTGTCGGGGACCTTTTCGGCGATAAGCATATTGACCACCTGTGCGGCCAATATCCCAATTACAATCGTCAACTGGTTAATTGCCACCAGCCGCCCCCGTATGTGAGCCGGAGAAACCTCGGCGATATACATTGGCGACAGGTTTGAAGTCATTCCAATTGCCACGCCGCCGGCGATGCGCCAGACCACGAACCACAAAAAACTTGACGCCCAGCCGGTCAGAATCGAAGAGAGCGCAAACAGCAATGCGGAGGATAACAATAGTTTTTTACGTCCAAATATATCGCTCAAAACGCCCGCAAGCAACGAACCCAGAAGACAGCCCAGCAATGCGCAACTGTTGGCCCAGCCGCTGAGAGTTTCACTGTTTAGCTGAAAGTATTTTTCAAAAAATGGTTTGGCGCCGCCGATGACGACCCAGTCATAACCGAACAAGAGACCTCCCATTGCGGCTACAAGGCATATCAACCAGACGTAGCCCATATTGTATTGTCCGGGTTTTACTGATATGACATTTTGCGTCTGTTCCATCCTGATTTTCCTGTCTTGTTATTTTCTGACATCGTCAATCGCCTTGAACATCGCCAAGATGTTCCGGGTCGGTACATCACTCTGGATATTGTGGATGCTATTGAAGACATAACCGCTGTTGGCGGCAAAAATGTCGATTCGTTCGCGGACTTCTTCATATACTTCTTCTGGCGTTCCAAACGGCAGGGTTTTCTGGGTATCGACGCCGCCGCCCCAGAAGACCAGTTGGTCGCCGAACTCGTTTTTTAATTGTCGCGGGTCCATTCCCTCCGCCGAGCACTGAACCGGATTGAGCACGTCAAATCCGGCGTCAATCAAGCCCGGAATCAACGGATAAATGCCGCCGCAGGAGTGGATGAAAACCTTCCAGCTTGTCAATTTGTGTATCCGATCATTGATGGCTTTCTGAAAGGGCTTATACAGGTCGCGATAGGCCCGAGGAGAGATAAACGGCCCGCGCTGTGTACCGAAGTCCGTGCCGCTGACAAAAACGACCTGAACTTTGTTGCCGACGGCCTTAGCCAGCTTCTCGATATTTTTAAGTCCGATTTCGCACTGTTTCTCAAAAACCTTATAGACATAATCACGCCGCATAGCCGTCGAGATATACCATTCTTCCACGTCCCGGATTCCCTTTGGATTTTTAGCCCACGGAACGGGAACAAGGGCAATATCGCCAAACGCCAAGCCGGGGAAGGTCATATAAATCCCGTAGTCGGTGTTGTTGTAGTAATAGTTGACTTCGCGGACAAAATGGGCGATATCCGCATCGCTCAGTTCTCCGAATTCTTCACAGTTATCCAGGTAATTCAATTTTTCATCATCAATGGGTTCCTGCCTGCGAATGGAATCCCAGAAGAAGCTGTTTCTGGGCATTTTGGCGCTGGGGGCGACGGAAATATCCCCTTCGGGGTGCATTAACAAATCGCGGTTTGCATCGAGGGTGTAGTTGAAATCTTTTGGAACAAGCACTTCTGTTCCGTCTATCGGCATCGTAAAAGGTTTCCATTCGTCATGGCTGATACCGAACATATCTTTACGCGGGTGAACGCCGACGGCGTCAAGACCAAGGGCCTTGCGGAGCTGTTCGTCGATTTCTCCGAGCATCTGGTAGGGTTCTGTTACCCTGACCCGCCAGGTTTTGTCGCCAAAGATGGCTTGTCGCAGACGATGCACGGCGCAAACCCCCATTCCCGTTTGTCCGCCCGCTCCGAAATCAACGCAGAGCTTATCGGTCGGTTTGTGTTCCAATGCTGCCCCAAGTCGCTGTCTTGGTGTCATATCTGTTCCTTTCAGCCATTGTATAAAGAAGGTAAGTAAAAAAGAAACGCACTTTTGTCAATTAAAACTTCAATTTAAGGCAAACGTTTTTTTGTCAAATACCGGCACGTTTACGAAATTCAAGCGGATTACAGTTCTTTTCTGAATAGAAATAGGCCGGGATATAATCGGGCTGGAAAATCCCATCTTCAGGGCGATTTGTTAATTTGAATCGCAACCATTGATTTGAGCAACGCGAGTCTATGTTGCGACACTAATTACTGCCTATGGTTGCGGCGCGTTCTCCAATTCTTCAATGCGCAAAATGGTTGCAAAATAACGCAATATGGTCTCTGTTTAAGCTCGAGATGGCGGTATTATGATGTAGTGTTATAACACCACGTGGTAATGAATTACTATGGTGCTAAAAACTCGAATCACGAAAGAAGAATTTTGGATTTAACTTTTTTTGTGGCAGATATTTGTGTGGTTTTATTGTGAATAAGATAGTGTAGCAGTAGTTTGGATATCTCAAGCGAAGCAAATTTGACGATTTTCATGTTTTTGTGGGTCAGTTTGATACGGGTAGGTATCATATCTGCCGCCGAAGTCCGCATTCTATGTTGGAGAAGCTGTTGAGTTTGTCAGAGTCAGGGAGGATTATCAGATTTGTCCTTATAGCAATCACTGTGTTTAGACGAAATGAATTAACATTATTTTGAGGATGTAAAGATGAAAGATGTAACGACTATTTTGCAGAAACACACTGATAATCTCGTTGTGAAAGTCAGAGATCGCTTTGAGACGAGCAAAAAAATGAAGGATGCGACTGCCATTATGCAGAGGCATTTTGGCAATCCTTTATTAAAGGTCAAGGATTACCCGGGGATCGCCCAGATTTATAATCCCGCTCCGGTCATGTATAAGGGAGAGACGATATTGCTTGTCTCGGTAGTCGAACATTGCGCAACAAGGGGGTATGGCAGAGATGTTGGCCAGACTCGTCTTGCCAGAAGCAGGGATGGCATTCATTTTGAATTGTCCGGCGAAGACTTTATCGATACGCAATCTAATGAGGACCCCTATCCTCTCTACCATCATTTTATCGATAACAGGGTTACAAAGATCGATGATGCGTATTACATCATAACGCCGGTTATGGTTAAGGGGTTTGATTCGCCGGTGGGTATGCTGGGTAAAACTAAGGATTTTGAAACCTACGAGAGAATTGACATCATTACCCAGCCTAAAAATCGAGGCGCATCGCTTTTCCCACAGAGAATAAAAGGCAAATACTGGAAACTCGACAGACCGGGCGGAGGGGACGGAAGCAATGGGGATATTTGGATCAGTTCTTCGCCGGACCTTATACACTGGGGCGGATTCAAACCTGTTCTTGCAAGTAACTATAGATTTTGGAACGCACAGAAACTGGGGCCGACGCCGCCCATAAAAACAAAAAAGGGCTGGCTGGATATTATTCATGGTGTCTTTTCGCCTGCTGGCGGAACTTACTATTACATTGGGGCGATACTGCTGGACTTAAACGAACCGTGGAAAGTAATCGGAAAAACCAATAGTTATTTGATGGCGCCCGAGATGCCGTATGAAAGAAATGGCAACTGCGACAATACGATCTTCCCCTGCGGCGCGATTGCTGATGAAGGAAAAGATGAACTGCGTTTATATTATGGCGCTTGTGATTCCTGTATCTGCCTTGCAACAGGCTCTTTGAGCGCCGTTGTAGAAGCGTGCATCAGGCAATTTTAGGAAGAGCGGGAAAGTATTTTTTTTCTGGCTATAGATGGGTTTAGTTGTATCAGGGTGAATACTGTTTTTCAGAAACGATCCGTCAATAAGTGTAAACGGCGGAGTAAAACTGCGGCACTTCCGGGTAATTTCTGCGAAACTCTTTTGGACTCATTCCTTTTTCTTGTCGAAATGGCCAGACGATATGCTCACTGCTGGAAAACCCTAAGCTTGCTGCAATTTGGAACACCGGCATCGTGGTCTCAAGCAGAATTCGCGCAACCCGTTCAACGCAAACGTGCCTGATTTCCCGTTTTGGCCAAAATCTAAGAACGAGTTGAAATCGAAAACAACCATTTTTTCTCGCAACCTGTTATATTTGTTTACTTACGTCAATTTCTTAAAACTTTAACGGGACAGTAGTGATATTGATTTATACTTCTACATAATATTACCGGATGTCAACTCCTATCGACCCTTTGCGCAATATGGTCGCAAAATAACGCAAAATGGCTTTGTTTTTTAACCAATGCGGACGATAATATTAAATACGTGGCCGTAAGTTTAATCGAACGCTGATGTTTTAAGAGGTACAGATGGATAAAAAGAAAATTACACTTATTGCCGTTGCTTGTTGCTTGTTTCTTGTTGCGGTGATAATTCTGACAACCCGTTCTGAAAAGCTTACCGGTATCCCCGACTTAAAAGGCGAAATGACTTGGGTCAAGTGCGACAATCCTGATTGCAATATTTCTTATGAGATGCCGTTGCGAGACTATTACCAGCTTGTGAGCACAAAGATGAGAGAGAAAGGAAATATGGGCATGCCGCCGATTACTTGCAAAAAATGCGGCAAAGAAACCCTTTGTAGAGCCGTGAAATGCGAGAAATGTGGGGCGGTATTTTTTTATGCTTTTGGCAGTGTCGAGGATTATCCCGACAGGTGCCCTAAGTGTGGTTTCAGTAAATTAGAAAAAGCGAGTAAAAAAAGCCCAACGCAATGAGTAATCTGCACTAACCATCCCGGGTAGAGCGAAGCCTGTCAGCGGAGCGGTGTATTCGTACTTTCCCTCGATGCGCAAAATGGACTGATTAAAACGCAAAATGGTTGTACTTTGCAGTGTAAATAGCTGTATATTTAAGAAATAGATAGAAGTAGAGGTTTTTTACTGTTCTTATAAAGGAGTTGACCTTATTAGCAATGACCGAGTTAATTTCAAGAACTTTTAGTCGCATATTAAGGTTAGTGGTTAAGTTGTCTTTTGAAGTCTTAAAGTATAGGAAGTTTATATTATGGCAAGAAAAAGAGCGTTTACGCTTGTAGAGCTGTTGGTGGTAATCGCAGTTATCGCGCTGCTGATGTCGATATTGCTGCCGGCATTGAATAAAGCAAGGGGGCAAGCCAAGCAGGTGGTGTGTAAATCCAACCTCAAACAGTGGGGAGTTGTGTTTCTACTGTATAGCAGCGAAAATGAAGGCAATTTTTTTGCCGGGTGGATGGGTGACACGCAAACCAAGGCGAGTGACCAGTGGCCGTCGGCACTTCGGCGATATTATATGAACCCAAAGCTTCGCCTGTGTCCTAGTGCCACGAAGAAAGTCAGTTTAGGGGTAAGCCCGCTTGCCAGCATCGTGCCTATGTCAGCAGACGAAGCATGGGGAATTTTTTCGAAGGATCCCGGCTGGGCGGTGGAACCTGGAGATTATGGGAGTTACGGCATAAATGCATGGATTTGCAATCCATTGCCCACGACACAAGTTTTCACTAAATTAAAAGATGCCTACTGGAGGAGATCGGATGTCAAAAACACAAGCAATATACCACTTTTCTTGGATTGTTACTGGATGGAATTATGGTCTACAATCACTGAGCCAATACCGGGCTTTCCTGATGAGGTGTTTCTTACCAACCCAGCCGGCCAGTGCCGTTCTTGCATCTTGCGTCACGGTAAAAAAATAAACATCGTATATATGGATGGCTCAGTTAGGGACGTGCTGTTAAGACAATTGTGGGACCAAAAGTGGCACAGACAATATACACTTGACACAACTACGATAGCGTGGCCGGAATGGTTGAAGAATTAGCCATACTGCACCGCTACGCTTTCAGCGGATTTGAATGGCGACTGCAAAATTGACATCAACGACTTTGCGGTATTTGCATCGCAATGGCTCACTTGCACTAAGCCCGAGTGTTGGTAGCAAATGCTTCGACATATAGACAGTCTGTAGGAGTATTGTGTTTTGGACATATTGGGGCTTATGCTTATATCTTAGGCATAAGCCCCTTTGGTTACAGGTTTTCGTTACGGCCTGCTGATAATCATGATACAGCGAGTCGCAGATAATGTTATAATGGAACTGCCGGAAGATAGGGTAACGGGCGAAGTTATGAATAAAAAAAGACTTGTCTTTGCTTGTTTTATTGTCTTGTTGCTGGCGTGGACAGAGCCGTGCTTGGCAGGGCAAGCCTACTTTCAGACTACCGGCCTATGGCGTGTAGCCGGCAACTGGGCTACCTGGAATGGCGCACAGTTGCCGCCTTCTGCAGCAGATTGGGCAAACCTTAACAATGGTAATGTGTGCTGCACAATTGATTCATCAACTGCCGCGGTATGTGTCAAGCTCACTTTGCCGGATTGGCAGAATTATCAACCGAACACATGTTATCTGGACATGACAGGCGGCACGCTGCAAATCGGCGGTAATTTTGAAATCGGAAACTACAACAGCACCGTCCTCGACAGAGGTGAATTTAACATAAGTTGCGGCACGGTTACAGCGAGCGGGGATTTCTACGTTGGCCGTGACGGCATCGGAACAGTCAACATGAGCGGTGGGACAATAACCATTTCCGGGACATTGTATGTCCCAAAAAATTCTGGCGGAACAGGAAAATTAAATCTGGACGGAGGGACTATTAATGCGGGAAGTCTAAGTATGAATGCAGGCGGCCAGATAGACATCAACAATGGCACTTTAATATTAAGCGGTGATAAAAGAGAGACAGTCAACCCCTATGTTGCCAGCGGCTGGATCACAGCTTACAACAACACAGGCAGCGTAGTGCTGGACTATAACTCAGTAACTAATCGGACGAAGATAACAGGTACAACCGATTATTTTCTTATAGATAATTTTGAGTCATATACGGATGCTGCGAATCTGAGAGCTTCCTGGCACGACAGTTCCAATGGCGGGGCTAATGCAACGGTTAATCTTGAAACCAGAATGATTCACGGCGGCAGCAAGTCAATGAGCTGTGCCTACAACAATAGTGGTGCGACGCATTATTCTGAAATTTATTATCAATATGCTTCTGCTCAGGATTGGAGCGGCAGCACTAAAGTATTGGGAGTGTTTTTTCATGGCAGTAAAAATAATGCACCTGAGCGAATGTATGTTGTTCTTAAAGATGTTAATGATGTCAATGCGACGGTTGCTTATGGCGGAGATGCCAATGACATAATACAGCAGGAAGAGGAATGGTGGAATGTCTGGAATATTAAGTTGCGGGATTTCAACGATGGCAGCGTGAATTTGAGCAAGATTGAGAGGATTATCATTGGTTTTGGCGACAAAAATAATTTGCAGCCCGGCGGCACGGGAACGGTCTATTTTGATGATATCAGGTTGTCTGTGCTGCCGTATGCTGGTGACTGCAACTATATACCATTTTCTGATTTCAGCGGCGATGCGAGGATAAACTTTTGTGACTATGCAAAATTGGCCGATGCCTGGCAGGCCGAAGCAAATGAGCCTCAATTTTATGGAATCTATGACTTGGATGGAAATGGTGTTGTTAATTTCAAGGATTTGACGATTTTTGCAGATAATTGGCTCTGGCCGCCGGAGCAAGTGCTGATTACAGTCGACGCAGGCACGGTCAAGGGCGATATCAGTTTCAAGATAACCGGTACCAATACATCTTGGTATTATGATAATGATGCGATCTGGGCTGACGGCAATATGGCAGGCTACCTCAAGGATTGGGGGGTAGGTATGCTTCGTTATCCAGGCGGGTGTGAAACTTCTAAATTTCATTGGGAAATTCCCTATGGGTATTGGAATGTCGATTTGTGGGAGCCGGGCAGCAGCTACACGCTTACCTCAGCGTATATGAATATTGATGATTATATCGCCAAATGCAGGGCTGTTGGAGCTGAACCCTTGATCGGTGTCAATATCCAATCGGGGAAAAAGTATAACCGAATTCAGGATAGCATTAATGAGGCCGTTCGCTGGGTTCAGTACTGCAAGGATCACAATTACAACGTCAGGTATTGGTATCTTGATAACGAGCCGTATTATCAATACAACTCTGAAGCTATGACGGCCGTTGAATATGCTGGCTACATCGTACAATTCGCGCCAGCGATGAAGGCTGTCGACCCGAATATAAAAATTATAGTAAACTGGGAAAATAAACTAAGTATTACCAGCTATTGGAACGCATGGGAAACGCTGTTTGAAACGGCGGGCGCGTATTTTGATATCGCCGATGTTCACTGGTACTGGGCATGGGGCTATGCGACATGGGATATGTGGCTTGGTGAAAACCCGATGAAAGTGCGCGAGTGGTGCGGTGATTGTATAGACTCAAAATACATCGGGCCAAGTTATGCTGACGAGATTAAAGGATTTTACGACAAAATCAAAAACATTAACGGTGTCAGCTATGACTGCAAGCTTGCGGCTCTGGAGTGGAACATCGCGCCTACGTATGATAATCGCTTTTCTCGATTCCAGCATGCTTTGATGCAGGCGGAGATGATAGGGCAATTTATTGAGGGCGGGCTTGAGATGGCCTGTATCTGGCCTCTGACCTGGGATGGCACTCTTGGCGGAGATTTTCGCACAGTACTTGACGATACAGCGCATCAGCCTACGCCCAGTTCCTGGGTTTTTAAGCTGTATTCTCATGCTCTTGGCCAAAAACTGATAACCAGCACGACCAGCTTGGCCCATGTTCGGCCGGTTTCTGTTCTTAGTAACGATGGCAATACTATGTGGATTTATCTGCTTAACAAGTCGGGAGAAGGGGATGCAGTCAGGGCGCAAGTGGACGTTAACGCCTTTACTCCGGCAAAGGCCGAGGCAATTGCCTTTACAGCCTTAACATTGTCTTCCGATGTTGGCAGACCGAAGAAAATCATAGTTGGCGTCAATGGAAATGGTCAGTGGGAATGTGTTTTGCCGCCGCATTCGTTGACGATGCTGACTTTCCACAAGAATAATTAAAGAATAATTTCTAAATAGGCTACCGTTTTTAATTGGAAGTAAGTTTTGACACTGAAGGGTAAATAGCAGTTGAGTATTAACTATGCCTTTTGGGAAAAAGTATTTTTAGATATGGCCTGGTGGCCGGCAAACAACTTTGAGTTAGGATTATCATGAACAGAGAACGATTTTTGATGGATATGCCGTTTCTTGTTTTGTATACAGTTTTAGCATTGAGTTATTTAAGTTTTCTGAGAATTACATGATTGGCTGAGTAGATTTTCTAATTTAAAGTTGTTTATTTCCAGCGGTTGTTTTAATGGTAAATTCTTTCAGAACCGCCTGGAATGAAAGGATTCCAGGGAAGGAAGCGTGAATTCGAGAGAAAGATTATTGACGGTACTGAAAGGTCAAACCCCTGACTGCGTTCCTGTTTGTCCGGACATATCCAA
>JBEKWM010000013.1:0-79427 GCA_049513025.1 Sedimentisphaerales bacterium
CGAAAGACCAACGAGTGTTAACCATATTTTCTTGCGAGTTCTTGTGCTAATTGCAGTTCGGTGTTATTATTTAAGAAGATATACAGAAAAGCATTAAGCAACGGTTCAAACGAAGGACAGTTGCCCCGATTCGCCGAAGCGGAGGCACGTTATGACAGAAAACCAACAACAAGGATCCGACACACCCCCGGCCAACGAATTGCCGGGGCAGCCAACCGGCGGCACCCCCGACAACGACAATCGAGGGCAGGTAACGCCGGAGACACTCAAAAGCGCGATGAAGGCCTTCAAGAAGCGACTTAAACTCACCGCCCTGGATGAAGATTCGAGCTTGGGACGCGGGCCGTTTTCGAGCGGGGCCAAGGGCGTTTATGCGATACAGCCGCCAAACCAGTTTCCTCGCGAGGTCTGGCAGGAATTGTGCCGGCTGGGCCGCCTCCGCGACAGCGGCCACGGTATGTATGAACTCGTCAAAGAACAACAGGGGAGTTGATTGCAGATTGCGGATTGGCAATTGCGGATTTCGGGAAAATTCGGGATCAAAAAAAGTGGTGTTTTTACGCTGAAAACGATACTTGACCCTACTTGCCCCTCGTTCTTGTGTGTAGGGGGTATGGGGCAAGTTGCCCAGATTAACATAAAAAAGCAGACAGCGGACAGGTCAAAATCAAATCAAAAAGCAAAAAGTAAATGGCAAAAATTTAGAAGTTAGAAGTGAGAAGTTGGAAAAGAAAAACTGGGCGGGAAAAAACGGTTACTGTCCCCATTATTTTGTGGTGTTCATATTCGAATCTCAAGTATTTCGCAAAGAACAATACGTACAAAGTCTCGGATTCGTAGTATTTCCTTTTTTTCTGTAGGGGTATGAGTAGAAACACTTGATTGTGTATAAACTGAACGCACGAATGATGCGACAGCATTTTCTACAGCATCTGTTGCATCTTCGGCAGACGAAATAGCAGATTTAGAAATACCTCTACTTTTCAGTATGTACTGCATTTTCTGTTTCATGGTAGGCCCTTTTGTATCGGGTATTTGTTTATATCCTGGAACTGCTCGCACATCAGCATCAGGAGCAAAATAATCAAGAGTTTCCCTCAGAGCCTCCCTTAAATCAGTTGCCGGACCCCGCCATGAAAGGCGGGTATCTGTTTGGATATCTTGTAAAGCTTGTTGATATGACAAAGACGCCGATGGCAATATTTTGTTAAGTGTAGTAATGATGTTCGTATCTATTAAATTAAGCGATTCCGGCTTAGAAGACATTTGTCCAGATGAGACAATTCTTGAATCTATTGCAATAAGTACTTTGCGAGCTTTGCTAAGAAGTGTTCGGTAACGATTGATAGTAGCATGTTTGTGACATAGAACAAGAAGCTCCTGCATTATGCTATCGACAATCCCAAAATCTTTATCTTGTTCTGATTTGCCAAGCATTTCAGGACGGACCGTTTGAAAATATGATTCCACAAGCTGGCGGAGAGTATCTCTACGAGGTTGAGAGTGCAATTGAGTCGAGCTCAATCTACCGAGTTCTTTACGGCAATTTTCTAATTCACGAAGGAAGTCATGTAATGCGCTGGGCATTTATTTGGCTTTCTTCTTTGGAAGGTTATGGGCAACGAGATTGTATCCGACAGCATTGATTTTATATTCACCACGGGCTTGTGAAGGTTGGAAATAACCTGCTGTTTTTGCATCAATTAAAACCTGTTTAATCTTTTTTGGTAATTTGAAATTGGCCTCTTTGAAGTACCTTTCAAGATCGCTTGCTGTTACAGTATTTTTACGTTCAGATCCAGGAGCTAACTCTTGGAGATAGTATGCCACAATACACGCCATTTGTTGTGCTGATTCTGGCTGTTTTTGTTCCTTCAAAGTTCTTATATCTATCGTTGATGTTAATGGTGACATGGGTGTTACTTGAGAAATTGGCTCACGAGTTAATGCAGGCGCATTAATCAATTTTGTTTGGCAAATGCTTGGTTGTATGCCCAAGTGCGAGCATGCTGCGTCGATCGCAGTCTTCCGTGCATCTAGTTCTAACGAATCCAGCGCATTAATAATTTGGTCTATCGCTTGTCCTATAGATATTTTCTTTTCTGGCATTGTTACTTCCCTTCTTTAAATTTGTCTCATATTAATAACCAGCGATTTCATTTGCTATCAATTTATCTTACCGGAGATAACATGTCAAGATATTGCCGTAAAATTAACGCCTGCGGCGGATAAATCTTGTCTTTTGTAAAAAATAGGTGACTGTCCCTATTTTCCTTTAAAAAATAAAGCTTACTTCCCAGCAAGAAACTTATCTAAATCGTTTTTCAGAATATCTCTCGGCGGATTATCCCAACCAAACAACTTAAGTACATAAATCGTAGTATCCAAGGTTAAACTCGCTGCTTGGCCAAGAAGATCGCTAACATTAACATCAATTTTCTTTTCTATAAGATTTGAAGTTGCTGGATAAGTACCGCGCCAGAATCTATCTTTAGCCCATAACCTAAAGTCCTTTATCTTTTTAATCTGTATAAATATTTGAAGTGAATCCTGATAGATTCCTTTTTCACTAAGTCTTGCCGCAAACTCGATTACTTCAGCGATACAGTAAAGGGTATTTGTAATATCTATAAATCCCGGTTCGTCATAAAACGCATTCTCACGAAGAGAAAATAAATGAATAAATTGCCCACTATAATATAGTCGCCAATATTCGATCATGTCGCTCCAATCGCATCCAGAGGCAACATATTCTCGTTCACGAATCTGCTCGGCACAATCCACACTGACATACGGATAATCCCACCCGCGCAGTCGGACCAAAGATTTCCTAACTAAATCAAATGCTGCCTGAGAATCTGGAATTCGCTGTTTATATGTAGACGGCCTGTAAATTACTCTCCAATGCGGTAATTTAACTATTTTTTCTGGAAGGCTTTGAATTCCCATTACAACCCCCCAAGTTCTTGATCAAATATTTTCTGGTCTTGTTGCTGTGTTGGGGGCGTCTGCCCGTAAATATATTGCATCTGACCCGCGAGTCGCCTCATTTTCTTTTCCACAGCTATATCCAGAAGTTCTCGCATTTCTTCTGCGTTCTGAATTGCGCGAGTTTCAGGCTTGCCGAGAGGCCGAATGTAAATTGCCCCATTTCTGAGGTCTTTATTGTGATCGCGTTTGCAGATGACCGGCTCACTTTCAAATTCTCGAACGCTCATAATCAAAAAATTTGTGCCGTCCATCTCATGCCTGACAACATTAAAATTTGCCACGGGAGATGCGTACTTATTAACAAAGTCAATCATATTATCCGGATCATAAGTGGCAAGGTCTTGATCTGTAATTCCTTTTAGTTTCCATTCACCATTCTCTTCAGACACGCCTATTATGACAATGCCACCATCTCGCAAATTGGACATTGCCATTATTGTTTCTGCAAACTTAATCTTATAATCTTCCCATTTGACGCTCTGCTTAAAATCAACAGCACGGCTTTCTTGGAGCAATTGGAATGCTGCATCAACTCGCTTTCGTAAAGCCTCATATCCCGGCAAATCAGTTTTAGGTATAGCTGCCATTTTAATTCCTAAAGATACCACTCCGATTATGGTATTAGCGATTAAATAGTCAATAGAACTTTAAGTGTTTTTCACAAATTGGAAGCTTATACTACTCTAAAAAATCCGTGAAATCCCTTCGACCCTGCTCAGGGCAGGATGCGGAGGAAAACGGCCTTGACTATTGGGGCCGGAAAATGTATCATTCTGAGTTTTCCGCCTCGTCCGCCACAAAGTGGCGAGACGGGCGAGACCTCGCCCCTCGGCTTGAGGGCCGCGAGGCCTGCGGCAGGGGCGGGTGTTTTTAGTCAGCGTCAGTCAGTGTTTAGGAGAAAAATAGAATGGCGAACAAACTGGTGTATTTCTTCGGCGGGGGCAAGGGCGAAGGAAACGCGAAAATGAAAAACCTCCTCGGCGGCAAAGGAGCGAATCTTGCTGAAATGGCAAAACTCGGGGTTCCGGTCCCGCCGGGCTTCACGATTACAACCGAGGTCTGCACTCATTTTTATCAGAATAAAAAGACCTATCCCAAGGGCCTCAAAGACAAGGTCGCTGAGGCGATGCGCAGGATAGAGAAGATTATGGGCAAAAAATTCGGCGACCCGCAGGACCCGCTTTTAATGTCCGTCCGCTCCGGCGCCCGCAAGTCGATGCCGGGAATGATGGAAACCGTGTTGAATGTCGGACTGACAAGCCAGACAATACCGGGGTTGATAGCGAAAAGCGGCAACGAGCGATTTGTGTATGACGCGTATCGCCGGCTGATAATGATGTACTCGGACGTGGTGATGGAAAAGGCCGCGGGTATCGAGCCAAAGGATGACGAGGGGATTCGCAAGCAACTCGAAAGGATAATGGACCACCTCAAGGGGCAAAAAGGATACAAATCCGATACCGATATGACCGCGATAGACCTCAAGAACCTCTGCGAGTTATTCAAGAGCAGGGTAAGAGAGGTCTTAGGCAAGGAATTTCCGGATGACCCCAATGCGCAATTGTGGGGCGGTATTGACGCGGTGTTCGCATCGTGGAACGGCAAGCGGGCAATCAGCTACAGGCGCATCGAGGGTATCCCCGATGAATGGGGCACAGCAGTAAACGTCCAGACAATGGTGTTCGGCAATATGGGCGAGACATCCGCAACGGGCGTCGCCTTCACACGCAACCCCGGCAACGGCGAAAACTTCTTCTACGGCGAATACTTAGTCAACGCACAGGGCGAAGACGTCGTCGCGGGAACAAGGACGCCGGCCCCGGTCAACGAGGATTCAAAGAGCGAACATAACAAGGAGCTGGTATCGCTCGAAAAGGGAATGCCGAAACTTTACAAGGAACTATACGCCACCCAAAAACGGCTCGAAAAGCATTACCGGGATATGCTCGATATCGAATTTACAATCGAGAGCGGACGGTTCTGGATGCTGCAATGCCGAGTGGGCAAACGCAATGGCCCGGCGGCGGTGCGTATGGCAGTAGATATGGTCAAAGAAAAGCTCATCAAAAAGGAAGAGGCGGTAACACGGGTTACGCCAGACCAGTTGGATGAGCTGCTGCACCCGATAATTGACCCCAAGGCCGAAAAGGCAAGCAAGCCGATGGCGAAGGGCCTGCCCGCGGGGCCGGGCGGCGCGGTTGGACAGATTGTGTTCTCCGCTCAAACCGCGGTTGACTGGAAAAAGTCGGGCAAGGACGTCCTTTTAGTCCGTGAAGAGACAAACCCTGAAGACGTCGAGGGTATGAGGGCCGCACAGGGTATTTTGACCGCTCGCGGCGGTATGACCTCGCACGCGGCGCTGGTCGCTCGCGGCTGGGGCAAATGCTGCATCGTCGGATGCGGAGCAATCGAAGTCGATTACGGCAGGAAAGAACTGCACATCGCAGGCAAAATCCTCAGGGAAGGCGACTGGCTTACGCTCAACGGCACAAAGGGCGCGGTTTACGAGGGTCAACTGCCGATGTTAGACGACACCGCGGAAAACGTCCTGCTCAGCAGCTTCCTGAAAATTTGCGACAGCATCAGAAAACTCGGCGTCCGCACAAACGCGGATACGCCCGAAGACGCTCAGAAGGCAAAACAACTCGGCGCAGAAGGCATTGGCCTGTTCAGGACCGAGCATATGTTCTACGGAAAGGGTTCCGATGAGCCGTTGTTCATCCTGCGAAAGATGATTGTTTCCAAGAACAAAGCAGAAAGACAAAAGGCCCTGGATGAGCTATTCCCATACGTCAAGAAAGCGATTAAGGGGACACTCGCGGCGATGGATAATCTGCCCGTCGTGATTCGTCTGCTTGACCCCCCTCTTCACGAGTTCGTCCCGCAGGATAGAGCCAAGCAGGAAGCGCTGGCAAAAGACCTGAATATATCGCTCGAAGACCTCGCAAAAAGGGCCGAAGCGATTCACGAAACCAACCCGATGATGGGACATCGCGGCGTGCGACTCGGCATCACATACCCCGAAGTCAGCGAAATGCAGATTAGGGCGGTTTTCGAGGCGGCAGCGGAATTGATTAAGGAAAAGAAGAAACCATATCCGGAGATTATGATTCCGGTTGTCTGCGACGTGAAGGAATTGAAAAACCAGCTCGATATGGCAAGAGCGGTTTACAAACAGGTAATAGCTAAATCGGGCGTAAAGAAGATTCGCCACAAATTAGGCACGATGATTGAAATACCCAGAGCGGCCTTAGTCGCCAACCAGATAGCCACAGAAGCGGAATTCTTCTCATTCGGTACCAACGACCTTACGCAGATGACGTTTGGCTTCTCACGCGACGACATCGGCGGATTCGTGCCCGATTACCTCAAGCAGGGTATCCTGCCGGGAGACCCGTTCCAGAGTATCGACCAGGTCGGCGTCGGCGAACTGATTAAGATAGGTATCGAACGCGGCAGAAAGACACGCAAAGACCTCGAAGTCGGCATCTGCGGCGAACACGGCGGAGACCCGGCAAGCATCGAGTTCTGCCACAAGGTCGGGATGAATTATGTCTCCTGCTCGCCGTTTAGAGTACCAATCGCAAGGTTGGCGGCAGCACAGGCGGTAGTGAATAAGTAGCGTAGTTCGTATTTCCGAAGCGGGCTCTGCGCTTCGCTACGTGTAGTATATCGTATTTCGTAGAGTGGATAGTAAAGGCGCGGCGTCGGCTGCGCCTTTTTTATTTAGCCGCCGTCCATTTCTTGACAAAAGTTCAGGGCTTTGGTATAAATAAGATTTGATAGGTAATAAAACAGGGTGATGCACCTCTTACGGAGGAGAAAAAAATAAGCACATTTAAGAAAAAACTGACCCGAATCGCAACTATTGCCCTTATTGCCGCAGGATTTTTGACCGGCGGGACCACCTTAGTGCAGGCATATCCCTATCAGGATGCCAACCTGGCCGTTGAAGACAGGGTCAATGACCTTCTGGCCCGGATGACCCTCGATGAAAAAGTTGGGCAAATGACACAAGTCCAGTTTTCTATTTCCCCGGCGTACATTACGACTTACTTCATCGGCTCTCTCTTGAGCGGCGGAGGTGATACTCCCCCAGGAAATAATACTGCGACTGATTGGGCGAATTTATACGATAGTCTTCAGCAGCGGGCTTTGGCTACCCGGCTGGGTATCCCTATTATCTTTGGCATCGATGCCGTTCACGGTCACAACAAAGTCCGCAACGCGGTTGTTTTCCCCCACAACATCGGCCTGGGCGCCGCCAATGACCCTAATTTAATGGAAAGAATCGGCGCGGTAACCGCCATCGAAGTAGCGGCTACGGGAATCGACTGGACCTTTGGGCCTTGCCTGGCCGTCGCGCGTGATGAGCGCTGGGGCAGAACTTATGAATCATTTGCCGAGGACCCGCAAATACATAACAATATCGTCGCCGCTTATGTCCGGGGGTTTCAGGGGACAGACGCAAATATGCAGGGCGAGAAGATTGTCGCCTGCGCCAAACATTATATCGGCGATGGCGGTACGACCTGGGGCACAGGCAGCCCCTACATAAACGCCGGTAATACAGTATGCACTGAGGCCTTCCTCAGGGCCGTTCACCTGCCCCCTTATGAGAGGGCCATAGAAGCAAACGTGGGAACATTTATGACTTCTTTCAGCAGCTGGAACGGGACCAAATGCGTTTTCTACACCTGGCTCGTTACGAACCTGCTCAAGACCGAGCTTGGCTTCGATGGTTTCGTCATTTCCGACTGGGAGGATATCGGAAGCAGTTCTACTAATATAAAGAACGCGATAAATGCCGGCGTTGATATGTCGATGGCGCCTTCAACCTGGAGTTCGTTTATCACCAATCTGAAAGCCCTCGCCAATAACGGTGTCCCCCAGTCGAGAATTGACGACGCCGTAAGAAGGATACTTCGAATCAAGTTCAGGGCTGGTCTTTTTGAGCATCCCTACACCGACAGAACCCTTTTATCTTCATTCGGCTCGGCTGACCACAAGGCAGTCGCACGGGAGGCGGTGAGGAAATCCCTCGTATTGCTGAAAACCTCCAACGATGTTCTGCCGATTGCCAAAAACGCTAATGTATTTGTCGCCGGAAGCAGCGCCAACAGCTTAACAAGGCAATGCGGCGGCTGGACAATCAGCTGGCAGGGAATGCCCAGCGAAACCTCAACAACCGGCACCACCATCTTACAGGGCATTCAAAATACTTGCACCGGCAGCGTTACCTTCATCGCGAACGGCAGCGGCGCGGCCGGGCACGACGTCGCCATAGTAGTGGTTGGAGAGGCGCCCTACGCAGAGGGGGCCGGGGATGCCACTGATTTGCACCTGTCCTCGACGGACATCACCACTATTAATACCGTGCGTGACTCCGGCGTTCCTTATGTTATTGTCCTCGTTTCCGGCAGGCCGATGATTATAACCGACCAGATTGCAGACGCGGACGCCTTTGTTGCGGCGTGGCTGCCGGGGACCGAGGGAGAAGGCATAGCGGATGTCCTCTTCGGCGATTACGGTTTTACCGGCAAACTTTCCTTCTCCTGGCCAAGCAGTATGAGCCAGATTCCCATCAACATCGGCGATTCTAATTATAACCCCCTCTTCCCCTTTGGTTTTGGCATCGGTTCTCCGGCTGACTTCAACGGGGATGGTTATGTTGACCTGGAAGATATGATTGTATTTTGCGATTCCTGGTTAAAAGTGCCCGGCAACACCGGATATGATTCACGGGCAAACTTTTATGATGACCCGTCGGGCATCGTAAATTTCTATGATTTTGCTGTCTTTGCCAGTGAATGGAACCCGCCTGCTGCACCTTAGCCACTCCCTAAGGGATGCCTTACGGCAAGAGAGCGCAGAGGACACAGAGAATTTTTTTTAGACGCTGATTAACGCAGATTTACGCTACTTAGTCAGCCGGGGAGCATACTCGCAGCGGTCATTTCTCGATACTCGTATCTGTGAATGCCCGCTACTCGTCTGCCGCCCCTTAGGGGCATTGCCAAGGGCAATTTACCGGCTGACTATAAAATTGGATGTGGATTTCCGAAGCGGGCCCTGCGCTCCGCTACGTGTCTGTCCGCTACACGCTACACGCTGAACGCTGCTTCGTTCTTGACTCTTTCTCTCCAACATACTAAATTGATGACAAATTTTATCCTCCATAGCTTAAGCGAAGGAGGATGAGGTGGATATTATTATGTTAGGTTTTTGAAGAAGAATGAATAAGGTATTAGAAGTAATAGACCCAAGCACAATGACCAGTGAAATCATTGTTGGCATTATTATCACGCTTGTGTCGACAGGAATCATTGCCTTCTTGGTATGGTCTTTTGGCCCCCTTAAATGGTTTATACAATCAAGACGATTGCAAAAGATTCTGACATCAGGACGACATTTTACGTTTGTTTTCAATCCGGAGGCCCAAAAAAGCAAACCTGTTACTTTTTTGCCCAATGGACAAATTGGAGAGGGCCGTAATAGTAATGAACATACGTGGCGTATTCGACTAGGCAAACTCGAAATCATCGCGTTTGACAGTAAAGTTTACAGCCGATTTGTTTATAACCCCAAAACAGGGAAAATCGAGCACACTAACGATTCTGACACACGGTCTGTATTGGGGCAATATTTCGTACCACAATTCAAGAGCTGGAAACAAGAAAGCCGAACAACTACCTGAACTTTATTGAAAAATGCACGAGGACAGAATGTCTGACAAAAGGGCAACGCATAATGGTGGGATAAAATTAGTGGGAATCGTGTTATATATTATGCTATAGATCAAGGTGGGAGATAGATATGAAAACAATAGAAGATAAAACACTTGCAGTGTTATTGTGTATTGCTTTTACATTAATCACTGGGGGATGCCGTTCAATTGAAGGCCAGCTAAACTCTGCAAGTTATGGAACTCCGAAGCCGGGTTCGACATTTATTATTGAGGGTTCTGGTTCTCTCACGCTTACAGAACGACACATCCAAGACCTCATCAAGAAAGAATTGTTTAATCTAGGCTTTAAAGAAGCCATCGCCTCGACAACAGCTGACTTCGCAGTCATATACTCATATTCCATTGGTGCTGGCAAGACCGTTGTTTCAAGTAGTCCAGATTTTGTTTGGGGTGGCCAACAAATCAGCTCCTCAACCTCATATCCGCGTTATTTCCAAATATCTATCGCAGATATACCTGCATCGCATAATCAGAACAAACCAGTATTTATTTGGCAGGCAGAAATCTATAGTTCAGGAACAAGTCAAAATATAAGTTGGTTTGCTGATCAATTTGTTCCAGAGCTTTTCAAGAGATATGGAAAAACGATAAACAATGAGAATGTTTTAAAATTTGTCAACGCTCCATAAATTAGGGACTGCGTAAATCTGCGTTACCTGTCCTGAGCAGTAGTCGAAGGAATCAGCGTCTAATTTGTGCATTTTTGCGGCCATTCAAATCCGCTGGTCTTCATCATCGGCTCACGCTATAATACGAGGGCAGGTTAGCACCGAAAGACAAAAGGTGAGAATCTGATTTTTGTGGAAACTTTAAGGGACGGCGGCTGGGAAATTACAGATCCCCTGCTGTAAGTCAAGTAAGCAGACACCCGGGGACAAGGGAGACAGACGATTAAGGTATTACTCATATTACTGTTGTGGTCGATTTTGCTGGTGTTGTGCTGGCCGATAGCATTAGTGGCGCTTGTCTTGTGGCCGATTGTTTGGCTTTTGTCGATTCCATTTCGTATCGTTGGTATTGCCGCGGAGGCGTTTCTTGCGCTGCTCAAGGCCATTTTATTTTTGCCCGCGAGATTACTCGGCCATCGCTAACAAGACAAACCTATAGCGTTCAGCGGACAGCGTACAGTAAAAAACAGCGACACGAAGCAAAGCGAAGGGCCCGTTTCGGAAACTTGCAAATACTCGATAATGAGTGTAGAATAGTCAATCGTAGCGGTGAGAGTAGCTCAGTTGGATAGAGCATCGGATTGTGGTTCCGAGGGTCGCGGGTTCGAATCCCGTCTTTCACCCTTGTTCATATATCGTATCTCGTCGTTAGTATTTCGTCGTTCGTAGCCGGTATCTGGTGATTTGGTAAAACATACTGGGCCGAACAGGTTCTGCAACCTGCCCGGCCCAGCGACTTTCACACTGCTATTTTTAAAGCACAATCGCACCATACGATTATGCGTGCAGCCATGCTGGGTTTGACAAGTTTATTTGACAAACAAGCCAAAACCCAGCGAAGAAATGGGAGAGAAAACTTTTCAACACGCCTCCACTACTTTACCCGCCTCCACTACCATTTACCCGCCTCCACTACTTTACCCGCCTCCACTACCGTATTACTATCGCCCCGCCGTTCTCAAAGCTACGGAGCGCTTTTGGACTGCTGGATTTGAGAAGAGAGAGTATCAAATCCAGCGAAGAAGGGGAGAGAGAATGAGCTTTTATACTTATCGCGGGAAAACCCGCGGTCGTATTCGAGCTGGGTTTGTGAAGAGAGTTCAAACCCAGCGAAGAAGGGGAGAGAGAATGAGCTTTTATACTTATCGCGGAAAAACCCGCGGTCATATTCGAGCTGGGTTTGTGAAGAGAGTTCAAACCCAGCGAAGAAGGGGAGAGAGAATGAGCTTTTATACTTTCGCGGGAAACCCGCGTTTGTATTTGTGCTGGGTTGCGAAGAGAGTCGAAACCCAGCGAAGAAGGGGAGAGAGAATGAGTTTATTACCCTTGTCGCGGCCGATTGACCGCGTATGGTTACGAGCTGGATTTGAGAAGAGAGAGTATCAAATCCAGCGAAGAAGGGGAGAGAGAATATGTGTAGAAATCTTTATCTAAACCACCCCCCGCCGTTTTGCCTCGCAAAAACGAAGCAGCGGGAATGTTGATATTCGTGCCGGGCTTGTAAACCTCGCTTTAGATTTTTTTCTTTTTCACGGATACAAACCCAGCTTGGGGGAGAGAAAACTCCTCGTGAGCATATTAAATCACGACACAGGTCGTGCTTGCTCTCAGAAAGCTGACGGCAATTCAGGAAGCCGTCGAAATTATCCTTCTCTCATTAGCTCTTCAACATTATCAGCAGAAGAAATTGCCTTTATGGTAACGTCACCCTTCAGTCCGAGCAGATTCGCAACCGTGCTTCTAAAGACATCATCGGTTGCATCCTCAGCAATGACCGCGGAGACGCCCAGAGACCTGGCAGCGATTTCCTGACTTTTGCTGCCGGCCCTTACCAGGGCAATCGTGGGGATATAGGGTTTAGCCGCTTTGAAAGTTCTGAGAAACCTTCCATCGGGCATATCATCCAAATTCCATCTGCTGATTACGCTGTTCACCTTTTCATTTTTCAAAGAACGCGCAGCCTCAAGACCTGACTGCATTTTTATCAATCTTACCGGCAGTTCCCTTAACACTTCACTTCTGCCGTTTAAGCCCACTGTCAAAACTGTCGCTTGAACAAGAACAACCATTTACTTTCCTAATTCTTCTTTGGCTTATTCGTCTTCGGATGCTTTACTTTTTCTTCGCTAATATATAGAGCGAATGGCGTGCCAGACCGTGCCGAGGCAAAAATAAATTTTGCAAGTCGTTTATGGCAAAGGAGTTATGATTGCCGATTTTCAGGGAGGCGATAAAAGGGCATAAAAACAATGGCGACCATTTCGGTCATAGAAACAAGAGAATAGCCGTCATAAGTTGTTACATAATCTGAGGTTTGAAATGATGCGACCACTTTGGTTAGAGGTGACCAGAATGGAACATGTTTATTGTCGATTGCCGATTGCCGATTTGAAGACGGAGGACGGTTCATATTGCGGATTGCAGATTAACCAATTTGTGATTTATGATTGATGGTTTGAAAGACGGAATCGCCGAGGGCGGACTTACTGTTTTGAGTTATTGTCTGTCCGGGTGGCGCGGATACCGAGCTTATCCATAAGGCGATTTAGCTGGCGACGTTCGATGCCGAGGATTTTGGCGGTGGCGATTCTTCGGCCTTTGGTGTATTCGAGGGTCTGCGTAATGACCTTGCGCTTTACTTCATCGAGGGTCGGCAACTGGTCTTTTGGATACGCAGGCGAATCGGATATTATGATTTCGAAGGGCATTACGACGGGCTGGATTTCAGATCCATCGGTGAGGACGTAAGCCCGCTCGATGGCGTTTGCAAGCTCGCGGACGTTGCCGGGCCAGGTGTAGCTAAGCAGGAGACGTTTGACGGATTCGCTGAATGTTTTGGGCGGCTCATTATAAAAGGCCGACTGGTTTTTGAGGAAATACTCCGCCAAATCGAGGATGTCTTCTTTGCGATGGCGAAGCGGAGGCACCTCAAGGCGAACAACATCGAGGCGGTAATAAAGGTCTGAGCGGAAAGTGCCCTTCTTAACCATATCCTGCAGGTCTTTGCAGGTCGCGCACAGGACGCGAACGTCAACGGGGCAGGATTTGGCTGAGCCAAGGGGCGTTACACGGCGTTCCTGGAGGACTCGCAATAATTTTGCCTGAAGCTCAAGGGGTATTTCGCTTATTTCATCGAGGAAAATCGTGCCGCCATCTGCTGCTCTGAAGAAACCTAATGTGCTGTCAACGGCACTTGTGAATGCGCCTTTGACGTGACCGAACAACTGGCTTTCAAACAACTGGCCTGTAAGGGTGGTGCAATCAACGGGAACAAAAACGCGGTCTGCGCGGTGGCCTAAGGTGTGGATTTGCCTTGCGACCATTTCCTTGCCGACACCCGTTTCGCCGGTAATAATAATCGGACATTCACGGGTGGCAATAGCCCTGATAACTTCCATTACGGAATTGAACGCTGGGGAACTGCCGAGAAAATCATTATGTGTGCGCGCATAAAAGGGCTGCGATTGCGCACAATCCCGCTGCCCGTGCTTGCCGCTTTCATTCTGAAAGCTTAGCTCTTTTGCGCCGGGAGTCACCTTGCGCGAACTCTCACCCATCATCTATCGCCCCATCATTAAGTGCAGACATATAAACTCCTGCACCTTTGTAAAAAAACACATTCTTGGCGAGAATACCCCATGTGATGGTGAGGGTACTCTCTCCCATTTCTTTCAATAGCTAATTCTACCTCACTTGATAAATAAAATCAAGCGAATTATGGGACTTTATTTGGATTTTACACACCCCAGATTAAAGCCGGATTTGTTAATATTAGGCAAATTGCGATAATGAGGCAAAAATCACAAAAGGCCGCCCATAATCCCGTAACTCTTTAAATTTCAAAGTCTTACAGCAAAAACGCATTGGGATTAAAACCCGCACTGTAAAGATATACGCCAAGCACCTCCGAAAGTTCTTTGGGAAAGCCAAAACCCGCAATATTCGGAAAGCCCCTATGAAAATAGTGCTTAGCCCGCGAAAATCATCTCCCTCTTATTTGCCCAGGAGCTCGAAGGGGGAGATATAGTCGCCGAATTTTTCGGCAGCCGATTTTAACCGTTTTATCGCCTCGGCGAAGGTATCGAACAGGATTTTGGGGGTATCGGGGACTTTGTCCCGATAAACCTTTTCGACGCGGTCGAGTTTGGCGAGGTTTTCGGGGATACGAACAGTGAACTGCCTTTCGTAATCGTCCCTGGTGAACCGGGTTTTGAGGTGTTCTTTGAACAGCCGGGCCAGGTCTTCATATAAGGGTATGAAGCCGGTCGGCGTTCTTATTGCATCGACGTCGCCGTTGACGCGTAGCTCCGCCCAGAGAATCCAGACGAGCTTGTCGGCCATAGTATTCAGATATTTCCCGTCTTTGCCGCGGAGGAAGTAATTGACGGAGAAGATGAGGGGCGGTTTCTTGACGCCTTTGGCAAAATCGAGATTGATTTGAACATATTTGCCGAGCGGTATTGAAACGAAGTCGAGATTAGACATAAGATTGAACGTTCTAACACCTTGCTTACCAAGAGTCGCTGCTGTTGTTTCCGATTCAAGAGCCGCACCTTTCAGGATAATACCCTCGTTCCAGTCAAACGCCTGCTCAACCGGATTCCAGGTGTCACTGTCACGACCTCCGTAAACAATGCCGCCGATGGGGACGCCATTGGTGTCGTTGAGGGCCGGGTCGCAGTTGTCGAGGTCCGGGATGCTGAGGGTATAACGGGCGTTTTTGTGAGCGGGTGGAATGGGATTGCCCTGGTCATCGGCTTTACCGTTGAACCATGCGCCGGAGAAATTGGTGCCTTCGGGCGGTATTTCACAACCCATACCGAGCCAGTAGGGTTTTTTATTCGCGTCGATAAGGACGTTTGAGAAGATGACCTCCATCGGGTTTGTGAGGACTTTATAAATGACGGGGTCATCTTCTTCGCTGACGTCTTGAATGATGCCGAAGATGCCTTTTTCAACGTTGACGCCGCGGATTTGACCATCTTTTTTGCGGAAATAAGCGATGTCGTCGCCGACGATGGTCTGGCCGGGAAGCATCGAAGTCGAGGTCTTGCCGCAGGCGGACGGGAATGCGCCAGCAAAATAGGTGACGCGGCCTTTGGGACCGTGGGCGCCCATAACGAACATATGTTCCGCGAGCCAGCCCTCTCGTGAGGCCTTCTGGATAGCGAGACGAAGGGCGAGTTTTTTGAGGCCCATAGTGTTGCCGCCATACTGGGTGTTGACGGAGTAAACCAATTCGTCTTCGAGGTCGATATAAACGCGGCGGAGTTTATCATTTTTGCTGATGCCGTTCTCAAGCTCACCTTCGGAGTGGAGAAACCTGAAGAAGCCGTGGCCTTCGCCGAGTTTTTTGAACTGCTCATAACCCGGGCGATAGAGAAGCGATTCGCTGTGAACGACGTAGGGCGAATCGGTAATCTGGAGACAGGGGATAGTAAATTCGGAGCCGACTGGGCCGAGACACCAGAAGCAAATAATCATTTCCCTGCCGGCCATCGAGTTTTTGAGGAGATCACGGATTTCTTTGGTGCCTGCCTGTTTTTCGACGGATTTCAGTGATTCGCCGAGCGAAGAGCCGGCGGGCAGGAGGTATTTTGTGCTGAAGGTATCGCGTCCCTGGTCGTTTAAGCCGTCGAAATGGCAGGTGTGCCCCTTGATATTGAGCGGAATTTCCTCGCCGTTTTTTATGGCAAGGGCACGAATATGCGCGATATCCTCGGGCGAGTCGGTGCAAACATAGACGCTGGCCGGATTGGTCAGCTCGATGGCGTCCGCGATGAAGCGGTGCATCTTCGGGTGGTCAACCGCAACCAGTCGGTCATAGTTTTTTCCTTTAACCCTGTTTTTCAAAACATCTTTTACTTCACCAGCCATATCGTCTCCTAATAGGGTTTTTCAGCTCAAAAAATCGAAGGAGTATAGACCGTATACCTGAGGCCCGTCAACTGAATTTTTGCGAAATTTTCTTGACACAGCGGGGCATAGTGGTATAATGACAAGAAATTAGGGTTTTTTATAGGTCCAACACAAAACCTGCGCCCACAGATTAAACGAAGAAGAGGGTTGGAGAGATGAAAAGGTTAATTTCCGCAGTATTGGTCCTTTCAGTAATTATTATCACTTCAGCAAACGCCGCACAACAGATGGCAATATGGGATTTCGGCAAAGACGCAAACCATTTTACCACAGCACCGACTGCTGAAAATGTGATTGGAACGCCGACATTGGTGCTTTCGGGCGGGACAATTGACCCAAGCGGCAAGAACGGCGTGGCATATACGGACGCAGCGGGAGTTTCTCACATAGATGGTCAGGCAGGGGCATGGGATGAAATAAAGATAAGCGGCGACAACGCCAGATGGATTGTGACTCTCAATACGACCGGCTGGATCGATATCGGCTTGCGGTTCGATTACAAAGCATGGAATTCCAAGACAACGTCATTTGATATTGATTACCGGCTCAACGACACGGACGCGTGGACAAATATACTGAATAATACGCCAATAGTCGGAGACCAGACGTTCCACAGTTTCGCGTATTCACTTGCCAGTTTGGACGCCATTGAGAACCAGTCCGTCGTAGAATTCCGGTTCAACGACTTTGACAACAAGGGCAGCGGTAAATTGGCGTTCGATAATTTTGAACTGACTGGGACACAAATTCCTGAGCCGGCGACGATTGGATTGTTCGGACTCGGTATCACGGCGATTATCCGCAGACGCCGGAAATAGCCCGCTTTATATTCACGACGGAACCTGCCGCGTTACACGCGGAAGGCCGTTGTAATTGTCTGCGCATCGTGGTAGCATCAGCATCGTCGTGGTATTCGCAATAAGCGTTACTGATATGTCCGGAGAATTAAGCGATGAGAATGAAGAATTTAGAATTGAGAATTGAAAATTCAAAATCATATCTCCCGATTTGTAATTCCAAATTTTTGATTTTTATCTGTGTACTTTGTGTTTGCAGCATCTGCCAGGCGGCCGGCTTAGAGGGAATGGAGAAATCGGTTGTGATGATTCGTGGGGCGGGACAGGAATTCGATTTTGTAACGCCGTGGAAGCCGAAGGCGATTGTGCAGGGAGTGGGGTCCGGATTTATCGTCGGGGATAATAAAATACTGACCAATGCGCACAACGTGAGCAACAACAAATACATTGAGCTTCAAAAAGAAGGTGTGGCGAAACGGTATCTCGCGAAGGTGGCGTTCATCGGGCACGACTGCGATTTGGCGTTATTGGCGGTTGAAGACAAGAGCTTTTTTGATGACACAAAATCGCTTGAGTTGGCGGAACTGCCGGGCGTAAACACGGCGGTCGAAACATACGGATTCCCGATGGGAGGCAGGCGCATATCGGTAACAAAGGGTATCGTCTCGCGGATACAAGTGGATACGTATTCGCACACGGGGGCGGATTCGCACCTTGTGATTCAGACGGACGCGGCGATTAACCCGGGTAACTCCGGCGGGCCTGTTATACAGGACGGCAAGGTTGTGGGCGTGGCGTTCCAGGGGCTGAGGCAGGCGGATAACATTGGGTATATGATTCCGACGACGGTGATAAGGCATTTTCTGGCTGATATTAATGACGGTAAATACGACGGGTTCGGGTCGCTGGGTGTGATGCTGTACCCGGGCCTGCATAATCCAGCTTATAAGGATTATCTTAATGTCCCCTCAGACCAGCAGGGAATAGTCGTCATTGAAACGATTATGCACAGTTCGGTCGAATCGATTTTGAAGCCGGGCGACGTGCTGACGCAAATAGACCAGTACGCAATCGATAACGACGGCAGAGTGGAAATATACGGGCTGAAGCTCGATATGTCCGAGGTCGTGGAAACAAAACAGATAGGGCAAACAGTTGAACTCGCCTATTACCGCGACGGCAAACCTATGAAGGCGACAGCAACGGTTGCGCTGAACAGGCCGGTTTTGGAATTTGCAAGACAATACGACATAGCTCCGCGATACGTCTGCTTCGCGGGGTTTGTTTTTGTGCCGGCCACACGCAACTACCTCGAAACGTGGGGGCCTGAATGGGGCAAAGATATGCCGTTTTATCTGCGATACCTGTTCCGCAATTCGATGCAGCTCAATACAGACAGAGAGCGAAAGGAATACGTCGTGCTGTCGGAGATAATGCCCGATGAGATAAACGCCTACGCGGAGGAATTCAAGAGCCAGGTGGTCGCGAGTATAAACGGAACGACAATCGAGGGATTTGAGGACGTGTGGAAGGCGTTCGATAAGCCATCTGAGGGTTTTTACACGATTATGTTTATGGGGGTGGACCGGCCTCTTGTACTCGACGCAAAAGAGGCGCACACCCGCCAGACAGCTATCCTCGAAAAATACGACATACCACAGCAGACCCGTTTGGAGGGCCAGCAATGAGAATTCTATCAATAAATCGTTTTGCTCTAATCTATCTGGTTGTGCTAAGTATGACCGGCATTTCAGCGAGGGCCGGGGAAGAACAGACACGCGAGGCAATGAAGGGGTCGATTGTTTATCTGGAGATTTCATCATATGGTTATGACCAGATACGGCCGTGGAAAAATACCGATGTTCAGCAGAGAGGCGGAGTCGGCTGCGCGACGGGGGCATACCAGGTGATAACGCCTGCGTGGAACCTTATTGACGCAAAATTAATCAAGGCAAAGGTCTCGGGCCAAAACGAATACATACCGGTAAAAATAAAGACAATCGATTACGAAATTGACCTTGCGCTGCTTGAGCTTGAGCCAAACACGATGAAAAAGCCGTTAAAGCCGGTAAGGTTCGCAGACAAGTTTCAACGCGGCGACAAGCTGAATTATTACTGGCTCAACCCGGTCGGCGAGATGACCACAGGTCAGGGATACCTGGACCGGGCCGAGTTGCAGCACTCGACCGTTTCATACGCTTCTTTTTTGAATATGATAGTTACGAATACATCACAGGAAACGGCAACGGGGCAGGTTTTTTGCGATGGCACGACGCCGATAGGGATTTCCTGCTGGAGTGAAGACGACAGCAAAACGGGACTTATACCGGCCGGGATAATCAACAGCTTCCTTGCAAAAGCCAATGATGCCAACTACCCGGGTGTCCCGGCGGTCGGTTTCGCGGCCGAAGCATTGCTCGACCCGGCGATGCGGACGTATCTCAAGATGCCTGCGACGATGAAAAACGGCGTGCAGGTTACAAACGTGTATAACATCGGGACAGGCAGTGAATCATTAAAGGCGGGCGACGTGATTCTCTCTATCGACGGCAAAGAGCTTGACGCCTACGGCAAATTCCTGCACCCGGCATACGACCGCATCCTGTTCCACCATTTAATCACCAGTCACAAAATCGGGGACGATATCGTTTTTGATATATGGCGCGACGGGGGCAAACAGCAACTACGCGTGCAGGCGAAGAATTTCGACGTCGGCGAGATGCTTGTCCCCTACTATGAATACGGGCATCAGCCGGAATATGTGGTTACGGGCGGATTCGTGTTTCAGAAACTGACCCGGTCGTATTTAGCCAATTGGGGCAAGGACTGGGACGGCAAGGTTACGCCGCACCTGCTTTATTACCTGCGAGATATGGCGTTTAAGCCGACTGTCCAACGCAAAGAGATTGTAATACTCAGCTATTGTTTACCCGCACAGATAAACCTCGGCTATACCGACCTGTCGCAGCTTGTTGTCGGCAAGTTCAACGGCATGCCGATAAGCCGAATAAGCGATATTGTAAAAGCCCAGAAGCTGAACCCGGGCGCAAAATACGACGTTGTGGAATTCGAGCTGGATAATCCGACTGTGGTTATCCCCCGCCAGCAGTTGCCGCAGGCGGACGCGATGCTTGCGACAAGCTACGGGATTCGCAAACTCGTAAACGTCAACCCGTAAGAAACACGGCGGGAACGGCAAGAAAGAGATTGAAAATTGCCCCGCTGACGAGTAATTTATTGGCATTTTAAGGCCGTATTTTGTAACTGAATTATGAAAGTATTGCTAAGCTGGCTTAAAGATTATGTTGATATCGAACTCTCGGCACAGGAGGTGGCGGAGATTCTAAGCAACAGCGGATTCCCATACGAGGGTATCGAGCAGCTCGATAATGACGCGGTAATCGACGTTGAGGTAACGAGCAATAGGGGTGACTGCCTTGGGTATATCGGCGTCGCACGCGAGCTTGCTACGGCGACGGGCAAGGAACTGAAACTGCCGAAGGTCGAGTTGGCGGAATCATCGAAGCCGGCGTCGGAATTCGCGAGCGTCGAGATTCGCGAGCCGGAGTTGTGCCAGCGTTATACGGCTCGAATCATCGAGGGAGTTAAAGTTGGGCCGACGCCCGACTGGATGAGAAATCGGCTTGAGGCGATTGGGATGCGGAGCGTCAATAACGTAGTTGACGCGACGAATTACGCGATGATGGAGACGGGCCAGCCGCCGCACGCATTTGATTACGCGAGATTAATGGGCGGTAAAATTATCGTCAGGAAAGCGGAAGCCGGCGAGCAAATCATCAGTATCGACGGGTCGAAATGCGAATTGACGACCGATATGCTCGTAATCGCCGACGCAACGTATCCCGTCGCGGTGGCGGGCGTTATGGGAGGCCTGGATACAGAAGTAAACGACGCGACAACGACGGTGCTGCTTGAGGACGCGTTTTTCTCGCCTGTGAGCGTTAGGACGACATCGCGCAATTTGTCGCTGCCTTCGGAGGCGGCGTTTCGGTTTTGCAGAATCGTGGATATCGAGAATATCGACTGGGCATCGAAGCGAACCGCCCAACTAATGATTCAGGTATCGGGCGGCAAAGCAGCAAAAGGTGTGGTTGACACGTACCCGGGAAAGCCAAAGTCAAAACAGGCAACGCTGCGATTATCTCGTTTGAAAAAACTGCTTGGTATCGAAGTGCCGAGTGATAAGGTAATTCAGATTCTGACGAGATTAGGTTTCCAACCACGGCAAAATGGTGAACAGATAACCTGTTCGGTGCCGACGTGGCGAAGCGATATTTACCGCGAGGCGGATTTGATTGAGGAGGTCGCCCGCGTATATGGTTACGACAAGATACCGACGGAAAACGCGATAACGATTGAGGTTTCGCCGACCGATACCCGCAAAAAGACAATCGACGCGATAGGGACATATCTTACGGGGTGCGGATTTTACGAGACGGTAACAATCAGCTTCATCGACAAGCGAGACGCGGAGCTGTTCGCCCAAACCGATAATAAGCGGCATTTAGCCGTCAAAGACGTTACAAGAACGGGAACAAACCTGCTTCGACAAAGCGTACTGCCTTCGCTGTTCGGCGTGATAAAGACCAATCACAACGTAGGCAACACCCCCTGCCGGCTTTTTGAAATAGCCGACACTTATATACCGGCAGAAGCAGGAAAGCTACCTGTTGAAAAGACACGCCTGACGATTACCTGCGACAGCGATTTCAGGGACATCAAGGGTGTTGTCGATGGGCTTTTAAAAAGCATCGCTTCCGATGCGGTCGTCAAATTTGAGCCGGCGGAAATCAACTGGGCGCAGGCGGGCGTTAAAATCATCGCCAACAACAAACAAATCGGCTTAGTCGGAATGGCATCGCAACAGGTTTTGGAAAAATTAGATTTCAAGAACACGACTATCTGCGGAGCGGAATTAGACCTCGAACAATTACTTGCGCTTCGTGCCGGCTCAACAAAGGTCAAGCAATTGCCCAAATTCCCCGCGGTAAAGCGAGACCTGTCACTGATTTTAAATGAGGATGTCGTTTGGGCGGATATCGAATCAGCCGTTCATAGAAAGGCCCCTGCTGAATTAGAGGAATTGCAGTTTGTCGATATCTTCCGCGGCAAGAGCATCCCCGAAGGCAAAAAGAGCGTAACACTATCATTATGGTTCCGCGACGCGGATGGCACACTGACTCACGAAACGGTTGACGGCTTCCAATCCGATATTCTGAAGTCGCTGACTGAATCTATTGGCGCGGAACTAAGAACAGCATAAATTGCCACAGAGGCCTCATATTTTTTAGCCACAGAGAGCACAGAGGACACAGAGTTTTCGGCCAGTAATATATTCTGATGAAATCCGTTGAAAAGTAACTTAAAAGAAGTGTCAGATTAAGTCTTAACTATTGCATCTTACTTAATACATTGAACTTTAAAATAGCGGTCGCTCGTTTAAACTTGAAATTTCAACTCTCTTTCTCAGGCCATATCTCTTAACGACATCTTTCACTAAATTCGCTACCCACAGGGGAGACTCCGGTGAAACAACGATTTTTTCTAAAAGAGTGTTTATATTAATCGAAACATAAATGCCATCTTCTGTCCGAGGCTTACCACCTACGGATTCTAAAAGCTCATGCTTAGCAACTAAAGCCCTTAATTCCTTCTCATGTTCAAAGCTCTTTCGCTTATGCATATAATATCCGTATCCAAGTCCAGGACGCAAAAATTCTGCATGATAATCTATGTATTTTACTTGGCCTATATATACCTCTGCTATTTTATTATTATTAAAGCAATTTTTAAACCTTTTATAAGTGCTTTGGATTGCAATCCCTTCGTTGCTTTTTAAGTAAAGATTCCACATTGCTGCAGATTCATGCTCACTCAAATGCCAACAACTTACATAGATATTTCTGCGATCCTCTTTTAAAAATTCCCACTCGGAATCTAACTTTTCTAATTTTTTTAAATGGTTCACCCTTTCAGATATTTCTTCTTCTGTCGCCCCTTCTTTCTGAAGCCTTTTGATGTTTTCGGCATTCATCATTCTGATAAATAATTTATTGACAATAGTGGTAGAGCCCTCAAATGGATCTCCGAGTTTATCTATCCTCGAAAAATACAAGGCCCTTTTTTCAAGTAACGAAACAAATTTGGTGAAATCCATATACTTCCATATTTTTGAGTTAGCGTTTTTTGGTGCTACAAATCCGACACACTTATTCCACATATTATAGTCCTCTAATTTTAACTCCTAACGTTTTACTTGATTAATGGAGAGCATTATATATTTCTATTAAAACCCTCATAATCCCCGCTTGCTGCTTCTTTATTGTTATCCGTTTCCATAACATGTAAGTTTACTTCGATCGCTTTAGTATGGCAATGATTAACCCTCTTTCTCTGTGGTTCGCACAACGAAAAAGCCGATAATTCATTTGGTTCTATTTAGGAGTGGAATAATATGCGGCATCACCGTTTGACTGATGGCAAGCAACTGAGAAGGAGAAGAAAATGAAAAAAATAATTAAAATTTGCACGGCAATAATGCTTTTGGGTACGGGTTATGCAAGGGCGGGCATATGGACTACTCTGGACTATCCTGGGGCAAAAACTACAGAGGCGTACGGCATTAGCGGCAGCAACATTGTTGGATGGTATATGGACAGTTCAGGGGTGCACGGTTTTCTCTACGACGGGACAACCTGGACTACGCTCGATATGCCAGGGGCAACTGAGACAATCATAAATGGCATTAACGGCAGCAATATTGTTGGAGTATATAGAGACAGTTCAGGAGAGCACAGTTTTCTCTACAATGGGACAACTTGGGTTACTCTGGATTATCCTGGGGCACTTGCTACAGAGGCTCGCAGAATTATCGGCAGCAATATTGTTGGAGTATATAGAGACAGTTCAGGAGAGCACGGTTTTCTCTACAATGGGACAACTTGGGTTACTCTGGACTATCCTGGAGCAAGTAATACATACGCTAACAGTATCAGTGGCAGCAGTGTTGTCGGAGGTTACTACGAAAATTCCGGACGTGGGCGCGGTTTTATTTTCAACGGGGCAACCTGGACCACTCTGGACTATCCTTGGGAAATTGCTACTGAGGCGTACGGCATTAGCGGCAGTAGAATTGTTGGAAGGTACAAAGAAGGCAGTTTTCATCGTGTGCACGGTTTTCTCTACGACGGGACAACTTGGACTACTCTGGACTATCCTGGAGCAAGTAATACATACGCTAACGGTACTAACGGTAGTAGGATTGTTGGAAGTTACGAGGATAGCAACTTCAGGTTGCACGGTTTTTCCGTTTGTTCTGAACCAATTCCTGGCGACTTAAATGGAGATTGTAAAGTCGATTTCCAGGATTATGCAATTTTTGCTTCAGACTGGCTTAAAAATAGTAGTAATGCCCACACTGTCAAAATCACGCTCGACAGTGACCCCGGCTGGACAACAGAGGGGGAATGGCAGTTCGGAACACCGATGGGGATGGGCGGCAGTTCACACGGGTATCCTGACCCCAATCAGGGTTTCACGGGGCAAAATGTATATGGTGTCAATCTTAACGGCGATTACAGTTTAGCTGTCGGCGGGCCATACCGGCTAACAACCGGGCCGTTTGATTGCAGTGGGTATGAACTCGTCGAGCTTAATTTCGCGCGATGGCTCAATACCGATATAGCAGACTTCGTCCAATGCAAAGTTGAAGCATCAAATGACGGAAACACTTGGCAAACGGTTTGGTTAAATCCCACCACAGAACCGATTACGGACAACCAGTGGCTGGTTGTTCAGTATGATATCAGCCAAATAGCAGCAGGACAATCGCAAGTTTATGTGCGGTGGAGTTATCAAATCATCCTTGACAGAGCATATCCTTATTCCGGCTGGAACATTGACGATGTGGAACTCTTGGGCATAGATTGAATAATTCAATGAACCCGCCACGTTGTTTCTTCTCGGCTTCGGTGCGGCGATATTAATCCGCCGTCCGTTTGGCGGAATTTCTCGCCGCAAAAAGCGTGAGCAAGTATGGTCAAGTATGAGTAATTTGCGATATTAGCTTAAAAACGCAAGTTGTTCATTGTTGTTCATCACTATTGACGTGGGCATCTTGGGGTATCTTCGCAGAACTCACACTAAACAACAGCACTCAACATCCGCACCTCAAAGGGTTTAAGGTTGGACAAAAATTCCTTTGGAGAAATTATCAGGTGATAACCGATTAGGCGCAGTAGCGGCAACTAAAGTTAACCGCTGAGAACGCAGAGACCGCAGAGAAAATACAAAATATAAACTCTGCGAACTTTGCGGTCTCCGCGGTAAGAAAAAGCAAGGTCCGAAAAAAGGGGACATGACAAGTTAATTACGAGCGATTTTACTTGCTTTTTTCTTTCAAAATTAGTATAAATAATAGCGGCAGGCACCCCTGCGGTGTTAGTATAGAAAGCCATATTTGAAAAAACCGATACCCTTAGCGCATTGGGGAATCAGGCCTTGAGGCCCGAAAACGCCTATAAAATCTGGACTTTCGGACCCAAGCAACGATTTTCCACTTGGATTGAATGGGTTTTTCAATTCGCTTTCTTACGGCATCTGCGGAGGAAATCCTGCTAAACAGGGAAGGCCTGTAAGGACAGGCCTTTTTCCGTTCCCCATAAAATCAGCCGCAATGCCAATCAAAAACGTATAAGTCGTATAGGCATAGCTTTTCGATGGTTTTTGGCGTTAAGCCGAATCGCTGTTTTGACGATTTATACATAGGGTACAACCGTGTATGTTTGTGTTCTTTAGTGCTTGAAATAAAAAGAGTTACATCGCGCTCGTCTCGGCCCTCGCCGTTTTGCTTGCCCCTCTGCTTCTTGCGAAGCAAGTTGAGGGGCTTCGCAAAAGCGAAGCAGCGGGGGAGACGTAGCCGGGGAAGAGGTGAAAATGCTTAAGATTCGCAACTATACCGTCCTGCCGGCCCTGCCGGAGGTTTTGAATGACCTTCAGGCGCTCGCCGTCAATCTGTTTTGGTCGTGGAATCCCGAGTTGATTGATTTGTTTTCGCGGATTGACCCGGCGTTATGGACAAGCTGCGGGCACAATCCCGTCAAGCTTTTGGGCAGCGTCTCCCAGGAGCGGCTGAACGCACTGGCGGAGAACCAGGGATTCCTCGCGGAATTGAAAAAAGCGTTCGACAAACTTCAATCATATCTCGATGGGCCGACGTGGTTTCAAACCGTTTGTCCTAAATCAACCAAAATGACGCTTGCCTACTTCAGCGCTGAGTTCGGGATTCACGAATGTCTGCCTATTTACGCCGGCGGTCTGGGCATACTCGCGGGCGACCACATTAAGAGCGCATCCGACCTTGGTATTCCATTAGTCGGCGTAGGCCTGATGTATCAAAAGGGTTATTTCCGCCAGTATCTAAACGTCGATGGCTGGCAGCAGGAAGTTTACGTCGAGAACGATTTTTACAATATGCCGCTCGAACTGGTTCGCGGCGACAACGGACAGCCGCTGCTTATCAGCGTTGAGTACCCGGGAAGAGAAGTATTCGCCCAGATATGGTGCGCCTCGGTGGGACGCACCCAGCTATATATGCTGGACACAAATCTGCCGAACAATTCCGCGACTGACCGGATGATTACGACAACGGTTTACGGCGGCGACACGGAGATGAGAATTCGACAGGAGATTATGCTCGGCATCGGCGGTATGAGGGCGTTGCTTGCTATGGGCATCAAGCCGACGATATGCCATCTTAATGAAGGGCATACCGCTTTTTCTGCGCTTGAGCGGATACGATATATGATGAACGAGTCGAAAATGTCCTTTGACGAGGCGTTAGAGGCCGTAAAGGCCGGCACTATTTTTACAATACATACGCCGGTCCGGGCAGGCGTTGACGAATTCAGCACGGAGTTGATGCACAAATACTTCGGCGATTATGCGCCCACCCTGGGAATAGACCCAAAGCGGCTGGTTTCGCTGGGCAGGATACTGCCTGAGGACGAAGGCGAATCATTCAAGATGCCGGTGCTGGCAATGCGTACCAGCAGTTACACAAACGGCGTAAGCGAGCTGCACGGACAGGTATCACGCGAGATGTGGTCGTGCCTGTGGAGACGTGTTCCCACCAACGAGGTTCCTATATCGTCAATCACCAACGGCGTACATACGAGAAGCTGGGTGTCGGAGGAAATCAGTCGGCTGTATGAACGGTATCTCGGCCCCAACTGGGCGGATGAAAAAGCCGATTCGCCGATATGGAACAATATCGACCAAATATCCGACGAGGAGTTCTGGCGATGCCATCAGCGCTGCAAGGAACGATTGATAGCGTTCGCCCGCAGACGTCTTAAGGCACAGATGGAAAGAAGAGGGACATATCACAGTGAACTTAACCGGGCGGAAGAGGTTCTTGACCCGGAGGCGCTGACAATCGGTTTCGCAAGGCGTTTTGCGACCTACAAAAGAGCAACCCTTTTGTTCAAAGACCCCGCCCGACTGGCAAAAATGCTGAGCGACGCCAAAAGGCCTGTGCAGTTTATCTTCGCGGGCAAGGCGCACCCGAGAGACACCGAAGGCAAGGAGCTAATCCGGGACATCGTGCATTTTTCGACGCAGTTCGACGTCAGGCGCCGGATAGTGTTCCTCGAAGATTATGATATCAATGTCGCCAAGATGTTAGTACAGGGCGTTGACGTGTGGCTCAATAACCCGCGAAGACCCTTAGAGGCAAGCGGCACCAGTGGTATGAAGGCGGCGATAAACGGCGCGCTGAATATGAGCACACTGGACGGCTGGTGGTGCGAGGGCTACAAACCGGACAACGGCTGGGCAATCGGCTCGGGCGAGACATACGATGACGCCGGTTATCAGGATATGGTCGAGGCACAGGCGATATATAATATATTCGAAAACGAAGTCGTCCCGCTGTACTACACCCGTTCCGCCGACAATCTTCCCAAGGCATGGATATATAGAGCCAGAAAATCAATGAGGCGACTTACGCCCCAGTTCAGCACATCAAGAATGGTAAACGATTATACACAGAGATGCTATCTGCCCGCCCAGGCAAGGTGGGATTACCTGACCAGCGACAATATGAGCAGGGCAAAGTCCCTTGCCGCGTGGAAGGCGAACACGCAGAGCGCCTGGTCAGAGCTGGCCATTAAAGATGTCCAGGTAGAGATGGGCAACGGCGAAGGCGCAAGCGAGCTTGACGCCCGAAATCCGCAGCTCAAAGTCGGTTCAAAACTCAAGGTCAACGCCATAGTCAAGCTCGGCAGATTGAAACCGGATGATGTTTCAGTGGAGCTTTACCACGGCCCGCTCGACTCCCGCGGCAATATCACCGACGGGGCCGTAATCAAAATGGATTACAAAAAATCCACAGGCCAGGACAACGAGCATCTGTTCTGCGGATTGACCCCCTGTTGTGCTTCGGGACGCAGAGGCATAGCAGTGCGAATTGTGCCGAAAAACAAGGATATGGCTGCCCCCCACGAGCTTGGGCTGGTTCTGTGGGAATCACATACGGAACAGGTGGACGGGTAAAAAGCACAACAGCAACTAATTGTCGTGCATACATCGGCCCAAAGCCGAGTTACTCATTTTCCTTGCTGGCGAAGAGCTCGCAAACCTCATTGGCGGAAGCGGCCTTCTGGAGTTTGTTCCTGAACGATTCGTCGAGCATCAGCCGGCTTATCCTGGCGAGGGCCTGAATATGCGGGCCGGTCTGGTCAACCGGCGACAGCAGCAGGATAACGATATTAACCGGCTTGCCGTCAACACTGTCAAAATCAATGGGCTGGGCGGCAATTCCTAATGCTATCACCAGCTCCCTTACCGCATTGCATTTGCCGTGCGGAATCGCTATGCCCGAACCGATGCCCGTACTTCTGACCTGTTCACGACTGAGGACCGCCTGCAGGGCAACATCCTTATTCAACAGCAGTTTGCCGGCATCAAGCAAATTAACAAGCTCGGTTATAATCGAGCGTTTATCTTTGCCCTCAAGAGGCACCTTGACGCAACTCGGCTTTAAAATCTGCGATAAAATCATTTGCACCACCACCAAACAGGTTAAACTACGCCAACAACCCGAAGGTCGAATGATAACAATTCACGGGTTGTTATGCAACAGCCAACCGGATATTTCAAGTTGCCCGGGCAAATTTTACTCGGGCATCCGCGTCGCAAATCACCAGCTTATCGCCCTTTACATATCGGCAACAGGGGGCTAAAATGAAACCGCTATGGAAAGAATAAAAATTTACGACACAACCCTGCGAGACGGGATGCAGACCGAGGGCATCAGCTTCTCTCTCGAGGACAAGCTCGCAATCGCCAGGCGCCTCGATGAGCTCGGCGTGGACTACGTCGAGGGCGGTTATCCTGCATCCGGCCCAAAGGATACGCAGTTCTTCGCAGAAACCGCGAAACTGGGGCTGTCCAACTGTAAAATCGTCGCCTTTGGCAGCACACGCAGAATCGATTCAAAAGCGGAAGATGACGCTTCTCTTAACGCGATACTTGCCTGCAAGGCCCCTGCCGCGACCATAGTCGGCAAGACGTGGGACCTGCACGTTACCAGCGTTCTCGGCTGTTCACTTGATGATAATATCGCCTTGTGCGCTGACTCCATGAAATTTCTAAAGAAACACGGTCTGGAGACAATCTTCGACGCCGAACATTTTTACGACGGCTACAAGGAAAATCCCGAGTACGCGATAAAAGTGCTGCGGGCGGTCGCCGAGGCGGGAGTTGACGCAGTCGCGCTTTGCGATACCAATGGCGGCACAATGCCGAACGACATTTATGAAATCACCAAAACCGTCTGCGGACAGTTGAAGCCCCTGACTATCGGCATCCATACCCACAATGACTGCGACTGCGCAATCGCCGGGTCACTGGCGGCGGTCCACGCCGGCGCAAGACAGGTGCAGGGAACAATCAACGGACTCGGCGAGCGCTGCGGCAACGCCAACCTGTGTACGGTTATTCCGAACCTAGCTTTCAAAATGAAATTCAATGTCCTGACCCAGGAAAAAATCAGGACGCTTACCGAGGTATCCCGCTTTGTCTTCGAGATATGCAACCTGAACCCGGTAACGAATATGCCATACGTCGGAGAAAGCGCATTCGCTCATAAAGCGGGGCTTCACGTTGATGCCCTGCGAAAAAACAAACGCACATACGAACACATCGACCCCAAGCTTGTCGGCAATGAGCGGCGATTTCTTATCAGCGAGCTTAGCGGCAAATCCAACATCCTCGCGGAGCTGGAAAAGGCGAAAATCACCGAAGACAAGAAGCTGGCAAGAAAAATCCTCGAACGCGTGCAGGAACTCGAAAACGAGGGCTATCAATTCGAGGCGGCTGACGCCAGCTTCGACCTGCTCGTCCGAAAGATTATGGGGACATACAAACCAGCTTTCGAGCTTATCAGATACAGCACCACTGTTGAAAAACGCAACAGCGGAGAGCTTATCACCGAGGCGACGGTAAAGCTGAAAATAGGCGACCATATTGAGCACATGGTCGGCGAAGGCGACGGCCCCGTAAATGCACTCGATGACGCCCTGCGAAAATCGCTGGAGAACTTCTACCCGGCCATCAGGGATATGCACCTGGTTGACTATAAGGTTCGCGTTGTCAACGCCAGGGAAGGCACGGCCGCCCGCGTCCGCGTAATTATCGAATCGCGCGACAAGAAAGATATATGGGGCACCGTCGGCGTATCGGAGAATATCATCGAAGCATCCTGGCAGGCGCTCGTTGACTCGGTCGAATACAAGCTCCAGAAAAATACCCCATAAATTTTACCCCTGCCCGTTTCGGCTAATTCATCAGGCGACGATTTTTGCGTCTGCCTGTTGCGTCTCGGCAGGAGTATCCATCCGTTTTCTTTTCCGGCGGTTTATGGTTCGCGATATCTGTTCAATAGGCGTTGAGCCGGCGGCGATTTCCAGCGCCTGTTCTGCCGTAGCGGCGAAGGCATCTGCTCCGATTTCCTGCCACAACCCTTCGGCACGGTTAAACAATCCGCCCGAAACTATAATCTGCATATTGGGATTGGCATTAACGTCCTTTACCCGGTCAATAAGCTGACGAACGGAAGGTGCCTGTCTTGGACTTGTTCCGTAAGCAAGCAGTATATCCGGGGCGTACTCGTGAATGAAGGTGAGGATATCGTCGTTGGTAAGCCCGCCGCCTAAGAAACGCACGTCCCAGCCGTCGCTTTCAAACAGGTCGGCGATAATCTGACCGCCAAGCTCCTGCAGTTCATCCGGTGCGCAACATACCGCAATCTTTTTGTTTCTAGCAGACCTTCGCGGCAGTTTGTTCTGCAACTGGTCCACGATTGTGCGATTAATCCTGGTGGCGAGGTGTTCCTGTGCAGACGTTATCCGCTCAGCCCTCAGCAGCCGTTCAATCTCCACCATTGTGGGCCAGACAACCTCCATATAGACAAGATTTGTCGGCGTTCCGCTCTGCAGCGTCTCCTCAATGACTACCCGCGAATTTCTTCTATCCCCTCTTAACAGAGAATCAAGATATCGCTCGACGATTTCCTCTCGAATCATAATCTTTCTCCAAATATTTTGTCTGCCACAATCGTTACCCATTTTGACACCGTCGGGACTCCAAAATCCCAATATGTTAATATGGGTAATATATGAATCGGAAATGGCCCTTGAAATTCTTTAGTTAATTTGGGTAATCTGCATAATTGAGGGAACATTCAAGGCGAGTTTTAACCGGCGGGAATCATTTTAGACAAATCATTGCGTAATCAAGCCGGTATTATAGGGCTTTCTCAGCAAGATAATATTGTCCAGAATTTTTCGCTTTGGTGCGTAAAATTAATCTAACTATTTTCGGCGTCAGGCCCCTGCCCCGTGCCAGGCGGCATCGTGGGTGGTGGCATGGGCGGCGGCAAGGTAACCTGTCTGCAAACGACCGACCTTTCGCCAAGCAGGGTGTCATTGGCAAACAACTGAAAACGATATTCGCCCGTGTGCTGAAAAACCACCCCCATCAGGTTTATCGCGACGGTTACGATTTGCCTGACGTCCTTGAAATCCACGGGCTGGCCCTGCTCGAAGATGACCTTGTCCTGGTTTTCAATATCGACGAGCCGAATTTTAAGCCGGGTAACGCCGTGGCCATTGGTCATTTCGCAAAAGAATATAAGCTGGTCGTGGCGAACGGGGTACTTGGGAGCGTTGATGGCCTGAATGATGTTTATGATGCTGGGCATTCCCGACAGCCGGTCGAAAATTACCCTGTCGCAGACAATCGAGGAGAGCAGAATTGGCGATATATGGTCCATTTTGAATCAATCCCTTCTGTGCAAACACGAATTAAAAAAGGTAACGGCAATTTTATTTTCAGTCGCCGCTTTTAAGCATCCCCCGCAGACGGTCGAGTTCGCCGTCTTTCATACGGTAACAGTGCTCATTATCGGGATACCGACCTGCCCTGACCTGGTTTGCGTATTCGGCAAAAGCGGCGATTGTGGCGTCGCCGAGGTTGGCAAAGCTTTTGGCGAACTTCGGTAGATGTCCCTGTGTCAAGCCGAGAATATCGGGCGCGATGAGTATTTGGCCATCGCAGTGCGGACCTGAGCCGCAACTGATTACAGGCACTTCGCTCCGCTCGGTGATAATTTTGGCGACTTCAGCGCAAACACCTTCGAGAAGCAAGGCGATTGCGCCGGCGTTGACCATTTGTTGCGCGAGGGCGATAAGCTCAGCGGCCATTTCGGCGGTTGACGCCTCGGCCTTGAACCTGCCAATCCTGCATATACTCTGCGGCCTGATACCAATATGCGCCATAACAGCCATACCGGCGTCGCTGACCGCTTTGATGACATCCAGATAAGCGCTCGATGCCTCGATTTTTATCATTTGAGCGCCGCATTCAACAGCGAATCTTCCGGCGTTTCTGACCGCTTCGGCAATACCGAGCTGATAAGACAGGAAGGGCATATCCGCAACAAGGCAGACATTTGGCGCACCCCTGCGAACGGCCGCGGTAATCGCAACCATAAAATCCATCGTCGCGGGCAGAGTGGAATCGTGCCCTAGGATAACTTGGGCGGCGGAATCACCCACAAGAATCATCTCAACGTCTGTTTGCGCAACAAGCCGGGCCGTGGTGTAGTCATAGCAACTGACAGCCACGACCCTGTGGCCCTGTTGTTTGGCATCGAGTAAGTTGGCTACTGTAACTTTGCCGGTCATTTGAACGCTCCAGAAAATAACAACCAATTGGTTAAAATATAGAGAACAAACCAAAGTTAGCAAGCGTAAAATGGCAGCGTTTTTTAATAGATTTTGGGCTTTTTCGGCGAGAAGTAAAAAGTTTATGGTTTTTAATACAATTGGACTTGAACAACCGCGTCTATAAATGTGTAGTCATAACCAAATTTTACTAAAGAATTTCAGGGCATTGAGGCGATTATTCAGGAAAGGCGATATAAGGGTTTTAGAGGACTAAAAACAGTCATTTTACTTGGCTTTTCATCACCCTCCTCCGAAGCCAGATTCTGAGAATTGGAATCTGGCTTTTTTAATGCCGTGTTTGTAAGATAGTCAATAATTGTCTTTGTGCAATTGTTAGTTTAGGCAAAGGGCTTTAGGGGGTCATTCAAGCTCTTCTTTCTTATGGCATCAGTCAAGAATTGAGAATGTATTTTGCCATTTTGGGTGGCCGACCCAACGTATCGGCAATATAGCGAATCAAAATATCCTCCACATTCTTGAGGGCGGGTTCTCCGGCCAAAGCAAGTAATTTCACATCTGCCAGACATTGCGCCGCCTCTGTAGTCAGTCGTATTTTGTCCGGGAACGGCCCCTGGCAATCCCTGCAGATTAAGCCCTTGGCGTGATTGCTGAAATACACTTCGGGCCAGCGCACGTCGAAGCGATTCCTGCAGTTCACGCAATAATCGAGGACGGGACACAAACCAATCTCCGTAAGCAAATTCAATTGAAACAATACCAGATGTGCCAGGATTCTGCCGCGTCCGTCATTTGCGATTTTTTTTTGGCTGGCGTCTGTAAGGAACCGGAGCAAACTATCAAACAAACCCGGATGGGGGTCGTAATCCTTAATCAGGACGTTCACAAGCTCAGCGGCAAGAAGGCAGCAGTTCATCGCAAAAATATCCGCCGACAGCACCGAGTAATTAGCTACTCCGGCAACCGGCTCAAATTCGGCAAGAGTCGCCAGTTTATCACGGCCTGAATCTGAGAAAACAACACCGCCATAAGAAAATATCTCAATGGGGCCGCCGAAAGACGACCGTTGTCTTTTTGCGCCTTTGGCAATTACGGGAACTTTCCCCGTCTGCCTCGCAAAGAAAGTTACCACCTGTGAGGTTTCAGAGTAATCAACCGTCCGAATGCAAATGGCATGGTCGTTAGTCAACATTTTTGGTGTCGTTTATCCGGCACAATTTTTCTTTTCTTATCATATACCAGCCCGAAATCCTGTTGCTGCAGAATCTCATCTTCGAGTCGATGCATTTCGTTCGCTTTTTTCGGCAGGAGGTCATCGAAGCCGAGATTGTGCAGCAGGCCGTGTGTAATATAAAGGGCAAGTTCCGCCTGAGCACAATGCCCCCTTTTGGCGGCTTCCGACTTCGCCTTTTCGCCGTTTACCACCAGCTCTAATAATCTATGGCCGGTCTTGTTGTCCGACAGGTCAAAGGCCAGGCAATCGGTAACGTTTTTGTGATTGAGGAATCTGTTGTTGAGCTTGCGGATATGCTTATTTGCGACTATGGCGATACTGACCGTCGCGTTTGCCAGGCCGAAACGACTGCAGATTACCCGGACAAGTTTTATGAGCTTGCGCTGCGGACAAATTATGTTTTTGAAATCGCGAGTGATGTGGACAATTACGCCTTGCATAAGGGTATATCGCTTTACTGTTCCTGTTCGGGCGGCATATCAGGCGGTTTTGGATACGCGATTCGCCCGTGATAGTGCGCCGCGATGGTTTTCGACATACTCGCCTCAATCCTGCTCAACTCCCGCAAAGACAGGTCGCACTCATCGAACTGGCCGTCCTGCAGGCGTTTCATAGCCATATTATGCACCACCGCTTCTATCTTGTTTGGGGTCGCTTCGGGCAAAGTCCTGACAGTGCCTTCGACAGCGTCGGCAAGCATAACAATGGCGGCTTCCTTTGTCCTCGGCTTGGGACCGGGATAGCGAAACTCGCCCTCGGAAGGAAACAGCGTATCGGGAGAGTCCTTTTGCTCATGCTGCTTTACTGCTTCGTTGTAAAAATACTCAATAAGCGTGGTCCCGTGATGCGTTTCAATGAACTGCCTAAGTACCGCGGGCAATCCGTATTCCCTGGCAAGCTCCATACCATCTTTTACGTGGCCGACGATAATCAACTGGCTCATCGCGGGAGAAAGCTCTTTGTGCCAGCTTATTGAGCCGAGTTGGTTTTCGACAAAGTAGCCCGGCTTATTTATTTTGCCGATGTCGTGATAGTATGCCCCCACCCTGCACAAAAGGCCGTTGCGTCCGATTGATTCCGCCGCTGCCTCGGCAATGGAGCCGATAAGCAAACTGTGGCTGTACGTGCCCGGCGCCTCCATAGCGAGCCGTTTTAGCAGGGGCTGGTTGGCGTCGCTGTAGTCCAGCAGCGTCATACTGGTCGCTATTCGGAACACCTTTTCAAGAACGGGCAACAGACCCTGCATCAACACTCCAACCAGAATAGTAACCGCGGCGTTGGGACCGGCGGCTGCGAATAATCCGCTCGGCAAGCCGGGGCAAGACAGATACGCCATAGCGGCCGACATTATAAAGACCGTTACCGCCGCCACCAAACTTACCTCCAGAAGCCGCATCCTCGTGCGGATTTCCTTGAGGAAGAAACAATATGGCAGTGCGCCTGCAAGCATAGTAAGCAAAACGCTGAGATCCGTCACACGGCCTACCGCGAAGCTGGCGAGCACGCAATAAAACATGCTCATAGCCATAGCGAAACGCTGGTTATACGCGATTGTCAGAATCAGCGCCGCAGCCACGGCGGTGCCTGTGGCCCAGAACATCTGGCCGGTCAGCGCCACCGACAGTTTCGCACAAACCAGCATTGAAATGAGCAAAGCGACCAGGCCAATCTCCCTGACGCGGTTTTTTAACAGGCGTTTTTGATATTGAGAGATATGGAGGGCGGCGGCCAGACCAATAAGAACAATCACAGTTGCTATCGCCGCCAGACGACCGTAGCCGGTTTGCCCGGTCGGCTCATATCCGAGCACCGCCACGGACAATAACACAAAGAGCAGCCAGATAGCCGCTGAGTAAATGACATCGGGGTCCGCCAGCCAACTCAGGTCAGCAAATGGATTTGCCACCTCTTTTCGCACCCGACTTCGCCGAAGATTTGTCCTGTTAAAAAATCCCACCTGTACTCCCTTGCAATCAGAACGGGACAACTAATCCCGCACCTGGTTTTTCTGTCCGGCAGGTGCGTCGTTTCGATAGGCCTGAACGATGCTCTGAACAAGTCGATGCCGGACAATATCAATCTGCGTCAGTTCGACAACACCGATACCCTTTATTCGGCGCAGACGTTCAATTGCCTCGACCAGCCCGCTTTTCTGGCCGTGGGGCAGGTCTATCTGCGTTATGTCGCCTGTTATTATCATTTTGGAGCTGCGTCCCAGCCGGGTCAATACCATAAGCATCTGCAACGGCGAGGTATTTTGCGCCTCATCGCAGATTACCACCGACTCATTAAGGGTCCTGCCCCGCATAAAGGCCAGAGGAATAATCTCGATGACATCCATATCCATAAATTTCCTCATCTGGCCGAAGTCCATCATATCCTCAAGGGCATCAAACAAAGGACGAAGATAAGGATTGACCTTTGCCTGTATGTCGCCGGGGAGAAAACCGAGCTTTTCGCCTGCCTCGACGGCGGGCCTGGCGAGAATTATGCGTCTTATCTGCTTTCTCTTGAGCATCGATACGGCGACTGCGACCGCCAGATAGGTTTTGCCTGTTCCCGCGGGGCCTATGCAAAACGTAAGGTCGTTGTTGAGCATCGCCTGAATGTATTTGAGCTGTCTTTTGCTGGACGGCTCAATTATTTTTTTATGCGAGTAAACAGCTATCGCCTCAGGGGACTGGGGTTCAGTCGGCCCGGTGATGTCCGAAAGGATGCTGCCAACGTCATCGGCGGTGAGCAAGCCGCGTCTCAGCAGGTGCTTTTGCATCTTGTCGATTGTCTCCGCCGCCCTGTTGACGTCATCGGCTTTGCCGGCAATGAGGAGATTGTTTTGCCTCGCGGTTATCCTGACGTCGAGAGCGTCCCGCACTAAGCGAAGATTAACATCAGCAGGCCCAAACAGTTCGAGCTGCCTGTTGGCTGAATCCAATTGTATGGTGATTTCCAAGAGTTTCCTTTATCGCCCCAACAAAGAAAAGAACAAATAGCCGAACGGCACCGTGATTAAAATTGAATCGACGACATCAAGTATGCCGCCGAAACCCGGCACGCTATTCGACGAGTCCTTTGTTTCGGCATCACGTTTGAGCATCGATTCCGCCAAATCGCCGAGCTGACCTATAAAAGCGAAAACAACGCCGAAAACAATAGCCAGCCGCCAAGACATTATATCACAAAATACGGCAAAGGCCACTGCTACCACAACCGCCAAAACCACCGCGCCTGCCATGCCTTCCCAGGTCTTTTTGGGGCTGATTACGGGCGAGAATTTATGTTTGCCGAAGAGCTGGCCTGCGGTGTAAGCCCCTATATCAGAACACTTTACGACAAAAATTAGCATCAGTAAACGCCAGGGGCCAAAGTCAACGTATGTCGCCGGCACAAAGGCGCCCAACAATCCAAGATATAATATCGAAAAACAGGCGGCTCCGCAGTTAGCGAGAACTCCCGACAAGCCATACCGAACTCTTTGATACAGGAAACAAGCCATAAGGGTAAAGGCAAGAAACAAAGTAAAAACATAATTTGTGCTGGCGCTTTTGTATAAGGTAAAAGCGAAAAGAGGCCAATAGTGACTTGTAGAAAGCAGAACTGAGGCGGGAATGGAAACCGGCAGGAGGATTTTTACCCCCTTTGCGCCTGCGAGTTTTGACAGCTCGAACAAGGCGGGAACCATCATGAGCGCAACAAGAATAACCACCAGCGTGCCGTGGAACGGCTTATCATACGCGGGTGAGCCGGAGAGATAACCATCAAAATAACCGTTGAGCAGGACGATGCCAATGAACGCGATGGTCATCAGTGTTCCGAAGATTAGCCGATATTTGAGCATAACACTCCATTTTTACCGCGGAGACCGCAAAGTCCGCAGAGATAAATTTTTATTTTTTTATCTGCGGTCTCGGCGCACTCGGCGGTGAATTTACAACAGCACCGAAACGTCTTGTGCGTTTGGCATAAGCCAGTATCGCTTCTTCGAGGTCGGACTGTTGAAAATCGGGCCAAAGCGTTTCGGTGACATAAAATTCGCTGTAAGAAATCTGCCAGAGCAGGAAATTGCTGACCCTGAGTTCATTTGCGGTTCGTATTAGCAGGTCGGGGTCGGGTATACCGGCGGTGTAGAGATGCTTGCTTATGCACTGCTCGTCAATTTCATCGAGGCGAATCTCGCCTGCCTTGTGTCGGCGAGCAATTTCTTTTGTGGCGTCGATTATTTCCGCCCGGCCTCCGTAATTGAGGGCAAGGGCAAAGACCATCCCGGTATTTTTAGAGGTCATCTCGATGGTTTTAAGAAGCTCGGTCTTTACGGCATCCGGCAGAGGCCCCATCTGGCCCAGGTGAACAAGCTTTGCGTTATCCTCCATAAGTTTTGGGCGCATTTTGACAAGATACTCGGCGTAGAGGTTCATCAGGGCGTTGACCTCTTCCATCGGCCTTTTCCAATTTTCTATGCTGAAGGAATAAAGGGTCAGGGCTTCGATTCCGAACTCGACGCAGAGGTGGGAAATTTTTTCAGCGGTTATGGCGCCCCGGCGGTGACCTTCGGGGCGGAGTTGTCCTCGTCTTTTTGCCCATCGGCCGTTGCCGTCCATTATTATGGCGATATGATGTGGCATTTCTTCGGGTTTTATACCCAGCCGAGAGGCGGTTTGTGTAAGTTTGTTTTTCATCGATTTGATAATCGACAGCAATCCTATCGTCTAAAAATCGTCTGCTTTCGATTCGGCCCCACGCCTATCATCGTAACGGGCCTCTTTATGCTCTTTTCTACGAAACTCACATAGTTTTGAGCATTCAAGGGCAACCGGCCAAAATCGGTTAGCTGTGTGATATCCTCTTTCCAGCCGGGAAGGGTCTGGTAAACACATTTGGCTTTTTCCAGTTTATCGATATTGGCGGGAAAAAACGCGGTCTGCTTACCGTCGATTTCATAACCAACGCAAACCTTCAATTCATCGAGGCCAGTAAGGGTGTCGAGGTGCATCATCGCGACTGAATCGATTCCTCCTATGGTGACGGAATAAGAAACAACGACGGCGTCAAACCAGCCGCATCTCCTGGGCCTGCCGGTTGTCGTGCCGTACTCGTGCCCTTTGTCGCGAATGTATTGCCCGATGTCGTTATCCAACTCCGAAGGGAACGGGCCAGCGCCGACTCTGGTCGTATATGCCTTGGAGACGCCGACAAACTCATCGACCATTTTGGCAGGCACACCCGAACCAGCGGGCATACCGAGCGCGCTTACATTTGCGCTGGTTACGAAAGGAAATGTGCCGTGGTCGATATCGAGCATACTGCCCTGCGCGCCTTCGAAAAGAATCGACTTGCCTTTAGCGATAGCGTCGTGTACGTATTCAGTCGTATCGATGGTAAAGGGCAGGAGCTTTTTGGCGTAGGATTTACATTTTTCTATTATCGTCCCGGCATCCATCGGCTCGGCTTTATACAGGGCAGAGAACAATTTGTTTTTGTAATCCACAATCGTTCGCAGTTTCGTCTCAAGCGCTGCGAGGTCGCGCAGGTCGCCCATTCGAACGGCATAACTTCTGCCCATCTTGTCGGCGTTGCAGGGGCCGATGCCGCGAATGGTGGTACCTATTTTCTTTTTGCCAAGCGCCTCCTCGCGCAACTGGTCTTCTTTCTTGTGATAATCCAGCACCAAATGGGCGTTTTCACTGATAAAGAGACGCTTGTCTAATTTGATGCCTTTTGGGGCGAGGGAATCGATTTCACCGAGCAACGTTTCGGGGTCAACGACGACCGCGTTTGTGATTACGCACATGGTTTTGGGCCTGACAGCGCCGCTGGGCAAAAGATGCAGCGCGAATTTATCGTTGCCCACCACAACGGTATGGCCCGCGTTTGCGCCGCCGTTATAACGAACGACAACGTCGCTGTCTTCGGCGAGAATATCCACGACCTTACCCTTGCCTTCATCGCCCCACTGTAATCCTATAACGCAACGATTCACGCTCGCCCTCTTAATTTGTTGTTGAATACAACCGACAAGATTAACCCCCGACATAAAGTCGGGGGCTTATCACAAAGAGGAAAGTTTAATCGCCAACAGGAAGGATTTCAACTTATTTTCGCTACCAGATGGTCCAGTATAGCTTTCAGGTTGTCGTAGTCCCTGTCGCTGATTTTACGGTCGGTTTCTTTGCCGTCAGGGGTTTTATAAGTAAAGGTGAAGTGCCCCTTCGCGTCAAAATTGGTCTTGTCGATTTTCTGGATTGAGTCGTAAGCGATGCTGACTTTGCCGTCAATTACAAGGGCGTCGTCTTCCGCGACAACGTTCTTATTGCGGATAACCAGCAAATACACACCTAATAACACCGCCGCGCCCACAAGATAAGCCGGCGCTTTCTGATTAAATACCATTGTGCCGTCGGGCTTGCCGTCAGGGGAATGCTTTTCCTTGAACGACTCATTGAAGTGGCCGTCGTAAACGCAATAAGCGGCGAAACCAACCATGACAGCCATATAAATCAGAAAAGTTTTTATCTTGTACTTACTGAGGGGAGCTACCAGGACCATAGTCAATCTCTTTCAATGTTTATGTCAACCGTTTTTGCGCGATAACATTGATAAGCGGGTGAACAAGATTTGGGACAATTTTGTCCGCCATCAGTTCATCAGCGAGCATACACTGCCGGTCAAACGACTCCAGCATGTCGAATTTGCCGGAGGCGGCGCGATACTGGCGAACGGTAAAAGACAAGCTTATCGCCTCTTCGAGCGTCTGCGGCGACCTGTCGGGGTCATAAATACTGGTTCGGGATTCTACGCTGATTCTCGCCTGGGTCCGGCAGTCCTCGGACAGCGCCACTACTATCGAAGGCGAATGGTCGATTGCCTTTGCGAGCGGCAGGTCCAGCAGGCAATTGAACGCCGAGGAACCAAGCGCCTCGGCGATAATCTGGTCGTGATTGCCGACGCAGTAAAAATCCATAGCGTAAGTGATATCCAGGGAGTCCACGTCGAGGTGGCTTATCCCAAGCATATATGGAATCAGGCCGAGGACAAACTTGTCCTGGCTGTAAACCTCCTCGAAGTCCACCGGGTTGACGATGCCTGAGCCGACGCGGTCTGTTTCGAGGGCCACCCAGCGATACTGGCCGCTGTTGTGGTCCTCTTCGAGGCAATACTCGCTGTTTTCCCGCCGGGCAAAACAACCCATAGTGGGATATTGCTTTTGAATACGCTCAAAAAACGCAAGAACGGTATCACTCTGGAGAGGCAGGTCAAGCTCAGTATTGACAAACATATCCAGGTAAAAATCGTCGCACAGAGAACTATAGCCGTTGGCCATAATTGAAGCCACCCTCAACACAAACCACCCAAACATCGACCCGGCAGTATCCGCAACACAGCGGATATCCCCAAACCCGAGTCCGCTGTTAATTATACGTTAAAAAGTTCGCTTTGCCAGTTTTTTTTGAGTCCGATTTACAACCGAATAACGCGGTAGTTCAAATATTATTTACACCCAGACGTTTCAGGTCGGGGTCGGGCAGCATCATTTCGGCAACAATAGCCGCGATTGTCGCAAGAACCGCGGAAGCAAAGGTGTGCATCGCACATAATACGACCAGCTTGGAAGTCGCCGCCGCCCCGTGGTCAAGTATCGCCGCGGCAACGGTGGCAAATACCCCGATAGCCGCACCGGAAACGGTCGCGGTAACAATTCGCCTCCACAATACCGCCCCGCCGGCGCCGAGGGTTACAGCAACCCCGCAAAGCACCGACGCCAAAATAACAAGCCACCAGATGTCTCTTAACTGGGGCAGCCTCCAATATCCGTCTAAGTAATTGTTATATGCGACAGCAAACGCCGCAACCGCCGCGATGACACAGCCGACCGCGTGCCAGTAACGAATCGGATACGCCGAGCGGATTTCGGCGCGACGGACCATACGCCTGCGAATCGTCAAAGGCCAGTTGTAGAACAAGCAGAACACCCATCGCTCCAATAACGCCCCCCTCTCGCCAAACACCGGCACTATGTGAACCATTTCGGTTGCCCAGTGCCCCGCCATAAACCTCGCCAGAGTTGGATAACGATACGTCATCTGGATTGGAAACGCCAGGTAACCTATATACTTGAAGAAACTAAGAAACAGCGCAATGTTGTAATCTTTGAAATTACGGTCATGAATCGCTAAGCTAACGGTATAACACCCTCTTGCAATTGAACCGGGAGAAATCGGTATAACCTGAAACAGCAAAACAATGCCCACCCCTATCGCCCATGCTTTTTCGCGGGGCATTTCAGGGTGCATATATACATAAGCAAATGCACATATCAGCGCGACGATATGCGTCGTCGGCATCAGCAGCAAATGAACGACCAAACTCACCAGGTACTTTTGAATATACGGCTCTTTAATCTGCGAAAGAATCGTGCCTGCGTCATCATCCGTGAGAATATGTTTTTTTTGCCCCTCGGCGACCATATCTCGAAGCCACTGTTCTCGCAACGCAGCACTAAAATACAACTTAAAAGGCCTGACGAAGATATTCGCCAGTTTTTCATTTCTGAAAGCCGAATCAGTCAGGAACCGATGCAGGCCCGCGGAGATAAGAAGCAAGAACGGCAAATGCAGGAAGAAACGCCACGGCTGGTCATAGATTTTTAACGTCTGGCCGATGCTTATGCGCCCGCATCGATACCAGCTAATTGTCTTTTCGAAAATTTTCCCCCTGACCGCCCTGCAAAAATAACCCCAGCGAGTAAACATCTCCGTATAGTGGCGTCGCCAGTCGGCCCTTGCCCAGAGCCGGCGGAAAATAGTGCCGAGGAAAGGTATCAGGCCGAGAAGCAAAAACATTACCACCCACGATTTTTTGTTGCTAAGTTTTGTCTCGCCTTCGTCGTCAATGAGATTACGAACCTTCCAGCCGGTGATTGAGCCAGCGAGAATCTGCGACCATAATTTCCCGTCGTAGAACAGCCGAATACCATTATGTGTGAAATCAGGGACGCTACTGCGGTATATTTGTTCGTCGGCCTTAAGCTCGTCGAGCATACCCCGCATATTCGTGAAATGTTCCAGGTTCGCCCGCACAAACGATTCGAGCTTTGATACGTCGCCGCGGTCGAATTGCACAATTGAGCCGCGCATAATGCCCTTCGCTATCAGCGAAAAATCGCCGGGACTCATCGGCAAAAAAGGCAGCAGCACAAGACCGGGTCTGAAATCAACCGCCGTCAGTCCTTTGGCGGGCTGGTCATCGGACCCTTTGCGTTTGAGACAGTTGGGCTGGCTTTTGCAGGTTGACCATTCGTATTGCCTGGCGAATTCGTATGCGCCGATACCGTGCAGCAAGTTTACGAAATCAGCCATAAACTGTTTTTTTGCGCGATATTCGGGCGAGCCGAGATGGCTGGCGTCAATTATTTTGCCTCGTCGCCAGAATTTAAGCAGGTCCATCCTGTCATCGGCTTCCAGCCGCCAGGTGCGTCCCTCGACCCATTCGCTCAACTCGCCACAACTGCCGATTTTCTCGTCAACGAAGGTGGCGTGAATATCGACAACGGTTTTTTCGTCGCCTAAGCGGATTTTGGCCGCCTGCCTGATAAACTTTTGCCAAAGCGCGCCGGCCCTTGCCGCGGCAGGATTGACCTGAAGTTGGAAAGGCCCCTGAAAACCAATCTTATAGAGAACATCGCGGAACAGGCACGCAAAGCCCGAGGGCGGGACGAGAATCTTCATCGCGTAAACGCCGCCCTCCTCAAGGCCGACTATCTGTGGCACGGCCATCCTGGCCGTGTCTTCACGGGCTGGAAGCCCGTGCCACGCATTTTGAATATCGAGAATTTTTACCCTGTAAACCTGTCCCGCGAATCCGCCGCCGACAAAGTTTTCTATCAGCAAATGCACACGGGCTGTATTCGATTTTTCAAGGCCGGTAACATTGTAAACCAGTTCCGTGCCCGCATCATATCGGCTGACTCGCATCGCCCGATGGAGACCAAGGCCCTGATACTTCGCCTGGAGTTTCCTGCAAATATCAGGGCTGTATTCCGTTGTCGCCATTTACGATTCCTGTCGCAATAAGCAGCAAAACTATTTGAGAATCCAGAACTTGGCGGAAACGAACAACGCGATTCCCGCGTACACGCCCGCCATAATGTCGTCGGCGAGAATCCCCCAGCCGGCGGGCAGCTCTTCGAGCCGATACGATGGCCAGGGCTTGACCGTGTCAAACAAACGAAACAAAAAATAACCAAGTACAACAATCGAAACAATCTGTCGGCCCGATACATCAGCCATCATTAACGGCATTGCCAGAAATGTCAACGCCTGTCCCGCAATCTCATCGGCCACCACCTCATTGGGGTCTTCATTGCCCGTGGCGGCGACAGCAACGTGTGAAAATTTCACGCAGACAACCGAACCCGCCACTATAAGCGCAACCATCAGCGATGCCGCGATCGCGCCGGAACCGCCGAGATAATAAACAAGACCAAAGATAATCGCGGACGGCAATGACCCCCACGAGCCGGGCGCAATTGGCAGCCAGCCCAGTCCGAAACAAGATGTAAGAAGACGTTTCATAAAATCCACAATCTATTATTCACCGCAGAGCACGCCGAGACCGCAGAGAAATAAAATTAAAAAACTCTGCGTGCTTTGCGTTCTCTGCGGTAAAACAAACGTAAAGATTATAACGATTCGGCCTTAGGTTTCCTCAACCATTTTCAGGCAGAAACGGTCCGTCATACCCGCGATGTAGTCGCAGACGGCCCGTTGCAGGCCCTGTTTCTCAATAAAACGCCGGAAGTAACCCGGCATAAGCTGAGGTTGATTGCAAAGATGCTTGAAAAGCTTTGTAAGCCACTGCTCGACTTGTTTGGCCGTAGAAAGCAGTAAAGGATGCTGATAAAAATTCGCGAAAAGGAATTGTTCCAGCTCTTCTAATTGGGCGTTGCTTTTTTCGGGCAGGATAATCAGGTTTTCCCGCCGGCTGTATATGTCGTCGAGCGTTTTAATTTTCGCCTTACGGATTTCCAGGGTGCTTTGCTCGATGCACTCGCCGACAAGTATATCTATGATGGCCTTGGCCGTCCTCGTCCGGCGGACGATTTTATCCTCAATCCTGTCCGCCTGCGCCCGCTCTTCGGCATCCCGAAACAATTTTATATCCCCTAATTGTTCCGTATCAATCATGTCGGCCCGCATACCATCCTCGAGGTCGTGTGAATTGACAGCAATCATATCGGCAATATTCGCTATTTGGCCTTCGAGCGAACAATTAAGCTCAGGAAAATCAGCGTCCTGCGGTTTATCGTACGGGCTGCTGTGTTTTGCCAGACCAAGCCGGGTTTCGTAAGTCAGGTTAAGTCCCGCGAAATCCGGGTAAGGATGCTCAAGCAGGTCAACGACTCGCAGTGACTGTCTGTTGTGCTCAAAGCCGCCGAAACCAGCCATCAATTTATTGAGGACACTTTCTCCGGTATGGCCGAAAGGCGAATGACCCAAATCGTGCGCCAGACAAATTGCCTCGGTCAGTTGTTCGTTGAGACCGAGCGCCCTGGCAATGGTCCTGCCAATCTGGGCGACCTCAATGGTATGAGTAAGGCGAGTGCGGTAATGGTCATCAAGGCCCGGCGTGAAGACCTGCGTTTTGCCTTCGAGCCGGCGAAACGCAGCACAGTGAATTATCCTGTCACGGTCGCGGTCGAAATCCAGACGGTAAGGATGCGGCTCTTCCGCAAACAGCCGGCCTTTGCCGGATTTCTCACTGACCGCGTAAGGGACAAGTTCTGAATGCATATTTACCCCGTGAGATAACACCTGTGAAAAAACTCTAAATGATTACGACCATTTTTCTTCTCGTGAGATATTACCATCCGTAGAATTCCATCTCACGGGGCGAGAACAGGAAGACCATTTTTGGCACTTGTTTGTTTGAGCAGTTTGAGAAGCTCCTCGATGCTCTGGCTGATGAGGTATGTATCGCTGCAAACCCGGACAAAATTGGTGTCGCCGTTCCAGCGAGGGACAACGTGGATGTGCATATGTTCGGGCAATCCCGCTCCGGCGCATCTGCCGAAATTGATACCGACGTTGAAGCCCTGGGGCTTAATCGCAAGAGAAAGGACCTTCTGGGCGTCTCTTGTCATTTTGGTCATTTCAAGAAGCTCCTCGTCGTTCGCCTCGTTGAAATCAGGGATATGCCGAGCCGGCGCGATTAGCAGATGCCCATTGTTATAAGGGAAGCGATTCAGAACCGCGATACAGTTTTTGGAACGCCACAGGACAAGATTATTATCATCATCCTGCAGGGTTTTGATATTTTTGCAGATGAAGCACTCGCTTTTGTCGGCGAGCCCCTGGACGTACCCGATTCGCCACGGAGCCCAAAGATTTTTGCGTTTCAATTTATTTACACCTCCATGCGCTATGGCCGGCCCTTAAAAAAACTATTTCCTGGGGACAGACGGCACAAGAAGCTCCATTGTCATGTTCTGGTCAATGGTTATCTGCGGATTGACGCCAGGAAGGCCCATAGGCAATGACGCACTGACGTGCATCGTATAACTTTGACTGCATCGTTCGGTTCTTCCGGCGTCTATGTTGAAAAGCTCCTGTCCATGGCCCTGTAAATCGTGCGTTTTATACCCTCTCAGGAATCCATATATCCCGCTCATCTGGAATGTCTCGATATATGGGACGGGCCATTCGGAAGGATTCGGCCACCGCAGGGAATAGGAACTATCAATCACGGCTATCCGGTTATTGGCGTCCTGAACACGTATTTCCGACAGCGTGTAATTGACATCTCTGGCAGCGAACAGAACCATCGTGGCAGGCACGGCAAGCACGGACTTCCACTTGTCGCCGACGGCAACGCCTTTGGTGGGATTACTTACGCTCGATACCGAATCCCACAGGAACCACTGCATCGCAATAACATCGAAAAGCATATCCGGGTCTTTAACAAGACCTTTGCTTCTGTCGGCCCTGAATGCCCGCTGACCCACCTGAAGAAGCACGTCGCGAAACCCTGAACCATCCACAATTTTACCCCTGGCGTCAACGGTAAACGTCCAGCTCTTGCCGGTGAAACTTTCCGCGGCCTCCTGCCAATTCTGCTGGCGGGCCGATTCCGACGTGCGTTTTGCTTTTGCGGATTCACAATCGGCCCTGATTGTCGAAACGCCGTAGGGGTCCACTTCGACAGGCGTGTATGAAACAACCATCTCCAGCGATTCCGATGATTTGTTGATTTTGCTCGGGCCCCCGCCCCTCATCGGCCCCCAGTCCACCGCCATATTCCTGCTGTTGACGAACTTGTATTTAAGGGCCTGGCCGGGCTTGAAATCAACCGTCAATAATGTTTTGCGGGGCGACGGCGCCGACGTGCAGCCGCCGATAATCCCTGCAATCAAAGCCACTACAAGAATCTTTGTCCGGCTCAACTTTGGTTCCTTTCGCTCAAACCCGATTATTTAACTCTTTCAATGCTGTAAACGCGAGTAGCGGACATCTTTAACACCACCGGCTCGCTGGTATCACCTTGCTTTGCCGGAAGCGCTACAACCCAGTTTGCCTCTAAATCTTCGTGGTAATTTTCTATCCTGCCTGCTTTCAAATCAAACTCGCCGCCGCCGGTGTATGAATCGTTCGTGTCAAACGTTTTCGGCACATCAATCTCTGCCTGCTGACCGCGGTATTTTTGCTCAACCTCGGATGCAGGTATTGTGTTCATATCGATAACCGCAATCTTGCGGCCTCCCGCGTCTCGTATTTCTTTAAGCGTGTAAATCTTCTCGTATGATTTAAGGCCCATCTTGCCAAACGCGAAGGTTTTGATTCTGTTCCATTTCTCGCCGGGCTTAAGCATTTCCTGCCCAGGTTCCGGCAACTGGAACACCCCATGCCTTTCCATTATTGCCTCAGGATACAAAATACTGACTCCTGCATCTCCTGAGGGGGTGCCGTCTTTCATCGTCATCATAGCCGACGGCAGGTCGTCTACCGCAGATATATTGTTCGACGGACTGAATTCTATCAGATAGGTTTGACCGATTAATTTCATTATTGGATTGTTGGCGTCCGAACGCCTGGAACTGTCAAAATCCACCGAGGCCGTACTCTTATTTGAATAACGACATTTCACTCCATCGATTGTGACCTGGGCAACTGCTATGCCATTGGGGTCCACACTTTGTATGCGCTGCGTAAGGACCATTTCGACCCGTTCTTCGTTGAAGTTCTCCTCAAAAACCGCTTTATCGGGGACCGGCCCCTGCCATTTTGTAGTCCGACGGGCCTGGGTTGTAATCTTATAGGTGGCCAGTCCGCCAACGGTCGGTCTCAACGCGATTTTTACCTGTGCTTGTGCTGGTGCTTTTGCTTGTGCTGGCGCTTGTGCCAATGGTTTAGCTTCGGCTCCGCCGGGTTTGGCCTGCTGTTCGCAGCCCCACACAAACATACTGCAACATATACCCGCGACGACTACACATCTGAAAATACTGTTTGTTGTCATAATTTTGGTCTCCCAGTTAATTTAGCTTGCCCAAATTAAAATGATTATTATACCCCGTTCTGATACCAATACAACCAATTTTTCTTCATTAGCACGGTCTGAATCGTTACAATATACGTCTTGAAAATGCCCATGTTTGGGCACGATTTTGCAGAAAGGAAGACAAATGAGAAGCGACACAATAAAGAGCGGCTTTCAGCGAGCGCCTCACCGCGGGCTGCTTCACGCCTGCGGTATAGCCGACGCTGACATCAACAAGCCATTTATCGCCATCGCAAACAGCTTTTGCGAGATAGTCCCCGGCCATGTCCATCTCAACAAGGTGGCGCAGATTGTCAAACAGGCCGTGCGAGAAGCGGGCGGCGTGCCCTTTGAGTTCAACACAATAGCCGTCTGCGACGGAATCGCGATGGGCCATACGGGTATGAAATACTCGCTTGCCTCGCGTGAGATAATCGCCGACTCGGTCGAGACAATGCTTCAGGCACACTGTTTCGACGGGATGATTTGCATTCCGAACTGCGACAAGATTATACCCGGTATGCTAATGGCGGCCGTCCGGCTGAATATCCCCACGATTTTTGTCTCCGGCGGACCTATGGCGGCTGGAAAAATGAAAGACGGCAAAACAGTTGACCTCATCAGCATCTTTGAAGGCGTCGCCAAATTCAACGCGGGCAAAATCAACGAAGAGCAGTTAAAAGAACTTGAAGCCACGGGCTGTCCCGGTTGCGGAAGCTGTTCAGGGATGTTCACAGCCAACTCGATGAACTGCCTGTGCGAGGCAATAGGTATCGCCCTGCCGGGCAACGGCACGATACTGGCTGTCAACCCCAAACGCGAAGAGCTTTATAAACAGGCGGGCAGGCAAATCATCCAGTTAATCCAAAAAAACATCAAACCGCTGGATATAATCAGCGCCAAATCGATGGATAACGCCCTTGCGCTTGATATGGCAATGGGCGGCTCGACAAATACCGTTCTGCATACGCTGGCAGTCGCAAGCGAGGCGGGTATCAAATATGACCTTGACCGGATAAACAAAATATCCGCCAGATGCCCCAATATCTGCAAGGTCTCGCCATCGAGTGCGTTCCACGTCGAGGACGTTGACGCCGCGGGCGGCATCAGCGCAATACTAAAGGAAATAAGCAGGGTTCCGAAACTGCTCAATCTCGATACGCTCACCGTTACGGGCAAAAAATTAGGCGAAAATATCACGGACGCTAAAACCAGCAATACCGCGGTAATCCACACAATCGAAAACGCCTACTCAAAAACAGGCGGATTGGCCATACTCAAAGGCAATCTCGCGCCAAAAGGAGCTGTCGTAAAAATGGCGGGCGTCACACAGAATATGCTCACCCACAAAGGCCCTGCCGTCATTTTCGACAGCCAGGAAGAGGCGGGCGAAGGAATCCTTGCGGGCAAGGTCAAGGCGGGCGATGTAGTTATCATCCGCTACGAAGGCCCCAAAGGCGGCCCGGGTATGCAGGAAATGCTCAGCCCCACAAGTTATATTGTTGGCGCAGGTCTCGGCGAATCAGTCGCCCTCATAACCGACGGCAGATTTAGCGGCGGCACACGCGGCGCCTGCATTGGCCACGTCAGCCCCGAAGCAGCGGTCGGCGGACCAATCGGACTGTTGAAAAAAGGCGACATAATCGAAATCGACATACCCCACAACAAGATGAATGTGAAATTGTCTGCCAAGGAACTCGCTGCCCGCAAAAAGAAATGGAAGCCGAGAAAACCAAATATTACAACCGGCTGCCTTGCAAAATACGCCTCTATGGCCACAAGCGCAGACACCGGCGCAGTGCTGAAGTGGTAGCTCACACCACGATATGTGATGTGACAATAATCGATAATCGATTCAAACCGCATCCAGCAGGATGCGACACAGGGACTAACAATAGGCGAGAAAGTCCTATAAAATCTTTTGTGCTTGAAAATTCTGTGGGAAATTGTTAGAAGAATGGAGCGGAGGAGTGGAAGTTAAATTTCACTCCCGGCTCGGCTAAATTACTTCTCACTGCTGAGACCGCAGAGTTCGCAGAGTTTATAAATTTGTTTTTTCTCAGCGTTCTCCGCGTGTTCGGCGGTAAATATCAGTAAAAACCGAGACGAACCCCGCCGGTAATCAGAACGGAAACTGGCGCTGTTGTTTTTTTGAGCTGCCAATGGATGTTAACAGGACAAAGGAAAATGGGGGGGCAACCCCACAGGATAGTCAGGAGAAGTTTGTCCCGACCTGCCAGATATGCGGAGAAAAGCACTGGCCGCATCATCCCCTTGCGCCCTGTTTCAACGCCCGCAAAGTAAAAGAAAAAGCCAAAGCGGAGGCAAAGGCAAAGGCGATTGCTGAAAAACAGGCGCGGATTAACGCCAAACTTCAGGCAAAAGAGCAGGTCAGGGCGGAGAAACTCGCGAGAATCGAGGCCAAGTCACAGAAAAAAGCCGACAGACAGGCATATTACGATACGATAAAAAAAGCGGAGGAGATTGCGAATCAGGAGTCGCAGGCAAGGGCCGAAGCACAGAGAACCGCACAGGCGGAAACAAGGGCAAGGATCGTCGCGGAAGAAAAGGCAAGAACTGAAACCGAGGCGAGAATAAAAGCTGAGCAGCAAACGCGAATCAAACTTGAGGAGAAGACCCGCGATTTTCAGGAGTCGCGGCGGCAAATCGAGGGGCGATTGCAGGCTGAATTGGCTGCCCGAACCCAATTACAGAAACAGATTGACGAATACCACCTGTTGATTAGCGAGCTGCGGGAAAAGCTCGAAGCCCAGACAAAAGCCCGTAACGCCGTCGAACAGCAGGTTCACATCGAATCACAGGCACGGTCGCAGGCCGAATCGGCTTTGGAAGAGAAAGCAAGGACCTTTGGCAAAGCGATAGATGATATACAGGTAAAACTGAATGCCCAAACGCAGGCGCTGAAAGAAACCGAAGGCAAACTCAAACAACATATCGAGAACTTAGTGCAGACAGAAACCCGGCTGCGGGCGGAAGAACAGGCCAGGCGCGAAGCGGAGGAAAAATTCGGCAGGGAGGCGCAGGCGAGAAACATTGCCGAAGAGCAGGCCAAACGACAGGGTGAGCAGAGAATTAAGGCCGAGACGCGAGCCGAGCAAGCCGAACACCAGGTGCAGATAGAGACACAGGCGAGAGCCGAGGCCCAGCAAAGGGCCAAAGAAGCAATTGAATCAGCGGAGCAGGCAAGACAACAGGCAAAGATAGAACTTCAGGAACAAATAAAGGGCTTTACGGAAACGCTGTCGAAAATTCAGGAGCAGTTGAATCAGCAAATCGAGGCCAAAGTCACGGCCCAACAACAGATTCGAATGCTTACGGCGACAATCGAGCAATTAAGGGAACAGACCTCCGCGCAGTCGCAGAACAGGGCCAGCGCCGAGCGCAGCGTGAAGGAACTTGGCGATGCGATTGCCGAGGTCCGCAGAAACCTTGAGACGCAAATCCAGGCAAGAAGCCGGGCCGAGGAACAACTGGAAGCTGAATCAGCCGCGAGAACGGATGCCGAAGAAAGGGCAGACAGTTTGGCGGCGGCGCTTGCCAAATCCCAGGGCAGAGCGGAGGCCGAAGAGAAGGCGAGACGATTATCGGAGGAAAAGGCCCGCTTTGAAATCGAGGCCAAAGCGAAAGCCGAACTGCAATCGCGCGCACAGTCGGAAGAAAAAGCGAGAGCCTACGGCGAGGCGATAGCGACCGCCCAGGAAAAAGCCAGGTATTACGCGGAGGCCCTGACCGAAGCGAAAAATAAACTGGCCGGAAGAGAACAATCGACAGAAGAAATTCGCAACCGGCTGAGCAGCGAAACCCGGATACGTCAGCAACTCGAACAGCAGATTGAACTTTATCGCCGGCAGGTCGCTCAGGCCGAAGCCGGAGCCAAAACACAAACCGAAGAAACTGCCGGCATTGAAAAACAGTTACGCAACCAGTTGAATAGCCAGGCAAATGCTTACGAGGAGCGAATCACCCAGCTTGAAGAGAAATTGCAGACCGAGACAGAAGAAAAAAGGAAACTGCAACAGCAATTCGGAACCGAAACCGAAACAAAAAGTTCGGCTGAGCAAAAGGCCGGCGAGACGATAAGACAAAAGATGGAGGCGTACGAACGGGTCATCGCAGCGGCGGAAGAACAACTTAAGAACGAGTCCCAAAAAACGTCGCAGGCCGAAGCGCAGCTAAAGGCATTGCAGCAAACAAAAGCCGATGGCGAACGAAAATTGGCCGAGGAAACCGAATACAGGATTTCGGCACAGGAAAATCTCAGGACCTACGCCGACCGCCTGGCTGAACTCGAAAAACATCAGGCGAAACTTACCGCCACGAATGGCGAGGCACATAAAAAAATCGTCGCCGAAACCGAGGCGAAAGAGCAGACGCAAAAGCAAATGGAACTGCTGACCGCCGAAATAACCAGGGCCGAACAAGAATTGCGACAGGAACGTCAGGCAAGGTTTGAACTGGAACAAAAACTCAAGGCCCAGACGGACGCGAGATTGAAGGCCGAAGAGAACGCTCAGGCGGAGACGCAGAAACGCACCGAAATAGAGGAGGAACTGAGTATCCAGAAGGAATTGACGGCCCAGGCCAACGCGGAAGCCGGGGTGCAGGAAGAGGCAATTGCGCAGGAAAGAAAACCGTTGCCGTTCAGTATCCGCGAAATACCCGCCCCGAAAAAGACACAGCCCTGCGACTGCTGCGGCCGAAACGACCTTGCGCTAAGCGAACTGCACAAAATTGATTCCGGCCACCTCTTCTGCCCCGACTGTTTCGCCGCGTTAAAAAGATAAGGGCTCGCCCTTCGTAGTGAAACGAAGAAGGACCTGTCTACGACAGGCCCCCATTTCGAATAGTTACTTCGCAACTTTGAATTCGTATTTCTGCTCAATATCCTTATCGAGGTCTTTACCCTGACCGGTCAATGTGAAGCCGGCATCGGTCTTTGCGTATAGAAAATCCTTGCCGCTGAACATATCTTTGGGCAATCCCGCGGGCAATTCGTCCGGCAATTTGCCTGTCTTTGCCCTGATTAAATAAATGTCAATTCCCACAAGAACGGCATTGAATTGTGTTTTATCTCTCGTATCTGTCGTTAAAACTCGGTTAATCGCAGGAAGCATTACTTCCGCCATAAACACCTCAGGTTTCTCCTTGGCGGCATTCTCCACTTCCTTATTTAAATCTTCCTGCGCCTGCTTTGCCTGAGGATAAGGTAAATCATAAACGCTTTGTATCCTCGTTATAATGCTTTGATAATACTTTGTTGCCCTGACGTAGAATTCATTATCATCATGCTGGCGAAAAATCTCGTCCGCCTTATCCATGTCGCCTTTGGATAGACCCGACTTATGAGCCGCTTCAATTATCTCTCCCCTGTTTATAGAACTCCCCAGAAAAACTTTTGCGTCATTTCCTATCGCCGCTTTCATCGAAGGACAACTGCGGGAAATATCGACAAGTTTAACTCTAAGCCGCTGGAGCGTTTCGGTATCATTCGATACCAGCGGCAGAATATCCACGATACACCTGTTTGCCAAACCACCAATTGCGTTGCCGTAAAGCCTTGAGATTAGGATATCGTCGCCAAGATGTATGCCTATCTTATGAATCGTAATGCACCTCTCAAGGGCTGTTCTGTAATCGCCTTTTTCGGCTAAGACCTTCACATCGGCAGCGAGTAAAAACGCCACACTCGTGAGTTTGGCATAGGGCAGCATCAGCATAGCGAGTCCGTCTGAGTAATTCAGACCCCAGTCACAGCTTTTAATCTCTGCGGCAGTTACAATTTCCTTGATGACCTTACCGTTTCGCTCAACGTATTGGCGAACCTGGTTGTCCGGCCTGGCCTCGCCATGTCTCACGGCTGCTAATATTTTGCCGAGAGCATCATTCGGCTCCTCCATAAGCATAAGGGACTTGTAGTAGAGGACTGCCGCGTTATCAGGCGGGTAAGCAAATGCCTGCCCAGCCGAAACCAACAATACCACGCCAATCAAAATGACTTTTAATGTCGTTTTCATAAATCATTCCTTTCCGGCTTGTCGCCGTTTTTATCATTCAGTAAATCAGCGATTGATACATTCGTGTTTTTTTGTCCCAATAATTCGGATGCTTTTTTGCACTGCTCATCTACTGCGTCCAAACCGCCCCTGTTATAAGCAAGCGTCAGCGACAAACGTGACATCATCATAGCCGGCGACCTGTCCTCCACAAAAGTTGCAACCGCCGGCTCAACACGTTTATCCGACTGGCGATGCGTAAGCAATATCACAAAAGCCACGATTGCAATTACAGCCGCTGCCCTAATAAGCGAACGCGCCCACGAAAATCGCTGAACATCTGGACGTCTTTCGGCTCGCGAAACAAGCTCCTGATACTCGGCCGAGTATTTTTGCTTCCATTGTTCGCTGTCGAATTCGACCTTGCCGGAGTCAATCGTCTTTTTGAGCTGTTCATCCAGCCATTTTTCATTTCGCTCGTTCATAGTCAGTCCTCGTGAAACCCGTTTTGTTTCAGATATTCAGCAATTTTTCCTTTGGCCCTTCGCAGCCGGCCGTTTATCGCCTGCTCCGAAATACCCAGCGCCTTTGATATCCGCTCATAAGGCAACCCGTCATAGTAGCGAAGATAAATAACTTCTCTCGCCTCAGGTGCAAGACCGGCGACCGCTTCACGAACCGCCTCGGTATCAGGCGAATCGTTCTGCCGAGCAGGCAATTTCGAAAGCTTATCGGCATCGTAAATTCTCTGCTGTTTGCGACCAATATCGTTTGCCGAATTCCTGCATATCACCCCAAGCCACCCTGCGAACCGCTCGGCGTGTCGCAGTTCGGGCAGTTTCATCGCCGCAACGGCAAACGCCTGTTGGGCGGCATCTTCGGCAAGGTGCCTGTCACCAATCACCGCCTGAGCAATCGCGACCATCGCCGGGTAATACCGCCCGCACAGCTCCGTAAAGCTGTCGCCATCGCCCCGCTGGGCCGATTCCACCAACTGCCTGTCCGGTCTTTCGGTCATTAACTTGTCATCTCCAACGCATTGGACTTCGCCGGCTATAGCCACGCTCTCACTATTTAAGACGCCCAACACCCCCCAAAATGGGCGCAAAAAATGATTTGCCCTGCTTTTTTTCATTATAATCACTGGTCTCCTGTACGGAAAATAGATTTGACGCAACAGCGACGCATTACTATACTTATCTGTTTAATAACAACAGGACCAGCCCGCTTCGCCGAGAGGCGAGCATAACTTCGGAGAATAAGATGGATAAGAACAAAATCATCGCAGAAGGTATAACATTCGATGATGTCCTGCTGATACCCGCCAAGAGCGACGTTGTGCCAAGCCAGGCAGACACAAGAACACGCCTAACGAACAACATCACGATAAATATCCCCCTTGTCTCGGCGGCGATGGACACCGTAACCGAAGCGTCATTGGCAATAGCGCTGGGACAGGAAGGCGGAATCGGAATAATCCACAAGAACCTCGCCATCCAGGAACAAAAAAGAGAGGTTGTGAAGGTCAAACGCTCGGAGAACGGCGTGATAATAGACCCGATTACGCTGTCGCCCGATGACCCGGTCCGAAAAGCACAACAGATGATGAACGAGCAAAACGTCTCAGGCATACCGATTGTCGAGGGCAGAAAACTGCGGGGAATCCTGACCAAAAGAGACCTCAAATTCCTCAAGGACTACGACGCCAAAATCAGCTCGGTAATGGTGAAGAACAACCTGGTGACAGCCCCGCCAAACACAACGCTCGAACAGGCCAAGGGAATCCTGCAGGAACATAAAGTTGAAAAGCTGCTGTTGGTCAACGACGACGGTAACCTGACGGGCCTGATAACAATGAGAGACATCGACAGGGTCGAGCGGTATCCGCTGGCGGCCCGCGACCAGAGAGGCCGATTAAGAGTCGGAGCCGCAGTCGGCGTCCACGACTATGAACGCGTCGAGGCCCTGATAGCAGCCGAAGTCGATGTAATCGTGGTCGATACGGCTCACGGCCATTCGCAAAACGTCATCGACACCGTAAAATCGATTAAAAGCAATTACAGTATCGACGTCATCGCGGGCAACATCGCGACCGCCGATGCCGCCAAAGACCTCATTGACGCAGGGGTAAACGCCCTGAAGGTCGGAATCGGCCCCGGTGCGATATGCACAACGAGAATCATCTCCGGTGCGGGTATGCCGCAGGTCTCGGCGATACTGAATTGTGTCTCCGTGGCGAACAAATGTAACATACCCGTTATCGCGGACGGCGGCATTCGTCACTCCGGCGATATAACCAAGGCGATTGCAGCCGGCGCATCAAGCGTAATGCTCGGTTCGCTCTTCGCGGGCCTCAGGGAAAGCCCCGGCCAGTTAGTCATTTATAAGGGCAGGCAGTTCAAAGAATACAGGGGGATGGGCTCTCTCGGTGCGATGATAAAAGGTTCAGCCGACAGATACGGGCAGAAAGCCACCGCCTCCAAAGACAAACTTGTCCCCGAAGGAGTCGAAGGACTGGTCCCCTATCGCGGATCGCTGGGCGACTTCGTGTATCAGCTCGTGGGTGGTCTAAGGGCGGGAATGGGCTACTGCGGAACCAGAAACATAGAAGAGTTAAGAACCAAATCGTATTTCGTCCGCGTAAGCTCCGCCTCAGTAAGCGAATCGCACCCGCACGACATAAAAATAACAAAAGAATCGCCAAACTATTCAACCGTCGAACCACTTGAGGACTAACTCCACCGCCGAGCACGCGGAGACCGCAGAGAAGAAAATAAAAAATAATCTCGGCGTGCTCTGCAATCTCTGCGGTTAAAATTGTAATGGAAGAAAGTAAACAATTAAACGAGATTACAGAGCAGATAATAGGTGCGGCAATAGACGTGCACCGCGCTCTCGGCCCGGGATTATTAGAATCGGCCTATGAGGCCTGTTTGGCATTTGAGCTTGTTTCACGCGGATTGAAAATAGAACAACAAAGGGCCTTGCCGGTAGTATATCGCGATGTTAAGCTTGATTGCGGATACCGGCTGGACTTGGTAGTAGAAAATTCAATTGTGATTGAGTTGAAAGCAGTAGAGCAGATATTGCCGATTCACAGGGCACAATTGCTTTCATATCTGAAGTTAGCTGGATTGAAAGCGGGCCTGTTGATAAACTTTCATGTAAAGATGTTAAAAGATGGAATTGTGCGTCTCGTAAACAATTTTCCTGATTCTCAGCGGTCTCGGCGATCTCCGCGGTGAAATTATGAATCACGAAACAATTGCGATTCTCGACTTCGGCAGCCAATACGTGCAGCTCATCGCCAGACGAGTCCGCGAGCACAACGTTTACTCCCAAATTTTCCCCGCATCAACTCCCGCAAAAACTTTTGATAAGGAAAACCTCAAAGGAATAATACTCTCCGGCGGCCCTGCCAGCGTCTATGACAAAGACGCGATAAAATGTGATGAGAAAATTTTCGACCTGGGTGTCCCCATCCTCGGCATCTGCTACGGGATGCAGCTCGGCTGTCAGATTCTCGGCGCAAAGGTCGTCCCCGCAAAAAACAGGGAGTTCGGCAGAACAAACCTCACCATCACCAGCAAAACCGGCCTGTTCGCGAACCTCCCGGATTCAACAACCGTATGGGCAAGCCACGGCGACCAGATTGAGGACGCCAATCATAATTTTGTCAAACTCGCACAAACAAAGACCTGCCCGTTCGCCAGTGTAAAACACAAAAAAAGGAAATTCTTCGGCGTCCAGTTCCACCCGGAGGTCTCGCATACGCCCAAAGGCACGGTTATCCTGAAAAATTTCCTCTATCGCATCTGTGGCTGCGCAGGCGACTGGAAAATGAGCGACTTCGTCGGCGAAACCGTCAAAAGAATCACTAAACAGGTCGGCGACCACACCGTTATCTGCGGCCTCAGCGGCGGCGTCGATTCCTCCGTAACAGCCGCCCTGCTCCACAAAGCCATAGGCGACCGGCTCGTCTGTATATTCGTCGATAACGGCCTCCTCCGCAAAAACGAACGCCAGCAAGTCGAATCCACCTTCCGCGACCACTTTCACATCAACCTGCGTGTCGTTGACTGGTCAAAACAATTCCTCTCGAAATTAGCGGGCGTTACCGACCCGCAGCAAAAACGCAAAATAATCGGCGCAGAATTCATCGCCGCATTCAAATCCGAAGCGTCGAAAATCAAAAACGCCAAATTCCTCGCGCAGGGAACCTTATACCCCGACGTCATCGAGTCCGGCGCCAAAGACGGCAACCCCGCGGCAAATATAAAACTGCACCACAACGTCGGCGGACTTCCAAAAGAGCTTGGTTTCGAGTTAGTCGAGCCGTTAAGGGATTTGTTCAAAGATGAAGTGAGAGTCGCCGGCGAATACCTCGGCCTGCCCGAACACATCGTTTGGAGACACCCATTCCCCGGGCCGGGGCTTGCGGTGCGGGTAATAGGCGAAATAACGCCCAAACGGCTTGAAGTCCTGCGTGCCGCCGATGAAATCCTCATCGACGAAATCAAGTCCGCCGGCCTTTACAGAAAAATATCGCAGGCGCTTGCCATCCTTGTCCCCGTGCAAACCGTCGGCGTTATGGGCGACGGCAGAACTTTCGAAAACGTTATCGCAATCCGTGCGGTCGAAACCACCGATTTTATGACCGCTGACTTTTCACAAATACCTTATGAGGTGCTGGGACTTATTGCCAGCAGAATCATAAACGAAGTCCGCGGTGTCAATCGTGTTGTGTATGATATCTCGAGCAAACCCCCCGCAACCATCGAATGGGAATAACAAAACATTCTGCGTCACCTGTCCTGAGCGAAGTCGAAGGAGTCAGTGTCCGCCTTTGACGCCTTGCGTCATCCCCGGGAAGCAACTCCTTTGGCTCTGCAACAGGGGACCCACTTTTAATCGCCGCAACTACCCCCTTTGATTGAAATCTCATCCAAGACCGTAAATCAGAAATAAATAATCTCTGCGTTTTCGGTGTCCTCTGCGGTAACCATCTGTATTACAAGAACTTATGACAATAAAATAATTTCCTGAAAAAGTTGCATTTTTGTTGAACATGCGGTGCTTGTTTGATATAATGCCCCCCGCTGGCAGAAGCCGGCAGGGAGCAGGGGCAGCAGTCCCACGATTCGGGCCTTGAGACCAAGGCCGTCAACAATCAAATTGAAAATTTAGCCCCCCAACTTGTCCGCCGTAGGCGGATTCATTGGGCGGGTTACTTTGATGAACGATGGAGTGGGACATTATGTCAACTATTCAAATCAAGGTTCCCAACTGGCTCGACAAAATCTGCGCCTGGCCCGTGATGCTTTATCGCAAACAAAAGTATGGCTATACCTATCGAAGAATTCCCCTCGGCGAAGGCAAATATACCATTGTTGACCCGCAGGACTTCTACCGGTTCAATATCTTTAACTGGTGTCCAAAGGGACATGATCCGAACATCTATGCCGCTCGGCTCGCCGCCGACCCAGAAAAGAAAATGAGAATTAAAATAATTTCTCTGCACAGAGAAATTATGGACCACCCTGCCAACTTCCTCGTTGATCATAAAAATGGCGACGGTCTTGATAACCGCAGGGCCAATCTTCGCCTCGCGACCCGGCTGCAAAATATGTGCAACAGGAGAAAAACTAAAAGAAAAACCTCTTCAAGATTCGCCGGCGTCTCTTTTAACAAAAGAATAGGCCGATGGTCTGCCTATGTCGGCCATTGTCGAAAAAACATATTCCTCGGCTATTTCGACTCCGAATTCGACGCCGCAAGGACACACGACCGAGCCGCCATCAAATACCACGGCGAATTCGCTCGATTAAACTTTGCTCGTGAAGATTATGCCAACGAAACCAATGCGTCAATTTTTAAATAATGTTTAACCCCTCGTAGCGCAGCGGAGATCCCCGCCGCAGGCGGACAAATCTTGCCTTTATGGCCTTGAAATCCGGGCAGTTGTAGGTAGAATTCAGAAGTGCGGGTGCAACAAGGTAATATTGGGATGTTTACTAAGTGGGGGTATAGTAGAAAACCATTAAGAAAAGTTAAAGAGGTTATATATGAATAGAAAACCATGGATGGATAACTCTTCCAACATGATAGTTGTTAATTCTATCTTCGCTGCAATAGCAGGACTGTTGATAGTTTTTATATTGCAGGATAAGGAGTGTTTCGAAAATGTTTGGAAATGGCCGGTTGCATTATTTGCTTTATCATTTTTCCTTTTCTCTTTAACAGCAGAAAGAATTACCGAAGCTATCGATGAAAAGGACACCCAAAAACATGTTGCGTATATGTTCCTCTATAACCTTGGGGTTATTTTCTTGTTCTTTGGAGCTGCTTTAACAATCAATTATAAATACCCTAGCAACCTTGCCTGGCTCATAATAATTGCTTTTATAGCGTCTTTCCCATGGTTGGACGATATAAGATGGTTGATATGTTCAAAAAATAAAATATTCCAAGAATATGTTGATGAACTCGAAGGAAAATTAGAACCTTCTCCAGACAAACGACGTTTTTGGGTACGTTTCTTTTATAAAATAAGATGTACAATAAATCGCTTTAGAGGTCATACAGAATCAATACTTCCTCATGACAATATTTATACTCGGTTGCAACGTTCACCAATTCACGGAGTCGGCGTTTTTGCGATTCGTGATATTCCCAAGGAAACAAATGTATTTGGTAATGACGAAACTGAGATGGTTTGGATTGATATAGACACCACCAGCAATATTGATTCGGAGCTTAAAAGACTATATGCAGATTTTTGTGTTGCTAAAAATAACAAATATGGCTGCCCGAAAAACTTTAATATGTTAACCGTGGGTTGGTATTTAAATGAGTCAAAAGACAATCCAAATGTGCGATGTACCAAAAATTATGATTTTATCACCTTAAGAGATATTAAGAAAGGTGAGGAATTGACAGCCAATTATTCTACATTCAGTGAACGTCCAGAAAGCACATAACCAGACGAAATAAATACAACGGAGACGCAAATGTTCAAGACAAATGAATACTTCGGCGGCAACGTTAAATCCATCGCCTTCAAGACCGCTCAGTGCCCCGCCACCGTCGGCGTCATTGCCCCGGGCGAATACGATTTCGGCACGTCCACCGTTGAAATTATGACCGTTATCACCGGCAAACTCTCCGCATTGCTGCCGGATAGCGCAAAATGGGCTGACTTCGGCCCCGGCTCGTCATTCACCGTCCCCGCCAATAAGAAATTCAAGGTAAAGGCCGACGAGGACACATCCTACCTTTGCCTATATTCGTAACGAAGTTTACCCGCCAGCTCTGTGGCGGGTTTACCTCGCCATTCTTTTGGCGGGCGAATATTCCGGCACCAAGCACCCAGGTCAACCAATCTCTACCTGTACTTGGTTAAAATGCTCGTAGTCCTTTTGGCTAATCAAAAGGACTATGACAATATACTCACGTCTATTTATGAATATGCCTGTTTGGTAAATGGTCTAATAGTGCCCGCGATTTAAATTCCCGCTCTCTGCGTCACTTGAATAAATTCCAAGATAATCCTCGCCTTACCTTTGACCCCGGCCTTGCGAAATATATTCCCAAGATGAGCACGCACCGTATTATACTCAATGCGAAGCTCCTTACCGATCTGCTCATTGTCCATGCCGTCACAGACCAGTTTGGCAACCTCCACCTCACGCGGAGTCAAGTGCCATATCTTCCTCAGATATTCCCACTGCTTTGCCGTGAAGACCATATCTCAATCCTCATAATCTAAAAAGTTCATAGTCCTTTTGATTAGCCAAAAGGACTATGAACATAATACACTACCGCGCCGTGAGTATCCATATTTGTTTTTAAATAAAAAAGCCGCTAAGTCCGTGGTTGCCGTTATCTCGCCGGTAAGTTTTGAACATACCGCCGGGCAGTGTCGGTTATCGCTTTCCAGTCGCCCTTCTCGATGTATTCTTTTCTCACGACTGATGCACCGATGCCGATAGCCACACAGCCGACGGCGAAAAATTCCGCCATATTCTCAGGCCGTATCCCATCGACCGCCACAAAATCCACGTCGTCAATCGGCCCCCGCAGCGCCTTTATGTAATTGACGCCGAGAGCCGACGCGGGGAAGATTTTGACCATTTTCGCCCCGTGCCGTTTGGCGGCAAGTATCTCGGTAGCCGTCGCGGCACCTGGCAAAATCGCGACATCGTGTTTTACGCAATAGTCAATCACATCGGTATTTGTATCCGGCGCAATGATAAATTCCACGCCCGCTTCAAGCGACTTTTCAACTAATTGCGTCGTTATTACTGTCCCCGCGCCGATGCACATTTTGTCTGCCATTTTCTCCCGCAGCAACCGTATCATTTCAAAAACACCATCGGTGTTGCAGGTAACTTCGAGCATTTTGATGCCGCCCGCGAGAAGCGCCTCAGCGATATTGATTACCTGGTCAATCCTGACGCCCCGAGCTATGGCGATTATCTTTTCTTTGCGTATGAGTTCGTAAACCTGCTCTGCTTTCATACGGGGGATTATATTCGATTGCGCCTTATCCGGCTACGGCTCAACTTTTCAAGTCCTTCTTTGCCTTTACAGGTGCCTTCGCCGTGACAAGATGCGTCAATTTCTCGTAGCGAAGTTTACCCGCCGGTTCTGTGGCGGATTTACCTCGCCGTCAGTGTGGCGGGCGAAGACCTCGACGTAGTCCTTTAACGAAGTTTACCCGCCGTGGTGGGTTTACCCGCCATAGGCGGGCCGGGCCACGGCTAAATCTCGCCGAAGTAACCGGTGGATAAATCTTTCTTGCAGTGTGAAATCTCGCCACATTAAGTAGCGGATCGCCAGCCCTCTTGACCACAACTCGCATAGACACAAACCACTCCTTATTTAAACGCAACAGAACCCCAAAAGGTCTTATAATAACAGCGTAACCATCGAAATAACAGGGGCTTACGGACGGCAAACCGCAGGAGGCGTCAATACCGCCTATAAAATACCGCACAATTACACTGAAAAAGGCGTTTCGGAATATTTTTTTATGCTTGACAAACCCCCTGTCCGACAGTTAAATTAGGATGATGAGGTAATTTGGATAGACCGGTGAGGAAAGGGTTGAGAAAGCAGGAGAGTGTGAAATGAAGGAGCTATTCACAACTGGAGAAGCAGCAGAAATCTGCCGGGTCAGCCAACAGACAATAATCCGGTGTTTCGATGCCGGCCGGCTGGAGGGATTTCGCGTGCCCGGCTCGCGATTCAGAAGGATACCCCGCGAAAGCTTAATGAAATTTATGAAGGGCAATTCCATCCCATTGGATGGGCTGGAAACGGGCAAAAAGAAGATACTGGTAGTCGATGACGATGCTGAAATCGTGGATTTGCTGGTAGAAGTGCTGACGCGTGACGGCAGATTCGACGTCAAGACGGCAACAAGCGGATACGAGGCGGGGATACAGACGCAGCGGTTCAGGCCGGATTGTATATTGCTGGATTATATGCTGCCGGATGTCAACGGCAACGTCGTTTGCCATACTATCAGGAAAAACCCGGAGTTTGAGAACATCCGGATTATTATTGTAAGCGGCGTGATAAAGCAGGAAGAGATAGACCAGCTTTTGAAGTCCGGGGCACAGGATTTCATAAAGAAGCCGTTTGATATTAATGACTTAATCAACAGGATTTGTGCTACGCTTGAGATGCTGCAAAAAAGCGCATAGCGACGGTTGGTTCGAACACCTGTAAAAACCTGCTCAAGGAAGCACTGAAAATTTTCAAAAAAGCAGCGATAGCTGATAAGTGAGGATGGGCAATATGCCGGGACAGAATCCGGACAATTCTGCCGCCCGCAGGGTTGAGCTTGCGGTGGGCCAGTGTGAATCGATTTCAATTCTGCCCGCGGTGGCCGCTCGGTTTCTAACACAACTTGGCCGAATGGAATTCACTCCCGCGTCTCTGGCAGAACTGGTCGAGTCCGACCCGGCGATTACGGCATTGGTGTTGCGACTTTGCCACAACAAAGGAATCATAATAAAACAATGCGATACGTGGCTCCTGCAGGTGATGGAAAACATATCGCTGCGGGAGATTCGGGACGCGGTTTTGTCGGCCAAAATCTGCGGGGGACTTTCGGACGACGCAGGGACCGATTTTAGAAAAGAGCTTAGCCGTCACTCGCTGGCGTCGGCCTGCTGCGCTAAACTGCTCACGAAATTCATATCTCCCCCCATCGACGGCGATACCGCATATTTGGCGGCCCTGCTGCACGATATAGGCAAGTTCATGCTCGATGAGGTGATGCCAAAGAGTTTTGATACGCTTTTAGAACAGGCCAGGGCAGACAAGACAAGTTTCTACAAAGTTGAGCAGGCCAATCTCGGTCTTGACCACACGATACTGGCAAAGCGATTCGCACAGAATCTTCGGCTGCCCAGTGACATTATATTAGGACTTTGGCTGCATCACAGCCACACGGGGGCAATATCACAAATGCCGCAGGCGCGGATAGCGGCGGTTGTGGAGCTTGCGGATATTATCGTTCGCAGGGCGGGCATCGGCGAATCGGGCAGTTACGACGAGCAAATCACGCCTGAAACAATCGCGGGGACACTGGGACTGACAGCCGAACAAATAAAGCAGGTTGAACAGCAACTGCCCGATATGGTCGGCAGCAAAAGCGAAGCGGCAGGGCTGAACATCCTGAAGCCGGGATGGGCATACTGCGACGCATTGCGAGCTACAGTGGGGCAGTTGGCTTGCGACAGTTCGAAACTATTCGAGGAAAGCGCCCGGCTGCAAAGCAGCGCGAGCTATTTCGATTTTATTAAAGAGCTGATACCAAAAATCAACTCATCAATGCCCGCGATTGAGCTGGCGAAAAATTACGCACTCGTCTGGCAGAATTTTTTTCATACAGGGCCCGTCTGTGTTTATCTTACCGACCAGCTCGAAGAAAACATCGTTGAGGGGACAGTTGCTGAGAATCAGACCAGCGCAAAAACGATTATGCTGGAATTGCCTGCGGGCGCGGATTTAATCCCGCAGCCGATGCAGGAAAAATTCGCCGTATTGGACGCTGACGAAACAATCGACTGGCTGTTCGAACAGTGCGACGTCAAATTCGACCTTACCCGTACCAAAATTGCCCCGCTTCAGGCCGCAGGACGGACGGTCGGCGTAATCATATTCGAGCTTCGTCACCCAGTGGGAAGCGATATCGCTGAACGATTCAGACCTGCCGCAGAATTCGGGGGCACAGTCCTCGATATGCTTGAGACAATCGGCAGCCATCAGTGGTATGCGGAACGGTTTGCACAAGCATTCAGTCAGACGCCAGACACCAGACACCAGACGGAAGACGAGACACAGAAGGCAGAAGACGGAAGACAGAAAACAGAGAACAGAGGACCCGACTTCGCTATCGCTACGCCGGGCAGGCAGGGAACGGAAGACGGTTCGGATGCTCTGGCGGAAATGGCGGCGGGGGCGGCACACGAGTTGAATAATCCGCTGTCGGTCATATCGGGACGGGCGCAGTTGCTGGCCAAAAGCGAAAACGACCCGGACAGGAAACGCATATTAGAGCAAATTCAGCAAAACGCGGGCGAGCTTTCCGGTATCATCGACGATTTGATGAGCTACGCGAACCCGGAACAGCCGAGGCCCACTGAAACCGCCATAGGACAAATAATCAATGACGCGGTCGATTTGACGAAACAGAAAAAGCAAATGAATCAACTCGATATCAAAATCGACATTACGCCCGATACGCCGGTGGTCTTCGTTGACTCGGCACAGATTTCCTGCGCCATTTCAAACATCATCTGCAACGGTCTTGAGGCGTACCCGTCCGGAGCCGGCGCGATAGCAATAGAGGTCTCGGCGAATAAAATGAACCGAACTGTAAATATGCAGGTAATCGATTCGGGTCGGGGTATGGATGAACAAACGCTCGCCAGGGCGACGCACCCGTTCTTTTCCGCGAGGCCGGCAGGCAGAAAACGCGGAATGGGCCTTGCGCACGCGCAACGGCTGATAGAGATAAATCACGGCACGCTTTCGTTAGCGAGCCAGCCGGATAAAGGAACGACGGTTACAATCGTCCTGCCCTGCAAATAGGGCAGATAAGACCGAAGACCCCAGACCACAGACACAAGACAATAAAGAGCGTGCAGCGGATAGTGGATAGCGGGGCAGTTCATAGTTCATCGTTCGTTGTTCATAGCAAGAAAAGCTCGGTTTTTGCCAGGGCGACAACATAATCTTTCATTTATGCTATCTACTCGGTCTTTTGGTGTTCTAACAATTTTTCACGTCGTTGTTTTTCCCTGATAAACAGAATAAGAATACCTGGTCCAAAGGCCCACAGAAGAACTGTCCCTCCGAATACTAAACCAGCATATGAGCCCCTTGCGCAATAGCACGTTTCCTGGCGGGTCGCATAAACAGGAACTGCCACGAGCAACTCTAAAACGCTTCCTGCAATTAAGCCACGAATTACACGCCCTGCCCAGGTGTAGCTGTCCGACTGACGCCAGTAGACACAAAAGATGACTGACCAAAAACACCACAAAGCCAAAGGAATCAGCAAAAACGCATACCTCAAGAGCGCCGGTTTTGCTTCTGATGGATTGCCCATATCGATAACAACTTTATCGCTGAATAAATCCATGACGGAGTATAACAATCCAATTGAAACAAGCGTCACCGCAAAAGCCGCACCCACCGCTGCTCGTTTCATAGGCCGCCCGGAGGGCTTAACTTTAATTTTCCACATTTGGCTGGGACTCAAAAACAGCCACTGTGTCATCACAAACAACCCTATATATATTAAACTAAAAACATAAAATAATTTATCGACGTTTCCCCCAGAAGGGAAAAAAAGTCCGAATATGGCTATCGAGGGGGTGCCTGCAATCCCCGCCTTACCAATCACTCCAAATACATACAAACAGCCGCCGGCAAGACACAAAATCCAAAGAACCAACAAACCCCATCGCAACCGACATGCAACCTTTTGAGATTGTGTCATAAATATTTCTCCTTAGATTTTATCCTGTCAAAATTACATTTTAGACATCCACAAATTAAATACAAGAAAAACCCCGGTGAGATAGGCAAGGCCATCTCACGGGGCGAGCATCATTTTTAGGTTAAAAATCGCACTTTGGCATTGTATCTGATACTTACAGTTACTTCTGGTGAAAGGCAAAGTTAGAAAAAAACGGTTGCTGTCGCCTGGTTTTTGTCGCAGGATTAAGAGGTGAGATTCAATTTTTTGCATGTGAAGTAATGAAATTAGGGTAAAGTCGAAATGATTTGCAAGCCTTCACCTTAGAAATATGAGAAGCAGCTGCTATTCTCTTGTTGTGGATGGTGTTTACATAGTATTTTTGGGTCTCTTTCCAAATAATATCTCTTAGTTTTTCTTTCGGATGAAGCAAATCCTCTGGACTCGTTGGCAGTTTTGGCGTTTTTTTCATATGGAAGACGCTCTTAATGGCATTTGCATCTACAAGTAACCATGCTTCAATTTCATGTACTGGAATTAGTATCACATATCCGTTGAAGCCAAGAGATTGAACGCATCGATCCAATTCTGATCTTAACTTTCCTTCAACTTTATTATCGAGGTCATGTAATACAACAAGGTGAGTACACCCTCGCCTTAAAAGATTCTCGGCCCAAGCTGTACATTTTCTGCGCATCATCCCACACCCATGACCTAAGAATTTCCTAAACGAAAAACTATGCGCATTTACGAGTTTACACGTTAATTCGTAAAGCACTTCTACGTCATTATCCTCTTCCGCTATGACTCCTATCTTCATTTTCTAATACTCCAGTGCCCCGTGTTTCCAATATTCTCCGAGGTTTCCTTCTTTTGCGAGGTACTCTTTGAGTGCAGTAAATTCGCTCCCAGACATAGACTTGGGAATATGTTCAATTTTAGTTCCTTTTTTGGGCGTACTAGATATTTTGTATACATTCTCCGGAGACATCTGATCCAAAACGAAATCTGAATGTGTGGATATGATTATTTGCTTTTGTAGCGAATAAGATTTAATTAACTCAATAATGCTAGATAGGAGTCCATGATGGATACAGACTTCCGGCTCCTCTATCAATAAAAGACTGCTTGCTTCCGTTACAAGATAGAATAAAAGCGCGATTGTTTTGAACGTTCCTTCAGAAAGTTGATTGGGTGAAAGGACATGTTTGCCAATGGTGAAGCGAGGCACGATCAACATTTTGTCTCTTTTTATTTTTCGGACCTTCCCGCCTAACCTTACAGAGTATTCGAGAGATGATGTTTTTATTTCAGCAAATTTAATGCCATCGATCAAGTGAAGTCCGCTTGGACCAATGATATCAAAGAAATGTTTATAACCAGAACTCTTTGTTTTTGTCTCGTTGTATAGATCAAAAAGGAATTTATCGTGCCCTCGAAGTTTGAGTCCCCGACTTCTAATTCCTTCCTTTTCTATTTCGAAAGAAACAGGACAATTCCCAGGATTCGTGAATTGCGATGCACCATAATAACGCATCCCATTTGCGAAATCAGTCATTTTCATTAGAGCAATCATAGCAGGTTCTGGGATACCTGAGCGATACGTACGGTGTAAGCGGGAATAATAATATCTATGTCGAGTTTCCTCATCTGAGAAATCAACATGTTTCCCATAAAAATACCTTGGAAGACTTAAAGGGGTGTCATAACGTTTTGCATTTCCGGTGAAATCTTTTAAGTACCAATCTATGTGAGAACCTAAAACTACGTCGCTATTGTTTTCGTCGGTATCAATCTGTACTACCATATTAAGTATTATTTTTTTCCCTTCCGCATTGAATATCATCTTGAATTTGGATTGCCCAACTGGCTTTCCTTCTCTAAAGCGAAAAGGTTCTTCTTGCTCGGCAAGTTTTTTAAGAATTAGAATAGCATTGAGAATGTTTGTTTTGCCACTGGCATTTGGCCCAATTAATACAGATAAATGAGGATGAAGATCAAATGAACAGTTCAGACATGAGCGGTAATTCGAAATTTCGACATGTTTTATCAGAGGTTCTTTCATTTTTCACCATTACAAAAGATAAGAACAGTCACCTTTTTAACCTTTCTCCTTTTAACTTCTTAATTTTCCCAATTCTACCCAAATACTACCCTTTTTCAACAGCAAAATCCTCTGTGTCCTAAAAAACTTTGTTCTCCTTTCGACCTTGCTAATGGCAGGCTGTGGCAAAAAACTCACAGATTATATAATTCGTCGTCTTTTAGGATAGTGAAGCCGGCGGATTGGATTACCTTTTGGGCGTCGGCGGCTTTGGATTCCTCAATCTCAAGGCAGCAGACGCCTTTCAAATTCGTCTGGAGGACGAAGCCATAAGCGTCTTTGACGTTTATGTTGTTGGCGGCGAGGGCGGAGGTGAGCAATTCGAAATTGCCGATTTTGTCGGGGATTGAGATTGCGATGATGTCCTTCAACGCGCAGGCGCAGCCGAGATTGGCAAGCGCGAGGTATGCCTGGCTGGGGTTATTGACGATGAGTTTGACGAGGCCATAGTCGCCCCTGTCCTGAATGGTAAAGGCCCGGATGTCGATATTGTTGTCAATCAAGCTTTTGGCCATAGCCATTAGCCGGCCGGGTCTGTTTTCGAGGAATATGGTCAGTTGCTTTGCCATAATTTACTCCTTACTTTCTTACCGCTGAGACCGCAAAGCACGCAGAGATTATTTTTAATTTTTTCTCTGCGATCTCAGCGTACTCGGCGGTAAATATTTTCATTTATCTATTCTTTGGGTCTCAGGTCTATTACGCGTTTGGCTTTGCCTTCCGAGACGGGAAGGGAATTCGGCTCGTGCAATTCGACGGACGGATGCAGGATGATGGCCGAGCGCAATTCTTCGGTGATGCGTCCCTTGAGGACTTCGAGCTGCGACGGGTCGCCGAGGAAAAGTTTCGGGTAGATTTCGACTTTGACGGTAAGGTGGTCGAGGTCGCCGCGTTTTTCAACCTGTATTATGTAATTGGTGGCGACTTCGGGTATTCGCATTACGACTTCTTCAATCTGCGAGGGAAACAGATTTATGCCGTTGATTATGAGCATATCGTCGGTGCGTCCCATTATGCGCGACAGTCGCCTGTGCGTTCTGCCACAGGGACAGGGGTCGGTATGCAGGTACGCCAAATCTCGTGTGCGGTATCGCAGGATGGGGGAGGCGTGGCGAATGAGATTAGTCAGAACGACTTCGCCCGAATCGCCGTCTTTGACGGGTTCGCCCGTTTCGGGGTCGATGATTTCGACGATATAGCCGTCTTCCCAGAGGTGCATATCGTTTTTATAGACGCATTCGAAGGCGACTCCCGGCCCGTTAAGCTCGCTTAGGCCATAGGAATTATAGGCGTCGATATTCCAGAGCAGTTCAATTTTTTTGCGGGTATCTTCCGAATGGGGTTCTGCGCCTGTGAACGCTTTTTTGAGGACAAGCTCCTCGCGTTTGACTTCGGCCTCTTCGAGCTTGGTATGAACGTGAAGAAGATAGCTTGGCGTGATATGCAGGACGGTCGTGCGAAAGTCCTTCATCGTTTTAATCTGGCGTTTGGTGTTGCCCCCGCCGATGGGTATTACCGCCATACCGACCTTTTCCGCGCCGTAGTGCATTCCGAGGCCGCCTGTGAACATCCCGTAGGTCATCATATTCTGAAAGACATCGCTGCTGGTCGAGCCGGTCGCGAATATGCATCTTGCCATCAGGTCCGCCCAGTTGTCGATGTCCTCTTTCGAATAGTAAATGACCGTGGGGATTCCGGTTGTGCCGCTTGAGGAGTGAATGCGCACTACGTCTTTCATATCGACGGCGAGCAGGCCGCGAGGAAAGTTAAGCCGGAGGTCGTCTTTTGTCGTGAACGGAATTTTGCGCAGGTCGGCCAGCGAGCGGATATCATCCGGCGAAGAAATTTTCGCCTGGCGAAGCTGCTTTTGATAGAAAGGGGTCTTTAACGCCCAGCCAATTGTTTCGCGGAGGCGTTCGAGCTGTATCGTTTCCAGCCGAGACCTGTCGGCTGTTTCAATTTCCTTGTCCCAGAAAGGCACATCCATCAAGTATCCTTCGTAATACCCGTTTCGTGACTCGTTTGAGAGACGAGCGACGATTAACTCTACAGGCCTTCGATTTCCCTGCGTGTAACGACTTTTACGCCCTTATCCGCGAGGATTTTCGTGGCATTGTCGGTATCTTCGAACCTGAAGACCAATAGCGCGTTGTCGCTGAACTTTTCGACGAAGCCGTACATATACTCGACGTTTACGTCGTTGTCGGCGAAGACCTTGAGAATTTCCGCGAGTCCGCCCGGCTTGTCGCCGACTTCAATCGCGACGACGTCGGTGAGATTCGCCACAAAACTGTTTTTCCGAAGGGTCTGGATGGCGAGGTCTGATTTATCCACCACGATTCGCAGAACGCCGAAGCTCTCTGTCTCGGCGATTGTCAAAGCGCGGATGTTTATATTGTTTTTTCCCAGCAGCGAACAAACGTCATAGAGCCGACCCTTCCTGTTTTCCAAAAACACCGATATCTGTGTTAGTTTCATTGGCGTCCCCTTTATATGATTCTCTTGTCAATAATTCGTTTGGCTTTGCCCTCGCTTCGCTGGATGGTCTTCGGCTCAACAAGCGTAACCTTGACGCCGATGGACAGGGCTGCCTCTATTTCCTTTTTAATTTTCTGCGACAACTCATTGAGCTTCTTGACCTCGTCGGAGAAAATCTTTTCCTCGACCTCAACCAGCACCTCGACCTCGTCGAGCTTGTGGGCTTTTCTATCAACGATAATCTGGTAATGCGGCTGAGTGCCCTTGATGCCCAGCAGGACGTGCTCAATCTGCGACGGGAAGACGTTTATGCCGCGGATGATAATCATATCGTCGGTTCTGCCTTTGATTTTGCTGATTCGCGGGCTTGTCCTGCCGCATTTGCATTTGTCATAGCGAATGCTGACGATGTCCCTTGTGCGATATCTGATGAGCGGGATTGCCTGTTTTGTGAGCGTGGTGATAACAAGCTCCCCGGCTTGACCCGGCTCGACTTCTTTATCTGTCTTGGGGTCGATTATCTCGGGGTAAAATACGTCGCTGTATATGTGCAGCCCGTCTTTATGGGTACATTCCTGCGCGACGCCCGGCCCAATGATTTCTGAAAGCCCATAAACGTCGGTCGCGCTCATATTCCAGATCTGCTCGATTTCCTTGCGCATCGACTCGCTCCAGGGTTCGGCGCCGAATATGCCGATTTTCCAGTTGCCCTTGGCGGGGTCGATTCCCATCGCTTTGGCCTCTTCCGCCATATAAAGCACATAGCTTGGCGTGCAGGCGATGACTTTCGGCTTGAAATCCTGCATAATTTTGAGCTGGCGAGCAGTTTGTCCCGCCGAAGTTGGTATTATTCTCATACCCAGTTCGAGGGCGCCGTAATGAAAGCCCAGTCCGCCGGTGAACAGGCCGTAGCCATAAGCGATTTGAATTGTGTCACCGGGTTCACCGCCTGCGCAGCATATTGTTCTTGCCATAACCTCCGACCACAGCGAGACGTCGTATCTGGTATAGCCGACGAGAGTGGGGTTGCCGGTTGTGCCGCTTGAGATATGTATTTCGACGACGTCCTTGTCTTTACCCGAGAAAAGCCCGTAAGGGTAATTGTCCCTCATATCTATCTTGGTGGTAAAGGGCAGGCGTTTGATGTCGTCGATGCTCTTGATACTGTCGGGCTTTACGCCCGCATCGTCGATTTTCTTTTTATATACTGCACAGTTGTTGTATATGTAAGGTATGAGTTTTTTGAGGTAATCCGATTGCAGCTTCTTAAGTTCCGCCGGCTGCATACACTCGATTTCTTTTTTCCAAATCATAATTGGCCCATTTCCCTTCCTTTAAGAAATACCCCCTTGTTTTCTTCAACATATTTCTTTTTAAAAACCGCCTCTATCGCTTTTTGCCAGCAGTCCAGTTTAATCGGCAGATAAGCCGAAAGCACACCGACCATGAATGTGTTTAAGTGGCGCGGATTTTCGATTGCTGCTTTGGCCTTTTCGAGATATTCCATTAGGTCTTTGCCGTCGGCCTTGAGGAACGCCTTTAGCCGGTCATGCTCTTCCGGGTGAAAGCATAACAAAATGTCCGCTCCGCCCTGTTGAACGAGCGGCGAAAAGACCTTTTTGCCGAATCGAATGTGCGATTCGACTGAGCCGCCTCGCTGCGCCATCCCGTGGACCTCTGATTTTTTGACGTGGTAACCCGCGTACATCGCCGCCCAGCCGCAGATTTCCGCGGCCTTCAAAATCCCCTGTCCTCCCGTTCCGCCAAAGGTTATGTTGTAGGTCTTGTCTGCCATCGTTCTCCCACAGCTTTATCGCGTGAGCAGTTTACACGGATGTCTTGAGATTATAACCGATAACGCGTTTTCGTTAATACGTTTTTCGACAAGGGCATCAAACTCGGCCCTGTTTTTCGGGTCGATGACATCGACGTTATCCGCACCACAGGCCCTGCACAGGTCTTCGAGAATGAGTTTCTTCGTCGGCTCATTTCGTATTGTTAGTCCCGTTGCCGGATGCTGCTGGCCGCCGGTCATAGCCGTCGTGGAATTATCGAGAATGAATATAACGCCTTTTGCCTTGTTGTAGGCCGCGTTGATAAGCCCTGTTATGCCCGAATGCACGAAAGTGGAATCGCCCACGACGCCGACAATTTTCTTGTCAGGTGCGCCTTTTCTCCAGCCCTCATTGAAAGTTACTCCCGCCCCCATACACAAGCACGAGTGAAGCGCGGAAGTAGGCGGAAGGCAGGCAAGCGTGTAACAGCCGATGTCGCCCGCGACGTATAAATCGAGTTTTTTAAGCGTCGCGAACGTCGCCCAGTGGGGACATTCCGGGCAGAGTCGCGGTTTTCTTTTGGCGGTTATTTTTTCCTGTTTCACTTCGCCTTTAACTACCGCAGGCATTAATTCCGGGAGTAGTTCGCCTATCCTGAAGGAGGGGTCTTTGGCGTGGCATTTCAGCCCGAGCGATTTGACGTGCTCTTCGAGGAACGGGTCAAGCTCCTCGACCACGCAGAGTTTTTTGACGGTTTTGGCGAAGGCGCGAATTTTGTCGTCGCAGAAGGGATATGTCATACCCAGTTTAAGATAAGAGGCGTCCGGGTAGGTTTCCTTAAGGTACTGGTAAGGGACGCCGGATGTGATGAATCCGATTTTTTTGTCGCCCGGCTCGATACGGTTGAATTTTGTCTTTTCGGAAAGGGTCTTGAGTTTGTTAAAGCGTTGTTCGACAAAGATGTGTCTGCCATACGCGTTTCCCGGAACCATTACGTATTTCGCTATATTTCTTTCGAAGGGCGGCTGTTGGGGCACGACTCTGTCGCCAAGCGTTACGTCTTCTTTTGTATGTGCGACACGCGTAGTCATTCGCAAAATGACAGGCGTATCGAATTTCTCGCTTATCTCGAAGGCCTGCTTGACATATTCCTTCGCCTCTCTCGGGCTTGCCGGCTCGAGCATAGGCAGTTTGGCGTAAATGCTTACCCACCTGGTATCCTGTTCATTTTGAGACGAATGCATACCCGGGTCATCGCAGACAACAACCACGAAGCCCGCGAGTATCCCCGTGTAGGAAGACGTCATCAGGGGGTCCATTGCGGCGTTTAAGCCGACGTGCTTGCAGGCAAACAAGCTGCGAACGCCGCTTATGGCTGCGCCAAGCGCAACCTCATAAGCCACCTTTTCATTGACCGACCACTGAACGTCAAGCTCAGGGAAGGTGGCTAAGGTTTCAAGTATCTCGGTTGAGGGGGTTCCGGGGTATGCGCAGGCGACCTTTAATCCGGCCTCGTATGCCCCAAAAGCAAGGGCCTCATCACCCGAAAGCAGCGCCTTTTTGGACATCTCATTCTTGCTCATATAACAATATATAATAGGGATTTAGATGTCGAGGTTCAACAAAAAAAGCCCGGTTTTAGACCGGGCTTTTTCGTTAAATCAAACAAGTTTTTTTAGAATGTGTACGTGACGGTGAAGTGGAAATACAAGGCGTCATCATTGTTGAGCTTTGCATAATAGTTACCCGGCATGAAATATTCAGTAACGAAGTTGCCGCTAAGTTGTTTTGTGAACTTATATCTAATCCAGGATGTGAACAGGTTACCACGGAATTTGCCATCATCGGAAAATTTTGCATTGCCCGCATATGTATTTTGGGCGGCCCAGATGAAATTCCAGTCGGTGAGAAATTCCCAATGGTCATCCAGTTTGAACTTGTGCCCAAAGTCGAGACGGTGCATGTTCGATACGAGGAGGTCTTCCATACTGGTTATATATGGCTGGTAGAGTTCGCTCCACTGCGGCCACGAACCCCATAGCGGGTTGAATGATTCGACTTGTTTTGTATGCGGGTCATCGCCTGAAAGATACTCATAGGTAACGTGCAGTTTGTTATCGAGGTCGTCTTTGAAGCTGTATTCGAGAGTGGACTTTTCACCAAAGGCCAAAAGCCGTTCCATTTCATTAGGGGCGGTCAATTCCGCATTAGGCGATGCTGAGCGGCCTGTCTGCACTGCGCCTTCCACGCGGTAATTCCAGTTGTCATTATATATTGGGCCTGAAAGTGCTCCGCCGAATGTGTAAATATCCGCTTTTTTACTGTAGGCTGCCATGTTCGCCGCTGAAAGATAATTATTCACACTTGGTTTTTCAATAGGGTTATTATTTTTATAAATGAAATAACCTTCGACCTGCATTTTTTCGTTGCTCTTGTCTGTCAAATACAGGATTGCGCCCTGTTCTTGTTCCAGAGTTACATATTTGTCTCGGTCATTAATGGGTTTGAGCCACCAGTCGGATTTGGGGTGCTGGTCAATATAAATCGTATCGAGTGTTTTCTTTTCGCCTAAATCCCAGGTGAATCGGAGAGCATCGAAATAAAAGGTTCTGGAACCTTCAAGCGGTGCCGGCGTTCCTTCAGCCACAAGCCAACCCTGGCCGAGTGTTATATCCTGACGTCCAATGACGGCGGTCGTCGGTAAATCAAGGAAGTGCTTCGCCGTCAAGTTGAAGTTGTCCATAATGATTTCGTCAAGGTCTGTGCGCTGACGTAAAAATTCGGGTTCGTTCCACTGCCGAAATTCCCATGTGAATCTTGTATTGATAGAAGTGTCTTCATCCAGTTTGAATTTGTCCCACAGGCGTGTACGGTATCTTTCCCAATACCAATGGCTTACGTCAAGACCTCCGACTTTTTGGTCATCTCTGAGTGTTTTCCAGTTGTAACCGACGTCTTCCCTGAATCGGAAATCCCCTCCCTGTTCCAGCCACGGCGCCGGATTGTGGAACCAATCGTTCAGGTCCGGTGACGGTGACGCCTGGACGCTTGTCGGTGACGTACTGGCTGGGGTTCCCGCTGCCTGTACCTGCGCAGCGACAAGCAGACCGGCTAGTAAGAACACAAAAACCAAAATCATCTTTGTTCCATTCTGTGCCATTTTGCACTCCTTAATTTAGCGGTTATTGTTTTCCCTGCCTGAATACAAACGACGGCCTTTGTCACACTGGACGTACCGAAAATCCACCCCCTGAAAATTTCGGCGCTCGTCCCATATTCCCTTATGTATCGGTGTTAGTATGCCCAAGACACCACAAAAAGCAAGACCTTTTTTTGCCCTTTAATTCATAATTTATGTCAGGTCCGCAAGGTCCTGTAAAAACACAAAAGGCGGGTTTTTACCCGCCAATAATGCTATAACAGCCCTAAAAGAGCCATTGCGTTATCCCGCAGAATTTTTCTTTCAAGCCCTTGTGGGAGTTTCAGATTCTTTAATAGTGACAGGGTCTTGCCCTGGTCTGTCCACGGCGAATCAGTCCCGAAAAGGACGCAATCGGCGGGATGGGCCAGTATGATTCGCCTCGCCTGTTCGGGGGCAAGATATTCGAGTGACCACGATAGCTCCATATAGATGTGTTTGCCGGCTAAACTTTGCTCAACCTGGTCCCACTGTTGCCACGCCCCTAAATGCGTGGCAATAAATTTCAATCGCGGGAACATCTCCGTGACATTCAGGATTCTGCGACAGTCGGCCCTGTCATCTCTCACAAATGAAATATCATATCCCGTGTGGGCTACCACCATAAGGTCGTTTCGCTCAAGTTCCTCGTAAATCGGCAGCATCCTGTCCTCATCAAGGCGGCAGTCCTGGTAATACGGGTGCATTTTGATTCCCTTGAAGCCCGCCTCCTTAATCAGGGCAATTCTCTCCTTCCATTTTGTATCAGCCGGATGAATCGATGGGAGCATTATCACCCTGTCCGTCTGCGCCTTGCTGCACCAGTTAAAAATCGGCGTGAATTGCTCGGGCGTTGTGGCAATGCAGCATATCACGCTTCGGCTGATGCCGTTGCGTTCCATAGATTCCGATAGCGCCGTTATCGTCCCGTCGAGAAAAGCATTAACGCCTGGGGCTTCAGACAGCAGTTTCTTCATCGCCCGCGGCGCCAGCTCATCCGGGAACGCGTGTGCGTGAAAATCGATTGTCCCATTCTTCGTCATATTCATAATCATAAATCATAAATCACAAATCGTAAATCCTTTTGTGTATTGGGGCATTTGTGGTAGAATCCGCAACAATTCAGGTAAAAAGATGGAGGTACAACAGAATGGACAAGATAAAAGCGTTTCTCAAGCGAGACAAATTCGCGGAGCTTGCCGGCATTGAGCTTATGGAAGTGTCGCCCGGCTCAGCCAAAGCAAGAATGAAAATCGGGCCGCAGCATCTTAACGGCGTCGATATCGTGCACGGAGGGGCGATATTTACGCTCGCCGACCTTGTCTTCGCTGCGGCGTCAAATTCTCACGGCACGGTCGCCGTTGCAATCAACGCCTCAATATCATTCATCAAGGCGTCTTCCGGCGGCACACTGTTTGCCCAGGGCAGGGAAATCGCGTGCAATCCGAAATTAGCAACATACAGTATCGATGTTACCAACGAGGCAGGCGAGATAATCGCTGTCTTTCAGGGAATGGTTTACCGCAAAAAAGACCCCCTGCCTGACGTTCAATCGACTTAGAGGCGGGCGGTTTGGGTGCGGCGATTTTAAGAAGAAAACGCAGTTTTTAAGTGTAATGACCTGCTCCCAGAAGTTTAAGGGGCATGGAAATAAGCGGTAAATACGGCAGTTAAGCCGCACAAAAAGCAGAAAATACTTGGAATTTGTGACGGATTTTGGTAAAGTGTAA
>JBEKWM010000014.1:0-66984 GCA_049513025.1 Sedimentisphaerales bacterium
CTTGGCGTTAGCGCTGTTGCAACCGTTGTCAGCGCCGGTATGGGTAAGCGTATAACCATACAGCCAGTTGGCGTTTACATCGTCGGTGCTCTGGGAATCCTCAAAGTCGTCGATATTGATATACGCAGAAGGAGTAAAGGCCCAAGTGGTGCCTTTATTTCCAAGTACTGTGGTGCCGTTAACTTCATCGATGCGCCAGTAGTAGGTGGTGCCCGCGTTTAAGGTCCAAGATGCTCCAGGGGGGTTGGGCCCGGTTTCCAGTAATCTGGTGAGCGGATAACAAGGGTCGCTTACCGTGCCTCTGTATCGTCCATCCGTCGAACCGGTGCTCCCGTTGTTGACATTACCCCAATTCGTGCCGAAGAATACCCTGTGCCCGTTGGTGGGTTGTGTCCAGTCGCCTGGCGACCAGAGTAACTGCAACGCCGCGTCCAGTGCTCTGCCGGTGTTTGCGTCGTCTACCGGCTTGGGATTGTAGGCCTTGCCGTCATGGGTTGTGAAGCTCCAGACCAGGCCTTTCTTAAACCCGTTACTAACACTATTTTCGTCAACTCTCCAGTAATAGGTGGTAGCGAGAAGGAACTTATTTGGGTCTTTGATGGTAAAGCTGCACGGGTCGTTGTTATCGTCATTTCTGGAACCCATGTAACTTGTGTAACATGGGTCTCCCTTTGTTGCTTTATTGACGTCGTTAGAGGACGTCCCGAAATAGATGTCATCATTTGCGTCAATGTTGGTAAGAGTGCTCTCCGTCCAACTAAGCGTAATGCTGCAGGGATCATTAGGATCAGAGGAATTATATTTGTAATGAACGTTTGTTGCGCCGTTAGCCGGCGTTGGTTGCCAGACGCAGTAGTTGATATCTGCTACGAGTGTTGTCCACGCTGAGCCGTCATAGACGGGGTCTCTAAGGGTACCGCGATCGCAGACAATATAGCCGCTCGTCCTAAGAGTGTTAACATCGGTCCTGTGTTCGCCAGCAAGTATCAACGTGCCGCCGTCGATTCTAACTTTGTTTAACGCTGACCCGGGGTTAGTCGTGTTCACAGCAAAGTTCCCGTCACCGGTGACTTGCAGAGTGCCGCCGTAAAGGCCGATTTCGCCGAAGTTGAGTACGACTCTGGGAACGTTGACATCGCCGCCATATATATTCAGCATACCATAGGACATACCGAAGTTATCACCGCCGCCACCGACTGTAACACCGTTCAGGTTGCCTGTGCCGCCGTTCGGGTTTGGCGTTCGGACGGTGCCGCCATACACGTTGAGGATGGCTCTGCTGACAAGGGTTGGGCCGCCTAAGTATGAGTCATAGTCAACCTGGGAGTTGATTTGGATGGCCGCACCACAGTTGACGTCAAGGGCGCACGCGTCGATTATCATGTTGCAGTCCTGGCCACCCCATGAAGTTGGATCCCAGGGATTCAGGGAAAGCATCGAACATGTGGCGTTGCCAGTGATTCGCGGGCCCGGCTGGTTCGGAAGAACCGCACAATAAAAGTCTGGGCCCGGACCGTCATTAGGACATGGAAGAGTTCCCTCCATCGACCAGTTGGCAGGTTCATACCAATTGGCGTCCTTCGAGGTTGACTTCCATTCAAGCTGGTTGTCGAACGGGTATGCCCAGGCAATCTGACATGATGCCAGCAGGCATACAAAAAGCATAATAAAGACACTTTTCCTAAACATTATGTTTCCTCCTTATCACCATAAACAACACTAAACTTCGTACTTATGAAACTTATGTATGCTTGGCGGACGCCGTCAAGCTCTATTCATCAAGCATCATACCAGACCAATACTGAAAAATCAAGCCTTTTTGTGGTTTTGCAAAGTTTTTGGGACCATAAGTTGCCAGTATTGTGCGTAACTTCTTGTGTAGCACGATGTTATGTAATAATGGCGAATCGGTATCAGCGATGAAATAAAAATTTAATTGCTGTAACATATTCTAATTACTGTACTTAGGGCTTAAAAACCTCTGTTATTGCCCATTAATATAGACAAGATTTGCCGAAAGACCTAAAATTGCCTGTTTTTACAAAGAGCTGCTATGTTTTCCGCCTTAGCGGCTTATCACATACCCCATGCCTGGGCAAATGAAGCAAAGTGCCCGAACATATAGTTGTGCAACCAATGGTTGCAGAAATCATCAAGGTCGAAAAGATCAACATAGCCATCTGGAACCCCTTCCGGGCCGGTCGTATCCCAGGATGGAGGGTCGGCCTGCAGGACCATATGGCAAACAGTCGTGGCGGGTATGGTGTATGTAAACGAGTTATTTGTGACGAAGTAGATTCCCGTAGTGGCCGTGATGTTTGGGTCGTTGCTGTCGAATTTCCAGACATTGCCTGACCTGAAATGTTGCGGGCTGGTGATATTAAAGGTTCCGGTGACAGGGTTGTTGATGTCCTTATTGATGACTATAAGATGAAGCTCGCAGGTGTAGCCGTCGAATACAGAGGCGTAGATGGAACTTTCAACCTTGTTGGAGTCCGCCGAGTAAACTTCTGTGTTGCCGAAGGTGGATTTGTTGTTGTCGTAGTTTGTGTACATTTTGATTGCGGCATCAACATAAGGGGCGGGGCCGTCATCAAACCAATAACTTGCTATATATACGCCGTATTTACCGAAGATACCTAAAACGTCGGCTGTAGCTATTCCGCCTGACCAGTGGGTTTGTGCGCCATAATTATATTCGGTTATCGCGAGATTTGTGTCAGCGTAGTATGTATTTATGGAACTCTTTAACCTGGGAATTATCGGCAGATAACTGCTGTACCACTGATTAATCCAGCTATTTTCACCGTTAGCCCCAACGTAACTCGTGTCCCACAGGGTTCTCGGCGCCTGCATACGTGCGTTATACATTGCTGTGGTTCTTATGTCATTTGTAATCCTATTACCATCGGCAAAATTGGGGGTATCCTGCGCCTCAGGATACCAGTGAACATCGAGGGCATCTAATAGTCGTTTTCCTGCCGTATTAGAGGCCGCTTTCATTTTGTCTAAGTAGTAATCGAGGAACCAGCTATAACCGGTGCTAAGCGGGGCTTTCCAGTCACAAGCATCCTGGAAAGACATATAGCCGTTAAACCCATAACTGACGGGGCCAAGCATCTGTGCATTAGGGTCAACATTTTTTGTGGCTAAGGATATCGCAACACTTTTGTCCTTATATTCAGCACAGTTGGTCATGTATGGATGAACCTCCCAGTGCGTCGCGTGGTGAGGATGATAAGGAACGGTGCAGGGATCCATGCCATACCAGAGGTCGGGTTCATTGTCCATATCGTAGAATTTGACGCCGTTCGGGTCGCCCGCGTAACCATACGTGCTTACAAGGAAATTGACAAATTCATCCATATAAACATTAGCGTCGGTAGTATCCGGACTTCCCGCGGGGCTGCAGAAAGGTGCGCCTTTTGCGAAAACAACTTTCTTAAAATAATACGATGGCGCCGCATAGATATTACAATCGACCATTCCGAAGACAGAATCCGAGACGTAGCCGGCCATTTGCAGAGTTACTATGGAGTCCTGATGGTTCGTAATACAGGAATCGCGGAAGTGAGTTATTGTACTGCCGGGAGTCAGCCACTGTGAAGGTGGCACACCTTCGTCCGATGGCATATATTGGTCATTTTCCCACCACCAGTCCGCGCCTGCGTTAGACCAGTTGTTTTCCCAGTTATAAGCGGTCAGACGATTACCGCCGCTTCTTACGACGGTGTAATTTGCGTCGCCTTTAGAGTTTGTGCCGTAGATGTATTTGCTGATAGGCGTCCTGTTGACGTCGGTGTTGATGTTATAGGTGACGTTTATGTTGGCCGCGATTGCTGTTGAACAGAACATAACAGCTACCAATAACAGGGCCAAAAACCTAACCCGTTTCATCACCTTTACTCCTCAATTCTCGTCCCGCTTGAAGGCGTGCTTATTGCCGGTTTCTGCCTGGCAGGTAAACGGGTTCCACGGTGTGGCAATACTATTATATATTATACCGATGTGAAAAATCAAGCCCTTTTCGGCTTACCAATAGGATAATTCGCTGGCCAGCCGGGCAAAATCAAAGAAATCCACGTAATGGCTGCCATCGAAGTCCGCACAACCGGCCTGACCTGAGCAATCGGTCTGCTGGAGCCACTGGTCGCACAGGATACCGACGTCTGTTATGGTTACCTTACCATCGCCATCCAAATCCTCCGGAGGATTTTGCGACTGCAATACTATATGGCACACCGTCAAAGGCGGAATGTTGAAAACGAACAAATTGTCTGATACGCAACTCCTCGACGGCGGGACCTCGTTGATGTCGGAGGTAAAGTTGTTGAATCGCCAGACCCTCCCCTGTACGAAATTCCGGTGGCTGGAGATGTCGAACGTGCCGGTGATTGTGCAGTCGAAATTTTTGTTCATGACTATCAAGTGCAATCGCGAATCATTGCCGTCGAATACCGATGCGTATATGGAGCTATTGACCTTGTCGGAAGTTTCCGAATATACACTGATATCGCCAAAAGTGGAGTTTGCCCCATCGTAATTTCTGTACATATTGAATGCGGCTTCCACATAAGGATATGTTGATAATACCTGCCAGAATCCTGCCATATACACGCCATATTTGCCGAAGATGCCCAGAACGTCTGCCGTGGCGATGCCGCCGGAGATATGGTCTTCCGCCCCGTAATTATACTCGCTGATAGCCAGCTTTGTGCCGGGATAATAAATATTGATGGAATTAAATAACGTAGGCAGCAGAGGCAGATATCCCCTATACCATTGTGCAATCCAGCTGTCTTCGGTGTATTCCGGGTCCCAAAGCGTCCTTGGCGCCTGCATTCTTGCATAGGCGTTGGCCCTGCTGTAGGGAGGCGAGCCAAAAGCGATACGCTGACCATCACCCTGGGCTTCGGGATACCAGTGCAGGTCAAGAACGTCCAAAAGTCGCCTGCCCGCAGTGATTTCCGCCTTGTGCATCTGGTCGAGGTAGTAATCGATAAACCAGCTATATCTCATATAAAGGCCACCAGACCACCAGTCGCTTGCGCTCTGAAAATTCAGGTAGCCCTCGAATCCGTACTCGGTAGGCCCATATATCCCGGCATTGGGGTCAACGTTTTTTATCGCCGTTGACAACGCGACGGACTTGTCGATAAGCTCCGAACATAAAAGATGGTTCGGCTGTATCAACGGGAACTTTCCGTCCCAAATCGATGGTTCATTTCCGAGCGCATAACCTTTGACGCCGTTGGGCTCATTTGCGTAGCCGTAAGTTTTAACTAAAAAGTTCACACATTCATCTATATAAACGTAGTCATCCGTTGTGTCAGGCGGATAGCTGAAAGGCGATCCCTTGGCGTAAACAACCTGTTTCCATCTGTAGGATGGTGCAACTTCCGAGGGATAAACCTCGCCCCCGTCATCTGCGGAGACGTAGTCGGCCATTTGAAGCGTTATGATGGAGGTCACACCGGCGGCAAGCGATTCGTCGTGAAAATAAGTCAAAAACCTGCCGGGAATCAGCCAGTCCTCCCAAGGCACGCCCAATGACCATACTAAATAATCGTCGCTGACGTTATACCAGTCGGTGCCAGCGTTTGAATAGTTGTTCTCCCAGTTGTAGCCCGTTGTTCGGTTGCCTCCGATTTTTCTTATTGTGGAATTCTCAATCCAGTCAAAGTTTGTGCCGTAGATATACGGGCTGATTGGCGCCCTGTTGACATCTGTGTCTATTCTATAATAAACACAGATATTTGCCTGGACGCCTGATGCGGAGAATACAATGATTGACATTAAAAGGACAAAAAAACCAACCCCTTTCATCTTTTCCTCCTTAACAGCATCAGCTGTCGCTGCGAATTTAAGGCCGAACTCCCGTTACATAAGGGTCGGGAACGAACTAGAAATTAATATACATCAGGGAGAAGAAAAAGTCAATTCTAATTTGCACCCTTGATTAACTTGTATTTTCCATTAATATGTAGTTGATTTGAATTGGCAGTTCATAATCCCAAGGCAAAAGGAGAAAAAAATGAGCTTGCAGAGAAGATTTTTAATGATGGCGATGACGGCGGGACTGCTGATTCTGAATATGTCCTGCCAGACCGCCGAAAAGCCCGTGCAATCTACGGCTCAGGGTATTGCACCTGTTGTTGGCCGAGATGTAGTCAACTTCAATAGTGACTGGAGGTTTGCCAAGGGCGGCCAGAAGGGGGCTGAGGTGGTTGATTTTAATGATTCATCGTGGAAAGCGGTTCGGCTGCCTCACGACTGGGCAATCGCCGGGCCATTTAATCCAAAGGAAGACGGCTACGCCGGCAAACTGCCCTGGTGGGGCCAGGGGTGGTATCGCAAGAGCTTTAAGCTGGATAGGGCCAACGCTGGTAGGCGAGTGTATTTTGATTTCGACGGCGTGATGGCGTTTCCGAAGGTTTATATCAACGGTCAATTAGCAGGCGAATGGGATTATGGTTATATGTCTTTCCGCGTCGATGCGACGCCTTATGTGAAGTTTGGCGCCGACAATACAATCGCGGTTTACGCCGACACGCGCAATCACGGCACGCGCTGGTATCCCGGCGCGGGAATTTATCGCAAGGTTACGATGACCGTCTGCAACCCGGTTCAACTCGCTCACTGGGGAACTTATGTTACGACCCCCGAAGTGGCCGACGCTTCAGCGAAGGTCAATGTTCGCTCGACTATTGAAAATCATCTCAAGGGCAAATCGAAGGTCAGCGTTGAGGTTTCTTTGCTTGACCCGGACGGCAAGACCGTAGCGACCTTCAAGACCGACGGTGTTGCCATACCTGCCGGTGGTTCAAAGGATGTCAGCCAGTCGTTTGTGATTGCAAACCCGCAGCGATGGGACATCACAAGCCCGAAACTTTATACGGCGAAAACAATCATTCGCCACGGCGAAAAAATAGTTGATACGGATACTGCTACCTTTGGCATACGCGAATTCAAATTTACTGCTGATGACGGGTTTCATCTTAATGGCAGGCGAGTGCAGCTTCACGGCGTGTGCCTGCACCACGACCAGGGCGCTCTCGGCGGGGCGTTTTATACCCGCGCGATGGAACGCCAATTAGAGATTATGCGTGATATGGGCGTAAACGCCATTCGCACAAGTCATAATCCGCCTGCACCGGAATTGCTTGAGCTTTGCGACCGGATGGGGTTTGTCGTATGGGATGAATGCTTTGACAAGTGGGACAGGACCGCGGACAGATTTGACCCAAACACAACGCCGCTCGAGCAATATGGTGAAAAGCAAATTCGCAATTTTGTGATGCGCGACCGCAATCATCCCAGTATTGTCGTCTGGTCAATAGGCAACGAGATTGACTCACCGCCCAAAGACCCGCAGGGCCTGACAAAGGAGCGGGTGAAACTTATGAGCGATTTTGTCCGCGAATGCGATCTGACCCGGCCGGTTGGTATGGCCTGTTGTTTTCCCTACCAGGTGGCACAATCGGTATTCGATGCACTGGACCTTACCGGCTGGAATTATCAGCGAAGATACGCTCAATACAGGACTCGTTATCCGGATAAGCCGATTATTTACAGCGAGTCGGCTTCCGCGTTTAGCACACGCGGGTTTTACGAACTGCCTTTGCGTGGTTCGAAGACGCAGTACTCAAGCACGTTCCAGGTCGATTCATACGACCGCAACGCTGCGAATTGGGCGGATATACCGGACCGTGAGTTTAACCTGATGGAAAAAGACAAGTTTGTCGCGGGCGAGTTCGTCTGGACGGGTTTCGACTATCTTGGCGAGCCGACGCCTTACAGCAAGCAGGCGAGAAGCTCATATTTCGGTATTGTTGACCTCGCGGGCATACCCAAAGACCGCTTTTATCTCTACCGCAGTTACTGGCGGCCCGATGTTACCACGGTGCATATCCTGCCTCACTGGAACTGGCCCGACAGAGTCGGGCAAAATGTCCCCGTATATGTCTATACCAACGGCGACACGGTTGAGTTGTTCCTCAACGGCAATTCATTAGGTAAACAGACCAAGGCAAAAGAAGCGGGGCCGTCTTACTATGGTTCAATTGACAAGTACCGCCTTTGTTTCAACGATGTGAATTATGAGCAGGGCGAATTGAAGGCGGTCGCTTATAAGGATGGCAAAGAGATTGGACAGGAAGTTATGCGCACGGCTGGTGAACCGGCGAAAATCCGACTTACGCCGGATAGAAAAGAACTGAAGGCCTCAGGCAATGACCTCTGCTACATCCTTGTTGAGGCCATGGATGCCAATGATACGTTGTGTCCGCTGGCGGATAATCTGATTAAGTTCAAAATCGATGGCCCTGCTGAAATCGCGGGAGTCGATAATGGCAATCCTCTTTCTTATGAGCCGTTCCAGGCGGATTACAGGAAGCTGTTCTTCGGCAAGGCGATGCTTATTTTGCGGACTAAAGAAGAACAAACAGGCGATATCCGTTTAACCGCCGAAAGCGACGGCCTGACTTCAGCGGGCATTATCGTCCAAAGCCGGTAGTTTTTTCGGCGTGTAAAATTTTGAAGGGTGGTATTGCTGTTCTACGAAAAAGCTAAGTAGTTTGCCTCTTCAATGTGAAGCGGAAATGCCGCTTCTTTTAAGCTTGGCGGGGTTGGAACCAGCAATTGAGAATAGAAATACTATTCTCAAGATTTTATGAGCATAGCCCAACCTCTGACTAAGGATTTAACGCTGCTGCTGTAGCTGAACCCCATGCAGCAATCTGTGCCCAGCGAATGTCCTTGGTTTGCGTCGTAGGGGTTATTAGGCAGCCAGCTTGTCCTTTTTTGGCGCAGCCGAGGGTGCTGGCTTCCAGCCATTTGTGGTATTCGGCGTGGCCATCAGCAAAAGAAAATGTTGTTCCGTCGCCGTGCCGTGCCGATGGCGGGTCCCACCATTGCGGCGGGGTTTGGAAAGTGACCGTCCAGCCGCCCTCCGTGCTTCCTTCTACGCCGCCGTCGTCAACAAAAATCATACGTTCGTATGCTTTCTTAATATCCTGGCGGGTCTTAATTAGCTTTACGTTGGTATTTAACACAGCAGCCGCGATTACTGTGACATTCATCTGGTCAATTACAGAAAACGACCTCGTCTCGTCGGCATTAGCTCTCGGGCATTTGTAGGCCTTTACGTCTTTGACATACCTGAATAATGCTCCCTTTGTTATCTGGTCTTTTTTTTGAGCCGTAGTCAGTACAGTCCCTGCCGGCCAACATGGCGGAGTCGCCCAGTCCCTTAAAACCCAAGGCCTCTCTCTATAATGTATTCCACCTGACGCATAAGTTCCGCCGGCTGCAGTGCATGGCGGTTCCCCATATTGCCCGTATTCTTCCGAGTCGCCGCAGACAATTTTATCACTGTTATCATCCGCATACATCATCCATGCGGAGGTCAATTGCCTCTGATAATAAAGGCAGACAGCCCGTTTCCCCTGCTCTCTTGCCCGGTTCAGCGCAGGGAGTAATACGGCCATCAACAGAGCGATGATGGCGATGACGACTAATAGTTCAACTAATGTAAATCCAGGCCCGCTGCGTTTGTTCATAATCGTCAGAGTAAGCAATGCTCCAGCTTCTTACTACTTGCCGTTTCATTGATTATGCCAGATAATCGGCTGCGATTCAAGTAGTGAATGTATTTTTGGGCCGGAACCGGATGGGTTCATAATTGCTCCGGCGTTATTTATGGAGACAGGAGAACGTTGAAATGAGAATACAAGGGCGGTTCAACAAACAGCGTTCGGCATTCAGTGTTCGGTGTTTAGTGTTCATTGTTCTTTGTTCATCGTCCGTGTATGCGGTCGATACCTCTCAGGATTTGAAGCTGTGGTACACGCAGCCGGCGAAACAATGGGTCGAGGCGTTACCCATCGGCAATGGCCGGCTCGGCGCGATGGTCTTTGGCGGCATCGATAAGGAACGTATCCAGCTTAACGAAGACACTCTTTCGGCGGGCGGGCCATACGACCCGACTAATCCGAATGCTCTCGCTGCGCTGCCCGAGGCACGCCGGCTGATTTTCGCAGGCGACTTCAACGAAGCCAACAAGCTCATCGGCGCGAAAATGATGGGCAGGCCGATAACGCAGATGCCGTATCAGACGGTTGGAGATTTGAACCTGACGTTCCAAAATGTCGAAGGGGCCGCAAATTACCGCCGACAGCTTGACCTTGATACCGCCATTGCCCGTGTGGATTTCAGCGCAGGTGATGTAAATTTCACACGCGAAGTATTTTCCAGCCCGGTTGACCAGGTAATTGTTATTCGCCTGACAGCGGACAAGCCGGGAAAGATTTCGTTTGCCGCAGCGATGCGCACACCGCAAAAAGCAACGGTAATGGTGGAATCGCCGGATACAGTGATAATGCGAGGCGTCAACCCGCAGGCGGCAGGTATCAGGGGGGCGTTGAAGTTTCAGACCCTTTTGAAAGTGATTATTGCCGGAGGGCAGGTCAGCAATGACCAGAACCAGATTTCTGTTACAGGAGCGGATTCTGCGATGCTGCTGGTCGATGCCGCGACAAGTTATAAGAGTTTCAAGGATGTCACCGGCGACCCGGACGCTATTACCAAAAAACATATCAGTGATGCAACAAAAAGAACTTTTGAAGTTATTCGCAAAGATCATATCGCCGAACATCAGCGGCTGTTTAGCCGGGTAAAGTTAGACCTTGGTACTACTGAAGCGAGCAAACGTCCAACCGACGCGCGAATCAAAACCTTTGCTTCTGCAAATGACCCGCAGCTTGCGGTTTTATATTTTCAATACGGGCGTTATCTGCTTATCTGCTGTTCGCGGCCGGGTGACCAGCCGGCGAATCTGCAGGGGTTGTGGAACGAAAGCACCAATCCGCCGTGGGGCTGCAAATATACAATTAACATCAATACCGAGATGAACTACTGGCATGCTGAGACGACCAATCTGTCCGAGTGTGTCGAGCCGTTAATTGCAATGATAACAGACTTGGCCGAAACCGGCGCACACACCGCGAAAGTGTGCTGGGACGCCAACGGCTGGGTTTGTCATCATAATACCGATTTGTGGCGTGCCTCTGCGCCGGTCGATGGGCCGTTGTGGGGCTTTTGGCCTACGGGCGGGGCGTGGCTTTGTCAGCATATCTGGGAACACTACCAGTTTACTTGCGATAAGGAATTTCTGGCAAAGACGTATCCCGTGATGAAAGGTTCGGCCCAGTTCTTCCTCGATACTCTCGTTGAGGAGCCGAATCGTCACTGGCTTGTTACCTGTCCGTCACTGTCGCCTGAAAACATTCATCCAGTCGGCGGTGTGAGCATTTGCGCGGGGCCGACAATGGATATGGAGATTCTGCGTGACCTGTTTTCAAACTGCATAAACGCATCGGAAATCCTTGGCATCGACAAAGATTTTCGCGATAAGCTTGTCGTTGCCCGCGGGCGTCTTGCGCCGATTCAAATCGGCAAAGCGGGCCAGCTTCAGGAATGGCTCGATGACTGGGATATGCAGGCGCCGGAAATTCATCACCGTCACGTCTCGTTTCTTTACGCGCTTTTCCCGAGCGACCAGATTTCAGTGCGCAAGACGCCTGAGTTTGCCGCGGCGGCCTGCAAATCACTGGAGATTCGCGGCGACGACGCCACCGGCTGGGGACTCGGTTGGCGTTTGAATCTCTGGGCTCGGCTGCACGACGCTGAGCACGCTTATAAAATCCTCCGTATGCTGATTACCCCGGAACGCACTTACCCGAATATGTTCGATGCGCATCCGCCTTTCCAGATTGACGGCAATTTCGGAGGTACATCCGGTATAGCGGAAATGCTCCTCCAGAGCATAAATGGTGAAATAGAAATGCTGCCTGCGCTGCCCAAGGCCTGGCCAATCGGCTCGGTAAAAGGATTAAGGGCGAGAGGCGGGTTCGAGGTGGATATCGCGTGGAAGGATGGTCTCCTGGACAGCGCAACTATAAAATCGCTCAACGGCAACGCGGTTCGCGTTCGCACAGCAGTGCCGATAAATGTCACCTTAAAAGGAAAAGCCGTTGAACTAACCAGACCAGAAGCCAATGTCGTGGCCTTCAAAACCGAGGCAAAACAAAGTTATAATTTCACAGCCAGCCAATAAAAGGATGCGTTATGAGAACAGCAAGTAGAACCTTAATTGTGCTGATACTGTTTTTTTGTGCCGCACCCGTTTTTGCCGCGGATAACTGGATTCCTCTGGCGGGCCAGTGGCGATTCGCTCTCGACCCGAACAACACCGGGGTGAAAGAAAAATGGTTCGAGAAATCCTTAGACGATACCATTCAACTGCCCGGCACCACAGATGAGAATCGCAAAGGCAAGCTCAACAACGCCCGCGAAACAAGCCACTTGACCCGCGTTTACACTTTTTCCGGCTCCGCCTGGTATCAGCAGGATATAAATGTGCCGACCGACTGGTCAAACAAATGTATCGTGCTGTTTCTCGAACGCACAAAAAACAGCAGGGTTTGGGTTGATGGCAACGGTCTCGGCACGCAGAATTCGCTCGTTGCTCCTCATATTTATTCGCTTGGCCCTTTAACACCAGGCAGACACCAGTTGACGCTGCGAATCAATAATACCGAACACTCGTCCATCGGCGACCCTCACCAGATTAGCGACCATACGCAAACCAACTGGAACGGCGTCATCGGGAAAATCGGACTTGTCGCGACCGACCCTGTTTATATCGATGATGTCCAGGTTTATCCGAATGTTGCTGCAAAAACAATCAGAGTTCGAGTCGAAGTAGTCAACACGACGGGGCTGCTGGCTAATTCCACTCTGACGCTTAATGCATTAAAACCAGACGGGATACAGCAGGGCAAACCCCTTTCGATTGCCTTCCCGGCTGACGACAAACCCTCGGTGGTTGAAGTCAACTATCCCCTCGGTGATAGTGCGCAATGCTGGGATGAATTTACTCCTGTGCTTTACAAACTTAATGTTTCTCTCAATGCCTCATTGATGGGCCGCAAATTTACCGACAGCCGGGAGGTTACTTTTGGCCTGCGCGATTTCAAGGCCAAAGGGACACAATTCAATATCAACGGGAGGACAACATTCCTCCGCGGCAAACACGACGCCTGCGTTTTCCCTTTTACGGGCTATCCGCCTATGACAGTCGATGGCTGGCTGAAGGTTTTCAATATCGCAAAATCCTACGGCATAAATCATTATCGTTTTCATACCTGGTGTCCGCCTGAGGCGGCGTTTGAGGCCGCGGACCAACTCGGTATTTATATGGAGCCGGAATTGCCCAACTGGGCCAACTTCGGCGAACCAAACCACGACAACTTCTGTCTGGCCGAAGGCGAACGTCTTCTGAAAACTTTCGGCAACCATCCGTCCTTTGCGATGCTTGCGCTGGGAAATGAGCTGGGCGGCAAGCAGGAGCTGATGGCGCCGGTCGTGAGACACTTCCGTCAGCTCGACTCCCGCCATTTCTATGCCCAGGGTACCAACAACTGGTTTGGTATGGTTGACCCCAACGACGATTTCTGGGTGAGCTGGCAGGTTCGCTGGCAGAAAATCCGCGGCTCATACGCTACGGTCGATACTCCGCTGGGACATATTCAAATTGGTCCGCCTGGGACAGAAAAAGATTACACCCGCGAAATCAAAGGCGTTACCGTGCCTGTAATTTCTACCGAAATAGGCCAATACCAGATATACCCCGACTACCGCGAAATAGACAAATACACGGGCGTTGTGCGGGCTCGCAATTTTGAGATTTTCCGCGACCGCCTGAAAGAAAATGGCATGCTCGACCAGGCAGACGATTTCTTCCGGGCATCAGGGGCTCTTTCAGTCCTGTGCTATCGTGAAGATATCGAAGCGGCTTTGCGAACCCCCGGCTTTGGCGGTTTCCAGCTTCTCGATTTGCAGGATTTCCCAGGGCAGGGCACTGCGCTTGTGGGCATACTCGATGCATTTATGGATTCCAAGGGACTCATTGCCCCGGCCAAGTGGCGCGAGTTTTGTTCCGAAACCGTGCCTCTTATCCGTATGAGCAAATACACATGGACCGTGGGCGAGACATTTAATGCCAAGACGCAGGTTGCTCACTTTGGTTCATCTGACATCAATGATGCCGTTGGCGTCTGGACTCTGCAAAATTCCAAAGGGAACACCCTTGCCTCCGGGCGATGGCCTGCACAAAATATATCTCAGGGGACGCTTGCGTCACTTGGAGACATCAATATTCCGCTTAAGGACATTGTTTCGCCGGCCAAACTCAAGCTTACGCTTGCGATTGAAGGCACAAAGTTCACCAATTCATATAATATCTGGGTATATCCTGATAAAGTTGATACATCCGCGGGCAACATCATCGTAAGCCGAAAATATGACGATGCGACGCGAGAGGCATTGAATGCCGGCAAAAGTATTCTGCTCATACCGGAACCGAACGACCTTAACAATTCGCTTCCTGGTATGTTCGCTTCTGATTTCTGGAATTATGGAATGTTCAGGAAGCTGGCCGAGGAAGGGAAAAAGCCCATCGCGCCGGGGACACTGAGTATCCTTTGCGACCCTAATCATCCTGCGTTCGCTGATTTCCCTACGGAGTTCCACTCCAACTGGCAGTGGTTCAATTTGCTTTGCAACTCCCGCACGATGATTTTCGACGCTATGCCAGCCGGCTACAGGCCGATTGTCCAGGTAATCGACAACCTCGAACGGGCGAAGAAACTGGGTAATGTCTTTGAAGTTAAAATGGGCAAGGGTAAACTGCTTGTCTGCTCAATAAACCTGCCCGCGATACAGGATAAACCCGAAGCAAAGCAGTTATTGCATAGTTTGTTGCAGTATATGAACTCCGAACACTTTGAGCCAAAGACGACTATTGACGATGCGATACTCAGTCGCATACTTCAATAGCTGGCAGGTTTTGTCGGATAATTTGTAATCAATTGGCAATCGCCAAGCCAATCGGAAATCGGCAATTATTTCTTCTTGCCTTTTGCCTTGCTCTTCTTTGCCTTCTTGATGCTCTTTTTCATTCCCGACTTGCATCCACACGTATTACACATTTTTATTCCCTTTCTAAACCTGATACATATTTAGTTGGCTTGTTTGCCGCATAGGTATTATACTACCCTCCTGCCCCGAAATGGTCAACAACTCAATGCCTGAGGCAAAGTTGACTGGCGAATTTGCCCTGATTTTGCCGAATACATAAAGGAAAGACCGATAAAACAGGACAGCAACATTGGGATGCCAGATGTTATATAGCGTTGTTTTAGCTGAGTTAGACCCGCTCAGGCCGGTGATAGCTGCGCCGTTGTTTCGTTTTTCAATAGGCGGTTATGAGATAGTATTCAGCAATCATATGCTGATGGTTACGGTTGCCGCGGTTGTTTTGCTGATAATAATCCCTCTTGGGGTAAGCAGGAAAAGCTTAATGCCTCGCGGGTGGCAGAACTTTGTCGAAAGTTTATGCGTTTTTCTTCGCGATGAGGTTGCCCGCCCAATTCTCGGGCACAACACAGACAGGTTCATATTTTTTGTCTGGACGATTTTTTTCTTCATTTTGACGATGAATCTGCTCGGGATGGTTCCTACTGAAGCGATTTACTATCTCATAACAAGAAGAGAGGAGCGTTTCGGCGGCGGCGCCACAGCCAACATCTGGATTACAGGAACCCTGGCGATGGTGACATTCGTCCTTACTCACGCCGTCGGGATAAAAGAATACGGGTTGTTAAAATATTTCTCGATGCTGGCGCCTAAGGTGCCGTGGCCGATACTGCCTTTGATTTATGTCCTGGAGATATTAAGCGCCCTGGTCCGGCCGTTCGCCCTTGCCATTCGTTTGTTCGCCAATATGCTCGCGGGGCACATAGTACTCGCGACCTTCGTCGGCCTCATACTGATTTTCAAGAACTGGTTTGTCGCAGCGGGTTCGGTTGGGGCGATAGTAGCGATGTCGTTTCTCGAACTGCTCATCGCATTTATACAGGCGTATATTTTTACCTTGCTTTCCACATTATTTATAAGCTTGGCTTTGGAAGCAGAACATGGTTGACAAATTGATGTCTTTGGAGGTTTTGTAAAAATGACTGAATTAGCAGGAAGTATGTTGGCTGAAATGAGCGGCAATGGCTTGGCGATACTCGGCGCCGGCATCGGCTGCGGCCTGGCGATACTCGGCGCGGGTATCGGTATCGGTTTCATCGGCGGCAAATCAACCGAGGCAATCGCCCGCCAGCCGCAAATCGGCGGAAGAATCGTTACGGCGATGATTATCTCGGCGGCCCTGATTGAGGGCGTTACACTGTTTGCCTTGGTCATCGGCTTTTTGGCGATCTTCTGGACGAAAGGATAAAAGAAAAGGGCGCATAAATGCTCAAATTGAAAACAACGGTAGTTGTGTTGCTGGCGCTTTTAATAAGCGTATGCGCATTGGCGTCAGGCGGCGAGCCGGCGGCCGAGGAGCAAAGCATCTTCAGCGGCACGTTCGCCGATTCGTTGTGGACGCTGGTCGCGTTTCTGCTGCTTCTTTTAATCCTGAGCAAGGTGGCGTGGAAGCCGCTGGTCAAACAGCTCCAGGCCCGTCAGGATTATATAAAGCAACAGATAGAGACGGCGGAAGTTTCGCGAAAGCACGCCGAAGAGCTGCTCGACCAGTACAAACAGCAGGGCATCGAAATAGTGAACAAGCTGACCGCGCAGGCGCAGCTGCTCGAAAAAGAAATGATTGATAAGGCCGGCAACGAAATTGCACAGATGAAACGCAGGGCGCAGTCGGATATTGAATATGCCAGAATCGCCGCCTCGCAGCGGATGTGGCAGGAAGCCGAGGATATGCTGCTGGCGCTCAGCGGCGAAATCGTCGGCAGGGCGGTTACTCACGAGGACAACCTGCGACTCCTCTATGAATCCATAGAAAAGCTCAAACGCGAGCAAACGGGTGATACGCGATGACAGGAACCGACATTGGTTTGCACGTTGCCGACCTCTACGCCAGAACGATTTACGAGCTTGCCGAGCAGTTCGAAGTAGTCGAAGAGTTGAAAGGCGAAATGAAACTGCTGGAGACGCTAATCGCTGAGGAGAGGGAGTTTCTGCATATTATGTCCTCGCCGCAGTTCTCCGCCGAGTACAAACAGTCGCTTTTGAACAAAATGTTCGCGGGGAAAATAAACAAGTTGACCCTGAATTTTCTGCTCGAAGTAGACAGGCACAACAGGACGATGTATCTTCCGCAAATGATAGATAAATTCGGCGAAATATGGGATGCCCATCATGGCATCAGCATTGTCGAGTTGACGCTTCACGAAAATATCACTCCCGATGAGCTTGCCAATGTCACACAGGCCATTTCGAAAGCGATGGGCAAGAAGGTCCAGCTCAAATTGAACGTTAAGCCCGCGATTGTGGGCGGGGCGGTCATAAGATACGGCGAAAGCGTTATCGATAATTCGATAAAGAGTCGGCTGTATCGCGCCGTGCGGACAGTAATGGACAGTTGCAAACAAATAAGGATAAAAGATGAAGTCCAATATCAGTGAAATCAGCAGTATCCTCAAACAGGAGATAACCAGGTACAAGAACAAGCTCGATGTCTCCTCCGTGGGCAGGGTTGTCGAAGTCGGCGACGGCATCGCGCGTATCTACGGCCTGGAAAACGCGATGGCCAGCGAGATGCTTCGCTTCGAAAACGACGTCCGCGGCGAGGTATTCAACCTCGAAGAGGACTCCATCGGGGCCGTCATTTACGGCGACTGCACGAGCGTAAAGGAAGGTTCGGATGTCTATGCGACCGGGCAGTTGCTCTCGGTGCCGGTAGGCCCAGAGTTAATCGGCAGAATCGTAAACCCGCTTTGTGAGCCGATTGACGGCAAATCGCCCATAACCGCCGCCGCAAGAAGATTTATCGAATCCGAAGCCCCCAATATTTCCGAAAGGCAGCCCGTCAAACAGCCACTTCAGACGGGCATAAAAAGCATTGATTCAATGATACCCATCGGCAGGGGACAAAGAGAGCTTATTATCGGCGACCGCAAGACGGGCAAAACCGCTATCGCCGTTGACGCAATAATCAATCAAAAGGGACAAAATGTAATCTGCGTTTACGTCGCCATCGGCCAAAAGGAATCCACCGTCGCCGAAATAGTCGAGACGCTTAGGCGTCATGGTGCGATGGATTACACGGTTGTGGTTGCCGCTGCCGCCGCCGACAGCGCACCTATGCAGTACATAGCGCCTTACGCGGGCTGCGCTATAGCGGAGCATTTTATGTATGAGCAGCACCGCGACACGCTTTGCATTTACGACGACCTTAGCAAGCACGCGGTTGCGTATCGCCAATTGAGCTTGTTGCTGCGGCGTCCTCCGGGCCGAGAGGCGTACCCCGGCGACATATTCTATCTGCACAGCCGGCTTCTTGAACGAAGCGCGAAACTTTCCGACGCACTGGGCAGCGGCTCACTCACCGCGCTGCCAATAGTCGAAACGCTCGAAGGTCAGGTCTCCGCCTATATTCCTACCAACGTCATTTCAATCACCGATGGCCAGATTTATCTCCAGAAGGACCTCTTTCACGCCGGGATAAGGCCCGCCATCGACGTCGGCATAAGCGTCAGCCGAGTAGGCGGAAACGCGCAGGTCGCCGCGATGAAACGCGTCGCCGCGAAGCTGCGTCTTGACCTGGCGTCATATAATGAGCTGCTTAATTTCGCCCGGCTTGGGACTGAGCTTGATGCTACTGCACAGGCACAGCTCGACAGAGGCGCCCGAATGGTCGAATTGCTTAAACAGCCGCAATTCACCCCGATGACGGTTGGCGAACAGGTCATAACTATTTTCGCCGGCTCAACGGGACTCCTCGATGATATCCCCGTCAACAAGGTCAATGAATTCGGCGTCCCGCTTATCCAGTGGCTTACAAGAGAACATCCGGCTTTAATAACCGCAATTAATACAACCGGCGAATTAAGCGATGAGCTGGCGGCAAATATCACCGCGGCTATCAGGAAATTCAAGGAAACACGCAAGTAAAGATACGCTGAACAATGGCAGCCATAAGACAAATACTTCGGAGACGCAAAGCGGCACAGAACATCTGTCGTATAACCAGGACGATGGAGATGATATCCACCGCGAGATTTAAATTATATAATCGCCTGTGGCAGTCCGAAAGCGATTATCACAACGCCCTGGCCAGGGCCGGCTACCTTATGGCTACCGGCGAGGCCGTGCTGACGCATCCTCTGATGAGCGAAAAATCCGGGGCCAAATGGGCGGTTCTTGCCGTCGGCTCAACACGCGGCTTGTGCGGCTCTTATAATTCGGAGATTTTCAAACTTCTCTCAATCCATCTTAAAATGGCCCAGGCGGCGGGAAAACAGCTCGATATTTATCTCCCGGAAAGCCGGCTTTTGAACTCACTCAACCATTACGGCGTCACGCCCAAAAAAGTTTACACAGAACTCGATGAGATGCCCACTTATCTTCAAATAGAGGAAATCGCTGACGACTTTATCGACCAGTATATCAAAGGCGACCTCGAACAGTTCTCGATGGTGTTTATGCATTACCATTCCGCCTCCAGCCAGCAGACACAATCGCTTACGATTATGCCGCTGACGGATTTGATTGCTCAGCTGGCGACAAGGTCCACGCCTATATGGCCCTGGAACCTCTCTTTTGAAGATTTCCATTTCTCTCCCCCGATTTACAAAAGCGTCGAATCACTTGCCAAAATGATTGTGTCCGCCTGGATATCGGCCTGTTTTATGGACGCCGCATTGAGCGAACACTTCGCGAGAATGGTCGCAATGAGAAACGCGACGGAAAACGCCGACCAGATGATTAAGGATTTAACCACGGAATACAACCGTGCGAGACAAACGCAGATAACCGGAGAATTACTCGATATTATTGGCGGAACAGGAGATCTGGCGTGAATAAAGGAACGATAATTCAGGTAATAGGCAGCATCTTTGACGCCAAATTTGACCCGGAAAAAATGCCATCTATTTACAACGCGGTGCAGATACCGGGCGATTTCGGCAAAGGCCGGACAAAACTCTACGGTGAGGTTCAGCAACACTTAGGCGGCGGTCGAGTTCGCGCTATATCGCTTAGCAGCACAATGGGCCTCAAACGCGGTATGGAGGTCATCGATACCGGTTCGCCATTGATGGTCCCCGTCGGCAAGGAAACCTTAGGCAGGGTATTTAACCTCCTCGGCGAACCGATTGACCAGTTAGGTCCCATACAGGTATCTATGACAAAACCCATTCACAGGGACCCGCCGAAACTCATCGACCTTTCCGCCAAAACGGAAATGTTCGAAACGGGCATCAAAGTTATTGACCTTCTCTGTCCATTTGTCCGCGGCGGCAAAACAGGTCTCTTCGGCGGCGCAGGCGTCGGCAAGACCGTCATCATTCAGGAACTCATCGCCAGAATCGCCACAAAACACGGCGGATATTCTGTTTTCGCGGGCGTCGGCGAAAGAACAAGGGAAGGAAATGACCTCTGGCTCGAAATGCAGCATACAAAAATCGGCAGCAGTGAGGACACCGTTCTCAATCATACCTGTTTGGTTTTCGGCCAGATGAATGAGCCGCCCGGAGCAAGATTGAGAGTTGCCCTTACCGCAATGACTATGGCGGAATTTTTCTGCGAAAGCGGCGTAGGCGATACGCTACTTTTCATCGATAACATATTCAGGTTCTCACAGGCCGGCTCGGAAGTGTCGGCGCTTCTCGGACGTATACCGTCGGCGGTCGGCTATCAGCCAACCCTGGCGACGGAGATGGGACAATTGCAGGAACGTATTGTCTCCACGAAGACCGGCTCGATAACGTCCGTGCAAGCCATTTATGTCCCCGCCGACGATCTCACCGACCCGGCGCCGGCTGCTGCGTTTACGCACCTCGACTCCTTTGTTGTGCTTAACAGAGCAATAACCCAGAAAGGTATTTATCCTGCCGTTGACCCGCTCGAAAGCACATCGCGTCTGCTCGACCCGAATATCGTCGGCAAAGAACATTATGAAACCGCCCAGACGGTCCTCGAATTTCTACAGAGGTATAACGACCTTAAGGATATTATCGCGATTCTCGGCGTTGACGAACTGAGCAAGCAGGACCAGACAATCGTCGCAAGAGCGAGAAAACTCGAAAGGTTCTTTTCTCAGCCGTTTTTCGTGTCAAGACAGTTTACAGGCCTCGAAGGCAAATACGTCGAACGCGCCTCCACCGTTGAAAGCTGCAAACAGATATGCGAAGGCAAATGGGACAAGCTGCCTGAAGAAGCGTTTATGTATGTCGGCTCAATCGAAGACGCCGAACAGAAAGCGGCGACCCTGACGTCGAAGGAAAAATAATATCGGTCTGCTTTGATTATGGATAATACTTTTCAATGCGTTGTAGTTGCCCCGCCGGGCAAGATAATCGATTGTAAAGCCACGTCGATTGTCTTCCCCGCCCACGACGGAATGGTCGGTGTCCTTTGCGACCATATGCCGATGTTCTGCGAGCTTGGCCTGGGGATGATGGAGGTCGAATATATGTCCGAAGAAACCGGCAAGCCACACAATAAGGCCTTTGTGGTTATCGACAAGGGGTTTGCCCTCATCGGACAAAATTTGGCGACTATCGTCTCAAACGACGCTGTTTCCTCAATCGACGTCAAAAAGGAAAAAATCGAACATATAATTGAACGAATCGAGAAAAAAATTTCAACCGCCGTTTATACCCCGGACCAGCAAGAGCACGAAACCTGGAAAGTTGCCCTGCTTAAAAACCTGTTGGCGGCGAGCATGCCTGCCCTGAACTTGTCGAATGGGTCGAATTCGCTCGAAATCGCCGGTAAGAGTTCATCCTAATGTCCCCACAGGAAAACCAGTCGGAAAATAAAAAATGGAAGGCCCTTATGAAATGGTCGGGGCTTGGTGTCGAGTTTGCCGGCGTTATTATCCTGTTTTGCTACTTCGGCTATAAACTTGACGAAAAATTTCAGACCAGTCCCTGGCTTCTTCTTGCCGGCTTCTTTCTCGGCTTCATCGGAATGTTATACATTATAATCAAGGATACTCGGAACCTCTGGCGGGATTAAAATGAGCACGCCGAACGACACACGTTCTCAAGGCACTCGTCGCAAATTCACCGCTATGATTGGGGTGTATTTTGTCGGCACGCTCAATGACAATTTTTGCCGCCAATGTGCGATGCTGCTGGCAGTGGCGGGGGGGCTGGCATATCTGCAAAGTTATATTACCGTTCTGTTTACGGTGCCGTTTATTATTTTTGCCGCTCACGCTGGTTTTCTGGCGGACCGCTTCTCAAAACGCTCGGTGGTGATTGGCACCAAGCTGGTCTCCCTCTTCGCGTATGTTCTGGGTATCATCGGGTTTTATCTGAATAGCTGGGCGATTATTTTAGTTACGGTATTCACCCTCGGCTTACAGGCCACGGTCTTTAGCCCCGCGATAAACGGCAGCATTCCGGAGCTTTATCCAGCGGCCTATGTTGTTACCGCAAATGGTATTATCGCCGCGGCTGTCAACATAGCGATATTACTGGGTATCGCGGGCGCGGGGCTTGTCCTCGATATCAAAGGCGACGTATGCAATGTCCCTCTCGGTATGTTTCTTGCCGCGGCAGTTGGCTTAAGTGTCGCTTTTATTACGTTTGTCATATCGTTTTTTGTCCCCAGGTTTCCCGCCGCCTCACCCAAGGCCCGGTTTCCTTGGCAAGGCCCGTGGGAGTCAGTCATTACGCTTGCTCAAACCCGCGGCGATTCGCTGCTCGCCAATTCGATTTTCGCCAAGGCGTTTTTCTGGTTCGCAGGGTCGCTGCAAATCCTTATTATTACTCCACTGGGCCTGACTCAGTTCGGCCTTAGCAAGACGATGACCAGCATCCTGATTGTCATTGAGCTTGTGGGAGTCGGCATTGGCAGTTTGCTCGCTCCTTTGATTGCGAAAGGAGCCAGGTGGTATCGGGTGCTGGTTCCCGCGGCGATTGTAATGGCAATTGCGATGTTTGCGGTGGCGGCGGTTCCGTATCTGCCTTCGTTTACGCACGTAGCGGTCGTCATTGGCGCGTTGGCGGTACTGGGTATTGCTGGCGGGATATTTTCGATTCCGGTAACCAGCTTTGTTCAAATCAGGCCCGCCCCTGATATGAAAGGCAGAATGATTGCCTCGTCGAACTTTGCCGATTTTGCGGGCATATTGTTTTCAGGCGCGGTCTTTTATATCTTGGATCTTGTGCGCATCAGGCCCAGCAACTGTTTCGCGATTTCGGCGATATTAACATTGGTGGTGGCCTGCTGGTTGTTAATATCGCTGCGCGGGAGAGCCGAAAATGCTTGATTTTATTGTGCTGACAATATCTAAGCTGGTTTTGTCCCTGCGTTACCGCATTCGGCTTATCGGCCTCGACAAAATCTCCGCCAGGGGCAAAACCGGAATCGTCTTTCTTCCCAATCACCCTGCGCTCATCGACCCGATTATTATGTTCACTTATCTCCACGGCAAATTCGCTCCCAAAGGATTCGGCGACCAGGACCAGGTCAACCGTCCACTCATACGTTTCTTCGCCCGCCGCTGGGGCATACGAACCGTCCCAAGCATCGCGACCTACGGCCCGTCGGCAAAGGCAGAGATTGAAAAGGTGCTTGACGAGACGATCGAAGGGCTTAAACAGGGGGACAATCTTTTGTTGTGGCCGGCGGGAAGGGTATATCACGGTTATAAAGAATCACTTGGCGCAAATAGCTCCGTCGAACGGATTTTGAAAAATTTACCCGGCGCCCGTGTCGTTCTTGTTCGCACCCGTGGTCTGTGGGGCAGCCAGTTTAGCTGGGCAAGCGGCAAGGAGCCGCTCGTCGTTCCTGTCCTGTTAAAAGGCGCACTTCAATTGCTCGCAAGTTTAATCTTTTTCGCGCCTCGCCGGAAAGTCACAATCGAATTTTGCGAGCCGCCGGATTTGCCTCGCAATGCCGACCGCAGTACCTTCAATCGTTTCCTCGAAGATTTTTACAACGCCGATGCTCTGCCCAATACCTCTGTTCCTTACACTATCTGGGAAAAAGGCGGCACGCGAACCCTTCCTGAGCCGACAACCGCTGCTTTGCAGTCGGATTACTCATCCGTCCCGGATTCCACTCGGCAAATTGTTATCAAACAACTGTCCCAGCGCTCCGGCGTCTCGAATCTCAAAGAAACTGACCGCCTCGCCGCCGACCTTGGAATGGACAGCTTGGCGCGCACTGATTTGCTCTTGTGGCTCGAAAAGGAATTTGGCTTCCGACAGGCCGACGCCGACGCTATGCAGACCGTTGGCGATGTAATGCTCGCCGCCTGCGGGCGATTTGTTTATCTGGCGACGGTTTCGATTAAACCCGTGCCCGCCGGTTGGTTCAAGCCATGTCCTAAACTCCGCTGCACTTTGCCTGCGGGTGATACTGTAACCGATATTTTTCTTAAGCAGGCAGCCCGTCAACCGGGAAACATAGTTATTGCCGACCAGACAGCCGGCGCAAAATCATACCGTGACATCATCACCGCGTGCCTTGCCTTTCGACCGCTAATCAAACAACTCGAAGGCGACCACGTTGGCATAATGCTGCCCGCTTCCGTTACCGCCGATATCGTTTATCTGGCGACGCTGTTCGCCGAAAAGGTCCCCGTTATGGTCAACTGGACCGCCGGCCCCAGAAACATCCTCGCTTCGCTCGATTCCGTTGGTGTCAAACACATCCTTACAAGCAAAACACTCGTTGACAGGATTACTTTGCAGGGTATTGACCTCTCGGCCGTCTCCTCACAGTTCTGTTTCCTTGAACAGTTCCGTGAAAAAATCTCCCGAGGGCAGAAACTAACCGCCTGGCTTACCGCACATTTATCCTGGGCTTCCCTTCGTAACGCGAAAATTCCACAAACCGCCGTCATCCTTTTCACCAGCGGCTCCGAAACAGTGCCCAAGGCCGTTCCGCTTTCGCACTCAAACTTAATCGCGAATATGCGTGGCGTGCTTAACTCGGTAAAGCTCTACGAAACTGACCGTCTTATCGGTTTCCTTCCACCTTTTCACTCCTTCGGCCTTACCGTAACTATGCTGCTGCCCTTGCTCGCCGGCGCCCAGGCCGTCTATTCCCCCAACCCCACCGAGGCCGATACCCTCGCCAAAATCATCGACGCTTATGGTGTTACCGTGCTCGCGGGAACACCCACGTTTGTCGGCGGCATTGTCCGCGTCGCAACCGAAAAACAACTCGACTCCCTGCGTTTTGCCGTAACCGGCGCGGAAAAATGTCCTAAAGCTCTTTATGATGCCCTCGCCGCGAAATGCAAAAAGGCCGTCATCCTTGAGGGCTATGGCGTTACCGAATGTTCGCCCATCATATCACTCAACGATGAAAACGACCCAAAGCCATTTTCCATCGGCAAACTTCTCCCGTCTCTGGATTGTCTCCTGCTTCATCCCGACACGGAGCGCAGCGCAGGGCCTGCTTCAGCAACATTAAAGCCGCTTTCTCTTCCCGCCACCGGCGTCCTCCTCGTTCGCGGCCCAAGTGTTTTCGCCGGCTATCTCAATTACTCAGGCAAATCGCCCTTCGTCGAAATAGAAGGTAAGTCGTGGTATAACACCGGCGATTTGGTCTGCGTTGACCACGATGGCTTTCTTACTTTCCAGGGCCGACTCAAAAGATTTGCCAAACTCGGCGGCGAGATGATTTCTCTGCCCGCTATCGAATCCATTCTCGAAGCTGGTTACCCCTCAGAATCCGACAAAGGCCCGACTCTTGCCGTCGAAGCAACAGAATCCGAACAGCCCGAGCTTGTCTTGTTTACCTCTCGCGATATCGAACGCGAAGAAGCCAACAAAAAAATCCGCGACGCAGGATTGTCAGGCCTCCACTCCATCCGCCGGGTAATCAAACTCGACCAGATTCCGCTTCTCGGCACAGGCAAAACCGACTACCGTGCCCTCAAGCAGCTTCTTCATTAAGCCGTAAATTTCTTGAATTCCTCGATAAGCTGCTTCGTCCACTTGCCGGGTTTGCCGTCGCCTGTTACTTTGCCGTCGAATTTTACAACAGGAATTACGTCCTTTGTTGTCACGGCCAGGAAAAGCTCTTCCGCACCGGCGGCCTCTTTGGGCGTCATTGATTTTTCCAAAATGCCCAGCCCGATATTCTTCGCCGCCAGCTCAACGTATTTACGTGTTACCGAGGGCAATATATTTGCCTTGAGAGGCGACGTGCGCAACTTTCCTTTAACAATCCCGAAAAACGCCGAGGACGACCCCTCTGTAATCAGCCCGTTATCATCCACAAATACGGCCTCCCAGCATCCCTTCTTGTCCGCGTCGCCTTTGGCAAGGACGTTGGGTAATAAATTCAGCGATTTTATATCACACCTCTTCCACCGGATATCGGGATACGTCGATACCGCGACGCCTTCATTTTTGAGTTTCGGATTATCCTTCAGTTCCGTAATCGTCAAAAAGAAATTCGGCTTCAGGTTTGCCGCCGGCAAATGGTCTCTCGCCCCGGAACCGCGAGTGATATGAAAATATATCTTGGCGTTGGCTATCCCCGCCTTCTCGAACGCCTTTAGCATCTTCGAGCGGATTCCGCCGACGTCAACGCCGGCTATTTCAATCGCCTTCAAACTGTTGGCGAAACGCTCAAAATGGTCATCTATCGCGAAAATCTTTCCATTATAGCTCCGCAGCACCTCGTAAACCCCGTCGCCGAAGAACATTCCCCGGTCAAGGTGCTCGCTGCCTACCTCCTCAATACCCATCATCCTGTCGCCTATCATCGCTATCTGCATTTAATTGTTTCCTTATTGCCTTTGTCATTCCCGCGAAATTTATCCGCCTGTGGCGGAGCGGGAATCCAGTTCTATGAATGTTTCTTTCCTTCAAAAATATCCGATATTTCTCTTTACTGCAATACCGCAGTTGCTATAATACTCGGCTTTTACGGATGTTTTAATTTGAACGTCGGAGTGCTTGGAATGTACGCAGTAATCGAACAAGGCGGTAAACAATATAAAGTCGAAAAGGGCGAGTCGCTCGATATCGAGTTGACAGAAGTTGCCCCGGACGCGAAAAAGCTCGAACTTGACAAGGTCCTGCTTATCAGCGATGGCTCGGACATCAAGATCGGCGCCCCATACCTCAAAGGCGCAAAGGTCATCGCATCATTCAAAACCTCGGCACAGGAAGCGGTGGTTAAGGGCGAGAAGATTCAGTCGCAGTACACTCGCAGGCGAAAAAACTACAACAAGAAAACCGGCCATCGCCAGAAATACCTCCGCGTTACCATCGACAAAATCGAATCTTAAAAATGTTTAACCCCCAAGCCTGCCTGGGGGTCATTTTTTGCGCCCAAAAATTATTTCCATTCCGCATTTGCCGCAGCGGAAGTTCACTTCGTATTCCCTGTCGTCCTCATCAACAAGGATTAATGATTCGTTCTTCGTTTTACCTTCGCAAAGTCCCAGCTCTTCCCGCAGGCAGTATTTCGTCGTCATTACCACCTTGCCCGATAAATCCAGCCCCGACTCCGCCGCTGGCTCTATTGTCTCAACGCCGTGGCGATGATAAAACTCCTCCGCTTTTTTGTTGAGAACGTTGCCTCTGAAGTTCAGTTCTTTCTGCGGGTAGGGCACATCATTTTTCAGGATATGACCAGCCATGCGAGGCCGATTTACTTCTCTTGCCTCAAGCATTTTCTCAGCCAGCTCCCGTTTCGCCGCGTTCAATCGTGACACGGGCAGAAAATATACGTCCGGCGTCTCAACCCGCACCTCCGAACATTCAAAAATCGTATTCCCCAGCTTGCCTAATTGCGTGATAATGGTTTGTCTTGCCTGCTCTTTTTTCAACGCCGGCTGCTTATCTCCGCTTATTTCTACCGTTGCCTCATTGCCATCTTCATCCGTCCCGCTCAGAATCAAACCATCAGCCGACTCACGCATAACCATCGACAGCCCGATTCTTCGTTCCGCTGATCGGCCCGTTAGCTTGCGATAAAACTCGTAATCGTAATTTCGATAAATCTTCTGCCCCTTGCTTATATCCTGCATTTTTTGCGGGTAAATTTTGTTGCCCTCAACCTGATTGATGACCGTCCCGGCCAAATTCTTCTGTCTGTCAAAAAAGCAAAGTCCGTCCGCGTTGTGCAGTTCCTGTTTGCCATCGATAACGAAGTAATCATTGCCTGTTTCCGTTACCGTGCCCACAAATTCGCCCATCGATTTTGGCGTATCAATCGAACCCAGATTCGCTTTATTGCCTGTGATGCCGTAATCAGAAAATCCGCGATTAAACGTCTTCTCCGGATTTGGCTCAAAATCGATTCGCGTTGTTCCTGAAGATGCACGTTTGAGTTTCTTCTTCGCTATGATTTCGTCCAATCGCCTGCGATAAAAACTCACGGTGTTCGCGACGTATGCCGCGTCCTTCAATCGTCCTTCAATCTTGAACGAATCAACCCCCGTGTCAATCAGCTCTTCCAGATGCTGCGACAGGTTCAAATCCTTCACTGATAATAAGTGTCTGTCTTTGGCGATTATTTTGCCCTGTTGGTCTTTGACGCTGTATATCCTTCTGCAGGGCTGTGCGCATTGTCCCCGGTTGCCGCTTCGCCCGCCGATTGCGTAGCTCATATAGCACTGCCCGCTCGCCCCAACGCACAGCGCCCCGTGTATGAAGCACTCAAGCTCGATTGTTGTCGCCTTGCGGATTTGCCTGATTTGTTCGAGCGTCAGTTCCCTTGCCAGTATCGCCCGCGAAAAGCCGACGTCCTGCAGGAATCGCACCTTCTCAGGCGTATCGTTATTCATTTGCGTGCTCGCGATTATCGGCAGGCCGGGCAGGTCCGATTCCAATAGCCCTGTATCCTGGATAATCAGCCCGTCGATTCCGATTTTTTTAAGCTGGCCAATCATCATCTCCGCCGGCGCAAGCTCATCATCCTTCAAAAGCGTATTCAGCGTAACGTAAACCTTCGCGTAATACTGGTGGGCGAAATCCGCGACCTGCTTTATCGATTCAATGGTGTTATACGCTGCCTCGCGTGCCCCGAAGCGTTGTGCTCCCATATAGACCGCGTCTGCGCCGCATTGTATTGCTGTTATCGCCGTCACCGCGTCCTTTGCCGGCGCCAATAATTCGATTCTTCTTGTCATAGATTTGGATTGTGCCAAAACGTGGCCGTGTGACATTATTTGTTGCTAATGTGGAATATTATTTGTTCCTCTGCTCTTTTACGCCACTGCTCAGGCCCATTGTGCAGAAAGTATTCAAACGACTCATCACCAGCAAGTTTCCCCAATATGGCTTTACGTTCTGATGCGTCTGCTGATTTTTCGATTATGAATCCTCGAATCGCCTCGAGCTGGGCGAGGAATTCGCCGTGTTTATCGGTAAATATATTTTCCAGTTTCTTTCGCAGGTGTCCCGCGTAAGCAGGGCTTTTCCCCCCAGTTCCTATCGCAATCTGCAAATCCCCTCGCTGCACTACGGCCGGCACATAAAAATCACAAAGTCCCGGCGAATCGACCACGTTGCACAATATCTCAAGCTGTTGACAGTCCTTGTAAATCTGCCTGTTTAACGCCTCATCATTCGTCGCCGCTATCACAATTGTTGCCCCTGCGAGGTAATCTTTAGAGTATTTGCTTTCTATTAGTTCCGCTTTACTCCCAGTGCATACCCCGCGAAGCGTCTCATCGAGACGCGGGGCTACTACGACTAAGCGTGCGCCGCTGCACAGAATCATCTCCGCCTTTCTCGTAGCCACACTGCCGCCGCCGATGATAACGACCCGCCTGCCGTTCAAATCCAGAAATATCGGATATTTCGCCATAACACATCATTATACCGCGCATACTTCCTAATTGAAATAATTGCCGACCTGCGTTAAACTTCTTCGAGTATGGCTGTGAAACTAATCAGACCGCCGTTGACGGATGCGTTTATCCGCTCGCTCAAAGCGGGCGACGAAGTCATCATTGCGGGCACAATATATACCGCCCGCGATGTGGCCCATAAACGCCTTTGTGAAGCGATTAACAAAGGGGTATCGTTGCCTTTTGATATCAAAGGTGCCCTCATCTATTTCTGCGGCCCGACTCCCGCTCCTCCCGGCAGACCAATCGGCTCCGCAGGCCCGACAACTTCCGCAAGGATGGATGCCTTCAGCCCCGCGCTTATCGCCGCGGGTCTCAAAGCGATGCTCGGCAAGGGCTATCGCAATCAGGCCGTCCGCGATGCCCTCAAGCAGCATTGCGCCGTTCACCTTTCAACCATAGGCGGAGCGGGGGCCTTGCTTGCCAAACACATTACCTCCGCCGAGATTATCGCCTACGAAGACCTCGGCACTGAGGCAATCAGGCGTCTGGAAGTCGTCGACTTCCCCGCCATCGTCGCTTATGACTGTTATGGTAATTCCGTTTATAAATGAATAACTCCGACGTATATCTGTATGGCATGACCTTGCTTTCAACTATTCACCAGTTGAAGGCGAAATTCCCCTCAGCGGACGGCTATCAGGAAATCACCCGCACTTTTGTCATCCCGGGCGGCGAGGCGGCCAACGGCGCCATCGTGTTAAGTAACCTCGGTGTCCCCGTAACGCTCGATGGTCCCTTCCTCGGCGATTCGACCGCCGAACCCCTTTGCGAATATCTGCAAAAACGCAACGTCGATTGTTCCCTTCTGCATCATCAGCCCGGCTTCCCCGGCTGGCGAGATATCGTCTTCTGCGATGGCGATACCCGCACCGTCTTCGGCTGGTTTGTCGATTATCTCTTCGGTGGACACAAATTCTGGAACAAACCAAATGAACAGGCGATCAAATCAGCCAAATGCGTTGCCCTCGACCCATTCTTCGGCTCAGAATCCGAAGAAGTCGCCCGCCTATGCCTCAAGCATCGTAAGGACTATGTGACCATCGACAGTCGTTTCGATACTGTTATCGCCAAGGGGGCAAGGGCGCTCGTCTGTTCGCGGGAATTTCTCGACCGCGAATACCCCGGCGTCAAATACGAAACGTTGCTCCGGCAATACCAGCCAAACTGCGCCGGCCTGATAATTTTCACCTTTGGCAGTCGGTCCGTTTTGTTCGCCTCTGCCGGGAAAGCAATTAAGACGTTTCAGCCATACCAAATCACCGTGGTCGATACCTTGGCCGCAGGCGACACATTCCGTGCGGGCGTCGTATATGGCATATTGAAGGGCTGGTCCGATTTGGAGATCGTTCGCTTCGCCTCCGCTACCGCCGCTGTCTCCTGCCTCCGCTTCCCGTCCGTATATGAACCGCCGACACTCGCCGAGATAACTGAACTGATGAACTCCCGTCCGGATTGAACGCCCTTGTTTTTCACTCATAACTCATTTATAATCAAACTCGTCCAAAATTATAAAACGAAGGAGATTACCATTTGAAAGTCGCGTTACTTGGTTTGATGCAATCGGGCAAGAGCATGTTATTTTCCGCAATCAGCGGCAAACAGATGTTGCCCGCGGGGACTACGAACATTGAGCAGGCCGTCGTCGCCTCTCCCGATGAAAGAATCGTCTGGCTCACAGGCCATTACAAACCAAAGAAAACCGTTTACGCGACAATTGAATGTCTCGACGTCCCAGGCCTCAATTTTGCCGACGACCACGGCAGGGCGGCCGCAAGGCGCCTCATCGACCAGATTCGCACCGTCGATATGATTGCTCTGGTCATTGGTGCGTATGAAAATTCCGCCAATCCTGCCAAAGACCTCATCGACCTCCGCACCGAGCTATTGCTTACAGACCTTGCGGTTGTAACGACGCGTATTGAAAAGCTCGAAAAGGAAATCCACAAGCCCACCAAGACCCAGGCCCACGACAAAGCCGAGCTTGAGCTTCACAAAAAGCTTCAGGCCGCTATTGAATCCGAAAAGCCCATCCGTTCCGTTGTTACTAACGAGGCCGAACTGGAAATGGTAAGGGCGCTTGGTTTCCTGACTCTCAAGCCAATGGTCGTCGCCGTAAATATCGGCGAGGGCGCACAGGAACAGAAACTGGAAATCCCCGGCGATACCTCAACGCCCATAATCAGCGTCTGCGCGAAGCTCGAATATGAGTTGTCGCAACTTGACGCCGAGAGCAGAACACAATTTATGGCTGATTTAGGCATCACCGAATCCGCCGCGGGCAAGTTCGTCCACGCCTGTTTCAAGACGCTTGGCCTGATTAGCTTCCTCACCGTCGGCCCCGATGAGGTCCGTGCCTGGCCCATTAAGCAGGGCACAATTGCTCACGACGCCGCCGGCAAGGTCCACTCCGATATCAAACGCGGCTTCATTCGCGCCGAAACCTTCGCTTACAGTGACATAAAGCAGTTAGGCGATGAAAAGGCCGTCAAGGCCGCGGGCAAGTTCCGCCTCGAAGGCAAAGAGTACGTCGTCCGCGATGGCGACATAATCAACTTCCGCTTCAACGTGTGATTGATTGCCAAGAGATGCTTTTGGCAGTTAAATCAGAAATCAGCAATCCTCTCAATGCGGCTGAAGGGGCTCGAACCCCCAACCTTTGGTTCCGTAGACCAACGCTCTATCCAGTTGAGCTACAGCCGCGATTGTTGAACACAAATATCGTCTATAACGCAACGTTCAACGGCGTAATTATACGTGTCCGCCCTTGCTTTGCAAGCAAATTAGACGGCAGAACTACGGTTGTCGTATCGTTGTGATTCAGTTGGCGACATAAGTCCTCGTTTGACAATCATCCGTGTCTTGTCTAAAATGTCTCGCGAACACGGGTTTATATTTTCTAATCCGAGAAAACAGAATTGCGGTATGAATTTGAACGGCAGCCGGCAAATAATCCATAATTTAATGTGTGGAGGCAAGATATGGATATCAAAGTAGTCGGGGAATTCAAAAACAGGGTCCAAAAGGAACTCGATGAGGATATTGTGCCGTTCTGGTCGCAGCGAGCTATTGACCCGAAAGGGGGGTTCATCGGCAGGATGAACAACGACGGCGTAATAGACGAAAAGGCGCCAAAAGGACTGATACTCAATACCCGGATTCTCTGGACGTTCTCCACGCTTTACGTGTTCGAGAAAAAGCAGGAACACCTGGCCCTGGCAAAGCGGGCATACGACTATGTTATGGAATATTTCTGGGACAAGGACAACGGCGGTATGTACTTGCTGCTGGACTGGCAGGGTAAACCCATAGATAACCAGAAACTGGTTTACGGGCAGGGGTTCGGGATATACTCGCTTTCGGAATACTACAGGGCAAGCGGCGACAAGGAGGCGCTCGCCAGGGCGATGGAACTTTTCGGCCTGCTGGAAAAATTCGTCTGGGACAAGCAATATAAGGGTTATTTCGAGAAATACGACCGCGACTGGACGAAGTCAAAAACCCAGCAGCTCAGTTCTGGAGATATGGCTGCCCCTAAATCAATGAATACGTCGCTTCACGTGCTGGAAGGCATCGCCAATTTATACGATGTGAACAAGGATGAGCTGGTCGGCCAGCGCGTCGGCGAAATGCTCGATATATTCGCCGACTATATCCTGCACCCGTATGGGACGTATTGCCAGTTGTTCTTCGATGAGAACTGGTATCCCAAGAGTCAGATGATTTCATTTGGGCACGATATTGAGACAAGCTGGCTGGCGCAAAGGGACGCGGAGATTTTCGGCAAGCCGAAAACGATAGAGAAGCTTAAGCGGATGGCGCTGAAACTGGCCGAATCAACGTATGAAAGAGGCCTGGACAATAATAAGAGTATGTTCTATGAAGCAAACCTGAACGGCGTCAGCAATTCCGGAAAGGACTGGTGGGTGCAGGCGGAGGCGGTTGTGGGATATTTGAACGCCTATCAGTTGACCGGCGAGCAGAAATATTTTGACGTCGCGCAAAATATCTGGCAGTTCATCGAGGATTACGTCGTCGATAAGAAGGGCGGGGAGTGGTTCTGGACGATTGACGCAAAGGGCAACGTCGATAAGACGAAACCCAAGGTCTCGGAGTGGAAGTGCCCCTATCACAACAGCAGGGCGTGCATAGAGATAATACAACGATTAGACCAGATTGCCAAGAAGGCCTGAAGACCGTTCAAATTGCGGATTGCTGATTAACTGAATTTCCAATTTGCGATTGCTGATTGTCGATATCAACTGGTTTTCTGATTTCATTATCTGTGGAATCTGTGGTTAAAAAAGGAGAGGCCGGTCAATAATTGACCGGCCTCGTAATTCCTGGCGATACCTACTCTCACCCTTGCGGACTACCATCGGCCTAACGAGCTTAGCTTCTGAGTTCGGAAAGGGATCAGGCGTTTCCCCGTCAGTAAATTCACCAGGAAATTCTTTATCCCCGACTTTCGCCGGGTACGTATTCAGTTTTCAAAAAACTTAAAACTCAACACTAAACACTAAAAACTGTTAATATGCGGGTGGTACTATTAATTAAAGTGGGCACAATCATCCAGATATTGTCGATTTACTCCGAACAACCAAAGAATGATATGGTCAAGTAATTGAGCGTTAGTACCGGTTAGCTGAAGCGATCTCTCGCCTTACACATCCGGCCTATCAACCTGGTGGTCTACCAGGGCTCTTTGTGACCGAAGTCACTGGAATCATAATCTTGGAGGGGGCTTCCCGCTTAGATGCTTTCAGCGGTTATCCTTTCCCGACATAGCTACCCGGCGGTGCCCTTAGCAGGACAGCCGGTACACCAGCGGTCAGTACTTCCTAATCCTCTCGTACTAAGGAAATATTTCCATCAAGATTCCTGCGCCCACGGCAGATAGGGACCGACCTGGCTCACGCCGGTCTGAACCCAGCTCGCGTACCGCTTTAATGGGCGAACAGCCCAACCCTTGGGACCGCCTTCAGCCCCAGGATGCGATGGGCCGACATCGAGGTGCCAAACCTCCCCGCCGCTATGAACGCTCGGGGGAGATCAGCCTGTTATCCCCAGAGTACCTTTTATCTGTTGAGCGACGACCCTTCCACACAGAATCGCCGGATCACTAGGTCCTGCTTTCGCACCTGCTCGACCTATAAGTCTTGCAGTCAAGCATACTTTTGCCCTTGCGCTCCAAGCGCGATTGCCAACCGCGCTGAGTATGCCTTTGAACTCCTCCGTTACTCTTTAGGAGGAGACCGCCCCAGTCAAACTGCCCACCTGGCACTGTACCATGCCCGGTTTCACGGGTCACGGTTAGATGACAAACAGAACAAGGGTGGTATTTCAACGGTGGCTCCGCCCCGACCGAAATCGGGACATCATCGCCTCCCACCTATCCTACGCAAGTTATGTCAGGCATCAATACCAGGCTACAGTAAAGGTTCATGGGGTCTTTCCGTCTTGCCGCGGGAATGCGGTATCTTCACCGCATCTACAATTTCACCGAGTCCGTCCTTGAGACACTACTCCAGTCGTTACGCCATTCATGCACGTCGGAACTTACCCGACAAGGAACTTCGCTACCTTAGGACCGTCATAGTTACGGCCGCCGTTTACTGGGGCTTCGGTCGCCAGCTTTTCAGGTATTGCTACCCAATGACCGACTTCCTTGACCTTCCAGCACCGAGCAGGCGTCATTCTCTATACATCCTCTTTTGGAGTTAGCAGAGAACTGTGTTTTTGATAAACAGTCGCCAGAGCCACTTCACTGCGCCCTCAGCAGGCACCTAATTGCTTAAATGCCCCTGTAGGGACCCCTTATTGCGAACTTACGGGGTCAAATTGCCTAGTTCCTTAAGGACGGTTCTCTCGAGCGCCTTAGGATATTCTCCTTGCCTACCTGTGTCAGTTTTAGTACGGTTAAGCACCATTGTCCTGTTTGAGGTTTTTCTTGGCGGAATTTCGGGTTGCTCAGGCATCTTAAATCGGCCCTCGCGGTCCCGTATTGTTTTGTGTCGGCGGATTTACCAACCGACAACAACACGGGCACAATAGCCACTACTAGTCGGCTTCCAACCGTTGCTTCCGCGTCGCCCCCACAGTTATAACCTTTGGTACATAGTGCAGGAATATTAACCTGCTGTCCATCGTCTACGCCTTTCGGCCTCAACTAAGGGACCGACTAACCCTGGGCGGATTTACCTTCCCCAGGAAACCTTAGGCTTTCGGCGAACAGGATTCTCACCTGTTTTATCGTTACTCATACCGGCATAATCACTTGCTGCCGCTCCACCGCTCGTCTCCGTGCGGCTTCTATGCTGGCAGCAACGCTCTCCTACCACTGCCAGACAGGCGAACCCGTCTGGTAATCCGCAGCTTCGGTATCCTGCTTATTCCCGATCATTATCGGCGCCGGACTGCTCGGCCAGTAAGCTATTACGCACTTTTTAAATGGTGGCTGCTTCTAAGCCAACATCCTGGCTGTCTCCGCAATCCAACTTCCTTAATAACTTAGCAGGATTCTGGGACCTTAGCTGGCGGGCTGGGTTGTTTCCCTTTCGACCACGGAACTTATCTCCCGTAGACTGACTCCCGAGGTACACTTTACGGTATTCGGAGTTTGGTTGGGGCAGGTGACCGGGTAGGCCCCTAACCCCATTCAGTAGCTCTACCCCCGTAAAGTACTTCCTCAAGGCTAGCCCAAAAGCTATTTCGGAGAGTACGAGATATCTCCACGTTTGATTAGACTTTTACTCCTCCTCACAGCTCATCCCATAACTTTTCAACGTTAATGAGTTCGGACCTCCTCAGCCTTTTACGGCTGATTCATCCTGGCCATGAGTAGATCACGTGGTTTCGCGTCGTACCGCCTGCGACTATATCGCCCTATTCAGACTCGCTTTCGCTACGGCTACTCCCCTTAGGGGATTAACCTTGCCACAAACGGTAACTCGCCGGTTCATTAAGCAAAAGGCACGCGGTCATCCATTACCCGCCCGAAGACGGGTCATAGGACTTCCACAGCTTGTAAGTGTATGGTTTCAGGTTCTTTTAACTACCCTAATAGGGGTTCTTTTCATCGTTCAATCGCCCTACTGATTCACTATCGGTTGCCGAGTAGTATTTAGCCTTGGAGGGTGGGCCCCCCTGATTCGCACGGAGTTCCACGAGCTCCGTGCTACTCTGGAACGCTGATGTAACGGAGGGTGCACGCAGTCGCATACAGGGCTATCACCTGCTATGGCTCAACTTTCCAGAAGATTCTGCTTGCGTTACCTTTGTAACTCCTAATCAGCGCCCGCAACCCCAAGAAGCAAGCTTCCTGGTTTGGGCTATATCCGTCTTCGCTCGCCGCTACTGACGGAGTCTCGGTTGATTTCTTTTCCTACAGGTACTTAGATGTTTCAGTTCCCTGCGTTCGCTTCAGCCGGCCTATACATTCAGCCGGAGATGACAAGAACTGGTTGCCCAGTCATGTCGGGTTTCCCCATTCGGAGATTCCGGGATTAACGGTTGCTCGACACCTGCCCCGGACTTATCGCAGTCAGCCACGTCCTTCATCGCCTCTCGGCACCAAGACATTCCCCATACACTCTTAGTAACTTGACCATATCAATCTTTGATTGGTCATAATGAGTAATCGCCAAAAAAAATATCCAGACATTGCGCTCCACTTTGTGAAAGATGGAACACCACGTATTAGAAAGACCAAAAAAATTTACTACACCCGCATATTAACTTGTCAAACAACTGTACCAGATAACCCAAAGGATTAACCTTTGGGCTAACCTGCTGCCCCCTAATGAGAAGGGGGGGTAAAACTATGCCCTTCGACGCATCCCGACAAATCGGAATTTGCTCAGGGCATTGAATTCGCCTTTGGCGAATTCAATGGAGACGACCGGGATCGAACCGGCAACCTCTGGCTTGCAAAGCCAACGCTCTCCCAGTTGAGCTACGTCCCCGGAGCCCCTATTACGGAAATATCAGATTTGAAATCCCCCTTCGCTAAAGCTACGGAGAACAGGTCTCAAATCTTAAATTCCGAGTGGGCCCGGGAAGAATCGAACTTCCGACCTCACGCTTATCAGGCGTGCGCTCTAACCGACTGAGCTACGAGCCCGAACGACAATAATTTCGAGTTTTTAGTTTTAGTTTTGGGTCACGAAAAACAACTCAAAACTCAACGCTCATCACTGAAAACTAATCGGTCAAGGTCGAATAGTTTAACTATACACTTAAAAAAGAGCAATAAAAAAACCGCTGCCTAACTGCCAGCGGTTACTTAGATACTATTCCGCCCCTTCAGCTAAGGCAAAACCTTCAACACTCTGAAATTGCTGTTCAATTTCACCTACTCTTTCCACCCACATCCGTCTTCGCTAATGCTACGCCGGATAAATCCGTACTGGCATATAAAAGCGTTAACACCAGCATCAGCACATCAAGCATATTGGATTATCGACTGTGCGTCAACAATTTTTTATGAAATTTTTTTATTTTTTTTCACCCCCCCCCAAAAAAACCGCGTCTAATAGGGGTATACGGCGGACCTCAACGTTATGTTCCAGACCAAATCGATTATTGATAAATGATTATTGATTATTCGGCGGGAATTGCCCTTAACTCGATGCGGTTCTGTTACTTGCCGTGTAATCATTTGTGATGCCAAACATAATAAATCCAACGCTTATTGTTGGGTATTTAGTTTAGGGGAAAAAGAATGTCAAGGCAAAACAGCGGAGAATTTTGGCGTTGAAAAAAAGCGGGGCATGGGTAGAATTGAAACAGTTGTCCCTGTTGTTTGGGAAACTATTGAATACGAAGTATCAGGAAAGGATAATGTATGTCCAAAGGTCATGATGTTAAAAAAGATGTAAAAAAGAAGCCGCAAAAAACGTTAAAAGAGAAACGGCTTGAGAAGAGATTGAAGAGAGAAGGCCGAACCTTATAAACAGCGCCGATAAACCCACACAATAAGTTGCGATAGCTGAACCCCTCAATAAATCCGCCATAGGCGGACAAGTTGAGGGGCGAAATGCGCTCGATTAGAAACGCTTGGTTCGGAAGTGGCAATAGGGCTGGCCGGCGTTCTTGCCGTAGTAGTCCTGGTGGTAGTCCTCGGCGGGCCAGAATTCTTTTGCAGGCTCAACCGATGTAACGACTTTAAGGCCTTTTTTCTTTAACTGCTCAATCAGGCGTTCAGCAATTTGCTTTTGCTGTTGGTCCGCGTAGAAAATGGCGGAGCGGTATTGATAGCCGACGTCAGGCCCCTGACGGTTACGCTGAGTGGGGTCGTGGATTTCGAAAAAGAGCTTGGCGAGGTCCTCGTAAGCGGTCTTGTTGGGGTCGAAGACGACCTCGACAGTTTCGCAGTGCCCGGTTTTGCCCGTGCAGACCTGCTCGTAGGTGGGATGCTTTGTGGTTCCACCCATATAGCCGGCGCGGATTGAGATGACGCCCGGAGCGGACTTGAGCCAATAATCGACGCCCCAGAAGCAGCCGCCCGCGAAATATGCCTTTGTGGAAGGTTTGCTGTTGGGGTCGTTGGCGTCTGCTTTTGCGGCTGGAACAAAAACGAGCGAAATTGAATTGACGCAATGTCTTATGTCTTTGTCAGTGAGGCCCTCGCCTGTGAATACATGGCCGAGATGTGCACCGCAATTGGCGCAAATAATCTCAGTGCGAGAGCCGTCGGGGTCTGGGACGCGTTTTACTGCGCCGGCGATTTCGTCGTCGAAAGAGGGCCAGCCGCAATGCCCGTCGAATTTGTCGCTACTGCGATAGAGAGGCACACCGCAACGCTTGCAGACGTATGTGCCCGGTTCTTTGTTGTTGAGGTATTCTCCTGAGAAGGGGGCTTCGGTGCCCTTGTTCACAATTACATATTCTTCTTCGGGAGTCAGTTTATTGGTAGTCATTTGTTTTTCTCCCTTTTGCACAGCCAATGCAGCCAACGCAATACCTAAAACCGCGATTCCCGCGTATTTGAGCTTCATTTTTATGCCCTCATATTACTTCTACTCTTTAATACGCAGGGGTGTAATCAGCCGTTCGGGGAGAATTTGGGGTTGAGGAAAGAGCAGCGGCTATTGTTTTATTTATCGCGCTTGAATACGAGTGTGCCGATCGGCTCTTCGGAGCGTTTGCCATCGACAACATTATAAGTAACCGATTTTATCGTATCGGTATCAACCTTTGAGAGATACCTGACAAAATGGCTTGTTGCGCCGTCGGGAACAGTCAGCTCAATGTTTAAGATAAGTTTGTCGCCTCTTATTTCCCACGTCCCTGTATAGATGCGGCCTGAGCTGTCAATGCCCGTATAAAGAATCGCCTTTTGAACCGGTGAATAATAGACAATACCGGTATGTTCATTTTTACCGGCTTTCGCCTCTATAGAAATTGCATAACCATCAGCTTCCAGTTCAAACTCTGCTTCAAACTTTTGATTCGAATCGCTTATCGTTTCCCATTTACCAAAGAGCCAGTCGAAGCCGTTTCCCTTTAGTATGTTTCCCACGTTGTTAGGTTCAGCCGCGTTGGCCGCTATCGTTAGCGACAAAACCGGCATAAGTATCAAAACCAATAATGATTTAATTTTCATAGTAGCGAGTATACCCACTCAGCTAAAGATGGTAAACAACAATAAACTGATGATAAAACCGCAGGTGGGCAAAATACAGGTAACTGTGAGGCCGTTGAAAAACCTTGCATTCAGCGATTTAGATTTATCCGCCGCAGGCGAGATTACTTCGTTCGTCTCGCTTCGTGTTAGAACAACTATTTGGTCTTTTTAAATTCTGTGATTGCCGTCTGCATAACCTCCTTGACGCTCACGTTATGCTCCTGTGTTGCCCTGGCGCAGTCCGCGAATTCGGGCTTGACAGCAACAATTTTGCCGTCCCGTTTTCCGACCTTGATTTTTATATTCCCGAATCGCGTCGCCACCGTTACAAACTCCCTCGCTAATTTGCTTCGCTCGACGATTTGCCTGCGGATACCGAATGTAATCCCTGCCTCGAAAATCATTTCTTCCAGCCGGGTGATGTCGGCTGTCTGGCAGATGACGGTCAGTTTGACGGCAGGGCGGGCCTGCTTCATAACAATCGGCGTTGTAAACACATCCAAAGCTCCAGCCGTAAGAAGTTTGTCCATCGTGTGCGCAATTATCTCGCCTGTTATGTCGTCGATATTTGTCTCAAGCAGACAAACCCTGTCGGTTGTTGTCGCCGAATCTTCCACCGACTGGCCCAGAATCAGGCGCACAACATTTGGCACGTGCTCGCTGTCTAATGTTCCCGCCCCGTAACCTGTCGCCTCAATTTTCATTGGAGGCATTACACCAAAATCTTCTGCGACCGTTGTAAGGATTGCTGCTCCGGTTGGCGTGAGCAATTCCTTATCAATCGGCCCGCCGACTGTCGGCACACCCTTCAGCAATTCCGCTGTCGCCGGCGCAGGCACCGGCATTATCCCGTGGGTCGCTTTGACCTGTCCGCCTCCGACTGCCAGCGTCGAGCAATAAACCTTTTCTATTCCGAGTGCGTCAAATCCAATTGCGGCTGATACGATATCGACAATCGAATCTAATGCGCCGACCTCGTGAAAATGAATATCATTTGGCTCTTTGCCGTGCACCGCTGCCTCCGCCTTTGCCAGACGTTCAAATATGGCGATGGCCGTTTGCTTTGGCTTTTCGCCTATTTTGCTGCCATTGATGATTTTGATTATGTCGCTAAGGTGACGATGGTGGTGTTCCTCTTTGACAAGGGGGATAAAGTGCATCGCGCGCAGGCCAGCGCGTTTCGTTTCATCGACCTTCAGGCCGAGGTCCTTCAAACCCAAAGTTGCAATCTGGCTCTTGAGGAACTCGAAATCCAGCCCTGCGTCGAGCATCGCCCCGACAATCATATCGCCTGCCGCGCCGGAAAAACAATCGAAATACGCAATTTTCATAACAAACCTTTCTTAAAATGATTCTTCCTTCATTATGCGGCTCGTATGCCCCTTTTGCAAGGCCTCATTCGATTGTCCCGAGTCCTGACGGGGGGGCGAAAGAGTTTTTATGACGCTATTTTGGCATAAAAAAAGCCCAGTTCGGGTTTACCTGGACGGGGCTTTGGTGACAGAAAAGGTTATGTTCATTAGAGCCGCAGGTTTGCGGTTTGGGTGTCTATTGACGCCTGTGCCGCGACCTGGTTGAGCACCATTGTGAATACGCCATCGAGCGCGGTTACCGAAAAGATTCCCTTTGTCGCCGTCGCCACACTGCACAACACCAGCGTGTGGTTGCAATCCATCAGCAGCTTCCGCAGTTTAAGGAGCTTTGACAAGCTCGATGACGTGACGATATCCACGCGTTTGAAGTCAATGATAACGTCGCAATCACCTCTTTCACGCACCACGTCAGTAACGTTCGCAAGCTCTTCGTTCAAGCTCGGTTCCGGAGACGCGTCAACAAGAAGTGTATTTTCCGATAAATCCTGAATTCCCATTTCATCGCTCCTTTTGTCAAACTGCCGAAAAATAGCGGCATTGCTCCATATATATTATGCTCAAACAGAACCGGATTTCAAAACCCCTTACAATTGTCTTTCGTCAATTTCGGCGACAGTATTTACTTAAAATGGGCGAATTAGGAGAAAAGGTTCTTGCTGTTGTATTATAGGACTAATCGCTGTCCGGCGACTGGCTGTCCCAGCCCCCTCCGAGGGCTTTGTAGAGCGCGATCAAATCCGTAGAGAGATTACGTGTGCTTTGAACCAGGGCATCTTCGGAACTATAAAGCGACCCTTGTGCTACAAGTACACTGAGGAAGTCGGTCTGTCCCTCGACATAAAGCTGGGTGGAGAGATCAACGGCCCTTCGGTTTGCTGTGACGGCGTCAATAAGCGCCTTGTGATGCTCCTGTTCATTGGTATATGCGATAAGGGCGTTCTCGACGTCCTGAATGGCAGTCAGGACGGCCTTTTTATAAGTAAGCACTGCCTGTTGCTGGAGCGCCTTTTGGACCTCGATATTGGAACTTACCCGGCCCGCGTTGAATATCTCCCAGCTTGCCGACGGTCCAAATGACCACGAACGCTGGTTCCAGCGCAGGTCGCCGGGTTTCGATGCGCTGACGCCTATATTGCCGGCAAGATTAAACTTCGGAAATAAATCCGCCGTCGCAACGCCTATAAGGGCAGTAGCGGAATGAATTTGTGCCTCGGCTCGCCTGATATCGGGACGACGACGGAGTATCTCCGACGGCAGACCAGTCGGCACTTCGGGCGGCGTAAGGGGTATCGATGAGGCAGGGGAAAGCTCTTCCAGCAAAGACGCGGGCTCCTGCCCAAGCAGCACGCTGATATTGTAAATCGTTTGTTGCGCGGAGGTTTCCAGTAAAGGAATTTGAGACATTGTCGTGGCGACCTGTGCGTCGGCGTTTGCGACGTCAAGCGCGCTGACGAAGCCGCCTTCATAACGTTTGTGAACCACCTCGGCGCTTTGCTGCTGTGCCTTGAGGTTGTTCTGGGCGATGATTATTTCCTGCTGATAGCCGCGGAGTTGAACGTAGTTAATCGCCAGTTCGGATACAAGAGTCACCAGAACGTCGCGTCGGTCCTCGATAGACGCCCGAATGTCGGCCTCGGCTGCCTCGATATTCCGCCTTGTCCCTCCGAATATATCAAGCTCCCACGCGGCGTCAAGACCTGCCTGAAACAGGTTAGTCATTGTTGCCGGCGCGATTGTAGAAGCAGGTGTACGGCTGCGTTTTAAACTTCCGGTTGCGTCGGCGGTGGGCCAGAATCCTGCGTTTGCAACGCCGCTTGCGGCCCTGGCCTGGCGAATTCGTTCCTCGGCCTGCCTGAGGTCGAGATTCGATTTCATCGCGCGTTCGATTAATGACGTGAGGTTGGCGTCGTTAAATTCCGTCCACCATTTCAGCAGCGTTGTATCCGGCGATGCGGCATTTTTCGTTCCTACCCAGCCTGCAGGGGTGTTTGCATCCTGTGGTTTGTAATCGGGGCCAACCGTGCATCCCGCCTGCATCAGCAGGTAAAGACAAAATACAGGGACAACAATGATTTTGTAATGTATGTTTTTCATTCGTATCGTAATGCCTCAATCGGGTCCAGACGAGATGCCTTCCATGCCGGGTAATAGCCGAAAACGATTCCAACGCTTGCTGAGACGACAACCGAAGCTACAATGGCCGCCATTGATGTTTCCGTGGGCCAGCGCAAAAAGCGGGTTATAAGATACGACCCGCCACAGCCCAGGATAATACCCAAAATCCCGCCTGCAAGACACAGAACCACGGCTTCTATCAGGAACTGTCGCAGGATATCCTTCGCCCTTGCGCCAACCGCCATTCGTAAACCTATTTCCCGCGTCCGCTCCGTAACTGATACCAGCATTATGTTCATTATTCCCACCCCGCCGACAATCAAAGAAATAAGCGCTACAGCAAGCAGGAGCTTAGTCATAAGTGTCGTTGTGGAAGATAACGCATTTGTCATCTCGGTCATATTGCGGATATTAAAATCATCGTCTTTAGGGTCGCGTATACGATGACGTTCTCGCAAAAGGGCGGTTATCTGGTCTATTGCCTGAGGAATTTCAGCCGTGGAATTCGCCGCAGCCACAATCTGGTCAACGTTGGTGAACCGCACCGGCTGAGGATTATCCGCCGCCTGCGTGTCCGAAGGCACCGGGTATAGAGAAGTTAATGAATTAGGATATAACTGGCTTGGAGAGCTTGTCGTCGATGTTGTGCTTGATGATGTGCTGCTCGATGTTGAAGACGAAGCGCCGACCCTGAATTTTATAGTCGTCCATGGCGCAAGGATAATGTCGTCCTGGTCCATACCCATCATATTTGCGCCTTTGCTGCTGAGGACTCCGACGACCTTAAATGATATGTTCAGAACCCGCATTTCTTTTCCTATCGGCGAATTACCCTGGAAAAGCTCCCGCGCAATCGTCTGGCCGATAAGACATACCTTTGTCGAATTACGAACGTCTTTGTCGGTGAAAATCTCGCCCTGATCCAAATCGGTCCAGTCCCGGACATCGAGGTAATCGGCGGTCGTTCCGTAAATGCTCATCGGGACCCAGTTGCGGTCCTGATATACCGCCTGGCCTCTGGCGCGAACAAGAGGGGCGGCGCTTTTAACGGCAGGGCAGTCCCGGATAATCGCGTCGCAATCCTGCGGTGTAAGCGTCATGCTGCTGCCTGCGCCAAAGCCGATACCTCCGCTTGTGGCGGCGCCGGGCAGAACGAGAAGGGTGTTTGCGCCCATTCTCGCAATGGTTTTGGCAATGGCGTTCGATGACCCGCTGCCGATTTCCATCATCGCGATTACCGCACCGACTCCGATGATTATGCCCAGCATCGTCAGCATTGTCCGCATTGGGTTTTTGCCTATCGCCCGAAGCGCCGTTCGCACTATTCGCATTATGCGGAATAACCTCATTGCGAACCTCCCTGCGATGTTTGGCTGTTCACGATTAAGCCGTCGTGAATACGAATCTGCCGCTGAGTATGTCGGGCGACATTCGGGTCGTGCGTTACGATAATAACTGTGATGCCCTCCTCCACGTTGAGCTGCTTAAACATCGCAAGCATCTCTTCACTTGTTTTCGAGTCGAGGTTGCCCGTCGGCTCATCGGCGAAAAGCACCGAGGGCCTGTTAATCAGCGAGCGGGCGACTGCGACTCGTTGCTGCTGACCGCCTGATAATTCCGATGGCTCGTGGTGCATCCTGTCGCCAAGCCCGACCCGGTTCAGAAGCTCTTCGGCGCGGTGTTTTACCTCTTTATCCGATAAATGCTCCCGCGTGTATGACAAAGGCATCATCACGTTTTCAAGCGCGCTTGTGCGGGCCAGAAGATTGAAATTCTGAAACACAAAACCGATTTTATGATTTCTCAGATTTGCCCGTTCGTCGGCGGATATCCTCGATATTTCCCGCTCCTCAAGCCAGTATTCGCCGGACGTAGGGTGGTCAAGGCATCCTAAAATATTCATCAGCGTGCTTTTACCTGACCCCGATACCCCCATCAGCGCGACAAACTCTCCCTTGCCGATTGAGAGTGTAATACCCTTGAGAACGGGGACATCAATGTCGCCCATATAATAGGTCTTGTAAATATTTTTCAGTTCAATCAGTTCCATAGTGTTCGCAGCGAGTCCGCAAAATTTATTAACGTCCTGCCGGCCTGGGTCGTCCGATTTGCGGCGTGAACGGATTAACCGTCCCCGTACTGCCCGCAGATATCAGTTGTTCTCCGGTGATTACCTGGAGACCTTCTTTAAGCTCGTCCTGTGGTGAGCTTGTCGAACCCACGCCCTGCACTTCAGTCATCGTATCGTCGCTTGTGCCCGCGAGTACCTTGATTGGCCGGACGAAGCCGTTCTCGCTTACCCACAACGTGGCTTTCTTGTAATTTGAGACATGTGTCTGTGGCGCATTAGGGTCACGCTGTTTTTTCCCTGAACCTCTACCCTGCTCGGCGGAGTCATTCAATACCGATTGATATTCCGGCGCAACCTGCTCAGTCCTGGGTTTCCATCTAAGTGCCGCGTTTGCGACCTGCAGCACATTGTCTCGCCGGCTGACCTCGAAATTAACGTTTGCGGTCAGGTAAGGAAGCAATTTGCCGCTTGAGTTGTCCGTGACGACCTCTACTGTGTAGGTAACGACGTTTTGCGTCATAGTCGCGTTGAGTCGAATATTGCCTACCACACCCTTAAACGTATGGCCTTCGTATGTTGAGACGGTAAATGTTACCGGCTGGCCCTGGTAAATTTTTCCGATGTCGGCCTCATTGACGGAAACCCATACCTGCATCCTTTTGAGGTCCTTGGCAATCAAAAACAAACTCGGCGTATTCAAGCTCGACACCACCGTTTGCCCGATGTTGACCCGGCGGTCAATAATGACGCCATTGACCGGCGATGTAATGGTGCAGAATGCCAGATTACGTTTGGCTTTTTGAAGCGTCGCCTCGGCCTGATTGACAGCCGCCTTGGCCTGCAAAATCGCCGCATCGCCTACCGCCACGTTGGCCTGCGCAACCTCGAAAGCCGCCTTATACGAATCATAACTGCTCTTGGCTAATGCCTCAGAAGGTCCTAACTTCTGGGCACGGTCCCAATCCAACCGGGCCTGGTCGAGCTTCGCTTTCAATTGCAAAAGGTCGGCCTGAGAACTTTCCACTCCTGCTTTGGCCTGTTCCAACTGTGCGGTGGCCAAGGCGACATCTGAGGCGTAAGTCGTGTCGTCAATTTTCGCCAGCAGCGTGCCTTCCGCGACTGGTGAGCCGTAGTCAACCTCATTGCCTTCTTCGTCTTTGCCGAAGGCAAGAACCTGTCCGGCAACCTGTGCGCCGACGTCCACCAGTTCTTCCGGCTCGACCGTTCCCGTCGCGCTTATGGTTGAAAGGATGTCGCCGCGTGTTACCTCGGCGGTGCGAAATGTGACATTTTTCGCCTTGCCCTTGTTGAAATACCACCATCCGCCCGCTATTCCGGCTACTATTCCGATTACAACTATCAGTAAAATTGCTTTCTTCACGGTATATTCCTAAAAAAAACACATAACTCTTTTAAGATACTATCGTTATAAGACGCTTGCCCCTTAACTTATATTGCGTCAATCCTCCCCAAATTAACAGCTAACCTGAAACATTACGCTATTTGGTGGGCCTTGTTCAAATAGAACGGCTACAGAGGGCTGATATCCGCATAATTATAATACCAAAATCGCCCCTTACGAGTCAAGGTTTTCTGCAAAGGGTAGGGGCGTTTAGGTGTTAATACGATTGCTTCATCCGGCATCAGCAGATAACATCTAACATAGGTTGTTTCTGAACGAAACTTGGAAGAATTAAGGATGCGGACAGCTATGATTAAAAAGGATTTAGAGGCATTTCAAAAACGAGTCAGAAGCGAATTATACGAGAATATTATCCCGTTCTGGCAAAAGCACACGGTTGATAATGAATTCGGCGGTTTCGCGGGCTACGTCGGCCGTAACCTGGTAAAAGATAAACACGCAGGCAAAGGATTGATACTCAACGCCAGAATCCTCTGGACGTTTGCGGCGATATATCGCTTTGACGCCGACCCCAAACACCTCGAACTGGCTAAAAGGGCTTACGATTATTTGAACAGATATTTCTGGGATACTCAATTCGGCGGGGTGTTCTGGCAGGTTGATTACCGCGGGCAATGCGTGGATGACTCGAAAAAAATTTACGGGCAGGCGTTTTATATTTACGCGCTTGCCGAATACTATCTCGCGACAAAAGACGCAGGCGCACTTGCGCGGGCAAACGAGATGTTCGAGCTTATCGAGCGGCACAGCTTCGACAAAGTAAATACCGGTTATTTCGAGATATGCAACCGCGACTGGACGGTAGCCGAAGGCGCACGGCTCAGTGACAAGGATATGAACGAAAAAAAGTCGATGAATAACCACCTTCACGTCATCGAGAGCTATACCAATTTGTATCGCTGCAAGCACAAGCCGATAGTTGCTGAGAAAATTCTCGGCCTTATATATAACTTTACAAAGCACATCATCGACCGCAAAACATTTCACTTCAATCACTTCTTCGACGAGCTTTGGCGGCCAAAATCGGATTCATATACCTTTGGCCACGACATCGAGGGAAGTTGGCTGCTTTATGAGGCGGCGGAAATTCTCGAAAAGCCCGCGATAAAAAAAGAGGTCGCCGATGTTGCCATTAAAATGGCGGAAGTGGTTTTCAAGGAAGGCCTTGATAAGGATGGCGGATTGCTTTACGAGGGCAGGGGGGGCAAAATAATCAATTCAGACAAGGAGTGGTGGCCTCAAGCAGAAGCGGTTGTGGGGTTTCTAAACGCCTATCAGCTTTCAGGCAAAAAGTATTTTCTCCAAGCCGCTTTGAATTGCTGGAATTTCATCGACCGCTGCATTGTTGACCACAAAGGGGGCGAATGGTTTATGAAGGTCTCGCGCGACGGCTCGCCCAATTTAACCGACCCAAAGGTATCCGAATGGAAATGCCCTTATCACAATACGCGGACCTGCTTAGAAACGATACACAGGTTGAAGGTCATAGGCAAATTATGATTTTGCGGCATAATTGTATTTCCCGCGGCGGGACAACCCGTTATTTTTAACAAAAACCGCGAAAAAACCTGTCCCGACTGAAATCTGAAATCTAAGGGGCTAACCTGTCCCCAAAAATCAAGCTTTTCAGTGCTGTTAGCCGACTTTATTTAAGTCAGCAAAATACTTGCATTTGCTGATTTTCCGGTTAAACTACTTGGTTTTATGTTTCTGGTTTGCAATGGTGTAACGTCTTATTACCTGAATTTTTAAGGAGAACATAGTGGAAACGAGGGTTAAAAGTGGTGTTTTGACGCCAATGAGAGTGGTTTTGGCATCGGTGGTCGCCTTGTTGTGCGGCGTGCCGGCGGCAATGGCCAGCGAAGCCGATCTGATATTGCCCGACCTCAAGTCAGTCAAATTCTTCGGAGACAGGATTGACGGCTGGTCGTTGTTAATCGGGGGGCTGGTGATATGCGTCTTCGGTATGGTCTTCGGCATGGTGCAGTACTCCCGTATTAAGAAAATGAAGGTGCATAAGTCGATGCTCGAAATCTCTGAGCTTATCTACGGCACCTGCAAGACATACCTGTTAACACAGGGCAAATTCATTCTTATCCTGTGGGCCCTCGTCGCAATAATTATATGGGTCTATTTCCACCTGCTGCGTGAAATGCCGAATGCCACGGTTGCTATAATCCTCGCATGCAGCTTGGTCGGTATCGCGGGCAGCTATACCGTCGCGTGGTTCGGCATGAGAATTAATACCTTTGCCAATTCTCGCTCGGCCTTCGCAAGCTTAAAAGGCAAACCATTCCCGGTTTACGAAATTCCGCTCAAATCCGGTATGAGCATTGGTATGCTGCTCATCAGTATCGAGCTGTTCGTTATGCTCTGCATCCTTCTGTTCATCAACCCCAAATACGCCGGCTCCTGCTTTATCGGCTTTGCCATCGGCGAATCCTTGGGCGCATCCGTGCTGAGAATCGCAGGCGGCGTCTTTACCAAAATCGCCGATATCGGCTCCGACCTTATGAAAATCGTCTTCAATATCAAGGAAGACGACGCACGCAACCCGGGTGTCATAGCCGACTGCACGGGCGATAACGCGGGCGACTCAGTCGGCCCGACCGCCGACGGTTTCGAAACCTACGGCGTTACAGGCGTCGCGCTGATTTCATTCATACTGCTGGCAGTCAAAGAGCCGGCTATACAAGTCCAGCTCCTTGTCTGGCTTTTTGTGATGCGGCTTGTAATGATTTTCACAAGCAGCGTTTCCTACTGGATAAATGCCGCCGTAGCAAAAGCCCGATTCGAAGACGTTGACAAAATGGACTTTGAGAAGCCGCTGCTGTCACTTGTATGGCTGACCTCGTTTGTCTCAATCGGTCTGACCTATTTCGTTTCCTGGCTTGTCCTGCCGAATCTCGGCGACGGCTCTATGTGGTGGAAATTCGCCTCGATTATCACCTGCGGCACAATCGCGGGTGCATTGATTCCTGAGATGGTCAATATGTTCACAGCCGTCAAATCGGCTTATGTTCAGAACATTGTCAACGCCTCCCGGAAGGGCGGGGCGCCGCTGACCATTCTCGCGGGCTTCTGCACTGGCAATTTCAGCGCATACTGGATGGGCCTGTGCATCATGGGCTTGATGGCAATCGCCTATGGCGTAAGCACGACCGGCTTAGACGTAATGATGATTGCTCCGTCGGTCTTCGCGTTCGGTCTCGTTGCGTTCGGCTTCCTCAGTATGGGGCCTGTAACAATCGCCGTTGACTCATTCGGACCCGTGGCGGATAACGCGCAGTCCGTTTATGAGCTTTCGCTGATTGAGAGTATTCCGAATATCAAAGCGGACATCAAAAAGGAATTCGGTTTCGAGCCGAATTTCGACAAGGCCAAGAGATTTCTCGAAGAGGCAGATGGCGCGGGCAACACATTCAAAGCGACCGCCAAGCCCGTGCTCATCGGCACCGCAGTTGTCGGTGCGACCACGATGATTTTCTCAATCATCATTATTCTCACTCAGGGCCTCAAGCCCGAATTACTCGCAAACCTGTCGATTCTGCACCCGCCGTTCCTGCTTGGCTTGATGGCCGGCGGCGCGGTAATCTACTGGTTCACGGCTGCCTCGACACAAGCCGTATCTACCGGCGCATATCACGCCGTGAAGTTCATCAAAGACAATATCAAGCTCGAAGGCGCGACCAAGGCATCCAGTGAAGACAGCAACAAGGTCGTCGAGATTTGCACCAAATTCGCCCAGAAGGGTATGATAAACCTGTTTCTGGTCATATTCTTCAGCACGCTTGCCTTCGCCTGCCTTGACCCGTATTTCTTCATCGGCTACCTGATTTCAATCGCCTTGTTCGGCCTCTATCAGGCAATCTTTATGGCAAACGCCGGCGGCGCATGGGACAACGCCAAGAAGTACGTCGAAGTTGACCTCAGGGAAAAGGGCACCCCTCTGCACGCCGCAACCGTTGTCGGCGACACCGTCGGCGACCCCTTCAAGGACACATCTTCGGTCTCGATGAACCCCATCATCAAGTTCAGCACCCTGTTCGGCGTCCTGGCTATCGAGCTTGCACTTGTATTAAGCAGGAAGGTCGATATCACCCTGGCGATTGTCTTCTTTGTCATCTCGGCCTTCTTCGTCGCACGTTCCTTCTACGGTATGAGAATTAGAGACGAGGATTAATCCGCCGAAACGGATTTTGAAGTTGATACACAAGGGGATTTGCGGTTTTGCAAGTCCCCTTTTTATTTTGCCTGCCATGTTTCGCCGTTGTCGGAACGACAACGGATTTAAAACTCCAATTTCCGCCGCAATTGGTAGGGGAGCTCTGCCCATCAATTTATTTCATCCGCACAACCTTAATCTTTGTACCTAATATGAAACGATCCGTTTTCTATTTTGTCAAAATCATCCCAATTGTTATCGATGTCCAGATTTGACCACAGGTAATTCACAAAGTGAATATGGGCACCATGTTTCCAATGGTTTCCCTGTACAGAATTCTGATCGAAAAAGAAAAGATGCCATTTTAGATTATATAAATTGACAAAAAGATGCAAAGAGAGGCACCGTCTCTCCTTGAATGTTTGAGAAATCTTGTTTAAACATTTCTCAGCTTTGCCAGTTAGCTTTTCACCTACAGGCGAATCAAATAACGAGTCAATCTCCTCGTCACTATAAAGTAGATGCTTAGGTATATATTCATGATGCTCACGCTGATGAACGTACCCAATTATAGCCGAGTTCACTATCAGATTTGTCAAATCATCCAACGAAATAGTAATGTCTCTGCAAAACCGCTTGAGTTCTGATTTTTTCTCAATTGACAAGAGCTTCTGAAGGTAATCAGGAATACCTATGGGTTTTGTGTTGCTGTTATGCATTGCCCATCAGCCAAACTCATATTTCAGGGGAAGCAAAGTTCTCCCTCGGTCTGATTCAGCAACCTCCTAAAGTGTAATTCTAGTTTTAAGGTATTTAGTCATGTCAACGGCAAACTGAATATCATCCATTTCGTTTTTCAGGGCGTTGTAAACGCTTTCTTTGTCACCGTTTTTTTCTCGCCACCTATCTACTTCCTCTTTAACATGAGTATCACTCCCCGGAGAGAGCTTGGAAAGAAAAATATTCCATCTTTTCATGTCTTCTTGGTGCAAGAATTCCGAAAGATATCCTTCGTTGTAAAATCTTTTCGCAAAATGTGTGCCCACAAAATCATAGTCCAGATTCAAGTAAATCTTGCGTTTATCAACGGATACCGCCGTAATGCACTCCGTAAGTTTCTTTTTGTATTCCTCGAACAGGTTCAGATTGTATTCAAATTCGTAAAGCAGGTTTTTGATAGCTTTCGTTCTCTGGCCGGTATTAACACATTTTTCTTTGATATAGAACAGGGCAAGGCCGAATAGGAATGCTAAAAATGCCCCAATTGCTGTTGCAGTTACATAATCCCAATATGTCATCATCGATTACTCCAATATAATAATATCCGACGCTTTCTATTATTAGGTTAGTATGGCGAGAATAGAATGTCAAGAGTTTATGGCTTGTCCGCGGTCTTGAAACACTGAATTCTCTGTGTCCTCTGTGCTCTCTGTGGCTTAGGTTATTTGTTTGTAAGCAGTTTGGTGATTGTCTCGGCTAAGTGTTTGGCGGCGGCGACAACTACTTTCGTCGGCTGTGCACCGAATACAAGCGTCTTTGGCTGGATGCCGATGATTATCGCCTGAAACTTGAACGATTCGAGCAGATAACCAATTATTACCGCCAGCGGCAGTGAGTGTGTGCAAAATGACGTTCCGCCGATTGTGCCGGGTTCCATTATCTCGATATGTCCCGGCTCTTTGTTGAGTTCGGCGGCGTCGATAATTATCAAATGCGTCGGCTGAAACTTTTTTATCTCGCCCGTGAGATTTTCCGGCGCCGTCTCTCCTATAAAAACACGCACTTCCGGCGACGTGGTTTGCTTTGTGATTGTTTTCTCGATTTGTTTTGCTACCAGAAGCCCCACGACGTCATCGCCGCGTAATTCTGAGCCGACGCCTAATACCGCGACCCGTTTAGCATTTTCAAGTTTTTGTTTTAATGACTTTAACAAAATCAGCCACAGAGTAACTTTGTTTTATTTTTAGCCACAGAGCACACAGGGGACACAGAGATTTATCCGCCTACGGCGGAAATGAATAAAAAAACAGTGTAAATCCGTGTTAATCCGTGTCTTTTTTATTTTTCAGTTGTTTTAGTGCCGTTGCCGGTGTCTGCGCCGAGAACTATCAGGAGTTTGCCGTGTTCGAGTTGGGCCAGCTCGAAGTCAGGCGTGGCCTCGAGCGCTTTTTTGGGACAGGTATCGACGCACTGGGCACAGTACAGGCATTTGGCGAGGTCTATCTCAGCGACGAATTTCTTGTCGCCGACGGGTTTAATCGTAATTGCTCCCGACGGACAATCCCTCATACACATTTTGCAGCCGATACATCGTTCCTGGTAGAAACGCAGCTTGCCGCGGAAATTCTTCGGCATCGGCTTTTTCACAAACGGATACGACGACGTCGCCGGTTTCTTGAAAAGCGACCGCAGCACCTGGCTTGTCATTTTTCCCGGTCTAAACATTAGTTGTGAACCCCCTTAAGAATCAGGTCCAAGAGGAACTGCAAAAACGCCAGAGGCGCGATGACCTTCCAGCAAAAGTTAATCATCTGGTCGATTCTCAGCCGGGCGACAATTGTGCGAGCCAGCGAGATAAGTCCTATTACGAACAGCACCTTTACGAGATATAAGGCAAATCCCGCCGCCGGCCCATAGTGCAGACCGAAGGGCAGGAACACCGCCGCCAATAGCGACGCGCCGACGACCAGCTCCATATCAATCGCCAATCGGAACATCGCAAGCAATCGCCCGCTGTATTCGGTAAACGCCCCCGCGACGATTTCCGTTTCCGCCTCGGGTATATCGAACGGCACCTTTTCCAGTTTCCCTAAAAGGGCGATTATCGCGATTACAAATCCAACAATGTTAAACAGGATGGCCCACGGATGAACGCTGAAATATTCGGATATTCCGCTCAGCGACCATGTATCCGCAAGCATAGCCGGCGCCAGTATGCTCAAAAACAGCGGAATCTCATACGCGAATAACTGCGTCAGCGAACGTGCCGCCCCAATCATCGAATATACGCTCCGCGAATACCACCCGCCGAGAAAATACGTCAGCGTGGGGACAGTCAGCAGATACATCACGACGACAAGATCGCCCTTGAATGCAAATAACGCATTTGAACCCCACATCGGTATATAAAGAAACGAGGTGAGAATCGAGGTCATCGCGATAATCGGCATCAGCTTAAAAACCATCGCGTCGGCGTGCTGCGGCACTACGTCTTCTTTTGCCGACAGCTTTATGAAATCGGCTAAGGGCTGAAACCACGGAGGCCCAACCCGGTTCTGCATCAGCGCGTAAAGTTTGCGGTCGATGTATTCCGCCGCCAGCCCGAACGCCGCGACGAATAAAAACCCCGGAAACACAAAGATATTGAACAACGCCTGTGCCATTAGTTCGACTCTCTCATAGTCCTCAGTTTTCGGTTCAATTCCGCGAAATCAATTCCCTGTTTGCTGTACCAATCAATGCCGTATGTCCGCAGCGTCGGCCAGTCCATCCTGTCCGTCCGGCCATTGTCAAGGTTCGTCGTCGCGATGGCCCTGTCGGTGCACGAAAAGCACGGGTCAATCGCCGCTATCACAATCGGCGTATCCGCCAGGTACCCGTCCTTTAACATATGAGCGACTACCTGCACGTTTGCGAGTGTCGGCGCTCGCACCTTCACCCGTTCCGGCTTATCGCTGCCGTTTGCTTTGACGTAGTGAACGTCCTCACCCCGCGGCGCCTCGTATCGGCTTATCGCCTGGCCCGCGGGAATCTTGCGCGGTGCTTTTACCGCTATCGGGCCTTCGGGCATCTGTTTCAGTATCTGCCTGACTAACTTATACGATTCCATCAGCTCGCCTACTCGCACTAATGTCCTGCCGTAAACGTCACGATGGTCATCTGTGATTACCTTGAAGCTCAGTTCTCCGTACACCGCGTAAGGGTCGTCGCGTCTCACGTCCCTGTCAACTCCGGATGCACGGGCCGTCGGGCCTACCGCACCTAAGCGGGTAGCATCTTCTTTCGACAATTTTCCGACTCCTGACAGCCGTTCTCGCAATGTTATTTCCTGTGTGGCTACCTGGATGTAATATTTCGTTCGTTCTTCGAGTGTGTCTATCGCGCTTAGTATCTGCGGTATCTGTTCAGCGGTTATATCTCTTCTTACTCCGCCGATTGTGTTCATCCCGTAGTTGACGCGGTTGCCGGAAATCAGCGCCAGTATGTCCATCACCAGCTCACGGTCGCGCCACGTGTACATCAAAAGCGTATCGAAACCGATTTCATGTCCCGCTACGCCTACCCACAGCAAATGGCTGTGAATCCTCTCAAGCTCGGCAATCAGTGTGCGGATATAAAGTCCCCGTTTGGGCACCTGTAATCCGGCTATCTCCTCGACCGTCTGGATAAAGCATGTCGAATGTGAGTGCGAGCATATCCCGCACACCCGTTCGACAAGGTACATATCCTGAATATACGTTCGCTGTTCGCAGGCCTTCTCGATGCCGCGATGGTTATAACCCAGCCGGACGGTCATATCCGTGATTTTCTCACCCCTAAGCGTCAGCAAAAAGCTTTCCGGCTCTTTCAACATCGGGTGCTGAGGTCCTATCGTTAATTTAACTTCGCGCTCAGGCATTTTCTGTTACCTCCCCGCCTCGACTCGCCTGCGATTCAGGCGAGACGGGCGTTTTACCGATTGTGTCCGCTTTCCAGTCCTTGCGGAGCGGGTACTGGCCCGCAGGCCATCCGTCGGGCAGGGGGTATCTGTTGCCGGGCGGCAGGCCCTCTACCTGCATACCCAGTAAATCGACCATCTCCCTTTCGTAAGCGTCCGCCGCCGGGAATCTCGCACTGACTGTTTTTATTACCGGTTTATCTTTCGGGACACTGATGTGTAAATTCAGTATTATCCCACTTTCTCTCGCTATGTGATAAATCACGCCGAGCGTCGGCCCCTCATCAAGGCCGGTTATCGTCGCAAGAATTACAAATCCAAGTTTGTCCACCGCGTAGTCAAAAATCTCGCCAAAATTAGCCGCCGGCACATCCGCCCAGATGCGTCTTTCCCGCTGAACAGTTATCTTCTCCGCCGGCAATCCGAATCTCTCGACTAACTGCTGTTTTATTTTTTCTTCTTCGACTAACACGGGGCACTCCCAATTATGTTCCGTTAACTACTGTTTCCCTGGCGGGCTTTCCTGCGTTGTCTACGCTCGCCAGCAGTTTAACCACCCCGTCTATAATCGCCTTGGGGCTTGCCGGGCATCCCGGTATATATGCCGAAACAGGTATCACCTCGTCTATGCCGCCCTCGACGTTATAGCAGCCGTTGAATACCCCGCCCGAACAGGCGCAGGTCCCGACCGCCACTACAAATTTCGGCTCCGGCATCTGCTCGTATATTCTTATCAGCCGGTCTTTTATCTGCCTTGTAACCGGTCCTGAGCAAACCAAAACGTCCGCGTGCCTCGGCGTGCCTTTTAATATCACCCCGAATCGCTCCACGTCGTATCTTGGCGTAAGGGCCGCGATAATCTCAATGTCGCAGGCGTTGCATGCGCCCGTGTTGAAGTGAATTATCCACGGCGACTTGATTCTCGCCCACGTTACTATTTTCTGAACTAAACCCATATCGAGGTTACCTCTTGTATAAAACGAATAACCCGACAATCGCGCCGAGTATGTAAACCACCGCTATCATAAACGTCTGAATTGTCGCCATTGGCACTGTCGCTATCATTAACGCCACAACGTGCAGTATTGTAAAATAAAACGCGAACGGGAAAAACTGGCTGTAGTCGGGCTGTATCATGTGCGTCTTGATGTCCTCGCCGCAGGAGTATTCCTTCGTAAGCCCTGCGGGTACGCTCTTCGGCTTCAGCGACAGCTTCGACAAGACATACGCAAAGAAAAGTGCTGCGACCAGCACTGCGATAAACACAACAGGTGGCGTCAGTAATAATTCATTTGGCATTTACATTTACCCCGTGAGATATAAAGTTTTTAATGGTTATTCCCGTGAAATTATTTATCTCACGGGGTTTATCCCTTGATATTTCTTAGTAATCTTCCGTCTATCGATTTAATGTTCTTATACACGCACAAAACTATTCCAACCGCTACCGCAATCACCACCACCTCGATAATTATCAGTGTGATGGCAAGCGCCTGCGCCAACGCCATTCGGTCGGTGACATAACCGGCCAGGATAATAAACAGCGTTACGCTTTTTGTCAGAATCTCCAGTCCTATCAGTGCCCTAACCAGGTTGTATGTTACTATTAGACAGTAAAAGCCCGTTATCAGCAGAAGTATCGCTCCTATACTGAAAAGCCAGAATACCTGCGGCATCTCGGTCATTCGCTCAATCCTTAAACAACGCGACCACCCCAAATGCCCCGGCAAGCAGAATTACGATCTGCCCAACGAGGTCAAGGTGCCGCAAGTTCCATATAATATTACGGACGTCACTTTCACTTGGTGCGACCTGTAAATGAAAATCAAGGGGGATATGAACCTGGTACAGGGCCACCCCAGTCAAGACAAGAATTACAGGAAGAAGCCAGAATTTGGAAAACCGCTCTTTTTGTTTCGCCGCTGCCTGCTCATCGGTCAGCCGCTGAGTTAAGCTGATACAGCTTATGAATATGGCGGATATCAATCCCGCGCAAACCGACAGCTCAAAAACCGCCGCGAGCGGCGAATTGAGCTTGAACATAATTATCGTCAGAATCATGCTGGTAAGTGCCAGCCCTATCACCGAGCGCAATAGGCGGGCCGTCATTACCGTCCACGCGGCTGCTAACACAAGCGATACTCCAAGTATGATATTTATTGCCATATCAACTCTTCAAAAATTCGTAATCGGTTAGCCCCCAGGCCTGCCTGGGGGTTTGTTTCTTTATTTCAAAAAACTGCTTATCGGCATCAAAACACTGTTAAACATCCACGGGAATAACACACCCACGCCGAGTGTTATTGCCGCCAGTATTGTAGCCGGCAAAGTTATACCCCATCCGGCTTCCTTTACGCCGGTCAGTCCCTCGGCCAGTTTGCCGAAGAACACCTTTCGCTGCATCAAAAGCAAATACGCGAGCGTCAAAACGCTCGCCAATACCGCTATCGTCGCGTATGTATGCAGACCGTTTTGCCACAACGCTATCACGATAATCAGCTTGCTCCAGAACCCCGCAAGGGGGGGTACGCCCGCCGTTGACAAAAACGCTATCAGCGAAGTGGCGTTGGTAACCGGCATCTTTGTCCCCAGCCCGCCCAGTTTGTTCATATCCGTCGTGCCCGATTGTGTCTCTACCGCTGCGGAATTGACAAACAGCAGCGACTTGAAAATCGAATGATTGAACAGGTGGAATACCGCGCCGATTATGGCAAGGTTCGTCCCGCATCCCAGGGCCAGGATTATGTAACCCACCTGGCTGATGCTCGAATACGCGAGCATCTTTTTGAAATCGCTTTGTCCTATCGCCGCGAACGCCCCGACGAGGATTGAAATCACGCCCGCTAATAAAAGTATGCTGTTTACCGATTCGTTATTTGCGAATACCGAGGTCGTCAGCCGAATCAGGGCGTATATGCCTGATGTCTTGGTTGCGATACCCGCTAAAAGCACCGATGCCGCCGCCGGCGCTGCCGAATATGCCGCAGGCAGCCACCCGTGAAACGGAACCACGCCTCCCTTGATTAACAGCCCGCAGATAAATATACCGATTGCTACCATCACTAAAGGATTGCCCTGCGATTGGCGCACCGCGCTGCCCGCTGCAGCGAACGATGTGTCGCCGACCACCAGCAGCATTATCGAAATCGAAAGCAGCATCATCACCGTCGCCGTTGCCGACAGGATTATGTATTTGAACGCCCCCTCAAGAGCGTTGGTGTCGCGCTGGAAAGCGATAAGAATGAACGACGCGACCGCCGTCACCTCGATGAATATATACAGCGAAAACAGGTCCGTCAGCATCACCGTGCCGTTCATCCCTATCATCGCCACAAAAACCAGGTTCATAAAACCGAATCGCTGCTTGTCCCCGCCGAGTGTCTGCCAGCCCACGAGAACCGTCGTCAGTGTCACTATGCCGATTGACATAAGCAGCACAAGCGTCAGGTTATCGCAGCTTAAACCAAGTTTAAAAAAGCTTCCCCAGATGTCTGTGCCGCCCCGGCCTGTCGCAAGCAAAACCACCGCGACAATCTGCCACAGTGAAATCAAAACGCCCACCCATACCGACAGCTTCTGCATCACACTGCGAAACGGCAGGTTCAATATCATTATCGCCAGCAAAGGCAGCAGTAAAAACGGTGACAGCATATTGCCCCTTAACTAAAACGACTTCATTAACATTATTACGGCAAACAAAGCGCCTATTAACGACCAGACGACATACATCGAATAACTTCCCGTATGCACCAGTTTTATCACGCTCGATAACCCCGTTGCGACCCGTACCGCGAAATCCTCATACAGCCAGTCAATGCCCCTGTCTATCCACCAGCCGAATCTCGATACGCCCCGGACTATTTTCATTCCGACGTCATAAGGGTCGAACCAGCGTTTCTCGGCCTTTGTGTAAACCCCCTCAAGGAACGGTGCGTGGCGGATATGGTCGCTTGCCTTGTACCCGCTGCCGTTGACCTTCGCCGCGAACAAATGATGCAGCAGCGCGCCAATCAGCACTATCACCGTAACCGTAATCAGCATCGTATTGGGGCCGAACTCATGTCCCGCCAACCGTTCCTCGCCTAAAATCGGCTTTATAAGGTTATTCAAAGGCAGATAATTCCAGACGCCGAAAACTACGCATACCGATGCGATAAATATCATCGGCACAAGCATTGGCAATGACGCTTCCCTGACGTTCTCGTTTTGTTCGCTCCTCTTGCCTAAAAACGCCGCGTGACCCAACTTCAAAAATGACGCCGCGGTAAAGAATGTGCCTAAAATCGCCGCAAGATAAAATATTGTCCCTCTCTCTAATGCCGCGTCATAAACAAGCTCTTTCGAGAAAAACCCGTTAAATGGCGGCACACCCGAAATCGACGCGGCCGCTATCACAAAACACACAAAAGTAACCGGCATCTTGATTCCAATGCCGCCCAATTTGGCCAAATCCGTTGTCCCCGTCTGCTTTTCCACCGCGCCGCCCGTAAGGAACAAACAGCTCTTATACAGGGCGTGGTTTATCATATGAAACAGTCCGCCGATAATCCCGATGGGCAGGCAAGTACCTATCCCCAGAATCATGTACCCGACCTGGCTTACGGCGTGATACGAAAGCAGCCGTTTGTAGTCCTTCTGCACAAGGGCCATCATCACCGCCAAAAGTATCGTAATTGCGCCGATGGTCATAAGAAGTATGCTTATCCACGAGCCGGCGGTAAGTTTGAACATATCGAGCGATATTCTCGCCAAAAGATAAATGCCCAAGAGTTTCTCAAGAGATGCGGGTAAAAATGCCATAAATGGCAGCGGTGCGTCAACCGCAGCGTCGGGAATCCACGTGTGGAACGGGACCGAGCCGGCCTTTGAAATCGCGCCTATCATCATAAACACAAAAGCTAAACTGCCGAGGAAATCGACGGGCAAACTGATTTTGGAGATTGTCATTGTGCCCGCCAGATGACCCGCAAGACCGATACCCATCATCAGGCACAAATCGGAAATACCCACGATGACGAACGCCTTAATCGCCGTCTTGTATGCCCCAGGCCTGCCAATCGCGATTAGCCCGAACAGCGTCAGCAGCAACCCCTCCCAGAAGAACAGCATCAGGACGAGGTTGTCCGCTAACACCGCGCCATTAGTCATTGCGAGCGTTATGAGCAGGTAGCTGTAAAATTGATTAAGTCGGGGCTTGTCCCGCATAAATGAGCAACTATAGAGTATGAATAAGAACGAAAATGCCGAGGCCGCGACGAGGATGAACGCACTAAAGTGATACAGCCGCAAGGCAAAATCGATACCGAAGCCCGCCCAAGGAACTGATAAACTTATATTTTCCCCGAAAAGCGTTATGGTCAGGCCAAGTGTCGCAGCCGTGGCAAGCAGGGTAATCGCCTCCTTGACGCCGCGGATTCGCTGACCTATGAGCAGCACTATGAGGCCCGCGGCGAAAGGTATGGCTATAGGCAGCAATATCGTGTAATCGGTCATCTGATTACCCCCGGCAGATGTTGAATCGCGGCCATAACAAACTGTGTCGGCCAGGCAATCGCGAATCCCGCGATAATCGATAATACCGCAAGAGACGCCACGCTAATCACCATTGTCGCTGAACCCTCCCTCACGGGCTGGGTCTTCGCCTCACCCAAAAAGACCATACTGAACACCCGCAGCAGGTAAATAATGGTCATAACCGCGCCAATCAAAAACGTCAGCATAATCCACAGTTCATTCGCCTTGATGGTGCTGGTCATTACCATATATTTGCTGAAAAATCCGCCAAAGGGCGGAATACCCATAACCGAAAACGAGCAGAACAAAAACGCAATCGCGGTAACGGGCATTGTCTTAATCAGCCCGCCCAACTTGGTTATATCCTTGGTTTTGGTATTCTGCTCAACAATCCCCGCGCACAGAAATAATCCGCCCTTAGCTAAACCATGCATCATAATATAAAGCAATCCGCCGGCGACGCCGATTTCGTTGCCGATTGACAGGCCTAAGAAAATAAACCCAATCTGACTTACGGTAGAATAGGCAATGATGCGTTTCAAATCGGTATCGACCATCGCGGCTCCCGCTGAAACTAATGCGCTTGCGCCTGCGACTATCGGGACCACGGTATGCCAGAAATCGTCGACGGTGAATGTCGCGATGAATAATCTGGCGAAAACATACACGCCTATCTTAACAAGCAGCGCCGCGTGCAGCAGGGCGGTAACCGGACTGGGGGCAACTCCAGCGTCCGGGAGCCAGGTATGGAAGGGAAGCGTCGCGGATTTGGAAAGGATGCCCGCCAGCAGTAAAACTACCGCCAGATTCGAGAGGTGACTGGGGCCGAGGGTTTCTTTTATGGTCTGGAGGTCGAATGAGCCGGTTTGCTGGTAAATAGTAACGAAGCCGAGGAGCATCAAGAGTGAGCCGAACATCGTAACAAGGAATGCCTTGTCGGCCTTTATGACGTGCTGCTTATCCCTGAAAAAGCCGATGAGTCGCCAGCTTGTTATGGCCGTAATTTCCCAGAAAAGATACAGGAATACGAGGTTTGCTGAGAAAATCAGGCCCAGCATACCGCCCAAGAACAGCAGGACCATCAGGTAGTATTCGTTCTGGTTTTCGTAATGGCTGATGTAGCCGAATGAGTAAAAAATGATGATTGAGCTTAAAAACGCGGAAACAATCGCCATAAATATCGCTAACCCGTCGGCGTACAGGGTGAAATTGAATATGTTATTGATATTAGCCGTGAAATTGAGAGGCCCCGCGGACATAACCGTCGGCAAAATGACGATTACTAAGAGAAGGGGGACGATTGCCAGGCCCAGCGCAAGAAAATTCCGCAGGCCCGCTGATATTCGGCCCGCAAAAGGCAGAACAAACGCCCCGATACACGGAACAAGCACCACACAAAGGAGCATCAATCGACCATCCATAATCGTCCGTTTACCTGAAAAAGAGTCAAAGCAATTGCATTAGATGTTATAGAAACTATAAGAATGCCGCATAATAGCGACCTGTTAGCCGATAGTCAAACACAAATATCGGCTGGTTTTTATGACGTTGGGTTGCGGGCAAATAATAGCACATCAGGTTTGGAGGTGCAAGGGGGAATTTAGCGTATAACGGGTAGCGTGTAGCTTAGAAGACGGAAGACAGAGGACGGAAAACGGAGGCAATCAGGTTATCAGGAAAAATTGCGGACCTGTCCGCCGTAGTCCCTTAGGAACGAAGGAGGATTGACGTTCTGCCATTATTTTCGCCATTTTCCACTTGACAACTACCGGCAAAATGGTATCATAAAAATCGCCTTTGGCTGGGGGCAAAAGGCAAAGAAGGAGAAGAGAGATGAGAAGTGAGACACGCCGTATTTCATTGTTTGCTTTGGTTGCGCTTACCTTGTTGGCCGGTTCCATTACGTACGCCGATAATATTTATGTGTCTTGTTTCGGCTACGGGATAGTTCAGAAATTCAATTCGAGCGGAACAGGGACTACCTTTGCCTCAGGCATGGACTCGCCTGAGGGGCTTGCGTTTGACAAAAGCGGCAATCTCTACGTGGCGATCGCTGGTTCCGGGACAATTAAGAAATTCAATTCGAGCGGAAGCGGGACTACATTCGCCTCAGGTTTGGGCGAGCCTGCGGGTCTTGCCTTTGACAGCAGCGGCAATCTCTATGTGTCCGATTACGCTGAGGGCTTAAACGGGACGATTTATAAATTCAATTCGAGCGGAAGCAGGTCCACCTTCGCCTCGGGCTTGACTGGCGGCGTTTGGGGTCTTACCTGTGACAGCAGCGGCAATCTCTACGGGACCGGAAACGGGGCGATTTATAAATTCAATTCGAGCGGAAGCAGGTCCACCTTCGCCTCGGGCTCGGACTTGTACGGGGCCAGTGGTCTTGCCTTTGACAGCAGCAGCAATCTCTACGTGACCTGCTGGCAAAACGGGACAATTGAGAAATTCAATTCGAGCGGAAACAGGACCACCTTCGCCTCGGGCTTGAGTCCTGATGGTCTTGCGTTTGACAGCAGCGGCAATCTCTATGAAGCCGATTATAGTGCAATTTACAAGTTTGATTCAAGCGGAAACAGGTCCACCTTCGCCTCAGGCTTGCACTACGTCCCGGGCTGTATCGCGACGCAGGTGCCCGAGCCGGCGACGCTTTTGCTTCTCGGCTTTGGTGCGGCGATTGCGGCAAGAAAGCAAATATCAAAAAGCATATAGTAAAAATGCAGTATCCCGAAGGGATGATTTTTTAAGGCAGAAGACAAAAAAAGAAGGAGAAGAGAGATGAGAGCGCAAAGTTTTTTGGCAGCGGTTCTGGTTATGGCTATAATGAATGTTGTTTCAGAGGCAAAGATTTATAGCGTTTATTTCGACGATGGCCAAACTCATTCGTTAAATGATAATACATATCAAGGTATTGGTGTCTGGCTGGATAAAAATACATTCAACGACCCGGGCACACACCTTGAACTGCTGGATGGCGCAAAGACAGGATATATTCTGCCTTTTAATAAAAGCACAATTACTATCAATGGCGGCTCAGTTGATGGAGGTAACGTATCTATTGACACCCATGGTGATAATATAATCACGGTAAATGGAGGCACACTTAAAGGAGATATTGCAGCAAATAACAATAGCAGGATTTACGCCAACGGCGGCACATTCTATGACGATATTTATGCTTATGACAACGGTATAGCTGAGGTTCGTGGAGGACTGATTAGCGGTATTTATGGGGTGTTTGGCAGCGGCAAAATTTATCTTTATGGCAGTAACTTCAGCATCAATGGTCAGGACTTGAACTACGGTGACAGCCTCCGGGATTATGTGTCGCTGTCACCAACGTACCCGGAATATTACATCGGCACAATAACCGGCACATTGCAGAACGGGTCGGCGGTAAATAATGATTTTTGGATATGGGCATCTACGGACGCTGATATTATTGTCGTTCCCGAGCCATGCACTCTTTTGCTTCTCGGCATTGGTGCGGCGATTGTCAGAAAAAGGCACAGATAGAAGTTTTAAGTAAATCAACTTTCTACTTTCGACTGCTCAAATTTCTCGCGCAGCGTGGTGTGCGATTGCCATTCTGTCACTGTTACAGCCATTCTTCTTGATTACTACCTGCAAAAAGGTATAATAAAATTGCTTTTGGCTGGAGGCAAAAGGCAATGAGGAAAAAAGGTTTTACATTAATAGAGTTGCTGGTTGTGATAGCAATCATATCCCTGCTGATGGGTATGATGATGCCGGCGATAACAAGGGTGTGGCAGGCCGCCTACCAACTGGTAGCGCCGTACGTTACAAGCACAAATCCTCAGGCGTATGCCAATGATGTAACGCCTTCACTTGATAAAATAACGGTTACATTTGACCAGAAGATGAAGGACAATTCATGGTCGTGGACGGGCGGAGGTGAGACGTACCCGATAACTACTGGTCAACCGAGCTATGACCAAAATGGAACAACATGCAGTTTGCCGGTCAAGCTGGAGCCGGGAAAGGTTTATTGGGTAGGTATAAACAGCACATTTTATTATAATTTTAAGAGCGCCAACTGCGGGGCCCCGGCTAAGCGATACGTCATTTTGTTTGCAACTATGGACCTAACTGGAAAGCCGACGGCTATACCTGATGATTTGTTGGCAAAAGCGACGGAGATTAACAACAGAGCAAGTAATTAACTTCGGTCGTCTGTTGTCTGATGTCTGTGGTCTTTTGTCAGCGCGAAATTGCGATTTATCGGCTTAAAACTCACAGGATTTTGTGGTTGAAAAAAGGCAGAGGATAGGTAGAATTCATCCGACGTTGGCGTGGTGGCTTGAGGTCGATTACATAAAATATATGAAGAATATCATAATATATGTTTTGACAACCCTGGGGTTTGCGATTTTGTCCGCTGTGGTTGAAATGACGAGTTACACTCTACTCCAGGTGCCTGTTCCTGCAGGTTTTGGCCCCAAAGATTTAGTCCTCATGTTTCCGTCAAAAATCTTATTGGCTTTCATATTTATCATTATGTTCCGATTATCTACTGGCTCTAAACTTGCAGAAAATGGCCGTCTTTACGGACTTCTATGGTTTCTGGGATTCTCGGTCCCGGCAGAAGTTGGTATGTGGCTGGTTTTCAAATATGGAGTAGTTACTTTTTATGCCGGCTTGTTGTCTGGCCTGTTAACTTTTTTGAGCTGGGGATGGATAGTCAAAAAAATTAAACTGCCTTGAACAATAATTAGGGACAGTCAATTATTTCTCACAAAAGGTAAGATTTGTCCGCCGGGGGGGTATCGCCTGCTCAAATTTCTCGCCTGCCCCGAGCAAGCCTGTGGTGAGCGCCGTCGAACCAGTCAAGGGGCGAAACGCGGATTGCCGAAGCGGGCTCTACGCCCGCCTTCATTGACACTATGGCGGGTAAACTTCGCTACGTGTGCGATTGCCGTTCTGTAATTATTTTCGCCATTTTCCTCTTGACAACTACCCGCAAAAGAGTATTATTAAAATCGCCTTTGACTGGGGGCAAAAGGCATTTATTGTAGAAGGAGAAGAGTATGAGAAACGAAACACATCCAAAATCAGTTTCATTTTGTGCTGTAATGGTACTTTTCTGTTCATCTTGCACATTGGCCGCAAA
>JBEKWM010000015.1:0-48262 GCA_049513025.1 Sedimentisphaerales bacterium
CGTAATGCCTTCCCAACCGAACATACCTCGGGCATAGCCACCGCTGGTATTGGCGTCTATATGCCCATCAATATTGCCAGTGGTGATAGATCCCCACGGGCTGAATATACCATAGGCATTGTTACCGTTGGTCGCTGTGGCGGTGATTGTGCCGTTAATCGCACCGTTGATGTATATTGAGCCGTTGGAGCTTTCCAAACCATAGGCATTTGCGCCAGATGTGGCGGTAATCGTACCATTAACATCGCCGTTGATTATAATATCGCCGTCGTCACTGTATAAAGCGTGGGCCCCACTATAGTCATCGCCGGACGTGGCTCTGATAACAGCACTGTTACTTATGGCGCCGTCGTCAACTGTACCATTAATCGTTAAATCTCCAGAGGCATATATGCCATACGCACCATGATAGCCCGCATCCGCGGTAATCGTCCCACGGATTACACCAGTGGTGACTGAACCGTCCTCGCTGTACAAACCGTAGGCACCGTTATGCCCGGCCGTGGCGTGAACCGCCCCATTAATATTGCCGACGGAGAGGGTTTCTCCGCTGTACAAACCGTAGGCACCGCTATGCCCGGCCGTGGCGTTAACCACCCCATTAATATCGCCGACGGAGAGGTTTTTTCCGGCGTATAAACCATAAGCATCGCTATATCCTACCTGGGCGGAAATATTGGCGTCGTTGCCAATGTTGCCCACTGTCAAATTCGTGCCGGCATACAGGCCATAGGCATCGTAACCGTTGCTCGAGTCCAGCGCCTTGGCAACAACCTTCCCGGTAATACCGCGGATGTTAACATTGACGTCACCGGCCACACCATAGGCATATTTATCGTATGTCGCATTGGCGGCAATTGTGCCGCTAATTGTGCCGTTGATATCTACGGAGCCGCCGCTGCTTTGAAAACCATAGGCGTCAGTATAATAAGCTGTGGCGGTAATCATGCCGCTAATATCGCCGTTGACGGTTATCAAGCCGCCGTTGTCGCTGCGCAAACCGTAAGCCCCGTCATCGGCGCTCGCAGCAGTGATTGACCCGCCGATAGCGCCGGTGGTTATGGAACCCCCGCCCATTGTATACAAACCAATCGCGTCCCAGCCCCCGGCCGTGGCATCAATCGTTCCATTGAGGGCATCGGTGATTATCGAGTAGCCACCATCATTACCTATAGCATAGGCACGTTGAGCCGTAGCCACGGAGAAGATATGGCTAGCGCTACCGACATCACCTGTGATAACGACGTTATAGCCATCACCATAGATACCAATAGCATTACGGCCACTGGCTATTGCGCCAACTACGCCAAAATCACTACCATTTATCGGGGAGGGAGTACCATCAATACCAATAACATACGAACCATCGATGTTTATAATGTTTAATAATGTTGCCCCGGCATTGGAGCAGAACAGGGCCAGGCAAAAGACCAGCATGGCTGTTACTGTCCAGAATCGCCTCCCACAATATGACATCTTCACAGTTTTTGTTTTTCTTCCGCTCATCATAATCTTTTCCTCTCAAAAAAAATATACCCAAATATAAACTTTTGGATTTTTCCCGCAAATCCTAAACAAATTCACAACAGAGAGATACCTCGATAGTCAGAATCATAACAGATTTTGTCCCCCGCGTGGCTACATCGCACGAAAACCACGTTTCACCATTTACAGGACACCTCTCCAACTTCACTATTCATTTAGCTCACTCAAAAATGGACCATTCTTGAAAGTCGATGTAAAATAAAGGCCCTGTCGGCTCGGACCTCGAATATTCCGAGCACCAACATAATCAATAAGACCTCATCCGCAAAACTACCAAACTAAAAAGTATGTATAATAGTACTGATAATGCGTGTCAATAATTAAAATGAAAAAATAAGATTTTTTTCTTGTTCGCAGATTCCCTAAATTAACATTATTGTATTTATGTAGCTAACTTACAACTTCTGGGCAAAATCACATCCTGCAAAACAATAAAAATACCAAAATGTAGATTATTGCATATCGCCTACAATTTTGTTACCATATCCGCCACAGCCGTTATTTAAGGAATCTGGAACATGAAAGCCAATCCTGCGAAAGAAGTGCAGCTTTTAAGCGACATAGCAAAAGGGCTTGCGGAGCATTAGACCTGCAGCAGACGTTGTGCTTGATTCTGCAATCGCTGGACACTTACCTGAAACTGCAACGCAGAACCGCTTCGGATAAACCGACAATCGCAAATTCCATACCCGCGTCAGTTTATTATTCGTCTGCGCGAATTCAATCCTTTTTCCAGATAATTTTCCCCACAAAAACGAGGCCGAAGGGGCTCGAACCCTCAACCTTCGGATCGACAGTCCGATGCTCTAGCCAATTGAGCTACGGCCCCAAACGAGCATAACTATACTGGGTGAAACGAGATGTGTCAATCGTTTTAGCCGGCGGTTTTTACATTCTTGCGTTGGCTTGAGGCCTGCGGAGTTGGGGCTGGGATTTGGACGCCCTAATGTTTTCCTGGAGAATTTTCATCGCCTTTTTGACGTCGGCGACCTTGAGAATACCGGTGGTTCTGCCGCCTTTGGCGCCCGCGGTGCAATAGGCATAGGATATGTTGATATGGCTGACGGCAAGCTTTTCGGCAACTACGGCAAGAGCGCCTGACTTATTGTCGAGGTTGACACAAAGGACTTCGGTTTTGTTAACAGGGAAATTGGCCTTGCCGAGAACCTGTTCGGCCAGGTCGGCATTATCAAGGACGACCCGCAACACGCCGTGTTCAACGGAGTCCATCACCGTCATAGCAATGATATTGATCTTGGCTTTGGCGATCTCGCCGAGGATATGAGCAAGGACGCCGGGTTTGTTGACCATAAAGACGGAAAACTGAGTTGTGACGTACATAGTTTTGCCTCCTGCAAAAAAGACCTAAGTGGAACGCTGCGCTTTTATTGCGCTTTCGGTATCGGGAAAGAAATCGAAAACCTGGTCGAGATTGGTAATTTTGAATACCCTGTGAAGCTGCGGGTTGATTCCGCTTATGAAAACCTCGCCGTTGTAAGAGGAAAGCGAGGCGCGTGTTTCGAGCAGCAGGCCCAGGACCCTGGAGGAGAAAAATTTGACGCCCTTGAAATCAAAAATGACCAGCTTGGGACGATTGGCGTCGATAAAATGGGCAATATGCTCGGCGGTGGTGGAAATATCTTCAACGTTACTTATTGAACCTTTCCTGAAAGTAACAATGGCAACGTCGCCTTCAATTGAGATTTGGCCAATTGTTTCCTCGACCATAATGACCCCACTATACGCCTAAACCAAACAACATTATAACGGATTTATCATTATTTCGGCAGATTTTTCAACCACCAACACAAAACAATCTATTTTTTTATATATGCCAGCAGGCGAGGAGATGTTCGGGTCTGCCGGAAACGGGCACAAGCGGCGGATTTTGGGTAAAACAACGGTCGTCGGCAAATGGACATCTCGGGTTAAATGGGCATCCGGGGGGCGGATTGAGGATACTGGGAATTTCGCCCTTAAGCCGGTGCGTTGAGGCCTGCTGAGACACATTGATTTTGGGAATAGCTGCCATAAGGGCCACGGTATAGGGATGAAGAGGATTATTGTAAAGCTCGCCTGCGGAGGCCTGCTCGACGATTCTGCCCATATACATCACGGCGACGGTATCGCAGGAGAACTGGACGACGGCAAGGTCGTGGGCGATAAACAGATACGTCAGGGAAAACTCCTGCTGAAGGTCTTTGAGAAGGTTGAGTATCTGGGACTGGATTGAGACGTCGAGAGCACTGACCGGCTCGTCGCAAATGACGAGTTTGGGCTGGAGGACTAAGGCGCGGGCGATGCCGATACGCTGTCTTTGGCCGCCGGAGAACTCGTGCGGGTAGCGATTCATAGCGTCGGCTGGAAGACCGACCTTGGAGAGAATTAAACGGACCTGTTCAGTAAGGTCCGGGCCGGTTATTTTTTTGTGGACCTTAAGCGGCTCGCCAACGATGTTGCCGACGGTCATACGGGGATTGAGCGAGCCGAACGGGTCCTGAAATATCAGGGTAATGCCGGAGCGGATACTTCGCAGGTGGGAGACATCCGCGGTAAGTATGTCGGTATTGTCAAAGATTACTTTACCTGAGGTAACCGGGATAAGGCGAAGGATGGAGCGAGCGACGGTGGTTTTGCCGCAGCCGCTTTCGCCAACCAGGCCGAAAGACGTCGCCGATTTGACGGCAAGCGAAACCCCATCGACGGCCTTTACGTAGCCGACGGTGCGCCGCAATAATCCCTTCTTGACGGGGAAATAGGTCTTGAGGTCGTCAACCTTGAGCAGGAAACCATTTGTATTGGGGTCAGAATTCATATCTTAGGGTCATCGGGCCTTTCATAGCCGGGCGCAAACCAGCAGGCAACTTGCCTGTCGGACGGGCAAGCCCCCCCGCCATTATCAAGCCGGCGTAACTGCGGCTCGACTGTCTGACATCTTTTATCATTGCAGCCAAGGGGACATCGGGGATGAAATTTGCAGCCAGCGGGAAAACGAAGCGGTTCAGGAACGATGCCGGGAATTGTGTAAAGGCGTTTGCCGGTAAAGCCGAGGCGAGGCAGAGATTGGAGCAGACCCTGGGTGTAAGGGTGCAACGGCTGGTCAAACAAGGACCGGCAATCGGACAGCTCAACGATTCTTGAAGCGTACATCACGGCAACGTCCTCGGCGCGTTCGGCAACGATGCCGAGGTTGTGGGTTATCAGCAGTATGCTCATTCGACTTTGCTCCTGGAGCTGGTCGAGGAGGTCGAGTATTTGGGCCTGAATGGTAACATCGAGGGCGGTGGTGGGTTCATCGGCGATGAGTAATTCCGGTTTGCAGGATATGGCCATAGCAATCATAACGCGCTGCCGCATTCCGCCTGACATCTGGTGCGGGTATTCGGTAACTCGCTGGGCGGGGTCGGATATGCCGACTTTTCGCAGCATTTCGGTGGCAATATCCCAGGCCTCGGCTTCTTCTTTTTTCTGATGCAGCCGGATGACCTCGACAATCTGCTCGCCGACGGTATAAACGGGATTCAAGCTGGTCATCGGCTCCTGAAAAATCATCGCGATACGGTTTCCGCGAACGGCGCGTATTCGCTGGTCGGACAGTTCAAGGAGATTTCGGCCGTCGAAATTTATCTCGCCCGCGACGATTTTGCCGGGCGGGTCGGCAATAAGACGCATAACGGACAACGCGGTAACGCTTTTGCCGCAGCCGCTTTCACCGACGAGGGCGAAAGTCCGGCCTTTTTTTACCGAGAAGCTGACGTCCTGAACGGCACGGGCAACTCCATCTTCGGTAAAGAAGCTCACGCAAAGACCTTTGATGTCTAATAATATACCGTCGTCGCTCACACTGACTCCCTTAATCGCGGGTCGATAGCATCTCGCAGGGTTTCGCCCACGAGATTATACGCGAGAACCGTGAAGAATATGGCTAATCCCGGGAACAGCGTAAGCCACCAGAGGAACCTGCCCGTTGTGCTTACGCCCAAGCTAAGTATTTGTCCCCAGCTCGGCGTCGGAGGTGCAACGCCGAATCCGAGGAAGCTGAGCGCCGCCTCGATGAATATAGCGCCGGCGATACCGAAAGTAGCGTTGACGAGGACAGGCGCGATGGCGTTTGGCAGCATATGCCTGAAGAGTATGCTTCGCAGCGGCAACCCCAGCGAGACGGCCGCCTGAACAAAATCCTGCCTGCGAAGTTTGAAAAATTCGGCGCGGACAAAACGGGCATCGTCGGTCCACGTGGTCAGGCCGATTATCAGCATTATATTGAATAAGCTCCGCGGGAAAAACGCGACGATAGTGATGATTAGGAAAAAGACGGGGACAGCCATCATAATCTCGACGAGGCGCATACCGAGAAAGTCGGTTTTGCCGCCCGAATAGCCAAGTATTGCCCCGATTATGATTCCAATGATGCTCGATATTCCGACGGCGACGAAGCCGACGGACAAAGAGATTCTGCTGCCGTGTATAAGCCGACAGAGGACGTCGGAGCCGACATCGTCGGTGCCGAGCCAGTGCTGCAGGTTAGGCGGCTGCTCGCGGACCTTCAAATCGGTCCTGCCAAAGCCATAAGGCACAGGCGCAAAGACCGCACCAGTCGCCTTGCCCGAAGCAACCATCGATTTGTAATCGGTAGCATCAAGCCGGCGAGGTATGAAAACAAACAGGAGTATAATGCCTACGAGCACTATAAAAATGCTTATGGTAATCTGCCGCCACAAAACCCCTGAGCGAATTGAAGGGTCGACGCACCTTTGGTTGTGGAGGACAAGCAGAAACTGAACGAGGGCGACGATTGCCGCCAGAAAGATGCTGTAATCGCTCGCGGTAAGGGCTTTGAAAATGGGCCAGTGCAGTTGGTCAGCGATTCTGATGACGAAGGGCTTGTCGTTGGCGAGAAACGGCGCAAAAATGGCGAGCAGGAACAGCAGGATTATGAAGCCCAGCCAGCAAAGCGTGAACTTGCTCTTGGCGAACTCTTTCCAGACCATTTCGCCGTATGATGTACCCCAGTTTTTTTGTTGTTTATTTTCACCCATAAAATTTCACACCGCCGACTCAAAACTTATTCGCGGGTCAACCATCGCGTATGCAATGTCCGCCATCAGCAGACCAAACAAATTCAAAACGCCTGCGATTGTGGCGACTCCCATAACGACGTTGTAATCCCGCGTAGTAACCGCCTCGAAAGCCAGCAGCCCCATACCGGAGACACTGAAGATTCGCTCGATGATGACCGAGCCGCCGAACATCGCGGGCAGCAGGGTCGCCAGAATAGTAATGATGGGAATGACGCTGTTCCTGAAGGCGTGGTGGAATATGACGGCCCAGTTTGAAAGTCCTTTTGCCCGCGCGGTGCGGACGTAATCTGCGCGGAGATTATCGAGCATTCCCGCGCGGACCTGCTTGGTCAGATACGCGAAACCTGCGTATGTTAGGCAAAAGACCGGAAGCACAAGATGCCAGAGGCGGTCGGCAAGCCACTGGAAAAACGGAAATTGTTCGGCGTCATTGCTGGACAGGCCCGCGGGCGGAAACCAGTTTAACGGCGGCCCGCAGAGATAGCCGATGAGCATTTGCCCTACCCACATCGAAGGCAGCGACCAGAGCATCAGCAGCATCGCGGAACCGGCACGGTCGAGGAACTTTTTGCGCCCCACCGCTGAGAGAATACCCATCGGAATAGAAATTGCGTAAATGATGACGAAAGATATCAGATTCAGGGTAAGCGTAATGGGAAGGCGTTCTTTGATGAGGTCAATGACGGGACGATGATGTTTGATTGAGTCGGCGAAATCAAGTCGCGTCACCCTGCCCATCCATATTGCGTATTGAACGTAAACCGGCTTATCGAGACCATAAAGTTTCATCCTCGCCGCGCGAACGTCGGCTGCCCGCTGGGCGTCCATCATACCGCTCGGCCCCATAGATAAGCTCACCGGGTCGCCCGGCGCCATTCGGCTGATGGCGAAAACAACAATCGTGATACCCAGCAGCGTGGGTATCATCAAAAACAATCGTCTAATTATATAAGTCGTCATTTATATTTCTGGAACTGGGTGGGGACATACCATTCAAGCTCGTTGATGCCGAGCTTGTGGATTATCACGTTTTGAAACCGCTTATCGAGAAATCGCTGCTCGGGCCGGGTATAAATAAAGGTGTAGGGCTGCTCTTCGTGCAGAATTCGATGGAACTGATGGTACAGGGCGTTTCGTTTATCCGGGTCGAGCGTCTGGCGGGCCTGTTCGATTAATGCATCGGCTTCAGCATTTCTAAAACCAACGTAATTCGAGCCGCGATTCTCAATCTGCGACGAATGCCATATCTGGTAAGGGTCTTCCTCGACGTTGCCGCCCCAGGCCATACTTACGGCGTCAAATTCCCTGTCTTTAACCTTCTGGGAAAAAACCGACCATTCATAAGGGTCAAGTATAACCTCTATTCCGGCACTTGCGGCGGCGTCCTTGACCAATTTGGCAATTTGCTCGTGCAGGGCCAAATCGGCGGAAATCATATATTTGAAGCGGAATGGGACGCCGTTTTTATCGCGTATGCCGTCACCGTCGTGGTCAATCCATCCGGCCTCGTCTAACAACTGTTTTGCCTTTTCCGGGTCGTATGGCCAGGGCCTTATGTTAGGGTCATTTTGCGGTCCGTATATGTAAAAAGTACCCGTTGGAATCTGTGCCTCGGGATTCCGCAGGATATGCTTTATGATTGATTCTCTGTCAACCAGATAGGTCATCGCGCGGCGAACTTTTTTATCCGCAAAAAACGGTCTGGCCTCGTTCCAGCCAATCCAGAAGTAGCCGGTGTTGGCTGCGTCCCAATAAGAGAGGCAATAGAAGTTCTTTTTGAAATTATCATCATTGGATTTCTCGGCATACTGGTCGGGAGCAGGTCTTATATAGTCAACCTGGCCCGACAGCATCGCCTGTAGCTCGGCTGTGGTGTTGGTAATGAACGTGAACACTATTTTTTTTACCTTTGGCTTTGGTCCCCAGTAATTTTCGTTTCGCCGCAGAACAAGCTGCCGGCCGACGTCCCATTTATCAAAAACATAAGGGCCGCTGCCAATGGGGGCACTCCTGCGTTCATTGAACTCGCGTGCCTCCTTATATTTGTAAATATGCTCAGGATAGATTGTTATGCCGCCGAGATAACCAAGCGAAAGGAAATAAACTCTTTTCATATAAAATTTTATTTCCTTGTCGTTTATTTTCTCATAGTGGTCAACGTCGCGGAAATAGTTGGCATATTGAAGCGCATCGACATTGGGGTCTGTGATTGTATTGAAAGTAAAAATGACGTCGTTGGTGGTAATCGGATGACCATCGGAGAACCAGATGTTATCCCTTAGTTTGAAATAGATTACGAGACCATCGTCGGAGATGGAAAATTTTTCAGCGAGGATTCCCCTGTATTTGAATTCATTCGGCTCGTAATCAATCATTGGTTCAAAAATATTGCCCAATACTATCCAGCGTGTGCTCCAGTTCGAAATGGCGAGAAAATCGCACATAGTGGCCGGTTCGCCTTCAAGGTTACGAACCAGCCAGTCACCTTCATCGCCGGGATATTCTTTTAAAGCCGACGCTGCGGAGGCAGCCGGTTTTTCAACGGTACGTGTTGGGGCGGAAGTATGCCCCTCCATCCGGCTTATCAAGGTATTCAGCCGGTCGTAGAGACGGTCGGCCTGAACCATAGAAAGGAACTGCATAAATATGATGACGCCGAGAAACAAAAATAAAAAGAATTTGAATACACCGGACCGTCCGTTCATAAAATCATCCTTTATTTGTACCTCTGCTTTTCCTTAGGCACATACCACTCAAGAAAATTCAGGCCCAGGTTATGAATCTTAACGTTTTCGAAGCGTTTATCAACAAGGCGGAATGTCGGCCTCACAAAAAGGAATGTAAAGGGCTGCTGGTCATAAAGTATTCTGTGCAGCCGATGGCAAAGAACGTCCTGCTGACCAACGTCGATGGTGCGCCGGATTTGCTCCAACAGTACATCGGCTTCGGAATTACGGAAGCCGATGTAGTTATAACCGCCTTTGCCGATTTGAGAGGAATGGAAAAGCGGGTAGTTGTCCTCGACGATGTCCCCGCCCCAGCCCAAAATCATCGCGTCGAATTTTCTTTCGGTAATTCTGGGCAGCAGCGCCGACCACTCGTATGGTTCGGGTATAACATCGACACCAATTTTGGCCATTTCATCCTTTAGCAGCACCGCTAATCGCTCATACAAAGAGTCGCCGGCAGCGTATGAAAATCTGAACCGGAATACGACGCCGTCTTTTTCCCTGATCCCGTCGCCGTCGCGGTCAATCCAGCCGGCATCATCGAGCAACTGCTTTGCCTTTTCAGGGTCGTATGGCAGCGGTTTGATGGTCGTGTCGTTTTGTGTCCCCTTAATATAAAATGGCCCGGTAACCGCCTCGCCGTATCCCTTGAGCAGCTTTGAGATAATCTGCTCGCGATTTATATTAAGCGTCATTGCCCTGCGAACCCGCGAGTCCGAAAACAAGGGCGAATCCTCATTCCAGCCGATGTAATAAAAAGGAACGCCGGGGTTCCAACAAGCCAGGCAGGAAAACTCCTTTTTAAACTCCTCATCTGCGTCGAAATTGGCAAACAACTCCGAATCATGGGCAACAATTATATCAACCTGGTGTGCCTTAAGCGCCTGCGCCGCGGCAATCGAATTGTTTATGAATTTATACACTATCTTTTTTATATGCGGCTTGCGGCCCCAGTAATTTTCGTTCCTGCGAAGAACGATTTGATTGCCCACGTCCCAGCGTTCAAAAACGTATGGGCCGCTGCCGATGGGTTCGGAAACTCGTTTGTTGAACTCTTTGGCGTCTTTGAACTGATAAATGTGCTTTGGATAAATACCTATGTTCCAGAATGAAAGAACTTCAAGGGCCTTAAAATAAGGCCTCTTCATATAGAATTTCACGACCCGGTCGTTGATTTTTTCGGCTCTGTCAACATCCACGTAAAGATTAGCGAGATTTGCAGCATCAACATTGGGGTCAATAACAGTTTGGTATGTAAATATCACATCATCGGCCGTGATGGGGACACCATCGGAAAAGTAAACATCGTCTCGCAGATAAAACGTTATTTCAAGGCCGTCGTCTGAAACCTCACATCGCTCGGCAAGATGAGGTTTCAGCCGCATTGTATCGTAATCGTATGCCATCAACGGCTCATATATGCTAAGCTCCGTAATCCATTGGGAATAGATATCGGTGTCAACGTTGATTTGATTGAGGGTTTTCGGCTCAACCCGAAACGCCCAGATTAGCCAGTCGCCGTCATCGCCGGGATATGTCTCTCCAGCGGACTTCGACAGGGTTTGCGGTTTTACCTGTGAATTATCGCCTTCGATACTCCGCTCGATTTTATTAAGTGCGATGTAAATACGGTCCGACCGGACCATTGATAAAATCTGGAGGACAATAATCGCGGCAAGAAGAATAAACAGGAGAAACCCGGCAATGTTTGCTCGATGGCTCATTATAAGGCCAAACCTCCAATGTCTGGCAAAACTTTACCGTTCCTTCAGTTCTAAAAGTCCAGCCGGCTATTTTGATCCCGCGGGCGGCGCGGCAAGGGCAAGCGGATGTGTTATAATAGCCCCGCTGGCATCTTTGCCGTAATTAATGTTAAGCTCTCCCGCCTTCGTTCCGTCGCCGAGTAGGTTGTTATGTTCCTGTTGTAAAGCGTTGGTGTCTCCGGATTCAATCGCCTTTTTAATGCCGAATCGAGGCTTACCTGAAATTTTGCTCAGGCAGGATTTTTCTGTTTCGACAAGTACGGAAACAAGCTGTTCTTTTTGGGCAGCGTCAAGGATTTCTGCGCCTTTTATGTATCGTTGTAAAACGTATGAGAACAATTGGCCGAATCTCCCGCCGATGGATTCCTTGCTGGCGCCGGAAGAGGCCATTTTGTCGCCGAGTATCCGCAAAATATCGCCATCCAGAAGCTCCTGCTCAACAGACCAGTCCGCATAAGACGCGATTCGTCGGTCAGCTACCTTCAGCAGAAGGGTATCTCCTTCGGGTATTTTAATCGAGCCGGCAAAAGAAGCGATAAGACCCAGCGTATTGGGACCGCTTGTCGCGACGATTTCATCGAGCCGGCGGGTTACTTGTCGGGCAGTATCGATGGCCTTGGGGGAATTTAGTTTCTCGGTGATTTCCGGATTTGCCAGGCAGTGAACGGCACAGTATCGAATCGCCTCATTTTTGCTGTCAACGTATTTTAACGCCACCTCCGTCAGGCGAACGTCCGCAAGGGCATCCGTAAGCATCAGCAGGTTTGTTACAATCTTGAAGCTGCGGCCGGCCGAGGTCATCCCTTCCGCCTGCTGCAGCGCGGCCGAAATGTGCTTTTGGGCCGATTTGGAGAACTGCTCCGCAAACTGTGTCTGATTCGGCTGGGTGCTTGCGCTGTTGGCAACGATTATGGCACGGGCATTTGAAATTGACGAAAAATCCTGGGTAGCCAGCATCTCGCCGACTGCCTTGGCAACAAAGTCATCGATGGTCTTGAAATCGGCGTCATCAAGAACCGACTTGCCTCGAACGGCCTCAATGGCCAAACTATCAACCGCCTCGGCAGACGCCAAAAAAACGAAAAAACCAGATATGACGGCAACAACAAGCGATAATGATTTCATAGTCATCCCTAAGCGTCCCTAAAGGTTTACAACCTTTTTATACACAATATAATAGGGTAACACGCAAATGCCGATTTGTCAAGCCAATTAAACCCGCCTTGAACGGCCTTTTTTCACCAACAGGTTCTATATGCCGGGCGTATAAGGTACAATACCGGCGTTTATAAACAGGACTGGTTTATGGATGGGACAGAGGCAAAACTTGTTCGGATAGACCCGCTTCGGCTGCGGATGGAGAAAACGGGCCAAATGGTCGTCGATGCCACCGTATTCGCATCGAAGGAAATAAACATCGAGCAGGAAGCAATCCGGCAGATTTACGATTCGGCGTGTCTGCCGCCCGCCAGAAAGGTACTGGCGACGGCGGATATTCACGTCGGCTTCGGCGTGCCTATTGGGGCAGTTTTGGGTCTTGAGGATGCGATAATGCCGCCCGCCGTGGGTTACGACATAAACTGCGGAATGCGGTTGCTGCGGACGCCCTTCACAAAAGGCCAGATAAATACCGATGATATCGCAGGTTCGATTGCCAGGGACATTCCACTCGGCGAGGGAATGAGCAATCTGCCTTTGGACAAGCATCTGCTCGATATTGTCGCGACCGAAGGCGTCGCCGGGCTGCCGAAACTGGTGCAAAAAGTCAAACACAGAACATGGGAGGCATTCGATGAACAGGAGTTTGCGGAAGACATAAACAGAATTGAGGATAATGGCCAAATGCCCGCGGATATGGGGGCGGTTCCGAAACTGGCGATTGAAAAGGGCGCAGACCAGTTGGGGACATTAGGCGGCGGCAATCATTTTATCGAGATACAGCTTGTGCAGAAAATTTTCGATGAGGGACTGGCGAAGTTTTTCGGCCTTTTCGAAAACCAGATAGTGGTGATGATACACTCAGGGTCTCGACGTTTTGGATATGAGGTAGCGGACGAATATATGAGCGTTGCGGCCAATCAGCCCCAGATGGAGGGCAGGCGCAAAATGCTCAGCTTTCTTGATACAGGCAGCCCACAGGGCAAAAGGTATATTGCAGCAATGGGGGCGGCAGCGAATTTCGCGTTTGTGAATCGGCACGTTATGGCGTTACTGGTCAGGCGGTGCTTTTCGCGAATGTTCGGACCAACGCCTATGCCGTTGGTATATGACGTGCCGCACAATATGGCGAAACTGGAAACGCATCAGGGCAAGTCGCTGTGGGTTCACCGCAAAGGCGCAACACGGGCGTTTGGGCCGGGGCTTATGACAGCGACGCCTTTTGAACAGGTGGGCCAGCCGATAATCACGCCCGGCTCGATGGGCACAGCCAGCTACCTTATGGTAGGAACGGGCAATTCGGATGAGTCGCTTTGTTCGGTGAATCACGGTGCGGGCCGGGTAATGAGCAGAACCGCGGCATCAGGCAAAGGCCGACACGGTAAAAACGCCGGGGAAGCACTGATTAGCGACGACGAATTCAAGAGAAGTATGGCTGGGATAAAACTGATTACCAGCGACAGACGCCGGATAAAGGAAGAAGCCCCTGCGGCGTATAAAAACATCGACGAGGTGGTGCGGATTGTCAGCCAGTGCGGCTGGGCAAGGCCCGTGGCCCGGATGGTCCCGCTGGCAGTGCTGAAAGGATAAGATTTGAGGCGCCAACGATAGAAAAATCAGGCACTTAACTGTTGCATTTTTAGGCCAATTATTTTATCTTTATGAGTTTTGGGCTGGTATTAGCACAGAAATATTGTATGGCAATAATGGAAGGCATAATATGAGCAAGTATATCGTTTTTACGGTAGCATTGCTGGTTGGCTGGGGTTGCGAGCAGAAATCGGCAAATGTTGCGACACCGCCGCCGCCCCCTGCCGTAGCCGTTGCGCCGAAACCAGCAACAGCGCCAACACCGACCGAGCCAAATACGGTTGAGGTAAAGCCGGCCGAACCAAATAAGCCACAAAAAGTAACACCAGTTGAGAACGTTACAGAACAACCAAAATCGACACCGCCCGTCGCCAGCGCAACTGCGGCACAACTCTGCGGTAAATGCACGGAATTTCTGGGAAAGTATGTTAGCCGGGATGGTATGGTTGACTATAAGACGCTTACCCGCAAGAAGCTCGAATTGGCCGCGCTGCTGGACAAATTCAGGGGATTGGACCGCAACGATTACAACTCGTGGTCAAAAGACGACAAGCTTGCGTTCTGGATAAACGGGTATAACCTCGAGCTTATTAAGATAATCATGGAGAATTACCCGATAGAGTCAAACAGGATGCTTCGGCTTTTCTGGCCCCCCAACAGCATCAGGCACATAAAAGGAATATGGGATGAGCACAAATTCATCATAATGGACGAGGAGTTTACACTGCAGGAAATTGAGCAGCGGTTCTTTCAAAATGAATTCGGCGAGCCGCGGGTATTATTCGCAATGTCTTATGCTTCGATTTCAGGAGCGCCTTTGCGAAACGAGGCGTATTGCGGCCAGAATCTTTCGGCGCAGCTTGACGACCAGGTAAAGAAATTTATTGCCGGCTCACACGCCTTCAAGATAGACCGTGAAAATCAGACAGTGTCCCTGTCGTCGATATTTAATCCCACGTGGCACGGGGGACAGTTTGTCGCCAAATACGGCACCGACCTCAAGTTCAAGCAGCAGGAGCCGGCTTTAAGAGCGGTACTTCACTTTTTGACGAAGTATATCTCGCTGCAGGATATCGATTATCTTGAGACGGGCAACTATACAATTGGATACATAAGGTATGACTGGACGCTTAACGAAGGCGCCGGCCAATAGGCCGGGCACAATCCGACACATTAATAATGGGGCTAATACAAATGGCAAAACAAAAAGGAAGTATCGGCACGGAAAAGTATCTTTTCACCAGCGAATCCGTAACAATGGGACATCCGGACAAGGTCGCGGATTGCATATCCGACGCGGTACTGGATGCCTGTCTTGCCAAGGACAAGAAAAGCAGGGTCGCCTGTGAAACGCTGGTCAAAAACGATATGGTGGTTGTGGCAGGCGAAATCACGACCAAAGCGATAATCGATATACCTGCGGTTGTTCGCCAAACAATTAAAGACATTGGCTACGATGACCCAGCGGTTGGTTTCCATTACGAAAACTGCGCGGTGCTGGTCTCGATAGGCCAGCAAAGCCCTGATATATCGCAGGGCGTAACGGAAGGCGCCGGTTTGCACAAGGAACAGGGAGCGGGCGACCAGGGCCTGATGTTCGGCTACGCCTGCAAAGATACGCCGCAATTGATGCCGATGCCGATTCAGCTGGCACACGCTATAACGACTCGTCTTGAACAGATGCGACAGACCAAGAAACTCCCCTGGCTGCGACCCGATGGCAAAAGCCAGGTAACTGTCGAATATACCAACGGCAAACCTTCACATATCCCGGTTGTGGTTGTAGCGGCACAGCACGACCCCGGTATATCTCACGCCAAGTTACGCAAACAAATAATCGAAAAGGTTGTGCTGCCGGTTCTGCCGAAAAAATTAGTCGATAAGCGCACCGTCTTTCATATCAACGCGACCGGCAAATTTGTCATCGGCGGCCCCGCGGGCGATTGCGGCCTGACGGGCAGAAAAATTATCGTCGATACATATGGAGGCCGTGGCAGACACGGCGGCGGATGCTTCAGCGGCAAAGACCCCACAAAAGTGGACAGAACCGCAAGCTATATGGCACGATACATCGCCAAGAACATTGTCGCTGCGGGCCTCGCGGACACCTGCGAGATTCAACTGTCTTACGTCATCGGCTTCGCAGACCCGCTTTCGGTTCTTGTCGATGCCAAAGGCACAGGAAAAATCAGCGATAGCAAACTGAGCCAGATTGTTCGCAAACTTTTCCCACTCACCCCAAAGGGAATGATTACGCACCTGAAACTCGAAAGACCGATTTACTCAAAGACAAGTCACGGCGGACATTTCGGCCGAAACCTCCCCGAATTCACCTGGGAAAAAACAGATATGGCCGCAAAACTCCGCAAAGCAGCAGGCCTGTAGTAAAACCAGTCACAAATAGAAAATGCAAAAAAAGCCCGACACTTCGTCGGGCTTTTTCTTTTTATATTATTGGCGTAGCAAACACAGCAGAAACTTCTTAATGTTTGAAATGTCGTTTGCCGGTGAAGACCATAGCAATGCCGTATTTGTCGGCGGCGGCGATGACCTCGTTATCTTTCTTCGAGCCACCCGGTTGGGCAATCGCAACGATTCCCGCCTGAGCGGCATTATCAACATTATCAGGGAACGGGAAGAACGCGTCAGAAGCCATTACGGAGCCCTTTGATTGTTCGCCTGCGTGTTTGACTGCTATGAAACCCGACTGAACTCGGTTCATCTGACCAGCGCCGATGCCAATGATTTTACGTCCTTTGGCAAGCACAATGGCGTTGCTTTTGGTATGCTTGGCGGCAAGCCAGGCGACACGGAGGTCCGCGAGCTGTTCATCGGTGGGCTTTGTTTTCGTGGGAACGGTCAGCAATTTCGGCTCCCAGCCGACGAGGTCGCGTTTCTGAATAAGCACTCCCCCTACTATGCAGCGAAGGTCAAATTCGCCTCCGTCAATTTTGTTTTTATCGATGGCGCCCGTCTCAACGAGACGCACCCTGCTGCCCCACGATTTAAGCGTGCGGATTATCTCGATTGCCTCGGGGTCGAATTGCGGTGCGATAATTACCTCGGCAAAGAACCCCTCTGCGCCGAGGGCCTTGCCGAACCTGCTGTATGATTCCATAACCGTTTGCGCAAGTTCGATATTGACCTTGCGGTTGACAGCCACGATCCCGCCGAATGCGCTTGTTACGTCGCCCTCGTATGCCTTGCGGTAAGCGACGCAAATATCGTCATCGATTGCGCAGCCACAGGGGTTGAGATGCTTGATAATAACAGCCGCCGGCTCATCGAATTCTTTTACAAGTTCGAATGCGGCGTTTGAATCCAGCAGGTTATTGAAGCTAATTTCGGTATCCGCCTGCATAATTTTACCCGCGCCGACGCAGGGTTCGCCGCTCGCGGCAAGCTTATAAAATGCCGCCGGCTGGTGCGGGTTTTCGCCGTAACGAAGAGACATCTCTCTTTTGAGCGGAATCGACAGGCGTTCAGGAAATTCAACGTCCGCTTTTTTGTTGAGGTAATGCAATATCGCCGCGTCGTATACGGCAGTCAGGGCAAACGCGGCCCTGGCCAGTTCGCCTCGAAGCTCTTCGTTTACTGAGCCGTTATTTTTCCGCATTTGCCCAATAACTTTGTCATACTGGTCGGGGCTTGTAACAACGGCAACAAACCTGTTATTTTTCGCCGCGGAGCGAATCATACTCGGGCCGCCGATATCGATATTCTCGATGGCCTCTTCGATTTTGCAGCCGGGTTTGGCAACGGTTTGCTCAAAAGGATACAGGTTCACGCAAACCAAATCAATCGGTTCGATACCGTGCTGTTTCATCGCGGCTTTGTGGTCGGCTTTGTCGCGAAGCGCAAGCAGCCCGCCGTGAATCTTGGGATGAAGGGTCTTGACGCGGCCATCCATCATTTCCGGAAAGCCGGTAACATTCTCGATTGGGGTAACGTCCACTCCGGCCTCAGCAAGCGCCTTGGCGGTGCCGCCCGTGCTGATGATTTTGACGCCCATCTCGGCAAGCGTCTGGGCAAAATCGGCAACGCCTGTTTTGTCGGAGACACTAATCAGTGCGGTTTTGATTTTCACATCCATTCGAATGTCCCCTTTCAAAGTCACAACCAGATATCGGCAAGACAATTACTTGGCCGGCTCAAGACAGGTAATTCGCCCCTCTGCGTCGGCAATGTAAATCTTCGCATCGGCAGTGTTGGTCGCGTATTTGACGGGCAAACCTAAATATATCGAATAAAGCTGTTTTGCCTTGATGCTGTCCATCGCTGCCAAATGCCCGTCTTTGGTAATTACAAATGTCTTATTGCCCGATTCAGACAGCATCCCTGCGCCGTCTTTAATCTGCCAGACAAGTTTGCCTGTCTGCTTGTCTATCGCAGCCAAACCCATTCCCGGGACGCACTGGTAAACCAGTTTGCCGCCGAGCTGAGGGGCAGCATCGAGAATCCCCTGCGTCTGATATTTCCACAAAATATCGCCGGAAGATAATTCGAGTCGATAAACGCACGTATCACGGCAGGCAAAATACAACGAATTTGTGTCGTGAACGACGGGGCCGATGATGGCCGCTGGGGCGTTAAACTGCCAAACCTTCACGGACTTGTCGGGGGCTATACGTATCACGTTGCCCGCCTCGGTAGCGAATACAACGAACTCCTGCTCAGCCAGAACCGACGTTATACTGGAACCATTGTCCGCTGCCACTTCGAAAACGTTCACCTTGTTGTCGGCCTTGAGAACATGAATACGATTATCGGCGCCGGCAATATAAAAGAATGACTCGTTACGAACAACCGGGCATACTACCGCGGCATCAATTTGAGTCGCTGTCTTTTGGCTGCCGAAATCGGCGCTGATTTCGATAATCTTTTTGCCCACCATGGTCAGCAGTTCGCCTTTATAAGATTCAAAATCAGCTACCGGAAGCCCGGCCGGCGCAATAGAGTTGGCGAACATCACGTTGCCGTCCGCCCTGTTGATGCAGGACAGAAAATTCCGGCTGGACAAAGTGCAAAGCCGATTGCCGCACAAAAATAACTGGTCAAGCGATTCTCCCTCGCCCATCGGCAGGTTGAACTGCCAGACGATTTTAAGCTCGGTCGATGCAACCATTGCCCGCGGGATAAGCCAGTGTAATTCGTCCTGGGCGTAAAGCATCGACGCGAAAATAATCTGGGAAGCCACTGCTAACAGTGCAAGACGTAATTTCAGCATCTTCATCACCTCCATCGCCGACCGATTCGGGGCCGACGACAACTTCTATGCCCGGGCAACCAATCTTACCGAGGCGTTATCAAACTTCCACATAATCCGCAAGGTCAACTTTACGGTCGGCCTCGAATTTCTGCATTTGCTCAATCCGCTCAATATCTTCCTGGATTCTGCTGGCGAGCTTGAAAATATAGGGTTTGCCTGCAAGACGATTGCGAAGGTCATCAAGCATCGGCTCCCAACTTCCGCCATACAACTGGGCCTTGAGGACGACGAGCATGCGATACTCCTCGTTAAGCGACTTGACATAATCGCTGACGTCCTGCTTAACAGCGCCTTTACCCGGCTTGTTTTGGGTTTTTTCAGCCATCGGAGCGAACCTGCCTGACCAAAATGTCCCTGCTCGGCAGCAGTTCCGGTCATGGTGGAACATCCTAAACCAGACCGGCAACCTAAATGCTAATCTCTGCTCGCGGAAATTGCAACAGGTTTTCGTAAATTAGGGATGTTTAGTTCCCAGGTAACAGATTGCCTGTCTTACAGGGTCGGGACAGGCCAGTTGCCGCGAAGGACTGCCATGGCAGCCGGCTTGTCGGCGGCAAGTGTGAAAACCCCGTCAAGCCCCGTAACCTCAAATGCGCTTTTTGTGAAGGGGTGGATGTTGCAAAGAACCATCTGGTGTCCCAAAGCGAGCAGTGTCTGCCGGAGTTTGAGCAACCTTGTCAAACTTGAGCTTGTGATGAAATCGATGTTCTCGAAATTGAGAATGACATTACAATCCGAATGCTCGGCTGTCATATTGATCACGGCCTCAAGCTCACCTTTCATTTGCGGTTCACGCTCGAGTGTAAAGGCGATTATATCGCTGGCAAAATTTTCAACTTTCATGGTCTTCCTCAATAAACCGGTTACGAGGCTCTACGGCAAATTATCCCTATACACTGTATCGGCATAGATTTGGGGAGTTTTAACTTAAAAAGACGTTTTTTCAGGGCGAAAAAACCACTTTCCTGATATGAATTAAGGCGGCGACCAAAAACGGCAAATTTTGCCCTTTTTTTATTTGCCGGGGCAGACGGGGCTATTATAATTACACTTATGAGCCACCGGCTGGTTACCGCCGCGGGCCAATGGAGTAGTTTTCGCAAGGGAGGCGGGTCAGATAAAAATAAATCGAGACCGATGATAGGGTCAATGATGAAAAGCTGAGCCCCTGCCTCCCTTTTTATTATTCTGGCATTGTATCCAGCTAAAAAAGAATGGGAGAGCAACGTCCGCTCTCCCATTGTTCATGTGGCTCTCGCCTTTTAGCTTTTAGCCGTTGCTTGTTGAACCCAGAATCACCATCTAACTTGCGAGTTTTTGCGTGTCGGGTCAATAAGGCCTGGCTAATTATGGCCGGTTTGGTCATTTTTCAGAGCCACTCTTTTTCACTTTTCAACACTGCTCTCACAGTCGGCCATCTCTTTAATATCGCTTCACTTTTTTACCCACTTTTTGAACTGGGCAACAAACACCCGTATCGGTTAACTTGACCGCGAAAAGCAGGCAATCTGGGCAACCCATTTGAGTCCAATAACAACTTTGATAGTCCGATACAATGCATACGTTTCGTCAGCACAGTTGCTCATTTTTTTGCTCAAATTATGAACAGCAAAAAACAAAGCGTGGTAAGATAGGTGTATGAACAAGTTGGCACAAAATACGAACTGCTTTCTTCCCACGACTGCTGAAGAGATTCGTCAGCAGGGGTGGCATCAGGCGGACATCATCCTGATTACCGGCGATGCGTATGTTGATCATCCGTCATTCGGAGTCGCGCTGATTGCTCGACTTTTGGAAAGCAAAAATTATCGCGTCGCGATACTGGCGCAGCCGGATTGGCGAAACGTTGAGCCATTTCGGGCATTGGGCAGACCCCGGCTGTTTTGGGGCATAACCAGCGGCTGCATCGATTCACGTCTGAATGCCTATGCCTCGCTGGGACATAAACGAAAAGAAGATGCCTACAGCCCCGCCGGACAACTGGGCTTACGGCCTGACCGCCCCCTGCTCGTTTATTCAGCCAGGGCACGCGAAGCATATCCTGATGTGCCAATAGTTCTCGGCGGACTTGAGGCATCGCTTCGCCGGCTTGTGCATTACGATTACATCGAAGATAAACTAAAACGTTCGGTGCTTATCGACGCAAAAGCCGACCTCCTTGTTCACGGTATGGCGGAACAGCAGATTATCGAAATCGCAAAGCGATTAAACAATGGCGAATCCATCGACCGCCTGACCGACATTGCAGGCACGGCCTACACGATTAAAACCGGCTCCCCCCTGCCAGACAATGCCGTGCGCCTACCTTCGCTCGCACAACAGCAGGCCGATAAATCGCTCGCTATGTCGGCTCAACTCGAATATCAAAAACAGGCGCATCCCGCCGGCTCCGCTGTCATTCAGGAACAGGACCCCGGCAAAATCGTAGTATTGCCGCCCGCCGAGCCAATTAACTGCACTGCCCTCGATTCACTGTATGAGCTTCCATTTACCCGCTGCTGGCATCCGAAATATGATTCTGCAGGAGGCATCCCTGCGTTAAAGCCGGTACAATTCTCGATAACCACCCATCGCGGCTGTTTCGGCGGCTGTGCATTCTGCTCCATATATTTCCACCAGGGTAAAGACATCTCTTCACGCTCGGTTGAATCGCTGATTGCTGAGGCCGACCGATTTCGCTCGCATCGTGATTTCCACGGCACGATATTCGACATAGGCGGGCCAACCGCAAATATGTTCGGGATGAAATGCGACAAAGCAGGCACTTGCAGCAGGCCAAGCTGCATTTTCCCCGGCATCTGTAAGAATATGCGAGTCGATTATGGCAGCCAATTAAAAATGTTCGAGGCGTTTTTGAAATGGAAGACAACGGGAGCAAAAAAATCAAACGTATATGTCGCCTCAGGCGTCCGCCACGATTTGGCCCTGCAAAACAGCGACTACATAGATACCCTGACCCGGCATTTTGTGGGAGGCCATCTCAAGGTCGCCCCGGAACACTATTGCCCGCATGTGCTTGACCTGATGGGCAAACCCGGCTTCGAGATTTTTGAGGAATTTGAGGCACGCTTCAACGAAGCGACCCGCAGGGCAGGCAAAGAGCAGTATTTAGTCCCCTACTTCATAAGCGCACATCCCGGCTGTCAAATCGACGACGCAATTAAGCTTACCGAATACCTTGTGCGACGGCATTGGCGGCCCAGACAGGTACAGGATTTCGTACCAGTGCCTTTAACGCTCTCAACGGCGATGTTCGTAAGCGAACGAGACACAAAAGAGCATTCAATCCATATTCCCCGCGGCCGGGCGGAAAAACGCCTCCAGGCAGCACTGATGCAGTATTACCAAAAGCAAAACGTCAAAATCATTTCTGATTGCCTTCGCAACAACCGTCGCAGCGGACTCCTCCGTGAAATCCAGCGTTTGCACTTCACCAGTCGGGCCGAAAAACCACCCGCCGACTGGGACCTGTAACCGAATCGAACAATCGTTACGGAAATGCCACGAATAACTGGAACATCCCCCCGGCTCATCGCCGTCGAGTTTGGCACTTTTTGCCTTTCTTCGATACCGCAACCTTGCAAGTGGTTGCTTTTCTGTCAAACCACATCTCGGAGACAAACCAGCATATAACCACAACCCACACTACGTTCAATTTTAACAGGTGAAAACCAGGTATAAAAACGTTGTTATTATTGCCGAGCAACAAGGCGGAAGCAGCAATAGTATAAAACAAATAAAACTTCGAAGGCCGAATCGTCGCTAATGCCACAGGCAGCACAAAATACTGTGCCGAAAAACCGGTTGTAAAAGTCAAAAAGAAAAGCACACCCAGCAGACACTGAGCGATTATATCTCTGCTCTTTAAATAGAACGGGAAGAAGAACATCGCCACTATAAAGAAATACTTTAATTGGGGCACCGCAAACAGTGACGTCAATCCGTAAACCCCGGAATACGAACCATACTTGAACGCGTGCTCGATTATCCCTTTGCTGCCTGTCTTCCAGTACGGAACAAACAGTAAAAGAAAAATAACGACAGAAACTGCAAATAGGAACAGTTTTATACTGTATCGTTTTATGGAGGACTGCAGGCAAATAACAAGCTCGTAAAACACGTTGTGTTTGACAATCATCCCCGCCGTGGCAAACAGCCACAGCAACGCCGTCCCCAGAACCGGCCTGGCTGTGAACCTTAGATACATCAAAATACCAATCAGCACCATCAGCATCGCAAAATTCTCAAACTGCCCGTGATAACCGGTCACAAGAAACGACACGGGACTAAGATAGAAAAATATCGCCGTCCTTACCGGGGGCAATTTCCTGATGTTGGCAATAAAAAGCAAAACACCAAGCGTCAGCAAATCGACGCAGCAAAGAAACGTCCTTACGACAAAATAAAACGGTATATCAAACGCGAGCTGTATCTGCTTCAACGCCAAAAGTACCATAAACCACACGGGCGAATAATTATACCTGGCGGTCTTCGCATAGACGTTGCCGCCTTCATTGAGTATGCCGACCACTGTCTCGTATGACTGCATATCAAAATTGCCAAATACCACCTTTGCCAGAATCAGACGTATAAGCGTGCCGGCAAGAATCACCATTGCCACCATAATTGCCGTCTTTGTTTTGGAAACGGACAACTGATGCCCGCCGCTGTTTATGAGAAATAACGCCACGCCGGCAATAAAACCTGCAAGTGCAACCAAAGCGGCAAACAGTCGCCCAGCCAGCATGGGGTATATCCTCTCTTTATCTTCAAGCTTAAGCCCTTTAGTAGGTCCTATTCTATATATAACGTCCTCCCTTATCTGGTTGAGGTAGTGGTTTAATATCTTGTCCCCGATTTTGGTCCTGTCGATACTATTGAGCAGTGTCCCTATTTCCGGCACGTATTGGTCCTTAATCAGCGGCCGACCGATATAGCAAAGCACGCATAAAACCACTATAAGAATAGCAAGTATCACAATTGTGATGTTATTTCGCGTCACTTTTTCTCATCTCTTTCGCAATAATCCAAACGCTTCGCAGCAACTCCGTTTGCCTGCCTGTCCAATCGCATTTCCGAGATAAACCAGCATATAACCGCAACCCACACTACGTTCAATTTTAACAGGTGAAAACCAGGGATGGCGGTAATATTGTCGTTGCCGAGAAACAAAACGGAGGCAGCAAGGGTATAAAACAGTAAGAATTTGGAAGGCCTAACAGCCCCTAACGCCACAGGTAATACAAAATACTGGGCCGCAAACCCGGTGGTGAAAGTCAGAAAGAAAAGCATACCCAGCAGGCACTGCGCGATAATATCTTTGCTTTTCAAAAAAAGTGGAAAGATAAACATCGCTGCTATGAACAGATACTTCAGATGAGGCAACGCAAACAGCGAAGTTACGCCATAAGCCCCGGAGAATGAACCATACTCGAACACGTGCTCGATTATTCCCTTGCTGCCCGTCTTCCAGTACGGAATAAACAGCAAAAGAAAAACAATGACTGAAATTATGAACAGGGACAATTTTATCCAATATCGCTTTATGGAAGAATTAAGGCAAATAATAAGCTCGTAAAACACGTTGTGTTTGATAATCATCCCCGCCGTGGCAAACAGCCACAGCAACACCGTCCTCAAAACCGGCCTGGCTGCTAACACGAGATACATCAAAATACCAGTCAGCACCATCAGTATAGCAAAATTCTCAAACTGCCCGTGATAGCCGGTCACAAGAAATGAAACGGGGCTGAGATAGAAAAATATGGCTGTTCTGGTTACAGGCAGTTTTTTAACGCGAGCAATAAGAAGCAAAACACCAAGCGTCAGCAAATCTACGCAGCAGAGAAATGACCTAACTATAAAATGAAAAGGTACGTCGTGCATTGCAATCTGTATTCGCTTCAAAACTATAAGAATCATAAGCCAAACCGGCGAATAATTGTATCTTTCGGTCTCCGCATAGACATTGACGCCTCTATGGGCTATGCCAATGACTATCTCGTATGAATCCATATCAAAATTGCCGAATGCGGCAGCTGCCAGAACCAGCCGGATAATTGTGCCGGCAAGAATTATCAGTGCCACCGTAATCGCAACCCTGGTTTTAGAAACGGGCGTCTGCCGGCCGACCCCATTTATGAGAAACAATGCCGCGACTGTAATAAAACCAACTAACGCAACCAAAGCAACAAACATCCGTCTAAGAATCAGAAAGAACACCTTCTCTTTATTTTCAGGAGTAAGCCCCCTCGCCGGTCCTATTCTATACACCGTATCGCTCTCTACCCGACGGAGGTAGTGAGTTAATATCTCGTCCCCAACGTCGGTACTGTCCAGGCTCGTCAGTAATTTGGCCATTGAAGGAACGTATCGGCCTTCAATCAGCGGTCGACCGATATAGCAAAGCCAGCACAAAACCACTATAAGAATAGCAAGTATCGCAATGGTGATGTTATTTCGCGTCACTTGTTCTTGTCCTTATCTGCAATGACCCAAATGTTCTGCAGTTACTTTAGCCGCACTACGACCCTGCCATACCGCGTAATTAACCCCGCGATCCTGTGGATATACCTGCGACATAGTAGCAAGGTAAAGCCCTTTTACGGGCGTTTCAGTCGGACAGATAATCTTGCTGTAGTTACGCTCTATAAGAGGTTGCGCATACGGTGCTTTGAAAACGTGATATCCTAAAATCTGCTCTCGCTCAAACCCCGCGAATATCCGCCTGACGTGCGGCACGGAAAACTCCAGCAATTGCTCCCTGCTCATATTGTATATGCCACTGTTCTGCTCGATGTATTTCGACAGATACACAATGTGCCTGCCTCCGCAGGCCTCTATGGGCAGCAAATTCGTGTGCTCAACTATACCGGTAAAAGGCACGTCAGGGTCGTTTATATTTAGCCAGTAAATATCCGAAAGGGGCTTGCTCAATTCAAGCACAAGGCAAATGTTCGCCAGGTATTTAATACGCCTTAAACCATCGACATACGTCCGGTCTGCGCTTCCATCGAGCATATCCGCAATAATCGGCAGCGCAGGTGTGGCAATAACAGATTCTGTGTCAATCGTTCCATCTTGAGTCCGCACGCCCCGCACACAGCCGTTATCAATGACCAGCGATTCGGCCGGCACGCCCACCTGTACTTCGCCGCCAAACGCCTTGATTTTGTCCGCCAGCGTCTCCGCCATTGTGCCGAAACTGCCGTTGACGTACCCAAGCACTTCATTCCCAGCGCTGTTCCGGCTGCCGCCACGCAGCACTAATTTGTTCCAGAACCATACCGCCGAAACTTCACGAGCAAACGAACCAAACTTGGCACGCAAAAGCGGCTCCCATACCACCAAGTAAACTCGTCTCCCGCACCGACTAATCAGCCACTGCTCGGCGGTCTCCGACTCCAGCGGCCTCCAGTCACCAAGGCCTCTCGCCTTCAATACCAGCATTCCCAGCCGAACACGGTCGACCAAACCCAAAGGCCTGAATCGCAAAACGTCCAGCGGAGACGACAATCTGTAAAAACTCCTGTTTATGTAGATGCTCGTCTTCGTCGGGGCGTATCGCAGTTGATTGCCAAGACCTATTTCACCGGCAAGACGTATCAGATGCTCGTCACTGTTGAAAAAATGATGATAAAATTTGTCCACACGAGACCCGTTTATCTCAAAGCTCCCGGTGATTCCTCCGACTGTCTCGTCTTTTTCGAGCACCGTAACCGGAAATCCCATTCGGGCCAATTCATAACCAGCAACCAGCCCTGTAATCCCCCCTCCGATTACAACAACATTCGCCCTTCTACCGTCAATGACCATACTCACCCTGATCGAAACAACTTATCGGTAACGCCTCCCGCCGCGACGCCTACCCCCGGCTCATAAGGCCGGTTTTGTTAGTGGCTCTTGTGCTGTTTTTCATCATTGTGGTCGAAATATTTGTCCACCTGCCCAAGACCTATTAACACTACTATCGCAATAACGGTCGTAATCACCGCCAGGGGATATAACCTTGCGCCGCAGGCCATACCGATGCTCGCCACCAGCCATATCGTCGCCGCTGTGGTCAGGCCGTGGACTCCACCCCTGTCCTGTATGACTGCACCCGCACCAAGAAAACCAACGCCTGTAACAATCTGGGCGGCTATTCGCGTAATCGAATCCTGACCGCCGGCCATTCTTTCCGAGATTAAGGTAAAGACCGCCGCGCCAAGGCATATCAGAATGTTTGTCCGAAGCCCCGCCGCTTTGTGCTTGAGCTGACGCTCAAGGCCGATGACCGCCCCACATCCCACCGCCAGAAGCACGGGAACTATTTCGCCTGTCCAGTCCATAGTTACCTCTCTATTAACGTCTCATCGACTTTCATTCCGAAGTGTCTGCCGCCCTTTTCAATATGGGCAAAAACCTTATCGCCCGCTTTTAACGATGTAATCGAAATGGGTTGCCCTTCAGGGCTGACCAATCGAATCGTCTCGGCATTTTGCATAACCAGCGTGATAGCAACTCCCTCTGCTTCCGCTTCGATAAGCATCATCGGGCGTTTCTCAATCTTGTTCCTGCCCAGATACGCGACTTGGCCTTTGCCTTTGAAATCGACAATCAACACCTCATCGCCCGCCTTGAGGTCCGCAAGATATTTCGTCCCGCCGCCTGGCGCAAGCGTATATGCGTGAACCGCCCCGGCATTAACGCGGAAGGGTCTGGCCGCAACGTAGGGGTTCTCAATCGACTCAGAATGAACTAAGAAGAATCCCGACGCGGTATTGCCCACCAGCATCCCTTCCCCCGGCAACATCTGCGTGCAAGTATCAAGGCACGCCCGGTCGCCCATACCTAATTGTTTGACAGTTTTTATCGTCGCGATTACAAGCTCAACCTTTTCGCCTATCCCCTGCAATACCTCAGCCGTTTTTTTAATCTCATTGACATCCGAGGTATTCAAAACCACTCCGTCAACGCCCTTTTCCAGTATCTCCACCATCAATTTCGCCTGCACGCTGTCGGCCACCTGCACCATTATATTCTTGCCCCGTCTGGCAAGCAGGTTTTCAATCGGGATAATCGTCCAGTCCAGCATCCGCAAAACTAAGATTTTATCCGCGTGAACTGCCGCCGCCTTGTCCTCGTCTGCCTTGCCTTTTATATCGACAAATTCGACATCCTTGCCGGGAACAATATCGCCGTCTTTAGCAACGATTTTTATCTTGCCTAATTGCCGCACGGTCTCCGCTTTGCCCTCCGGCAGCACCACCGCCTCCGCCCCGCTCTCCAACGCGGTTGTAACTATCTTCTTGTCATACGGCGTCGCATTAACCCATAGTTTTTTCATTTTGATTTGACCTGCAACATTTTCATCGCATCTTTGACGCTGGCGCCATGATGCACCATTTTGCAAAGCGCAGCGACCATTTTTTCAGGGTTCTTATGCTGGAAGGCGTTTCTGCCAATCGATACTCCAGTGGCACCGGCCTTCAACGCGCCATCAACCATATTGAATATGTCCTCGTCGCTATCCATCTTCGGCCCGCCGGCTATCACAACAGGCACAGGGCAGCCCCTGACCACTTCTTTGAAACTCTCAACGTTGCCGGTATAAGGAACCTTAACAATATCAGCGCCCAATTCCGCGCCCACCCTTGCCGCGTGCTTAACATAAGTTACGTCGAATTCGCTTTTAATCTTTGCCCCGCGTGTGTACATCATCGCCACAAGCGGCATCTGCCACTGCATACATCTTTTGCTTATAAAGCCGAGCTGGCCGAGCATATCTTTATCGGTTTCAGCGCCCAAGTTTATATGCACCGACACCGCATCGGCCCCAAGCTGCACCGCCTCTTCCACCGTGCAGACAAGCTCTTTGGCGTTGGGGTCCGGGCTAAGCGACGTGCCCGCCGAAAGATGAATAATCAGCCCAACGTCTTTGCCCGTCCCGCGATGGCCCGCGCGAACAATTCCTTTGTGCATTAAAATCGCGTTCGCACCGCCCGCCACAACCCCGCTAACCGCCTCACGCATATCCTCCAGGCCAGCTATTGGCCCCACGGTCACGCCGTGGTCCATCGGGATAATTACGGTTTTACCGCTGTTGCGGTCTATTATTCTTTCCAATCGTATCTTCTTGCCTATCATATTCGAATCTCCAAATACTCAGCGCAAAAAGGGGCATGACCCCTTTTCCCCTTATTCTTTCAGCATCTTCATCGCGTCTTCCTTCGAAAGTCCTTCGTGCACCATTTTGCTGAAAACCGATACTATTTTCGTCGGGTCTTTGTGCTGGAACGCGTTTCGTCCTATCGACAGCCCCGCCGCTCCCGCCTTCAAGGCCCCTTCTATCATTTCCACAATCTGCTCGTCTGTCTCCATCTTCTCGCCGCCCGCTATTACCACAGGCAGATGACACCCCTCAACAACCTCGGCAAAACTCTCAGGGCTTCCGGTATAAACCACCTTGACAATATCTGCGCCTAATTCCGCCGCCACTCTTGCCGCGTGCTTGATATTATTTACGTCATACTCGTTTTTTATCTTCGGCCCGCGAGTGTACATCATCGCCAGAAGCGGCATCTGCCATTCCATACACCGTTCACCGACGTATCCAAGCTGCCTTAGCATTTCCTTGTCGGTATCCGCTCCAAGATTGATATGCACCGATACGGCGTCAGCCCCTATCTTCAACGCCTCTTCTACCGTGCAGGCAAGCTCTTTGGCGTTGGGGTCCGGGCTAAGCATCGTCCCCGCCGAAAGGTGTATGATAAGCCCAACGTCCTTGCCCCGGCCGCGATGGCAAAACCTCGGCGAACCCTTGTGCATCAGCACCGCGTTTGCGCCCCCGGCCACGACTTTGCTTACCGCATCACGCAGGTTCGTAAGCCCTTTAATCGGCCCCACCGTCACGCCGTGGTCCATCGGGATGATGACCGTCCTGCCGCTGTTGCGGTCCATTATTCTTTCTAAACGAACACTTTTGCCTATCATAACCAGGCCTCCTGCAATCAACTATCGCCCTAAAATCTACCCAAACCAGCCCATAACGCAAGCAAAAAACGCCACTGCTTGTCGCCGGTGGTAAAAAACTTGACAAACGGCCGCATTTGTAGTATATTATTGTAACATCGTTGAGCCGGCTACGAAGGCCGCCCGCACCAGCGGCGTTCGTAATCTGCTCGCGATGATACTCAAAAACAGGATTATTTTTGATGGAACAGGAAATTCTGGACCAAATCGAGCAGATTGTCGGCTACAGGTTTTCCAATCGCAACCTGTTGGCCGAGGCCTTTGTGCATGCCTCTTCGGTCGATAAGCGGGCAATGAGCAACGAACGCCTCGAATTCCTCGGCGACTCCGTCCTTGCACTGGTAATCTGCAGAACTATTTTTGACCGCTCGCCGGATTATCTCGAAGGCGACCTCACAAAAATGAAAAGCATGCTCGTCTCCCGCGGGACCTGCGCCCAGGTCGCCAGCCAGATTAACCTGCACAAATTCCTCAAGGTCGGCAAGGGTATGGCGGGCAGCCAGTCACTTACTCATTCGCTGGCGGCGGGTCTGCTCGAAGCCCTTATCGCCGCCATTTATCTCGACGGCGGCTTTGAGCCGGCACAAAACTTCATCCTGAAAAATTTCGACCCCATCATCGAAAAAGCCCACATAGAGCAGGCACAGGGCAACTTCAAATCCATTTTACAACAGTTCGCCCAGCAGCACTTCAACACAACGCCAGCTTATGAGCTTCTGGACGAAAAAGGGCCGGACCACAACAAATGCTTTGAAACACAGGTAGTGATAAACCAGCGCCATTTTGCCAGCGCCTGGGGCAACAACAAAAAAGAGGCCGAGCAGAAAGCCGCTCTCAACGCCCTTATTGAGCTTGGTGTAATCAAGAATTATTGCCAGGAAGCCGAATAATCCGGTTATGCCTGCGATTACCCGATAACAAACCATGCCACGGCCGTCAGTGCCAGCGCCGTTATTACCATAAAAACCAGTATCGAGCCGAACAACAGCGCCGATTCTTTAAGAAAGTTGCCCGCCGAAACCCTCGACACTTTGGTCGCCTTATATATCACCGCTATCGACGCCAGCAGGGGCAAAAGCAGCAGTAAAGACCGGGGATTGGTCCCAATCTCTTCAGGTATAGTGAACTCCGCCATCACAATCGCCGCAAGTGCCAGCATGCCTATTGCTCCTCGCCCTGTGTCTTGCGAATATACGCCATATACACGGAATTGACAATGCAAAGCAGGTTAAGCAGTCCCGCTGTGCTGGTATATATCTGGCCCATTTCGTTGGGGCGACCGTAAACCGGGAAACCGCCGCCCTGGGTATGATATCCGATAATCGCCACTAACGGCGAACTCATCATCTGGACCACATACCACAACTTGTAACCGATGGGGTCAACAACACCAATAGAGCCGATATACAGTCCCGCTACAAACGTTGCGGTTATCGCCACAAATATTATCAGCGCACGCCACGTCTCTTTCAGCACAAAGTATCCGCCGCCCGGCAAAAACCACCCCGCCAGTCCTACCAAAAACATAAGCGGCCACGGATTTTCCTCTGTTTTACGGTATGTCACGGCTATTTGTCCGTTCGATTATTGTCGGCAGGAACCGAATTGGGCCCGGCCACATCCTGCCGCTCTTGTATTTCCACGAACTTCATACGCTTCACTATGTTCTTCGGGTTATAATGTATCACCGCCAACGCTTGAGAATCGACAAATTCGTCCCTGACGACCTCTGCCGCCTTGGCCATATCAAACTCCTCCTGATAAAGCCGGTGAATAGTCATACTCTCAAGACAGTAATAGCACATACCGGGTTTGTACTCCACAATTGTCCCCGGTTTGGCCAGCGTATTGCTGTCCTCCGGCACAAGAGCGTAAAGCTTGTCCACAAGCATGCCTTCCCGCTTTACCCCGTTGATAAGAACGCGGGCCGTCGGGTTGCCCTCGTAGCGGGTCATGAGGGTTTCAATCTCCAAATTATTGATTCTGCGAAGCCCGCTCCGCGTGTCAAACGTAAATGTATGTTTTTTGCTCGATATCGCGTTGGTGTCGTCTTTGCCCTTGCCGTAAATCTTATTGAACTTATCGACAGTGCCATCCCATCCATCCTTCGCCGCCAAGACAACAAACTCCTCCGCCTTGCTTTTGGCCCTATCCATCGCCGCGAGCCGTTTCAGGTCTTGAATTACAAATTCTTTTATCGTGTTTGAGTCCTCACCGGCCGCGTCCTGCCGGTCGAATCGAACGCTGCGTTTATTAATCTTTTCGTTTATATTTTCCGGCTCGGCCGCCTTTTCAGCCGACACAATGCGCATTAACATCATATTCCTGCCGGCGTAACCCTCTGTCATCTCGCGGGCGTCTTTCAGCGGACCGATATTCTCATAAAGCCGAGGCGCCTTCACATCCATAGAACCAAGCTCGCTTGTCTTCAACTGCTCGACCGCAAACACCACTCGCGCTAAAGACGATTCCGTAACGCCTGCCCCACCAACGTATAGAGAGGCAAGATTCTTGTCACCCTGGATATCAGATGAACTCAACAAACCCGTCCTGTCGGCGTACACCTTGACTTTGTGCTTCTCGCTAAGCTCCGCCGCCACCTTCGCGTAATCAATCGACCCCTTCTTAATCTGTTCATCGGTCAACTTGCTCTGTTCAGCTTCGATTCCCGATAAATTGGCCTCGGTAATCGACTTGGCCTCAAGCAATATCCGCTCAGCTTTTGAATCAACCCTTTGCTGGTAAAGCCCCTTCGATATCACCGACGCCACTTCCGCGTAACTGCGGGTTTTCCGCACTAACTCCGAATTGGGGTCATTGGGATCCGAATAGGCCGTATATGCAATAGGTGGTTGTGATAAATGCTGCTGGTAATACTCCTCCGCCTCCTGCTGTGTCAATGGCTTCACCGTTGAGGCCACGTCATCCAGCCGCACGACGATATACTCAAGACACACTCGCTCGGGCAGCTTGTAGCCAAAACCGTATGGATTGCCTTCGCTTACTTCGCCGACAAAATTCCCCTTATATTTCTCGAACTGCTCCTCCACCTTGTCCGCCCCCGGCTTAAACGACTCATCCGCAAACGTGTCCGCTCCACATACAACGTAGTTGACGTCGATGGTCTCCCGCCGCAGGTTTGTCTGGTTAAGAACCTGCTGAATTGTCCTGTTCTCCGTCGCGCAAATCGTCCTGCAGTATTCGATGACCGATGTCATATCACTGAACGCATCGAGCACCTGCTCCTCGGAAACTCGGTTTCGCTTCTCTATCACGCCGATAATCTGCGAGTATGTCGCCCCACGGTGCAGCCGCGGTATAATCATCTCGAGTTGCGATTTTGCGTACTCTGTTGGCATTCGCACCCCCGCCTCATGGGCCTCCCTGGTCAGCAAAACCCAGTATATACTGGCAGGATGCGGCTTTGTGTAAATTTCATTTATCTGTTTATCGGACACCCCGTAATTGTCCATACTTACAATTTGCTTTATCCGGCTGATTGAGTCGACGGCACTGGAACGCTCAGGGAAAATCAACTCCCCGAGTAAAACTATCCGCAGGTCCTGCGTTGACCCAAGACGCGGGTCTTCAGGCCTAAGTAACTGATCTATTCCAAGCGTCCTCAATATCTCAATCTGCTGGTTCGCTATTTCTACGTCCTGCCTGCTTATCTTTTTGCCGTCGCCGTAATAGGCAATTACCTTCCCCACGCCTGTCCTCGCCGAGCTGAAGTAATTCATCATCGGCTCAATTGTAAAAACAAACATCAGCGCGATGACCACAACTGCCATTATTTTCTTGTTATACTTGCGAAACCATACCATCAAACTCATTTTGTTGCTCCGAAAATGTTAACTCACGGTTTTTTTAAAGTTGTACAAGTATAAAGAATGGTCTTGTTTTTTACAACCAAAAACAACCCCGCCTGACCTCGCTTTTTTGGATATTATTTCCCCCGCTAAAACCTTCTCCCCTTGCCCAAATGACACTTTTTGATGCCGGTTTTACTTGACTCGGCAGGGAATTTTTGCTACTATACTGTTGTTGCATGTGCAGACAGGCGATATTCGCCAACCCCGTTAAATCGGGAAAAAAGACACGTTGCAACAGGGAGACGGGTGACAAAAGCCGACTTTAAATCGCCGTGTCTCCCTTTTTTATTCCGGCCTTTACTGAACTTCTACTATATTCGTGAACTGCACTACCGCGCCGCCTAACTCAGTGTTCGCCTCGGTTGTCCCCACAAGCCCGACTTTTTTATCGACGAACTTGCTCAAATCCACGTCCGCCGCCGCACCGGTGGGCCGGGCGTAACACAGCGTTTTGCCGTTCTCGTCAACCACGCGGTAATACTTCGCGCCGGGCGTCTCCGCGAACAAAGGCGATTCCAGAAGCTTACCAACAGCCGCGAATATGCTCTTGTCTACTAACTTCGAAAGCTGCTCGTTCTTTGCGCCCTCTATCTTCTGCAGTGTCTTTCCTAACTGGTCATCCTGAACTTGCTCCGCCTTGGCGACATCCAGTGAAAGCTCGGAATTCTTAATCTTATTCAGCAATCCCGCCGCACTGCGTGCCGCCTTTGGGCTTTGCTTGTCGCCAGCAACATCCATAAGCTCTTTTTTGATATCCGCAAAGTTCTGGTCCGCTGCCGGTTTTGCGCGTTCTGCCTCAACTTTTGCCTTGAGGACCTGCACCTGACTCATCCTCTGTTCTTCTATTGTAACAACAGGAGTCGGCGAAGGTGTATTCGGCTCATTCGGCGAAGACACCTGTGGCTTCAGCGAACCGGAATTCGTCGGGAAAGGCGTCGCCGGCACAGGATGGGCCGTCGTCGGCATCACCGAGGTCGGGGTCTGGGCCGGAGCCATCAGCGTCCCAAGCGGCTTGGCGTGCTGACTGCTCACCCACAAATATGCTCCCTCTGGAGGAGCTATCTTGCAGTAGCCGTCCTTTTCCTCGCCAACTATCGTTACCTTGTCGCCCTTGTTGAGCTTTACCTGCATCGACGTCGAGTGCATCGGCTGAACCTCGTCCGAGCCGGCGTAAACGCGAACCGCTTCCCCGATAACCGTCCCGCTGGTATTGTTTTGCGGATCGATTTGGACATACTGCTTTGAAATCCACGAGTAACTGCCGGTAGGCGCAACTATCTGAAGCCAACTGAACTTGTTGCCGACGACCTTAACCTTCTCGTCTTTCCTGGCCTTGCCGCAATTGTAGTACTGGGTGCCCGGGCCTGACCGAACATAAACATCATCACCCGTTATCTCTGCCAGAAACGGGAACGCCGGCAGATTCAGGGCATTCGCCTCTGCCGCCGGAGCCGCACTCATCGGGTCGGTATTACCCGGCTGTGCTCCGATTACAGGCAGACAAAGACCGCATACAAGAACAATAATTGAAAATCTCAGATAAGATTCCATTCTTCGACCTCCTAACAACTTTATCCGCCTACGGCGGATTGTCCGCCAATGGCGGAACGGTTTTTCTCCATAAATTCCCATTGCCCCACATAATCCTTCACACCAACGGGGCCACAAATTTTTACTGCTTACAAAACTATCACCGCCACCCCCTCTTGTCAACTCTTTTGTGCCACTCTTTTGGTATGACTTTGGGGCTTTTCTTCGGACACTTGGGAAATATCGTTTACCCGCGGGGATAATAAGGGCTTAAAAACAGCAGACAAATCGAAACCGCCGCAAAAAAAACACTCAATCATAGGGCTTTGCGGCAGATGAACTGCTTGGTTGGTTATTTGCCTCAGAACTCGCAGCAACTAATAACCGCCTGACCCTGATAGCCATAACCCCAGCCGAAAAACGGTTGCTCTCTCTAATGGCGTTTCCTTAAGCAACTCGGTGAAGGATAAATCGAGTTTTTCCGCTGGGAAACCACTATTCGACTGGCCAAAAATCCCTTCCTTAAGGAATTGCTATTCGTTGCTGTCCCCATTATTCCCCCTTTAGATCAATCCTCTCCTCCATCTCAAAGGGTCGCCAGTATTCTACGAACATCCTCCGCCTTCTCGGTCATTGTCGTGATTAGACCCTCCAATTCACAGATTCGGCTGCGGAGGCGATGATCTTGTGCCGCCTTGACTGGTTCCGCAGCCTTCAATGCTACGGCGTAAGCCGCTTCGTATGCCTTTTGCCGCCGGGCGTTCTCTTGCGGCCGTTTGCCGTTGGCAATCCTGGCAGTGAGAGCGGGCACCAAGCCGATTATCAGGGTGACCAGGTAGAAGGGGGAGGTAATGACAACAGCCAGCAAACAGAGCGCGGAGACGAGCCAGAAAAGAATGTGGAAACCATTTCCCTGGGGGCCCCACGGCGGAGCAATCAAGGAGCTCAAGAACAAGGCAACAACCTCAAACAAGAAAAACGCGGTGATGCCCGCGCGCAAATCTCCGCCATCCCACCCGAGGATGTAAAGCACCGAAGGAACCGGCTTCAATGGTAACAGCTCAGGCTCATTCGGCAACTTCACATATCGCTCAACGCTCCAATTCAACTGCTCTTTGTATGCCTCCAACGTTCCAACATACTTGTTTCTATAGTCACAGAAAACCGCCAAATCTGCTTCAACCCGTTTACGTGTGATGGTTGGATCGTTTACTCCGTACGCGCTCGTCAGTCCCAAGGTTCCGCCGCTCTTCGTTATCACTGTGCCGCAATGCCCACAGACGGGTGCGAGTGCCAGAACAGATGTCTCGCTCAGCGAGGCACCACAACTGGGACACTTGGCAACAATAGGCATGCAGTTCTCTGGTATCATTTTCCAAAACCCCGCAACCAATCCCACAATCTTCCGAACAGGGGCGACTCTCGCGTGGTCTTTTTTGTCGGCGGTGCTGCCGGAAGAGGTGGAGGAGCTTCTTGCTTGGCTGCCTGTTCCGCCGCTTGGCAATGCAGCTTCCCCGTAGCCTCGAGGGCCACGGAACACTCAGAAACGCATTTTGCACACATGGCAGAGAGACAGTTCGGTATACAGTGTCTATCTATTGCTTGGAGCGCCCACTCTGGAGCGTCTGGACCCCGCTCATCGTGGCGGTATGCTTGGTAATCAGCTTCTAGGAACTCAGACTTTTCCCGTTGGCTGTACATCTCGTGATCGTACAAGTAATTCGCAGCGCCCCTAAAGTTTCTAAGATGATAATTACATAAAGGCTTCTGACAACGAACGCAGAACGCCGTGGCAGCGTGGCCGCACTCGCATACACTGGGTTTCTGAACGACTGTTGATTTGGTCGGATTGACCCAATGAAAGCTGGTGTGGCAGTGCTCACACTCGTAGGAATCAGGGGCGAGTTGGCGAACGTCGCGGCTTCCACAGTTCGGACATTGGACAGCTTCATTAGATATGTTTCGTACCTCTCAAAAATTGACCGAAGGAATTATCAGACCGAATCCAGAATTGCCTTCTTCTTAACGTCAAATTCTTCCTGCGAAATCAGTTTCTCGTCGAGCATCCGCTTCAGGATTTGCATGCGCGTGACCATATCCTGTCCGCCTTCGGGCGTTGCGTTCAACGAATCCCCCAACTGCTTTCCGAGCGGAACTCCGGCACCAACACCGACGCCCAATCCAAGTCCGCCGGCCAGCAACGCGCCGGCTCCGCCGCCGGGATTTTCGGCAGCTTTCTCCAGCGTGTCGAACGTTCGCATGGTCGTGTATGCTTGGCCGACCTTTACCTTGCTGATTTGCTCAATCTCCATGCGGCGACCCAGGACTTCTTGGAACTTCGCCTTTTCGTCGTCAGGGATGGTGACACTTTCCACGTTGAAGTTAATCAACTCGATACCGAACCGGGCGAATTCAGGGCTGATGACGGTGGCCGAGTACTGCGACAGTTCGTTGAGTTTGACGTTGATCTCGAAGATGGAGGTCTTCTCTTCGGTTATGAACTTTGCAAGCGCGGCGGAGAAGCGTTGGTGAATCTCGCCGATGAAGTATTCGAGTATCTTCGCGCTGTCTGTCATCACCTGTGAGTCTACAATGTGCAGGACAAAACACCGGGAATCTTGCACGCGCAAGCCCCACCGGCCGAATGCACGGGCGGAGATCGGGTAGTTATAGGTTGGATCAATCAGTGGTATCGGCGATGGCGTACCCCATTTAAGATCGCGCTTGACCGACTTGTTAATGAACCAGACTTCCGCTGCGAAGGGCGTTTTACCGCCGAAGGGGAGGTTAACGAGTTTGTTGATCAACGGCAGATTTGCTGATGTGAGCGTATGCCTGCCGGGACCGAATATGTCGCACACTTGGCCGCCTTTGAGAAACAAGGCTTCCTGACTTTGGTTGACGATGAGTTGGCTGCCGAGTTTCAATTCCTCGCTGGGAAACTTCCAGACGAGAATGTCGTCGGACGGCGCGTCGAATTTGATTCTATCAATTAGAGCCATTGCATTTCTCCTTCTCTTTTTACTGCTCACAAAACTATCACCGCCGCCCCCTCTTGTCAACTTTTTTATGTCATATTTATACTGCCAACATTGTTATCAGCCGGCTAAACGCGAATATGACGCCTCCATCATCAGCAAAAACGCCTGCGCCTCGGTGCTGGTCCCCGACCGGTCAAACAATGGCGACCCGCACGCCCCCTGCACAACGCCATACTCATCAACCTTGGCGTGCGCCCCCGCCCGCATCTTGTCCGCCGATTTGAGGTAACTATCTTTCAGCCAGCCGGACTTTACCCCCTTGTAAATCGAATACGCCAGCATCTGCGACAAATTGGTCTCGACAAACGTATTCGTATCGTCAACCACGTCGTGAAACAGCCCATCGGGCCGCATAAAAGAAATACAGCCGTCTAATAATTCCTCCGTGTAACCAATCAGCTTTTTGCGGTCATCCTCTTTTTCCTTCGGCAGTGTATCGATTATTTGCGCCATCCCCGCCGCGCACCACCCGTTGCCCCCGCCCCAGCACGACTCATGCTTGAAAACCTTCTTCTTGTCATCCCATATATGCGAAAACAGTTTCTTTTCCTTGTTCCACAAATACCCCCTGTAACAATCGACCTGCCGAATCGTCTCCTCGAAATCACCCATAAGCGCCAGGAAAGGCGGCGTCATAAACATCGCGTCACTCCATATCTCTCTGCCGGGTGTAACGTGACATATCGCCCCGTTTTCAGTCCTCGGCGCCCTCTTTTTGAGATACGTATATAACGCGTCCGCCGCGTCTTTTAGTTTCTTGTCGCCGGTAACTTTATAGGCATACAGAATCGCGGCCCCATTCGAGCCGGGGTCGGTCACCGCGCTTTCCGTTCCAAGCATCGCTACCCGACCGTCTTCTTTCCTGCGGACAACCGCCTCCTTACCCATCAGGACAATGATGTCTTTTTCTCCCAACTCTATCATAGCGTGTGATGCCACCCCCTGCTCCCAGCTTGCCCGCTGCATACACAACATCGCGATTTTGGCCTTCTCAACCAAATCGCTTTTCACAGGTTTTCCTGCCTCCGCCAAAACCATCTTCGAGCTATATCCCCCTGCCGCCGCCAGAATCGGCAACGCCAAAACATCCCGTCTTCGCATTGTCCTCACCTTTCAAAAACATATTGTTCGCTCTTGCTAAAACCATCTCATAGTAATTATAATTACCCCACTGGCAAAAAACAGTTTATTTCATTTGGCTAAAAAGGAGAATAGTATGCGAATCATAAGAAATCTCACCGTTGCAATAATAGTAATGGCCTCCATTATGACACAGGGATGCAATGAAAGCCAGAAGGCCTCGACTGGCCCGAAAACATCCGCCAAAGCCGAAAAAACAGTCACGATGAATTACGATTTAAAAGACAGGGACGCCTTCACCATAATGGGCACTCAAACCCGTATTACGTCCGCTGACGAAAAAAATCCGGATACATATACCAAAATCTGGGACGCCTTCGACCAATACAGAACACAGCTTCGACCAATTAGCGTCGAATGGCGGTATTACGGTGTCTCATTTGCTACAGATAAAAAAGATGCCTTCGATTACATCGCCGGAACACCCGTTCACAGCGACGCGACCCCGCCTGATAAAACCCTCGTGACCCGCAAAGTCCCCGCCGCTCGTTACGCCGTCTTCAAATGCACCAACCAGGATATGGGCAAGACATATCAATATATTTACAGCGAATGGCTGCCCAAATCACGCTACAAAATCGACACTGCCGCCTGTTGCTTCGAGCAGTATGCCCCGAGGGAATGGATGAACCGCCCCGTCTATATCTATATCCCCATCAGTCCAAAATAAGCACCCTCGCAAAAGACGGGGGCTTGGAATTACGAACGGTTAATATGAGAACGTTTTGGTATAGAAGGAGAAGAAGGCGATTATGAGAAAGCAGTTGGCGAAAATTATTGGAATCCTGGTTGTGGCGGTTGTCCTGTGTGTTTTGGAGCTTGCCAAGGCAACCGACGCGCCGACAATCAAGGTCGGAGCAATCTTCGCGGTAACAGGAGATGCAACGAATCTCGGAGGGCCAGAATCGAAAACCGCTGAAATGTTAGTTGAAAAGATAAACAAGGAAGGCGGGGTCAACGGCCAGAAGATTGAGCTGCTCGTGAAGGACTCGGGCGGCAAACCGGAAAACGCCATTTTGCTCGCCAAGCAGTTCATTGAGAAAGAGAAGGTCCTTGCAATCATCGGGCCTTCGACCACCGGCGAGACAATGGCCATCAAGAATATCTGTCAGGAGGGCAAGACCATTCTTCTTTCCTGTGCAGCCGCCGAAGACATTGTCAACCCGGTCGCTAGTTATGTTTTCAAAACCCCGCAGAAAGACAGTGACGCCGTGAGGCGCATTTTTCAGGTTATGAGAGCAAAAGGTATCAAGAAGATAGGTGTAATAACAAGCAACGACGGTTTTGGAATGGCCGGCGGCAAACAACTCGCCAATCTCGCGGAACTTGCCGGCATTACTATTGCCATATCCGAGGCCTACGACACACAGGAGACCGACTTGACTGGAGTGCTCACCAAGGTAAAAGACCAGAACGTTAACGCAGTAGTTAACTGGTCAGTCGTTCCGGCGCAGAGTTTGGTTGCAAAGAATATGAAGCAGATTGGTTTGAATGTCCCCCTGTTCCAGAGCCACGGCTTTGGCAATATCAAGTATGTCCAGGCGGGCGGCGAGGCGGCAAACGGAACTATATTCCCCTGTGGACGCCTGCTGATTGCCGAAAAGTTGGCGGATAACAACCCCCAGAAGAAACTCCTCGTAGAATACAAGAAGGATTATGAGAGCCGGTTCAAAGAGGACGTGAGCACTTTCGGAGGCCACGCTTACGACGCGGTGCTGATTCTCGTCGAAGGAATCAAGAAGGCTAAGAGTACCGACAAGGAAAAAGTCCGCGAAGCTATCGAGAACATCAAAGGTCTCATCGGAACAGCCGGTGTTTTTCACTTCACGCCCCTGGATCACAACGGGCTGGGCATGGATGCTTTTGAGATGCTCACGGTGAAGGATGGAAAATTTGTAATATATAAAAACTGACACCGGCACGCTGTTTTGAGCAGTATGCCCCGAGGGAATCGATGAACCGCCCCGTCTATATCTATATCCCTATTAGTCCAAAATAGGCGATATCAGAAAACACAGGGGCATCGTTCTTATACCCTTCTTATGCTATTCGCATTTGAAAACGCAAATTATCGTTCATTGGATTTTTTGCAGGGAGATGTTATTTGCGACTTTATAGCTTTAACATCTTCTTTCTTTATACATACTACTTCATTTGCATCTGTATCTGTAGATTCACGACAAAATAAATATTCCGTATCAGTCGAGAAAACCAGATAGCCTTTCCATACACCTGAATTTTCTTTGTCTTTGTCTTTGGTCAGCTTGCACCTTCCAAAGCTGTTATTTATTTCTGAGTTAGGATCTATAAATATTTGGACAGGAACATATTTTGCTCCTCCAAACTGAAAAGGTATTTTAGAATAAACATCAAGCGAGAAATGATATATATAAAACGGAATAGCCGGTACACATAATAATGTGCAAAACTTCGCAAAAGGAACAAGCCATGCCTTGTTCTTCCGGCTGAATTTTTCTGCCAATTGACCTAATAATATTATAAAAACAAGAAATGCGGCCACGAGAGTAGCAACACAGGTATCCAATCCAAATTCTCCAAGTCCTATATCTTTAAATAGATATCTCCCTAATCTCCACCAAAAGACATACAAATAACCAACCGTCACAACTACAGACCTAATTATGAATACAAACCACTTCCACTGCTTTTGCTTTATAGGTTTGCCCAAATACCACAAATATATTATAGAGCATATAAAAATTGCCACCAACAATAATGGGACTAGCGCCAACATTCCTGTCAGCACATAATTAATTTTAAGGAGAGACATCATAGGTGCGTTGAATATGCCTAAATATAAACTAACTATTATTACACCCAGGACATAACTTGTTGCACCAACAAACAAAAAGATCTCGCCTACCGACTTTACTGTTTTTGCTAATCGTTCTAAGTTCGTAGGAGCATTCTTCCGTCGTAGCCGGTTGGCGAAATGATGAAGAGGATTTCCCGCTTTTTCTGTTCCAGGCATGTCAGTTCTCTCCAAAATACAGATTAACAGACCAATAACAACAAGGCGTTTACGGATAAACACCTTGGTAATATTAAATCAAAAAAATCAAAAACAATCAAACGCAATCAGGAAAATCTCAGGACAGCATATCTACTACTCTTCGCATTTAAAGACGCGGTAAGAATGCGGCTTGATTGTCATTTTGAAAACCGTTTTATCGGGCGCGGGTGCCGCTTGTCCGAATCGCCTCGGCTGGGTCGACACCGCCTCGCCTGTGAGTTCTTTGCCGGTGAGAATATCGCTCAATTTGCTGATTCGCTTATCCGCCACTATTTTTACATCAACCGGTTCGTCGCGGAACGATTCCACAATAAACGTGTCGTTGTCATAAACGAACATCGCAATCTGGCTTGGGCCGTCTAATCGGACATACATCTCTCTCGCCAGCACGGCCCTGATTTGAGTCAAGACCTCTGCGGGCAGGTTATATAAATCCCCGTAGTTATCCGGAATCGTCAGAATATACAATCGGCTGTTAGCATAACCCGCTGAATGTAAAATAGGATAGCCATTGCCGCTCGCAAGGCAGAAAATTTCCTCCCACGAATCATTGGTCAGGTATTTAATCTGCGGGATTATAATCTCTTGTTTCGATTCACATACCGGGCCAAATCGACGCTGGAACTGGAATTGTTTAGTGCGTGCCTTTTCGTCGCCTATTCTCAATTCGACAATATCCTCGATACCCCGGCCTTGTAACGCCTTATACAACCCGGAAGTGATTACGACCATCTTGCCGTCAACTAACTGCTTTTTAATTTTGGCCACGATTTCCTTGTCGAACTTCGCCGACTCGGTCAGGAATATCACGTTGGCCTCCGCGGGAAATTCAGGCATCAAATCCATCGGTATCCCGCACATACCAATATAGTTGTGCAGGAAATCCTCGCCCGTTGAATGATATGGCTTATAACTCTTCACCCCTACCGGATTGCCCAACTTGCCTAAAAATTTATCAACCAGCTCTAAACTATACCCTGCGGGTCTTGCCATTGAGCTTGGCGCAACTGTCGTGCCGTCCGCCAATTTTATCGGCTGCATCATCTCATTAAAATCGAAGCTCGTCTGGCCCCCCTGCCAGTCAACACGATATTCCTGCGGTATGGGCCGCAGCATCAAGCTGAAGTTAAAAAGCGTAATCTCCGGCGCCTTTGCGAACAGCGTCAGCCACAACTGTTCCGCGTAACGGTCCATATATCGAATCCCAAACGTATCAACCCACCCGCCGCCGTTGCCGCCCGGCTTTATGTTCTCGAAATACCGATATATCAGATAGCCCTCGTATTGCTGCAAATGCTGGTCCGTATAAACCGGGTCTCTCGTCTCTGTCCCCGTGTATATCCCATCAAAAATTCTCGGCTGCGCCTCGAGATTAAATCCGCAGCCCTGGAAATGCTCATACCAGTTCGGGTACTTGATGACCATTTTCACCTTGGGATTCACCGCCTTTGCAGGCCCCACTACCAGGTTTCTCGCCGCCCCTTTCATCAGGTCAATCCGGAATTCCGACCAGCTCTGGCTGCCCTTGGCCTTGATGCACGATTCGCATTTGCAGTTGGTGAAGAAGAAATCATCGAGGATAATCTCATCGAATAATTTCGCCGTGTATTCAGCTATCTCTTTCACCCGTTTCCGCGATTCGGGTTTCGTATAGCAAAACGTCTGAAAGTAGTTGCTTTCCTCCACCGTATAGGTAATACCCCCTGCCACCTCGACGCCTTTATCCTCGAAAAACTTCTTCGCCGCCAACACCGTGTTCACATCCACCAGCAACGTGTTGCGGTTCGTCTCTAAATAAATCTTATCTACCTTCACCTGCCTCGATATTTCATCCCAGCGTGTCGCCAGCCAGTTGGCGTCGCCCATCTGGTTCACGTCGCGAGCCGGAGCGTAAATTGCCACTTTGAAGTTCTGATACCCCTTAGCCGAAGTCGAAAAAGTCGAACACATAAGAACTAATACCCCCACTGCTAACCCTGCGATTGCCTTACGCATACCATTATCTCCATTCGAGCCAATCAAATTTTGTGTGAAAGATAGTGAATCTTATAGTATTTAAGCCCGCTGTCAAAAGTAAACCGGCAGAAAGAAAGCTCCTCACAATTGTTGAATTCCTACTTATCTTTATGGTATAGTCGCAGCCGAAAGGTGTGTAATGCCGGCTAAATTGAGCGACCATAATCTGCGGGAACCCGTCTTCGCCTATATGCGGACTGATTTCGTCACGCTTAAACACGACGAAACCGTAGCACACGCCATAAAATCCATCAGGAATCACGCCTCCCCGAAAGACATCCTTTATCTCTATGTTACCGACGACCGCCATCGCCTCGCAGGCGTCGTCCCCATAAGAAATGTCATCACCAGCGACCCCCAGACGAAAATCTCGTCAATTATGGTCCCTTCCCCCATCTCGGTCCTGCATTCACAGTCCGTTTTGCACGCCTGCGAGCTTTTCGCGGAATATCGCTTTCTTGCGCTGCCCGTAGTCGATGACGATAATAAAATCCTCGGTATCGTCGATATCAATCTCTTCACCGACGACGTCGTCACGCTCGCCCACCAGCGCCAGCTCGAAAACGTCTTTCAAATGATCGGCGTCCACGTCTCCATCGGCAAAAAGGTCTCTTCCTGGTCGGATTTCAAAGGCCGGTTCCCCTGGCTCTTCTGCAATATCTCCAGCGGCATACTCTGCGCCTTCATCGCCAGCCGATATGAATTGCTCATCAGCGAACTCGCCATTCTCGCCATGTTCATCACCGTCGTCCTCGCAATCGCCGAAAGTGTCAGCATCCAGTCAATGGCTCTTACCCTACAGGTACTCCTCCAGGGAAACGTCTCCTGGCGCCGCATATTGACGGGCGTCCGCAATGAATTGCTCACCTCCGTTCTCCTCGGCGCCGGCTCCGGCTTCGTCGTCGGCGTAACCGCTTATCTCTGGAGAGGCGTCGTCTGGCAGGGCCTCGCCATCGGACTCAGCATCTGGTTTGCCGTCATCACCGCCTGCCTCCTCGGCGTTATTGTCCCCACACTCATTCGAAAATTCCGCATCGACCCAAAAGTCGCCGCAGGCCCCATCGTCCTCGCCGCTACCGACATTGCAACCCTCATCTTTTACTTCTCAACCGCAAACCTCATCCTCGGCTAACCGCCACACTCCCCCGCCGTAGGCGTGGTTTACCCCCCGCAGGCGGATAAATCTTGCCTTTTAGGTCTTGAAATCCGGATGAAGGTGAGTAGAATTGCGAAAAAAGCAGGTGACTGTCCATAGTTTTATCATGGTCGGTTGAGCTTATTCTTTGTGAGGTTTTTATGGAAAAGGGAAAAATACCCAAGTCCAAGAAGAGTATAGTCGGTCGATCGCGGAACAAAATTAATAGTCGCTCTTCAGACACAAATAATCCAATAAAAAAGAAGAGATCAGCAGGACAATTTATTAGGACAAAGGTTAAAGAAAACGCAGAAACTGAAACTAATCCGCTATCTATAACTATTGATAAGTTTTTGCATCGTATATGGGGCCTACAATATGCCGGCTTAAGTTCGCTTGCCGAATTGATAGACTTGTTAAAAAAACAATATTCCGAGGCTCGTAGCAAACTTGCTGCTATAGAAAGACTCATGTCTTCCAAAAATCAAGATGAGCGGGCAATCGGCTCAACTCAAGCAGCTAACATTCTGCCCAAGATCCGTTTGATTGCTGACTCCGACATCACCCAAACAACATCGAATGCATATTTTATTGCTCTTTTTAGTTGTCTTGATTCATTTATAGGTGAATTTTTGACCTGTCTATACTCTCGAAATCCTATTTTATTCCGCAACTTAAATAGTAGTAAGACGATATTGGAAATTATAGAGTACGATACAATCGATGATGTGAAGAAGGGTGTTCTCCAAGAAGAAATTGAATCCCTTTTAAGAGAAAGTTACATCAAGCACTTTGAGAAGCTTGGTGCGAGATTTAACATTTCCTTAGTCAATTTTGCTCACTGGCCTACCTTTGTTGAGTGTTCGCAACGCAGAAACCTTATTACGCATTGCGATGGCGTAGTGAATTCTCAATACCTAAAAGGATGCATAGAACAAGGTTGCAAATGGGATCAACAGCCTCGTGTTGGCGATAGATTGATAATAAAACCAGATTACTTTCTGGATTCGGCAAGGATTGTTATGGAAGTAGGCCTTAAGTTAGGTCAAACACTTTGGCGTAAAGCTCTGCCGGCCGAATTAAAATTTGCGGATGACCATCTGATTGATTGCACCTTTCAGGCTTTGAAACGCAAAACATGGCCTTTTGCACAAATTCTTGGGGAATTTGCAAACGGTCTCCCTGATTATTCCAGCGAGGCCACTAAGCACATTTTTCTTGTAAACTATGCAATTGCTCTTAAATACGGTGGCAAGCCTGAGAAGGCAAATTCGTTAATAAATAGTATTGATTGGACTGCCGTAATTGACGATTTCAAGCTTGCCCGAGAGGTATTAATTGAAAACTACAAACGTGCTTCTGAAATCATGAAGCGTATCGGGATAGAAGGTCAGTTTGTGGATGAACATGCTTATCATGATTGGCCTCTCTTCCTTGATTTTCGCAAATCTAAGGAATTCGCTAAAGCCTATGAATCCATCTACGGCCATTCTTTTATTTGGAAATCACAGCGTATAGCAAATACACTCAAGAACGAAATTAAGAAAGAACAACGCAAGTTGAAGAAAGTTTCCGCTTCGCTTTCGACGGCCAAAGGGAAAGTAGTAAAAACATCCACAGCCCTACCATGAATGTCTCCAAGAAAATTAGATAAAACTAGGGACAGTCACCTATTTTTGTTATCCACAGCCGATAAATCCGCCTCGCCACAGGCGGGTAAACTCCGGCGGAGAAATCCCTATCTTCGTCTTCTGGAAACAATCGCCGCACCAATGCCGAGAAGCAACAGAGTGGCGGGTTCGGGAATAGGAGAGCCAAGAATCGCAAATGCCCCAACATTCCAATATGCCTGAACAACCCATTCACCTTCATCAGACCTATAGGCGGTTGTACCCATGGCAGTTTTATCAAGGTTCCAACATACAGATGCTACAGGTGCGGTCCCGGCGATCCAATAACGCACGCCGGAATTGAGAATAGTTTCTTCTGCGGCCGGTAAGGTCAGAACCTGCTGCGTCATAGTTAAACTCGCCAGTTCAAAAGATGCTATTGGTTCGCCCGGCTGGCCTGCGTTGTCAGTGTAGATAGTAAAGTTTGCCGATGTGTCTCCGGATAGCTGGAAGGTAAATACTGCGACTTGAATTTCTTCGAGATAATAAGGGCCTCCTGAAGTAGCTGTAAATGGAAATGCCCTTTCAATATTTGGCCCTAACCGGCAATGACAGAATTTGCGGCCAATGTGCAAGATGAACAGAAAAGTACCATTACAGCACAAAATGAAACTGATTTTGGATGTGTTTCGTTTCTCATACTCTTCTCCTTCTACAATAAATGCCTTTTGCCCCC
>JBEKWM010000016.1:0-28795 GCA_049513025.1 Sedimentisphaerales bacterium
GAGGACATAACTGCCCTGCGTGGCAGCCGGTGCGCCGCCGGTGCCGCCCAGTACTTTCGTGAGCGTCATTCCTGTATCAGGGGAACTGAGGGTAAGATTCGTTTCTGATGTCTCATAACTTACAACGGTAAGTTCCGAGGCTGATGCTGTCGCAGCAGCTGTCAGTACGATAAGGAGCAGATATTTTATCTTCCGGCACATAAATTTTTCCTTCTGTATTTCAGGGGGCTGATTCCTTCGATGTCTTTGAAGTATCGAGCGATGTGGGCAACATCAGCGAAACCGAGTTTTGCGGCGATTACCGAGATATTGTCCGATGTCCCAAGTAATATTTTTGAAATCAATTGTACTTTTGTTAGTTTAATTTCCCGATGAATCGAGCGATTGGACGATTTTTTGAACCGTCTTTCAAGTTCTCTTCGCGAAACCGAAACGTGATTGACGACATCGCTCACCTGAATTTGTTTGTTGGCGTTATTTTTTATAAAATCAATAGCCTTTGCGACCAGACTATCAGAAACAGCGGGCGTGTTCATCGCTTGTGCTTTTGGTATAAATTCCCGATAGCTTTCGACGGCCAGATTGTTTTTTAATAAATCGTTCATATAAATCAAAAAATCCTAAATCCTATTTTCTTCGCCGACGGCGGCAAGTTTACGTTTTGCAAGCAAATCCTTAATTTCATAAGCCCGCTGTTCAGTTAAAGGATATTTAATCAGCAATAAGACGCTTATAAGGCACATAACCGTGGGCAGGCCGATTTCCCATACCCGCAGCCAAAACAGGGTAGAATCGGACTGGGCTGCTAATTTTTCATTAAATCCTGTTGACCTGAGCAGAAAGCCTGATACGAAAAACGCGCCAGATATACCGATTTTCCACCACCAGTTATAAACGGCCTGGTAGCTGCCTTCTCTGCGTTTTCCGGTGTTAAGCTCGTCCTCATCGCATATATCAGCGAGCATCGAGTAAACAAGCGAGAACAGCACGAGAAAGCCAAGCGACAAAGACGCTGTCGGAATCAGAACTAACCATGGATGCGTCCTGCTGTAACAAACAACTTTGAGTGAATTTCCCAGAGCCATAACGATAAGGAATATCATAACGGTTTTTGACTTGCCCAGACGAGTAGCAACATAAGTCATCAGGAAAACACCAACAAGAGAAAGCGTTGCCCATAAAGTGCCGCACCAGCCCATAAGAACGGAGGCAGCCTGTTTGTCGCCGCTGTAAACAAAATAGAGCATTATGTACTGGCTGAAGCCGTTGACGAAATAGAAGCCGAGTGTTATGGGAAGAACAATTGCCAGCAGCCACAAAAACGTTCGATTTTTGCAGGTCATCGAAACGCTGCTCCAGAATTTGACCCGCTCCTGACGAGTAATCTGCTGAGTTTTTCTTTCTTTGCAGACAACGGCACAAACTATGCCGCCAAATATCATTAGAGCGCCCATAGCGATACCGACGTATTTCATACCCTGCGCTTCATCTTTGAAAACGCTAAGGTTGGCGATGAAATACAGCCAGGGAGTTGTAATAGCGCCGACGTTTATCAGGAAGCTGCAATATGCGAACAGTCTTGTACGTTCATGATAATCATCGGTCATTTCATAGCCGAGTGCGCCGCGTGGTATATCGAAAACCGCGACGGCGGTATAGAACAACAGAGACATTACAAGGAAATAGCCGAATGTTGTATATTCGCTCCAGCCTTTTGGAGCCATCCACAGCAACGAGAATGTAATACCCAGAGCAATCGCTCCGAAAAATATATAAGGCCTTCTTCTGCCGAATCTGGTGCGTGTGTTGTCGGAACAAACACCGATAATCGTATCGGTGGCGGCATCCCACAAACGCGGAATGCCCTGAGCAAAACCAAGTAAAATCGGATTTACGCCGAGGCAGGCGTTATAGATAAGCATAGTCAGATTGCTGAGCGAATTGACGGCTACGTTGGTTGACATTGCACCAAGACCGTAGGCCACCTTTTGGCTGAAACCAATCTTGTCCTGCTTATCTGTAAGGTGATGCTGTTTTAAATCCATCTTTACTTTCACATATAAATTTTTATAACGTTATTATTTCTGTCAAGTCTTTGTTTTAGCACTGAATCGGCCACAGATGCTCCGCCGGGGCGATAGGGATTTTGTTCTCTGTCAAAGTCGCATTGTTTTCCGTTGATTTCGATTCTGCTTACGCTGTTTTGATTTTTGCCTGCGTGATAGACAAGTTTTATATCTTTGCCGAGCAGATTTATATTGGCAGCGAGACCGTCGAATTTTGCTGGCATAACAGGGTCAAAAATGGTTTGTCCGCAGCTTTGGCGAATGCCGAGCAGATAACGAATGATGAAGCTGACGAACATTCCGGGCCCGCTGGAATAAATGCGCCAGCCGCCTTTGACCGGAATTTTGCCTGCGATTAAATCATCATAGCGATTGCTCGCGTCGCTGCGATTGACGAAATCGGCATCGGAACTGCTGTAATAACAATTCGACTGGCGAATGTCGGCCTGCAGAACAATTTTTTGAATATCAATCGGGACAATCTGCGACAGAGCGTTTACAAATTCATCGGCAAACCCCAGGCGAGCCAGAGCCTCGGCATAACGCAGATGTGCGTGGGAATACATAAGGCCGATTTCTCGTCCGAAGAAAGCTGCGCTTTCTGCGCGTCTGAAAATTTTCTGAATTCCGCCGTGGTATTTGACAGGTCTATCCATCAGTCTTATGCCATCGATGCCTTTCAGGTGTTTTTGTATCAGTTCGATGTGCGTTTTTGCCTGCTGAGGCGTAAATATGCCGCTTAAAATCCCCTGTACCATTGGAAGCAGGCGGTAGTGAATGCCTGTTGTGTCGTCGCAGGGGTGCAAGAGCAAATCGAATTCATTTTCGCTGCCTCTAAGGCCGAAGCCTGCCACAACGCCGTCTTTGATTAAGAAGCTGTTGAAGTCGAATCGTATTTCTCTGGAGAGTTTTTCAAGCTGCTCGGCGGTTTCAATATCACTTGTGGCACGACACATTGCGGCCAATCGAGTGAAAGTTTCATAGCTAAGAGCGACAGTCCAGGAGCTTATGAGCCGATTTTTGAGGGATTTGTCGGCGGGCTGCATAGCATCGTCCCAGTCTCCGTCGCTGTAATTTACAAGTTTTGTATTGCCGGCGAAACGAACGGCGGTGATGTGTTCAATCGCTCGCATAACGTGCGACAGAACGCCTGCCGGCTCTGACTGCGGAGAAATCTTTTGATGGTGGTATGGCAGCATATCATTGAGAAAATCATAATCGCCTGAACATTCGATATATTCGCACAGAGCGATTATAGGCCAGAAAACGACATCGCCGTTGGATTCGCCCGCCCTGACACCGGTGTAGCGGTCAAACATCCACCACTGTGGCCAGTTGCCATCGGGATTCTGATTTGAGAAGACCGCGGCAAGAATTTTCCTCACCTGGGCATAATCGCCGAGGGCAAGCAGCATTTCAATCGGGCCCTGGCATACATCGCGAGTACCCCAGGCTGCCCCGCCGTACTGCTCCAGACCGTGCGGTGAGAGATAATGAATTCGGGCATTGTGAGCGAACCAGGGCAGGATTTCGGCTATTTGGCTTATCTGCGATGAATCGCGGACAGAAGACAAATCAAAGTTTACGAAATTGTTTTTCAGTTCTGAAAATTTTACGGACTGTGTTTTATTTGGGGCAATAAGTCTGCCTTCGATATTCATTGCGAACTTATCGGTATCGCTGAGTTTGATTACGATAAAGTCAAGCCCCCTGCTTTTGCCGTCGGCGAAGAGCATTTCGTCGGCACCGATTTGTTCAATGCACTGCGGTCTGTCAAAATTTATAACGTAGTGGCCGGCAGGATACATAGATTGCAGTTTGCTTTTTGCGCCGGGCAGAAGTTTTAATGAGCCATTCAGCTCGGTCTGCCAGTTATGCTCTGCGGCAAGTTCGCAGGAGATGAGCCATTGCGGCTTTGTGCCTTTCAGTACATTCAGTTCAAGACGAATTTGCGGGCTGTCGGCATCGGCTCTGCAAATAATTTCAAAAAGCAACTGCCGATGTTTGTATATCCAGCGGCAGTGATTGAGCGACATTTCAAAGGCTGATGGCAGAGCCAACTGATAATACTGCTCGGCCTGTTTTATAAAAATGCGAAGGCCTGTATGTCTGGCAACGTTTAAAGCGTTTGTGTTTACTGTTAAGAGGCGATTGAAATTGACATTCCCTTGTGCCAGGTGGGACAGGAAAGCTCCGAACATAAAGCAGGAGGCGGCCATTATTGTTTCGTCGCCGGGCAGATTGCCGCCGGTTTTGATTATGTGGCCGCAGGGACGATATGTGAGCAGTTCCTTGCGAGGCAGGACAACGTGGCGATTATCGCCATAGAAAAACGACAGCAGCCTGTCATCGTGAAATTCACTGTTCCGTTTCTGGCTGCCAAATAAAATATCCAACTCATCATCAGCGATATCTTCTGACGCAAAGGGTAAGGCCTGCGAAAAAGTGTTCTCGGCCTGTTCGGAATAAATGCAGTCTTCAGCCCAGGCAGTTACGGCAAGGTCTTTTAATTCCTCTATGGCCGGAGCGACAATTTTTAAGTCGGCCTGTGTTGTGGCAGATGGGTGATTTGCGTGATATATGCCGAAGAAACCGTAATCGCTGGTTTGCCGGGGTTTTAAAATAAAAGGCTCGCACTGCAATGCGACAACGCCGAACTCACCCTGTTTAAGCCCGGCCAGTTTGTCAGAGGACAATGCCTGCGGCACAGCGGTTTGCCTGTAAGAAGCCCCGAAAAACTGTATGCCATCGGTTGAAAAACCTTTTGCTTTTGAAAGCGACCCCATCGCAAGCCAGGGAAAATTGCCTTTGCCATGTTCGTTTTGCCTGCAGCAGACGACATAGCCGAGCTTGTCGTCCCAAAGCGGAGTGTAGTCAATATACTGGCTTATGTAATAATCGTTTTTCTCGTTTCCATCGGCGCAGGACAGGCCGATGTCCTGAACATAGAGCAAATCAAATTCGGCAGGCTTACCGGCGGTGTTGGTCAGCTGTACAGACCAGAGCCATTTGCTCTGACGCGGGCAAAGCAATAGTCTGCACCTGAACAGCACACCTTCAAATTCGCCTTTTGTTTCGTAAGTGTTTTCGTTAATGAAATGCCCTGCCGGAGAAGATGGGCCAATCATCGCGACGGCGGAAAATGAGTCTGACCTTTTTCTTAGATATAAATTGCAGCAACTATTGCCGAGCAGAGAAGCGCTAATAAGATTTATTTGTGTCTGACGACAGGTGATATTTTCTATCACGCCGTTGTCAAAAATGGAAAAGCTCAGGCCGGTGGAATTCGCCGCTTTGAAAACGTTTTTACCATCAATCAAAATGTTATCTTTTACTTCCATTTGCCTTGTATTTTAAAAATTTCCCTTGAAACCGGCTCGTTTAAGCCCTGCAGTGATATCTTGGTTTTTCATCATCAGATTCCATATAAGGCCGGTTCGCGCATTTTCAATCATCAGGAGCATTGGTCCCTGCGCGATGCCGATTATATGGTCTGATACCCACTTGCGGTCGATGTTAAATCCATCCCAAAAGCCATAACCGCCTTCGTTTACGCCCTGCCAGACGGGTTTGTTGTCGATTTTTAAATTGCGCATATAACGCAGCGCTGCAATCGCATCATTCGGCACAAACGGCACAGACATACCCGCTCCATAAGGGTGGAGCGTGCCATATTCGCCCTGATTATCGCTTGCTCCGCGAGGCGAATGGCCGAGAACAACGTACTGGTCATCGGGGGCAGAGCCTGCGGTAATGCCCCAGAGATTTTGGCCGTAAGTTGCGAATTTGCCGCTGTTATCTCTGCACCAATCGCGATTGGCAATCACCGCTCTGCGGGTGTTTTCAAACCAGTCAATGTCGAGCGAATCTTTGCCTGTTTTTTTAAAGTCATAAAAACAGTGCGCGAACATATAAGTGAAAAGCGCGCCGGGATATGTGTAAATATATGGTTTGCCGGCTTTGTATCTGCCGATTGGTCTGTTGAAGGTTGTCATTGTATCGGGTTTGAGTCTGTATTTTTCAATCGGGCAAGCCTGACCGAGAAGCGAAATTAAAATTGTTTCGTCGGTGTACCAGTCCCAAGTTTGTTTGTTGAAACTGCCCGCCCCTGCCATATTGTTCGGGTCGTCCGCCTGCCAGGCCATATAAACCTGGCCGTTTTGGGGATTAACAAACGATGCCCATTTGACTCTGCCGGAAATTTCCTCGGCTAATTGTTTTACTTCGCCGCCGAAATATTCGCCGGCGACAATTGCTCCTGCAATCATAAGAGCAGTATCAACAGATGATGCGATACCTTCATAACCTAATTCGGTAGTGCTGCCGGTTTTTAAGTCAATAAAATGACAAAACATTCCATTGTGTTGTGCGTTTGAATTTTGAAGAGTTTTTAATGCGATGATTGCGCGTTTTTTGGCAGCTTCAAATGAAACATATCCCCTTTCAACGCCTATCGGCAGAGCCGCAAGACCGAAGCCCAAAGAAGCAATACTGCAAACATCTTTGCCAGAGCTGTCTCTTACCAGGCCAGAGTGCGAATCAGCCTGCTGCCAGAAAAATTGAAATGAGGCGAAAGTAATTTCGTCGAGCAGAGCTTCGTCGGCGGCGGAAAACTCCGCCCGACCGACTGAAACGGCTGTAAACAGAAGCAGCAAACACCCTATACAGCTAATGCTCTTCACACTTTCCTCCTATAAATTGTGAATTTTTTAGTTCTTCTTCTATTCGCAACCGCAGGACTGGCGAACGATAAGTTCGGCTTTTAATACAATTTTGGCCGGTTCGTTTGCTTTGCCGGTTAGACGATTGAGAATTGTTCGCACTGCTATTCTGCCAATCTCTTTGGTAGGTATTCTCATTGTGGTGATTTTCAGCCTTCGCTGGCTTGCTATCGGGGAATCGTCAAAACCTATAACACCGGCCTGTCTGGGCACTTCGATGCCGCTATCCATTAGAAAATCCATTACGCCGCCAGCAATATCGTCATTGGCGGCCACAACGCCGTATCTCTTTTGCGGCTCAATCAGCGGAAGTATATTTTTCCCAGCCAGACGATAGCCCTCATCATAACTGTAATTTCTGCAGAAGAACTGTCTTTGCTCGGCTTCGAGGCCTGTTCCTCTGAGAGCATCGGAAAAGCCCAACGCCCTGTCTGTAGTATCAACGTTGTTTTCAGAACCGCCGAGGAAAAATACATCATCAACGTTGTGGGTATCTATGAAATGCCTTGTTGCTTCAAAAGCTCCAAGCCTGTTATCCAAAAGTATATTATCAAGCCGCCAGGTGTGAACATCCTGGTCGAGGACTACCAAAGGATTGTTAATAGGACCGATGCCTTCGAGGACATCGCTGTATAATTCAGAAAGCATTAAAATCACGCCATCGGTTCGTCCCTGCGAACACAAACGGGTAACAGCCTCGATTTTTTCCTCCGGTTCATTTGCCTTGAGAACCATAATATGAACGCCGTTGGCCTGGGCTTCCTGGTGTGCTCCTTCCATCAGCATCGCAAAATACTGACCTTCAAAATCCGGCACAATCAGGCCTATGGTGTCTGTTCGTTTTCTGCTTAGAGCCTGCGCCCTACTGTTTGGCTGGAAATTCAATTGGCGGATCGCTAATTCGACCTTTCGCCGGGTTTCCGGTGCGACACGCCCCTGGTCATTTGCAACACGAGAAACTGTTGAAATAGAAACACCCGCAACCTCGGCGACGTCGTGAATTGTTACGTTTGCTTTTTCTTTTTCCATCATTATTAACCCTGAAAACAACTTTTATAAGAATGAAAACCTTTTTACAACTTTTAAACTTCGATGTCAAGATATTTTTTTATTAAAACCAAAATCATACTTATAAAAAACGCATAATTAAAATGTTATTTTGTATCACTATTGTTAATACTCTTCACAAAAAACCTGATTGTTGTGGCAAAATACGCATATCTTTTGATAATTTACGTAAAAAAAACGAAATTTTGATATATTTAAAATATTTTTTTTCTTGACTTAAATTATAAAAACCTGCAGAATAGCGATGTAAAAACGTTTTTATAAAATATAACAAATATCCGGCGGATATTTGTTTAGACTGAAAGGCTCTATACAGCCGACAAACGGCTTTGTTGTGCCAACCGGCGTAAAACTGATAATCAAAAATAATTCGGAGATAACAAATTGACACCCTCGGCATTAAAGGCAATACTGCAGACAAGGGAACTAACATTCAATAATCAGTCGTTTGAACTTGACGGGAAAAGTGTTTTTTTGTTGAGCGGCGAGATGCACTACTTTCGCGTTAATGCGGAACTTTGGCAGAAACATTTGGAACTTATCAAACAGGCAGGACTGAATACTGTTTCATCTTATGTGCCGTGGTCGCTGCACGAACAAATTGAGGGCGAGGCGGATTTCGCGGGCAGATACGCGGCCAATCTGAATCTTGAAAGATTTATTGAGCTGTGCAAAAAAACGGAGCTTAATTTAATTTTGAAGCCTGGACCATATATTCTGGCAGAGCTTTCGATGCACGGCCTGCCGAGATGGTTTTTAAAAAATTACCCTGATGCTTTAGCCTGCGATTCAAACGGCAAACCGTATCCGGTCGGTTATGCCTGCCTTTGCCAGCCGGATTATCTGCGAAAAACAATGCAGTGGTATGATGCTGTTATGCCGATGATTGCGAAGAACCAGCTTTCAAACGGCGGGCCGATTGCAATGATTCAGGTCTGCAATGAGGTTGGCCTGTTCCAGTGGCTCAACGGCTGCGGCGATTACAGCAGTTGTTCGATTAAGGCGTATCGCGAGTATCTGAAGAAAACTTATAAAACAATTTCCGCGTTAAATGAACGCTGTGGTACGGATTGTCGCAATTTCCAGGAAGTCATTCCGCCTGCCGGTGAGGTAAAAACAAAGGCTGAGCATTTCGCGTACAGGGACTGGGAAAATTTTCATCGTGATTTTTACGCTGAATATATCGGAATGCTCATCAGGGAAATAAGACTTCGCGAAATTACAGTTCCGCTGTTTCATAATGTGCCTGGCTGGGTGTTCGGCAGAGCCAAAACAATGCCTGTCTGCCTGTCAATGTATCATAAACTATCACGGCTGTATCCTGATATTCTTCTCGGCGTTGACCATATACCGGAAAACCCATCGTATAGGAATTTTCACGATGACAGAATTATCAACGCGATGACAAAATCCATACAGGGCAATCGCGGACCGAGTTATGTGGCGGAATTGCAGGCAGGAACACGAGAAGCGAATGTTCGGATATATCCGAATGAAATGGAACTGTTCTATAAGGGTTGTTTGGCGAACGGCGCAGTCGGTATGAATTATTATATGTTCAGCGGAGGCGAAAATCCGCCCGGCTGGGGCATTTATGATTCAGCGTTTTATCTGCAAACGCCGATTGATGTTCAGGGCAGAGTCGGCGAAAGTTATCCTGTGATACAGCGAATCAGCGGTATTGTTAAAACGCACGGCCAGAGGCTATGCCAGTGCAGCACAAACGCAAAACAGGCATTGGCGTTTTATCCGCCATATTATTATCGCGAGTTTCTCAATCCGCTGTTCACGGGCGAAAATCTCGATGACGGCTCGTGTGTCGGGCGAAAGCTCGACTGGCGAATGGTTACAGATGAGCTGCTTTTTGATGGCGTGGGCAAACTGCTGGCAATGGATAATCAGGAATATGATTTTGCAGATATTACGGCGGCAGAGACGAATCAGCTCGGCGGATATAAACAGATTTGGGCGGCTCTTACGGAACAGATGGATGCGGAAAGCCAGAAAAAACTATTGGAATATGTTCGCAACGGCGGTCATTTAATATGTTTTCCGACTTTGCCGAAATTTGACCTCAATGCCCTGCCCTGCACGATTTTAGCTGATGGTCTGGGCGTGAAAACGGAACAGATAATTGAAAATTCTGACGGCATAATTTATTGGACAGACACAAACCAGCCTATACACGGCATAGGTTATATTGAAACATTTAACGCAAAATCCGCTGATATTATCGCACAGACGCAAAACAGAAAGCCCTGCGGAATTAAAGTAAGCTGCGGCAAAGGCTCGGCGGCGATTCTCGGCACGGGATTTATTTATCAATCGGCGGCTCACAAATATGCGTGGCAGAAATTAGGTCTTGCTGATAATTTCAGGGGGCAATTTGTGTGCGATAACCCGCTTGTTATAACGCGCACACGCCTGCACAAAAACGGCGGCGGATACTATTTTATGCTGAATTACCATAATCAGGCAATTCAAACAAAAACAAACTTCGGCGGACAATTTTCCCTCCCGCCATTCAGTGGACTTGTGCTGGCGTTTGATATGCCGGTGTCGAAGGATTTTACGATTGTAAACACAGCTTCCGAGATTGTAAACATTGAAACGACTGACTGCGGAATAAACATAGAAGTCAGCGGCAATGAGAATACGCCTGGACAGATTTGTCTGGACACTACGAGAACAATAAAAAACGTTTTGCTAAATGATAAATCAATACCATTTGAACAATCTTCACGAAAAGTAAAAATATATTACGTCCATAGTAAGGCAGCAGACCCAATCACAATAAAAATATTCTGACGAATCGGAGAAATTTTAAAAAAGGAATCGATATAATGCCTGTCAATCGTGATTTAACACCAGCGCAACAATATACAGAGCAGACCTAAGCAACGGTAAGAATGTTGAATTCAAAACAGATAACAGCCGCCGTATTTTTGTTTACATCACAGATGGGGAAGTCGAAATAAATAAAGAAAAATTATATCGCAAAAATCAAGCCTGTATTGATTTGGCGAATCTTCTTGAGTTCAAAGCTCCTAGTGACACAAGTCTAATACTGATTGATATACCTTCGTGCAAAGGCTGGGGCTATGATGAAAAAACGTTAAGAGGAAAAAGAAAATAGGAAAAAACATCATTTTGATGGAATGCTCCCTGAAACTTGGTCCGGGCTTAATGAGAGGATAAACCATACAACCAAAATGCCAAATAGCGTGTAAAATCACAGAAATAGTATATCTATAAGATTTGCGATATCAAAGACTTAAAGAAATTTTAGAAAACGCAAACATTTTAGAAATCCGTTGTTCATAAAAATGCCGTATGGGACATGTTTTTTGAAGGATATGATGTGTGTCACTCGGCAAAAAACTACAACCGTTCTACAACCACTAGATACGATATCTACCAAAAGCGACGATTCTTACCACTCCCTAAGTGCTTGAATTGGCGTTCGTTATAGAAAGAAGTGATTTTTGCAGTAGTTTTAGAAATCCGTTGCTCTATCCAGCTGAGCTACGGGCGCCGGATTTTTAAGTGGTTGTAGTATAACAACTTCCCGTCTGTTCTGCCAATATCTGAAATGTCTCAGAGAGTTAAAAAGTGTCAGTTGCTTCCCGTTTTGGCTAAAATGCTGTTCAATACTTTGCTTGCAGAAGCCAAGTCTTCTGGCCGCACGGGCAGGTAGCATTGCCTTGTTGTCGCGATGTCAGAATGTCCTGCCAGTTGCTGTACTACCTGTATAGGTAATTTTTTGGCCCAGTTGGTAATCGCAGATCGACGAAGATCATGCAGGGTACATTTCTTCACGCCTGCACGGCGGCAGATCACATTGAAATTTCTGATTAAGTTGTTGGCTGTTCGTGAAGTGGAACCAAGTTTATAGGTTTTTCGGTGCTGCATAATCCAAGCGAGATGCTCAGGCGAAATAAAGATGTAAGCATGGCGTACTATAAAAATATTCATCTGATGCTAAGTTTTTGGGAAAGCTGATATTAGTAAAGATGACGTGATAATACTTAGTTTGCAGGTCGTTTGGGCCAGCCATACTACTCTCCGTTAAGAAATACTACCATACTTTTAGCTATTTCTTAACATGGAGCAGTATATTATCCTTACACTTCGGCATTGTGCGTCGAGTATCCAGTATCTAAAATTCTCCAATCTCTTGCCCAACTTTGTTATAATTACTGCGTAGTATTTGAGAAGGCGTTTTATGAATCAAAAGGTTCAGTGCGAGTTGTGTCCGAGGGAGTGTATCATTGCACCCGGTCAAAGCGGCGACTGCCGAGTCAGAATCAACATAGATGGCGTCCTGCGCACCGTCGTCTATGGCTATCCGTGTTCTATTAATATAGACCCAGTTGAGAAAAAGCCGTTGTTTCATTTTTTACCCGGCACGCCGATTCTTTCGCTTGCAACGATTGGCTGCAATCTGCATTGCTTAAACTGCCAAAACTGGGAAATTTCGCAGGCCAATCCTGAAGAGTCGACCGCTTCTCTCGTCACATCTGAACAACTCGTCGCATATGCCCGGCAATATAAGTCACCATCAATCGCATATACATATACCGACCCGATTGCTTACTACGAATATGCTTATGATACCGCCCGGCTGGCCAAACAGGCCGGTGTGCGTAATGTGCTGGTTACAGCCGCTTATTGTAATCCCAAGCCATGGAAGCACCTGCTCGAAGTTACCGACGCTGCCCGTGTTGACCTCAAAGGTATGAGTGATGATTTTTACCGAAAGTTTTGTTCAGGAACAGTGGGGCCTGTTCAGCAATGTCTTATAGATGCTGTTGCTATGGGTGTGCACGTTGAGGTGATAAATCTCATTATCCCGACGCTCAATGATAAACCGGATGATATTAGACGCCTGGCTCGGTGGGTCAGGACAAATCTCGGCAGCGATATACCTTTGCATTTCTCTCGTTTTTTCCCACAGTACAAGATGCAGCATCTGCCGCCGACACCGCTGGACACGCTCGATTTGGCACGCCAGATTGCACTTGAAGAAGGCCTGTATTATGTTTACATAGGCAATATTCGCAGCCGCCAAGGCGAGAATACATATTGCCCGGGTTGCAAAAAGATGTTAATCGAACGTCAAGGATTCGTTGTCATGACAAACGTTTTGAAAAAGGGCTGCTGTCCGGATTGCGGCAAAAAAATATACGGGGTGTGGAAATGACTCGGCGCAGTTTCCTGCAAAAAATATTGGTTGCCGGCTCAACGGTCTTAGTTGCCGGCTGGGCGTTGGCTAAAACCGTTTTGCCTCGCAGATTCCTGTGGGCAAAGCCGTTGTCAAAATACCCAGGTCGGTTAAAAACCATCGCCAACATTAATTCACAATCTAAATGGAGTGGATAATATGTCTTACGGTTATGGTGCCAATCGTACGTTAAAATTCATCCGGTTCTTTGTCATACTACTTTTGCTTGGTGGCGGTTTCTTTCTGATAGGACCGTACCTGCAAAAAATTACCCCCGTTGTCCTGCAAGTACCACAGTCGGCCAGAGCTGCCGAAAGTGAAGCCCAGAAACAACCACAGATTGCCAAGTCCGTCCTGACTTCACCAATGGGGCAAATGGGCTGGCATGCAAATGACCCGAATGTGCTGGCAAAACAAGTCGAGGGTTTCTTTCAAAAAGCCCAGGTGCAATCCGCGGACGATGTCGTTGCCATTATAAGTCCTCACGCCGGCTACGCATACTCGGGCCAAACAGCCGCTTTTGGAGTTAAGGCCGCGAAAGCAAAATACAAGCGCGTCATTGTCATTGGTCCATCGCATCAGGTCCCTATGCAGGATGTCCTCAGTGTTCCGGGACTCGTAACTCATTACCAAACCCCTCTTGGTGAAATACCACTTGATACTGAGTTTATAAATAAACTCTTACAGTCCCCACTCTTTAAGGACATCCCACAGGCATACAGGACCGAGCACAGCGTCTTAATTCAACTGCCTCTGCTGCAATATCGCCTCGGCGATTTCAAACTTGTCCCAATTGTCGCAGGCCAGTGTTCACCGCAAACGGTGCAAAAGGTGGCTTCAATCCTGAAATCGCTGGTCGATAGCAATACCCTCGTTGTAGCAAGTTCCGATTTTGTTCACTATGGCCCCAATTATGATTACGTCCCATTCGACCAGAATATCCCCGATGGGCTTAAAAAGCTCGATATGGGCGCTTATGATTACATCTCAAAACTGGATAGTACCGGCTTTCTTCAATATTGCGATAAAACAGGCGCGACTATATGCGGCCGGGTGCCGATTGCGATACTCCTTTCGATGCTTCCGTCCGGAACCAAACCAGAATTGCTCAAGTACACCACATCCGGCGAGCTGACAGGCGATTTTACCAATTCCGTCAGTTATCTCTCTGTTGCCTTTCACGGCGACTGGCAAAAACAAATTGCTTCTGAACCGACAAACACGGATAGTTCACTGACTCAGAAAGATAAGCAGAACCTTCTGCTGCTTGCCCGAAGGACAATTGAATCTTATTTGCAAAACGGGCAGGCCTCTACCCCGGAACAGCTTGGTGTCACCGTCACTGATGCAATAAAGACCAAGCGGGCCGCGTTTGTTACTCTCAAGAAAAATTCCGACTTGAGGGGCTGCATCGGCGACGTATTTCCTCGCCAGTCGCTGTATAAATCCGTAATTGCTAATGCAATTAACGCCGCTGTCAATGACTGGCGGTTTTCACCCGTCACACGAGACGAGCTTGCCGGCATAAAAATTGAAATATCCGCCCTTACAGTACCGCAACCCATCGACTCATACAATCAAATCCGGCTCGGCACGGATGGTATTGTTCTGAATAAAGCAGGTTATTCGGCCCTTTTTCTGCCTCAGGTTGCTCCGGAACAGAAGTGGACCATCGAAGAAACATTGACGCACTTATCCATCAAGGCGGGGCTGCCTCCGGACGGCTGGAAAAAAGACGCGAGCTTCCTCGTATTCCAGGCCGAGGTGTTTGGTGAAGAAAAATGACGTCCTCTGACCACGCCGAACTCGGTACTCCTCGTAATTCCGCGTTTCCAACTGGCGTGGCTCGCGGATTTGTGATACTTGCTTATGGCCTGTTCTCAATCTCCGCTCAAACACTTATCTTCAGAGAATTCATTACCTCTTTCGAAAGCAACGATATCACTATCGGTATATTTTTTGCCTGCTGGTTTCTCTGGATTGCTATCGGCGCAATGCTGGTCAACAGAAGCAAACGTCTCACCGACTTTCTGCTTGCAAATATTGAGTTGCTCTTCCTGAGTTATCTTCCTGCCTTTGTTCTTCAGGTGCTGCTAATTATTCATATTCGCCAGCTTGCAGACATTGCCCCTTATACGCTTTTACCCATCCCTACCGCCTTGCTTTTAAGCGCATTGGTTAATGCCCCCGTCAGCTTCATCACCGGCTTACTATTTCCTCTAACCTGTCGCTGGGTCGCCCTCGAAACAACGCCGGCTGTCTCGCGGGTTTACCTGCTCGAATCACTTGGCAGCTTCATCGGCGGCCTCGGCACAACAGTGCTGCTGACCTTTGGTATAAGTTCCGTTAAAATTTTTCTTCTTCTCGCCTTTGTTCTCTCGCTTGCTATTCTGCCATCTTTTTTTGTAGTGTCGCATCATTCGCGCAAAATAACGGTACCGCCGATTTTTCTGCTGGTTCTTCTTCTTGGTTTTACAGCGGCGTTCGGTGCCGATAAACCGCTTGCCAATTATTTACGCACCGTCAAATGGTCCCGCCTTCTTCCGGCGGATTCCCTTACCGGCTCCTTTCAGACCGCACAGGCCGAATACCTCTATGGCCTCTACCAGAACCAGTGGGTCGCCGTCCGTGAGGGCAGCGTTGTCGAAGCCGTACCCGACCCGACTTCCGCCGGAAAAATTGTCGCTCTTACCCTATCGCAGAATCCAAAGGCATCTCGCGTTCTCGTAATTGGCTCAGGACTCGGCCTCTGTCGTGAGTTTCTCCAGCTTCCGCAGATTGACCGGCTCGTTTGGGCCAATCCTGACAGCGAGTATATCCGTCGCGTCCTGGAATTTGTGCCGCGACAAATGAGTATCTCTGATAAGCGATTTGAGAATTTTACAGATGACCCGCGTGCTTTGCTGAACCGGCAAAAAGAACGATTCGACCTCGTTATCGTCAATCTGCCTGATGCAACAAGTTCAATCCTGAATCGTTACTTTACAATCGAGTTTTATGAGCAGTTGAAAACCGCTCTTGGCTCTTCAGGTGTGCTGGCTGTTCGTATTCCAGCCGGCGAAAACATTATGGGTACTGAGCTTGCCACTATCGGTGCTTCTACAAAGCTTACACTCGAACAGGTTTTCTCTCATATCGCCCTTGTGCCCGGCGACAACTCCTGGTTTATCGTCTCCGACTCTAACAACCTTACTGGTAACCCCGGCTTATTGCGGGAACGTTTCACCTTAATCCCAGGCGCTGCTAATGTCTATCCACCCAATGGTCTTTTGAGTATTTACCTGCCTGACCGCGCCGCCAAGGCATTCGACGCCTATAATGCCGTTGACCTACCCACCGAGCATCTTCTCAATCGTGATTCGAGGCCGCTGGCTAATCTCTATGCCCTATTGCTCGCGGCAAAACAATCTGATGCACCTGTAACTTTGTTTTTCAAACATCTTTTGCTTGCCGGCCTTCCGGCATTTTTAGTTCCTGTTATCATTTATGTGATTCTACGATTGATATTTATTCTGACTTCTCCCGCTGCCGCCAAGCCGTCAACCTTTGACTTCACGTTTTTGCTTTTTTCCACGGGCGTTGTCGGTATCGGTGTCGTAATCGTTCTGATGTATCTTTACCAGACCCGTTTCGGCTCTCTCTATTTGCATATCGGCGCCATTTCTTCAATGTATATGGCCGGCCTCGCCGCAGGCGCAACAATTGCCAATCGCCTTCTGCAAAGGAAATATGTGCAGAATTCTGAGGTACTTCTTATGGCGGTTCTGTTAATCCATTGCGCTGTTCTGGCAGCCGTTGCCTTTTGGCCCGCTTCGGGCTGGTCTCATATAAGTTTCGCAGTTGCATTTATTGTCTGCGGCTTGTGCGCCGGTTCTTACTTCCCGATAACCGGCAATCTTTTGGCCGTGAGCGGTTTGAATACTACACAGACATCGGTGCGACTCGAATACGCTGACCATATCGGTGCAGCGGCAGGAGGACTGTTCGCCGCCCTCGTTCTTATCCCCATCCTTGGCGCAAAGATTACAATGTTGATGTTCATATTACTCACTCTTGCCAACCTGCCCGCAACCGTGTTAAGAATAGACCGTCCAGAAAAAGTTTTTGTCTCACCAATTTTTCGTTCGGCAGGTTATGCACTATTTGGCATTGCTGTAACGCTAATCCTTTGTTCAAACCTGCTCATTGCCGTAGGTGCCAGATTTACTCCTGCACTTCCGCTACGCGAAGCTCAGGCCCTGGCCGGCTCGCTCCGAATTGAGGCCGCAACCATTACTCTACCCAATACCGGCAGAACCGCGACCTATTTTAAAACCTACGATGCCAACGACAAACTCGCAGGTTTCATTTTTAGTTCCGCTGACCTTGCCCCGAATGTTCAAGGATTTGGCGGCAAAATAAATATAGCCATTCGCACCGATGCCGCAGGCAATCTTCTCGATTTTCATATAATTCGTTCAAATGAAACTCCCTCTTATCTCGATATGCTCACTAACTGGTTGCCTTCACTAAAAGACCATGCCCTTTTCGGTCCTCAGCCATTCGCAAATGTTGATACTATCACAGGCGCGACCGTCAGTTCAAAAGCAGTCCTCGAATCTCTCGCCCAGTCAGGCAGCGCCTTTGCAACTCAAATCCTCGGCCAAAACGCTCAGCAAACGACAACTGTTGCCGCCCGTTGGCTGCCCGATTCACAGGGTGTATATCTTCTTGCTATCTTACTACTGACTCTAATCGTTATATATCGAGGCAGCTTCCGGACACGATTGTTTGTCCTCGGTTTTAACATTCTGCTCGGCGGTATTTTTCTCAATGCCCAGTTTTCTACCGAACAGATTGCTTCTTTATTGTCATTGGCTATCCCTCTTTCAGTATCGACGGGAGTATTTATTCTTACAATCGGAGCACCGTTGTTGGCTGTATTATTTGGCAACATCTATTGCGGGTATCTGTGCCCCTTCGGTGCCTTGCAGGAGTTTGTCAGTTATGTGCTGCCGGCCCGATTCAGACCGATTCTGTCAAGGGAGCAGATGCAAAAAGGAAGATTCGTCAAATTCGTCATTCTTTTTGTTCTCGTAGCTGCGTTTTTCCTGTCTCGAAATCATAATACACTTGCCATAGACCCTTTGATTAGAGTTTTCAGTTTCAGGCATTTTGACGAGTTCCTGCTGGTCATCGTAGCCGTGGCACTTATCGGCTCTTTTTTCTATTCGCGTTTCTGGTGCCGGTATCTGTGTCCGGCTGGGGCGTTTTTGTCGCTATTTAATAAAATTGCGATATTCAGCCGGTATTTGCCTGCGAAACGATATGCCAACTGCGAATACGGGGTGAGCTTCAATGATAAGCTCGATTGTATCTATTGCGACAAATGCCGATATGAGAGAAAATCTGTTGTCGCTGAATTACCTGCTGGTTTTGCCTCTCGCTATTTTCTCCCGACTGTGCTTGTAATTGCCATCAGTATTGCTTCTATGTCTGTCGGAAATTTCATCAAGGAATTGCCGGTCACATCGACCACCGTTGCAGCATCGCCTTCGGCAGGACAACCCAGAAACGTCGATACACAGAAAATCAAAAACCTGATTCGCGAAAACAAACTGTCGGAACACGAGGCCGATTTCTATAAAAAGACGGACTCGCAATAAACCTTTTAGTTACCTTAATTTTGTTTTTCTGGAGATAGAGTTGGAGAACAGCAGCAGGCGAGTTGCGATAAAGATTGCTATCACCGGGATTCTTTTGGTCGGCGTTTATTTTTTTGTGGTGGAAAAGATACGCCAGCCGATTGAAATCGACGGCGGCTACCGCGAGGTGATGGGGACATTGGCACGAATAGTGGTGGTAGCAAAACACCAATGGCAGGGCAAACGCTGCATCGAGGCGGGATTTGAACAACTCAAACGAATCGATGCAACGATGAGTGATTACAAGGATGACTCCGAGTTAAGCAGGGTCAACCGCGAGGCATTTACAAACCCCGTCAAGGCCAGCCCTGAGCTTTTTGAAATACTTCAAAAAAGCGTTGAGTTCAGCCGGCTTTCCAATGGCGCGTTTGATGTTACCGTCGGGCCTTTGGTGGACCTCTGGCATAAAGCTGGCGAGGCGAACGCCGTACCTGACGAAAACACCCTTGCTGCCGCCAAAGCGCGAGTCGGATTTGAAAAACTGATACTGGATGCGAATGAGCGAACGGTGCGGTTTGCGGTCAAGGGGATGCGTCTGGATTTGGGCGGGATAGCAAAGGGTTACGCCGTCGATAAGGCCGTTGAGGCAATGCGGCGGTGCGGGGCCATTGGCGGTATGGTCGATGCGGGCGGCGATATACGCTGCTTCGGCAAACCAGCAGACAAAGACACCTGGCTGGTTGGCCTGCAAAACCCAATGGCGGCACAACCGGGTGCAGACCCGACGAACTCGAATGGCACCATTGGCACAGAACAGGTGTTGATGGTCTTGAAATTGAATGATATGGCGGTTGCAACAAGCGGCGACTACAGGCGGTTTGTGACCATAGATGGGAAGAGATACAGTCACATCATCGATACGAGCACTGCGACAGGGGCAAGTAAGTTAAGCAGCGACACCATCTTCGCCGCAACTGCTGTGGATGCGGATGCACTTTCAACGGCTGTAAATGTAATGGGGGCTGAAAAGGGCCTTGCACTCGTTGAGTCGCTGGACGGCATTGAGGCCATCCTCATTACCGCCGGGCCGGAGTACAAAGTTGTCAAAAGCGGCGGAGCAGACACGCATTTACGGTAACACGGGTTGCACAATGCCTGAATGGTGGATTTTGGGTAATGGTTCAGCGTGGGATTATTCGGCAAGTTTGTCGATGGCAGTCTTGAAAACGATTACTGTATGCCATCAGCCTAAATGAGACAGTAAAGAGGCCTATTTTGGTTGACGTTTTTGGCTTCTGGTTACGGTTACCTTTGAGTTAAACTCTTTTCTGTTTTCAATGGTTTTTGCTTTGCCCTGCGTTTTAGTATTTCATCCCGTCTGCCGAAGTAAATATCATCAGGCATCACATTACCCAGGGCCTCATGATACCGCCTGGAGTTATACCATGCAACAAAACGTGCTATTTCTTTTTCCAGTTCCTCCGAGCTTTCCAACACGCGCAGCAGCAACTGTTCTTTGATCGAGCGGTGATAGCGTTCTATCTTGCCGTTGGTCTGCGGATGATAAGGCGAAGCAAATATATAGCCAAACTCTCTGGATTCACAACACTTTAACAGTCGCACAAGTTTTTACACCCTGCTTCCTATTCAAATTCAAAACGAGCAGTGGTGGGGAATTTTTTATAACCCCTCAAATCAAAGTTGCTGGACTTTTTAGCCCATGCCGCGCCCACTTCGGAAAACAGTTTGCCGTTTTCATGAGCAACACGCAAAATATGGTCAATATCCTTGATTACCGTTTTAATCGTATCGCCCTTGGGATCGCTCTGTTCACGGCAGCTCAGATATTTCTTGTCAATCGAATGGGGATAACCACACGATTCAAATGCGCCGTTTACCACCAGCGTAAAAGGCCTGCAGGTCTCAAGACTCACAGGATATGGCGATCTGTTTTCATAATGCTCAGCCAGTTTTACAAGCATGTTGATGCGTTTTTCATTATCGTCAGTTATATGGTCAACTTCGCCATTTTCAAGCGTTATCGTTGCCTTACAGAAACCAACATACTCGATTTTTGCCTTTTCACACTCAATAATAACGGATGGATCCATTTTTGCATCGGAACAAAGCGAAGCATTAAACAGTATCTCAACGCCTTTGTCGGTTACGACCCTTAAACTGCTGGTATCCTCGCTCTCTATGTCATGGCCATGATACAACTCTGCCTGGACACTTACAGGCTCTGCCATCGCGCCGGGCTTCATAGAAGCAAGATACAATTCGTCACTCAGCATGTGAGCAAGAGGATTATTAATCGTCCCGTCCAGAATCCATTCGCCATTTATATGAAGCTTACCCGCCCACTCGCTGCGATTGTAATATGTGTCGAATCTCGGCCAGCCGGCCATGCCACGCACTCGTTTTATTTTTCCGTAACGGCCTTCCACGATCCGTTTCTTTAACTCCTGTATGATCGCTGAATACAGATATTGAAACGCGACAGGAACTCTTTTGCCTCGCTTCGATACATATTTTGTCAACTCATCCAGGTCCTGTATGGTAGCGACTGGGGGTTTCTCAAGAAAAATATCAAAACCGGCATCTATGCACTTGGTGGTCAGACTAAAATGTTTGTGAATCGGTGCCGGAATAAAAATCACATCAGCAATCCCCTTAACATTCTTAATCATCTGGTCAGTATCATCATAAATCGGAATGCCTTTGCTCTGACAGAACGACCTGCCTGACGACTTCCTCGTCGGATTGCTCGTCACTGCCACCAGCTTTATTTTGTCGGGTAAATCACAGATCCGCTTTATCAATTCATAAGCGTATCCGCCTGCACCTACCATCGCCAACTTAATCATCGCCTGTTCCATTACTATTCTATATTCAAAACCTTGTTCTTTTGAGCGGCCTCGCGGGCAATCAGGCATACTTTTGTAAGCATAAAAGATACCTGTGCAATTTCGTCATTGCTTTTGCCGTCAAGAATATTCAAAAGAAATCTGCTGAATATCTTATCTTTTCCGTTGGGCAACGGATACTGAAAACTGCCTTTATCGTTACTGATAACAGAACATTCCCTTTTAGAGCCGCTTGCCTCGAGCACTCCTTTTGTCCCGACGATTCTTATCCAGTCATCCCCGTGAGTTTTGGCAATTTCCGGACGGCAATAATCAACACTTATCGTAGCATGTCCGCCGTTGCCAAGTTCCGCCATAAGAGCACAATTATCTTCACAGGCAGCCCGTTCGCTATGCGCAAAATTACTTTGCATCGCGGCAACTTTAGTAAAACCCAAACTCGTAATATAGTTGATATAATCGAAGGCGTGTATGCCGACCCACCCTATTGTGCCGCCGTATTTGTCCTTGTCTCCAAACCAGTCGGGTCTTGTACCCCATTTGTAGCTCTTTCGGGCATTAACTAAAACAGCCTCGCCAATGGCACCGCTATCATAAACCTGCCGGGCGGCTACAAATTGAGGGTCACTGCGCATAGTCAGCATAGCCATAAGGTTAATTTTATTTCGCTTCACTGATTTACGGACTTTTTCCAGCATTGCCAAATCCAAAGCAAGCGGTTTTTCAGCTATTACGTGACAGCCCGCACCGGCGGTATCCATTATCAGGAGTGGAATAAGGTCAAGTCTTGTGCTGATTATCGCCACATCAGGTTTAAGTTCCTTGAGCATCTGTTTATAGTCATCATATACCTTCTTCCCGACAGCCGGCTGAAGTCCCAGGGGTTTCGAAATGTCTTCACCCTGATACGCGGGAGCCAGCCCGATCAGTTCGGCTTCCTGCATTCCAATTAAATCGCGAAAAACCGCATCTGAGTGGCCAAAGCCGCCTATGTTGACTACTGTTAGCTTATCCATCAAAATACTCTTCAAAATTCCCAAAAGAACTTAATTAGCGCCTAACGCCAGTCCGCAAAGCACTATTAGGATCAACCACACGGACACTATTAATATCTGCCAATTTGCCCGGCATCGGCTTTCCCAGCGGCAGCCAATTAATATATTCTTCAATATTGGTATAGCCGTCGCCATCGCGGTCACCGCGGGCATCGTTTGCATTGAAAGGATTAAGGCCAACAGCCAACTCCCACTTATCAGGCATCCCGTCGTGGTCGCTATCGACAGGTGGTGTGCCGGACTCCATCATCGGATAGCCGCCGACTTCTTCTATATGATTAATTATACCGCCCGTTTTTTTTACCACGCTGTCCACAACACGTTTGTCAACTGCATCCCGGACAGGAAATACCGCGCCGGCATCGGCTAAAACCCGCGTATACGCTGTTGACGCATCCTCAGCGGCCACCGGCGCAACCGGTATCGGGACTGATTGTTTATACGCATCTTTCTGCGCCTGAGTAAAACCAACAAATTCAACAAGATCCCATGGATCCTTGGGACAATTACCATCCATCCAGTTACCGCTGAAATATGCCTTGCAGCAAGTGGTCGTTTCTTTGAAAGCATAACTGCCTGTGGAGTTGGGACCTTTTATATAGTAGTTATTCACAAAGTTAATTTTGGTAAAACTATTATCCTTGTTTTTACCGTCATCATTGTACCCAGCATAATGCCCCCCCCAGTTATAAACCACATTATTACGGAAATCGAAAAACAAACCGCAGGGGTCACGCTCAGAGTCAACATAATTACCCGGACGGGGGCTTCGGCCTTCATGATGAGCATAAAGATTATGATGATAGGTAATACCATTGCCGTATCCGCCGCGGATTAAAGAACCATAGCCATGACAGCCCTTATGATGAACGGAGCAATTCAGACTTTCGGTAATCATACACCACTGGACTGTAACATTCCCCAAGTTGCCTTTTTTTGAAGCAACTGAAATGGTTTCGTCCGTTGACCAACTCGCCGAGCAATGGTCTATGATAATATTGTGGCCGGTAAAAATCGAGATAGCATCGAATTCCTCTTTTGCAATATCGCTGGACCGCACACGCAAATAACGAATAATCACATTGTCAGCGTGCACAGCAATATAGTAATTCTTAAGACATATTCCGTCACCCGGAGCAGTCTGGCCGGCAATCGTAATATACGGCTTGTTAATATCCAACACTGACTTCAGTTCGATATAGCCCCCAACACGAAAAACGACAATTCTTGGGCCGTTGGCATCTACAGCCGTCCTTAAACTGCCCGGACCGCTGTCATTGAGATTGGTAACTTCAATAACCTGGCCGCCTCGGCCGCCGACAGCGCCCATCCCGAAACCTTCGGCGCCCGGAAAGGCCGGCAATGTTGCCAGAGCAGGCCAGACGCTATTAAAACTAAGCAATACGAACAAACAAAAAATTGCAATCTTAACGGTTTTCATAAATATTTAATTCTTAAGAGCAGTTGTTTTGCGAAAATCAAGAATTTCCCGAAGCCACTGGTCAATAGTATGCCCGTCGAGTTTCATAAAGTTTTCCGGCAAAAACTTTATGGCCTCTTCATCTGTAAGCTGATGCGACCATTTCACGCGCGATGAAGAATTAGCACCGGGGCCGGAGCTTTTATATTCCGCATAAAAAGCCGTTTTCTCGCGGTTTGGATCACGCCAATTATCCCAGCCCTCTGGCTTTATGCCTTTGTCAAGCCAGCAATCATAATAAACCACCTTTGCATAAGGGCGCCACGGTCTGCCAAGGTCTGTCATAATTCCATCGGCCGTTGTGACCCGGCAACTATAAAAAACAAAGCCGGTAGGAAGATTTGGCTCGGAAGCTGCATGGGCTGTAATATGACTGTTCCCCTTGGAATGTATCATGCAGTTGTCAAAAACAGCCTGAGCATAACCATAAATAAAATCCGTGCCGCCTTCTACATAACAGTTCACGTAATACTGGCGGCCCGAATTCGCCATCAGCGTGTCCTGTCCGCCCAGAAAACGGCAATTAACGGCAATCGCACGTTCGCAAACCAGCTTTGCAGCCAGCGCCTGCGGATGAGGGCCGTGGGTATTTTCAATGGTAAGATTTTCCAATATAAGATCGGGGCTGTCGACAACGAGCGTCGCGCAATCAGAGCCATATTTGCCTGAGCCATCGGGCTTGATCATCTCATGATTAAGATTATAGCTTATAATCGTTTTATATGGGTCGGCACCCCGCAAGGTAATAAAAGGTTTGTTTTTGGGTATCAGAACCTGCTGTTTATAAAAACCGGGTTTTATCAGCACGACAACTCTTTCTTTATTATCCTTGCCAACAGAATTAATAGCTTCTTGTATCGAATTAAAATCGGCATGGCCGTCGGTACTTACTACGATCTGGCGGGTTTTGCCGGTCTCAAAAAGCTTGGTCAAACCGGACAGTTTTACATCCGGCTGCCAGGGCGCATTGCTATCCTGAGCTGCGAAACACGCGCAACCTGTCAGCAAAGATAAAACCGCTGACAACTTAAAAACTTTCCCTGTCATAAATACTTCCCTTCAAATTCCGGGGCACTTGTTAATAAGATTAATGCTCCCGTTTGCTTGCTCAGACGCATTTTGATCTGAAGTGTTGCGCTTCAGATTAAAACTTTGGTCATCGTTTGATCTGAATGATTCACTAAGTTCCTCTCGCAGGGCTAATATTCCTGGCCGCTTGTCAGCCAATCCTGCGCGATATAGAAAAAATCATCTATTGATATATTGCCATCATGGTCAAAATCGTATCTTTCATTGTAAAGCGGGTTGCCGGCGGAAGTATTCCAGTGATTGGCAAACACCGCAAAGTCATAAAAATTAACTATACCATCATAGACAATGTCTGTCCTGACCGAAGATACCAGCCAATTGAGATAAACCTCAAGATTAGTGTAGTTAGGGTCAAGGGTATAGCCGTTGCGGTCGTTGGCGTCATTCGGATCCAGACCGTGCGAAATCTCCCATATATCCGGCATTCCATCATGGTCGCTGTCCGTCGGGGCTGGCAGCGAGTTAAGTGCAGGCCAGCCACCTTCGGGTTGCGCGTTAGTATCGACGATGGAGTGTCCTGTTTTGTTGAGCACGTCATTGACAATGCGGGTATCAATTATGTCTCGCTTCGGATAACTTGCACCGGCATCAGCCAGTACATCTATTTTGGCCTGTGCCGCCGAGGTTGTGGTCACGGGCTCCATCGGCACTATGCCCGAATTTCTATAGGTGAGCTGTTGCGCAGCGGTAAAACCGTTAAAATCAACCAAAAGCCACTGACCGGAACCCACTGTCGGCACAACATCGTCCTTGGCATTGTCGGCAAAATACCCGTTGGCATCGGGAGAACTCTCGCGGAAAACGATTAAACTGCCACTGGACGACTCCGGGCCTCTGATAAAGTCATTGCCTATGAAATTATAACGGCTGACATAGCCGGGACCATCATCATTGTACCCTGAAACGGACCCCTTCCAGTTATATGTCACATTGTTGCGGAAATCGAAATGCAGTCCTTCGGGGTCTATGTCGCTAGTCAAATAGTTGCCCGGTCTCGGATTTCGGCCCTGATTATGCGCATAGAGATTATGGTGATACGTTTTATTCTGGCCGTATTGGCCCCGGATAAGCGAACCGTAACTGTGGTTCTCGAAGGTCAACGCCTCGCTCATTATGCACCACTGAACTGTAACATTATTAGAATCTTCCTGACACGAAATAGTTTCGTCACGCGCATAAGAAGCGGTAACATGGTCGATAATGATATTGTAGCCGGAATCGATATCAATCGCGTCGCCGGCGGAATTGGCAGCGCCTGCATCCACGCGCACCCGAATATAGCGAATGATAATATCATGCACATTGTTCTTTATATGAATACGGCCCTTCAGACAGATACCGTCACCGGGAGCGGTCTGGCCCGCGATTGTTATATTGGATTTAGGTTCGAGAATAACAGACCCCAGAGCAATTGTGCCGGACACCCTGAATACAATCGTCCTGTTTGGCTGGCTTACGGCATCGACGATAGAGCCGGTTCCGCTGTTATTGAGGTTGTTTACTTCGTAAACAGCGCCGCCTCGCCCGCCTGTCGCGAAACGGCCTGAACCTTCTGCGCCGGGAAAGGCGTTAACATCAAAGGCATTGCTGACCCCGGACATCGCAAATAAACAGAAAATGAGAATAGAGATACTTTTCATCACCCGTGTATTAGACAACCCCCACCCAAACAATAACGCCGCTTTCACCCCCGCACCTGGCCCGCTGTCCCGGAAGACACCTGTTTCATACAACCAGGACATTATCATTATACTCCTATGGCGATTCAATTCTGTGCTGCTGGAGCAAATCATCAGGGCTTAATCATCTTGAATATATTGTAGAAAAGAACTCTGCAATCAGTGTCCTCTTTCGGCCCCACAGGATCCCAGAGGTCCCAATATTCATTATCGAAGACCGTGCCCTGTAAAGCAGGCGACACAGGCGTAAGCTTATACGAAACGTTCTCATCTCTAACAAACCTGACGTGGCCATCCTTAAACAAGGCATTGATGCCGCCATTTTGTATATGGTTCGAAGAGTCTATTCCTGCCTTATGGCTTATGTCATTTCTTGACCAAATAACATCCGTCGCATACGGGCTACTCCGGCTAAGCTGAGTAAGTCTTCTTGACGTATATTTAGGCACAAGATAGCCGGCAACTTCATCCGGCTCCATACCCATAGCGCCTGCGAGGGTCTCATCTATCGGGTAATAAGTGTATCCGATACGCACCCACTGATTTGGCTGGGGAAGTGATGTGTTGTAATTCTGCGGCAAAGTACCCCATTTGTCGGGGTTTGTATACGATTTATACATATATGAGGGGTTCTTATTGGACGGGCAATAAAATATTTTCCCATCTGCTACATAGCCGCGAGCATAAAGACAGGCCAGTCTCATTGGGACAAGCGGGGGGCCACGCCAAGGATCCTTGTCACTGCGATAAACAACATAAGGATGCCCTTCACCATCATCAGAAGTGCCCTTAAATTTGCCTGAATAGGTAGGGTCTGTGCCGCCATAAAACGGCATTAAATCGGTATCCCCGCTATACGCAAGAATCGCAATCCCAATTTGCTTAAGGTTATTGGCGCAAACTACCCGCCTGGCCTGCTCTCTGGCCTTGTTCAATGCAGGTAAAAGCACCGCCATCAGCAGGGCGATAATCGCAATTACCACCAACAACTCTACCAATGTAAAACCTTGTTTACTTTTCATGGCATCATCCTTATTAACATCGACCTGAAAAGCTTAAACAAACACACAACCATTCAAATCCAAAAACTTATTCAAAATCTAAAAGCCGGCACAGCCGCCGTCCGTTCTATTAAAACACTGCCTCCATTCATTTGCGAACCTGGCAAAATCAATAAACTCGAGCCTGTATTGGCCAAATGCAGGGTTTAACCAGTCATCAGCAAAATACAAAAAATCTTCAAGATCAAGGACGCAGTTATGATTGAAATCCCACTCCGGTCCACCCACATGAGGGGCGGTTCCATCATACTGCATGCATCTCCAGTTAACCGTCGTAAAGGACCACGTATCACTGCTGACGGTACCGTCAGTTACAACCTTCATATAGTAGGTATTGCCGGAAGAAACAGTCATAGTTACGCTATGCTGACCGCGAGTCGCGGAAACCGAACCTCGCGAAGTGGCTGGATTCGTATTAGTATCGCAATAAACGACATCGGTTGTGCCGCCGTAACCAGAGTACCATTTCAACTGGAAATTAGTACACGGGTCGGGATGACAATAAACCATCTGATTGCCGTTTGCGGGCGTGGGCGCTGAGGCCTTCTTGGGCGAACCGCTTGTGACAAAGATGGTACCATCCTGGCCATCTTGGGCAAGAGCAGCTGGAAGTCCAGTAATACATGGGTCGTTATAAGTAACCCCCTTAGCCCCGCCGTCAGCGGTAATTGTGCCCATGTTAGAGTAGGTAGTGCCACAGAAAATGGCCACGCGGCCGCCGCCGCCACCGCCGCCCGTATCATTAACCTTAGCATTGCCATCGCCACCTTTACCGCCGTTTACATTGATAATACCTTTATTGGTAACAGAGCCGCCGGCAATAATCCTTACCGAACCGCCGCCGCCGCCGCCCGCCGGATA
>JBEKWM010000017.1:0-31835 GCA_049513025.1 Sedimentisphaerales bacterium
CTGGATGAGATTCGGCCGGGCCTGGGTGGGCTTGACTACAAGACGTTTTTGAAAGAATTGAGCAAATATCCAGATGTTCCGCTGATGATTGAACACTTGAAGGATGCCGAGGAATACAGACAGGCCGCGGATTACATTCGCGGTGTAGCCAAAGAAGTCGGCGTGTCTTTCGGATAATAAGGAAATCATGCCGCCGGTATAAACAATGCCGATTTATATATATCGGCTGTCGTACTATCGTTTCCTCAACCAGATGGATGGAATGAGGTGATGGTTGTACGTCGTTAGCACGAATGAGACGGATTTCACTTTGAGTTAGGAGACTATTTCAGCTCCTGTTGAGAGTGTAGCGCTCCCCGTTAAACAATAAAAAGTATGTGAATATTAGCTAGGTTGATTTGCTCACAACGAAACTAGGAAAATTAGGTTTTATAATTGGTTATATGTCTTCTGAGTAAGGTGCTATGACCTGCAAAGATCATATTTGAGAGTCATTTCGACCTTTGCAATGCAGGACAATCCAAACGACCCGTAAACTCATAATTTTAAATGCAAAGCTTTTCTATTTAGCTGAGGAATTAATCCCAAAACCAGCTTTAACGGGAAGCAATTCCGAATAGAGATGATTTCCATTCATTTTTTTGTTAGCTTTAAGTTATCAGCGTGCGTGCATCCGCAGCGCAACATCGATTGAATAAGCTGGCGTTGTGACCCTGAAATTTCCTCCGGGCCAATTTATGGCGTCCGTGCCTGTGACAGACCCGGTCGCCGGCTCAATCCACTCCACGCTGTATGTTCCAGCCGGAACCGCCGTCAGGGTGATGGTATCACGGTAAGTCCCGGCCCTGGCAATGAAGTGCGCACCCCATTTTCCATCGTTGGTGCCGTGGAAAAGATAAAGTGCATACTGTTTCCCCGGCTCTGCGACCGCGCTGGCGAAAGCGTCGGAAGGCACGCCCTCGAAATCGGTGAAACGCGACAATCCCGCAAGATTGAGTGAATTCATAAAATCCAGCAGTATTTTCTTCTGCGGAACGATTATGGTTTGTGTGTATTTCCCGCCGGTTTCCTGCCCATGGCGGTATTCTCCGTTCAGATTGATACATCCAGCGCCACCTCTTAAAATGAACCACCACCCTTCCACACGGACGTCTTCCACGGTATAGGCCCCCGTTAGACCATAGCCGAAAAAATCCGATTCGACATCGACAATCGGCTTGTTAACCCCGTAGTCCTTGTCAATGGCTTTTCCAGCGGGAGTGACATATTCGGTGGGCAACCATTCGCACCACTGTGCGCGGGAAAAATCGGGTGAGAGATTCTGCACCGTTTGCCCTAGAATATGTTTCCTGGGCAGAGGTTCTTCCGCTTTCAGAAAGGCCTCTTTCATTGCCAGAAGCCAGGGCGCCACCTTGCTGTCTGGCATTACTATGATGTTACCGTCGGGTTGTCCCACCAGCGATGGCTCATCACAAAGGTCAAATATCACGTTGTCGTATCCGTTCAATTCGGTCGTGATTTTGGCAATATAGGCCTTCTGGTATCGGACAACTGCCTCGTTCCTGCTATCCATCGTGGTGAACAGTCCGCAGTCGTTGGCTTCGTATTGCCCGATGTTCTGGATGTTATTGCCGTGGTACATAGCCATCAACGGCCAGCAATCCGCGTACATGCCGTTAAAGAAAGCGACTTCGACAATGATGTCTTTTTGATGCGCCATTCCAACGAAAGCCTTCAGCCGGGTGAAATAATCTGGATTCCAACTGTCGAGGTCGAACCGGTAGGAGGGCTGCCCCGGTTCCGCCAGTGCGGGATTTGCACCAGTTTGGCTGGACTTTTTCCACGGCAGTATTTGCCGACCAGGACTGGGGCCCAGCGGACTGCCGATAACATACTTGCCGGGCGGTTCAAACATTCCACCCGGATAAATTCTCGTTAGATTCATTCCCTGGGCGGCGAGAAAATCCAGATACCTGGCAAAATCAAAATCCCGGTCGATGACCGCTCCGTAATGCTGGTCGGAGGTGATGAGAACCATGGGTTTGTCTTTGTAGAAAAAATAGTGGGGATTAGAATGCCATACCTTGATGGGATCGGCCCAAACGGAAGCCGTCAGCATTAAGAGAACAGCTAATAAAAAGCCGGCCGTTGCACTGCCTCGAGAATGTTTTACAGAGGATTGAAATTTCTTGGATTGGTCATGTTTTTCCATGGCTTCAACTCCGCAATTTTGAACAAATATTTATATTTTACCACACTGTAAGATAATTATTGGAATCGATATCTTCAATGAAAAACAATATCCATACCGGCACCGGGATTAGCTGCAATGGCATTCTATAATGGCAAATGAGCTAATCGTATCACCCTGGGATCAAAAATCCTTTTGATGACATATACAAAGTGTACGTCGTCAGCTTAAATGGGACAGTAAAGAGGCCTATTTTTGTTGACGGCGAATGATTATGTCGCAGAATCGAGGGGACGTCGACCAATTTAAGCTGCCACGTACCATTTCTCCCAGAAGGCATTTTTCATGTGATACGGCCACGAGCGTGCCCCCGCTATTGCTTGTAACATCTTACAGGCCAGTCAGTTACGACTGGCCTTTTTCATTTCTTTTTGTCACTCAATTTGGCCTTAGGCGTATCAATATTGCGCAGGTGGCGCGTAAATGTAGAGTCGATTAACGCTGGATACTCTAATAGATAGTGGTACAATCAACGGGGTAGGGTCAGCGTTTATCAAAATGTTCAGATTTAACATAGAGGAGATTGGAGAATGGGACCAATTCAAATTATGCTCGCAAACTTATTAATTAATGTTTATTCATTAAGAATAATCACACTGCTGGTACTCATCCTGAACGCCTGTCCTTCACTGGGTGCGACGTACTATATCAGTTCTACCGGTAACGATAATAACACTGGAACTTCCCAGAACGAAGCGTGGGCCACTGTCAGCAAAGTCAACGACATGTTATTTGCCCCCGGCGATACTGTGCAGTTCGAGGGCGGTAAAACCTTTAGAGGACCTCTCCAATTCGGCAGCAATGATAAGGGAACGGCTGCCGGTCGTTTGGTCATCACCTCTTATGGCACCGGCCGCGCGACGATAGACGGGGGAAATTTGCATGCGATTGACTGCAACGGAACAGACTACCTTACAATACAGAATATCAACGTGACAGGGCTCGGTATTAAAACCGGACAGCAGTTTGGCGGAACCGGGGTGAAAGTCGCGAACGGGAAATTCGTAATAATTGACAACGTGGAAGCGAGCGGTTTCCGCTGGGCAGGTGTAGATATTATTAATTGCCCCGATGCCCGGATTACCAAAGTGTATGCCCATGATAACGGGTATGCCGGCATCCGCGGAAAGCGCAATTTGCAGCGGCTGTATATCGGCTACTGCAGGGCGAACTATAATCCCGGGGACAGGGACATAAATGAAATCAGCGGCAGCGGGATTGAGGTTTTTAACGCGACCGACGGAATAATCGAATATTGTGAGGCAGGTTATAACGGAGGAGACCAGCAGCTTAAGAGAGGAAACGGCCCGGTAGGTATCTGGATTGCCTTTTCACATAATGTAACGATTCAGTATTGTATCGCGCATCATAACACTAACCCGACCGGAGACGGCGGCGGTATCGATCTCGACTCGGAAAGCTACAGCAATATCGTTCAGTACAATTACTGCTATGAAAATAAAAATTACGCCATTCAATTATGGCAGTGGAGCGGAAGTAACCAATGGATGGAAAAAAATATCATCCGCTATAACATTTTTGATAACGTCAAGAAAAACCTGGCGAAATCCATCTGGATCGGCCATAACGACGATTCTGCGACCGGGATACGCGACAATGATTTTTACAATAACCTGGTCGTAAACGAAGGGCCTGCGATTGGCCTTCAGGGCAAGAGAGTAAATAACCTGGGGTTCAGGAACAATGTTTTTGTTAACAATTATTCCTCCAGCTTTCTGGTTGGCGCCAAGGAAGATATGAATTTTATTTTTCAGGGAAACTGCTACTGGTCCAGTACAGGCAAATTCATCATATACGGCAAATATTCCAGCATTGAAGAATGGGCCAATGCCACCGGCCAGGAGAAGGTCAACGGTAAAATCGTTGGTTTGTTCGCTGAACCACAAATAACTTGTTGGGATGCTAACGAACCAAGACCTACGGACCCGACCAAATTGCCGCAAATGACAGCGTTTCTGCTCAAGGCGACTTCGCCCTGCATCGATAAGGGCCTTGATTTAAAAACGCTCTTTCAAATGGACCCGGGTACGCACGATTTCTTCGGCCACACAATCCCGGCCGGAGCGACTTTCGATATCGGCGCTTGTGAATATCAGAAGCAATAATTGAGTCCGTTTTACAAATATCGAGATGGACAGAGTTAACATGGAGGAGTAACGAAAACGTTTTCGTATGTTGGGCTTGTAGAAGGAGCTAGGATTATGAGAAGCACTGAAACGAACGATAAACGGAAAGGGAGGGTTATTATACCGGCACGCCTGTCTTGCCGATTTGATGTTTTAGTCGTGGCGTTCTTCTATGCGGTGCTTTTGGGTGTAGCTGGGCTGCTTGGTGCAGAAACAAAGTCGCCGTCCCTGATACTTTCTCATTCGACCCAGCCGGTATCACTTAATCCATGCAGTGAAAGTCAGGTTGTCACCGTCGGCGGAGCCGGGACGGACATACCCGCTTTTACATCAGAGGCAATACAGCTTGCAGTTGACATCCTCAAGGGCAGAGGCGGAGGAACGACCAAGCTGGGTGCAGGGACGTTCGATGTTATTGCACCGGTAAGGTTGGCCTCCGGAATCTCTCTGGTGGGTGCAGGCGATTCGACCATTCTTCGCAAAGTCGAGGGATTTCGCAGTGCGATGGCGCTGGACTGCGGATACGGCGAGCTGAAAGTAGTCGTCAAAGACCCTCGCGGTTTCAAGGTCGGTATGGGCGTGATTATCCAGGACGCGGACAGCAACGGAGGGTGGGATCCCACTACCGCAAAGGTCACGGCCATTGACGGAAATACACTCTACATTGACAATTACACAGTGAGGGATTATCAATCGGGCAAAAAAGGGGTGGTTTCAAATGCCTGCTCGCTTGTAGAGGCAGTGGAATGCGAGAATGTCCGAATAGCCAATCTTGTCATTGAAGGCAACAAGGAGACAAATGACTACCTTGACGGCTGTCGCAGCGGGGGCATATACCTGCACAAATCGAGGAACTGCACCGTGGAAAATGTCAAGGTCCAGAGATTCAACGGGGACGGTATAAGTTGGCAGATTACCGAGGACATCACAGTTCGCAACTGTGAGGTGACCGGGTGCGGTAATTTCGGTTTTCACCCCGGCACCGGTTCAGTAAGAACGAAGTTGGACAATTGCACATCGCACGATAACGGGACGGACGGCATATTTGTGTGCTGGCGAGTCCAGAACAGCAGTTTTACAGGCAACTCATCGTATCGCAACGGCAGACACGGTATTTCGGTCGGGCATAAAGATACCGACAATATTTTTGCGAACAACCGAATCTATGAGAACGGAGAGCACGGCGTATATCTTCGCGATGAGATTGAGCAGAACGGCGCCCATCGCAACACCTTCCGTAATAACGTTGTGGAAAACAACGGCACAAAGTCAGGCGGGTATGGATTCTATGTTGACGGGGTAACCACAGACATCCTGATTGAGCGCAACACGATTCGCAATACCACGGGCGGCGCACAGAAAGCCGGCATTTTCATCAGCGAAAAGGCCGCAAGGGTCAGGGTCGTAGAGAATCAGATGTCTGGCCACGAGAAAGGCGATGTCGTCGACGCGTCGCGAAAATGAGCATCGGCTGGGATTTGGCGGGCTTTTGAAGTCATACAGGAGGGCGGCCAGATGGGCGGGACGAATATTTTTACAAGTACGGCAACGTTTGAGTTAATTTTGTGCAGGAGATAGCTCTATGCAGTGGAAAATGAGTGTTTGGGTGATTTTGGCGATGCTGTATGCTGCGGTGAATATCAGCACGGCGGCACAGAACAATGCTGATGTAAACGATGTTTCTGCAAGTTCTTTTTCCAGCAGTGCGCAATCTCTGCGAGTTAACAATGAAATTTTTAAAACGATGATGGATATTGCACCTTTTGCTCGCGTGATCACAGGGGATCCCTGCCGCGTAAACGGCTGCGTCAGTACTCGTGTGCGGGAATTCCGCGCCGAGGACGTATTCCTTGAAACTGATGTGTGTCCGGAGAAGGATGGAACGTACAAGGTAGGGGATTCAGGTTGGGCGGCAGGCTGCATTGGTCTGAGGTGGTTGGAAAACCGCTGGCCTATGCAATTAAGGGTCGAATTTGCTGAAAACTCCGGTGTCCCTTCTGCGAAGTACACACGAGTGCAGATGTGGGATGGAGAATCACGGTGGCAGGGGAAATGGCTGGATTTAAACTGCAAGATCGTTCAGCACGGCTCGCAGTTGGTATGTGAGCCGAACGGCCTTGATATTATGCCTCATGGGACCAGGAAAATCCGCTGGATTTTTTCAGATCTTACAGAGCCAGTTTCAGTCAGATGCTTGACGGCTTTGTGTCCGATGGAGTTTGTGCCGATAGAGCTATCGTTGCAGTTCGAGCGGGAAAGTTCGGGCGGCAAGGCAAAGCTTGAACTGTACAATGCGGAATTTGAGACTGATTCAGGACCAAAAACGAGTTGCGTATTTAATGAAGCACAGGGAAACAAGCTGAAACTGCGAATCGGTCAGGCGCGAACTGATGGTCCAAGCGGCGCACTTTTGCGCGTTCAAATGGCAGATGAGATAACGACCATATCGCTTGATGATGTGCTTGATAATGGCTGTGTATATGTACCGCAAAGGGGAGTTTTTGTGAGTAAAGGCATTGGTTTGAAGGAGTATAAGCAGCAGATAGCTGACAAGAAAACTGTTTTACAGCGAGTGCGTGAGATGCCGGATCAAACATTTGAACAGGCGATTGCAAAAATACATAATCCTGCTCAGGATAGCGGTCCCATGATGATTTCACTTGCTTGCGACAATTACAAATTCATCACAAACCGCGACGGCAGCATTGGTTTTGATCGCTCGCCCGCAATCAAACCATACAAAGTATTCTTCAGAAAGCCGTTAGCCGTAGTAAAGCCCAAATTCGGTATCGAAAAGAACGTCGAAACTAAACGCTGCTTGGCGGAAGGTTGGCTCCCGATTCCAGTTGTTAAAGCATTTTCGGGCTCTATTTCCTATGTGCAGCAAACGTATGTTGCACCTTCTGATTCATCCAGTGATGGGAGGCCATGGCCTTTTATATGCGACAAACCTATTTGTGTGACGGAATACACAATCGAGAATACCGGCGGCTCGGAATCTAATGCGCTTTTAGCATTAAAATTTGAGGACAACGCGCAGATACCCGGCAGCTTTGAAATTACGAAAATTCAGCCCGGTTTTGCTGTGCATCAGAAAGGACGCATGCTGGCGCTTGTGGATGTGAATGAATCGGGGCAGTTGAAGGCGGATATAGGCAAGAGCTCGTTAGCTCTTAGCTGGAAGCTGCCTCCTAACGGCAAAGTAAATTGTTATGTTTCAATACCGTCATGGGATGTAAATATTGCCGATGCTGTGACAGTAGCTGTAAAAGACGGTTTACGCAAACAGGTAAGGGCACATTGGGAAAAGGTGCTGGCGGAGTCGATGGATATTGAAGTACCTGACGAGCTGGTCGGGAATGTGATTCGTGCTTTACAGGTGCATTGTATGCTGGCCGCACGAAATGAAGATGATGGCAATAGAATTGCGGCATGGATTGCTTCGGATGTCTATGGCCCCCTGGAGAGTGAAGCGCATTCGGTTATCCGTGGCATGGAATTTTTAGGCAATGAGAATTTTGCCCGCAAGTCGCTGGATTATTTTATCAGGCGTTACAATTCTAATGGATTTTTGACCACCGGCTATACACTGATGGGTACAGGATGGCACCTCTGGACATTGGGTGAATATTTTGCGTTAACGCAGGATTCACAGTGGCTCAGCAGCCATAAGTATGAGGTGGCAAAGGTTTGTGAGTGGATTATTAAACAGCGTCTTAAAACCGAGAAGATAAATTGTGCAGGCGAAAGAGTGCTAGAATATGGTCTTATGCCGCCGGGGGTTATCGCGGATTGGAATGTATTCGCGTATCATTACTGCCTCAATGCTTATTATTACGCCGGCCTTAAGGCTGCGGCGGATGCGCTCGCAAAGATTGGCTATGAGGGTGCGGCAGAATTTCAAAAAGCCGCCGCAGACTTCAGAAATGATATTCTCAATTCATATCATAAAACCCAGAGGCTTGCCCCGGTCTATCGTCTTCAGAATGGCACCAGTATCGTATCTTATCCTTCGCAGGCATATCTGTGCGGGCCTGTGAGCGGTTTCTTTCCCGGAGAGGATGCCAACAGGTCCTGGTGCTATGATGTTGAACTCGGTGCACATCAGCTTGTACCCACAGGCGTAATCGAAGCATCAGAAAGCGGGATAGGGGATATGATGGAACATATGGAGGATGTACAATTTCTTTGTACTGGCTGGGGCGATTACCCCGGCGAGAAATCGAAATTGGATTGGTATAACCTGGGCGGTTTTTCAAAAGTGCAGCCTTATTATTGCCGCAATGCAGAAATATATGCAATGCGGGATGATGTAAAACCATTCGTAAGAAGCTATTTCAACTCGCTTGCTTCCTTGCTGAATACAGAGAACTTGTCCATATGGGAACATTTCAATGCCACGGGCGGATATAATAAAACTCATGAGACGGGATACTTCCTGTATCAGACGCGCACCATGCTGGTGACCGAGCGAGGCGAAGATCTCTGGATTGCACCGTTTGTTACGAATAACTGGCTCAAGAACGGGATGTCAATCAAGGTTAAAAATGCGCCAACACGTTTTGGCAAGGTCTCTTATCAGATCAATTCCCATGTCGGGAATGGATATATTGATGCGGTGATAGAACCGCCATCTCGAAAAGTCCCACAGGAATTAGTACTCAGACTGCGGCATCCTGATGGCAAGCCGCTGAAACGGGTATTGGTGAATGAGAGACCGTACCAGAAATTTGATTGTGCAAAAGAATGCATCTACTTGACACCTAGTTCGGACAAAATTATTGTCCGTGCGGAGTTTTAGTCGCTCAAGGCAGTCGCTTAATTGGGAGAATTAAAGGTATGCGGTACATTTTTTAGGTCTCGAACAAAACTCGCTGGCGTACTATAAAAAATTCATTCGATGGTAGGTTTGTAGAAAACTAGTCGACGTTTCTTCAGCTTTCCATATGTTGCTATGTTATTAGGATATCCTTTTGACCTTGCTACTGATGACCAGTAAAGTTTTTGGATGCAAGTGATAGAAAACCTACAACCAGACTACAACCAAAAACCAAAATAACGTGTAAAATGGCAAAAAACATGAATCCATAAGACTTGTAATATCAAAGACTTAAAAAATTCTCGAAAAACGCAAACATTTTATATATCCGAATGTCGCCAGCTAAAAACGCGCGCGTATAAGCGCCTGAAAACTTGTTTTTGAAGAAAAAATTGATTTTTGGAGTCCATAAAAAAGGGACATTTACGATACTTCCGGCAGTTCGCTCCAGCAAATCGTAAACCGTTTGGAGCGTCTTTTGAACTTCACCTGCTAGGTCTAATTGATTCCTGTAACGGAACAAGGATGATACTACCTGATAATTCTTAGTTTGCAGGTCGTTCGAATCCTGCCCCCACTAGTGGTTTGCAGAGATAACTTCCTGGCCAACGTGCATTTATCTCTTTCTTTTTGCGCTCAAATAAATCCGCTATTAGCCTCCCCCCTTATGCTTTTGGAACAGCCTTTGTTGCCGTTTGTATCTTAGGCTTCACCCCAATGACTTCTGGAAAATCAAAATGTCTTACAGCTTAAGCCATAACAAAGCTATTGTCCTGACCAGTTCTGAGCAAAGACGGAAAACTCATAGAAATTGATTATTCCATCGTTGTCCAAATCAACTCCAAGGGTCTTAACAGGATCGTTCTCCAGCCACCAGTTTTCGCAAAATTCATGTAAGTCATAAATATTTACTACGCCGTCGCCAGTAAAATCGCCGTAAAAATCACCATAAATGATTCCTCGGCCGTTGGTGCATAAATAAACTCGTCCGTAGATTCGCGGGTCGCCGATAATTGTAGGACCAGTATATGCAAATTGATGTAAATCATCATTTATTCTAACCCAATTCGCCCCGGCATCAATGGAGCGATAAATACCTCGAATGCCCCCGATTTTAGCACTTATATAAAGAGCCATATAGCTTTTGCCGGGAGCTGCCTTGCCAAAACCAATATTATCGGCTTCCGTTACGTTGGATAGCTTCGTAAAGCTGACGCCGGAATTGGTAGAATGCCATACGCCATAAGTGGAACCCGAGCCGCCGGCAAGCCAAATATCACCCTCGATACCGGGCATCGCCTTGAAAATGCCCGAGGACGGAAGTCCGGTTGCCGCGGTTGCCGAGAAGCTCGCTCCGTTGTTGGTGCTCACATAAAAAGTGCCGGACTTGAACCCGTAAAATTTGTTCGGATTCACACGGTCGGAAACCACCCGCGCATCAACGGGGATACCCGTGGAAGCGCTCCAGGTCGTGCCGTTTATATTTGTCGAATAGCTTACTGCGATACCCGACGGCGCCCAGACAACCCTGCTTCCGCTGGCGGACAGGGCAATAACGCCTCCGCTGGCGCTTGCCGGCTGAGTCGTGCCTGCTGTCCAGGTAAGGCCGCCGTTATTTGACCAGCCGTAGTTGATGCTGGCGCCGTTGCCGACGCGGACGATAAAGTTGCAGTCAAGCTCGGCGTAATCGAGAGACGTGCCCGTGGTGAACGAGGGGGGCATGGACATTCTGGCAGGCGCCGAATTAAAGTCGTCATGACGAAAACCGCCGAGGTCGCCGACGGCGCTTAACAGATGCGCGCCGGCGGGCGGACTTATCAAATCCTGCACCGCGGTTTGCTCCTGCCCCTTTGCTTTTACCGAAAGCGAAACTATGCCGCCGGTATCCCAGTCGGTGAGGTTATCGCTGCCATAAATGGTAGCGCCGGTTATATATCTCATCTTGTTTGAGTTAAACGGGTCGATTTTTATATCGCCTATCATCCAGCCCAGCTTGGGCGAAAGCTCCGGAAGCGATTTAGTAATGCCCCAGTCAAGCCAGGGCGCAATCGAGATATCCTGTGTGTAATAGTTTATGCGTTCGGGATATACACCTATTTCCCAGATTCGCTTCCAGGTTACTCCGCCGTCGGTCGAACGGAAAATAATATCATCGGGCCACCATAACTCCATACTTGTAACCATAATAGTATTCGGATGCTGCGCATCCACAGCCAGGCCGCCATAACCAAAGTTGTCGTCGGAGCTACTGGAAAGAATCGGGCTAATTTGGGTCCATACTCCGCTTGATGTGTTGAACTTCCAGACGTCGCCTTTTGAACCATCAAACGGACCACAGGTGTTACTATAGGTTATATAGAGAATGCCGTTGGAGGCCAGCACGCCGTGATGGGGCAGATAACCTGTTGGCTGGCCTGGAATTGCCGCCCAGGTAGCGCCGCCGTTTGTGCTGCGATAAATGGTGTTGCCGGTGGTATTAGCCACGCCGACGTATATTGTCTGTGTTGGATTTCCGGCAGTACCGCTGTTGTCGAACGTTACCCAGACGACTCCGATTATATCGCCGCCGGATGAATAAGTGCCCACGGCAGTAAAGTTTGTATCTCGTGCCCAAGTCGCTCCATAGTCAGCGCTTCGCCACAGGCCGTTGCCGCTGCGGGCGCCGAAGTAGAGTATGCTGTTTTTGTGCGGGTCAATCGCCAGTCGTTCACCCATCGAGCGGCCGGGCATATTGCCACCGAGCTTGAATGACAGATTCGATATCTGAAAGGTTTTCCCGCGGTTGGCGGAACATAGAATTGCGCCGTTACCCGCCCACGAATTTGTGTAGGTGCCGGCGGCTATGTAAAGACGGTTAGGGTCCACCGAGTCCGTGGCCAAACTTTCGACGCCCGTCAGGTTCCAGTTATCCCAGTCAACCCAGTCCAGAAGCGGTATCCACCTGTTGGTCACGGGGTTCAGGCGGTAGGCGCCTCCCATATCGGTGCGAATGTAAACGAGATTTGGCTCGGTCTGGTTGTAAATGATGCCGGTCGTAAAGCCGCCGCCGACAATTTGCACGTTATGCCATCCGTATGCCGGCGTCTGAGCCGATGCGGTCATTGCTGTTAATCCAATAAAGAGGCATCCCGTCAAAACCAAAACAAATACTCGATTCTTACTTTTCATCGCTCTACTCTCTAGAAATCAAGTAACTATCAGTTTGGGGTGCAGTCGGAATTCTGCGGTGCACAACCATATTTTATGTATATCTTAGCATTTTATATTCTTAAAAAAAAGTCATTTTTTGCTTATTTACCACCATGTTTGGTCAGCCGGTTTCGTTACCAGTTTGGCGTACTATAAAAAAACTCATCCGATGTTGAGTTTTTGGGAAAGCCGATATTGCAAGCAGCTTATTTTATTGAAATTGGTCGGCCTCCCTTGGGTTCCGCGATATAATTCCTATGTCGGGAGCGCTTTGGTGGGCTTTTGAAGTCATATAGGGGGGCTGTCTCATGGAGGGGGCGAGGAAGATTTTCCACTCAAAAAGAATTGATTTTTATATTTTTTAAATTTTCTAAGGAAAATTTTTTAGCGGCAATATTTCTTGTTATCGGGCTTAAGCAGGGTAAATCACCAGCTATGGGCGAAAAGCAAGTCGCTGTGACGTTAGAGTTTGGATAGAGTAGAGAAGGCGGGGTAAGTTCGCATTTTACCTATGTTAAACAGCTGCATATTGCGCAGAGCAGAGGCATACAGACAAGCTTCAGATAAAGGTCGCAATCTGTCGATGAGCTACATTAGATTGAAAAATAACGGCATGGAAAATGAGCCTAAAGATTATATTGGCTATATATTATCCGTTATATGGGGTGATCCGCAGGAGCGCGTAATCCAGGCAGTGCCAGGGACGGCTAACAAGGAAAAAGCTGTAGCCAGACTTTGTTAATAGCCCCTGTAAAGCAGAGGGCGAGCACCTTAACCGGCAGAAGACTGATTAACGAAATATATTTATGACAAACTCAAACATCAGATGGGTAGATGAGCACGCACCCGAGCTGAAAGGCAAGATCCTGGCCACCCTTTCCATTGAAGGTTATATACCTGAGCTGAAAGGAGATGCCCGCGAAGCAAACACCAGAGGCGGTTTGGGAATATATTTTGGCGATAAGCTCGAAGGTCTTAGTGCGATAGGGATGGACAGAGCTTTGGGCTGTATGCCCATTTACAGCAAGCGTCTGGTCCAGTTAATCAGAGGCGGGAGGCAGCATATTGAATATAGAGATGTCTCTTATAAGGACCAGCCAATTGAGTATCTCAGGGACAGGAGCGGAAAGCCCCTGCGATTCGATGTGTGGGGCTGGGATGACAATAACACAGCCCAGGAGCATCAATACCATGTAGATGTATATGGCATAAGCCGCGGAGGGACGCCCCTTTATGTCTTCTATTGCCCCGAGGTATTTGACATTCTTTACCCGGACCACAAGACGCATCCAGGTCACGGCAGAGCGCATCGCTTTCTGCAGGAGACTGCTTTTGCTGAATGCGTTTACGAACTGTTCAAAAGCATGAGGATTGTGCCTGATATCCTGCACCTCAACGAAGGCCACGTCGCCGATGCCGCCGCAATAATAAGGGGTGACAATCTCTTTAACAGGACAGCCGTGGTCTATACAAACCACACGGTCGTCCCGGCGGGCTTGGAGACATTCTGTATCGGCGAGCTTGTCGGCGGCGATGTCGCAAGAGCGCGTTACGTGATGAGGTTCCCCGGCCAGAGCTGGCAGAGATTATGGAGAAAATTTGTGGCAGTGAACGATGATGGTCAGCTGTTCATAGACTTCCCCAGGGGGGCGATTGAAATATGTGATATTGCAAACGGGGTGAGCGAGGAACATGCTGAAGCTACGAAGGCCATGTTCCAGTGTTATGACAGAACGATAGAGGGCATACTCAACGGCTCCGGTGACACATGGGTAATGGACGAACTGCTGGAAATGGAACTTAACGGCATCGAACCCGGCAAAGGAATCTTTCAGCGAATAGGCCGGGAAGGTAAAGCGTTGTCTTTGGCTGAAGTTAAGAAGAAAACAGCCGACATGACTAGCAAAAGCAACCAAATTATAAGCAAAGACGGCGTAACGCTGGACCTTAAATTGCCAACGATATGGATGGTAAGAAGAATGGTGGAATACAAGAGTCAGTTACCCATCCTGAAGGATATTGTCCATATTATATGTGCGGACAGGCATGATGAAGTTGACACCATCTGGGGTAGGATGAACGGCCTGGGCATGCAGGTCGTTGTAGGCGGAATCGCGCCGGAAGGGTCTAAGGAAGAGGAATGGATAGAGCAATTCGTTGCCTGGATGCAAAGACCTGAGCTGAAGGGGAGATTTGTTTATGTGCCGAATTCAGATACCACCCTTCTGAGGATGCAGGCAATTGGCGCCGACATATGTATCAACTGTCCCCTGCCGGAGAAAGAGGCCTGCGGTACTTCGGACCAGCGCTCTGCAAGGAACGGCGGGATTAACATCGCCACACGAAGCGGCGGCCCCCCGGAATACATTAGAGAAGGCAAAAACGGAATGCTGGTCGGCCCATATGAAAGTAACGAGGCTTTTTACAGGAGAGCACCAAAGGACATTCTGAATAAGCTCAAGCAACTGTCTGACATATACTACAATGAAGACAGCTTGTGGCTGTACATGAAGCTGAGATCGTATCTGGCAAGTTCAAATGTGACTGCTACTGCAATGGAACAAAGGTATGCCGACATGTATGTGCAATCGCTCCATGCAAGGGAAAATATCATTCACAGCAGGTACTCGAGACGCCATAAAATGCTGGATCCCGTACTATAAAAAAACTCATCCGACGTTAAGTTTTTGGGAAAGCTGACCTTAAAGCAGCTTATTTTGCTGAAATTGGTCGTTTTTCTTCAGTTCTGCGGCATAATTAATTTGTCAGAAACGTCGTGGTGTGCTTTTGAAGTCATACAGGATGGCGGCCTGATTGGTGGGACGAATATTTTTACAGTTCTATTGTCGTTTCCAAAAAGGTTCTATGACTTTTGAGATTTCTTGTTTCTATAATGGGAACAGATAAAAACCGAAGATGTACGAAATTTTGCCCGCTGCAGGTGGGACTAACGACGAACGACTGCACCCGCCGCCGGCAGGATATATCGCTGAAGCATATCCAACGGCTGGTTCATCAAAATGTTGTCGTTCAAGCCGGTAAATACGGCAACAATCTGCTGTTCCGGAAAGACAAGAATGAATTGCCCTGCTCGGCCTCGGGCGCCATAGGACTCGACTATTCGATTACCCACTTTAAATGAACCGAGCCACCATTGATACCCATATCCGTTGGCCTGCACCCACGCAGGGATTTGACCGGAGTCGACGTAATTCTTCGTCGATTCTTTGACCCACTCTTTACTGATAATCTGTTTTCCTTGCCAGCGACCGCCATTCAAAAAGAGGAAACCAATTTTGGCCATATCGCGCGGCCGCAAAAAGAGACCTCCTCCGGTTTCGACGATGTCATCAGGAATTTTAGCCCAATAGTAATCAGAGATACCGAGTGGCTCAAAAAGATATTTCTCAGCGAACTTATCCGCTGGCATCCCGGAGACCTTGTGGATTATCTGGCCCAGTGTTACGGAAATGCCGGTGTCGTAGGCAAATTGTGCGCCAGGCGCCGCGACTAACGGCCTTTCAAGAACGTATCGGATCGGGTCAGGGCTGAGAAGTGCCTTGAGGGCATCATTACGTGCATCGGCATAGGGATACGTCCACTCGTCCCATGACAGGCCCGCCGTCATAGAAAGAAAATGTTTCAGGCGAATCGCGTCTTTGTTACTGTCCGCAAATATGTCGGCATATTCAGGAAAGAAGGTGGAAATTTTCTCATCGACGCCGCGGATCAGATGTCGTTCTATAGCCAGCCCTATCAGAATGGAAGTCACACTTTTTGTTGCGGAATAGAGCTGTTGTGGCGAAACCCGCTTGAGTGCCCGACTCCGTAGGTCTCCCAAAGCATCTTGACGCGGAAAATACTCCTCGACGACGAGTTTCCCGTTTTTGATGATTATAACGCTGTAAATGTTTTTGTAAGTATTGTCGCTGATTCGCTCGAACAAATCCTTGATTAAATTGGCATCGAGGTTCTCACTGCTCAAAGAGGCGGTCTCCCAGCCATCATTTATCTTTTCCGGAACGGTGTACTGATAAGGTCTGACATTATTGGCGGGGGCTTCGCTTTTTGCGCAATCAGAAAGGGCGAGGAAGGTCACCACAAATGCAAAAATCGCAAGACCAACTCGTTTGTAACGCATCGCATTGTCTCCTGTTCTTATTCCTAACGTTCGCTATGAATTTTTATGTTTGCAGTGCCGGTTTATACGTTAGATTGTTTTTTCATAACGCCTATGAATAACTTGAATAACTAAATAACTAGGGATAGCGGGGTTGTTGAAAAAGTCGCTGATTCCCGATAGTATTATAAAGCAAATGGTAACGGAATCCCAGAGCGGCAGTCCATAATATGGAAGGTGGCCTGATGGGTGGGACGAATATTTTTACAGTACGCGGTCCAGTGTATATAGCAGTCCCTGGCTCGTAGTATCCGCCTGGGCGTCGGACACTGTAACGGACTTACTTGCCTTTGGCCGCATCCATGTCCTTGAGGAACGACTCGACTTCCCCGAAGAAGAACTCAGGCTCGTCCAGTTGGATGAAATGCCTCGCCTTCGGCGCAAAGACAACCTTGTGTCTCGGCACTGCTGCGACCTGAAGCCTGTAATTCTCCTGGGCTGCTTTCCTCTGGTTAGGGTCCGTTATGGACGCTGTAGCCCCGATGAGCAGGACGGGCGTCTTGATCTCTTTGACCTCTTTCCGCAGGTCGGTGGTCATCAATTCATAGGTGGCCTGCCCCACGACTTTGGGGTCGGACCTGTCGCTGAACTCGCCAACCTTCTCTACGGCCTTCTGGTCCGTTATCATCCCTGCCAGGAATGACCGGTTACCGATAGCGAACTGCTCAGGCGTTTGCGCCTTGTACATCTCTCGCATTCTTTCCGCGAATGGTTTTACCGACTCTGGCGTGGCATTGATATCTCTTAGCGCCGCAAAAAACGGCACGCCATCGACGGAGATGATTGGCCCAACCTGGTCGGACGCCGTCGCGCCGAGCCAGAACGCCATGAATCCTCCCAGGCTGTGTCCAACGATTACCGGCCGCTCCAGTTTCTTCTGGCGAATGTACTCGACCAGGCCGTAGCGAACTTGCTCAAGAAATGGCTCCCCGATGCCCGGCTGACCTGCAAAGCCCGCCAATGTCACGACATGGCACTCATAGCGGTCCTTGAAGTGGGCCACCGTTCCGTCCCAGACATTGCCTCCACACCCCAGCCCGGGGATCAGTATCATCGGTCGTCCCGACCCTGTCACCTTCACTGTAAAGGCTGCAGGCTTTCCCCCGCCCTCTTTTTCCTCAGCCTCCAGGAAACCTACCTGGAAGATAATTATCGCGAAAACGAGCACCCATATCCGGTGTGCTACTCTTGCATTTGTCATGTTTTGCGCTCCTCGAAACTTGTGCTACAGACTCTGTTTTGTCATCTTCCTTATCGGTGAACTTTCTTCGATTTCTGGGCTCCATTATCGCCAGTCCGCACCAGCTAGACAAGGGATTTCCCAAGGTTGGCCGCCTCAGACGGCTCACAGCAATATCTGGGATTCCCCATATAACATTGTATATCCTTGCTCAGCTACGCCGCTGAACTTTTCGTTTATCAAAATACCAAATCTGCCTGAAAAATAGAACTTTTTTATGACCTTCTGGCTGTAAAAAGTGATGCCAATCCATACAACTACTCTACAACCCCAAGGTTAAATAGCGTGTAAAATCGCAAAAGTTGCATATCTATAAGATTAGTAATATCAAAGACTTAAAAAATTCCCAAAAAACGCAAACATTTTATATATCCGTTCACCGTTGTAAGAACATGTTGGTAAATTGTACGTTGCTTGTTCAAGCATAGATAAAATTGTCCCTGAAGTTGTCCTCAAATTGCCCTCAAAATCAAGTCTGAGATAGTAAAAAATCGTGTAGGAATAGTAAATCAACGAGAGATTTTAAGTCCTTGCTATTATTTGAATTAAGCTGTAAAATCAGGTTATTGAGTACTTTACAAAGAGAGGGCAAATCGAATCCCGCCCTCTCCGCTATTTCTGAATTTTGGATTACATGAGCACAAGCGTTGCACCAAAATTTGCACCAACGAGGTACGGTTAGGCTACGGCCAGCATCATAAGTTCTTTTTTGTTATTGACAAACACTTACAAAACACGTTGACTGATTAGAAATCCGTTGCTCATAAAAATGCCGTATAGGACATGTTTTTTGAAGGATATGATGTGTGTCACTCGGCAAAAAGCTACAACCGTTCTACAACCACTAGATACGATATCTACCAATAGCGACGATTCTTACCACTCCCTAAGTGCTTGAATTGGCGTTCGTTATAGAAAGAAGTGATTTTTGCAGTAGTTTTAGGAAACCGGCGCTCTATCCTACTGAGCTACGAGCGCGACCGTGCTCAATTATAGGGGGAAACCCGCCTTTTTTGAAGAAGAAAAAATCAGCAGGGTGATTTTATGTGATTCGGCTTTTGCAAAACGAAAGAAGCCGGTACTAAGGCTGGCTTCCTTGTATTTTGTTTTTCTCGAGATACCTTGTGATAGTCGTGTTGTCTGCCGCTAATAGATTATGGCGGTCGCCTCCTCTATTTTTCTGACGACCTCCGAAATGTCCGCGGGCATCGAAACATACCCGTCAAAGCCTTTCTGGAGCAATGCTGCCGCCTCACCGCCCGCCAGGTGGTTGACAAGGGCGATTATCTTGATGGTCTGCAATTCTTCGTCCGACCGGATATTCCTGCATATTTCCGCCGCGTCGATGTCTTTCGCCAGCAGATTCACAAGCAGAACGTGCGGCTCAAACCTTTGAACCGCGGTGCCGGTCTCGAAATTGTTTTTGGCAACCATGACCTCATAGTCCGACTTTGCCCTCAGCGTCTCCGCCAGCTTTGACGCCGATTCAACGTTGTTGTCCACTATTACAACGCGCATTTTGCCAACAGGCAGCGTCGGCACCGGCATATTATTCTGCTTCATAAAGCGAATCAACTCGTTGATTGGTATCCGCCTGTCTTTGCTGCCAGGTATGCGGTAACCCTTCAACTGGCCGCTGTCGAACCATTTGGACACGGTTCTCGGCGCTACGTTGCAAATTTTCGCTACGTCACCTGTCGTTAATACGTTCTTGCCTTTTGCCATTTTTATATTCCCGTTTAAGAGCGGTTTTTTGCCGCTTGCACGTCATTTATCGGCTTTACTATGTATGCCGTTTAGGACAACCACCCCACTTCCAAGCCGCATTACTGATATTGGCCTTCGCCTCTATTGCTACGTCCCATAAGCCGCGGCGGGTGGAAACTATTTGGCAAAGTAGGGTCTGAACAGTAAAATCTACCTTTTCGTATAATCTGCATTTGATGCTGTAAGGAGCTGTTTATGCGTATATTTTTGTCCCGTCCTGATATTACTGACAGGGAAATTCAGGCAGTTACCGATGTGCTCAAAAGCCCGAACCTTTCGCTTGGCCCAAAGCTGAGGGAATTTGAGCAGGCCTTCGCTAAATATATAGGCAAAAAGCGAGCTGTCGCCGTCAACAGCGGTACCAGCGGCCTGTATCTGTGTATGCTTGCCCTGGGTATCGGGCCGGGGGACGAGGTAATCACAACGCCGTTTACTTTTATCTCCACTTCGAATGTTGTCCTGATGGTGGGCGCAAAACCCGTCTTTGTTGATATTGACCCCGTAACTTTGAACATTGCCCCGGATAAAATTGAGCAAAAGATTACCAAAAAAACAAAGGCGATTATTCCCATCGAGGCCTTTGGAAGTACCGCCGGCTTCGATAAGCTTCGCCGGATTGCCGACAAGCACAAACTTGCCTTTGTTGAGGATAGTTGCGAGGCCCTCGGTTCCGCGTTAAACGGCAAAAAAGCTGGCACTTTCGGCGATATTTGCGTCTTCGCCTTTTATCCCAATAAGCAGATAACGACCGGCGAAGGCGGGATGATTCTTACCGACGACGATAAACTTGCGGATATGTGCATCTCGCTGCGCAATCAGGGCAGGGCTGCGGGTGGTAGCTGGCTCAGCCACGTCCGGCTGGGATACAATTATCGCCTTAGCGACATTAACTGCGCCCTCGGCATAGTCCAGCTTTCGAGAATCGAGGAAATAAAACGCAAACGCAAACAGGTCGCCAAATGGTATCAGGAAAACCTCGCCGGCGACGACCGCCTGATTGTTCCGATTGAACCCGCTGGCTGTGATAACAACTGGTTCGTTTTTGTGGTTCGACTTGCCGACCGATTTACTCGCCAGAATCGCGAAAAGGTTTTGCAGGCGATGCGCGACGCCGGCATACAGGTCAGCAATTATTTTACGCCTGTTCACCTTCAGGCATTTATGGTTGAGCGTTTCGGCTTCAAGCCGGGCGACTTCCCAGTTACCGAGAAAATCGCCGAAAGGACCATCGCTTTACCTTTCTACAATAATCTAAGCAAGGACGAAGTTGGTATTGTCTGCGATGAGCTTCGACGAGCCACCAAGTCCTTGTAAAAAGTGGGGCGGGGCTTGCCCTGCCGTTTTCCTCGCATAAAAAAAAACGCCGTCGGGTATCGAATCCGACGGCGTTTTTGTATTTAGAGAGAATGCGTATTACTTGGGCAACTGGTCCTCAGCCATTTCGCGAACCGTAAGGTCCGCGTATATGACGCGATACATCTGGCTGCCGGCCGGGCGATACCAGAATATCGGTGTATCAGGGGTATTTATCTTCACGCCATTACCAGCATATCGCCAGTTGCTCTCTTCTCTGGGCAGTCTGGCCACGAAAAGCAATGCATTGAACATCTGTTGAGGATCGGCCTTGTCCCACGTAGAGCCTTTGAGCTTGCCCTGCTTAGCCATATCCATACAAACCTTGGCTATCTCGGGACCGGCCACCATCGGCGGGAACGTCTCATCGGTATTTCCATTGGCCCACCATCCCAGCCAGGCGACGAACGTTTCTTCCGTCTGGATGGCAGCATCACCTTTCATCTCGACGCCCATCGGTTTGTACCCTGCCGGCGGCGTCAAACTGAACAGCGAATCCTCCAGTTCGACATCGAACTTGATATTCTTCAATATCGTGTTCATGCCCGGGGAATTGGCATATTTGTGTTCCACCTGCACAAGGTCGCCGGTCTTTGCGTCCAGCCAGATAATCGAGGTCAAGTCGCCCTGTGTCACTCTGTATCCATCACAGTCAATACCGTCTATCTCCTTTGCTCCGAGGTTCTTATCAGCCTTGGCCGGCAGGGCCTTCATCGCCTTCATGGAGGAGGCAATAGACCACAGAACACCGGGCTTGTCGGAGCTTTTCAGATCAGCGATGCTGTATCCCCCCTGTGGCACGATGGACATCATCTTGCCGCTGTTGGCATCCAATATCGCAACGTAACCGTCGATCGTTGTCGTCCGCAGGAAACCAGGCTCCTTATATGCCACGTCTATCTTGATCGTCTCGCCTGTGCCGGTGTTGGCCTGCTTTATGACCGTGTATACCACAGTGCGGGCGTTCCGAATCTCCGCAACGACTTGAGCATAAGCGTTTGTTCCAGTCAGGAACTGAACGTACAACAGGCCTGCGATTACAATGATGGCCGCCGTCGCCAATTTTGTTGTTTTGCTCTTCATAATAATTCTCCATATATTCGCCTTCTCAAAAGGCGTTGGGATTTCTGCTTGTTCGTGTGCTTTCATCGCGTCGTCTAAAATCTGCTTTCGCAATTCGGCACCGGCTGAAAAATTCATTTTCTTTACTGAACTTTCTATTTTTTCTGTCGGCCTCATTTTTGCACCTCATCATTCAACATTGACCGCAGTTTGTCTAATCCGTATCGATATCGACCTTGAACGGTATTGATTGATACGCTCTGCAGAGCCGCTATTTCCTTGAATTTCATCCCGCTTTTCAAATGCAGGACCACCGTCTCGCGTTGTTCGTATGGCAGTTCTGCCAGAGCCCTGTTCAGCCGCTGCGACACCTCGTCGCCTATGACTACCCGTTCAGGGCAGTCCGACTCACCAATCAAAGCATCTTCTTTTAATTCGCCTGCCTGGTGTCTGGCCCTGCGAATGTGGTCACGGGCTTGGTTCACAATGCAGGTTGTCAAATAGCTTTTAAGGTTTCCCGTTTGACCGAAACCATGCCAAGAGGCCGCGAAGCGAACAAATACGTCGTGCACGATGTCCTGGGCTGTATTGAAGTCGTTCACAAACCCCACTGCCAAGGTCAGCAGATAGTCGAGATACTTCTCGTATATGCGGCAAAGCGCCTCCTTGCTGCCTTGCCTGAAACGCCATTTCAATATTTCATCTTCTATCATCTGGTCCCGGTCTAAAACTTTTTAACGGCCGTCATTCACTAATAACACGATTGCACTGTGTATTTTAGTATAGGCAAAATAACATTTTTAGGAAGCGCATAAAAAAACGCCGCCCCTTAGGGACGGCGTGTGTGGTTCAGCGGTTGCCTGAGTTATTTAACCTGGTAATCCTTGGCCGGTATCAGCGAGTTGATAAGACCGTCCAATTCTTCTTTCGTCAACTGCCCGTTTATTGCGATTATCAGAATCGTCCCGGAAGGCGATTCGACGATATAACCGCTGCGGTTCGCTGCTGGTTCGATACCAGTGCTGCGAAGCGTCAGGTCCGTCCACCAGGCCACCGGGCCTGCGTTTACCCATACTTTGTAACCATTCGGGTAAACCGTTTTCTCTAACGTCTTTCCGCCCGCTTCTATCTGTTTGGTCATCGAAGCAAAAAACTTATTGTGCGTTTCGGACTGGGCAAGTATTACATCCCGCTTGTCTTGGGCTTTGTAGAGCACCACGAACAGCCGCTTCGGTGCGTTCATTGTGTCAAGCACGTCCACAATAATCCGCTGCTGTGTCCAGTTCGGGTCGGTCGCGAATATATGTGTCTCAAACGAAGCCCGCTCGGCCATATCCCGCACAGAAATATTCGGGGTTGCAACATCAGAGGCCACAGTAACCGGGCTGGGTGCTTCGTTGGCCAGTTCTTTGTTGCTCAACTCAGCAAGGTTCCACGAAAACTCCGGTTTCTCAACCGACTCGCTTAGTACCCTTCGGACGATAATTTGCGGCTTTCCATTGGTGATATATTCTATCTCGGCGACAATCTCGTCGCTCTGCCGGACCTTGAACAGGTAATATGTGTTCAATTCGCCCGTTAAGCTGATAAAACCGGCTTTATATACGGTTACCTTTGTCCCGTCTGCCAGAACGTCGTTTGTAACCGCCTGCACAGGCTGCCGAAGACATTTTTCATCGAGGCACTGCTGGACACCCGCTGTCAAACCCAGGAACTCAGCCGGATTGTCCGGTGCCTTGAAATTTGCCGTAATGGCTTCACTCTTCACTTTTATCGTTCCGTTATCCATCGACTCGGACTGATATACGAAGCTGCCGTCGTAGGAGTTGGCGAAGATGATATTGCCATCTGTTTCCATAACACGCGCGAAACGTCCCGTTGCAGAGTCATACCACGAATCGTCCTGGATAGTATAGGCCTGCTGCGAACCTTCAGATAGCTTAATCCGGTTCGTCCTGGTCCACCCGTTGGCCTGCAGCGAAGATATCGGAAGCCAGCTTACCATCCACTGACCCATAATTTCGCGATATATTTTGTGAAATTCTTCGGTAGGTTTCTTTGTATCGCCCAGCTTTTCGATAAGTTCCGCTCCTTTGTTGGTAGTCGGATAAACCGTAATTTCGCTGACTAAATGCACAATTCCTGTTTTGGCAAACAGCGCCTTTTCCGCCGCTTGTGCCTTTGCCAGCAATTCCAGAGACGTTATTGGTGTCGTTACGTCTCTCTCGAATATTTTCCAGCTTACAAGTCCTACGATGGCTATTACCGCTGCCGCCGCTACTAATCTCATTGGTCTGTTTTGCATAATCGTTCTCCAAACCCCGGCCTGCCCCCAAGGGGTTTGACGGGATTGTTTTTCTTGCCATTGGCGTCGTGCAAAAGCAGCCAGCAGTTCCTGTTCGTCGAATGTCATCTTGTTCATAAGTTCTTCAAATTTTCTTTCGTTTGGATTCATAGTGTCACCTCCTGCCCGTAGATTTGGGCTGAAGAGATATGCTTTCGCAGTTTTTCCATTGCCCGCGATAACTGACTGCGGACCGTTCCGGCGCTTGTGCCGACTACCTCGGCGATTTCCTCTATTTTCAGGTTTTCAAAAAAACGCATTGTGACGATAGCTTGTTCTTCCGGCTTTAGCGTGAGTAACGCCTTTTTGACGACGGCCTGGTTATCGTGCGACTCGTCAGCCGCAGTGCTATCATCGGCGCTGTTTTTACTCGACCCCCGCCATACCCAGGTCAATATCGCGCTTCGGCGGGCGGTCTTTCTCAAGTGTTCGTTGACGGCGTTCGTCGCTATCCGGTAAAGCCAGTTCCGGAATTGCTTCTCGTTGCCGTCAAATGTCTGGAAGTTTTCCACCATTTTCAGGAAAACTTCCGATGTGATGTCTTCCGCCGTGGTCCTCTCAAAGAGCCGGTGTGCACAATACCTGAAAATCGCATCGTAGTGACGTAAATATAACCTTGTGAAGGCCCCGGGGTCACTTTTCGCCTGCGTCATCGGGTCCGGCTCGAAGGCAAAACCACTGAGTTCAGTTATACTCATCATTCTGCTCTCTAAATCGAATTGTAAATTTCTTGCTATCATCACGATTATAAATGCGCGATTGCCTAAAACGCGGCAGTAAATCTGTTAAAAATTGGTTAATTTAGGGGTCGTCTAAACGTAAGTGTTTAATTTGCAAGCAGTTAGGATTGAATGCCGAGGTCGATTATTTTTGCCGCCGGTATCCGTTTTTTTATGATTTCACCTGCCAAATCGACCCATTTGCAGCATTTATCCAAAATCATGCTGTCACTGCTTGCGACTATTTTTTCGCCTTTTATCAGCACTGCATCCGGGCTTGTCACAAGCTCAATTTCCCATCCTGCGGTGAGCTTGCCGAATCCGTTCCATTTGTTCTTTTCCGCAAGTTCACGAAGAAGAGTTTTTAATCGCCCACTGTTTGAAACCGGACTGTCTAATAACCACAGTGCCTGGCTTATCCCGATTTGTTGCAGAAATCCGCCTATAAGTTCGATTGCGGGTTGCGTTTCACTGACCCTGCGATATGTCCCGTGAATGCTCGCTAAATCCCTGCAGCACCCGTCCCGTCCCCTGAAAATCAACCCTCCGCTCATCGCCGCCTCAATCGTTATCAAAACATTATACCCGTCAATTGCGATTACTTGCCCGGCAATCTGGTTGATTTCAAGTTGTCGGCTCTTACGGCTTGCCCGCTGCTCTTCCGAACACGCGCTTCGCATCACCGCTAATCGCTGTCTTTCGGTCAGTGTGAATCGGTCGCCAACAAGTTTCAGCGAACTTTTTTCAGCGTAACCTTTGCTCAGCAAAAGCGAATAATCCGCAACCGCTCGCCGGATGTTCGGTATCCAGGTCTCTCCGAACAATTTTTTATCGGCAGGGTGCTGCCCCCTATGAAGCCGTTTGTCAGGCATAATTCGGAATTCTAAATGATTCATTCCAAATTCTCAATTGTGAATTACGAGTTGGGAATGTAGAATTGATGAAGAACTATATGCCAAGCCATAACTTAGCGAAGATTACGATAGATGACCTGGATATAATCGGCTATTCGATTGCCGGCGAGGAAACCGTCATCGCGATGCCTCAGCTCGATGTCTGCTTCGATATCGGCAAGGCCCCCGACCAGATTATACCCATAAATCACGTCCTGCTCACCCATGGTCATATGGACCACGCCGCCGGTATTGCCTATTACCTTTCTCATCGCAATTTCTGCGGCCAGTCCGCGGGCACCATTCTCGTACCCGAAAATCTCCTCCCGCCCATTAAGGACCTCATCGACGCCTGGGCTCGTCTCGACGGCAACCAGCTGCCAGCCAATCTTGTGGGTGTCAAACCGGGTGACGAATTCCAGATAAAACCAAACCTGGTTGCCCGCGTATTTCCCACAAAGCACAGCAGGGGGTCTGTCGGCTTCACCGTAATAGAAAAACGAAAAAAAATAAAACAGGAATTTGCCAATCTCTCTGGCCCGCAGATTGTCGAATTGAAAAAGCAGGGCGTTGCAATTGATAATCCCATTGAGATACCGATTGTTACTTACCTCGGCGACACGCAATACGTCGATTTCTCACAACTGAATTATATTGCCGAAAGCAAAATCCTCATCGCCGAATGCACCTTTTACGTTGATGAGCACGCCGACAGGGCCCACGCCGGCAGACATATGCACATCGATGAATTTGTGAAATTGATTGCTGAGCTTAACAACCAGTATGTTGTTGTTACGCACACTACCCAGCGAACGCCTATGAGCCAGATTCGCAAGATTCTCAAAAGCCAAATGCCCCCTGACCGCCTCGGCAGAATTATCCTGCTGATGGACAAAAGCCAAAACAAAAACACCGCATAATCCATGCCCGTCGTTACTATTTCTGACGATATGGCTGTCCTGCCTCGTAAAGCTTTATCCGCTCCTGAATCTCGCCGGCCAAATCCTCTCTGCCGGATGATTTTGCGATACTCAATGCCTTATTCGCCGTCGCTTTTGCTTCCTCGAACCTGCCCGCCGTCGCGTATGTAACTGCCAGGGTATCCAGACACACAGCATCGTTGTTGCCTGTTAATTCGCAGGCACGTCCGGCGGTTTCTATCGCCTTGTTGGCGTCACGCAAAGATGTATCCTCGACGGTTGCCAGCGCCCACGCCAGGCGGTTGAGATTTACTATGCTGTCGGGTTTTTGTTCGACCGCTTTGTTAAAGTTATAAATCCCCGGCCCATACTTACCCAGTCGCATATAAGCCGTGCCGAGATTTCCGTACACTTCTGATTTGTCTTTGTTTATCCGCAGCGCTTTGTCGAAATACCTGATTGAATCATCCGGTTTTCCGGTTGCCAGCAGTGCTATCCCCATTTTGTTGTGAGCATCAGGATAGTTGGGTTCCATCTCCAGTGTTCTGGCAAGATGTTTTATCGCCTCGTCGTATTTTTTTTGCATACCCAGTGATAAGGCCAGGTCGTAGTGTGTTTCCGCAGAGTTTTCGTTTTGGCGTAAAAGGTTAGTAAAGCAGGATATGGCTTCATCTGTTTTCCCCTGCTCTATATAAACCCTGCCCAGGTTGCTGAGGGCCTTGGCGAACATCGGGCTTATTCGCACAGCGTTGCCCAAGTGTTTTTCCGCCTCATCGAGTCGCCCGGCTTCATAGAACAAGGCGCATCCGTAATAGGTCTCTATGACAGGATTGTTTTTGGTTGTTTTCAGGGCATATTCAAACAACGTCAAACTGTTCTGCCAGTGTCGTACCTGCATTCTGGTGAGCACAAGCAGGCACGACAGGGATATCACGCCCATTATCGCCACAATGGTTTTTAATCGGGAGTGTTTTGCGATTAGCTCTTTGCCGGCCAGGGCAATGATAATAAGCAGGCCCAGCATTGACAGGTACATATAGCGGTTGGCCATAGCCTGGAAGCCAGACTGGACCAGCCCTATCATAGGCACAAGCGTTCCCACGAACCATAACCAGCCGACTGCCATATATTTTCTGCGACGCCCAGTATAGATGCTTATGGCCGATATCAGGATGAACAGAAGCATGTAAACTGCCGTTGTGGTTTTTGGAATGGCCGGATACGAAGAGGGATAGAAAACAGCCATGTCGCTGGGCCATACCAGTTTGCCGATGTATTTTATATAAGAAGAAAACACATTGGCGATTCGAGTGTCTAATGTAATTATATCTAACGAAATAACCGCCTCTCCGCCTTTTTGCGCAATGATGGTTATAGCCGACAGGGCTGCCGACATAGCCAGAAGAGGCGTTTTTTCCGCTATCAGCCATATTACCGATTTAGATGTGGCGGCGACTGATTGTCCCCGGTGAATTCTCTCAAGAGGCCAATAATCCAATAACAGCAATACGAACGGAAGCGTAACAACGGTCGGCTTGGTCATAATACAAAGGCCGAATACAAACAGCAACAGCATATATCGGCCGAATCCGGGTTTTCTTGCATAGCGTATGTATGCGGCCATTGTCAAAAGCCAGAACAGTCCGCTTAGCACCGTTTTTCTTTCAGCCGCCCATGCGACCGACTCTACCTGTAACGGATGCAGAGCAAATACCGCCGCGGCGAATGCACTTGCCCAGATTGTCCCCGCCTGCGGTGAGCTTGTCGAATCCGTGACATTCCTGAGAACCAGGAAAAGCAGCAGGGCGTTGGCGATGTGGATCAGGACGCTGACGGAATGGTGTCCCAGCGGATTTAACCCGAAGAGCCGGTAATCCAGCATGTGGCTAAACCATGTCAGGGGGTGCCAGTTCGCAGCATATAGCTTTGTGAACGCGAGGATTACCGAATCGTGAGTTATCCCGCCGGTTACGATGGGGTTTTCTGTTATGTACCCGCTGTCGTCATAGTTGACAAAGCCGTTGTGCCGTATTGGTTCGTAGGCGAACAAAGTTGATATTACCAATGCCGCTATTACAAAAAAAAGAATATGTTCTTGATTTGATTTCATTTATTTCTCACGATATGGCTGTCCCGCTTCGTAAAGCTTTATCCGCTTTTCAATCTCGCCTGCCAAATCTTCCTTGCCTGTTTTCCTCGCGAGGTTCAATGCTTTTTCCGCGGCTGCCTTTGCATCGGCAAATTTGCCGGACGCTGCACAGGCAACTCCCAAAGTGTCCAGAAACTCAGGAATGGCATATTTTGTCAACTCACAGGCACGCCTGGCATACGCAATTGCCTGATTGGTGTTCTCAACGGATTCTTCGCCGCAGGCAGCCAGGAACCAGCCAGCTTTATCGAGAGCGTCTATGTTACCAGGATTCAGCTCTATGGCCCTGGTCCAGTTTTTAATTGCCAATTCATATTTGCCAAGCTGGTTGTATGCCGTGCCGAGATTTTCATATACTACGGACTGGTCCGCCTTTATTCGCAATGATTCATTGAATTGTCCGATGGCTTCATCGGTTTTCCCCGCCGCCAGCAGGATGATTCCCATTTTATTATGGGTGTCGGGGTCGTCTGGATTTAATTCCAAAGATTTACTGAAGTATTTTATTGAGTCATTATATTTCTCTTGTATGCCGAATGCCATCGCAAGATTGTAATAAAGTTCTGCGGTCCCATAATTGCGTTTTATAAGCTCTTTATAGGTCGAGATTGCCTCGTTGTACCTTTCTTCTTTCAGATATATTCTGGCTAAGTGGATGAGAGCGGTGTCAAACGCAGGGTTTATACGAAGAGCATTGCCAAAATGCTGCTCCGCCTCACTGAGACGGTCATCATTGAACAAAGCGCATCCATAGCTGTTTTCCGCAATTGCGTTGTCTTCGGTAACGCTTAAGGCATATTCAAAAAGCGTAATACTGTTCTGCCAGTGCCGTACCTGTATTCTGGTGAGCACAAGGAGGCACGACAGCGATAGCACGCCTATTATCGCCACAACGGTTTTTAATCGGGGGCGTTTTGCGATTAGCTCTTTGCCGGCCGTGGCAATGATAATAAGCAGGCCCATCATTGACAGGTACATATAACGGTCGGCCATTGCCTGCTCGCCCACCTGAACCAGTCCTATCATCGGGACAAGTGTCCCGACATACCATAGCCAGCCGACGGCTATATATTTTTTGCGACGCCCAATATAGATACTTATGACCGATATCATGATGAATATAAAAGCACAAATCACCGTTGTAGTGTTTAATAAGTTTGAATGCGAAGGGGGGTAGAAAACGGCCAGGCCGCTGGGCCATACCAGTTTGCCGATGTATTTTATATAAGAGGCAAACGCATTCGCGATTCGGTGGTCCAATGGAACTTTATCTAATGTGCTAATCGCGCCTCCGCTTTGCTGCGCGATAACGGTTAGAACACTCAAAATTGCCGATATTGCCAGCAAAGGCATTTTTTCTGCCGTTAGCCATCCAATTGATTTTTGGTCTGGTCCCCTTCGCATCTTGTCGTTGTGCTGATGTCCCCATCGAATTCTGTCTAATGGCCAATAGTCCAGCAGAAGCAATACTAAAGGCAGTGTAACGACTATCGGCTTGGTCATAATACAAAGGCCGAATACCAATAGGACTAACAAATATCTCAAAAATCCCGGCTGTCTCGTATATCGCACATACGCGGCTATCGTCAGAAGCCAGAATAAACCGCTTAGAACCGTTTTCCGCTCAGCTATCCATGCCACTGATTCCACCTGTAACGGATGCAAAGCGAATACCGCTGCGACGAACGCGCTTGCCCAGGTTGTCCCCGCCTGCGGTGAGCTTGTCGAATCCGTGACATTCCTGAGAATCAGGAAAAGCAGCAGTGCGTTGACGATATGAATCAGGACGCTGACGGAATGGTGTCCAGCCGGGTTTAGCCCGAAGAGCCGGTAATCCAGCATGTGACTAAGCCATGTCAGGGGGTGCCAGTTCGCAGCGTATAGCTTTGTGAACGCGAGGATTGCCGAATCGTGAGTTATCCCGCCGGTTACGATGGGGTTTTTCATTATATACAGGTCATCGTCATAGCTGACAAAGTAGTTGTGCCGTATCGGCTCGTATGCGACAAGCGTTGCCGCCACCAGTGCCGCGCATATAACAATGAAAACATATTTTTGGCTGAATCGCATTTATTTTTGCCGGTCCCGCATGCCTGCCTGGTAAAGTTCCATCCGTTTCTGAATCTCGACGACAAGATTCTCCTGTCCGCTCGTCTTCGCTATGTTTAACGCCTGCCCGGCTGTTGCCTTTGCCTCCTCAAATTTGCCTCCCGCCGCAAACGCCGATGCCAGTGTCTCCAGACATTCAACGTCCTTGTCCCCCGTCAGTTCACAGGCGCGTTGTGCATATCCGATTGCTTCGTTTGCCTTTCCTGCCGCTACTAGCGCAATTCCAATTCTTTTGTTGGCAGCCGGGTCCCCGGGATTCAGCTCCAGCGACTTGGCATAGTATTTTATAGCGTCTTCGTATTTCTTTTGCATCTCCAGTGCCGCTGCCAGGTTGTAATAAACCTCCGCTGTCCCCTCGTTGTGCCTTATTAGTTCATTAAAGTGCTCGATTGCTTCGTTAATCCTCCCCTGTTTCAGGTAAACCTTGGCTAAGTTGTTGCGGGCGATCACAAACGCGGGGGCCAAATGGACTGCTTTACGAAGATGCAGCTCCGCCTCTTCTATGCGCCCCTCATTAAACAAAGCGGCCCCATAGCTGTTTTCCGTAACCGGATTGTCTCCGGTAACATTCAGTGTGTACTCAAACAGTGTCAGGGTGTTCTGCCAGTGTCTGACCTGTATTCGGGTGAGTATGAGCAGGGACAACAGCACAATCACACCTATTACCGTCGCGGCAATTCTTATGCGCGGTCT
>JBEKWM010000018.1:0-18513 GCA_049513025.1 Sedimentisphaerales bacterium
TGTCCTTCGTTTGAACCGTTGCTTAATGCTTTTCTGTATATCTTCTTAAATAATAACACCGAACTGCAATTAGCACAAGAACTCGCAAGAAAATATGGTTAACACTCGTTGGTCTTTCGCTTTTTGGTAAACTTTTTGATCAATTTTAACTCTAAAAACAGATTCCGAGTAAACTTGTGATGATCAAAAAAGCCGGTTATGAGCAACGGATTTCTAATCAGTCAACGTGTTTTGTAAGTGTTTGTCAATAAGACACTAATGATTGTCAAAAAAGAACTTATGATGCTGGCCGTAGCCCTCGGGTTTTTCCATTTTTCAACGATTTTATGTAAGTGGTAGAAGCACCTGACAGGCAAGCCGTGAAGCTTTTATTATTTAAGTGTTTAAATTTTACAATGGCGTAGCTCAGTTGGACAGAACACCGGATTTCTAATCCCTAAATCGCGCTGTAAGCATCTTTAAATAAAAGACTTATACGCGTTTTTAAAACAAAAATGAGGGATACAAGTAAGTGACAAGTGGATATCAAGTCGCTTGCATGTCAGTATCCACTGCCGATTGACGAACTATTTTTGGTAACGCGTTGAATTAAAAACGGTAAGAAAGATACTTAAACCTTTAGTCGGTCGTGCAGAACAAAAGTCTATAGCAGGATATTTTATACGACCCGCAAACTCATAATTTTCAGGTTGGTGAGAATGACGGTGATTTTTTTATAGTACGTTCACCAATGCTACTGATAAACCCAAACAAATCACACCTCGAAAAATACTATGGCAAGAAACAAAAAAGCCAGTAATAAATGACTGTTATAGGAAGTTATCAGGAATAGCGAGGGCACGCTCGTTGTCGCTTTACATGAAAAATGCATTCTGGGAGAAATGGTGCGCGGCGGCTTAAGCTGTATCAGAAAACTACGTTACAGAGAGCTGGGGAAAATTATATCGCAAAAACGAAGGGATGCCGACCAATTTCGGCAAAATAAGCTGCTTGTAAGATCAGCATCCTTAAGTACTTAACGTCAGATGAATATTTTTATAGTACGGGCACAATATGCCGCCCTTTGGTCACGGATTGCCCGCAGTCATCCACAAATCATCGAGATACACAGAGTTACCCGGCGTATCCCATGTGCTGAACCAGAACTCCATCTGTTTGATACGATTGTAGTCAAGCGGCGAAGCGTCAGGTATAAATGCAGATTGCGGCGTCGTGATCTTCGTCCAGCCGACACTGGTCGGCCGTGGTACAGAAAATCTTGCTAACCGATTAGCATAGTCATACACAATCACCTGATTAAGTTTTGAATCATTGACCAGATCCGTCCACAACCAGAAACTCAGTGTCGCACCGGCCATGTTCAGCTCTGGGCTAAAGACATGAGAAGGTTTTACATCCCATTGCGTCGGCGCCATCGCCTCATATTTCACTCGCAGAGATCCCGTTCCCTCATGAACAAAATTCGGATCGGTCGCCTGCATCATCAGCCCGGTGTTATATCCGTCAACCCAACCATTGGCCGCGAAATTATCAAACGACTCAATTTGCACATCCGCCGGAACATTTGACATAAGCCACTGAGCGGCAAGGGCACTAAAATCAAGCAGATTGATGCTGTTGTCATCGTTGATATTAGCCCTGCCCAACGAAGCACCAGTCAGCAGCCAGCTTTGCACCAACATACTCAAATCATATATATCAACCATGCAGTCGCCGGTGATGTCGGCCACCATTCTCTGCGGTGATGCCTGCACTTGCGCACAGTTTAGATACGCTGTATTGGTCTTGTAATCCACTACTACGCCATTGATCAGCTTTTTCGTACCATCGATCGTAACCTGCCCGCCGGCCGGTGCAAACACCAGCACCATTGCGGAATCAGCCGGTATATTGACTTCCACAATACCGCTAACATTGATTTTAACTATCTCCTGCGATACGGTATCATAAACGTCAGTAGGAACGGAGCCGACATTCACATCTACAGTTTGCGGTGTTCCGTAGGGGTTATAATACAAATACGTCGGATACGCCGTCGCATGGTAGTAATCCGTCGCCAGCAAATCAAGCTGGAGTATCTCCTCGACATTCGTTGTATTTACCACCGCCGCCAGCATCCCCACATGCGACGCGCCATACAATGCAAAATCCGTTCCCATACCCCACATCAACCCATCGCCCATCGCATACGGCGCAAATGCCGTCGTTTCAGTAATCACCATCATCCAATTGACGTATAACTTGTCGTTGGCAGTACCGGGTGTGTTAGGATCGGTATCTTGTGCCTTTATATATATTGGACCGCTCAATTCTGATGGTAAGCTATATGTGTAATCCTGATCGCCGCCAGTGTTACTGACCGTGAACATATCAGTGTACGCTCCTTCGGGCGATGTGGCATACGCAATTATAAAACCGGTATCGGCATCGCCGGCATCAACATAGTGGCCATAAAAATGCAGCGTGTGGCTTCCACTGGCCGTAATATTAAGCAGCCAAACATGGTTAAGTTTATCATACTGCCCGACCGTTTGCTCTTTCAACACTTCATATTTACTGTCTTTTACCTGAGTATCGGCATACGTGCCGGTAACAGTGCCATAGGTATTGCTATAGTCGGATACGGCCTTATCGACGATTCGCGGCGTTTTTCGCAATCCCTCATAACTGATACAGTTGCACGGGTCATAGATGTACGACCAGCTTTCGCTCGACTGATGCGCCGCATCAAGGCCATTTGTGTAAAATAGGCGCGAAGCGTTTGCCGCATTGAGTATCCACTTGCCGATTGCGCGGGCATAATCCTGATTATACCTTGGTATAGGCGTAAGTGCCGCCGCCCACTGGAATGTGTTCATCGCAAACGCATACCCATCGCCGTCCGTCGCACTGCCGACCAAACCGTCGCAGTCATACCCGCCCCATGGGCTGTCCGCTATAACACCCCAGCCGTAGCGAGCATCGCTCGCCGTGCTTGGCTCAAAGCACCAGTTGATCAGTTTGGTAACATCATAGCTGCGTCCCTGTTCGGCGTTCATTCTGGCCGCTGTATATGCCCCGTACGGCAGAAGCACCTCATACAGCGGATTCTGAGTACGATTGAGCAGATACTGAATACCCCAGTCCGCCCCCGTAATATGCTGTGAAGCACCCCATTTCACATACGCCATATATTCAATCCACGCATAACCGGCAGCCGCATCCGGCTCTTTCCAGTCGCCGTTGTCAAAAGGCTGATTCGTGTCGAAATCAAAAGCCGTATGAGTAAAATTCGGCACTGTCCACGGGCTCGTCTTGCCGCCCATTGCCACCTCTGCGTTATACAGCCGATCGGCCATGCTGGACATCAGCGTTTCCATTGAACCCGTATTCGGATACTTTGCCAATAGCTGACAAAACAAGAGAGGAGGAAACACCTCATACCAGAACGACTGTCCCGACTGGGTCGAAGTATAGTTGAGCACCATATTTTCGCCGTTTGCCAAGTTGTAGTACTGCTGTTCCATCAGCACAAAGTTATAATATTGCCCTGTCGCTGCGACGAACTGGTTGCTCTTGTTTATCCCCGCCAGCGACCCGCCCAATACAGCCCCCAGACAATTTATGGCCTCATGAGCGCCGCCGCCGTGCATTGAAGGATGCCCTATATAGGACGGCATCCCGAAAGTATTCCACGGATAATTTACCCTCCCGGTATCCCACCATACTATCGGATATGTTTTCCACCACAGATCTGACGACGATGTCGTGCGGGTAAAACTGAAGACGTAATTATCATAATCCCTCGCCACCTGCTCCCAATCGCGCATCAGATACGGCGCAGGCATGTTCGGCATCAGCTCGACTCGTGGTATATTGATTTGTGCCGCTATCGCAACACCAGCATAGAACACCGCTGCCAGTATTGCAGTAACAACCGCCGGATATGAATTCTTCATCTACCCTTCCACCAACAATTAGTTATATGGTGGATCTATGTATACCCTGTTGGCAATCGGAACCCACGTTGGCATATTCAAATTAAACTGCACAATGGGATCTTCGTTCACTTTGAATATTTGCTGCTTCGTCATGTAATTCGTATGGCCGTCATAGAACGCAACATTAGCGCCTTCACTGTGCCTATATGCCGGCACATCCCACTGACTGGCGTCCATCTTGTCGCCTTGAACGTCCCAATAAAGTAAATAATTAGCGCCATAATAATCCACTGCAAACCACTCTGAATCCATAAAGAAAAACTTCTCACTTGGTCTTACCACCTCCGTTATCTTCAGTGTATGCGGTTTGTTAATACTACGACACCAACCGTCGCACGCTAAGGAACGAAGACCTACACTGTTCATGCCATAACTGACACCTTGTATAACATTAGCGCTTTTTAAAAGGCCATTACCAACTGTTCGCTTGTCTGCTGGGCACTTGAAATCTTTGGGCAGCGTCTGGGCGGTATAACCCTGATCCGTTTCCGTATTTTTTCGCCCTTTAAGATCAATTATCCTCACAAACAGCGGATTCTCAAACCATAGCACATCAGTAGCCGGAGGAGTTCTCCACAAGAATATGGGAACATGATAGTCAGAGGAGTCACCCGCATACATTTGGTCTCCTAAAGCCATCGTCTTTAAATGATTCGCACAGACAATCCTCCTGGCCTGTTCGCGTGCCTTGTTCAACGCCGGCATTAGAATCGCCATCAGCAACGCAATTATCGCAATCACAACCAGCAATTCGACCAGAGTAAACCCATCTGTCTTTTTCATACAGCAATATCCTTTACTAAAGATAACAGCGGTGTTTTAGAGACGCCGCCATTGCCACCGTCTAAATTAGACAACCTGAAATATATTTTTAAATAGCCAGTATTTACCAACCGGCTTATTACTCTGATAACCATTCCTGGGTAAATTTGGCAAGGTCTATCATATTTACCGCACCGTCAATCACAATATCAGCGCCATTGCAGAAACCGTTGAGATTGTTACAGCCGTCGTTGCCCCACTGTCCGGCAAACTGTGCGTAATCCTTAAAATTCACATAACAATCGCCGTTGAGGTCTGCGGCCGGACACACCAGCCGAACATTTTTGGCGTAAATGCCCGTGGCGCTTGGCGTACCTTCCCAGTCCCACAGCGTACCGTTAAGCCATGCCGCACCGCGCTCAGTCGTTGGGGCGAACCATGCGATGCTTTTCTCAAAATCGTTAACACGCGGATTGCAGCCAAAGATATAGCCGGGTTTAACAGCGGCGGCAAGGCCGCCCTCAGGCAAACGCCATGCATCTATCGCGCTGTCCAGGTCGCTCCACATTACCTTTGCCTCTATAACACGATTGCCCAAAGTGCCGCTCGTGCGAGCCATACCATTAGTTACAGCTGCGGGCTGATTGTGAGCCCAAATGGCATTGGTCCATGCCATCATCACATCGGGTTTGCCTTTTGAGTTCAGACCGAGGTACAGCCACAGGCTAATATTTTCCCTGCAGCCGAGTATCGGGTGAACGTTAGTAAAGTCGAAATACAATGCAAGAGCGTCATAGTAGGCATCGCCGCCGAAACGGTCATCCAGACTCCAGAGCTGCGCATACCCTCCAACCTGATTTGCCTCTGTAGCTACAAGGTCGCCGGGCTGTTCCTGCACCAGTATATAGAGGTAATCGGGGTCCCATGCAAGACGATACTTAACATGCAGATTGCCATTAGGCGGGTTTGGAACCGTCGCAAGGTCGAAATCGACGACATCGCTGTCAACAAGGTTCGCCCAGTCTGCCGCATTACCGTCCACGGTAATCGTGCCAAAAACTCTAGCGGCATTCACAATTGTCGCCTGGCTCAGAGCCACTTGAGCATTGTCAAGCCGCAGATCATCCAGATAAATGTCATGAATGTTAGGTACGGTCTCGTTGGCCGGTAAACCACAGCTCGAAAATAGTCCTATTGTCCCAATCGAACTCCAGTTAGCATCGTCAGGCGAAATAGGAGTCGTACCATCGTACCATGAAAACTCCTTCAGATTAGCTACCACCTTCGTCCAGCCATTGCTATCCGGAGGATGCGCTATGAAACGTCCGTTATGAGGCGGATTGTCATTGTCATACAAAATAATCTCCCTGAACTTTGAATCAGTGCGATCGCTCCAAACCCAGAGTGTAATAGCCAGGTTGTTATGATCGCTAAAATCCAAAGCAGGGCTAAAGGCCATCTTTGGCTCAACATCAACATTTCCGCTGCCCCAAAGCGTAAATGCTATCTTCATTGAGCCTGTGCCTTCGTGCACCTCGTTTACATCGTTTAAATCGTTTACATCGTTCACCTCGTTCACCTCTTGCATCCAGCCGGTTGCACGGTCATCGTACCAGGCGCCCGTAGGCCATGGCGGCATTGTTACCGCCGAATTAATATCATTATCCATCGAACTAATCTGACCTATCGGTGTTCCCGCAAACGCAGGCATCAAAAAAGCCGCTATAACAATAAATGACATATAACATAATGTCTTCGATAATTTCATTTGCTGTCTCCTTTAATAATATTCCAACTCCAATGCCTTGTCTGCATACACCACCAACCTTCCCACTTAATAGAATCCGGCGGCGGCGTTTTTATCGTGCCGCCGCCGAATATCCAACTTACCATTAGGCTTTGCGTCTCTTCAGCAGCGCCAGTGCGCCAAGTCCAAGCAACGACATAGTTGCCGGCTCGGGAATTACTTGCAAATCATCGATGTAAACCGGTGTGCCGGTGGGCATAATCTGGTAGCTTCCTTCTTCACCCCACGGTCCTACATAACCCCAACAGGTAACCCAGAAATCGATAAGATCAATGTGGGCCAAGTCGAGATTGCCGATGTTATTAAACTGACTAAGAGGGCAAACCGCTTCATGCCACCCGACCGGAATGGATTGCTCTCCGGTGGCCACATCGAAAGTTGCCTGTACATCGGGACTGGGGTTCGAGGTGTTCGAATAGAGCTGTATCTGCTTAACACATTCGGGACCGTCTGTATTACCCTTGTACCACCAGAACGTAATCGAATCAGTAAGCGAGAGGGTGGGTATTGCCGGCAGACTACTGCCCGTTCCCACAGTTCCTGCCCAGCCGAAATATCCACGCGGCACAACATCATACTGACTTCCATCGAAAACACTGTAGTCAATCATCATTGAGCCATCACCATCGTGGCTAAAAGCCGACTCCTTCAAGAGAGGAGGGTTATAGTTTCGGTCATCATGCCACCCACCGGGCGGAGCTAATATATTACCCAGGGTCATTGGATCCAACACCATGGTGGTAGCCTGCACCGCCGGTGCCAATGCCAAAACAAGAATTGCTACAACCATTAAAACTACATTTCGCGTCTTCATTTTCACTCTCCTTCTAAATTACTAAAGTTACAAAAATTTACAAATACACGGTTCTTTTTTTACTCTACTCACACTTTTTTCATCACACTTTTTTCACAACTCCTTTCTCCCACCCTTTCGCTTGCCTTACTCGGCAAACGAGCCTTATGTTTAGACTCTATATAAATCACAATCGGGCAACGGTACCCATATCCTCATACTCTGCCGGAATTAATACATGGCGAATGTGAGTTTTAGGATTGAGTACGAACTCTGTGGCCAAGTCCACCATGGCCTGCCCCATTTCATCCCAATTGACTACCATCGTGGAAATTGGCTCAAAGCCCATCGCGCCGGGAATTCTGTGCTGGCCATCATATCCAATAATGCTCATATCCTGGGGTACTTTGAGACCATGTTCCCGCAAGACTACACGTAAAACATGGGCAATCAGGTCATTGCCCGCAACAACAGCCGTCGGCATAGGTTTCAAAGCTATGACATCTTCGGCGAGTTCTCTCAAATCAGTCAGCACTTCTTCATGCGTGCTTGGCGTATAATCATTTCTCGAGCAGTCCCTGGAGACAATCAGGCCATCGTAACTCAGGCCTGTATTATTCATACCTATTATATAACCGTTTTGACGCTGGTGTAAATTGTAGGTGCGCTGTGGATAGTCCTCGTGGCGGCATACAAACGCAATGCGTTTGTGCCCTAATTCAGCAAGAATTTCAACTGCTCTTGATGTAGCGCCAATATTATCGCTGTTAACAGTACTCCAGTTTGAACCAGGTATATAGTTGTCGCCCATCACAACCGGTATCTCGAATGAACGCAAGGCCTCATAAGTTTTGGGTGTGATGCGTCCGAAAACCAGTATGACGCTTGCCTCGTCTCGTGGAAAACGGTATAAATCATTAGCCGACCGAACCGTATAAAAGCCTGAATACTGTCCTTTGTCCTGCAGCGAATTGCTAACCGAGGAAAAAATCGCATTGTAGTTCCAAAGCCCCTCAAAGCATGAAAGACTAAATATCTTTTTACTTGACACCTTAACTTTCATTTTAAGGAGAATGCTGTCCTTCTCTTCTTTGCTGAGATATCCTTTGCTGAAGCAGTAATTAAGAATACGAGAGGCAGTGGCCAAAGATATTTTTCCACGGCCATAATCCCCATTGAGAGTTCTCGAAACTGTTGCGGGAGAAACAGATAATTTTGTCGCAACATCCCTTACTTTCAACTTGACGTCCACCGGCATCGTTAGCCTCCTATAGCCTTGTATGACTCGGATACTTGTGATGGCACACTAACACCAGCTCGTTTACTTGTCAATAACAATTTTATGCAATATTTGTAAAATTTTATAAATGTTACCGATTAAAAAATAAATATACTACAAGATTTGGTTGCATATAAAACATCATAACCAATTGTCTTAAAAGCACTTACGTTTGTTATTGTAGTCGTATATTAGCATCGAAAGCGTTTACTAATTTTAATAAACATATTTTATTTATATTGACATTTTGCAACTTGAGTCCCATTATGTCTCAATGCACAACAATTACAACTATATACAAAACCGAATGGAGGCAGAATGCCAACTTGTTCTTCGCAACCAAAGGTAACAAGACTTAATAATGGTAAACCAATCATAAGCCCTACCTCAAATTGGTGGGAAAGTGGCGCAACATTCAATCCTGCGGTTATTTATGTCGAGAGGTCGCCAAAAAACGACCCTATAATCCGCAAATTAATAGGTAGCGGCAGCCTTGACGAGACTCGAGTTAAAGATGGCATAGTTGTAGTACACTATCGCGCCAGGCCATCTCAGGAAACCGACCCTAAGAGGCCGTTTAGCAGGTCTTTTTCCGGTGTAGCAGTTTTTACGCCGGAACTGCATCCGATTTACAGGCATAATAATCCGGTAATCCTTCCCGGCGAGGATGAAAATCTTTATGATTATGTCAGCGTTGAAGATGGAAGGCTGCACTGCTTTGGCGGCATCTATTATTATCTTTATTGCGGAGTCGGTCTTGCATCTAATCCGCGACCAGAATGGCCGGTAAAAACGCGGATATGTCTGGCCAAATCCGATGACCTGCTTACATGGCAGAAACTTGGCCCTGTTGCCGGAAATGTCAACACAGAGGAAAACAGCAATAAAAACGGTGTTCTATTTCCAGAAAAAATTGACGGCCATTATTTTATGCTTCACAGACCATGTTTTGACGATAATTACTCAAAATATGCTATTGCATTGGCGATGAGCAGCAGCATTGAAGGTCCATGGCGTGATTTAGGCATAATAAAGCGTGCAACTCAAAACGCTGAATTGGCAAAACATATATGGGTAGGAGCTGGTTCGGTACCAATTTCTGTTGGAGATAAAAAATTTATTGTGATATATCACAAAGGTCATGTCCTGAACAACGGCAGCAAATTGTACAACCTCCACGCCGACCTTTTTAATTTTAATAATTTTGACCCCTGCAAGCCCGCAAATATTATAGAAAGGTGTCTGAGACAACTCATAGTACCTGAAACTCCGCATGAATGCGAATCTACAAGCCGTGAAGGAGTCTCCAATGTCGTTTTTACCTGCGGCAGTTATGAATATAACGACGATATCTATATACTTTACGGCGGAGCTGATTGCTGCACTTTGGCAGCCAAAGTAAATAAAAAGGAACTTACTGATTGTTTGCTGGGCAGCCGGGAGCATAATGAGTTTGAAGGCCTCGGCATAGAAACCGCTCCGAGTCCCGTCTGTTCGCCTTCCGGCTACGTCTGCGACGAGTAAATAATACGAAGTGGATTATTCGATTATTACAGATTATTTTGAGTCATAAAACCGATTAAATACAGGAGCTTAAAACTTGACGATTCTTGATTACGGAATTATCGTTGCGTACCTGCTTTTTTCGTTAATTATCGGAATAGTCTATTCTCGCAAAGCATCTCAAAGCCCGGAACATTACTTCCTGGGCGGTCGCTCTATGCCATGGTGGATGATTAGCATCTCGCTGATGGCCACAAGTTTTGCATCTGACACCCCGCTGGTCGTTACCGAAATCACCCGACAGTTTGGCCTCCAGAGAATGTGGTGGGTATTTACTGCAGTACTTACGTTAATAGTTGGTATCTTTCTTTTTTCTCGTCTCTGGCGGAGATCGGCTATTATTACCGACGCGGAATTTTACGAATTACGTTACGACGGCAAATCGGCCGCTTTTCTCAGAGGATTTCGTGCCTTTTATTCCGGAATCATACAAAACCTTGTCGTAATCGCCTGGGTTACGTTCGCTATGAGCAACATCATTACAATTATGACACCCCTGAATAAAGTATGGGCTGTCGGTACCTGTATAGTTGTCGCCCTGATTTACACTACGTTCTCCGGCTTTTATGGCGTTGTAATCACCGATGTTGTGCAGTTTTTTATCGCTTCAGGCTCGATGATAATACTGGCCTTTATTGCAGTCTATAAAGTAGGCGGCCTTCAGAACGTACTAACCACTATCGCCGCAACCCCCGGTTATGAGAAAACGCTTTCTATTTTTCCCGATTTTAAACACTTCGACTTGGGTATGCTCAAACTGCTGATTTACGCCTTCGTCCTCTGGTGGGCGGATGCCGGCGGGTATAATATGCAGCGAATAAGCGGCTGCAGGAATGAGCGGCATGCCGTGCTTGCGACTCTTTTCTATGCCATTTTTCAATCCATCCGTCCATGGATGTGGATACCCGTTGCTCTTGTTTCCATTGTTCTGTTTCCACATCTGACAGGCACACAAACAGATACTCAGGCCTACCCTTTAGTCGCAAATAAATATCTCGGCATCGGTCTAAAGGGTTTGCTCGTAAGCGGTTTTCTGGCTGCCTTTATGTCCACAATCACCACGCAGCTCAACTGGGGAGCTTCGTATATTATGACCGATGTCTATAAGCGATTTATCAGAAAAGACGCTTCGCATCGCCGATATATGATTGTTACGAGAATCGTAGTGGTTGTGCTGATGGTCGGCGCCGCAGCCATCGTCCCACTGTTGAAGTCGGTTACGGCAGCATGGGAGTTCCTGGCGTTTATGACGGTTGGGAGCGGCATTATATGCGTGGCTCGCTGGTTCTGGTGGCGGGTAAATGCCTATACTGAAATCACTGCACTTGCTCTTGGCCTGGTTGCCGGGCTGTCCAATCCTTTTATTTCCAACTCTGTGGTTGTATTTGGTTATCCGTGGCAGGAGATGCCGTTTGAAGTTAAGATAGCCTTATTAACCGGCATCATAATACCTATAAGCATATTAGTTACATTTTTGACGCCTGCGGTGTCCAAAGAAAAGCTTGAGGCATTCTACCGAAAGATACGTCCCGGCGGTTTCTGGGGCATTGTAAGCAAAGAGGCGCGTAATCTGCCCGGCAAAGCCTTGAATGCTGGCACATTTATAGATGTCATCGGCGGTATACTGTTATGTTACGGCCTCTCACTTAGCATTGGTTATTGCATCCTGTTGAAATTCGGCAAGGCGGCAGTTTGTTTTGGATGCTCCGTAGTTGGCGCGGTATGGGTATTCAGGTGGTTTAAAAAAGAGGTCAGGGAACTGGAAGAATGGGGTGTTTTCAGGGAACACCATATCGAAACCGCACAACAAGGTGATTTGCAGCAGAGCGATTCGGGAGTAAAAAAACCGGGCGTTGATGATTGATTAAGAAATACAGGGGCAGAATAGTGGCCGATATTGCAAAAAGATTTAAAAATAATCCCATTCTTGTTCCCGCTGCAGTTCGTGCGAGCCATGCGGGGCTTAAGGTTGAATGCCTGTTAAATCCGGGAGCTTTTGAATACAAAGGGAGGATATGGCTTTTAATGCGAGTTGCTGAGAGACCGGAGCAGAAAGAAGGCATAATAAGCCTTCCTGTGATGGATAATGGAGAAATCAGGATTCTCGAATTTGACAAGGCAGACCATCATCTGAACTGTTCCGACCCAAGAGTAATCATATATAAAGGACATGGGTATCTGACTACATTGTCGCATTTAAGACTGGCGCACAGCATGGACGGAAATAACTTCACCGTCGTTGACGACAAACCCTTATTCGGACAAGACAGCCTTGAATCGTATGGCATTGAGGATTGCAGAATTGCCGGAATCGAAGGGAAATACTATCTGACTTATACCGCCGTTTCAAATTACGGATACGGCATCGGATTGATGCGCACGTCTGACTGGACGAATTTTAGCAGATATGGCATGATAATTTCAGGCCCAAATAAAGACTGCGCTTTATTTGAGGAAAAGATAAACGGCAGATACTGTTGCCTGCACCGTCCGAATATGACGGTTATAGGTGGAAATTATATCTGGCTTGCCGAATCAAACGACCTGCAATACTGGGGCAGACACAAATTTGTAGCCGGAACACGAGACGGTATGTGGGACAGCGAAAGAATTGGAGCCGGCGCTTCTCCGATAAAAACGAACAAGGGTTGGCTTGAGATTTATCACGGCGCCGATAAAAATCACAGATATTGTCTCGGAGCTCTTTTACTTGACCTTGACGACCCTTCAAAGGTTATCGCCCGGTCTGAGAAACCGATTATGGAGCCGATAACAGACTATGAAAAGAATGGCTTTTTTGGAAATGTTATCTTTACCAATGGCCATATTGTTAAAGGCGATGCCATTACGATATACTATGGCGCTTCGGATAAAGTAATATGCAAAGCCGAACTTTCAATAAATGATATTCTTGACTCGTTAAAAATTTAGCTTTTTAAGGGCATAATTTAATGACTGCTAAATCTTTTGCGGCATTGACAATTGCCTGCTCTATTATTTTTTTAAGTTCTTGTTATGCCCAGACAACCCCTCCTGTACAGACGCAAGATTTTGTGTCTCCGCATATAAACATTCCGAGGATAGACCAGATGCCCGACTTTCCGCAGCCTTATCGTATGAGAGACTGGAATAAAGCAGCAAACGATTTTGATAAATTTATCTTTGACACTGAAAAAAAAGGAGATTTTCTGCCTCTTATAAGATTCGAGAGTCTGCCGGATTCGCCGGATAAAAATATTTTCATAATACCTTCGTATGTCGGCGGCAGTCATTCCGGAACCGAAAGCATTACCTGCTTTGGTGCTGTCAGCAGCGCTCTGATAGCCGGTATTGACAAAACTTGCCAGAACAATAGAAATTATCTGGAAATCTTCACAAATTATTTTACGGATGACCAGAAACTTTATCTGAACAGGATTAACGAAAAAACCGGCAAAACTTTCTGGTATGAAATATTTCCCAGCGTGCTGTTTTACAGAACATACTATTTCTATCCTGAATCCGAAACAATGCAAAAACAGTTCTACATCACCGCAGACCAGTGGCAAAAAGCCTGTGTGGCAATGGGAGGTAAGACAGACCCATGGCAGGTTCCGAATTTTGATTATACCGCCTTTGACTTTTCGACAATGAAGCCATTTGATAATACCGTCTGGAAAGAGGCGGATGCAGCCGCTGCAGTGGCATGGATTGAATATATGGCTTATGTCAAAAGCGGAGACAATGAATCAAGAACAAAATATCTTAACGCCGCAAAATGGGGCATGGATTATCTTCAACAGTCCAAAACAAACCCTTATTACGAAGTTCTTATGCCGCTGGGGACATATACAGCCGCAAGAATGAATGCGGAAATCGGCACAAATTATGACGTGGGAAAATTTGTCAACTGGTGTTTTGACGGAAGCAACTGGAGAAAATGGGGCGCCACAACAGGCAACTGGGGCGGTGTTGATTGCGCAGGACTAATTGGAAGCGTAGCAGATAAAGACAATATGTACGGCTTTACGATGAATACCTTTGATGTCGCAGCCTCGATGGTACCGCTGGTTAGATACGATGAGAGATTCGCCAAAACTATCGGCAAATGGATGCTCAACGCCGCAAACAGCGCAAGACTCTTTTATCCCGACGCGATTGATGATGACCAGCAAACAGACAGCCAATGGGCCAAAAATAATGACCCTGAATCATGTATCGCCTATGAAGGCCTTCGTCAGCGATATCTTGAAATCGACAGGGTTGCTGCTGACCTTGAAACAGTCAAAGGCAAAATAACGTCGGGAGACTATACAGCGACTATCGGGACAAACAAAATTTACGAGTGTATAGAAGAGGACGAACAGGGTAATCTCGAACATATCTGGAAAGTACGACTAAGCAAAGCGGATAGGCATATCCTGAATTTTGTAGGCAGGACCGACAATTCCGGAGATGGCGAAAGTTTCCAGTTCAGCTATTCTTTACAAATTACAGGGCCGTATAAACTGCTGTTTGAATTCAACTCCGAAACTGATTCTAACAGAGCCGCTGAAGTTCAGACAGGGGCGGAAACAATTTATCTCAAAGTTGCCAATATAAAAAAAGTTGCCACCATACGTAAGTCTGGCAGAATATATATTGATGATATCTGGATAGAGTCGCTTAGCGACAAAGCCCCTTACGCAACAGGTGATGCCAAAAAAAACGGCTGGGCCAAAACAAACCTCGGAATATACGGCTCATCTTATGTGGGGATATTCGGCGGCATTATCAAAAAGACAAACATAGAAGGTATCCTCCGGCTTGACTGTCTCGCGACAGACTTCTATCGCAGCCCGGCTTATCCGACTTATTTGTATTACAATCCTTTTCCGAAAGAGCAGAAAGTTATTATCGAACTCGGGGCAGAAACAAAAGATATTTATGAATCTATCGGCAATAAATTTATAAGTACAGGTGTTACGGGAAAAACCTTTATTGATTTGGCGCCAAAATCGGCGGCAGTCATAATTATATGTCCTGCCAATGGTAAAATTAAATATAACGGAAAAAAGACAATGGTTAATGACAGGGTGATTGATTATCAGAATCAAATGCGATAATCCAGGTTAAGACAAATTTATTAAAGGATAAAATTTTTGCTTAGAGGAACATTACCAGTGAAAAAAACGAAAATTTTATTACTATCCATATTATTTTTGTATGTATTCAATACGGTTAGTGCCGCTGAATCATCGGATATAAAAAGTGTTTCGCTTCGAGTTGACGGCAATAATACTTATGGTTTTTATGTAACCATCCTCGCCGGTGAGACAGCTATCGACAATCAATCTAAATGCGGGGAGTTTTCCGCCTGGTTTCAAAATGCCGAAGCAAGCGTAAAGGATGCCGTAGAGAACTGGAAAGCGACTGAATGGAAAGGTAATTCTTCACACGTTGAATTGACCGGCAAAGTTGAGCTGAAATACGTTGTTGACCTGTGGATAACTGTGACTTATGACGTTATAAGCGAACACGTTGTTCGCAAACGAATAAATTTTTACCAGGCCGATATGCCGGTTATATTCCTTAAGATAACAAACCGTATCGAACCGGCAGTCACACCGGAAAAGTATTGGAGTTTTGACCAGACCGACTGCAAAGGTGGTTATTTGCGAGACCTCTTTCCAGCTATCGGCTATAGAACCTCTGACAGCCTGACCATTGGCCTTTTGGCTGATGCGGGTTTTAAAAATCATTATACTCGTATATTCCGCAGACGGCCGGAAATAAACACAGAAGGCGGCTTAACAGACCTCAAAGAATTGCCCGATGCCAGACTATTTGAGATATGCCGGCCAAAAGAACGAGCTACCGGCAATCACTATATCAGTCAGACCTTCGGCGAAATTCTTTACAGGGATGAAACATCGACACAAGGACAACCGACCGAAATCAGAGAAAATTTTAAAATCTATGGCCAATGCCAGGCGACTGTAAAAAATGGGGAATTTCATATAAACGGCGTCGCTGAACAGAAAGGCCACGGCGGAATATCTCTACCGATAATTATAAATGAAGAGGGATTTTACACAATTCGTTTTAAGTACCGTTCTTCCGACAAACTGGCCACACGGTTGTGGATGATGGATAAGAATAGAGATGTCTTGAAGGAACTGGCTCTAACCTTTGATGCGATTCCAGAATCAAAAGAGTGGGCGGTTTTTGAGAAAGATTTTTGTATAGTAAATGCTATGGGCTGTCCGGTTGAATTATTTGTAACCCGTGACTGGAACAGCAAAATCGGCAAATATGATTTCGAGTTTAAAAATCTCGAAATCCACCGTAATAAAACGGCCTCAAAACCATTTGACCGGCTGACAATCGGCCAGAAACTCGAAAAAACAGTTTTCATTTTCGTTGATGACAAACTCAAAAATACGACGCACGATTTGCGTTTGGCCTCACAAATCTATTTGGCTGAGGGACTTGGTTTCAAAGGCAGTCAGACTGAAAAAGTTTTTTATGCGACATTGATGTCCTTGATGTGGATTACTGAGCCTTTTGATTTTCAGCCTCACTCGGTGCCCAGCATTTATTACGCTCCGGATATGTACAACCGCGACAGCGCATATTCCTTATGGGCATGCTACAACCGCGAATTGAATGAGAAAATTTTCCTGCGATGGGGCGATTCGCAGGGACACGATGGGGCAATCAGCACCATTATTACTCCGCAAATGGGCGCTATCGAAAAGAAATCGAATGAAGCCACGCCTGAATGGCTGATGTGGGCAATGATTAACAGACGGCGGTATAACACCGTACTGCCGATGGAACGCGTTAAAAAGGCTGCGCAATATTGTATGGACACTTTCGACCCCGATAGAGATGGTATCTGCCGGGCAAAATTTGTGATGGGAATGAATGACATCGTTGATTACCCCAAATGGACTGAAGACCTTGCAATCAATCAGGGCGTTTGGGCCGTAACTCTGCGGGTTATAAAAGAATTGAATATCCCCCAAATCAGCGAAACTATATCAGAAGAATACATCCAAAAAGCCGAACAGGCTTACCGGAGTTATTATAATCCCGACAAAAAGCTGTTCTGTCCTAAACATTCAATCGATGATGTGATATGTTTAGACATCTTTCATCCGGAGTATATGTCTTTATGGCTGTTCGGACGAAAAATACTTACCGATGAAATGGTTATAGACACACTTGAAAAAATACCTATGTTCTGGCCGCGCGAAGATGCACCATTTGCGGAGGAAGGCAAAAAAGGAGTTATCGCCCCAGTCTCAATCTGGCTGAATAAAGACGCCCCGAACGGCTGGAGTTACTTTACAGATAAATACCATCCTGTGATGAATGAAGAATTCGGTAAGACGTACGCCAACCACGCCTGCGATGGAATGTACTATAACGGGGGCAGTTGGCTGCGCCCTGAGATATTGGCTTATGCTGCCGGTAAGATGCACGGCTGGAAAAAAGCCGATGCCAGAATCGCAAATCGCCTCTGGGCTGAAATAAATTTATGTGAAAATTTCCCAACGAGCCAGGAATATCTCGCTACAACCCAGGCCAATATGGATAAATGTTATCATCGCGTATTCTGCTGGAATGTATTTACACTACAGGCATTGGAAATGATTGGCCAAAGAACACCTCAGATGGATCCGGATTATGGCAAGTAATATAGAAGTTCTGATTATTGCTCTTTGAAAAATCAAAGAAAACAGTATGAGATGCCAAAAAAACTCCAGACACTTGGCTTACCAAATCTCATATTGGCCGTCGACCACTACCATCTACTTCGTTCCCTTGCCGCGTTTGATCTTTCTGATGCATTTGCTCTTTTTTTTGTAGGAGCAAAACTCCCATCAATAAATGCTTCAGACCAATCCAATTGGCCACGCTGGTCAAGTTCTGCAAGAAATGCTCTCTTATTGGAATTCAATCCAGTTTTGCAACTCGGCAAATTCATCCGAAAAAAAGACAAGAAAACGCAAAAGGCCTCTTTAACAAAAGAACAGGTGTCTCAATTTTTCGATGTAATAAAGAAAGAGTTTCCCAAGTATTATGCATTCTTTCTGTGTGCCTTCAGGACTGGAATGAGACTTGGCGAACTGCTGAAAACCTTGAGTTTGAACCGTACTAGTGACGTAAGTCTTTGTATTACAAAGAGAAAGCCGTTCGACATTCTTACCGAACAGCCAAAAATTGAGGAAAATCGGGGCAATTGTCCTTCGTTTGAACCGTTGCTTAATGCTTTTCTGTATATCTTCTTAAATAATAACACCGAACTGCAATTAGCACAAGAACTCGCAAGAAAATATGGTTAACACTCGTTGGTCTTTCG
>JBEKWM010000019.1:0-6424 GCA_049513025.1 Sedimentisphaerales bacterium
GAGGACATAACTGCCCTGCGTGGCAGCCGGTGCGCCGCCGGTGCCGCCCAGTACTTTCGTGAGCGTCATTCCTGTATCAGGGGAACTGAGGGTAAGATTCGTTTCTGATGTCTCATAACCGGCAAGCAGTGTCTCAGACGCAAATAACGGCGAAACCATACTGAGATTTAGTGCAAATATCGAAACTATAATGAGTGCAAAAAAAGCTTTTTTCATTTTAATACTGCTTCCGTTATCTATACAGCAAAACGGGGTGTCTGACTATTTGAGCCAGACACCCCAATCGCCAATTAGTATCAATCATCGTTATTCGATGATTTTTTAACTATTGACACTGCGGATTAGACACATCGTTGCATTTGCGCCAATTAGCAGCCATTTCTGCAAAATCAGCAAAGTCGACATAGCAGTCTTTATTTATATCGCCGGGCATATACGAAAGACCGCAGTTATCGGCCATATTGAAAGTCCACGTCCAGCCTTCCGACTTTATCTCCGGACCTGAACCGTCCGGGTCATAGCAGTCAACACGCCAATAATAATTCTGATATGAGGCAAGCGAACTAATCGCAACAGAATTGGCATCCTGCTTGTTGAGGATTTTTGTGTTTGTTCCGGGCATACAGGGGTCTGTGCCAAACCACACATCACAGCGAATAATATCGCCGGTGTGACGAGGAGCAGGCCTGTTCCACGACAGCGCAGTTACTTCAAACGGAAGAAGATTGAGCTCGCCATTTGTAGGTTCAGGGTTCGACGCACCGTAACGGTAAGTAACTGATACATCATCCCAGTTAATAGAGCCTATGTGAGCATCGGGTCCTATACTGCCTGCAGTCATGCCCATAAAAACCCTGCAGGTAACAGCCGGAAACGGCGCGTCCCTGGTAGCGGAAATAAACTTCCATATATCACAGGGATCGAGAGAACCAGAGGGAACGGGGGGAATGGGGGGACTGGGATCGGCATAAAAATACCCTATTACTTCGCCGTAAATCAGGACACCGTCCACGTCGTACCACTCTACTTTGAAAAAAGCGTCCCTGCCGTAAAGACCACCACCATCGCTTGAGAGAGCAATGGCCCAGATGCTTAAATCGTACGTATTATTCGCGACCACAGGAAAATCCTGGAATATACCGGTATCATCCAACCATTCTTTCACAGCTTTGGTGCCGCTATGTACCGCATTAGCATCACTGTGATGCTCACCGTTTGTGCCGTAAGTCGTCCAGCCTTGAATCGGAGGACCACCAAACCTGCCTAAATCACCCTGCTCAAAGCCGGGGTTCATTAAAGCATTGGCCAAGACATTGCCGGCAGCAAAACCTACAACTAATATCACTAATAGGACAATCTTTTTCTTCATAATATATCCTTTCCTTAATATGGCAAAACAGGGCGCTCGACTTTTCACACCCGAGCACTCCAATCGTCAATTCATAAAAATCGTCATCAAGATGATTTTTTAACTATTGACACTGCGGATTAGACTTATCGTTGCATTTGAGCCAATTAGCAACCATTTCTTTAAGATCAGCAAGGTTGACATAGCAGTCTCCATTTATATCGCCAGGCATATACGAAGGACCGCAGTTACCGGCCGTATTGAAAGTCCACGTCTCGTCGCCTTCCGACTTTATCTCCGGACCTGGACTGTTCGGGTCATAGCAGTCAACACGCCAATAATAATTCTGATGTGGGGCAAGCGAACTAATCGCAACAGAATTGGCATCCTGCTTGTTGAGGATTTTTGTGTTTGTTCCGGGCATACAGGGGTCTGTGCCAAACCACACATCACAACGAATAATATCGCCGGTGTGACGAGGAGCAGGCCTGTCCCACGACAGCGCAGTTACTTCAGACGGAAGAAGACCGTTCGCATCATCTGCAGGTTTAGGGTTCGACGCAGCGTAACGCCAAGTAACTGATACATCGTCCCAGTTGAGAGAGCCTCCCGGGGGGCCAGTACCAGTAACCACAAGTTTCAAAAATACTCTGCCATAAGCCGTTCCTGGAGGGGAAGTGCACACACCAGAAATAAGTTTCCAGGTATTACAAGGATCGACTACTACTCCTCCTCCTCCATAATAATACCCAATTATTTGGGCTCCCTCTCCGACCGTCTTTGTACTATCAAGCCAATTAACCTCAACAACACCATTATAGCCATGAAGACCGAGATTATCGCCGAAGGCAGAAAGGGCCCAGATGTCGACTTTGTAAGGTTTTCCTACGATGGCATTAAAATCCTGGTATAAATAGGTATTCCACGACCATATTTTCACAGCTTTGATGCCGCTATGTACGCAATTAACACCAGCATAATTAACATCACTATGATGCCAACCGTTTGTGCCGACAGTCGTCCAGTATGTCACATTCGGAGGATCAAACCTGCCTAAATCACCCTGCTCAAAGCTGGGGTTCAGCACGTTATGGGCCAAGGCATTGCCGGCAGCAAAACCTATAACCAATATCACTAATAGGACAATCTTTTTCTTCATAATATATCCTTTCCTTAATACGGCAAGACAGGTCTTTGTTTTTATATTTATATCTTTAAGATGACAAAATAGGGCGCTCAATTTTTTATAACTGAGCGCCCCAACAATCAATTCAAAGACCAATTATTTCCTGCGTCTGGCAAGGAATAAGCTGCCTAACCCTAACAGAGCCATTGTTGCTGGTTCAGGAGTATAAACCATATTCTCGAACGCTACCTGCTCCCATTTAGTATCCCACACCTGTGGCTGAAAATAGCCGCCGACCTGGGCGGGAGAGAGCATTCCATACAGGCCGTGGGGCGGATCCTCTGCCGGGTTACCCTCGTCGAAGGCTAACGCGCCGCTGCTGTAAGTTGTCGAGCCCATAGTCAAAACATATTCTATGGTAGCCGGGTTTGCCAAGCTAAGAGCGTTAGGGCTATAGATGACACCCATTCGAACCGTGTCTCCTTTGGTATAAGTGAGGCTATCGTTGGTGGTAAAACTATAAAACGGCAATCGGCCTCCAAAGGCAGCAATCTCTCCGGTTTGGCCATTAATCATAAACTTGCCGTCACCTTGCAATGACCACCAGGGTGAGACCTGCAAGCCGGCTTCGGCGTTGCCTGTACCCGTAATAGTCACATCTGCGGCGAAGGCAAAGGCGTCGCCGTTAGCAAATGAAGCAGGATTGGTTCCGTCGGTAGATAAACGAACAATGTGCAAATTGGCCCAACCACTACCCCCTCCACTCTGGTCATCTTTGATTGTTATCGACGACGCATAGGAATTGCTGGTAGTGACTATCGACGTAGGGTTGTCGTTCCAGATGCGCGTTTGAATAACCGCGCTGTTTATGGCTGGTGACGCGAGGACCTGAGCAGTTCCACACAGAATTATGCCCAAGCTGACACATAACATAACACACATTAATCTCTTCATCTCTCTGACCTCCTAAAGTAAAAAGTTTGAGCGTATTTGTAACCCGGCTAAACACTTAGTCGGGCAATACGCAAAAATGCAAAAATATCATTGTCATAACGTTTTCACGGCTCGATTCTACCACTCCTGCAAGTCCAAAACAACACCATTTTGCGGATATTTTTCACCATTTTGCGACATTTTGTTTTTTGCCACAGAGAACACCCGCCGCCGATAAAACAGCAACCGTCAAAAAAAATCACACCTAAATATAACTGGTTGATAATTTCATAACATAAAACCTATTTATTTTTATTAATAGTTAACTCCATGTATCAATACGTCAACTCCAAAAGTCAATTTCATACTTTTATCCGAATAACCGTTGGCAATGTCCTGCTGGTCATAAGCCGTCTCCTCGCCGACATGGCCATCGATAAACAGTACATTACTGACACCCGTGTTCTGTTTTGAATCATTAGCCTTGTGGAACGTCGCTATGCAATCGCCGTTGCCGTATTTTATCGTGCCAAAATACATGTCATTAAGGGCATACAGAGATAAACTAATGGCATCTCCGTGACTTCTGTTTATAATCCATATATTTTCCTCCGTGAAAAAAAGCACTCGTGCTGGGTGTCTTACCTGACCGAGTATTATCATTTGGCCGAGATTATCGGCAAGCGGACTGATGGTGTCGCCGGCGCTGAGACGTCCGTTCATACTGTAACTAAACGTCGGTTTTATAGGGATACCCGGTATATGCAATGGGTGATTCACCCCCCTGGTTCTGGCGATGGCGGCAAAAGTCGGGCAGCAATGTACTCCCTTTTCCCTCAGATATGGCCACAGAGGCCCATCAGGAACAACTCCGGCATCGTGCCAACGGCACTCCCAAGGATGCTCATCTGTAAACGTCGCCCTGCTGTAAATGCAGGTGAGCGGAAACGGAAACTTATCGTTGTTTATCTCAAGATACATTGTTCCAGCAAGACCATAATTTTTAAGATTGTTCTTACAGACAATCAATTGGGCCTGTGCGCGTGCCTTGCTCAGCGCCGGCATTAGAACCGCCATCAGCAACGCAATTATCGCAATCACAACCAGCAATTCTACTAACGTGAAACCTTTATTCTTTCTCATAATTCTATTCCCTAAGAACATTTCAAATTTATCGTTCTTATTTCCGCCAATCGGCAGCCATTTGTGCAAAATCAACGAATGTATAACTGTTGAGCCAATTTGCGGCTAATATCCTTAAATCGTCCATATCGACAACGCAGTCCTGCGAGTAATCGCCGGGAAGATTACATCTGAATAACAGATTTACCGGAATTTGCTCTTTGGAAATTCCCGGCCCGGCGAAGCTGACTGTCAAATCCTGCGAATCTATTTTTTCAAAATAGGTAACAACAATCAGATGTTTTCCGGCGGCAAGACTGACAATGCCGCTTCTGTCCTGTGTTCCGTGCAGGCCGTCGTTGTTCACGACAAGAGCGCCGTCGATGTATAATTTGCTGCCGTCGTCGGAGTTAGTGTAGAAAGTATAATCGCCGGCGGTTTGTATATCGATATAGCCGGTGAAGCGGAGGGCGAAAGAATCGTCCTGCTGTCGCAGGCCAATATCAAAGTTGTGGGCAGTGCCTGTTGCGGTCGGTGTGAGAGAATCAAAATCAGGCAGCAAATCCCACGTTCCCTCGTAATACTCGTAATTGAGGCCGTTGTCGGTTCTTGTTGCCCAGCCGATGCTTTCGAGCATTGGCGATATTTCCGGGTTGGCCATAAACAAATCCCAGCACAACTGAGTGCGGTAGTTTTCAATCATTACTATAATCGGCCCCTGGTCAATGGCAAGATAACCCGGAGCAAACCAGTTTTGTCCCAGATTAAACGCATCAACAAAACCAAACGGTCCCCATACGTTGCTGCCATAAGTATGGTAAAAATGTTTCAGTGTCGCGATTGATTCGGTCGGCGTATAAGGCATTGAACTTAGAGCGGCGGTTGGAGTAATAGTGCCGTTATCGGGACTGCCCGGCGCCTGTGCGCCATAGCCCCATGGATTATTGCTTGCGGTAAGTCCCCATACCAAATCGCTGTATCCTGTAAAACCTTTTGGGTTAGCGATGCAATAGGCGTGGTCGATTAGCGCGATGTTTCGGCTGTTCTCAAAATAATTGCAGTAATTGTCGTTTTTGCTGCGAGGGTCAAATCCGAGATGGGTATAATGAGTGAAGAACATCGGTAATTCAAACCCGCCTACCCATTGCGTATAACCGTAATATCTGCTGCCATTTTTGTAGCTGCCGCCGGTCCAGCCGTTGTAGTAGCAGGAAGCGGGTATTGGGTGCGTCGGTGAGGCAATGGCCAGCAGATAGGTAATCATACACTCGTTGTAGCCATAGATAGCAAAATTCATAACCCAGCCGTAATTCGGCGACCAGTGCCAGTAAATGTTTTGGTTGGTTTCGTACCCCGGATCCGAACGACGCAGATACCAATACCAGTCTATCCCCTCCCAAAGGGCTGTGGCTTTGCTGCGAATCTGAGTTTCTACAGTATCATTAGAATCGAAGTATTGCCGAACGGTGAGCATTCCCTGCGCTAAATAAGAGGTTTCAACGATGTCTCCTCCGTTATCGTACATGCTAAATGGAATCGTTGCGCCGGTAGTCCCATTAACCCAATGCGACCAGGCTCCGTGATAACGGGGTGTTTTTTCATCCAGAAAAGTCAGTATCTCCAGGACTCGCTGTGCAGCATCCGCTCTGGCAATAAATCCACGCTCGGCACCGACACAAATAGCCATTAACCCCATACCCGAACCGCCAATAGCGCAAGTATTGTCGCCCTGACCGAAATTATAACCTTCTCTTGCCAATCCGCTTACCGGATGGCCAAAGTCCCAAAAATATCTGAAGGTCGCCTCTTCTATGGAGGTCAGAAGCTGCTCATCGGTCATCGCGTAAGAAGCGGCGGAAACAACATCAGATGGACTGGATTCAATGCCGCCGACG
>JBEKWM010000020.1:0-6350 GCA_049513025.1 Sedimentisphaerales bacterium
CCAATATCAGTGATTACCAGTCCAACTGGGCGTCCAATAACACAGTAGTAAGGATTCTCGCCGATGAGACAGGCATCCCCGAGCCGGCGACGATGGCGTTGCTTGGACTTGGTGCGTTGGGTCTGTTGAGAAAACGCAGAGCGTAAAAAACTCGAAAAGACAATCTGTTTTATAAAACAGAGGGCTGTGTCCAAACAACACAGCCCTTTTTATATTCAGGCGTTGAAATCAAATTTTATGAAGGAATCTACCGCGTTTTTGAGCTAAAATCGGTGTTCGTCCGGGAAAAGCGCGAGAAAAGCGGTAAATTTGCTGTTTTTTCAAGTTTTTATCTTGACATTCAGAAGGAAGGGGTGTAGATTTGTAGAGTACTGGTAGGTCTATTTTATGGGCCTGTATGGGCCTGCAAGTATGAATAAGGGCGAAGAGAGTGATGAGAAGAAGGAAAGAGAGCTTTGGTTTTTCACTCATAGTAAGAATGAGTATCCCTCTTTTATCTCCCGTTACAACGTCCCTCACATCTTGAAATGTTTATTTTTTTCGAGGAGAAGAGTATGAGAAAATTAGTAGCAATTTGTGCAATAGTAACGGCGTTGATGATTACCGTATCGGCAAGCGCAACCGTGGTAAGTTATACCGACAGTATCAGCGGCCTGTTCAATCAGGTTGCGGACCGGGATTTGGTTGTCTCCCAGTTTGATTCATCGCTGGGCACGCTCAACAGTGTCTCGATAACCGTTTCGACCGCTTTGCAGGCATCTCTGGGTGTCGAAAACACTAACCCCACCAGCCCTGCCACCGGCACCCAAGCATTTAATGTCTATACGTACTGGCCATCCGACCCCACGGATTACCACACGTGGGCCAACGTAAACTTGTCTTTTGGCGGTTCGGTGGTTTCAACGGCGGGCTATACGGATGCGGAGAAGTACACCGTGTACTTGACCAAGTATGATGGCACCACGAATTATGCCGGAACGTCTGGTACTACCGTGGCGACTTTCACCCCTTCCGACAGCGAAGTCCTGTTATATAATTCCGGGCTGGCTTCCTTTATCGGCACGGGCAGCCTGACGTTCGGTCTTGTCAGCGATGCTTACACCGCTCTTCAGACTACCGGCGGTAACATGGCGTCAAGCATGTCAACAACCGGCCAGGCTGGGGTAATCGTAGCCTATAACTATACGCCCATTCCCGAGCCGGCGACGGTTTGCCTGCTTGGTCTGGGTGTGTTGAGCTTGATTCGCAGGAAACACAGAGCATAAAAAGCTCGAAAAGACAACATGTTTTACAAATCAAAGGGCTGTGTTCAAACAACACAGCCCTTTTTCTATTCAGGCGTTGAAATCAAATTTTATGAAGGAATCTACGGCTTTTTTGAACTAAAAGCAGGCGTTCGTTCGGGAAAGTCGGAAAAATTATCAAAAAGCAGGATTTCCGGGCTTTGAGAGACCTTTTCAGATTTACTAATACTATTTGTATTTGAGCTTATATGCTTTAAGCTTATATTGGCCTTTACAGCCCAAAATAAGGGTTTGCCTGATATCTACCGTTTTTTTGCCCGATTCCTAAAAAAAGTTTACTGGAATTTCGATTTTGCGCTTGACATTATCGGTCTCCGCGCATAGATTGATGCCAGTTGTCGGTTGCGTAGGCCACACCAGGCCAGCCGGCGGCAAGAAGAAGGACGAAGAGTGAGAGTGATGAGAAGCAGGAAGAAGAGCATTGGTTTTGTGCTCATAGTCAGAATGAGTATCCCTCTTTTATCTCCCGCAGCATTATCCCTCACATCTTGAGATCTGAATTTATTGGAGGAGAAGAGTATGAGAAAAGTTGTTTTACTTTTGTTGGTTGTATTTTGTCTGTGTGCAGGGGCAAATGTCGGATTGGCTGCCCTTAGTTTGGGATGGTGGAACGAAGGAGTTCCTGGCTCTACACATGAGTTCTGGGATTTTACCCCCGGCTATGTGCTGGCTTCCGGCAGCGGTTATACAGCCGACCCGGAAATCGTTTCAAATCCATACCCCAACAAGGTTGCAGCCACAATCACGCCGATGTTCAACGGCTCATGGGACGGCATCAGCGCAATTAACGCGAGCGACTTCATTCACGTATCCTTGGAAATTCCAAATTACGAACATCCCAATGACTACAAGGAGATTTGGGTCGATGTCGGCAACTTGGTTGTAAACGGTATTACGGTGTCAGCGACCGATGGCGGCAGCACCACCTTTACGTATGTGGTTCTTCAGGGACAGGGGGATGCTGATTTCGGGATCAGGATTACGCCGAATCCTTATGTTGAGAAGATAGACTTTTATGTGATGGCAGCGGGTGGTTCACCTGACCCACCTACTTCTCTGGACTACATTGACGTTGACACGATTTGTATTCCCGAGCCGGCAACGATGATGTTGCTTGGACTGGGAGCGATGGCTCTGCGGCGAAAAAAGTAAGAGAGAGAAAGTAACTCAGACATGCAAGAAGAGAGGTATGTCGGATTATTTTTCTCCTTGAGCAAATCGTATGGGGCCGCTTTAGGATGTGAAGCGGCCCTGTTATTATAACAGCAGAGGAAAAGGAGAATGGTCGTTAATCGGCTTGGTGAGATAATCATAAGCCCCGGTCTTGATTGCCCGCACCGCGCTTTCGATAGTTCCATAGCCCGTGATTACGACGACAACGGTCTGCGGATAGTTATGCCTTATTATGTCCAGTAATTGAAAGCCGTCGCCGTCGGGCAGGTTGATTTCGGTAATAACAAGCGAGTAATCCTGCTTTTCCAATTCTGCCGACGCCTCTTTGACCGTTGCTGCGACACCCGTCTTGAATCCCTCCGTCTTCAAAAACTCCGTCAGGCAGTCGCGGATTACACGGTCATCATCTACCACCAAAATCGACTTTTCAGCCATAGCTTTTACCCGGCTCTCCATTTTTGGGCGTTCCGTGCCCGTGAACTGTCTTGAAGTTTGAGATGAGTTACAACATCAATAATAGTGATTGTGTTGATTTTGTCAAGCATTGATGTTGACAAAAAGCAACATATCCATTTTTAGCCCGGTCTGACAGGTGTTAAAATGGGCAAACCTCTAACCCCCTATAGAAGCTTCGTGCGGAATTTTGACCGTAAGGCCATTATTATTGGACTAAGGCATCAGATTGCCGAATTGAGGCAAAACACAAAAAATGCGAATTTTAATTTTTTTTATTGTTGACATTTAGGCAATTTGCATTATAATTACAAATTGGAGTGGTTCTTTTTTAATGAGAGGGCCATGGATGAGGCCTTAGGTGATGAATGCCCTCAATAATGGGCAAGAAATGTTTGTTTAGTTTAGTTGGGTGGAGGAGCATTATGGTGAAAAGCAAATCGAGTCTCTGCCTTGCCATATTACCTATATTGGCACTGCTTTGTCTGTGTTCTGTGTCTGTTGCTGGTCCGACTTTGACGGATCCCACGTTGGTTTTCAAAATGACTGCGGATAAAACGTCCCTTATGCCCGGTGAAACAACCAATGTGTACATCTGGGCATGGATATATACTCCGGCCGGTATAGAGAAACCCAACAAAGGCCTGGATACGTGGCAGCTTGACCTTAGCGTTGACAATACAAATGTAATCTCAATAACATCTCTGAATGTTCTGGCGCCTAATCCCAACCGGGCGTATCCTGCATATCAGAGTTCCTCATTGAATGATCCAGTTACCGGCGAGGTTCGACAAGTTGCTGTGTCACAGATTGTCACCGGAGCGCCCTCGCTGATTGGCGTAGGTATGGACAATAATATTGATAATGCCGCCAATTATTCCGAGATATGTAGCTTTACAATTAAAGCAGCTCTAAACCCCATGGCGTCTTCGGCGGCTTATACCATTATGAATGAAGGCGCCGGCTGGTTCGGCATCCTCGCCGACAGCGCCGGCACAACATTTGACAACAGTGATAATACTGCATACGGCGGCACATATTTTTATGCGGCGGGTTCCCAGCATGTCTTTACAATCACCCCTGAACCTGCCAGTATGGTTTTATTAGTGACTGCGGCGGCGTTCGCGTTGCGACGCCGAAAATAATATAAGTAATTTGCTTTGGCTGGTTGCTGTCTGTTGTTTTGATTTAAAGCATTAGCTCCTACGCCCCAGTCAGCTGGCCGGGTTTTACCTTTGACCGTCGGGTTGCAGTTTCTTGCGGTTGGAGGAGGAGAAGGGATGCTGAACATGAGAAAGCTTTTCGCAGGGCAGAGTGTGCCGGGAGGTACCTGTGGAAGGTTTATCATCTTTTTGCTATTCCTGATTTCATCTTGTGCTTATGGCCAATTAGGCCCGGAGGATGTGGTTATTCTTGTAAATCAGAACAGTCCCACAAGTCGGTATGTCGCTAAAATGTATCGGCAGTATTATCCTCAAATCACCGATTCGCAGGTGCTCAGTTTGTCAGGCCTTGCTGATTCCAGCGGCCCCTCAGCGACTCCGGCCGATGAAATCATCACAAGGCAACAATATAATGACCTTATTGCCTCACCCCTCAGGACCTATTTGGCTGATTCCAACTATCCCAATCGAATCACGCAGGTCAAAGTAATAATCACGACCGCCGGTATGCCGTATCGCATCCTAGATACTGTTTACTCCGATGCTGTTTATCCCGCCGGTTCAAATTATAACACGGTCATTAATCAGGAATCTTCCATTGATGCAGCGTCCGTCGAGTCCGAACTTACCTGCCTGTGGGTCTGCGACTATGATGCCAACAGCTTCCCGCGCACTAATCGAATGGTTAACCCCTACCAAGGTTATCACAGCAGTATTACGGAGTTCCCTCGGGTGCCTCCGGGCACAAAGCAGTTCCGTTGGACAAATGCGATTTCCCTGCTGGCCCCATTGGTTGAAAATCCGCGAATGGAAGGAATTATGCTTCCGCCTAAGCCGGGAAAACCTCCCAATTTTATAACCACGTATTACTATGGCACAGTTGACCGCAGGTTTAATGTTGGAGATATGTATTTGACTGCCCGGCTTGATGGGCCAAAGGCGCAAGGTAAAAGCGCCATTTTTGCCATCAGAGCGATGCTCGAAAGAGCCAAAAGGGCCTCAAGTCCATTATACGGTGTTAATCCGGCACAGGCGGTAGCTGTCTTTGACGATGCGCCCGGCCAAACCCAGAATTTCGACTACAATCGCACGTTCAACCTCACTTCCGGTGTGGAATACTGGGAATACAGCGATGTTGTCAATCAGCCTCCTGATGCCGACCAGTGCAGGGTCAGAGAGGACTACATCAATGGCTATATGATGTTGACAAACAGCGACCCCACCGAAGGAATCCTCAATATTGGCGGATTTCCGGTCTCAACCGGTGCGGTCGGTGTTATGCTCGACCGGCGAATGGCAGTTCGCACATCCCAAACGGACTTGAACAGCTATGCGACGGCCAATCCCACCAGCAGGGTCAATCCACAGGGAATTGTGTTGCTGGCAACCTACGGCACAAATGGCGATGAAGGTAGTTCATCCAATTATCTTCTGGCAGGCAGCCCAGGCGGAGGGCCCCTTTTTAACGTTGTAAACGGGGCTGTTTTCACCTCTATCGAAAGCTATAACGGAGTAACGATGTTCTCTGATGTGAATACGGCGCCGACTCCGCAGGGTAAATTGGTGGATTTCATATCCATAGGGGGCACGGCCGCCATCGGCCATAGTTTTGAACCACAGTCAGATGCCGCTATTGATAATGAATTTCTGTTTTATAACCTCCTTGCTGACCCCAATGGCACCGGCAGGGCGGATTTGACCCTCGTTGAAGCCGCTTTCACTGCCATTCCTTATCTTAGCTGGTCGGAAGTCCTTATCGGAGACCCACTTATGAGAATCGCCTATGGGCCGGGAGGACTTGCTTGGACACCGAAACAGGGCGACGTCAATTTTGACGGCATAATCAATTTTAAAGATGTCCGCCTGCTCAACATAGCCCTTGGCGGCCAGTTAAACTCATCTGACTCTAATACCTTTGATTTATATGACGACAGGTGCGATTTAAATCAGGATGGCATTATCAACTTCAAGGATGTTCGGATTCTCAACTTGTTGCTGCAATAAAAATAGAAAAAAAACCTTAAAAATAGTAGGATTTTACTTGACAAACGGAAAACTGCCCGTTAGTATTGCAGTAGTTAAAATGCCGCCACCAGAGATGGCTGCGGCACACGGAAGAGAGTGAAATGAGAAGAAGATGGAGGAGTTAGAGAATGAGACACGCTAAAGCCACGTTATGGATGGTTACGCTGGTAGTATTTGTTTTCGCAGGCGCTTCATTCGCCGCAATTGTTCAGGATATTGGGGGTACTCTTAC
>JBEKWM010000021.1:0-4599 GCA_049513025.1 Sedimentisphaerales bacterium
TGGTACACCAGGCTCACCGACATCAACGCTTTAGGCGCTCCACATGCTGTGAACCTGAACGCGATAAACGGCTTCTCCATAGGTTTTGGTGTACGTGGCGACACGATCGATACCGATGGCCACGACGTCAACAGCGTCGTGATGTTCGACAATATCCGGCTGTACGGTCCGTCGTGCGTGCCTCAATACGGCCCAACGGCTGACCTGACCGGGGACTGCTACGTTGACCTCAACGATCTCGACGTCCTTGCGAACAACTGGCTCCAGCACGCTGAAAACTACGTTTTTTCACCATGCACGCAACCCGCAAAAGCTCCGATACTTTGGTTCAAGTTTGACGATGCGGGTGGTACTGACCAGAACCAATACGTTTACGACGCTGGAACAGGCGACGCGAACAACTATACAGGCACCATCTCAGGTTTTCTTTTGAGCGGCCAAAACTGGAAATCCGGCGGTGGCCGTAATGGTCAAACCTGTCTCTACCTGCCTCCACCAGGTGGGTGCTATGTTGATGTCAATGTAGCGGCGTTGGGCTTTATGGGTGACGCCACTCATAATACAGCCGACGGCGGCGGCATAAGCTTCTCGATATGGATCAACGCGGATCTGACCGCAGCCAACATGCACAACCAATGGGATGGAGTTTTCGGTGTCTGGAATGCTGCTGTGACACTCGAAACCGTTGAAGTCGAGTGTCCGGCACCCACAACTCCTTGGACCGTCAACTTCCAAAAGAGATCTCCGTACATAAATGCCTACGCACAGATGACCTCCGGCGACTTTGGCGGAAGATGGAACCACTGGGCATTCACCAAGAGCCCCGACCACATTCTGGTTTATTCCAACGGCATGCTTGTCGCGCATACTGACGCGAATGAGCAACCTGGGGATGTGAACGTAAATGAATATGGCCCGCTGTTTAACTGGGCCGTGGGAGCATTCCGTGTCGGCACACGCGGCGGCAACTGGGGTATGTGGAACGGCTACATGCAGGACTTCCAGGTTTACGACTATACTCTGTCTCCGGCTGAAGTGGCCTGGCTGGCAACCGACGGTGCTGGACATGTCTTCCTGCCGCTGGTTTCCCCGGCTAATATCAACACGGACGGGGTAGCAAACCCGGCAACAGACCCGAACCAGTGTGTCAACTTTGCCGACCTGGCTACAATGGAAAAACAGTGGCATACCACGATACTGTGGCCGTAGTAAACGCAACTTGTTAATTAGTGTCTTCTTCGGGGCCTGCAACGCCGATTGGGCGGGGCAGGCCCCGCTTATTTTGGGGACATTCAAAACTTCGTTCCTTCACTGAAGATACTTGATAGAAATAACGCCAACGCTAAAATGGCAGGACTTTGTTCTATCACGATACAATTTCGATAACGCAGGAAAGGCGTAAATGAAAAAACTCATTGTTCTGCTCGCAATTGTCACTTCAACTGTCTCAACTGGACACGCTGAAACTTCGGCCCTGCAACCCGATTCCATGTTCAAAACTTTCGTCTATGCCAGGGGCGACAAACTGATGGACGAAACCGGCGAGTTCCGCTTCATAAGTTTTAACATTCCCTGCCTGCACTATAACGAAGATAATATGCCCTTCGCCGAAATGAATCCCTGGCGGCTGCCTGATGAGTTTGAAATCAACGATGCGCTCGAATCCGTAAGGCAAATGGGGGGCCAGGTCGCCCGTATTTACACACTATCTGTCCGCAGACCCGGAGAAGACCCCAATATCCCCCGGCACGTAATCGGGCCGGGCAAATTCAACGAGGAGGCCTACAAATCACTCGATATGACTTTGGCTATAGCCAACCGAAAGGGTATTCGTATCATTTTCCCCTTTATCGACAACGCCAGATGGTGGGGCGGAATCGAGGCCTGCGCCGCATTCAGGGGGAAAACAAGAGAAGATTTCTGGACCGACCCGAATCTCTTCGAGGATTACAAAGCAATAGTCAATTCCGTCGTAAACCGCATCAATTCAATCACGGGCATAAAGTACCGGGATGACAAGGCCATCCTCGCCTGGGAGACCGGTAATGAGCTTATATGCTCCCCTGAGTGGACGGTAAAGGCCGCCGCATACATTAAAAGTATCGACCAGAACCATCTTGTTATGGATGGCTATCATCTCACCCCCGTTCGCGACCTGTCGCTGCAGGATAAAAATATCGATATCGTTACGACTCATCACTACCCGATTATGTTCAAGGTGGTGATAAGCCCTGCCGAGATGATTGAACAGATTAAAAAGACCGCCGCTCTTGCCCGCGGCAAAAAGGCCTATTTCGTCGGCGAATTCGGATTCATCCCCACCAAAGACGTCGAATCCCTCCTTAATGCCGTGATGAAAGAAAATATAAGCGGTGTTTTAATCTGGTCGCTGCGTTTCCACAACCGCGACGGCGGCTTCTATTCCCACAGCGAACCGTACGGAGGCGACATTTACAAGGCATACCATTGGCCTGGGTTTACGTCCGGCGATGCTTTTGACGAAACCAATGCTTTATCCCTGATGCGTCAAAAGGCCTTCAATATCAGAAAGATGCTGGCTGAGCCAATCTTAAGACCCGATGCACCGGTTCTTCTTGATATCAAAGACGTGGCGGCTATTTCATGGCAAGGCAGCGCAGGCGCTTCCGGTTACACAGTCGAAAGAGCTGAAAGTGAAAATGGCCCCTGGCAAATCGCAGGACGCAATATATCCGACGCCGATTTCCAATACCGGCCACTATTCAATGATACAGGAGTCGAGATTGGCAAGAGCTATTTTTACCGTGTTACAGCCCAAAACAGCGCCGGAGAATCGAAGCCCTCAAACATCGTTGGTCCGGTATCTGTAACCCGCAAAACACTTGTGGATGAACTGCAGGATTTCAAATTAATCAGCAATCGCGAAGGAACACTATCGGTAGAGACAAAAGAGGCACGCAAATTCAAAGAGGATATGCACCGGCTAAAAGGTGCAGCAGGCGGTTCCATAATTTACAAAATCGAAGGCCCGATTGTTTCCTGGAAGGTCTATTCGTTCTTTCCACAGGCCGTTTCAGATTTCAATTTCTACGAATCCGCCGACGGCCAGGAGTTCAAACCAGTCAAATTCTCTCGCCATGATTACTTCACGGGCAAAGGCGACTATAGCTACTACTCCCCTGTCCTCTACTCAGGCGAATTTGAAAATACTATCGTCAATGATTTTAAATTTCTGAAAATCGAATATAATACCGAAGCACAAGTATCACGCGTGGAAATAAAATACGGGAAACACAACTGACTGGAGAAATGGCTATGATTAAACGATTGTTGCCGTTCGTTCTGACTATCTCTATTTGCACTTGCCAGGCGGCAGAAGTGAATCAACCCTCCAAATACACCCATACGTTTTCGCCAACCGGGTTTATAAAGGGGCATAGCTGGGGCTGGGTGGGAACGCGGGGACAATATCTCGGCGACGTCCCTGTTGAGTCGATGAAAAAGCTGGCGGAAACAAACGCCAACTGGGTTTGCATCGCTTTTGGCGCGGAAATGAACAAGCCGGATGATACGAATATCCTCTGGGGCGAAGATGACCCCTGTATGGTCACAGATAATGAGATTCGCAGGGCTATCGAGCTGGCCCGCAAGAATAATCTGAAAGTCATACTCAAACCCACAGTCAACGTGCGGGACGGCACATGGCGGGGATATATTCAGTTCAAAAATCCGGACGGCAAAACAATCGACGTGAATGCCTGGGGACAATGGTGGAACAGCTTCAATCGGTTCATCCTTCATTACGCACAAATTGCAAAGGAAACAAACTGCGAAATGCTTTGCCTGGGCTGCGAGATGGGAACAACTGAGCCGTTTATTGACCGCTGGCGCAACCTGATTGCCGAGGTACGAAAGGTTTATCCCGGCGCAGTCACCTACAACGCCAATCACGGCAATGAAAACAAAGTAAGATGGTGGGACGCAACAGACATAATAAGCATAAGCGGATATTATGCGATAGGGGCCGACGAAGAACAGCCGGGCAAGAAAGACCCCAACAAGGTTTTAGTTTCGGACACATCCGTAGAAGCCATGAAACGCCGGGTGCTGCCGATAAAAGAAAATCTGCGCAAGGTCAGCCAAAGATATGACCGCCCCGTCTTTTTCATCGAACTGGGATTATGCAGCGCCAAGGGCTGCAGCGCCGCGCCGTGGACCCACAACGACCCCAATACGATGGTTTACGACGGCGATGAACAGGCAAGGTTTTACCAGGCGATGTTAGAGGTATTCTGGGACGAGCCTTGGTTCATCGGTTATGCGTGGTGGGACTGGCACAGCGACCTTTACTCACTCGAAAAAGCGAAAACCGATACCACTTTCTGCATTTATGGCAAGCCGGCGGAGAAGGTCGTAAAGGAATGGTACAGCAAACCCAGATAATATCCTGTGGACGAGTTTAATAAAAAAGGTCGCCAGAAAGGCGACCTTTTTTATTACCAGCGAGGCCGAAGGGGCTCGAACCCTCAACCTTCGGATCGACAGTCCGATGCTCTAGCCAATTGAGCTACGGCCCCGCACTTACATTCCAAATAACATATCAGCAGTAGCGCGATGCCC
>JBEKWM010000022.1:0-3734 GCA_049513025.1 Sedimentisphaerales bacterium
AGAAACCAGAAAAGTCCGCTCAATACCGTCTTTCGCTCTGCAGCCCACGCCACAGATTCCACCTGAAGCGGGTGCAGTGCGAAGACCGCGGCTACAAACGCACTTGGCCAGATGGCGCCCGTGATGTTTGTAAGAATCCACAAAAGCAGCAGGGCGTTGACAATATGAATCGCAACGCTGACAAGATGATGACCTAATGGGTTGAGACCGAAAAATTGATAATCCAGCATATGACTTAGCCAAGTCAGCGGATGCCAGTTCGATGAGTGAAACTTCGTGAATGCCCAGATTACCGACTGCCGCGTTATCCTGCCGGTTACCTCGGGGTTCTTCGTTATGTATTTGTCGTCGTCATAGTTGACAAACCCGTTGTGTCGAATCGGCTCATACGCGACAAAAGTGCCTGCGATGATGCCGACGCATATTAGTATCACTATGTGCTTTTGGCGGTGTTCCAAAGTCACTATAACGCTGCCCAATTTATATTATCGCGAACCTGTCTTGCAAATCCGCTATTTAGCGAGCTCTCGCCTTTGGCGGACGTTCTCTTTTATCCGCTGTATATGTCCTCTGCCGAGGCCTTTGACTTCACAGCCAAGCGCGAAGTACTGCCTTATCTGTTCATCGCTCAGTATCCCAAAGCAGTCGATTATCGCTATCGGCCCGCCTGCCCATTCTACTATTTTCTTCGGCTCAAGGTTCAGGTATTCCTGATGCGGAACAGCTAATATCAGCGCCGCGACACCCTTAATCGCCGCGGGCAGTTTACACTGCACACGGATTTTTACAAGCTCATCCTGGTTATGGAAAAATCTCGACCACGAATGTCCCGGCGCGGGATATACGTCCTGCTGCTCCAGTTCATACCAGTGCTCAACGTAGGGGTCGTGAACCTGCATCTCTGCTCCCATCTCCGTAAGCTTTCTCACGACTATCTCCGAGCCGCTGTATCGCGTGTCCCCGACATCTTGACGATAACTTGCCCCGCACAGTAGCACCTTCGCGCCGGCTATCATTTTGCCCATATTTCGGAGCGCATCACGAGTCAGTTCCGCAACGTGCAACCCTCGCGTATCGTTCACGTCTATCGCCGTGGTCGTCATCTTGAATATGTCATCCTCGAACCCCAGGATGTGCTTATACGCCCAATATCCAAGCCCGCCGTCTTTGGGCAGACAGTACCCGCCTATGCCGGGGCCGGGGAATATCATATTGTTGTGCGTGGGCCTCATCTTTATCGCCTTGATGACCTTAATCAGGTCAACGCCATTGCGCTCCGCGAAAATACTCCACTCATCCAAAAACGCCAGTGTCGTCGCCCGAAATGAGTTCTCAACAATCTTCGTTGTTTCTGATTCAATCGGCCTGTCCATTACCGTCAACGGGAAATCCTTCGTATTCAAAACCTCGTGCAGGAATTTCTCAACCCGTTTCCTCGCCTCCTCGTTGCAGCCGGAACAAACCCGCCAGAAATCCCGAATCGATGAAACATAATGTCTGCCCGGCATCACTCGCTCGAAACTATGCGCCAGCAACGGCTCCGTCTTTATTCCTCGGCCGGCAAACGCCTTTTTCATAATCGGCCACGCGATAAACTCCGTCGTCCCCGGCGCAACCGTCGTCTCAATCAGCGTCAGGCAATTCGCCTGCACTCTGTCGGCTATTGTCTTCATCGTCGCTTCCAGTGCGCCCATCTCAACCTTGCCCGTCCGCATATTCCCCAGCTTTTCCTTTGTATAGTCGCACTGCACATCAACAACCACGCAATCCGCCAGTTTAAGGCAGTCGCTGTTATATGTCGCGATGAGCGTCTTTTTTTCCAGCACGCACCGCTTTATCATCGGGTCAACTTCCGGGTCCTCCGCCTTGACGGGCGAGCGGCCCTCGTTGAGCATCGGTATCTTCCAGTAACTCCGCGTGCTGGGTCTTTGGCAGCCGATGACGAACTTGCTGGGCTTGCCCGTCTTCTTATCGACCGTGTCTGCTATTATGGCCGCCATCACCGCCCCGACGAACCCAACCCCCATCACCACGACGATTTCCTTGCCTTCCTTGCGGGCGGCCTCTGCCAGCGATTCCACTCTCTTGAGTTCCTTTGCGTAGTCCTCCTGGCTTGGCAGTTGAAATTTTTCCCCTTCAGGGTTCATCGAATAGTCAGACATTTATAACTCCTTTCCTGTAAAGTTGTAACGCGTATCAAACTTGCCCTGAATTTTACGCAAATTCTCCCCCTAAGGCAAGCTTTTCCTTAGCCCATTGGTTAGCCCCGAAGCCTGCTTCGGGGTTCGCCTGCCCTTCGTAGCGCAGTTTACCCGCCGTCATTGTGGCGGGCGAAGACACCAAGACACAAATAATTTTTTAGACGCAGATTACGCAGAGGAAGCTGTTTCTTAGACACGGATTTACACTGATTAACACTGTTTTTTAGCCATAGAGGACACAGAGAGTACAGAGAATTATTTTTTTGACACTGATTTACACGGATTAACACTGCTTTTGCTCGGCTTGCGTTCTTCGGCTAAGGGTATTCTCGATACAAGCATCTGCGATACCCTTTCGCTTTGTCCGCGGCCCGTCCTTCGCTTTACTGCTACGGAGGGTAGAAGGCCTTGGGCCTTCATCTTGAAGCCGAGCAAAGACACGGATTTTTTAACAAAGAGAAAAAAGATGAAAAGGAAACATGGAGCTTTTCAAGCCCTGAATTTTCTGATTGTCACCGCACCGAAGCCGAGCAATAAAAGCGTCTCTTGCCATATCTTGGTTCGATCTCATACTAGGCAAGTAGACTCAGATGCTGGACATTATTTTCCGCGATACGGCCGACCTGCCTGGTAAAGCTCCAATCGATTCTGAATTTCACTAGCCAGTTTTTCTTGACCGCTGGACTTAGCAGTATCGACGGCTTGCTGTGCAGTCATCACCGCGTCCTCAAACCTGCCTGCGGCGGCATAGGCGACGGCCAAGGTATCCATGTACGATGGTTCGTTATAATCTGTAAGTTCACAGGCGTGATGAGCAAGTTCAATGGCTTTATTAGCGTCCTGAACAAATGTGTTATTTACAGTGGCCAGCAACCAAGCCAGATTGTTAAGAACATTAGCGCTGTCGGGTTTTAACTCCGCCGTTTTGGTCCAATTCTGAATTGCCTGTTCATACCTGCCTGATTGAGCGTAAGCATTGCCGAGTTTTTCATAAAGCCCCGCGTCATTGGAACTTATTCGCAGGGCTTCATTGAGGTACTTTATGGCCTCAATGTTCTTTCCCGCTGCCAACAGTGCAGTCCCCATCTTGTTATGAGCATCAGGGTATTTTGCGTCCAGTTCCAATGCTCTGGCAAAGCACTTTACGGCTTCTTCGTATTTATTTTGCAGGTTTAATGCTATGCCCAAATTATAATACAGTTCCGCAGAATCTTTCTTTCGTTTTAAAAGTTCATTAAAACACACGACAGCTTCATTAAGCTTTCCCTGTTTTAGTAATACCTTGCCGAGGTTATTGCGGGCATCGAAAAACGTCGGACTTATCCGCACCGCATTGCTCAAGTGCTGTATCGCTTCATCGACACGGCCGTCATCAAACAAAGCGCATCCATAGCTATTTTCTGCTACCGAGTTGTTTTTGGTAACCTTAAGAGCGTGTTCAAACAACGTTAAGCCGTTCTGCCAGTATCTCACCTGTATTCGGGTCAGTATAATCAAGGTCGATAGCGCGGCCCCGGCAAGTATCGCAACGAA